>CAWIFO010000001.1:0-408180 GCA_963835445.1 uncultured Actinomycetota bacterium
TCGTCGGCGTCGAGGTCGCCGTTCTCGATCTGGCTGGTGACCGCCTGGGTCTTCGAGACCTTCTTCGATTCCAGCCGGTCGCGCTCGAGCATGTTCTTGAAGTCCATGTTGCCGCCGACGTTGAGCTGGTAGGTGTGGTCGAGGGCCAGGCCGCGGTCCTCGAAGAGCCGGGTCAGGATCCGGTGGACGATGGTCGAGCCAACCTGGCTCTTGATGTCGTCGCCCACGATGGGCAGGCCGGCGTCATGGAACTTCTGCGCCCACACCGGGTCCGAGGCGATGAACACCGGGATGGCGTTGACGAAGCCGATCCCGGCCTGCAGACAGGCGTCCGCATAGAAGCGCTGGGCCTGTTCGGATCCGACGGGAAGGTAGCTGACCATGACCTCGGCCCCCGAGTCCCTCAGGGCGGCCACGACGTCGACCGGCTCGGCCGGCGACTCCTCGACGGTCTCCCGGTAGTACTTTCCGAACCCGTCGAGCGTCGGGCCCCGTTGGACGGTGACTCCGAGGTCGCCCACTGTGGCGAACCGGATCGTGTTGTTCTGTCCGGCGAAGATGGCCTTGCCGAGGTCGGTGCCGACCTTGGTCGCGTCGACGTCGAAAGCGGCCACGAATTCGAGGTCGCCGACGTGGTAGCCACCGAGGACCACGTGCATCAGGCCGGGCACGGTCTCGCCGGCCTCGGCGTTGCGGTAGTACTCCACGCCCTGGATCAGCGAGCTGGCGCAGTTGCCCACGCCGGCGATCGCCACTCGGATCTTGCTCATCGTACGGTTCCCTTCATGTGTGTGGATACGCCCCACGGGGACGCGTTGGTAGGTGCGCACCGGACGGTGCGGGCTCTCATGACGCCCCCGAGGGGGACGTCGAGGACAGGGTGTCGCCCGAGTGGGGCTCGCCGAGCTCGATCTCGGGTGCGGCGGTCCCCCCGACCATCCCGTCGCCCGGGGTGGCGGACCGAGGGGTGGACGGGGTGGACTGCCCGGTGCCGTCGGCCCGGGTCGAGGACTGCTTCTGGCGCTCGGCCTCGATGAGGCGGTCGAGCCATGCGATGTCGTGCTCGGTCGCCTCGGTGCTGTGCTCGACCAGCGATCGGGTGTAGACGTCGAGCCGCTCACCAGAGGCGCGCACCAGGTCGGTGGCGAGCCGTCGGGTCAGCTGGGCCCGCCGTCGCTCGAGGAGGGCCAGGCGGGCCGACGGGGCCAGGTGGCGGGCGAACGCCAGCCGGAGGCCGAAGCTGCGGGCGTCGTCGGCGCCCGCCGGCTCCTCGCCCTCGAGCAGCTGTTCGAACAGCGCCCGCCCGGCGCCGGTGATCCGGTAGACCTTGCGGGACCGCTTGGTCCCGAGCGTGGAACCCGAGCGTCGCGCCCGCAGGCCGGCGCGCTCGCCGCCGAGTGAGCCGGTGGCCGGCATGGGCGCAGCGGCCCCACCCAATTCGGTGACCGTCACCGCACCGGAACGCTCCAGGCGGGACAGAGCGGGGTACAGGGAGCCGAACGAGACGTTGGCGAACAGCCCGAGCTCGTCGCGCAGGCGCCGGCGGATCTCGTAGCCGTGCATCTCCTGCTCGACGAGCAGGCCCAGGATGGCGAGGTCGAGCACGTCAGGCCCGACGGACGGCGCGGGCCCGACCGGGCTGGGTGTTCACCGTCTGCATACCTGACACGATACATCATTCCGATGTATCGAGTTGATGTATCGGAGACGCGACATCGCCAGTCGCGGTCTGGGGCACCGGCTGCCGCCGGGTGCCTCCCGGGGACCGAGGCGGTACCCTGGCCGGGTGAGCTTCCGACCCGGAGCCCTCGCCGGCGTGCAGACCTCTCCCACCGGGGGCCGGGTCGAGTATCTCCTCGCCCGCAACTCGGTCATCCGCGAGTTCCGCAAGGGGAGGCTCTCCCGCCTCGACGTGTGCGACGCCCATCCCGAGCTGATCCGCGCCGCCACCAACCTCGGTCGGCCGATGGGCGAGCAGTGTCCGATCTGCGAGGAGTCCGACCTCGTCGAGGTGACCTTCGTGTTCGGCACGAAGCTCCCGGCCGGCGGCCGGTGCGTGGCCACCCAGGTCGAGCTCGCCCGCTACTGGCGGCGCAAGGAGCCGGTCGTCTGCTACGTGATCGAAGTCTGCTGCGGCTGCCGGTGGAACCACCTGGCGCGCATGTACCCCGCCGGCGCAGGGGTCGACGCCGTCGCTCGCAAGCCGCTGCGGAGTCGCACCACGCCGTAGGCACCGATCACACCTCCTCCCACCCGCCGGGGACGTCGACGCCGCCCCTGTCGCACTCCCGGGGAGCGCAGTACCATGGGGGTGCAGTCGCTCGTAACTCCGCGGAGCCCGCTCCGCCGAAGCCGCCGGCAGCCCCAGGGCGCTGGACGGCAGATGAGGAGGATCCCATGCCCGTCCCCGGTCCGCGCCCGTGACCGTCCCCGCGGTCCGCTCCGCCAAGGTCCGCGACGGCCATGCTCCCCTGGTGATGGTCACCGCCTACGACGCACCCGGCGCACGCATCGCCGATGCCGGCGGCGTCGACCTCATCCTGGTGGGCGACTCCGTGGCGAACGTCGTCCTCGGTTACGAGGACACGCTGCAGGTGACGATCGGTGACATGGCCCACCATGTGGCGGCCGTCGCGCGGGCGCGCCCCGGCGCCCTGATCGTGGGGGACCTGCCCTGGATGAGCTACCACGTGGACGCGGCCGACACCGTCCGCAACGCCGCCCTCCTGATCCGGGCCGGTGCCCAGTGCGTCAAGCTCGAGGGCGGTGCCGTCCGCGCCCCGATGATCGAGGCCCTCGTCGCAGCCGAGATCCCGGTCATGGGCCACATCGGACTCACCCCGCAGTCGGTGCACTCCTTCGGCGGGTTCAGGGTCCAGGCCCGCGACGACGAGGCGGCGCGCCAGCTGGTGGAGGGAGCGCGCTCGGTCGAGGCGGCGGGCGCGTTCGCAGTGGTCGTCGAGGGAGTCCCCGAGAAGGTCGGGGCGGCAGTGACGGAGGCCCTCGACGTGCCCACGATCGGGATCGGGGCCGGCCCGAACTGCGACGGGCAGGTCCTGGTCCTGCACGACCTACTGGGCGTCACCCCCCGGACGGCCAAGTTCGTCCGGCGCTACGCGTCCCTGGCCGACGACGCCACGGCGGCCGTCGCCGCCTTCGCCGCCGATGTGCGGTCGGGGGCCTTCCCGGCCGACGCGGAGGTCTACCACTGAGTGTCGGCTAGAGTGCTCTGGCTGTTCCGGCCACCACGCAGCACCTGACAGGTGGTCGTCAATGTTCCGACCTGCCCCACGCCGTGGGGCTCGGGTGCAGCGCACCCGATCCAGAGGGAGGTGAGCCGTTCATGCGGCCCTACGAAACCATGGTCATTTTCGACACCGGAGCCGATGAGGCAGCGGTCAACGGAGTCCTCGACCGGGCCCTGGCCGCGCTGAAGGCCAAGGGGGGCAATCCCGGCCGCGTCGAGCGATGGGGTCGCCGGACCTTCGCCTACGAGCTCCAGCACAAGCGCGAGGGTTACTACGTCCTCATCGAGCTGAACGCCGAGCCGCCGGCCGTCGCCGACATGGAGCGGGTCTTCGTGCTGGCCGACGAGGTACTGCGCCACAAGGTCATCCGGCTCCCGGACAAGGTCGCCGGCCGTCGTGCTGCGGCCGCCGCCGCCGCCAACGGGGAAGGCTGACCATGGCCGGCAACGCAGTCACGCTCGTGGGCAACATCACCCGCGATCCCGAGCTCCGGTTCACCAACACCGGGCAGGCCACGGCCAGTTTCGGGCTCGCAGTCAACCGGCGGTGGCAGAACCGCCAGACCCAGGAGTGGGAGGAGGCAACCTCCTTCTTCGACGTGGTGTGCTGGCGCGAGATGGCGGAGAACGCCGCCGAGTCGCTGACCCGCGGCTCGCGGGTCATCGTCACCGGCCGCCTCGAGCAGCGCAGCTGGGAGACCCCGGACGGCGACAAGCGGTCCAAGGTCGAGGTGGTCGCCGACGAGATCGGGCCGAGCATCCGCTGGGCGACGGCGCAGGTCACCAAGAACGAGCGCCGGGCCCCTGGTGATGGGCCGTCCGGCGGCGCAGGCGGCGCAGGCGGCGGACGCGGCGGCGGGCAGTCGAGTGGGGGCGGCGCACCTGCCGACTCCGGGTACGGATACAGCGAGGAGCCTTTCTAGTCATGGCCAGGAACAACGATCGTGGAGGCAGCACGGCACGCCGGGCGCCCAAGGACAACGGCCGACGCGTCAAGAAGAAGCCGTGTGCGCTGTGCAAGGACCGAGTGGAGTGGGTCGACTACAAGGACGTCGCCATGCTCCGCAAGTACATGAGCGACCGGGGCAAGATCCGTGCCCGCCGGGTGTCCGGCAACTGCACCCAGCACCAGCGGGACGTCGCCATCGCCATCAAGACGGCGCGAGAGCTCGTGCTGCTGCCCTACACGCAGCGCACCACCACCGAGCGTCCCGGTGGCCGTGGTGGCCGTGGTGGCCGTGACGGCGGCTTCGGCGGAGGCGGCGGACGTCGTGGACGCGACGAGGAGCGGACGCTGGGCGAGGACGGAGCGTCGACGGCCATCCCCGACGGCACGCCCCCGCTCGACAGTGCCGCGACGCCTGTCGAGGCGGTCGAGGTCGTGGAGCTCGAGAACGGCGACGAACTCGTGATCGTCGAGGCTCCCGAGGCTCCCGAGGCTCCCGAGGCAGGTGAGGAGTGATGAAGGTCCTTCTCCGCAGTGACGTGGACGGGGTGGGCAAGCGGGGCGACATCATCGACGTCGCCGGGGGATTCGCCCGCAATCACCTCCTGCCTGCCGGCAAGGCGATCCTCGCCTCCGACGGGGTCGAGGCCCAGGCGGCCGCCATGCGCAACTCCCGTGACCTGCGGGACGCCCGGGACCGTGAGGGTTCCGAGACCGTGGCCAAGACCCTGGTGGGCAACACCATCACCATCACGGCCAGGGCCGCAAACGACCGACTCTTCGGTTCTGTCGGCGCGGCGGACATCGTGCGCCACGTCGAGGAGCAGACCGGGGCGGTCATCGACCGACACGACCTGGTGCTCGAGGAGCCGATCAAGACGGTGGGCGAGCACAGCGTCCGGGTCGAGCTGATCGGGGGCGTCGTCTTCGAGCTGACCGTGGACGTGGTGGCCGAGGCCTGATCCCGGTGGGCCCCTCCCGTGGCGGCCCGATGCAGTGTCCCTGAGTGCCCCGGCCCGTGCCGGGGCACTCGTGCGCCCGGACCCGGGCCCGGTGGCCGCCCGGGACCACTGTCACACCCTGCACCCATGATGGGCGGATGCCCCGTATCGCCGGTCCGACGTACCCCGACCCTGTCACCCGGTCCCCAGGGTCACGGCGGTTGTCCACGACCCGTCCACAGGCTCGACCACGGCTTTCCCCAGGAAGATGCTCTTCCGTTCCACAGGCCTGATGGGCGAGGGTTGACGCACCATGGTCCAGGCGTTCGACGACTCGCGACCCCGACGGCTGCTCACCCCCCGCACAGGTGGGGCGAGCACGGCCGGACGGGTCCCCCCGCACAACCTCGAGGCGGAGGAGTCCGTCCTCGGGGCGATGCTCCTGTCGCGCGACGCCATCGCTGCCGCCATGGAGAACTGCAAGGCCGAGGACTTCTACAAGGCCTCGCACGGCTACATCTTCGAGGCCGTCACGTCGCTCTACCAACGGGGCGAGCCGGCGGACTGGGTGACGGTGACCGAGGAGCTCCGTCGCCGCGAGCTCCTCGAGTCGATCGGCGACACCTCGGTGTTCGTCACCCTCCAGGCCAACACCCCGTCGATCGGCAACGCCGAGTACTACGCCAAGATCGTCGAGGAACTCGCCCTGCTGCGTCGCCTGGTGTCCGTGGCAGGCGAGATCTCCGAGCTCGGCTACAGCGTGCCCGAGGACGTCTCGGAGGTGCTGGACCGCGCCGAGAGTCTCGTCTTCGACGTGGCCCAGCGCCGGGTGGTGGACACCATGACGCCGCTCGAGGAGCTGCTCGGCGCCACACTCGACCACCTCGAGCAGCTCTTCGGTCGGAGTGAGACCGTCACCGGCCTGGCCACCGGGTACACCGATCTCGATGAGCAGCTGGCCGGCCTGCAGCCCTCGAACCTGATCGTGGTCGGCGCCCGACCCGCCATGGGCAAGACGGCCTTCGCCCTCGGCATGGTGGCCAACGCCGGGGTGAAGCTCAAGAAGCCGGTGCTCCTGTTCTCACTCGAGATGAGCCACATGGAGCTCACCCAGCGCCTGCTCAGCTCCGAGGCACGGGTCGACGCCAGCAGGATGCGGACCGGCAAGCTGCGCGAGGCCGACTGGCCGAAGATCGGCAATGCCATCAGCCGGATGAGCGAGGCGCCGATCTACATCGACGACAACCCCAACCTGACGGTCATGGACATCCGGGCCCGGGCCCGCCGGTTGAAGAGCCGGGAGGGGCTCAGCCTGGTCGTCATCGACTACCTGCAGCTCATGACGGGGCGCCACGGGTCGGAGAACCGCCAGGTCGAGGTGTCCGAGATCAGCCGAGGCCTGAAGATCCTGGCCCGCGAGCTCGAAGTGCCGGTGGTGGCCCTGTCGCAGCTGTCGCGGTCCCTCGAGAGCCGGCCCGACAAGCGGCCGATGCTGGCCGACCTGCGCGAGTCCGGCTCGATCGAACAGGACGCCGACGTCGTCCTGTTCCTGTACCGCGACGAGGTCTACAACCCCGATGCGACCGAGACCCAGGGGACCGCCGAGGTCATCGTGGCCAAGCACCGGAACGGCCCGACGGGCACGACGCGGCTCGCCTTCATCGGGCACCACGCCCGGTTCGACAACATGGCGAGGGTCTGACCCCACGACGACGGGCCGCCTGCTGGCCGCCAGTGGTAGTACGGGGGTCATGGACACCCGTCGCATGGGCTCGCTCGAGGTCTCGGTCATCGGGCTCGGGACCAACAACTTCGGCTTCTTCATGGAGGAGGACGCCGTGCTTCCGGTGGTGGACGCCGCCATCGAGGCCGGCATCACCTTCTTCGACACGGCCGATTCCTACCTGCAGAGCGAGGCCCGTCTGGGCGCCGCTCTCGGCCGCCGGCGAGACCAGGTCGTCATCGGCACGAAGTTCGGGAGTCCGGTCGACGGCGGTCGGGGCGGGGCGGCCCCCGACTACGTGCGCGCCGCCGTCGAGCGCAGCCTGGCCCAGCTCGGCACCGACCGGATCGACCTGTACCAGCTCCACCGGCCCGATCCCGAGACACCGATCGCCGACACGCTCGGCGTGCTCGACGACCTCGTCCGTGAAGGCAAGGTGCTCGAGATCGGCTGCTCGAACTTCTCGGCGGCCCAACTGTGCGAGGCGGAGGCGGCGGTCCGTCCGGGTGGCGCCCGGTTCGTCTCGGTACAGAACCAATGGAGCCTCGTCCACCGTGACGACGAGTCCGACGCGGTGCCGGAGTGCGAACGCCTCGGCATCGGCTACCTCCCCTATTACCCGTTGGCCAGCGGCCTGCTGTCGGGGAAGTACACCCGGGGTGAGGAGGCCCCGGCGGGCACCCGCCTGGTGCACTTCGGCGCCGGTGGTGGCGGGATGCTGTCCGATGCCAACTTCGACGTCGTGGACGGCGCCACCGAGTGGGCGGCGGCGCGCGGCCACACCGTGCTCGAGCTGGCGCTGGCGTGGCTCGCGGCCAAGCCGGTGGTCGCCTCGGTGATCGCCGGCGCCACGTCACCCGACCAGGTGCGCGCCAATGCCGCGGCGGCGGCCTGGGGGCTCACGGCGGACGAGGTGGCCGAGGTCGACGCACTGGCGCCCTTCACCGGCTGATCGGCGCCCGTTGCCCTGAACGACCGGTCAGGTCTTCGGCGGCGACCGCGTCACCGGTTGCAGTGCTCACGGTGCGTGGGCGCACCTGGCGTCGGATTCTCATGGGACTCGGACCGAACCTGGCGGGTCACCAGGCGGGATGCACGCTGTGGGCCGAAACCATCACATTTGACGATGGCAATCGCCGGTCGCCTGGGACACACTCCCGATGGCGGAATGGTTCCGTCGTGGCTTCGTGCGCGGTGCAGTCTGAATCGGCGTCCCCAGGGGCGCCGGGGCCGATGCCGCGTGGGGGCCAATGTGTGTGCACGAGGGGTTTCTACATGCGGCGAATTTCGGCGGTGCTGGCGGTACTGGTGGGCACATTGACCATGGGTCTCGTCACCGGTCCTCCGACCGTCGCGGGGGCGACCACCCCGACCACGACGATCTACGACTCGACCAACCCGTCGGCGTCGACGCTGCCCTCGCTCGCCTACGAGGCGACCCAGGCGACGGAGATCGGCAACCAGGTCCACTTCGCCCCGGGCACCTCCCGGACGCTCAGCAGCGTCACCATCACGATGGACAGCTGGGGCTGCGGGACCAGCGGGTCGTGGAGCGGTGGGAATTGCGTGACCACTCCGGGCGCCACCTTCGCCCAGCCGATCACGCTCAACCTGTACCAGGCCAACCCCGACAACTCGGTGGGCAGCCTGATCTCGTCGGTGACCCAGACGGTGAACCTCAAGTACCGACCGTCGTCTGACATCGTCAACTGCACCGGCGCCAACGCGGGCAAGTGGTTCGACGGAACGACCTGCTACAACGGCATCGCCACCGATGCCACGATCAACCTCGGGGACATCACGGTGCCCGACAAGGTCGTCTACGGGGTCGAGATCCGGACGTCCAACTACGGCGACCCGGCCATCGGCGGCCCGCTCGGCTCGAGCAACCCGTGCAACGCAGCCTCGACCGGCTGCCCCTATGACGCCCTCAACGTGGGCCTCAGTGACGATCCGACCAACGTGACGGTCGGCTCGAACGTCGTCACCAACGGCATCTACTGGAACACCGGCTACGCCCCCAACTACTGCGACAGCGGCAGCTCGGCCGTCGGTACCTTCCGACTGGATGCCGGCTGTTGGGGTGAGTCGTCGCCCTCCACCTCGGCGCCCTTCTACGTGCCGGCCGTGCAGTTCAACGCCGTGCCGACGTGCACCACCACCTGCTTCGTGAGTCCCACTGGCAACGACACCAATGCCGGTACCTCCGACTCGCCGTTCGCCACCATCCAGCACGCAGTCACCACGGTCGCCTCGGGTGGAACGGTCCATGTGGCCGCAGGCACCTACAACGAGAACGTCTCGATCAACAAGCCGGTCATCCTCGACGGCGCCCAGAGCGGTGTCGACGCCCGTACCCGGTCCGGTTCGGAGTCGATCATCTCGGGTTCGGGTGGCGTGGTCTACACGGCGGGAGCCACCACGGGCACCATCGACGGCTTCACCCTGGAGGGCTACACCGGATCGACGAGCGAGATCAAGGCCTCGGACGTCGGCTCGGGCTGGAATTTCTCGAATGACATCATCGACGTCAGCAACGGCGGCATCTACCTGGACACCAACGGGGTCTCCAATCCGACGACGACGACCATCAGTCGGGACAGCTTCGTCCAAGCCACGCCGTCCTCCGCCAGCTCCGGCTACTTCGGCGGCGCGGTCAACATGTGGTCACAGGCCAGCAACGCTGCGGACAACGTCACCGTGTCGGACAACAACTTCACGAACCTGTCGGGTCCGACGGGGGCTGTCCACACCGGCTCCAACCCGAGCTGCACCTCGACCGGACCGGCGACCGATCCCACGCACTACGCCAAGAACCTGACCGTCACCGGCAACACCTTCACCGACACGAGCAACGACGAGAACTTCGTGGTCGCGTTCTGCACGAGCGGTGCGAACATCACGCACAACACCGTCACGGTCAACGACCCGGGCGACACCGCGAACGCCTCCACCGGCATCTATCTCGGTGGCGGCAACTACAACATGACCATCTCGTCCAACACGTTGAGCGGGACCGGGCTGCCAGCCGCGGCGATCAGCGACAACTCGATCTTCAACCCGGGCGGGACCGGCGACGTGATCTCGGGCAACACGATCACCGGCTGGACGAAGGGCGTGCAGGTGGCCGGTGGGCTGTCTCCGGCGCCGTCGAACTTCTCGGTGACCAACAACACAGTCTCGGGGGCCTCGATGTACGGCCTCGAGGTCCTCGCCTACCAAGGCGCCATGCCCGGTGGTGGAACCGTCTCGGGCAACCACGCTTCCGGAAGCGGCACCGATGACTGCTACGACAACACGACGGGAACCGGGACCGTGGGAACCGCCAACAGCTGGACGGGCAACACGGGCGACACGTCATCGCCCTCCGGACTGTGCCAGATGTCCACCGCCTACGTGAGCCCGACCGGCAGTGACGCCAATGCCGGTACCGTCAGCTCGCCGTTCGCAACCATCCAGCACGCCGTCAACACGGTGATCTCCGGCGGAACGGTCCACGTGGCTGCCGGCACGTACAACGAGAACGTGCATGTCACCAAGCCGGTCACCCTGGACGGTGCCAACGTCGGCACCCCGGCCACCGGCGCCCGCGGGCCCGAGTCGGTCATCTCGACCAGCAACGCGGGCTCGAGCCAGGACCTGACCGTCCAGGTGAGCTCGCCCAACGTGACGGTCGACGGCTTCACCATCCAGCAGACGGCCCCGACGACCTGTTCCTACTGTGCGGCCTTCGGCGTGCAGGTGGACCCGAGCGCCTCGGGGGCGACAATCGCCGACAACATCATCTCCGGTATGTCGACCACGCAGACCGCTCCCACAAAGGGCGGCAACCCGATCGGGGTGGATGTGTCCGGCAATGGGAGCGGAACGCCGAACAACGTGACCGTGGCCCGCAACCTCATCGAGAACATCAGCTCGACCGGCACGCAGCACCAGTCGGCCATCGGGATCGAGATCGGTGACTCGACGGTCTCCACGGTGGGCACCGGCCTGCACGTCACGTCGAATCGGATCACCAACGTGACCAGTGCGGCATGGGGTGGCTACGGCATCATCCTCAATCGACCGACCACGGGCTCGCAGATCGTGGGCAACTCGATCGACACCATCCACGGTGGCGGCTGGACCCATGCCATCGGGCTCGAGGGCAACACGGCCTCCGCGACCATCGCCAACAACGCCATCAGTGCGATCTCGGCCGGGTCCTCCGATTCCGCCGACATCTTCACCGACACGACCAACAACGTCGGTGTGACGACCGAAACGGTGGTGGACAACAGCCTCGGCGGAGGGACTTCGGGCGGCATCGCGAGCACTTCGACCGGTACGCTGACCGCAGCCAACAACTACTGGGGCTGCCCCACCGGCCCGAATACGACCGGCTGTTCGGCGACAGGTGGGTCCGGTCCGCTGAGCCTGAGCCCGTGGATCTCGTCGTTCACCCCGGACCCGGCCCACGCCGGTCAGCCGGGCTTCTGGCCGATCTCCATCGTGGTCGGATCGAACACCTCCACCATCACCTCGGCGCCGTCGGTGCAGACCGCGGCGGGCAAGACGTTCCAGTTCACCATGACCACGCACGGCAACCCGGTCGCCACCGTCTCGGCGTCCGGCCTCCCGGCGTGGGTGACGTTCACCCCGGGCAAGGGCGCCAAGGCGGGTACCGCCAAGCTGAAGGGCAAGGGTCCGGTGGGAGGTGGTGACTTCACGTTCACACTCCACGCCACCAACGGTGTCGGCCCGGACACCACCCAGACGTTCACGGTGCACGTCCTGGCGATCACGTCGGCGCCGTCGGCGAGCTTCTCCAAGAGCGGGCCGCCGACCCAGAGCTTCACCGTCACCACGACCGGCGTGGGTTCCGGTGTGACCCTGACGGCGACCCCGTCCGGCGTGCTGTCCGGACTGACCTTCCACGACAACGGTGACGGCACCGCCACCCTGTCGGGCACTCCTGCGGCCACGGACCGGACGCACGTGCTGAAGATCACGGCCACGTCCGGCGCCTCGGTGACGATCCAGAAGCTGGCGGTCAGCATCAGCGCCTGACCGTCCGGAACCGGATCGACGAGGACTCCCCCGGGAGGCCGGCGCAGCCGGCAGCCCGGGGGAGTTCCGCGTCCGGGTTGCCGGGGAGCCGCCACGGCCCACTTGGTACGCTGGGAGGACATCCGAGCCCGGGGGGGACCATGGCCGGCCTGAACTTCGCCGACATCTTCGAGACCGTCGTGGACACCACGCCGGACGCACCGGCCCTGGTGGTCCGGACGACAGCCGGTGGGGAGGTCCGCCTGACCTTTGCCGAGCTCGATGCCCGGGTGAACCGCCTGGCCCACGCGCTCCTGGCGCTGGGGATCCGGCCCGGCGACCATGTCGGCTGCCACCTGTACGACGGGAACCAGTACGTCGAGCTGACCCTGGCGGCGTTCAAGGTCCGCGCCGTGCCGGTCAACGTCAACTTCCGATACGTCGACGAGGAGCTCGAGTACCTGATGGACAACGCCGACCTCGCACTCGTGGTGACCGAACCCGACCTCGAGGACCGCGCCGTCCGCGCCGCCAAGTGCGTGGACCGCCCCTGCACGGTTGTGGTCGCCGACCACCGCTACGAGGAACTCCTGGAGGCGCAGCCGGACCACCGACCGACGGACGACGGCCGCGGTCCCGACGACCTCTACGGGCTGTGGACCGGGGGCACCACCGGCATGCCCAAGGGCGTGATGTGGCGCCACGACGACATCTACCTGTCGGCCGTCGGCGGCGGTGGCAACCCGGCGCTGGGCGTCGCCCCGGTGGCCGACCTCGACGACGTGGCCGCCCGGGCCGCCGGTGGCTACCCGCTGAAGGGCACGCTGACCCTGTGCCCGCTCATGCACGGCGGGGGGTGGTGGGTCGGATTCACCGCACTGCTCTCGGGGGCGACCCATGTGCTCATCCGCGACCTCGGGTTCGACCCCGGTTTCGCGCTGCGGGTCATCGCCGAGGAGAGGGTCAACGTCGTCATGACCATCGGGGACGCCTACGCCCGCCCACTCGTCGACCACCTCGAGGCCCACGGCACCGACGAACACGACCTGTCGTCACTGATCGTCTACGGATCGGGTGGGGCGATCCTGTCGCCGTCGGTCAAGGAGTCGTTGAGTGCCTTGCTGCCGAACATGCTCGTGCTGGACGCCTTCGGGGCGTCCGAGACCGGTGGACAGGGGGCGTTGGTGGGACAGAGCGACGACGGCGCCCCGGTGTTCGCCATGGACCCGACCAACGTGGTCATCGCCGACGACGGCACCCTGTGCGCCCCGGGCGACGGTCGTATCGGGATGCTCGCCACCAGCGGCCACATCCCGCTCCGGTACCACAAGGACGAGGCGAAGACGACGGCCACGTTCCCGGTCGTGGACGGGGTCCGGTACGCCGTCCCCGGCGACATGGCCACGGTGCTGGCCGACGGGACCATCGCCGTCTACGGCCGGGGCTCGGTCTCGATCAACACCGGGGGCGAGAAGGTCTTCCCCGAAGAGGTCGAGAAGGCGCTGAAGAGTCACCCGGCGGTGTTCGACGCCATCGTGGTGGGCACGCCGAGCGAGCGGTGGGGCTCCCAGGTGACCGCCGTGGTCCAACTGCGCCCCGGGCTGGCGTCCCCGCCGGACCTGGGGGAGCTGCGCGACCACGGACGCGCCCACCTCGCCGGCTACAAGCTGCCCCGCGAGGTGGTGTTCGTCGACGCCGTCCGTCGTTCGCCCTCGGGCAAGCCCGACTACCGCTGGGCGAAGGACGTGGCCGTCGCCGCCCTGGAGGGCTCGCTCACGACTGGTTGACCGGCGGCGGGGCGTCCGCCCCGGCCGCGGGCGCACCGCTCTCTCCGGTTGCGCCGGACGGGCCGGCCACCAGGCCGAGGATCCGCTCGATGGCTGCGTCCTGGGCCTCCAGGTGGGCCTGGATCTGGAGCGCCTCGTGGAGCACGGCGTCGGCGTCCTGGTAGGTGGCCTCAGCTCGCTTGTCCGCCGCCTCGGCCTGCACGTTCTGGCCGACGATGATGATGGGGAGCAGGACGAGCTGCAGGAACGTCTGGGCGATCCAGGCGATGAGGGCGATCAGGCTGGCCTTCACCAGGAATGACGGGAACACGCCGTCGAACGGCCCGCCGAGGCCGGACAGGACGGCCGGCAGCGACAGGAACGCCAGCACACAGAAGAGGTAGGCGCTGGTCATGGTACCGACGTTCGACGTGATCGACACCGCCAGTCCCTTGTTGAACCGCTGGTAAGGGGTGTCGACATTGTGCTGCTCGACGACCTTTGCCGGGGACTCGGCCTTACGCTGCTCGATCCGGGGGTGCGGGTGGTGCTCGAAGAGAGTGGACATGACCCGATGGTGCCACCCGAGCGTCAGTCGATCGGTGATGATGGGCCGGTGACCGAGTACGTCCTGCCCCGGGTTCCCGCCTCCGCTGGCGCGCTCCTCCACGACGGGGACGGCCGGATCCTCGTGCTGAAGCCGACCTACAAGTCAGGATGGACCGTGCCCGGTGGCCAGGTCGAGGAGGACGGCGAGTCGCCGTGGGCGGCGTGTCGGCGCGAGGTGGCCGAGGAGACCGGACTGACCGTCGACTCCGGCCGGCTGGTGTGCGTGGACTTCCTCCACCCCCGCCCGGGCCGACCGGGCGGGATGCGGTTCCTGTTCGACTGCGGGGCCGTGCCCGTGGCCGACCGGGACCGGATCGTGGTCGAGGAGGGAGAGATCGAGGACTACCGGTGGGCCGGTCCCGACGAGGCCGCGCACCTGCTCAGCGGCCCGGTGCGCAGACGGGTGGCGCGGGCGATCGGGGCGTCCGGGACCTGCTACCTCGAGGACGGCCGACCGGTCGACGGCGTGTGGGGCTGACCGGGCTCATCCTGCACCCGGTACCGCCAGCGCCTGGCTGAACCTGGCGACCTGGGGGCGGACCAGGTCGGCTTCGCGGGTGGAGGCGAACCAGGCCTCCGGCGGCACCAGGTCCTCCACCGGGAAGAGCTCGACCAGGGTGCCACCGGCCAGGCCTTCGGTGCAGGCGTAGGTGGGAAGGAGGCTCGACCCGATGCCACGTGCGACCGCCCCGGCCACCGAGCGGAGGTCGGGCGCCACCAGTCGGAGGTCGCCGGCGAAGGGCCGGCCCAGCGTGGCCTGCCAGAACCGGCGCGTCCGGGGTAGCTCGGCGCTGTAGGCGACCCACGGGGTACCGGCCAGGTCCCCGCCGAGCGCCTCCAGGGTCCCGGTGACCTCCGGCACGTGGTCCGGTGACGCCACCAGCACGAACCGGGTCATCCCCAGTGGCCGACCGGCGAGCCCGCGCCGGCCGGGATCGGTCGTGGTGACGGCGACGTCCAGCTCGCCGTGGCGCAGGAGGTCGAGCAATTCGGCGTCGGAACCGAACCGGACGGACAGCGGCTCCGCCCCCGGTGCGGTCCGCGGGACGACGGCGTAGCTGCAGTATTCCGGGGACGACCCGAAGCGCAGCGCGGGAGCGTTGGACGGCAGGGTGCCACCGTCCAGTCCGGCCAGCACCGGCTCCAGCCGGTCGAGCGCGTCGGCCACCCCTGTGTAGAGGTCGCGCCCCCGGCGCGTCGGGTCGATGCCCCTGGGCGTCCGGACGAACAGGGGAGCGCCGACCGAGCGCTCGAGCGACCGCAGGTGCTGGCTGGCCGCCGGTTGCGACAGGCTGCGCAGTGCGGCCCCGTCGGTGACCGACCCGCTGCGGTAGATGGCCAGGAAGGTTCGGAGCCACTCGGCCGATGCCATAAGAACAGCTTATGTCAAACCGTCAGAAGTAGGCATTGCAACTGGGAGCGAGGCGGCGCATGCTTCCCATGTGCCCGACACCACCTACTCCCACGGCCACGGCGAAGGCGCCCTGCGCTCCCACCGCTGGCGCACCGCCGTCAACTCCGCCGCCTACCTGCTCCCGCATCTTGTACCCGGGTCGGACCTGCTCGATGTGGGCTGCGGGCCCGGAACCATCACCGGTGACCTGGCCCGGATCGTCGCCCCGGGGCGCGTGATCGGGATCGACGCGGCCGGGTCGGTGATGGCCGAGGCGCGGGCAGGGGCCGAGGCCGGCAGGATCGACAACGTCGCGTTCGAGGTGGCCGACCTGTTCGCACTGCCCTACGCCGACGACACCTTCGACGTCGTCCACACCCATCAGGTGCTGCAGCACGTGGCCGACCCCGTCCGGGCCCTGGTCGAGCTGCGTCGGGTGTGCCGGCCCGGCGGGATCGTGGCCGCCCGCGACTCGGTGTACCCGGCGTTCACCTTCGCCCCGGCCGAGGCCGACATCGACCGGGCGATCGCCGCCTACGGGGAGCTCACCCGGGTGAACCGCGCCCACTGGGACGCCGGTCGCCTCCTGCCCGGCTGGGCGCGCTCGGCAGGGTTCAACCGGGTGGTGGCGTCGGCGTCGGTGTGGTGCTTCGCCACCGAGGAGGAGCGGGCGTGGTGGGGCGGCCTGTGGGCCGAGCGGTTCACCCGGTCGGACATGGCCGACCAGCTGCTCGGACACGGAATCGCCGACCGGAAGGCCCTCGACGCGTACGCCGCCGGGTGGCGACGGTGGGCGTCGTCGCCCGACGGGTGGTTCGCCGTGCTCCACGGGGAGATCCTGGCCACCGCTTGAGCCGCCGGGCCGACCGCCGCCCGAGGTCAGCCCGCCGGGCCGACGGCCGCCAGGAAGCGGTCCGGGGCCTCGACCATCGGGTAGTGCCCGACGCCGTCGAGGCGCACCACCCGTGCATCGGGCCGGGCTGCGGCCAGGCGGTCGGCCATGGCGGGCACGGCGATGGGGTCGTCGGTCCCCCACACGACCACCAGAGGCGACGGGTGGTCGACGATCGGCGGGGTGAACCGCGACTCGAGCCGCCGGCGCTCCTCGATGTACCGGGCCAGGCGGGGCAGGAGACGCTCGCCGCCCTCGGCCGAGATCAGCGTCCACAGCGCCTCGAGCTCGTCACCGGTGACGGCGGACGACGGGCCGAACGTCGCCACCAGGCCGCCGACCACGCCGTCCCGGTCGAGCAGCCCGGGGCCGAGGCGCTCGTCGGGCAGCGCCTCCAGCAGCCGCTGGCCGTCGCTGAGGTGGACCAGGTCCATGTAGACCGTCCCGTTGGTGAGCACCCGGTCGGTGATCTCGACGTCCCAGGTGCCCCCGAGGTTTCGGGCCAGGAGCTCGCCACCCACGGTGTCGCCGATGTCGTGGGTGAGGAGCCCCAGCCGGTCGACGCCCAGGTCGGCGGTGAGCGCGACGGCCAGGTCGGCCTGGTCGACCAGCCGGTAGGGGCGGTCGGGCTTGGCCGACAGCCCGAACCCCAGGTAGTCGAAGAGGATCACCCGCCGCCGGCCGGCCAGACCGTCCACCACGCGGTGGAAGTCGAACGAGGACGTGGGGAATCCGTGGAGGACCAGCAGTGGCGGCGCAGTCGCGGGTCCCGACGCCGGGACGTCGACGGTGAAGATCCGGTGCCCGGCGAGCGTGCGGTCGCGACCGCGGGACCGCCAGGCGTCGACGAGGGAGTTCACGCGTGCGGATTCACACCAGGAGCCGGCTGCGGAACAGGTCGAGGACCTGGTCCAGGGCCTCCCGGGTGGGCGTGCCGGGGCGGTCGTCGAGGTCCTCGGTCAGGACCGAGTGGGCCCCCTTCCGGTGCCCGTGGGGGTTTCCCGGCGACGAGTCCAGCTCGACGCCGACGAACCCGTCCCCGAGCAGCTCGCGGAGGGTGGCGAACCGCTCGGGAGGTGACGCCTTGTCACCGGTGAAGCGCAGGCCGAGCACGCACACCCCGGCGGCCACCCGCTCCACCACCCGCTCGACGTCGACGTCGCTGATCCCGAGCGCCCGACGGTGGGCCCGGTTGACCGGGAAGGGGAGCGATGGCTGGCTCAGCACCGGGGCGACGATGACGTCGTCGACCATCATGGCCAGGGCGAACCCACCGGTGAAGCACATCCCGACGGCACCGACACCGGGCCCACCGCACCGCTCGTGCTCGTCCCGGGCCAGCGCCCGCAGCCAGGTGGTCACGGGACTCGTCCGGTTGAGGGCGAGGATGGTGAATTCCTTGGACACGCACCCTCTGGTGATCGACGAGAGCATGTAGGGCACGGAGGGCTCCCGGCCGTCCTCGCCGAAGAGGTGCGGCAGCACCGCAGTGCAGCCGATGCCGGCCACCATCCGGGCGAACCGGGCGACGTTCGGCGTGATCCCGGGGATCTCGCTCATCACGATCACCGCCGGGCCGGAGCCGGTCCGGTAGACGGCTCGGGTCACGCCCTCGGAGGTGAATGCCGAGCGCTCGAAGTCCTCCAAGGAGTCGGCCATCCCACGACGCTAATCCCGGTGAGCCCGTCTCTGGCGTCCGATGCCGGACACGGCGCCACCGGGAGCGGGCGCGCCGGCCACGGGTTCCGGTCAGGCGGTGGCCAGGGTGACCACCACCGGGCGGTGGTCCGACCCCGACGAGGCCGCCACCCGGGCGTCGACCACGGTGACCGCGGGGGTGACGAGGATGTGGTCGAGCTGGCTGTGGGGGCGGTGAGACGGCCAGGTCCGGCCGATGACGGCCCGGCGCCACCCGGTGAAGAACGAGGACGCCGGGGGTCCCCACATGTTCATGTCGCCGGCCAGGAGGGCCGGCGTGTCGAGCGGGGGGAGCAGCCGGGCCAGACGGCGGTACTGGGCCGGTGACAGGTGGGAGATGTGGGACATGTGGGTGCCGTGGACGACGAGCTCGCGGCCGCCCAGGTCGGTGGTGCAGCGGACGACGGCCCTGCTGGCCGGGTCACGCCGGAGCTTGCCCAGGTCGAGCAGGCGGGGATCCCGGCACACCACGCGGGACAGGAGGGCCACCCCCCACCGGCCGTGCCGGGCGACGCGGTCCGGGGGGCCGGCCGCCACCTTCCACCTCTCCTCGTCGAGCCGGAGTGTCTTGCGCACCTGCCCGAAGGTGGGTCCCCAGCGGCTGCTGGCCGTGCTGACCGGCTCGTACAGGCGGGCGGAGGCGAGGTGGGCCTCGACGACGACGTGGTAGCCGAGCCGGCCGGCAACCAGCGCGGCGGTGCCCGGCGTGCCGTCGTCCGGGGTCCACGCCTCCTGCAGGACCAGCACGTCGGCGTCGAGCGCCTCGCACTCGGCCACGACGTCGTAGTGCCGCCCCCAGCCGTCGACGCCCATGTGGACGTTGAAGCTGGCGACACGCAGCGTCGACCGGCGGTCGCCCGTGCCGGCGCCCGCCGGCTCGCGGTCGGTCACGTGGTCAGTGCCGGCCGAGGTCGGCGGCCCGGGCCCGGAGCTCGCCGCGGAAGTCGGGGTGGGCGATCTCGGCCAGGGCTGCGGCCCGCTCCCGCACGGTACGCCCGGACAGGTCCGCCGCCCCGTACTCGGTGATGACCACCCCGGTGTGGTGGCGGGGAGTCGACACGACCGAGCCCTCGGGCAGTACCGGCACGACGCGCGACCGGGTGACGCCGTTCGACACCGCCGTCGAGCGCAGGCAGATCAGCGAGTGGTCGTCGATGCGCATCTCGGCACCGGCCACGAAGTCCTCGTGGCCCCCCACACCAGAGATCTGGCGCCCCTCGATGTTGTCGGCCACCACCTGTCCGTACAGATCGACGCTGAGGGCGCCGTTGATCGACACGAACGCGTGGTTCTGGGCGATGACGGTGGGGTCGTTGACCACCTGGACCGGCACGAACGCGACGTCGGCGTTGCCGTCCAGCCACGCATAGAGTTCGGCGGACCCCAGGGCGAAGGTGGTGATCGACACCCCGTTGAACAGCCGCTTGGCGTCGTTGGTCACCTTGCCGGCCTGGTGGAGCAGCATGAGCCCGTCGGTGAACATCTCGGAGTGGACGCCGTAGCCGCCGCCGGGGCCGTCGGCGAGCTTCGAGGCGACCATGTTCGGCACGGCGCCGATCCCGATCTGGAGCGTGGCGCCGTCGGTGACGAACGACCGGGCGACCTCGGCGATGGCCTCGTCGATCTCGTCGGGGGCCGGCTGGGGCAGGGTGAACGGGGCTCCGGACGCCTCCACCACCACGTCGACGATGTCGAGCGGCAGGGTGTTCGTGAAGTCCGGCGCCAGCGAGCAGGTCCGGGGCAGGTTGGGGTTCACCTCCACCACGAGGAGCCGATCGGGATCCTGCCCGGCGAGCTGCAGCTCCTCGTAGGTGGCGCCCAGGTGGAGGGACAGGTTGACGACCCCGTCCTCGGGCGGTGCCGCCAGGACGGTCATGACCCGCGGGTCGTAGCGGCGCAGGATGGGGGCGAACTGCCGGAACCCGCCGGGGACCAGCTCGATGTTCGCCCCGGCGGCCAGCATCATCCGCTCGGCGGGTCCGAAGAAGCCGCACCGGTAGGTCACCTTTGGGTGCGCCAGCACCGGGTAGTAACCGAGGAGCAGCGCCCCCCCGAACGTGAGGTCGACCCAGTCGTCGCGCCCCCGAGCGCGGTCAGGAAGGCATCGGGGTTGGCCGGACCGAGTCCGAACCCGACGGTGTCGGTCGTCCCGATGAGCTGGGCCGCTTCCTCGGGCGTGCAGGTCCTGGGTGGCATGGTCCCAGTGTTGCACCGGGCGCCGTCGCCGGTGAGGGCACAAGGTCCCGAGGTCGCCGTGTCGGCGGCGACAGCGTCCCCCGGTCGGTGGGAGCATGTGCCGATGCGCTTCGACACCCAGCTGGCCGGACTCGAGGACGCGGCGGCGCACGCCCGCAGGCTCGAGGCGATCGGCGTCGACGGAGCCTTCACCTTCGAGGGCCCCCACGACGTGTTCACCCCGCTCATCCTGGCCGCCGGCGCCTCGTCCACGCTCGAGCTGGCGACCAACGTCGCCATCGCCTTTCCCCGCAACCCGGTGCAGCTGGCCCATCAGGCCTGGGACCTGCAGCTCCTGTCGCAGGGGCGCTTCACCCTAGGACTGGGCAGCCAGATCCGGGCCCAGGTGGAGAAGCGGTACGGGGCCGACTTCGACCGCCCGATCGCCCGCATGCGCGAGCTGGTCGGGGCGCTGCGGGCGATCTTCGCCACCTGGGAGACGGGCGAGCGGCTCGACTTCCGGGGCGAGTTCTCGTCGCACACCCTGATGCCCCCCATGTTCAACCCCGGCCCCCACCCCTACGGGCTCCCGACGATCGCCCTGGGCGGTCTCGGTCCGCAGATGGTGTCGCTCGCCGCCGAGGTGGCCGACGGGCTCCTGGTGATGCCGTTCAACACGGCGGCGCACTTCCGTCAGCGGACGCTGCCTGCCGTGGCCGAGGGGCTGGCCCGTGCCGGCCGGTCCCGGGGGGACCTCACGGTCTCGGGCGAGGTGATCGTGTGCTGCGGGCGCGACGAGGCCGAACTCGAGACGGCACGCCTCGCCGGCCGGTGGCTCCTCTCCTTCTATGCGTCGACCCCGGCCTACCGCCCCGTCCTCGAGGTCGAGGGGTGGGGGGATCTCCAGCCCGAGCTGAACGCGCTCACCAAGTCCGGCCGGTGGGACGAGATGCCGGGCCTGATCGACGACACCATGCTGTCCACGCTTGCGGCCGTGGGCTCGCCCGCCGAGGTGGCAGCCGAGGTCGTCGCCCGCTTCGGTGGCCTGGCCGACCGGGTCGGCTTCTACACGCCGTACCTCGTCGCTGACGACACCCTGGGCGAACTGGTGGACGCGCTCCGCCGCGCCGACCGGCCCGGACCGCCCACCACCGCACACCCGCCCACTACCGAGGACCAGCCATGAGTGACCCGATGCCCCCCGCCTACGACGAGTTCTCGCTCCTCCACGAGAACGCAGAGGAGGCCGGCCTTCCCTTCGACCGACCGCCCGTCATCCGCCGCGAGTGGCGCGAGGTGGCACCCGGGCGGCGGGTGAGCGCCCTCGTGTGGGGCGAGGAGCCACCAGAGCTGGTCCTCCTCCACGGTGGGGGCCAGAACGCCCACACCTGGGACACGGTCGCCCTCGCGCTCGGCCGGCCCCTCCTGGCCGTCGACCTCCCCGGACACGGGCATTCGGACTGGCCGACCGGCTCGGCCTGGCTCGACCCTGCGGCGATGGCCGACGACGTGGCGCTGGTCATCGCCGACCTGGCACCCGGTGCCCGTGCGGTCGTCGGCATGTCGCTCGGCGGTGCCACCGCCATCGCCCTGGCCACCCGCCACCCCCACCTGGTGCCCCGGCTCCTGCTGGTCGACATCACCCCGGGGGTCACCGGCGACAAGACGTCCGACATCGCCGCCTTCCTGTCGGGGCCCGAGACCTTCGCCACCTTCGACGAGATCCTGGAGCGGACCGTCGAGTTCAACCCGACCCGCTCGGTGTCGTCGCTCCGGCGCGGCGTCCTGCACAACTCGGTCCAGCTCCCCGACGGCACCTGGACCTGGCGCCACCAGGTGGGTCGGCCGGCGATGGAGTCCGGCCTGCACGTCGAGCGGGCGGACAACCTGATGCAGTGGGACGCCCTCGAGCGCATCGGCGTCCCGGTCCTGCTGGCACGCGGGAGCCGCTCACCCGTCGTGGACGACGAGGACGAGGCGGAATTCCGACGACGCAGGCCGTCCGACACGGTGATCCTGGTGGAGGATGCCGGCCACAGCATCCAGGGCGACCGACCGCTCGAGCTGGCGCGGATCATCGAGGAGTTCGTCGGCCTCCGCTGAATTCATGATCAGCATCCCGGATATTCGTGTTTAGTTCACCGCGAGTTCACCTCGCGTTCAACTCGTCTCACTACGTTCGGTGAAACCGGAGGGAAGGTGTCCGCCGCGACGCCCCCGAGCTGACGCCAACCACGACCATGGAGGAACCGAACACTGTGACGACCACGAACGACACCCGAACCACGCGCGTCCGGCGGATCGCCCCGCTGGCCGCACTCGGACTTGCGGCCGCAGCGCTCCTGTCGGCGTGCAGCTCCTCCTCCAGCCCTGCGACCACCACCACCGCCCCCCCGGGTGGCACCCTCAGCGCCAACAACGCAGCGTTCCTGGCTGCCGACCTGAAGGCGCCGGCCGGAACCCTCAACTCATCGGGCTCGACGTTCGTCCAGCCGTTCTTCACCTCTGCGTTCTACGCCTATACCGGCAAGAACCAAGGCCTGCAGATCAACTACCAGGGTGTCGGCAGTGGTGCCGGGATATCGGCCTTCGAGACCGGCACCGTCGCGTTTGCCGCCTCCGACGTGCCCATGAGCGCCTCGGACCTGGCCAAGGTGCCTGCTTCGTCGGGTCCGGTCATCCAGGTTCCCGACATCCTCGGGGGGGTGACCGTCTCGTACAACCTGCCGGGCGTCACGACTCGGCTGAAGCTCGACGGCCCGACATTGGCCGGCATCTTCGACGGCACCATCACCACATGGAACGCCTCGCAGATCACTGCGCTCAACCCGGGCGTGACCCTGCCGTCTCATGCCATCGTGCCCGAGGTCCGGGCCGACAGCTCCGGTACCACGTACATCTTCACCGACTTCTTGAAGTCGGTGGCCCCGACGACGTGGACCCTCGGCACCTCCAAGACCGTCGCCTGGCCGGCCGCTGCCGTCCAGACGCCGAAGAACTCCGGGGTGGCGGCGTCGATCCAGTCGACGCCGTACTCGATCGGCTACGTCGAACTGTCCTACGCCATCAAGAACAACTTCACGTACGCCGCCGTCAAGAACGCGGCCGGCAACTACGTGGTTCCGACGCTGTCGACGGTCGCAGCCGACGCCGACCAGAAGACCACGGTCACGCCGACCGACTTCTCGATCGTGAACGCGCCCGGTGCGACCAGCTACCCGATCTCGGGCTATAGCTGGGCCATCCTGCTCCAGAAGCAGACCAGCGACACCACCGGGGCCCAGGTCGTGAAGGTGCTGGACTGGACCACGCACACCGGTGGAGGCCAGGACCTTGCCAAGAGCCTGTACTACGTGGCCCTGCCGCCGGCGGTGCAGAACCAGAACCGGACACAGCTCCTCACGGTGACCGGCACGAGCGGCCAGGCGCTCCTGTCCAAGTGAACCTTGGGACGTCAGCGCCCGCGCCCGCTCCGGTGATCGGCCCGTCGGTTCTCGGGTGACGATCGTCGAACCACCGGCCGCGGTGCCGCCACGACAATCCAGGGGGGTCCGGCTGTCCGATGGCGGCTACCGGGCCATCCTGGCGCTGGCTGCGGCCGTCGTGGCCGCACTGGTCGTCTGGTTCGTGGTTTCGATCGTCGTCCAGGCCCAGCCGGCGTTCTCCACGCTCGGGTTCTCGTGGATCATCCAGAAGACGTGGGACCCCAGCCACGGCATGTACGGCCTCCTGCCGTTCATCATCGGGACCTTGGAAGTCACCGCCATCGCCGTGGTACTGGCCGTGCCCATCGGGCTGGGCACGGCGCTGGCCCTCGCCTACCTGGTGCCTCGGCGGGCCCGTTCGGCTCTGTCGACGGCGGTGGAGCTGCTCGCCGCGGTGCCGAGCGTGGTCTACGGACTGTGGGGACTCGTCGTGCTGGCGCCGGTGTTCCGGTCGACCGTCGAGCCGTTCCTCACCTCGGTGCTCGGCTGGACCGGACTCTTCGACGGGCCCAACCAGGGCGTCGGCCTGTTGCTCGCCGGGGTCATCCTCTTCATCATGATCCTGCCCACCATGGTGGCTATCTCTCGGGACGTGCTGGCCGTGGTTCCCAATGAGCAGGTCGAGGGAGCGATGGCCCTCGGCGCCACCCGTTGGCAGGTGTTGCGCAAGGTCGTGGTGCCGGGCGCCCGCACCGGCCTGCTCGGTGCGTTCACCCTGGCGACGGGCCGTGCGCTCGGGGAGACCGTGGCCGTCGCCCTGGTCATCGGAAACTCGCCCTACATTGCCCACTCGCTCAAGTCGCCGGCTGCGACCATCCCCTCGCTCATCGTCAACAACTTCGGGGAGTCGACCGGCACCGAACTCGCCGTGCTCTTCGGGGCGGGCCTCGTCCTGCTGGTCATCGGGATCGCAGTCAACTCGATTGCCCGTTGGCTCGTCTGGTCGACGGCCGGCAGCAGCGCTGGGGCGGCGGTACTGTGACCGCGCTCGCCGAGCTGCCGACCGACCCGACGCTGGAACGACGTCGCGCCGTCCAGGCAGCAGCCGCTTCGAGCCTCCGACGCCGGAAGGCCGGGTCGAGCGTCGCTCTCGGGGTGTGCTGGGCGTTCCTGGTGATCGCCGTCGTCCCCTTGGTGGGCGTGGTCGCCTACGTCATCGCCAAGGGGCTTCCGGCCTGGAGCGTCGACTTCTTCACGCACTCCACGGTCCCCGAGGGGATCCCCGGCGGTGGGGTGTGGAACGCCATCGTGGGCACGGCCGTGATCACCGGGATCGCCGTCGCGGTCACCGTGCCGCTCGGCCTAGTCGTCGGCCTCTTCCTGGCCGAGTCCGACAGTAGGGTGGCCGCCGCGCTTCGGTTCACCGCCGACGTGATGACGGGGGTCCCGTCGATCACGGTCGGGATCTTCGGTTACATCGCCATCGTCAGGAACTTCGGCTACAGCGGTTTCGCCGGTGCGTTCGCCATCGGATTCATCATGCTTCCGGTCATCGTGCGCGCCGGTGAGTCGGCCTTTCGCGGCGTCCCGAAGTCGCTCAACGAGGCCGCGCTCGCCCTCGGCGCCCGAAAGGTGACCATCACCCGCAAGGTGGTCGTTCCCACGGCGCTGCCCGGGGTGATCACCGGCGTCCTCCTGGCGGTCGCCCGTGGCCTCGGTGAGACGGCGCCGCTCCTGCTCACGATCCTCGGCAACCAGTACCTCCAGTGGAACCCGACCAAGCCGATGGAGGCTCTTCCGATCCTGATCTACAACAGCAGCAGCCAGCCCTACGCAGACCAGGTCCAACTGGCCTGGGGTGCAGCGCTCCTGTTGATGGTCGTTGTCCTGGTGCTCAGCATCGGGAGCCGCCTTCTGGCGGCCAGGTTGCGGAGGGAACGACGATGACCGATGCTGTAGCCGTGACCCCAGGGGCGGACGACATTCTGACGATGTCGGCCGGCGAGGGGCCGGCCCCGGTCGGCGCGGTGGTCATGACACTCGCCGACGTGGCTGTCTCCTTCAGTGGCCGAACCGCCGTGCGTGACGTCACCTTCGATGTCCACGCCGGCGAGGTGACTGCCCTGATCGGGCCCTCGGGCTCCGGCAAGACCACGTTGCTGCGGGCGTTGAACCGGATGCACGACACCGTGCGCACCGCGGCAGTGACGGGAACGGTCCGCCTCGGGGAACTCGACGTGTACGCCCCGTCGACCGACCCCACTCTGCTGCGCAGTCGGGTGGGCATGGTCTTCCAGCGCCCGAACCCGTTCCCCACGATGTCGATCTACGAGAACGCCGTAGCCGGTCTGAAGTTCAACGGCGTCCGCAAGAAGGCGTTGCTCGACGAGGCCGCCGAGTCCGCCCTTGTCGCGGCGGCGCTGTGGGACAGCGTCAAGGACCGGATGAACGCCCATGCCAGCACGCTCTCGGGCGGTGAGCAGCAGCGTCTGTGCATCGCTCGGGCCCTGGCCGTCGAGCCCGAAGTCCTGCTCATGGACGAGCCGACTTCTGCGCTCGACCCGATCGCCACCAAGCGCATCGAGGAGCTCGTCGTCGAGCTGAAGGAACGGGTGACGATCATCATCGTCACCCACAACATGCAGCAGGCCATGCGGGTGTCCGACCGGTGCGCATTCCTGCTCATGGGCGAGGACAAGGCGGGCGAGCTGATCGAGTACGGCCCGACCACCCAGCTCTTCAGCGAGCCGATCGATCCGCGGACGCTCGACTACGTGAACGGCCGGTTCGGCTGAGCGTCCCGGCGACAACGGTGCAGGGCCGGTCGCGGGTCCCGCGGCTCAGACGCTGTCCGGTTCGCCCTTCAGCCTACGGTCGGACGGCGGTACCTTGGCGATGCCGCCGTCCGGATCGATACGGAACCCAACACCCCGCACGGTCACGATGAAGCGAGGCTCGGTCGGGTCGGGCTCGAGTTTGGACCGCAGTCGGTGGATGTGGGTGTCGAGCGTGCGGGTGTCGGTCAGGTACGTGTCGGGCCACAGCAGGTCGATGAGTTCATCGCGTGAGCGCACCCGCTGAGAGGGGGACAACAGCGCCGCCAACAGGTCGAACTCCTTGCGCGACAGGTGGATGGGGACACCGTCCACGGTCACCTCCCGGCGGACGTGGTCGACGACCACCGAACCGAAGGCCGGGCCGTCCCCGGGGGTCGTCAGCGGAGCGGCGTGGAGGCGGGACGGCGTGGACGGCGACGGGCAGGTCGGGTAGCGCATTTGCCCGGGGCTGGACGCGGCGCAGGATGGCGTGGATGCGTGCGACGAGCTCGCGGAGGCGGAACGGCTTGGTCACGTAGCCGGAGGCGCCGAGCTCCAGGCCGAGCACCACGTCGAGTTCGGTGTCGACGGCACTCACCATGAGGACGGGGACCGACGAGACGGCGCGGATCCGTCGGCACACGTCGATGCCGTGCATCCCGGGTAGGAGCATGTCGAGCAGGACGATGTCCGGGGCCTGTTCGTCCAGGAGCCGTAGACCATCGGGGCCGTCGGCGGCCTCGATCACCTCGAACCCCTCGAGGCCCAGACCGGACGCCAACGCCTCCCGGTAGGACTCCTCGTCTTCGATCACCAGGATCCTGGTGCGCTCCCGTCGGGTGCTCTCGTGCTCGATGGCCACAGGCGACTCCTCCCCCGTGCCACGGTAGGAAGAGGAGGTGAACGCCGGGCCATCGGCGGACCACCTTCGGGTGATCATTCCGTGAACGTCGGGTGGCACCCCGTGCCCGGCATGGTCAGAGGCTGTGTCCGATGACGAGCCCGATGGCGGCCGCTCCCAGCCCGAGGACGATGCTCGCTCCCATGTTGGTGGCCACCGCCCGTACGCGGCCGCGCTCGGCCAGGCCAACCGTGTCAACGCTGAAGGTCGAGAAGGTCGTGTAGGCGCCGAGCAGGCCGGTGCCCACCACTGTCACGACCGACGAGGGGATGCCCCGGTGGGCGGCCAGGCCGGCCAGGATCCCGAGCACGAACGCACCCGAGACGTTGATGAGCAGGGTGCCGTAGGGGAAGGCGGGGCCCACGTGTCGACGGACGGCGAGCTCCACCTCGTATCGGAGCAGCGCGCCGAGCGCGCCGGCGAGGACCAGGAGCACCAGGGTCACGGAGTCCCCCCGGACGCGGCCGCCCCGTCGTCCGCCTCGTCGCCGGCCAGTAGGTCGGGGTCCGGCAGCGCCGTGCCGGCGGTGGGCAGGAGCCGACCACGGGCCAGCGTGATCCCGGCGAGTGCAGCGCCCAGCCCGGCCACGAGCGTCGCCATCAGGTAGGCGACAGCCAGAGCCCCCCGTCCGTGCTGGATCCGCTGGTCCACCTCGACGGCCAGGGTGGAAAAGGTGGTGAACCCTCCGCAGAACCCGACGGCCACCAATGGACGGAGGTACCGGTCGCGGGGCCACCGCTCGACCACCAGCGTCACGACGACGCCCAGCACGAACGACCCGAGCACGTTCACGGACCAGGTCGCCCAGGGGAAGCCGAGCGGCGCGGGCACGACGGCCCGCTCGATGACGTAGCGCGCCGTGGTGCCGAGTGCCCCCCCGACGGCGATGGCGGCCAGGGGCCCAGGACCGTGGTGGGGGGTGGCATGGAGGTGTGGCTGTCCACTCGTCCCGGTCGACTCGGGCACCGCTGCGCTCCTTCCGGGATGGCGACGCGTGCCTCGGGTGGGCGGTCCGGTGGTTCGTCCACGAGCCGTCACCGGTTCCGTCGGCAGGCCGAAGTCTACGGCAGGACGGTGGCACCCCATGGGAACCCGGCGACGGGCGGCGCCGGCGACATACCGGTACGCCGGGTGTACCTCAACTCGTAGGAGCCCGCCCGCCCACTACACGACGACCAGTGGGGGAGGGCATGGGCGGGCGCAGTGTCGGGCGGGCTCCTACGGCTTGAAGCGGTAACCCACCCCCCGGACGGTGACGAGGTGGACGGGCTCGGCCGGATTGGCCTCGATCTTCTTGCGGAGCCGCTTGACGTGGGTGTCCAGCGTGCGGCTCTCACCCTTCTTGCTGTCACGCCAGATCCGGTCCATGCACTGTGCACGGGTGACCACGTGGCCGCCCTCGGACACCAGGAGGGCCAGGAGGTCGAACTCCTTGCGCGACAGCTCGATCTCGCGTCCGTGCAGCTGGGCCTCGCGCCGGGACACGTCGACGATCACCGGTCCGAACACGTAGGCACCGCTCGGGGCACCCACCACCTGGCGCTGGGACTGCCGGCCGACCCGACGGAGCACGGCACGGATCCGGGCGGTCAGCTCGCGCGGTCGCGGGGGCTTGGAGACGTGGTCGGCGGCGCCGGCCTCGAGCGCCAGGACGGCATCGAGCTCGTCGTCCTCCTCGGTGATCATGATGACCGGGAGCCACGGCGCCATGGAGGTGATCGCCCGGAACACGGTGAAGCCGTCCGAGTCGCCGATCTGGGTGTCGAGGATGACGAGGGCGGGTGCTCCCGAAGACAGCTGTGCGATTCCCTCCTCGCCGGTGGCGGCGGTGATCACGTCGAACCCCTCGATGGAGAGGGTGGCCGCCAGGGAGTCCCGGGTCAGGTGGTCGTCGTCGATGATCAGGATGACGGCGGCCGCTTCGTCGCGGAGGACCCGTCGTTCGACGTCGCGGAACGTCAAGGCCATGGGGACCCGGTGACGTTCCGGAGCAGCGCGCACACGGACGCCCCGCCGTGCCGGCGGGCGCGCCCGTTGGCTCCACTGCTGGACTGCCGGACGGGCGGTGCCGGTGCCGGCGGGGTTGCCGTGAGAGGCAGCGGGGTCCACGACTCCGGACGGCAGGCATCGGCGTACCACGGCCCGGCCCCGGTCCGACGGGACGGGGACGGACGTGGACACTGCGTCGAGGGATGCTCAGCCATCGCTGGCGAGCGTACGGGTGCCGGGTGAACGGGACGCGACCGGTCCGTTATCAACCGGTAATCATTCCGCAATTTCGCCGACGCGCTGCGCCCCGGTGCCTAAGGTCGGGGGCAGACGGTGGACCAGGTGCCGCCGGAACACCGCCGGCACCCGTCCGGCCAGCACGGAGGCGAGCGACGATGAACGGCAACGAGGGCACCGCGGACGCAGCGGTCGTCGACGTCCGGTCCAGCACCGAGTGGCGTGGACTGATCGGTCAGTTCGATCGGGTGCGGGACCGCCATCTGCGCGAGCTGTTCGCCGACGAACCCGACCGAGGCACGACGATGGTGGCCACGGCGGCAGACCTGGTCCTCGACTACTCGAAGCACCGGGTCGACGCCGGGGTGCTCGCCGCACTTCTCTCGGTGGCACGTCGTGCCGGTGTGGCCGAGCGACGCGACGCCATGTTCGCAGGCGAGCGGATCAACGCCACCGAGGACCGCTCCGTCCTCCACGTGGCCCTGCGCATGCCACGTGACTCGGTGCTGGAGGTGGACGGGCGCGACGTCGTCGCCGATGTACATGCCGTGCTCGACGCCATGGGCACGGTGGCCGAACGCATCCGCTCGGGCGCGTGGACCGGTCACACGGGCCGACGGATCCGCGCCGTCGTCAACATCGGCATCGGAGGGTCCGACCTCGGCCCGGCCATGGCCCACGAGGCGCTGCGTGACTACGCCGACCCGGCCATCGAGTGCCGCTTCGTGTCGAACGTCGACCCGGTCGACCTGTTCGCCAAGACCCAGGACCTCGACCCCGCCGAGACGCTGTTCGTCGTCTGCTCGAAGACGTTCACCACGCAGGAGACGCTGACCAACGCCCGCGCCGCCCGCGCCTGGCTGCTCGAGGGTCTCGGCTGCGGCGACGAGGCCGTGGCCCGGCACTTCGTCGCCGTGTCCACCAACGAGGCCGGCGTCACGGCCTTCGGTATCGACCCGGCCAACATGTTCGGTTTCTGGGACTGGGTGGGTGGCCGCTATTCCTACGACTCGGCCATCGGGTTCTCGCTCATGGTGGCCATCGGCCCCGCTGCGTTCGCGGACATGCTGGCCGGGTTCCACGCCGTCGACCGCCACTTCGTCGAGGCACCGTTCGAGGCCAACCTCCCGGTGATCCAGGGGATGCTGGGCGTCTGGTACACCAATCTCTTCGGCGCCGAGACCCACGCCGTGCTCCCCTACAGTCAGCGGCTCGCACGGTTTCCGGCCTACCTCCAGCAGCTGACGATGGAGTCGAACGGCAAGTCGGTCCGCAGTGACGGATCGCCGGTCGAGGGCGCAACCGGTGAGATCTACTGGGGCGAGCCGGGCACCAACGGCCAGCACGCCTTCTACCAACTCATTCATCAGGGCACGCGGCTCATCCCGGCCGACTTCATCGGGTTCGCCACCTCGACCCACGAGGATGCCGACCGCCAGGACCTGCTCATGGCCAACTGCTTCGCCCAGACCAAGGCCCTTGCCTTCGGAAGGACGGCGGAGGAGGTGGCCGCGGACGGGACGCCGGCCGCCGTGGTCCCCCACAAGATCATGCCGGGCAACCATCCGTCGTCGACGATCTTGGCGCCGGAGCTGACCCCGTCGGTGCTCGGTCAGCTCGTGGCGCTCTACGAGCACACCGTCTTCGTCGAGGGGACGGTGTGGGGCATCGACTCCTTCGACCAGTGGGGGGTCGAGCTGGGAAAGGTGATGGCCGGACAGCTGGGCCCGGTGCTGAGCTCGGACGTGCCCCCGGACCTGTCGGGCCAGGACAGCTCGACGGCCGGCCTGGTGCGCACCTACCGTTCGATGCGGGGCCGTCGGAGCTGACCGGCCCTGTGCCGGGGGCGACTCAGGCCGAGGCGAGCGCCCGCCACAGGGCGCGGTAGCTCGGGTAGGTGATGCCGGCTGTGACGTAGCCGGCCCGTTCGAGTTCGGCGTGGAACCGGGGAAGGTTGCGCCACGGCACGCCCATGTCGACGTGGTGGGCGAGGTGCCAGCCGGTGTGGAAAGGGACGAACCAGAACCGGGCGACCCACCCCTGTCGGACGTCGTGCGTGGTGACGCGCCGGTCGGTGCCCGCCTCGAGGCCGCCGTGCTCGGCGATGGCGCGCAGGCGGTTGATGACCCGCCACTGGGTCATCCACGGAAGCCACCACAGCAGCGGGTAGGTCCACCACCGGCCGGTGGCCGCCCACATGGCCGCCCACAGCAGGATCTGGACCCCGATGATCGAGAGCGACGTGCGGCGGAAGGCGGGCACCTTGAGTGAGCGGAACAGCGGGACGAAGTTCTTCCACCCCGAGACGCCCACCGCGTCGCGGACGAGGCGCCGGGCGAGCGCCCGCCGGTCGCACGGGTACCCGCCGTAGAAGGCCAGGTCGGGCTCGTTGGGCCCGAACTCCTCCTTGTGGTGGGCGAAGTGACCGCGGCGGTAGAGGCTGATCGGGGTCCATGTCGGGTAGGCGATGAGCCAGGTCCCGACCCAGTCGTTCAGCCGCTTGTCGGTGAACAGGAGCTTGTGTGCCGCCTCGTGCATGAGGATGGCGAACCGTGCATACATCGGGCCCATGAGCACGAAGGCGAGGAGATAGGCCCACCAATGGTCGATCCACGCGCTCACCCCGATGATCACCGCGACCCAGAGCCAGAGGGAGGTGACGGTGAGGGCGTTGCGACCGTCGTCGATCCTCCGCAGTTCGGCGCGCAGCCCGGGCCGGGCCATGCCGTTGGCCATGAGCCGGTCGGTCGGGAGGACGTCGGGTCGGGCGGCTGCGTCGGCCACCATGGTGGGCGCCATCCGGGGTACATTACATCGACATGTCAGCCGACGCAATCACGTAATGTCGGGGCCCACGAACCGACGGGCACCCGGCACGGGGGTGGACCCCGTGGCGCTGCCGGCCGACACCGGGCTGCCCCTGACGGCGCGGTCGGTCCTGGCCAGCGCTCTGCTCGGCGAGGACCCCCCCGAGCTTCCGGTGGCCCACCTGGTCCATCTCGCCGGCCTGTTCGGCATCAACCCGAACCGGTCCAGGGTGGCCCTCAGTCGGATGGTGGCATCGGGGGAGGCGGTCACCGACGGTTCGGGCCGGTACCGGCTGGCCGGCGAGCTGCTCGACCGGCGGGACCGTCAGCAGGACAGCCGCGTCGGGCGGACCCGGGCGTGGGACGGGTCGTGGCGCCTCGTGGTGGTGACGACCACCGGGAGTTCGGCCGAGCTGCGCGCCGCCCGCCGGCGACGGCTGGGGCTCGCACGGCTCGCCGAGCAACGAGAGGGGGTGTGGCTGCGGCCGGACAACCTCGACCTGCGCCCGGATCCGGACGACGACCCGGACCTCGCCGTCTACACGGCCGCCCCGTCGGCGGACCCGCTCGCACTGGCGGCGTCCCTGTGGGACCTCGCCGGGTGGGCCGGCCGGGCGGACGTGCTGCGGGACCGCCTGGACGGCAGTCCGACGGCGGGCCCGGACGACCTTGCCCCCGGGTTCGCCCTGTCCGCCGCCGTCCTGCGCCACCTCCAGTCCGACCCGCTCCTGCCCGCCGAACTGCTGCCCCCCGGCTGGCCGGGCCCGGCCCTGCGTGCGATCTACGGTGAGTGGGACGATCGCTACCGGGCCGTGCTTCGGGCCTGGGGTCGGTCGGCTGGCGCGGCATAGGATCCCGTTCCGGGGCAGCGGCCCCGCGTGGGCGCGGCCGCACGGGCCGGGCACGACCAAAGGGGAAGCACCATGCCGGAGCGCGAAGCGTCGGGACCGTCGCCGGACGGGCAGTTCACCGGGCGGGTCGCCGTCATCACCGGTGGGGCCCGCGGCCAGGGCCGCAGCCACGCCCTGGAGCTGGCCCGCCAGGGGGCCGACATCGCGCTCGTCGACCGGTGCGCCGACCTCGACACGGTGCCCTACCCGCTGGCCAGCCCCGAGGACCTGGCGGAGACGGCCCGCCTGATCGAGGCCGAGGGACGCCGCTGCGTAGCCGCCGCCGCGGACGTCCGGGACCTCGACGCCATGCTCGCCTTCGTCGACGGGGTGGTCGCCGACCTGGGCTCGGTCGACATCCTCGTCGCCAACGCCGGCGTGTCGACCCTCGGCTCGATCTTCGACCTCGACGCCGACGGGTGGTCCGAGACGGTCGACACCAACCTGACGGGCGTCTTCAACGCGATGCGGGCTGTGGCACCGCACATGCGACGCAGCCGGTGGGGCCGGATCATCGGCATCTCGTCGATGATGGGTCGATCGGCCAACCCGCTGATCCCCGCCTACTGCGCCTCCAAGTGGGGAGTGATCGGCCTCACCAAGTCGGTGGCCCACGAGATGGCCCACTCGGGCGTCACGGCCAATGTGATCGCCCCCGGCAACATCTCGACGGACATGATCCACAACGACATGCTGTACCGACTGATGCGTCCCGACGTCGAGGAGCCGACCAGGGAGGACGTCGCCCCGGTGATGGCCTCGCTGCACGTGCAGCCGGTTCCGTGGCTCGAGCCGGAGGAGGTCACCGCGGCGGTGGTATTCCTCTGTTCGGAAGGGGCCCGCCACATCACCGGGTCGGTGATCGACGTGGACGCCGGCGCCTCGGCCCGGTTCACCGCCTGACCTCCGGGAGGGGGGCGGTGCCGCCTACTGCTGGGACATGGCGGCGCGCTGTTGGGACTCGAGTACGTCGGGGGACTCGGCACCCTTGTGGACGACGGCGACGTCGACCCGGTGGAGGGTCCCTTCGAAGGGGAAGTGCCCGGTGTAGCGATCGCTGACTGGGCTGCCGTGGTCGTAGCCGATGCTCGGCCCGACGCTCGAGATGATGTGCATGGCGAACGGCACCGTCAGTGCACCGCACGGCACGCCGTCGACGAAGAGCCCGGCCGAACCGCCGGCCCCCTCGCGCCGGAACCGCACGCCCACGACCGACGGACCGACGGGGACCTCGACCGAGGACTCCACGACATGGTGGTCGTTGAAGCAGTTGTAGTCGAACACCAGTCTGTCGCCCTGGACGAAGACGCTGAGGCCCGAATTCTCCGTGCCGGTGGCGAAGAGCACGCCCCCGGCCCCGGCGGGACGGTCGATGGTGGCGGCGAGGTCGAACCCGCGGCCCCCCATGCTGGGGGCGACCTGTGCAGGGAGCGGTGCCATCGGCGGGTAGTAGGTGTAGCGGCGATCGGTCGGGTGGACCGATCGGTCGCGGTAGCGGGTGAAGAACAGCTCGATGGACCGGTCGTCGAGGGGGAGCACGCCCTGGTCCTCCGCCTCCTCCCACCAACGGGCCACCAGCTCGGCGAGCTTCTCGGGCATGGCGCCGGCCAGGTCGTCGCACTCGGAGCGGTCGACGTCGTAGTGGTACAGCTCCCAGGTGTCGTCGTCGAACGGCGTGCCGGCGTCGTGGCGGGTCACCGCCTTCCATCCGTCGGCGACGATCGCGCGGTGCCCGAACATCTCGTAGTACTGGGACCGCTTGGTGGTCGGGGCGTCGGGGTCGTCGAACGTGTACCGCATGGACTGTCCGCTGACCGGTAGCTGCTCGAGCCCGCGGTGGACGTCGGGAGCGGTGATCCCGAGCAGGTCGTAGACGGTGGGTGCCACGTCGTTGACGTGGTGGAACTGGTCGCGCACGGCACCGGCGTCGGTCACCCCGGCCGGCCAGTGCACGATCAGCGGTACGTGGACCCCGCCCTCATGGGTGTTCTGCTTGTACCACTTGAACGGGGTGTTGCCGGCCTGTGCCCAGCCCCAGGGGTAGTTGGCGTGGCTGTGGGGTCCGCCGATGTCGTCGAGACGCTCGACGGCCTCGTCCGGGGTCTCCACCAGCATGTTGAAGTACTTCATCTCGTGGAGGATGCCGAACGGCCCGCCCTCCTGGCTCGCCCCGTTGTCGGACAGGACCAGCAGGAGGGTGTTGTCGAGTCGGCCGAGGCGCTCGAGGTCGTCCACGAGCCGCCCGATCTGGGCGTCGGTGTGCTCGAGGAACGCGGCGAACGCCTCCTGCAGGCGCGCCGCCAAGCGCTTCTGGTTTTCCGGGAGGGTGTCCCACGGCTCGACGCCGGGGTTGCGCGGCGCCAGCTGTGTGCCCGGGGGGAGCAGGCCCAGTTCGAGCTGGCGGGCGAACCACCGTTCGCGGGCGACGTCCCACCCTTCGTCGAAACGGCCCCTGTACTTCGCCAGGTACTCGGCCGGCGCCTGGTGGGGCGCATGCATGGCGCCGAACGCCAGGTAGGTGAAGAAGGGTCTGTCGGGACGGATCGACACCGAGTCGTGGATGAACGCGATGGCGTGGTCGACGAGGTCCTCGCTCAGGTGGTAGCCCTCGTCGGGGGAGGCCGGCGGCTCGATCCGGTGATTGTCGTAGACCAGGTCGGGCGAGAACTGGTCGGTCTCACCCTCGAGGAACCCGTAGAAGCGGTCGAACCCGCGCTGGCAGGGCCACTGGTCGTAGGGCCCCGCCGCCGAGGCGTTCTCCATGGCACACAGGTGCCACTTGCCCACGCCGAAGGTGGCGTAGCCCTCGTCGCGGAGCACCTCGGCCATGGTGGTGGCGTGGTCGGTGATGTGCCCGCGCATGTGCGGGTACCCGCTGTCGAAGTTGGAGATGGCCCGCATGCCCACTGCGTGATGGTTGCGTCCGGTGAGCAGGGAAGCACGGGTGGGCGAGCACAGCGGGGTGACGTGGAAGTTCGAGTAGCGCAGGCCCCCGGCGGCCAGCGCGTCGATGTTCGGCGTGGTGAGGTCCGAGCCGTAGCAGCCGAAGTGGGAGAACCCGGTGTCGTCGAGGAGGATCACGACCACGTCCGGTGCGCCGTCGCCCGGATGGGGCGGGACAGGCCACCACGGCTGTGACTCGGCCTGGGTCCGTGCGATGACGCCGTCGAACGGCTCGAACTGCTGCATGGGGACGTCCTCACCTCGTAGGGGCACCGGGTGACGTCCCCGGCGGCCCTGCCGCGAATCATCTGTCAATACGACTGACGATAGATACTCGGCGGTGCGCTGTCCACCGGCCAGCCGCGGCCTCCGGGCCGGCTGTCAGCGCAGGGCCGCGCCGCGGCGGTCCCGTTCGGTCACCGCAGCCAGGGCGATGACCGACGCGGCGAGGAGCAGCGACGCGACCCCGAGCACCCGCGCCCATCCGGCGCCGTGGCCGACCACGACGACGCCCGCCAGCAGCGGGACGGCGGTCGAGGTCACCAGGGCCAGGTGACGGAGGAACCCCACCAGCCCGGCGGTCAGGTCCCGGGTCAGGCCGTAGGTCGCCGGCACGGCGACGACGGCGAAGAGGAGGCCTGACTGGTGGAGCGACCCACTGGGAATGATCTGGAGCCAGTGGTACCCCTCGTAGATGGACAGCGCGGCCAGCAGGACGAGGCCGGGGACGGCGAACAACGGGGAGCCGGCCGACCGGCCGACCGGCACCACACGGGCGACGGCATCATGCCCGGGCGCCACGGACCGGGGAGCGGGCGCCAGTGCACACGCCGGCCCCGGGCCGGTTCCTGCACGGCGCTCAACCGCGAGCCGTCGACCGTTGTCCATCCGCTCCGCCTTCCGCCAGGCGGGGCGCGGGCATCCGGTAGTGCACCGGAGGCCCGCCGTTCCCGCTACCCCGCCGGGAGCCGCCAGGCCCCGACGAGGTGAATCCGCCACCCAATGCGACCAGTATGTACGACGGCAACACTTTTTGCAACTCTAGATTGCAACATGTGTTGCGGACCGCTCCAGGTCCCTCCTCCCGCCGGAGCCGACCGTTGCCGGGCCACTCCCCGATGGCCCCGGCCGCCGCCGGTCTGGGACGATGGGTGGGTGCATGTGGTGCCCCCAACCAACCGGCCGGCCCGTCGCTCGCGCGAGGAGATCCGAGCGCTGATGCTCGAGTCCGGGCTGGCCATCCTGGAGGAGCAGGGACTGGGAGTCGGTGCCGAGGAGCTCACGTTCAAGAAGGTGCTCGACCGCGTCGAGTCGGTGTCGGGGGTCCGACTGACCAATGCGTCGGTGATCCGGCGGGTGTGGGAGAACCAGGCGGAGTTCCAGGACGACGTCCTCACGGCGGTGGCCCTCGCCGGTGACGCCGGCGGCGAGATGGGCGACACCGCGGGCGCGCTCGTGCCGCTGTTCGAGGCGATCGACCTGTCCACCCCGGCGGGCCGGCTCCGTGGACTCGGGGAGATGTGCCGAGTCGGGGGGGCGACGAGCCTGCGGACCCTGGTCGGCTCACGCAACTGGTCGCTCTGGGTCGGGGTCTGGGTCCTCGCCGTGACCGGCCCGCAATCCGAGCGTGGTCGACGGATCCGTCAGGCGCTCATCGACGGGTACGAGTCGACGACCGACCAGTGGGCCGAGCTGTACGGCAGCATGGTCGCCTACCTCGGGCTCCGCGTGCGGGCACCGTTCACCCTGCGCCAGTTCACCGTGTCGGTGGGGGCGCTGGTCGAGGGCTGCGCACTGCGTGACGGCGCCCGACGCGACACCGCGGCGATCCTCCGTCCCACGGGCCCCGACGGCGGGATGCAGGAGTGGACCCTGTTCGGCGTAGGGCTCGAGGCCCTCGCCCTCCAGTACCTCGAGCCCGATCCGGATTGGACGGGTCCGGTCACGACGACCTGACGCCACCCGGTCCCGCCATCTGCGACGATGGTGCGGTGGCGGATCTTCCCGAGGCGCGACCGACGAGACGCAGCCGAGACGAGTTGCACGACCTACTCGTCGGCGCCGGACGGGCGATCCTCGAGGAGGAAGGTCTGGCCGTCGGCGCCGGGGACCTCACGTTCAAGCGGGTCTTCGACCATGTCGAGGCGACGACGGGGGCACGCCTCACCAACGTGTCGGTCATCCGCAGGGTCTGGGAGAACCAGGAGGACTTCCGGGCTGACGTCCTGGCCTCGATCGCCTCGACCGCCGACGCCTCGGGCGAGCTCGACCGCACGTTCGAGGTGCTCGCCCCCCTGCTCGATACGTCGGACCTGTCGTCGCCCGAGACGCGGATCCGGTCACTGTGCGAGCTGGCCAGGGTGGGCGGTGAGGCAGGCATGCGGGCACGCCTCGAGACGCGGGACTGGTCGTTGTGGATCGGTGTGTGGGTCCTTGTGCTCACCACAGCGCCGACGGGCCGGAACCGACGGATCCGCGACGCACTCACCGGCGGCCTCCTGACTGCCACCGACGAATGGGAGCACCTCTTCGCCGGTCTGTGTGCTCACCTGGGCCTGCGCGTGCGGGCACCCCTGACCCTGCGCCAGTTCACGGTGGCGGTGAGCGCCATGGTCGAGGGGATCGCCCTCCGCCAAGGGGGCGATCCCGACCTCCCGATGATCGGGCGGCCCACGGGCCCGGACGGCTCGCTCCAGCAGTGGACCTTGTTCGGGGTGTGCCTGGAGGCACTTGCCATCCGCTTCCTCGAGATCGACCCTGACTGGACGCACGTTGCGCCCGTCGCCGACACCCCCGCCACCAGGGGCGTCACGTGACCGACGGCGTGCCACCGGGCGGACGGCCCGACCTCGTGTGCGTCGGGGACGTCGCCGTCGATGTCTACCTGACGGTGTCCGAACTCGACGCTGCCGTCGAAGCGGGCCCTGCCGGCCGCCGGCTGGTGCTCCCCTTCGGCTCCAAGGTGGCATGCGACGTCACCGCCACGGTGGCCGCGGGCGGGAACTCCGCCAACGTCGCCGTAGCGTGCGCCCGCCTGGGCCTGCGTGTGGCACTGGCGGCTTACGCAGGGGCAGACGGGGCCGGCCGCGATGCCGTCGACGCGCTGCATGCGGAGGGGGTGGACGCCTCGCTGGTGAAACTCGATCCGGCCGTGCCGACCAACCGCAACTTCGTGCTGCGGGTCGGGCACGAGCGCACCATCCTCGTCCACCATGAGCAGCACGACTGCCACTGGCCCCGTCTGCGACCGTCCGAGGTCCCGGCATGGCTCTTCCTCTCGTCGGTCGGACGCGACGCTCACGCCTACGAGGACCAGATCGTCGACTGGCTGGAGGAGCATCCCCAGGTGTCCTTCGCCTTCGAGCCGGGCACACTGCAGATCGCACGTGGGGCGCGGGCCCTGGACCGGCTCCACCGCCGGTCCGGTCTGGTCGTCTGCAACCGCGAGGAGGCCGCCAGGGTCACCGGCGGCTCCCCCGACGAGCCCCCGGCCGTGCTGCTCGACCGGATGCTGGCGCTCGGCCCGGAGCGGGTGGTGGTGACCGACGGCTCGGCCGGGGCCTACGGGACCGACGGGACCCGGTATCTGGAGGTGCCGGTCTTCCCCGACGACGCTCCCGTGGTCGACCGGACAGGAGCGGGAGACGCCTTCGCCGCCACCCTCGTGGCTGCCGTGGCGTCGGGCCTCACCCTCGCAGAGGCGATGGCCCGCGCCCCGATCAACTCGATGCGTGTGGTCCAACAGGTCGGGACCCAGGCCGGACTGCTCCGCCGGGACGCCCTCGAGAAGCTCCTGGCCGACGCCCCGGTCGGCTACGCGGTGCGGCAGCTCACCACCCGCTGACGGGGCCACTACGGTCCCCACCTGTGCCTCGACCCCCGCTGTTGCTCCTGCCCCCGTCCGAGGGCAAGGCCACTGGCGGCCGGCCACCTTCGGCCCCCGGGTCGTTCGACGACGCGCTGGCCCGACCCCGGTCCCTGGTGCTCGACGAACTCGCCCGGGTGCTGCGGTCACGGCGCCCCGACGTGCAGTCCCGGGTCCTCGGGGTGAAGGGCGAGCTGCTCGATCGGGCCATGGTCGCCACCGAGGCGCTCGTGGCGGGCAGCGCACCCGTCCTGCCGGCCTGGAGGCGCTACACGGGAGTGGTGTGGGCGGGCCTCGATCCGGGAACGCTCACCGCCGCCGACCGCCGCCGCCTTCTGGTGATCTCCGGGCTGTACGGGATCACGTCGGCAGCCGACCCGGTGGCCGACTACCGGCTGAAGCTCCTGGTGTCGCTCGGCCGCCTCGGTCGGTTGTCGACCTTCTGGCGGCCCGCCGTCACAGGTGTCCTGGCCGAGAAGGTCCGGGGCCGGGTGGTCGTCGACCTGCTGCCGGCCGAACACGCCCATGCCGTCGACCTCGGTGCACTCGCCGGGGCCGCACGGGTCGTTCAGGTTCGCTTCGTCACCGCAGACGGCAACCGGGCCGTCGGGCACGAGGCCAAGTCGGCCAAGGGCCGACTGGCCCGGACCCTGCTCGACGAGGGGCTCGACGGTGTCCCCGGATTCGCGTCCGGGGGATGGAAGGCCACCGTGGAGGGTGACGTCGTGACCGCCAAGGCTCCGGAGCGATGAGCGTGGCAGACGTGGTCCGGAGGATCTCGTTCCTTACGGAATTCATATGTTCCGCTCAAGCTGGCTTTACGGTCGGGGGGTCGAATGAACGGGTGACAACGTCACGCACGATCTTCCACATCGAAGGTAGGACGAGATGAACGAGCACCCGGACCCGCAGCAGGGACCCGACGAGACGGCAGCGAGCCTCCCCGACACGCCGGCGGAGGGCCTGCCGCACGACGCAACGGCGCCGACTGCGGCCTGGCCCCCCGTCGCCCCGGACCCGGCGGCGACCCAGCAGCATCCGCTGACCCAACCCGTTCCTCATGTGCAGCCCCCGGTGCAGGCGCCCTATCCGGCACCACCCGCGGTCACCGGTGCCGAGCCCTTCGCCGCCCCCGGCGTACGGCCCGTCACCGTCCCCGCCGGCCGGCCGGCGCCCGAGCCGACCTGGGCGCCGGTGCCCGTCCCCGGCGCCTGGGGCACGGCGCGCCGCGCCGGGCTGGGACCCGTCCGGACAGGCTCCGGTGGCGGCGCCCGGTGGGTGGGGTCCCGGCATGGGCGGGGGCCTTCCCCCGACCTCCTGGCCGCCCTCCCCCTACGGCTACTACCCGGCTCCGCAGGCTCCCCCGACCAAGCCACGCAACCACAAGGGCCAGGTGGCGGTTGTCGCCTCAGTGGTGGCCGTGCTCGCCCTGGCGCTCGGCGCCGGCATCGGGCACGCCACATGGCCGACGGACACCACCTCGGCCACCGCCTCGAATCCGTCGAGCGGAAGTGGCACCGGATCTGGTGGCAGCACCTTCCCCTTCGGCCCCGGCTCCACGGGCCTCGGCGGCTCCGGTACCGGCTCGACGGGTGGCTCGACCACCGGATCCGGCGCCCCATCCAACATCGCGGGTATCGCCGGCAAGATCTCGCCGGCCCTGGTCGACATCAACACCAACCTGAGCTACCAGAACGAGCAGGCGGCGGGCACCGGCATCGTCCTGACCTCGAACGGTGAGGTCCTCACCAACAACCACGTCATCGACGGCGCCACCAGCATCAGCGTGACCGACATCGGGAACGGCCAGACCTACAAGGCCAACGTCGTGGGCTACGACCGGACCGGCGACATCGCCGTGATCCAGCTGGTCGGCGCCAGCGGCCTGCCGACGGCGTCGATAGCCCGGAACTCGGCCACGGTGGGCCAGGGTGTGGTCGGCGTGGGCAACGCCGGCGGCGCCGGCGGCGCCCCGAGCGCGGCCGGTGGCTCCGTCACCGCCCTCGGCCAGTCGATCACCGCCAGCGACAGCGGCGGCGGCAACTCCGAGAACCTGACGGGGCTCATCGAGACGAACTGCAACATCCAGCCGGGTGACTCGGGCGGTGCCCTGGTCAACACCTCCGGCGAGGTGATCGGCATGGACACCGCCGCCTCGACCGGCTCGTCCGGCGTGGGCGGTCTGTCGCAGGCCTACGCCATCCCGATCTCCACGGCGCTGTCGGTGGCCCACAGCATCGAGGCCGGCCGGGCCAGCTCGACGATCCACATCGGCGGCACCGGGTTCCTCGGGATCCAGGTCCAGGACTCGAGTGCCACGGCGGGCGGTTCGACGTCGGGCACCACCAACGGTGCCGTGGTCGACGGCACGCTGCCGGGCTCACCAGGCGCAGGCGCCGGCCTGGTCCAGGGCGACACGATCACCGGCGTCGACAGCTCGCCGGTCAACACGTCGACCGATCTGAGCAACGCCCTCGGGTCGCACCATCCGGGCGACGTCATCCACCTCCGGTGGACCGACCAGTCGGGCGTCTCGCACGCGTCGTCGGTCACCCTGGCCGTCGGGCCCCCCGCCTGACCCCCCACGGGTGCCCGGTCCCCACCGGCGTCACCCGGCGCAACCCCCCACGGACCCCGCCTCCGGGCGGGGTCCGGCGCGTTCAGACCAGGATGCGGGGCCAGCCACCGCCGGCCGGCGAGACGAACACCGTGGTGAGGGTCATGGAAGCGTGGAGCCAGTCGCCGTCGACCCGGGCATAGGTGTCGTCCTCGCGACCGCACATCCAGATCGACTCGCCGTCGGGACGGGTGCAGGGGCACAGCAGGTCCCACCGTCCCGTCGCCCGATCCCCGTCGACCACGAGCCGGGGCTGTACGAACAGATGCCGGGAGAACACCAGCGTGGGTTCGGCAAGCCGCGCCGCGATCTCCGCCCGCCCGCGGGCCACTCCCAGCGCCGTCCCGCCGTCCCACACCCCGTCCTCGGTGAACAGCCCGGCCGCCGCCGCAGCCAGTTCGTCGAGGCGCTCCCGGCCGACGACCGCTCCCCGCTCGAAGCGGGAGTCGACCAGCCCGGCGTACCGGGACTTCAGGTCGTGCAGGGCCAGGGCCGACTCGGCCACGTCGAGACGCCGGGCCAGTCCGTCGATCCGTGCCTCCAGTTCCTCGCTCGTGGCCATGGTGCCCTCCGATGATCAGGCGCGCACGGTTGCGGCTCGGGTGAGGTAGGCCCAGGCCTTGGGTCCGGCCCCGTACTTCTGCTCGACCTCCTCGACGGCGAACCCGGCCCCGGTCACCAGGGCGATCGGGTCCCGGGTCAGGTGGCAGCCGTCACCGATCCGGCGCTGGAGGGGCTCGAACCGGTGCTGGAACGAGGCCACCCGGGCGTCCGGGGCCAGTCCGTGCTCGAGCAGGTGGAACCGGCCGCCGGGTCGGAGCACCCGGCGCACCTCGGCCAGCGCTGCTTCGGGGTCCGGGATGGTGCACAGGGCGAAGGTGCAGATGGCCCCGTCGCAGCTGGCGTCGTCGAGCGGCAGGGACTGCCCGTCCAGACCCACCTGCTCGACCGGCACGGGCGACGCCGCCACCCGGCGGGACGCCATCCTCCACGCGGTCGCCGAGGGCTCGACGGCCAGGACCCGGTCCACGTCGGCGGGGAAGTGGGGAATGTTGAAGCCCGATCCGAACCCGATCTCGACCACCCGACCGGACAGGCCGGACGCCGTCCGGGCCCGGAGCGCCGACAGGGCGGACGCGCCGCAGGTGAGGGCGACGAGGCGGGGGACCACTTGCTCCTTGTAGAACGGCATCCGGTCAGGCTACTGACAGCGACCGCCCCATGGCGGCCGGCCAGTTCCTGTCATAGGCTCTGTCATAACCAGTCCGGCCGTGACGGAGGTATCGATTTCATGCAGCTCATCATCCTGGGGTCCGGGAGCCCGATCCCCGCACCCGACCGGGCGGGGCCCTCGACGCTGGTCCGCACGTCCGCGGGCGACCTGCTCTTCGACTGCGGTCGGGGGGTGCTGCTGCGGGCGGCGTCGTCGCTGTCGGGAGCGGTCGCCTTCACGGCGGTGTTCCTGACCCACCTCCACAGCGACCACACCACCGACCTCAACGACCTCATCACCACCCGATGGGCGATGTCGCTCACCCCGAACCCCCTGCGCGTGGTGGGCCCGGTCGGTACCGAGGGCCTGGTCTCGGCCACCGAGGCGATGCTCGAACTGGACATGGGCTACCGCCTGGCCCACCACGACGACCTGAATTGGCGACCGGGCACCGTCGCCACCGATGTCACCGAGGGGGTGGTGTTCGAGGAGGGCGACGTGCGGGTGCTCGCCGCCGCCACCGACCACGCGCCCGTGCATCCGACGGTGGGCTACCGGGTCGAGGACCAGGGGCGATCGGTGGTCATCGCCGGCGATACCGTTCCGTGCGAGGGACTGGACCGTCTGGCGGCCGGCGCCGACGTCCTCGTCCACACCGTCGTGCGACGCGACCAGATCGAGGCGCTGGGTGTCCCGCGGCTCCTCGACGTCCTCGACTACCACTCGGCGGTAGCCGACGCCGGGGCCACCGCCGAGCGGGCCGGAGTCGGCACGCTGGTGCTCACCCACATGGTCCCGCCCGTCCGGCCCGGGGGCGAGCAGGAGTGGATCGACCAGGCCGCGGCGGTGTTCGGTGGCGCGATCGTCCTGGCGGAGGACCTGGCCTCCGTCGAGTTGGCCCCCGCCGGTCCCCGGTCGTAGCCGGCCGTCGCCGCGGCCGCGGGCGGGGCGACGGCCGCGGCCGCGGGCGGGCCCGGGTGACGGTCGGCCGGTGACATTCTCCTCTACCGCCCGTGCCCGCCGCCGCCCAGGATGGGTGCGAGGAGGTGGTCGGGATGAAGACGGTGATCATCTACGAGTCCCTGTACGGAAACACCCGGCGGGTGGCCGAGGAGCTTGCGCAGGTGGCGCGCGAGCACGGTGAGGTCGACATGGTGGCGGCCGAGGAGGCCGGGGCGGGTATCGCCGACAACGCCGACCTGGTGCTCATCGGCGGTCCGACCCACATCCACGGCATGTCGTGGAAGGCGACCCGTCAGGGAGGTGCCGCGGAGGTCGCCGGAGACGGCAGCCGCGCACCCGGGATCGATGCCGCCGGCCCCGGGCTGCGGGACTGGTTCCACCGGGTCGGCCGCGTCGACGGGACCCCCGCCGCGGCCTTCGACACCCGGATGGACGGTCCCGAGGCGCTGACCGGACGGGCCTCGCTCGGTATCAGCCGGCGCCTGCGCCACCACGGGTTCGCCGAGGTCGCCGCCCCCAAGAGCTTCGTGGTCGACAAGGGGAACGCGCTCCTCGAGGGCGAGGTGGCCCGCGCCCATCTGTGGGCGCGGGCGGTCCTCGAGTCGCTGCTGGCCGACGCACCGCACTGAGGCGGCGGCCGGGCATCCGAACCGGCGTCCGGCTCAGGCGGCCGACTTCTCCAGGATGTGGACGCCGCAGGCGGAGCCCAGGCCGATGACGTGCGTCAGGCCGACCTTCGCCCCCTCGATCTGCCGTGGGCCGGCCTCGCCTCGAAGGTGGGTCGAGACCTCCCACACGTTGGCGATGCCCGTGGCACCGATCGGGTGACCCTTGGACTCGAGGCCACCCGAGACATTGACCGGCAGCGTCCCGTCTCGCCAGGTCGCTCCGGACTCGAAGAAGTCGACGGCGCCACCCTGCTCGCACAGCATCAGGTTGTCGTAGTGGACGAGTTCGGCGGTGGCGAAGCAGTCGTGCAGCTCGACCAGGTCGAGGTCGGACGGCCCGATGCCGGCCTGCTCGTAGGCCGACACGGCCGCGTTTCGGGTGAGGGTGTTGACGTCGGGGAGGATCTGACAGGACTCCTCCCACGGGTCCGTGGTCAGTACCGACGCGCTGATCTTGACCGCTCGACGCTGCTGCTCGAGTGACAGCGTGCGCAGCTTGGCCCCGCTGATCACCACGGCGGCCGCGGCGCCGTCGCAGTTGGCCGAGCACATGGGCCGGGTGTTCGGGTAGGCGACCATGAAGTCACCCATGATCTCCTCGAGGGTCATCCGCTTGGAGTAGGCGGCGAGCGGGTTGAGCGTCGAGTGGGCGTGGTTCTTCTCGCTGATCCGGGCGAAGAGTTCGAAGCTGGTGCCGCCGTAGCGGTGTCCGTACTCCATGCCGATCTGGGCGAAGACGCCCGGCATGATCTCGGTCCCGATGCGCCCGTCGACCGGGGCGACCGCGCCGTAGCGGCCGGATGGGGTGAAGACCCCCGAGTCGTCCTTGCGGCTGCCCCCGGTCAGGAGGCCGGCGCCGGCGAGCTTCTCGACTCCGAAGGCAAGTCCCATGTCGGCCTCACCCGACTTGATGGCCATCATCGCCACCCGCAGGGCGGTCGCCCCGGTGGCGCACGCGTTGGCCACGTTGTACACGGGGACCCCGGTCTGGCCGAGCTGCTTCTGGAGCTGCTGGCCGATCCCGGCGCTGGCCGCCATCAGGCTGCCGGCGGCGATCACCCCCATGTCGGACATGACCACCCCGCCGTCGGCCAGGGCCCCGAGGACCGCCTCGGACGCCAGGTCGACCATGTCCAGGTCGGGGTGCTTGCCGAACTTGGTCATGTGGATCCCGAGGATCCACAGGTCGTCCGATGCCATCGTCATCCCTCCCTGGGTTCGAATCCGAACCCGATCGCCTCGGTGCCTTCGTCGTCCGTTCCCACGACCTCGGTGGCCAGTCGGACCCGCATCCCGAGCGAGACGTGCTCGGGGTCGGGGGGGACGTTGATGAGGTTCGCCCGCACGCTCGTCCCCCCGCAGTCGACCATGGCCGCCACGAAGGGGGTGGGGATCCCCGGGGCGGCGAACGCCACGATGGTGAACGCCCGCACCTCGCCCTCGGTGGCGATGTCCACCGGGGCGAACTCGGTCAGCCCGCACGAGGCGCACGCGTTGCGCCGGTCGAAGTACCGGGCACCGCACGAGGTGCACTCGTGGGCCACGAGGTGCGGGCGGTCGCCGAGCACCAGGTAGTCGACCAACGGGATCTGCTTCGCCATCTGCCTACTTCCGGTCGCCGTCGTGTGCCGCCACCGTAGTGGGCGCAGTCGTGCGACCGCTACCGTCGCCCCGCCGGTGCGGTACCTTCTGCCGGTGGCCGCGGGCACAGCGGCCGGAAACGGGGGACTCCAGTGATCGAGCACGTCGTCGACCGGTGGCACCGCCACTTGCGGGGCGAACTGCCCGGTGGTCTCGACGCACTCCTCGACGAGGATGTCGTCTTCTACTCGCCGATCGTCTACACGCCCCAGCGGGGCAAGGCGATCACCATGCGGTACCTCGAGGCCGCGGCCCAGGCGCTTCCCGGCGACCCGCCGTCCGGCACCGGCGACGATCGGGCGGTCGACGGGGACGCTCCACTCGACGGGTCGTCGGGCTTCCGGTACACGAAGAAGGTCCTGGCCGGGGACACCGCCGTCCTGGAGTTCGAGACGTCCATCGAGGGGAAGTACGTCAACGGGGTCGACATCATCCGGTGCAACGACGCCGGACGCATCGTCGAGTTCCGGGTCATGATCCGTCCCCTCCAGGCCGTCAACCTCGTCCATCGCCAGATGGGCGAGACCCTGGAGCGGATGCGGCCGGATACCTGACCGGCCCCGCCCGCCGCCGGGACGGCCCCGGTCGTACACTCGGCAGGTGGTCAACGGTGCGCACTCCGGCTTGGCGGTCGTCGGACTCCTCGTCGTGCTCGCCCTCCGGTTCGTCGCTGCCCAGCGCCGACGCACGCCGGGCCGGCCCGGCACCCCGGGGGGTGCCCGGGGGTTCACCCCTGCGTCCGGGCGGCCTGGTCGACCGGACACCGAGGCCGACCGCCGTCCGTCCGCCGGTGCAGCCGGCACGTCGGGCGCCGGGCCGGGCGGTACGTCACCGGGGTGGTTCCGGGATCCGTTCGTCCGCCACGAGCAGCGCTACTGGTCGGGATCGGCCTGGACGGAGCACGTCCAGGACCACGGCGTGCCGGATGTGGACCCGCCCCCGACCCCCCGGGCCCCGTGAGGTGACGGGTCAGGTGGCCAGCAGGTAGACGCTGTCGACGACCAGCCAGAGGCCGAGCACCAGCGAGATGATGATGATCACCTGGTCGGTGTGGACGGCGATCCACGCCCGCAGCGACGTGATGAGTTCCTTGGTGCGCTCGGGCCGGGCCAGCGTGTAGATCTCGACGGCGAGGTAGGTGCCGACGGACAGCAGCAGGTAGTACACGAAGGCGAGCGCGCTCTGCCACGAGTCGAGCTTGGCGTCGATGATGACCGCGGCCCCTGCGGCGATGAGTCCCCACGGCTGGACGAGCGGTCCCAGGACGAAGGCGAACCAGGGCGACATGGCGTCGATGCCGGTCTGCCACTTCGGCGGGTCCCTCTGCTTCTTCGGACGGCCCATCGTCCGCCGGCGGTGGAGGGCGATGAACAGCAGGACCACGCCGATGGCGATCCGGACCGCCAGGCCGGCTTCCGAGGGTACGGAGCCGGAACTCGGCGGGTTGTTACCGGTGGCCGCCAGGGTGAGCGCGATGACCGCCGCCAGGGACAGGATCCAACCGGCGATGAAGAAGGCCGCCTTGTGGGCGCCTCGCTCGGAGGCCAAGACCAGCGCGAACGCGGTGAACGGGATGGGCTCGAGGGTGATTGCGAGCCCGATGAGGGTGAGTTGGAGGACGAGCATCAGCGCATGCGGTCCGGGTGACGGAGGTGCAGCATCGGGTTCTCCCGTCGCCGGTGGTCCCTCGGATCGTAGACGGGCCACAGCCGCCGGGCTCGGTGGACGTCGCGGACAGCGGCGTCGAGCCACGGCGCCGGGTGGGAATCCCCGTGGAGCGCCGCCGTGTGCCTGCCGTGCGGATCGCCGGCGATGCAGGTGTCGGCACTCGCGGTGCCCGCCGACCGGGCCACGGGTACGGTGTGCGCCATGGCCGACCAGTTGAGCGTCACGACCGAGATCCACGCCCCGGCGGAGCAGGTGTGGGCGATGGTGGCGGACCTGCCCCGCATGAAGGAGTGGTCCCCCGAGAACGACGGCGCCGTCTGGACGAAGGGGTCGACCGCCGCGGTACCTGGAGCGACGTTCTCCGGCACCAACTCGCAAGGGAAGAAGTCGTGGGAGACAGTGGGGACGATCGTCGAGGCGGAGCCCGGGCGGGTCCTGTCCTTCCGGATCACCGCCGTGGGGATGAAGGTGGCGCTGTGGGCCTACCGGTTCGAGCCGACGGATGAGGGTTGCCGGGTCACCGAGACGTGGTCCGACGAGCGCAATGCGCTGGTCAGGGCCCTCGGGAAGCCCGTGAGCGGCGTGGCCGACCGGGTCGCCCACAACCGGGCCGGCATGGAGCAGACGCTGGCGAACCTGAAGGCCGCGGCCGAAGCCTGACGGGCGGTCCGGGCCGACGCGTCGACGGCGTTCAGCCCCGGGACGGCGGCGCCCAGGTGGGACGGGGCAGCGGCGCGACCGCTTCCGCCACGGACTCGACCCGACGGGCGGCAGCCAGGAGCGTCCCCTCGCCGCCCGGGTGGGCGATCAGCGCCAGGCCGACGGGTAGCCCGTGGACGAGACCGATCGGCACGCTCATGATCGGCCACCCGGCGATCGCCGCCGGAGTCGTCACCCAGCTCGATACTGCCCCGGCGTGCCCGCCCACGGTCAGGTCGCTCTTCCACGCGGGCCCGTAGGCAGGGGCGAGGAGCACGTCGGCCCCGTCGAGCCCGGGACCGAGACAGGTCGTCACCGCCCACTGCAGGTTGCGGGCCCGGCACCCGGCGTAGGCGGCACCGCGGCGGCCTCCGGTGCCGATCGCCTGGGTGAAGAGCTCGTCGCCGAACCAGGGGAGCTCGACGCCGGCGTGCACCTGATCGAACGCCACCACGTCGGCCAATGTCCGGACGCCGTCGCCGGGTCGTCCCGCCAGGTAGGCGCCGAGGTCGTCCACCAGCTCGGCCAGCAGAACCTGGAACTCGTCGTCGACGACCTCGGGTCCCGAGTTCGCCACCTCCCGTTCCTCCACCGTGTGGCCGGTGTCGCGCAGTGCCGCCACGAACGCCCCGACGGCGCCGTCGGTGCCCGGATGACCGGTGCGCCACGTCGTCGCGTGCACGAACCGGAGGCCGGCACCGTCCGGCTCCTCCACGAGGCGGCCGGCGAGCACCGCGTACAGGCGGGCCACGTCGTCGACGGTGCGGCCCATGGGGCCCGGGCTGTCCTGGCTGGCGCTGATGGGGACCACGCCGGCTGTGGGGATCGTCCCGACGGTCGGCTTCAGGCCCACCACACCGTTGACCGACGCGGGGCACACGATGGACCCGTCCGACTCGGTGCCGACGGCGAGCGGGGCCAGTCCGGCGGCCAGCGCGGCGCCCGACCCCGACGAGGAGCCACCGGCACTGCGGTCGAGGGCCCACGGATTCCCGACCAGGCCGCCGGTGGCCGACCACCCGCTGGTGGCCCGCGCCGAGCGGATGTTCGCCCACTCCGACAGGTTGGTGCTGGCCAGGACGACGGCTCCGGCTTCGCGGAGCCGGGTGACGAGCGGTGCGTCGGTGGCCGGACGGCCCAGCAGTGCGGTGCACCCGGCGGCTCCCGGCAGGCCCGTCACCTCGATGTTGTCCTTCACCATCACCGGCACGCCGTGGAGCGGTCCGCGATGTTCGCCCCGCGAGCGCTCGGCGTCCCGCTCGGCGGCCACCTCCCGGGCATCGCCGGCCAGGGCGGCCACGGCCCGGAGGCCGATCGGGCCGGCCGGGTCGTCGACGAAGGCGATCCGCTCGAGCAGCGCCTCGACGAGCGCGGCACTGGTGAGGCTGCCGTCGTCGAACCGGTCGAGGACCTCGGACACACCGAGGTACCCGAGTTCGGCGGAGGGTGGGTGCGGGTCGACGGGCACCACCGAAGGGTAGACACACCGACGCGGCCGCCACGTGGCGGCTACATCTCGCCGCATCCCCGGCGACGGGCCCGTCTTCGGCGCAGGGTGCACCGGAGCCACCGCAGCGTGCTCCGGAGAGCGGGTGACGGGAATCGAACCCGCGTGTCCAGCTTGGGAAGCTGGCGCTCTACCATTGAGCTACACCCGCGACGAGGAGAACACACTATCGTCTGTCGGGCATGGTTCTCTCCGACCGCTCAATACGCGAGGCGCTCGCCGCCGGCCGCATCACGATCGACCCACTCGACGAGTCGTGCATCCAGCCGTCGTCGGTCGATCTGCACGTGGACCGCTACTTCCGCCTCTTCCGCAACCACACCAGCCGGGTCATCGACGTCCGCGAGGACCAGGAGGACCTGACCGAGCTGGTCGACGTGGGGGATGACCCGCTGATCCTCCACCCGGGCGAATTCGTGCTCGGGTCCACAACCGAAAAGGTGACCCTGCCGCCCGACCTGGTCGCCCGCCTCGAGGGCAAGTCGTCGCTCGGCCGCCTGGGCCTGCTCATCCACTCGACCGCCGGGTTCGTGGATGCCGGGTGGGACGGGCACCTCACCCTCGAGCTCTCCAATGTGGCCAACTTGCCGATCACCGTCTACCCCGGCATGAAGATCGGCCAGATCAGCTTCTTGCAGATGACGACACCCGCCGACGTCCCCTACGGGTCGGACGGGCTCAAGTCGAAGTACCAGGGCCAGTGGGGCCCGACCCCGAGTCGGTACGCGGACAACTTCCGCGCCTGACCGGCGGATTGTCCCGCCCGTCCCGACCCCGGCTAGCTTTGTTACCCGTCAGTAACTTCTAGGAGGAAACGGCAGTGGCCATCAGACTGGTTCTCGGACTCGGCATCACCGTGGTGATGCTCGCCATCGCGGGCCGACGGTTCTACTGGCTCGGGAGCCTCATCGCGTCCGGCCAGCCCGCCGTGCCGAGCCGGGCCCGGGACATCCCGGCGCGGCTCAAGGCCGAGCTCGTCGAGGTGGCGGGTCAGAAGAAGCTCCTCCAGTGGACCGTTCCGGGCATGGCCCACTTCTTCACCATGTGGGGCTTCACCATCCTCATCCTCACCATCCTCGAGGCCTTCGGGAACCTGTTCGCCCGGAGCTTCGCCATCCCGCTCATCGGCAACACCGCCGTCATCGGTTTCATCGAGGACTTCTTCGCCGTCGCCGTGCTCGTGTCGATCGCCACGTTCATCGTCATCCGGGTGAAGCACTCGCCCAAGCGCGAGAACCGTCGGTCCCGCTTCTTCGGCTCCCACACCGGCGCCGCCTGGCTGGTCCTCCTCGCCATCTTCGGGGTCATCAGCTCGCTGTTGCTGTACCGGGCCGCCCAGGTGAACACCGGCTACTTCCCCTACGGGCAGTGGGCGTTCGCATCGCACACCCTGGCCCGGGCCCTCGCCCCGCTCGGCACCGGGGTGAACAGCGTCCTCGAGACCACCTTCCTGCTGGTCAACATCGCCATCATCATGGGATTCCTGGTCTTCGTCGCCTACTCGAAGCACCTCCACATCTTCCTCGCCCCGATCAACGTCGCCACCTCCCGCCGGCCCCGGGCACTTGGCGCCCTGGCCTCCACCCCGGACATGTCGATGGAGGACGTGGGCGACGAGGACGAGGCCGTCTTCGGCGCCGGGAGGATCGAAGACTTCTCGTGGAAGCAGCTCCTCGACATGGCCACCTGCACCGAGTGCGGCCGCTGCCAATCCCAGTGTCCGGCGTGGAACACCGGCAAGCCGCTGTCGCCGAAGCTCCTCATCATGGACCTGCGCGACAACATGTTCGCCAACGCCGACCGCATGCTCCAGAAGAACCGCGCCGCCGGCGTCGAGGTGGAGAACCTGGTCGGCAACGTGATCGATCCCGACGTGCTGTGGTCGTGCACGACGTGCGGGGCCTGCGTCGAGCAGTGCCCCGTCGACATCGAGCACATCGACACCATCATCGACATGCGCCGCTACCAGGTGCTGATGGAGTCCGAGTTCCCGTCCGAGGCCGGGCTCATGCTCCGCAACGTCGAGAACCAGGGCGACCCGTGGGGCCTCGGCGGCTCCAAGCGGACCGAGTGGATCGAGTCGCTCGACTTCGAGGTCCCGGTCATCACGGGCACCATCCCCGACGACATCGAGTACCTCTATTGGGTGGGCTGTGCCGGCTCGCTCGACGAGCGGGCCCGCAAGGGGGCCCAGGCCACGGCCCGCATGCTGCACCGGGCCGGCGTCACGTTCGGGATCCTCGGCCCCAGGGAGTCGTGCACCGGCGACCCGGTCCGCCGCCTGGGCAACGAGTACCTGTACCAGGAGCAGGCGATGAAGAACATCGAGACGCTCACCGATGCTGGGGTGAAGAAGGTCATCGCCACCTGCCCGCACTGCTTCAACACGTTGGCCAACGAGTACCCGGCCCTGGGTGGGAACTTCGAGGTCATCCACCACAGCCAGCTCCTCGACCACCTCGTGCAGGCCGGCAAGCTGACCCCGGGCGGCGGCTACGCCGGCTCGGTCACGTACCACGACCCGTGCTACCTGGGCCGCCACAACCGGGTCTTCGACGAGCCCCGCTCGGTCATCGACGCCATCCCGGGCGCGAAGCAGATCGAGATGAAGCGCTGCCGCGAGAAGGGCTTCTGCTGTGGGGCCGGCGGGGCGCGCATGTGGCTCGAGGAGAACATCGGCACCCGGGTCAACATGGACCGTACCGCCGAGGCGATCGGTACCGGTGCCGACGTGGTCTCGACCGCGTGTCCCTACTGCATGATCATGCTGGACGACGCCGTGCGGGCCAACGCCAAGGAGGACGACGTCCGGGTCCTGGACCTGTCCCAACTGCTCGAGGAGTCGATGGGGGACCCGGTGGCCGTCGGCGCCTCGTCGTCGGCCGACCCGGTACTGCCCGACGAGAGCACCGAGACCTCGGGCTGAAGCACCGAGCCACCGGGCTGGCCCAGCCAGGCCACCGGGGCCCGGGGGCCGTCAGTCGATCAGTCGAACGCCTTGGCGTCGGCCTCGCGCAAGCGGGTGGCCAGTGCGGAGAGCATCTTGCGGGCGATGGTGGGCACCGACTCCAGCAGGCCGTTGAACTGGCGCTGCGACATCACCAGCACGTCCATGTCCGTCTCCGACACCACCGAGGCCGAGCGTGGGCGACGGTCGAGGAGTGCGAGCTCGCCGAAGTGGCTGCCGGCCCCGAGGTTGGCCACCTTCCGGCCGTTGCGGGTCACCTTGGCGGAGCCGTCGACGATGATGAAGAACTCCTGACCGATCCGGCCCTCTTCCACCAGGATCTTGCCGGCCGGCACCGACACGGCGTCCAGTGATGCCCGGATCTTCCGCAGCTCCGCGCCGGTGCAGCTGGAGAACAGCCAGATCTCCTTGAGGTCGGTGGCCTTGGGTCCTGATGCCATGGCGCAAGGGTAACGGGGATCGACCGGCACATGCAGGATCGACGGCAGCCGGACCGCAAACGGTGCCGCTGCTACCATCGACCGCTCACCGGTCTGTGCCGTGCTCGATGGCGGTGCGCCTACGACGCGAGGGATGGATGCCGCACATGAGTGGGGTGGAGGAGCCCGGAGCCACTGGCCCCGACGAGGAACCGACCGACCCCGACCGGGTGGGAGCGCTGCGTGGTGCCGGTGTCCAGGTCGACGCCGCCCGGATCAAGTACGTGGCCGCGGTCCTCGGCCTGGTGGTGGTGATGGCGGTGGCCGGCGTGGTGCTCGTCGCCGGAATCCGCAAGAACAACCAGATCGACACCCTCAGAGCGAACAGCGTTCCCGTGGAACTCACGGTGACCCGCTGCCTGGCACTCATCGGAGGGACAGGGCAGAGCCCGGCCGGCTTCGAGTGCACAGGAACCTACGTGTACCAGGGACATACCTACTCCGAAGGGGTACCGGGAACCCAGAACCTGCCGGTCGGCTCGACCGTCCACGGCATCGTCGCGCCGAGTGACCCCGCCCTGTTCTCGACGTCCCAGACGGTGGCGGCGGAGCATGCATCCGTCGCCCGGGTGGTGCTGCCCGCCGTGGTGCTGGCGGTAGCGATCGGCGCCTGCGTATGGGTGGTGGTGCGGCACCGCCGCGACGCATCCGCGGCCTGACCGCGTTCGGCCGACTTGGAGATGCCGCCTCGCGCCGCGCTACCGTGGCGCATGGCCGCCGATCCGGACAAGCCCACACTCGCGGAGCGATTCACCCGCGCCGTGATCAAGGCCGACTCCCGACCGGCCGCGGAAGTCCAGGGTCCCGAAACCGTCGAGGAACTCGAGGAGGCCGTCGCCCACGCCGACGACAAGGAGCGACTGATCGGCCTGGCCGCCGCTCCGCTCGCCGGGCTCGTCGCCATCCTCGTGGTCAGCAGTCTCAGCTCGAAGGGCGGCAAGCCGGTCTCCTCCGTGGACAGCTCGCTGACCATCGTGCTCTTCGGCCTGGCCTTCATCATGCTGGCCAGTGCCTGGTTCCGGAAGCGCCTGTTCCTGGGGATCGCCTGTGCCCTCTACGGCCTGTCGGTGTTCAACCTGCACTACTGGGGATTCGGCGTCCCCTTCCTCCTCATCGGGTCGTGGTACCTGGTTCACGCGTATCGATTGGGGCAGAAGCTGAAGGTGGCCAAAGCAGAGGACGGGCCTTCCGCGCCCGGCGGCCCGGCACGACGGGCCCAGCCCAACAAGCGCTACACGCCTCCGGTCACCGGTCCGGCCAAGCCGATCAAGCCACCGAAGACCGACTCCTGATCGAAGAACCCGGCACGTTCGTGTTCCGGGCGCACTCGAAGACCACGGGCATCCCGCAACCGGTGCGCACCGGATGCCGACACTCGGGACGGTGCCGGGCAGGGCGACCGCACCGCCACCACCGCACCGCCACCACCCCGCCGGCGTCTCCCCGCTAGTGACGGACCCGTCGATCAACGACCGGTCCGGGAGGCACTCCGTGCCACTGTGTGGCCGCGGTCATGGTGCCGATCGGGCGACGCCCGTGGGACGCGCCGCGTCGACTGCCCGCTGACCAGGGAGTTCCCCACTCCTTCGGTGGCTACGGCTGACCGTGGCCCAGTTCACACGTTGGTAACACTGCAGTGACCGTGCCGAAATCCCCACGCTGCATTGTGTGACCCGGCAGAGCGAATCTGCCTGCCTTGGCTCCCGCTGGCCGTTCCCGCAAGAGACCGGTCGGCCGGGAAGCAGTCAACGCACGAGGCATCTGAGGAGAGGAGCACCCAGCAGTGCTAGCAGCAAACTTGGTATTGATCCCGTACCCGTCGTGGCTCAACCCGGCCGACAACACGTGGCAGATGGTGGCCGCGACGTTCGTCGGCCTGATGAGCCTGCCAGCCCTTGCGGTGCTCTATGCGTCGCTCGTCCAGAAGAAGTGGGCGGTCAACGTCATGGCCATGATGTTCGCGGGCTTCTCGCTCGTCATGGTCTGTTGGTTCCTCTACGAATACAAGATGGGCTTCGGCGCCAACTCTTGGGGCGGAGGTGTGAAGGACGGCGTGCAGACCCAGTTCGGCACCGGAAAGGGGTTGAGCTACTTCTTCCACAACTTCTGGGGCAAGCCGGGTCCGATCACCAGCAGCTTGGGTGAACAGGGTCAAGCGGTCTCCGCGGCCAACACTGCCATCCCCTTCCACTTCCCGACTGCCACGCTGGCCTACTTCCAGTTCGTCTTCGCGGCCATCACCCCGCTGCTGTTCATGGGCAGCGTGCTCGGCCGGATCAAGTTCAGCGCCTGGTGTCTGCTGGTGCCGCTGTGGTCGACCTTCGTCTACAGCGTCAACGCCTTCCTCCTCTGGGGCGGCGGTTACTTCGCCCAGGAGGGTGCGCTCGACTACTCGGGTGGGTACGTGATCCACATGTCCGCCGGTGTATCCGGATTCGTGGCCGCCTGGGTGCTCGGACCACGGCTCCTGCGAGACCGGCAGCACGCCATCCCGAACAACCTGGTCATGGCCGGGGTGGGGGCCGGCATCCTGTGGCTCGGCTGGAACGGCTTCAACGGGGGCGACCCGTACTACGCAGGTGCTGACGCTGCGGCGGCCGTGGTCAACACCAACCTGGCCACGGCCACCGGTGTGATCGTCTGGGTCGCCATGGACGCCTGGCTCTCGAAGGAGAAGAAGCCCACGTTCCTGGGTGGAGTGAACGGCATGATCTGCGGCCTCGTCGGGATCACCCCGTGCGCCGGCTGGGTCAACGGCCAGGGCGCCATCTACATCGGCGCCATCTGCACGGTCGTCGTGTGGTTCGCCTGGAACTTCCTCTCGAAGGTCAAGCCCTTCTCGAAGGTGGACGACGCCCTCGGCGTCATCTACACCCACGGGATGGCCGGCCTTCTGGGCGGACTCCTGCTCGGTATCTTCGCCGATCCGGGCATGATCCAGTTCCCGTGCGGGCCCGCCTCGGTCCCCCTGACCTATGCGCCGACGTCGACGGCCTGTCTGCCCTTCAGCGTCAACGGGCTCATCTACACGGGCTCCGCCCACCAGCTGTGGGAACAGGCCCGGGCCGCCATGTGGGTCATCCTGTGGTCGGCGGTCATCACCTTCATCCTGATGAAGCTGATCGGCCTGGTCCTGCGGGGTGCTCGCTACAGCGACGAGGTGCTCGAGGTCGGCGACCTGGCCATCCACGGTGAGGAAGCCTTCCCGACCGAGACACTCGGCGAGCGGGTCGGCGCCTTCGCCATGGCCGGTGAGGCCAGCGCCGCCCGGCACAAGTCGGAGGCACCCGCCAGCGAAGAGGAACCGGTGTGACCGGGTCCGCACCGGCTCTGCCGGCAGCTGACACGCCCACAACGGTTACGACAAGGAGAAGTGCAGAATGAAACTCATCGTGGCGGTGCTCAAGCCGTTCAAGCTCGACGAGGTCAAGGAGGCCCTCAAGGCCCTCGGTGTCCACGGGATGACCCTCACGGAAGCCCAGGGATTCGGGCGCCAACGGGGACACACCGAGGTGTACCGGGGTGCCGAGTACGAGGTCGAGTTCGTGCCGAAGATCCGGCTCGAGGTGATCGTCGACGACGGCCAGGTGGATGACGTGGCCAACGCCATCGTCGACGCCGCCGGCACCGGGAAGATCGGCGACGGGAAGGTCTGGATCCTCCCCGTCGACGAGCTCATCCGGGTCCGGACCGGCGAGCGGGGAGCGGACGCCCTCTAGCTACCGCGCCCGGCCACCGGGCTCCAAGACCCTGTCGGGGGAAGCCCCCCTCCTCCCGACAGCGCAGAAACCGTCGGAACCCCCCTCCGGCGGCGGAACAGGACGAGCGGTCGGCCTCCGGGTCGGCCGCTCGTCGCGTGAGCGGCCCGGTGCCGGTGGCCGGTCCGGCCCGGGTGCCGGTCGGCGGGACCGGCTCAGCCGGCCTGCCGGCGGACCGCCTCCGCCGCGGCCGCGGCCGCTTCGGCGTCGCCGAGGAACCCGTGGGAGACGACCGAGAGGTCACCGGCCAGGGCGTAGCGGTAGGGGAGGCCGGTCGGGATCTCGAGGTCTACGATGGCGTCGTCGCCGATGCCCTCGATGTGCTTGCGCAGGGCGCGCAGGCTGTTCCCGTGGGCGACGACCAGTACGGCGCCACCTCGCGCCCCCTCGGCCAGCAGGTCGGGGACGATGGCGTCGGCCCAGTAGGGAACCACCCGGGCGACGACGTCGGCCAGGCACTCGGTCAGCGGCAGGACGTCCGCCGGCACGTCGCGGTAGCGGGGGTCGCCTGCCGGGTCGTGCGTGTCGCCGCGCTCGACCGGTGGTGGCGGGGTGGCGTAGCTGCGGCGCCACTCCTTCACCTGGGCGTCGCCGTGGCGAGCCGCCGTCTCCTTCTTGTCGAGGCCTTGCAGGGCCCCGTAGTGGCGCTCGTTCAACCGCCAGTGCCGCTTGGCCGGGAGCCACGCACGACCAGCCGTCTCCAGCGTGAGGTCGCGGTCCGGATCGCCCGGGTGAGGAGCGAGGTGTGGACCACCCGCAGGTCGAGTCCGGGCTCCGAGGCCAGCAGGCGGCCGGCGGCGCGGGCCTCCTCCTCGCCCTGGACGGTGAGGTCGACGTCGTACCACCCGGTGAAGAGGTTCTCGGCGTTCCAGAGGGACTGGCCGTGGCGGAGGAGTACCAGCTGGGGCATGGGCCGAGCGTATCCCGGCCCCAGCGCAACAGACATCAGCAGAATTGTTCAAAAAACCTATTGCAGAGCCACTCAGGTTTGCTATCATTGTCGGTGGAGTAGAAGGACCGGCACTGCAGGAGGCACGAATCAGCCGAGTAAGCGGGGTCCGGTACGTCGGGACGCCCCAGGAGTCGAGCAGCACCCGAGACACGACAGACAGGAAGCACACGAAGCCCCGGGCCCGCAGAGGGTGGGGAGTAGGAGGCAGGACATCATGGCCAAGGCCGTAGGAATCGATCTCGGGACCACCAACTCGGTGGTCGCCGTGCTGGAGGGCGGCGAGCCCGTCGTCATCCCGAATGCCGAGGGCGGTCGTACCACGCCGTCCGTCGTGGGCTTCGCCAAGTCCGGTGAGGTCCTCGTCGGCGAGGTGGCGAAGCGCCAGGCCATCACCAACCCCGACCGGACCATCCGGTCCGTCAAGCGCCACATGGGCACCGGCTGGACGGTCGACATCGACGGCAAGGACTACACGCCGCAGGAGATCTCGGCCCGCATCCTCGGCAAGCTGAAGCGCGACGCCGAGGCGTTCCTGGGCGACACCGTCACCCAGGCGGTGATCACCGTACCGGCCTACTTCGACGACGCCCAGCGGACCGCCACCAAGGAGGCAGGCGCCATCGCCGGCCTGGAGGTGCTCCGAATCATCAACGAGCCGACGGCCGCCGCTCTGGCCTACGGGCTCGACAAGGAAGGCGCCGACCAGACCGTGCTCGTCTTCGACCTCGGCGGCGGGACGTTCGACGTGTCGGTGCTCGAGATCGGCGACGGCGTGTTCGAGGTGAAGTCGACCTCGGGCGATTCCAAGCTGGGTGGCGACGACTGGGACCAGAAGGTCATCGACTGGCTGGTCAAGACGTTCAAGGACACCGAGGGCGTGGACCTGTCCGCCGACAAGATGGCCACCCAGCGCCTCCAGGAGGCCGCCGAGAAGGCCAAGATCGAGTTGTCCTCGGTCCAGCAGACTCAGATCAACCTGCCGTTCATCACCGCCACGTCCGAGGGCCCGAAGCACCTGGACGTCACGCTGACCCGGGCCCAGTTCAACGAGCTCACGGCTGACCTGGTCGAACGGTGCAAGGGTCCCTTCGACCAGGCCATCGCCGACTCGGGGCTGTCCAAGTCCGACATCGACCACGTGGTCCTCGTCGGCGGGTCCACCCGCATCCCCGCGGTGCAGGACCTGGTCCAGTCGCTGACCGGCAAGGAGGCCCACAAGGGCGTCAACCCGGACGAGGTCGTTGCCATCGGCGCCGCCGTCCAGGCCGGCGTGCTGAAGGGCGAGGTCAAGGACGTGCTCCTGCTCGACGTGACCCCGCTGTCGTTGGGGATCGAGACAAAGGGCGCGGTGATGCACCGGCTCATCGAGCGCAACACGACCATCCCGACCAAGCGGAGCGAGGTGTTCACCACCGCCGACGACAACCAGCCGTCGGTCGAGGTCCACGTCCTGCAGGGCGAGCGGGAGATGGCGATGTACAACAAGACGCTGGGCAAGTTCCAGCTGGTCGACCTGCCCCCGCCCCACGCGGCGTGCCCCAGATCGAGGTCACCTTCGACATCGATGCCAACGGCATCGTCCACGTGTCGGCCAAGGACCGGGCGACGGGCAAGGAGCAGTCCATGACCATCACCGGCCAGTCCTCGCTGGCCAAGGACGACATCGAGCGCATGGTGAAGGACGCCGAGGCCCACGCCGAGGACGACCGGAGGCGGAAGGAAGAGGCCGAGGTCCGCAACAACGCCGACTCGCTCGTCTACCAGACCGAGAAGCTCCTGAAGGACCAGGGCGAGAAGTTCGAGGGCGACGAGAAGGAGAAGGTCGAGTCCGGGCTGGCCAGCCTCAAGGAGGCACTGGCCGGCACCGACGTCGAGGCCATCAAGACCTCGACCGAGACGCTGCTCAGCGCCAGCCAGTCCTTCAGCCAGCGCCTCTACGAGGAGGCCTCCAAGGAGAGCGCGTCGGCACCGGGTGGCGAGGTGCCGGCCGAGGAGGCCAACGACGACGAGGTGGTCGACGCCGAGATCGTCGACGAGAAGGGCTGATCGTCGATGACCCACGCAGACGGGACGCGGTCCCACGGTGACGGTGACGGGGTGGGGGCCGGAGCGACCCCCACCCCCGGCCCGGTCGACGACGACGTCGTCGAGGCGGAGCTCGTCGACGACGGCTCCGTGGGTGGGGACGAGGTGGTCGAGGCCGAGCCGGCCGAGGTCGACCCGCTGGCGGCCGCACTGGCTGAACGGGACGAGTACCTCGACTCGCTGCGGCGGATCCAGGCCGAGTTCGAGAACTACAAGAAGCGGGTGGCCAAGCAGCAGGCCGACCAGGTGGCCCGCGCCGCGGCGTCCCTGGTGGACAAGCTGCTGCCGGTGCTCGACGCCCTCGACCTGGCCACCGACCACGTCGGCGAGTACGAGTCCGACGAGGCGAAGGCGCTGGTGGCGGCCTCCGGGCTGCTGCAGGGTGTCCTCGTCAAGGAGGGGCTCGAGCGGATCGACCCGGTCGGCCAGGAGTTCGACCCGAACGCCCACGAGGCCGTGGGGCAGGTCCCCGCACCGGACGGGGCCGAGCCGACGGCGTCGGGAGAGCCGGTCGTGGCCCAGGTGATGCGGGCCGGCTACCGATGGCACGGCACCGTGGTCCGCCCGGCCATGGTCATGGTCCAGGGCTGACCCGGCCGGGCCCGACGGCAGGACACAGAAGACACCGCAGGACGGACAGAACAGAGAAGAGACACGGTGGCGCCGCAGCGCGAATGGTTCGAGAAGGACTACTACAAGACCCTCGGCGTGGCGAGCACCGCCACCGCCAAGGAGATCACCAGCGCGTACCGGAAGCTGGCCAAGAAGCACCACCCGGACACCAATCCGGGAGACGACGAGCTCTTCAAGGAGATCTCGGCCGCCTACGACGTCCTGGGCGACGCCGACAAGCGCAAGGAGTACGACGAGGTCCGCACCATGGGTCCGGCCGCGGGCGGGTTCGGTGGTGGCGGCGGCTTTCCCGGAGGCGGGACCTACCGCGCCCAGGACGTCGGCGACCTCGGCGACCTGTTCGGCGGGCTGTTCGGTCGGGGTCGCCGAAACGCCCAGCAGGCCGGACCCCAGCGGGGTGCCGACGTCGAGACCGAGCTGCACCTGACCTTCGAGGACGCCGTGACGGGCGTCACCACCTCGGTCAACGTCACGACCGACGCCAGGTGCCACACCTGCTCGGGCTCGGGCTCGGCGCCGGGCACCCGCCCCGACACGTGTCCGCGCTGTGGCGGCACCGGCACCCTCCAGGACAACCAGGGGCTGTTCTCCCTCAGTCAGATCTGCCCGCAGTGCAGCGGACGGGGCACGATCGTGACCCACCCGTGCCCGACGTGCTCGGGCTCGGGCGTCGAGCACCGGAACAGGTCGGTCAAGGTCCGCCTCCCCGCCGGCGTGGAGGACGGCAAGCGCATCCGGGTCAAGGGGCGCGGTGCGGCCGGCCGTGGCGGCGGTCCCGCCGGCGACCTCTACGTCATCGCCCGGGTGGGCCGGCACAGCCTCTTCGGGCGCAAGGGCAACAACCTGACCCTGACTGTGCCGGTGGGCTTCGCCGAGGCCGCCCTGGGTACCACGCTGACGGTGCCCACCCTGGGCGACCCGGTGACCCTGCGTGTCGCCCCGGGCACGCCGTCGGGGCGCACCTTCCGGGTGAAGGGTCGTGGCGTCCCGGGGGGAAGAAGTCGGCGGCCGGGGACCTCCTGGTGACCGTGGAGGTGGCCGTGCCCGCCGAACTCACCGACGAGCAGCGCGCCGCGGTGGAGGAGCTGGCCCGGGTCATCGAGCCGCCGTCGCGGGCCTCCCTGGGGGTGTGAGATGAGCGACGACGCCCGTTCCCGGGCCGTGTACGTGATCTCGGTGGCCGCCGAGCTGGCCGGCGTGCACCCGCAGACGCTGCGCGTCTACGAGCGCAAGGGCCTGCTCGACCCGACCCGGACGAGCGGCGGGAGCCGCCGCTTCTCCGAGCGGGACCTCGAGCGCCTGCGTCAGATCCAGGTCCTGACCAACGAGGGTCTCAACCTGGAAGGTGTGCGCCGGGTGCTCGAGCTCCAGGCCGAGGTCGACCGGCTCCACGCCGAGCTCGAGGCCACCCGCAACGCCGCACGGGAGGCGGTGGCCGTGACCCACCGCCAGTACCGCAGGGACCTGGTGCCGCTGTCGCAGCTGCCCGTCCCGACCCGCATGACCCGCCGACCCCCGCACGGAAACGGAGGATCCCGATGACCCTGAACCCCGAACGCTGGACCATGAAGACCCAGGAGGCGTTGGCCTCAGCCGTCGAGCGCGCCCGCGACGCCTCCAACGCCGAGGTCTCCCCCGCGCACCTGCTGGCGGCTGTGCTCGACCAGGCCGACGGCATCGCCGGACCCATCCTCACCCGGGTGGGGGTGGAGCCCGCCGTGGTACGTGCCCGGATTGGGGACGAGCTGGCGCGGCTGCCCCAGGCGTTCGGCGGTGCAGAGCCCACCATCGACCGCGACCTGCGCGACGCGCTCGGCCGCCGCCGACCGCCAGCGGGTCGACATGGGCGACGAGTACCTGTCGGTCGAGCACCTGCTGCTGGCACTGGCCGACCGGCTGGGTGTGGCGCGCGACGCGCTGCTGACCGCGCTGCGCGACGTGCGCGGCAGCCACCGGGTCACCTCCCAGAACCCCGAGGAGACCTTCCAGGCCCTCGAGAAGTACGGGCGGGACCTGACCGCCCTTGCCCGTCAGGGGAAGATGGACCCGGTCATCGGACGCGACGACGAGGTCCGCCGGGTCATCCAGGTCCTGTCCCGCCGGACGAAGAACAACCCGGTCCTCATCGGCGAGCCCGGGGTCGGCAAGACGGCCATCGTCGAGGGCCTGGCCCAGCGGATCGTCGAGGGCGACGTGCCCGAGGGGCTGAAGGGAAAGCGGGTGATCAGCCTCGACATGGGCTCGATGATCGCCGGGGCCAAGTACCGGGGCGAGTTCGAGGAGCGGCTGAAGGCCGTCCTGAAGGAGATCACCGACGCCGAGGGCGAGGTCATCACCTTCATCGACGAGCTCCACACCATCGTGGGCGCCGGCGGTGCCGAGGGGGCGATGGACGCCGGCAACATGATCAAGCCCATGCTGGCGCGGGGCGAGCTGCGGATGATCGGTGCCACGACGCTCGACGAGTACCGGAAGCACATCGAGAAGGACGCGGCGCTCGAGCGCCGCTTCCAGCAGGTCTTCGTGCCGCCGCCGTCGGTGCGAGGACACCGTCGCCATCCTGCGCGGTCTGAAGGAGCGCTACGAGGTCCACCACGGGGTCCGGATCCAGGACGCCGCGCTGGTGGCGGCGGCCGTCCTGTCCGACCGGTACGTCACCGGCCGGTTCCTGCCCGACAAGGCGATCGACCTGATGGACGAGGCGGCCAGCCGGCTGCGCATCGAGATCGACTCGATGCCCACCGAGCTGGACGTGGTCACCCGCCGCCTCCGCCAGCTGGAGATCGAGCGCATGGCGCTGGCCAAGGAGACGGACCCGGCCTCGGCCGAGCGTCTGGCCCGCCTGGACGAGGAGATGGCCAACCTGACCGAGGAGTCCTCGGCGATGACGGCCCACTGGCAGTCCGAGAAGGAGGCCATCACCACCATCCAGTCGCTCAAGGGCCAGCTCGAGCAGCGGCGCAGCGACGCCGAGCGACTGGGTCGCGAGGGCAACCTGGCCGAGGCCTCGGAGATCACCTACGGGGTCGTCCCCGACCTCGAGCGCCAGATCGAGGTGGCCACCGCCGCCCTCGACGAGCTCCAGAAGTCCCAACGCTTCCTCAAGGAGGAGGTCGACGCCGAGGACGTGGCCGAGGTGGTCAGCCGGGCCACCGGCGTGCCGGTCAGCCGACTACTCGAGGGCGAGGTGGAGAAGCTGGTCCGCATGGAGGACGCCCTCCACGCCCGCGTCGTCGGTCAGGACGAGGCGGTCTCCGCCGTGTCCAATGCCATCCGGCGGAGCAGGGCAGGGCTGTCGAATCCGGATCGGCCCATCGGCTCGTTCCTCTTCATGGGCCCGACCGGCGTCGGCAAGACCGAGCTGGCCCGCGCCCTGGCCGAGTTCCTGTTCGACGACGCCAAGGCCATGATCCGGATCGACATGGGCGAGTACGGGGAGCGCCACTCGGTGGCCCGGCTGGTCGGGGCGCCTCCGGGCTACGTCGGCTACGAGGAGGGCGGCCAGCTGACCGAGGCCATCCGCCGTCGCCCCTACGCGGTGGTGCTGCTCGATGAGTTGGAGAAGGCGCACCCGGACGTGTTCAACATCCTCCTCCAGGTCCTGGAGGACGGGCGGCTGACCGACGGCCAGGGCCGGACGGTCGACTTCACCAACACGGTGCTGATCATGACGTCGAACATCCCGGGCGAGCCCATCCAGCACTTCAAGCCGGAGTTCGTGAACCGAATCGACGAGATCGTCCGCTTCCAGCAACCTGACCGAGGCCGACCTGAACCGGATCGTCACGATCCAGCTCCAGGGCCTGCGTTCACGTCTGGCCGAACGGCGTCTGTCGCTCGAGGTCACGCCCGCTGCCGAGACGGTGCTGGCCCACAACGGCTTCGATCCCGACTTCGGGGCCCGTCCGCTCCGCAGGGTGATCCAGCGCCAGGTGGAGGATCCACTCGCCCTCGCGCTGCTGGAGGGCCGCTATCCCGAAGGGTCGACGGTCACCGTGGATGCCGAGGACGGCACCGTCGTCCTCGCGTGACGGGCGACCGGGCGCGGGTGCGGCGGCGACCGGGTCGCTCAGGGACGGGACGTGGCCACGGCACCCGACGAAGCGACCAGGGCGCACAGGGACGGCGCCGAGCAGCTGATGTCGGCGGTGGCCAGCGGGCCGCCACCCAGCACCGGCGTGGGCTGACCCCAGGCGCCGTCCTGCCAGGTGACCACCGATCCGTCGGAGCGGGCCACCGCGCAGTGGTTCGCCGTCGGGCATGCCGCAGAAAACGTCGAGTGCGTCGGCGCCCGGGACCACCGCGCCGATCCGCCATGCCGTGCCGTCCCAGATCAGGCTGTCCCCGCTCAGATCGACGGCCATGCAGAAGCTCGGCGTCGGGCACGACACCGAATGGAGCAGTGCCTGGCCGGGCGACGAGTGGCGGCTCCAGGTCGTCCCGTTGAACGTGGCGATGTTGCCGGTGGCGGACACGACCACGCAGAACGACCTCGAAGCACACGACACGGCCTGCACCGGCCTGGCCGCCGTGCCGTCGTCGACCACGGCGTCGTGGCCCCATGAGGTCCCGTCGAACAGGCTCGCCACCCCGGCGGTGTTGACCGATGCGCAGAACGTCGGCGACACGCACGACACGTGGTACTCGCCCCCGGTGGGTCCCGAGGGTGCCGGTCCCACCGCCACCGGGGACGACCACGCACGGCCGTTCCAGGTGACGGCCAGCTGGCTCGACAACGCCACGCAGAAGGTGGCCGAGGTGCACGACACCGAATTGAGGGTGCCGTTCGGCGAGGCGGGTGCCGGCGTGGACCACGTGGCTCCGTTCCAGAAGGTGGCGTCCCCCGACTCGTCGACCGCCGCGCAGAACGACGGGAGTGGGCACGACACGCCGTAGATGCTCGAGTAGCCGGCCGGCAGTCCCTTCGGCTCCGGGTGCACGGCGGCCGACCAGGTCGCTGACGACGCGGCCGGACTGCCCGACCCGCCACAGGCGGCCAGGGCGGCGGCGACCACGCAGGCCGCTCCGGCGGCGACCGCCCGGGGAATCCGCCCCGAACGTCCCGCCGGTCCTCGTTGCGTTGCGCCCATGGGTCCTTCCTGGTCGTGGCGGCGCCATCCGTCGGGCCCGGAGCGGCGCCCACCGACCCGGCCACCCTGCGGCCCGCACCGTCCAGTCGACCAGTTCCGGCACCGGCGCGGGTGGACCTCGCACCGGCGCCGACGGCCCTCGGACCGCCGCGGTGGGCCGGGGTACACTGGTGCGTAATCCGCATCCGCAACGGAGGAGAGACGCGTGCCGGCAACCGTCGTCGTCGGGACCCAGTGGGGTGATGAGGGCAAGGGCAAGCTCACCGACCTCCTGGCCAAGGAGATGGAACTGGTCGTCCGCTATCAGGGCGGGCACAACGCCGGCCACACCATCGTGGTCGACGGGGAGACCTTCGCCCTCCAGCTGGTGCCGAGCGGGATCCTCTACCCCCACATCACCCCGGTGATCGGGAACGGCGTCGTCGTCGACCCGACGGTGCTCCTCGCCGAAGTGGACGTGCTGGAGTCCAAGGGCATCGACACCTCGAACCTGCTGGTCAGCGGCAACGCCCACCTGATCATGCCGTACCACCACGAGCTCGATCAGCTGGCCGAGCGCTACCTGGGCAAGAACAAGCTCGGGACCACGAAGCGAGGCATCGGCCCGGCCTACGCCGACAAGTCGTCGCGGGTCGGCCTGCGTGTCCAGGACCTCCTCGACCCCAAGATCTTCCGCCAGAAGCTCGACGTGGTGCTGAAGGAGAAGAACCAGGTCCTGGCCAAGGTCTACAACCGGCTGCCCCTGTCGGCCGACGACATCTGCGGGCTCTACCTCGACCAGCTCGCCCCCCGGATCGCCCCGATGGTGGCCGACACGGTCGGCCTCGTCCACGACGCCCTCGAGCGCGGTGCCAACGTGCTGCTGGAGGGGGCGCAGGCCACCTTCCTCGACCTCGACCACGGCACCTACCCGTTCGTGACGTCGTCCAACCCGGTGGCGGGCGGGGCCTGCACCGGCGCCGGCGTCGGCCCGCGCTACATCGACGAGGTGATCGGGATCGCCAAGGCGTACGTGACCCGGGTGGGCAGCGGGCCGTTCCCCACCGAGCTGACCGACGGGATCGGCGACACCCTGGTCGACCGGGGTCACGAGTACGGGGTGAACACCGGGCGCAGGCGCCGACCGGGTTGGTTCGACGCCGTCATGATGCGCCAGGCGGTCCGGCTCAACTCGCTGTCCGAGGTGGCCCTTACCAAGCTCGACGTGCTCGACACCTTCGACACCGTCAAGGTGTGCGTGGCCTACGAGGCGGACGGCGAGCGCTTCACCCACCCGCCGTACCACCAGTCGGTGTTCCACCAGGTCACCCCGGTCTACGAGGAGCTACCGGGGTGGAAGACCGACATCTCGTCGGCCACCGAGATCGGTGACCTGCCCCAGGCCGCCCGCGACTACGTGCACTTCCTGGCCGAGCAGATCGGCGTGCCGGTGCGGCTCGTCGGCGTGGGCCCCGGCCGCGAGCAGTTCGTCCGCTTCGCCGCATGAGCCGGGGGGCTCGTTCCGGTCCGACCTCGTCACCCCGGCCGGTCCGCACCGTATGCGTGGTCGGGTCCGGCGGTCGTCGAGCACGCGCTGGCGACCGTGCTGGCCCGCACGGCCGACGTCGTCGTCACCCCCGGAAACCCCGGGATCACGGGGACCTCGCCGGAAGGCCACTCGATCACCAGTGTGGCCCTGCCGCCCGAGGAGGTCGAGGCCGACCTGTACGTGATCGGGCCCGAGGCACCGCTGGTCGACGGCCTGGCCGATCGACTGCGGGCTGCCGGCCGACTGGTGTTCGGACCCGGTGCCGACGGCGCCCGTCTCGAGGGGTCGAAGGCGTTCATGAAGGAGCTGCTGGCCGAGGCCGGGGTGCCTACGGCCCGGTTCGGCGTGTTCGACCAGGTCGGTCCCGCCGTCGAGTTCCTCCGGTCCCTCGACGGCCCGTGGGTGGTCAAGACCGACGGGCTGGCGGCGGGCAAGGGCGTCCTGGTCACCGACTCGTTGGCCGACGCCGAGGCCGACGTGGCCGCCAAGCTGTCCGGCGAGGCCTTCGGGAGCGCCGGCCGACGGGTCGTCATCGAGGAAGGGCTGACCGGCCCCGAGTGCTCGCTCCTCGTGCTGTGCGATGGCCAGCGCCTGGCGCCTCTCGCCCCCGCCCAGGACTTCAAGCGCCGCGACGACGGCGACCTCGGCCCGAACACCGGGGGCATGGGGGCGTATTCGCCGGTGCCCTCGGTCGACGACGCGCTGGTGGCATCACTGGTGGACGAAGCCGTCGCCCCGCTGGTAGCGGCACTGCGTGCCCGGGGTATCGACTACCGGGGCGTCCTCTACGCCGGGTTCATGCTCACCCCGTCGGGACCCAAGGTGCTCGAGTTCAACGTCCGCTTCGGCGATCCGGAGACCCAGGTGGTCCTCCCCCGGTTCGCCGGTGACCTGTGTGCGCTGCTGGCCGAGGCGGCCGCCGGCGCGTTGGTCACCATCCCGCGCGTCATCCCCGACGCGGCCGTCTGCGTCGTGCTGGCGTCCGAGGGCTACCCCGAGCACCCGCGCACCGGTGACGCCATCGCCGGCCTCACACGGGCGGGCGCACTGCCCGGGGTCACCGTCTTCCACGCCGGCACCGCCCCCGACCCGTCGGGCGACGGGGTGGTCACCTCCGGCGGCCGTGTGCTCGGGGTGACCGCCCTCGGCGGAACGCTCGCCGAGGCCCGCGCCCGCGCCTATGCCGGGGTGGACGCCATCGCCTGGCCCGGCATGCACCACCGAACCGACATCGCCCTCGAGGCGTCCCGGTCCGACCACAGGACCCCTGAGCCGCCGTCCGACAACCTCACCCCCCGTCTGAAAGCTGAGGCACCCCGATGATTCCCCGCTACGCCCCGAAGGAGATGGCCGCGCTCTTCTCCGACGAGGCCCGATTCGCCATGTGGCTCCGGGTCGAGCTGCTCGCCACCGACGGCTGGGTGGCGGTCGGAGACGTACCTGGCGACGCAGCCGCGTACTGCAGGGCCCACGCCCCCGAGGTCGATGCCGCATTCGTGGAGGCCGTGGCCGAGCGCGAGCGGGTGACCGACCACGACGTGGCCGCCTTCGTCGACGTGGTCCAGGAGGCCATCGGCCAGCCCCAGGGGTCGTGGATCCACTACGGCCTCACGTCATCCGACGTGGTCGACACCGCGCTGTGCGCCACGCTCACCCGTGCCGCCGATCTGCTCATCGAGGCAGCGGGTGGTCTGGTCCGGGTCTGCAAGGCCCGGGCGCTCGGGGCCATCGACGTCCCCGTCACCGGACGCACCCACGGCATGCACGCCGAGCCCACCACGTTCGGCGCCAAGTTCGCCCTGTGGGCCTTGCAGGCCGACCGCGACGTGCAGCGGCTGCGGGCGGCCCGGGAGCGGGTGGCAGTGGGCAAGCTGTCCGGCGCTGTCGGGACGTTCTCCAACATCGACCCCCGGGTCGAGACACACGTGTGCCAGGCCCTCGGGCTGGTGCCGGTGCCCGCCACCCAGGTGGTGGCCCGCGACCGGCACGCCGAATTCCTGTGGGCGTGCGCGTCGGTGGGTGCCACCATCGAGCAGATCGCCACCGAGATCCGCCACATGGCGCGCAGCGAGCTCGGCGAGGTGGAGGAGCCGTTCAAGCCCGGCCAGAAGGGCAGCTCGGCCATGCCCCACAAGCGCAACCCGATCCTGTCCGAGCGCCTTTGCGGGCTGGCCCGGGTGCTGCGCGGTTACCTCGGGGCCGGACTCGAGGACGTGGCCCTGTGGCACGAGCGGGACATCTCCCACAGCTCCGTCGAGCGGGTCGTCCTGCCCGACGCCAGCATGCTGACGCTCTACATGCTCCAGAAGACCACCGGCCTGGTCGAGGGCCTGGTCCTCCACCCCGAGCGGGCGCTGGCCACCCTGACCGAGGGCAGCCACGGCCTCGTGTTCAGCCAGTCCGTGCTCCTCGCACTGGTCAGCGGCGGCCTCAGCCGCGACGCCGCATACCGGATCGTGCAGCGCGACGCCCGGGCGGCGTGGGAGGAGGGCCGCAGCTTCAGACAGATCCTCGACGCCGACCCCGAGGTCACCCTGGCCCCGGCCGAGCTCGACGCCGCCTTCGACCTGTCCCGCACATTGCGCCACGTCCACCGGTTCACCGACGCCCTGGAGGAGCTCACCCCATGACACCGTCCCCCCTGCCCCTGCTGTCGTCCGGCAAGGTGCGCGAGCTCTACGACGCCGGCGACGGCCGGCTGCTTATGGTCGCGTCCGACCGGATCTCGGCCTTCGACGTCATCATGGAGGAGCCGATCCCCGACAAGGGCCGGGTGCTCACGGCCATGACGGCGGCGTGGCTGGAGGAGCTGTCGGACCTGGCGCCCAACCACCTGCTCAGCGCCGACACCGCCGACTTCCCCGACGGGGCGGCCGCCTTGCCCGGCGGCCTGGACCACCTGGCCGGCCGATCGATGCTGGTCCGACGGGCCGAGATGCTCGACATCGAGTGCATCGTCCGGGGCTACCTGGCCGGGTCCGCCTACAAGGAGTATGAGCGCCAGGGCACGGTCCACGGCATGGCCATGCCGGCCGGCCTGCTCCACGCACAGGCGCTACCGGAGCCGATCTTCACCCCGTCCACCAAGGCGACCGAGGGACACGATCTCAACATCGGGATGGCCGAGGCGATCGACCTGGTGGGCAAGGAGGCCGCCGAGGCTGCTGCCCAGCTGTGCCTGGCCGCCTACACCCGCGCCGCCGGCCGCGCCGAGGAGCAGGGCATCGTGATCTGCGACACCAAGTTCGAGTTGGGTTACATCGACGGGGAGCTCTCGTTGTGCGACGAGGTGCTCACCCCCGACTCGTCCCGGTTCTGGCCGGCCGACGACTGCGCCCCCGGTACCAACCCGCCGTCGTTCGACAAGCAGCCCCTGCGCGACTGGCTGGAGGCCCAGCCGTGGGACAAGCAACCCCCGCCGCCGGCACTGCCACCCGGCATCGTCGAGGCGACGTCCATCCGCTACGTGGCCGCCTACGAGCGGGTATGCGGACGGTCGCTGGCCGACTGGTACGGTGCCTGACATGGCCGCCTCCCGACAGTTCTCGGTGCAGGTCGAGGTGCTCCTGCGCGACGGCATCGCCGACCCGCAGGGGGCGACCATCGAGCGGGCCCTGCCCGCCCTCGGCCTCGACGGGGTCTCCGCGGTGCGGGCCGGCAAGTCGTTCCGCTTCGACCTTGCTGCCGCCGACGACGCCGACGCGCTGGCCCAGGCCAAGGTGGTGGCCGACCGCCTCCTGGCCAACCCCGTCATCGAGGAATCGGTCGTGACCGTCCGTCCCGTCGACGCGTCCGCCTGATGGCCCCCCGCATCGGCGTCGTCCTGTTCCCGGGGACCAACTGCGAGCACGACGCCGTCCTGGCCCTGGCCCGGATGGGCGCCGACGCCGAGTTGGTCTGGCACGGGGCCACCTCGCTCGGCCACTACGACGCGCTGGTCCTGCCGGGCGGTTTCGCCCACGGCGACTACCTGCGGCCCGGTGCGATCGCCCGCTTCTCCCCGGTGATGGAGGCCGTCGCCGGTTACGCCGCATCCGGAGGTCCCGTGGTGGGGATCTGCAACGGGTTCCAGGTGCTGACCGAGGCCGGGCTCCTGCCCGGCGCCCTGCAGAAGAACCGGGGGCTCCGGTTCGTGTGCACCACGGTGGCCGTCCGGGTCGAGCGCGACGACACGGCGCTGACCGACGGGGTGGCCGTCGGCACCGAGCTGTCGATCCCGATCAACCACTTCGAGGGCAACTACACCTGCGACTCGGCCACGCTGGCACAGCTGCGTGACGAAGGACGCGTCGTGCTCCGCTACGTCGACAACCCGAACGGCTCCGTCGACGACATCGCCGGGGTGTGCAGCGCCGGGCGCAACGTGGTGGGGCTCATGCCCCATCCCGAGCGGGCGTCCGACCCGCTGCTCGGCTCACAGGACGGCACCGTCCTCCTGGGGGCGCTCCTGCGTTCCGCCGGAGCGCCGACGCCCACCGCCTGAGGGGCAGGCGCCCGACCCGCGGACCGCTCCCGGGTACGGGCCCGAACGGCTCCGGGGGGACCGATCGGGCGCTGTCCGGGTCAGCCCCGGGTGCGGGGGATCTTGGCCTGTTGCAGCACCGAGGCGCTGACGCCCACCGTGCGCCAGGCCGAGTAGGAGATTCCCTTGCGCTCGCCGTACTGGCGGGCGACCTTGACGAAGGCCTTTTCGAGGGCGGCGAGGTCGACGGTGTCACCGCTGTGTGCGAGCTCCGCCTCGAGCCGCTGCTTCTCCTCGACGAGGTGGAGACGGTTGAGCGGCTCGGCCTCGGGCAGTTGGTTGTCGATGGTGGCCAGGCGCTTTCGGATCGACTCGGGTGTGCGCTTACGGCCCCGGCGCGGCTTGGTCGACTCGAGCGCCTCGAGGTACTGCCGCACGATGCGGCCCTCCTCGCGGCCCTTGGCCAGAGCAGCTTTGTGCTCGGCGGACATCGGGGTCTTCTTCCGGGATTTGGCGGTGGTGGCTGCAGACATGTCGTCACTGCTCCAGAGTCGTGTATTTAGGACAAATAGAGAGGTTACTTCATCCTGAATGAATTCCAATCGCGCCCCCGGACACGGCCCGAGCAGGTGGGTAAATCCGGTGCCACCCGGGTGTCCGACGATGCAGCGTGGCGCACCGTCGGCGCGGTCGGGCGCAGGTGGGTATTCGTGGAATTCCAGGGGCCGTGGATGGGGAACACCCATTGGCGCCGGGGCCAACGGGTTCCGTCGGTCGGGGTGGATAGGGATCAAAGAGACGCGTCGATCGAGTCTGCTTCGTCGTAGGAGGTGGACGACCTCCATCGGTCACCGGTGAACGGCCGGTCCGGCCATCTGCGATCGGGCAGGGGCCGGGTACGCTGCGGTCCATGGACCCGAGCGGAGACGAGCAGGCCGAACTGGTGACCGCGACGGGGGAGCCGCTGCACCGTGCGCTCGGGTTGACCGACGCCGAGCGCGACGAGGTCGTCGGCATCCTCGGGCGTGCGCCCAATCACCTCGAGCTTGCGCTGTTCGCCGTCATGTGGAGCGAGCACTGCTCCTACAAGTCGTCGAGGGTCCACCTGCGGCGCCTGCCCACCGAGGCGCCCCATGTGCTGGTCGGCCCAGGTGAGAACGCCGGGGTCATCGACGCCGGCGACGGCATCGCCGTGGCCATCAGGATCGAGTCCCACAACCATCCGTCGGCCATCGAGCCCTACCAGGGGGCGGCCACCGGGGTCGGCGGCATCCTCCGCGACATCTTCACCATGGGCGCCCGCCCCATCGCCGTGATGGACCCGCTCTTCTTCGGCGACCCGACCGAGCCGAGGCAGCAGTGGCTGATCGAGGGCGTCGTCGCCGGCATCTCCGGATACGGCAATTCGGTCGGGGTCCCGACTATCGGCGGCGAGCTCACCTTCGACCCCTGCTACGCGGAGAACCCGCTGGTCAACGTGCTGTGCCTGGGGGTGCTCCCGACCGAGCGCCTGGTGCTCGGTCAGGCGTCAGGACCCGGCAACCTGGCCGTCCTGCTCGGCTCCTCGACCGGGCGGGACGGCATCGGGGGCGTGAGCGTCCTGGCCTCGGCCGGGTTCGGCGGCGGCGATGAAGCGGAGGAGGAGGCCAAACGGCCGAGCGTGCAGGTGGGCGACCCGTACGAGGAGAAGCGGCTCATCGAGGCCTGCCTCGAGCTGCTCGACGCCAAGCTGGTCGTCGGTATCCAGGACCTCGGCGGCGCGGGCCTGGTGTGCGCCACCAGCGAGACAGCGGCACGCGGCGGAGTCGGCATGGATGTCGACGTGTCGGCCGTGCCCCGGCGGGAACCCGGGATGGTGGACTACGAGGTCATGACGTCCGAGAGCCAGGAGCGGATGCTCGCCATCGTCACCCCCGAAGACCTGCCCCGGGTCCAGGAGCTGTGTGAGAAGTGGGAGGTCCGGGCGGCCGTGGTCGGCAAGGTCACGGCGGCGCCGGAGGGCGCTCCCGGCCGGCTGCGCATCCTCGACGGTTTCGACGGGCCGGTCCTCGGCGACGTGCCCGCTGCCGCCCTCAGCGAGGACGCGCCCCTCTACCACCGACCCATGGTGCGTCCGGCGGACCAGGACGCCCGCCTGGCCGACGACCCCGGAGCGCTGCCGGCTCCGGTGGACTGCGGCCGCGACGTGCTCGCTCTCGTGGCCGACCCGACCTGGGTCTACCGCCAGTACGACCACCAGCTCTTCCTCAACACGGTCGAGGGACCGGGCGGCGACAGCGCCGTGCTGCGCCTGGCCGCTCCCGGCCTGCCGGCGTCCGAGGGTGGTTTGGCGCTCACCACGGACTCCAACCCGACATGGTGCGCCCTCGACCCCCGGGCCGGCACTGCGGCCACCGTCGCCGAGGCCGCACTCAACCTCGCGTGTGCAGGGGCGACGCCGAAGGCCGTCGTCAATTGCCTCAACTTCGGCAACCCCGAGCATCCCGAGGTCATGTGGCAGCTGTCCGAGTCCATCGACGGCATGCGCGAGGCGTGCCTGGCCCTCGACCTGCCGGTGATCGGCGGCAACGTGAGCCTGTACAACGAGAGCCACGGCAAGGACATCGACCCCACGCCCGTCATCGGCGGCCTGGGGCTGATCGACCGGCTGGCCGCCCGCCCGCCGGGCGTGTCACTGGTCGACGGCGGCACCCTGGTGCTCCTGGATGCCAGCGTCGGCACCCGCGACGCCGGCCGCCGGCCGCCGTCGCTCGCCGGATCGCGCTGGGCGGTCCAGCTGCGCCACCACCGCAACGGCACGCTGCCGGCGATCGACCTGGCCGGTCACGGCCGCCTGGTCGACTTCGTCGCCGGCCTGGTGGCCGAAGGTGTGGCCGGCGGCGACGGACTGGTGGACGGGATCCACGACGTCTCGGGCGGCGGCCTCGGCGTGGCCCTGGCCGAGCTGGCCGTGCGTTCGGGGATCGGGGTGCAGGTGTCCGGCGTGGCCGACCACCACGAACTGTTCACCGAGGCGCCGTCGCGGGTGGTCGTGTGCACCACACGCAGCCACGATCTCCTGTCGCGCAGCGCGGACGCCGGCGTCGGCTTCCGGGTGCTGGGCACCGCCGGCGGGGACCGCATCGTCATCGACGACCTCGTCGACCTCGACCTGGCCGAGGCCACGGCAGTCTGGCGGGGCCGCCTGCCCGACCTCCTCGACGACCTGGCCCCCGTCACCAACTGACGGCGTCGGACGGGCCACGACCCGGCCGTTCACACGACCGGCCGGGTCGCCTCGAGCTGGTCGAGCACCCGATCGGGCACCTTCAGGTCGCCGCTGCCCGTGCCGACATGCAGATCGGGCTTGGTGACCCCGTGGTAGTCGGAGCCGCCGGTGGGCACCAGGCCGAAACGGCGTGCCAGGTTGGCCAGGTCGGTGCGCTGGCGAGGGGTGTAGCGGCCGTAGACGGCCTCGAGTCCGGCCAGGCCGGCCGCGGCCATGTCGGCGACGGCCGCCGCCAGCGCGTCGCCCGCCAGCCCGACCGTGTGCGGGTGGGCCAGCACGGCCACTCCACCCGAGTCGCGTGCGAGCCCGCACACGTCGGCCACGGTGAGCCGCCCCTTGGGCACGTAGGCCTCGCCGCCGTTGCCGAGATAGCGGGCGAACGCTTCGTCGAGGGAGGCCACCGCGCCGATGTCCACCATGGCCCGGGCGAAGTGCGGGCGGCCGACCCCCTCGACCGTGCCGGCGTGGGCCGCGGCCGCCTCGACGGTGACCGGGATCCCCAACTGCTGGAGCCGTCCGGCCAGCGCCTCGTTCCGGGTCCGGCGGTCGTCGCGGAGCCGGGCGAGCTCGGTGCCGAGGGGGCTCCGGGGGTCGTCGACGAAGTAGACGAGCACGTGGACGCCACCGCCGGCGATGGGCAGGCAGGAGACCTCGCATCCCGGCACCAGGCGGATCCCCAATTCCTCGGCCCGCAACCGGGCCTCGGGTAGTCCGGCCAGCGTGTCGTGGTCGGTCAGGGCCACCGCGCCGCAGCCCACGTCGTGGGCCAACTCGACGATCCGACCCGGCTGCTCGCTCCCGTCGGACCGGTCCGAGTGGGTGTGGAGGTCGATCACCCGACGAACGCTACCGGCCGGGTGTTCGGCCGGGGCTGGTCCGGCTACCGCGCCCCGAAGTACGGGGCTCCGAAGTGCGAAGACCCCGCCGTCGGCAGCGACCAGCCAGTAGCCGTCGGTGGCCGGGTCGATGGCCATCCCGACCATGGGGGCGTTGAGGGCCAGCGCACCGGTCGAGCCGGAGAAGACGGCGTCGCCGAAGGCGAAGACCCCGCCGTCGGAGGCGACGAACAGGTAGCCGCCGAAGTCGTTGGTGGCCGCCATCCCGTTGATCGGCTTGTTGAGCGGGAGGTCGCCGGTGGAGCCGTGGAAGGGGGCCCCGAAGGCGAAGATCCCGCCGTCCGAGGCGACCTCCCAGTAGCCGCCGCCGGGGCCGGCGGCCGACAGGCCCACGACGGGTCGGTTCAGCGCCTGCCCGCCCATCGAACCGTGGAAGGCGGCGTCGCCGAAGGCGAAGATCCCACCGTCGGATGCCACCAGCCAGTACCCGCCGCCGTCGGGGGTCGGGGCGAGGTCCACGACCGGTCGGTTGAGCGGGAATCCGCCCATGGAGCCGTAGAACGGGGCGTCGCCGAACGCGAACGTGCCGCCGTCACCGGCCACCAGCCAGTACCCGTACCCGTCCGAGGTCGCCACGATGTGGGCGATCGGCGAGTTGAGGGGGATGCCCGAGGCGTCGCCGAAGTCGAGCGCGTCCCCGTAGGTGGTCACCTGGCCGTTGCTCCAGGCCAGCCAGTAACCGTTTCCGTCCGGGGTGGAGGCCATGCCGACCACCGTCGCGGTCGAGGTGGTGGGGACCGCCGGTGCCGCATAGTCGAACGCGACGGCGGCGATGCCGACGTATCCGGGGCTGCTGTCCACCCCGTCGGTCATCAGGATCCCGCACCGCAGGAATCCGGCGTCGACCTGCACGGTGGTCGGCGGGCACACGGCTGCGGGGTCCGCGGCGACGAAGGGGTTCGGGACGGTGAACGTCCCGTTGAGGTCGCCGGCCCCGTCCGTCGAGTACTGCTGGGCATTGGCCGACGTCCGCGTCGTCCGGACTGCCGCTGGCGAGGGCCAGCGGGCTGATCTCGAATGCGGTGACGGAGTCGAAGGGTTGCCAGCCGGTGCAGGCGACCGTGATCGCCTCGCCCGGGGTCACGTTCGTCAGGACCGGTCCGGCCTGACCGTTGAAGGTGCACGCCGGCGAAGACGGCGCTGGGTGCCGCCGTCCGGGGGGCCGTCCGGGGGTCCGTGCCGGAAGGCCTGGCCCTGCGGTGCTGCGGCCAGTGCGGGCAGGGCCCGGGCGGCCACGCTCGAGCCGACCGGGGCCGGATGGGTCGGCGAGCCGCGCCCGCAGGCGGCGCCGTGGCAGCGACCGCCACCAGCGCCCCGATCGATACCACCGAGGCGAGGAGCGCCCCCACCCGGGACCAGGGTCGCCGCCCTGCAGTCCGCTCGTTGCCCGTTCCGCCCACGGTCACTCGCATCTGAACTCTCCACTGTCGTCGGGAAGTGCTGGCGCAACCTAGCAATCCCGGACCGCCTGCGCAGGGAGGCACGGGAGGCCACCGGGCGGTCGGGGTGCCGTGCCGGTCCCGTCGGCTGATGGGCGGACGGCGGGCGGGTGGCACTAGAGTGAATTCGTGGTCAGGAACGCACTCGTCCCGTTCCCGGCCCGCCCGTGCGACGACCCCCGGTGTGTGCGGTGACCGACCGATGATGGAGGCCAAGGAAGCGTGCGGCGTCTTCGGGGTCTACGCCCCGGGGCGACCTGTCGCACACCTGACCTTCGACGGCCTCTTCGCACTGCAGCACCGGGGCCAGGAATCGGCAGGCATGGCCGTCAGCGACGGCGACCTGATCACCGTGATGAAGGACATGGGCCTCGTGACCACCGTGTTCGACGAGCGCAAGCTCTCCGGACTTCGCGGCCACCTGGCCATCGGCCACACCCGGTACTCGACAGCGGGGTCGAGTGACTGGATCAACGCCCAGCCGGTGTTCCGTGGCGTCGGGCGGGCCGGGTTCGGCCTGGCCCACAACGGCAACCTGACCAACACCGACGCCCTGGCCGCAGCAGGCCAACATGCTGCCCGGCCTGGTCTCCTCCGACAGCGACCTGGTGGCCGAGCTGCTGGCCCAGGCATTCCCGCCCGACCTGCCCGAGCGCACCCGTGCCGAGCACGCCGGCGACCTCGAGCAGGCGCTGATGGAGGTCCTGCCCAAGGTGGAGGGGGCGTTCTCCTTCGTGCTCATGGACGCCGACCGGATCATCGGCGTACGGGACCCGAACGGATTCCGGCCGCTGTGCCTGGGCCGGCTCGAGGCGACCGACGAGTTCGAGCAGGGCTGGGTCCTGGCCTCGGAATCCCCCGCCCTCGACGTCATCGGGGCCACGTTCATCCGGGAGCTCGAGCCGGGGGAGATGGTGGTCATCGACGGCAGGGAGGTGCGTTCGGCACGTCCCTTCCCCGACGAACGGCTCGACCCGAAGCTCTGCATCTTCGAGTTCGTCTACTTCGCCCGTCCCGACACCCGGCTCTACGGCAACGAGGTCCACGGCGCCCGTCGTCGCATGGGTCAACTGCTGGCCACCCAGCGCCCGGTCCCGGCCGACCTGGTGATGGGCGTGCCCGACTCGGGTGTGCCCGCCGCCGAGGGCTACGCCGTCGCCTCCGGCATCCCCTACGGGCAGGGCCTGGTCAAGAACCGCTACATCGGCCGTACCTTCATCGCCCCGACCCAGGCCGAGCGGGCCAGCGGGGTCCGTCGCAAGCTCAACCCGCTGCGCGAGAACATCGCCGGCAAGCGCGTCGTGGTGGTCGACGACTCGATCGTCCGGGGGACCACCACCCGGGCCATGGTGACGATGCTGCGCGAATCGGGAGCCGCCGAGATCCACCTCCGCATCTCCTCGCCGCCGTTCCGGTGGCCGTGCTTCTACGGCATCGACACGCCGGACCGCACCGAGTTGCTCGCCGCCACGAAGACGCTCGACGAGATCGCCGAGTTCCTCGACGTGGACTCCCTCGAGTACCTGAGCCTGGAGCACCTGGTCGAGGCCATCGGCGCCCCGGGCGCCGGCTTCTGCGACGCCTGCCTCACCGGCAGCTACCCCGTGCCGGTCCAGCAGGTGGCGGTGGCGATCACCGAGCGCCCGACGGTGACGGCGACCGTCGCCCCTGCCCCGGCCTGACCGACCGCGTGGCGAGCACCCCCCGACCTTCCTCCCATCGACCGGCCACCTATGCCGGGTCCGGGGTCGACATCGACGCCGGCGAGCGTGCGGTCGACCTGATCAAGCCGATGGTGGCCTCGACGCGACGCGCCGAGGTGGTCGGCGGCCTCGGCGACTTCGGGGGCCTGTTCCGGCTGGAAACGGCCCGCTACGACCGGCCCGTCCTGGTGGCGGCGACCGACGGCGTCGGCACCAAGCTGGTGGTGGCCCAGGAGATGGGCCGCCTCGACACCATCGGTGTGGACCTGGTGGCCATGTGCGTCGACGACCTCGTGTGCCAGGGCGCCGAGCCGCTCTTCTTCCTCGACTACATCTCGACCGGGGCCGTCGAGCCCGCCCGCATGGCCGACCTCGTGGCCGGGGTGGCCGAGGGGTGCCGCCAGGTGGGGGCCGCGCTGCTGGGCGGGGAGATGGCCGAGCACGCCGGCATCATGCAACCGGGCGAGTTCGACCTGGTGGGATTCGCCGTGGGCGTCGTCGACCAGGAGCGGATCCTCGGGTCGGCCCGGGTCCGCCCCGGCGACGTGCTGATCGGTCTGCCGTCGCCCGGACTCAGGTGCAACGGGTACACGCTCGCCCGCCACGTGCTGCTCGAGCGATCGGGACTGGCCCTCGACGGCGCCGGCCTGGGAGGGGGCGGACGCCACCCTCGGCGACGAGCTGCTCCGTCCGTCGGTGATCTACACCCCGGCCGTCCGGGCCGCCATCGACGCGGCCGAGGTCCACGCCGTCGCCCACATCACCGGCGGCGGGTACGCCGGCAACATCCCCCGCTCCCTGCCCGAGGGCACCCGGGCCGTCCTCGAGCAGGGGAGTTGGGAGGTCCCGGCCATCTTCGGCGAGATCCGGCGCCTCGGCCAGGTCGCTGATGACGAGATGGCCCGGGTGTTCAACCTCGGCCTCGGCATGGTGCTGATGGTGGGCGCGGACTCGGTGGACGACGCCCTCGACGCCCTGTCCGGCGCCGGTCTCGATCCGGCCGTCGTGGGCCGGGTCGACGACGGGCCTCGCGGGGTCGACCTGGTGGGGCCGAGCCTGTGGGGTGACCGGTCGTGACCACCCCCCTGCCCGGGACCCGGTTCGCGGCGCTACGGGATCACCTGCTCGAGCACTCGGTCAAGCGTGGCGACTTCACGCTCAAGTCCGGCCGGACGAGCAGCTGGTTCATCGACTCGAAGCAGACCGTGTGCCGGCCCGAGGCCATGGTCCTGGTGGCCGAGGGGATCCTGTCGGTCGTGCCGGACGATGCCACGGCCATCGGGGGGCTGACCATGGGGGCCGACCCGGTCGCATTCATCACCGCCGGGGTGGCCGCCACCAGGGGGCGGCATCTGAAGGCCTTCAGCGTGCGCAAGGAGGCGAAGGACCACGGTGCGGGCGGCCGGATCGCCGGGGCGCTCGACCCGGGCGACCGGGTGGTGATCACCGAGGACACCGTCACCCGCGGGACGTCGTTGCTCGAGGCGGCCCACGCCGTCATCGAGGTGGGGGCGGTGCCGGTACTGCTGGTCGCCGTCGTCGACCGGGGCGGGACCTGCGCGGACATGGCCGCGGCCGAGGGCCTCGAGTTCACGGCGCTGCTGACCGCGCCGGACCTCGGCTTCGACTACGAGGGTGCCTGAGGAGGCTCCCCGCCTCCTGGCGTGCCCCGGCCCCGGGGGTCGGTGGTTCTGGTCCCACGGCGCCCCGCACGCGATCGGCCGGCTGACCGGTCCGCCGGTGCGCGGACGTGGCCGGTCGGTGCGGCACGATAGGACGTGCTGCTGTCCACGACGCCGCGGTGAGCGTGCGAACGACCACGACGAGGAGACTGATGACGCGACGTACCCGGGGGGCGGTTGCCGTACGGATGGCTGCGGTGCTGTGTCTGGTCGCCGCCGTGCTGGCCGGCGCCGGCGGGCGGGTGGCAGCGGCGGCACTCCCGTCAGTACACCCGGAAGCACGGTCGGCGGCGACATCCGGCGGGTACTGGGCGGTCAGCGACCAGGGCACGGTGACCGCCTTCGGTGACGCCCCCGACCTCGGGTCCCTACGCCGTGCGCTGAACGCCCCGGTGGTCGGCATGGCGTCGACCGTCGACGGGAGGGGCTACTGGCTGGTGGCAGGCGACGGCGGCGTCTTCTCCTTCGGTGACGCTGTCTTCTACGGCTCGATGGGCGCGGCCCACCTGGACCAGCCCGTCGTGGGCATGGCGGCCGCGCCGGGTGGCGGCTACTGGCTGGTGGCCGGCGACGGCGGCGTGTTCGCTTTCGGGCCCGGCGCCACCTTCGCCGGCTCGATGGGCGGGAGCCACCTGAACGCCCCGGTGGTCGGGATGGAGGCCGCCCCGGGCGGCGGGTATCTCGAGGTGGCCTCCGACGGCGGCATCTTCGCCTTCGGCGGCGCCGGGTTCTTCGGCTCGATGGGCGGCACCCGTCTGAACGCTCCGGTGGTGGCCGTGACACCGGAGGCCCAGGGCGGCTACCTCGAGGCAGCCGGCGACGGCGGCGTGTTCGCCTTCGGGCCCGGGGCGACGTTCGCCGGGTCGATGGGCGGGATCCGGTCGAGCTCGCCGGTGGTGGGGATGGCTGGTGTCGACCGGAGGCGGCTACGTCATGGTCGCCGCCGACGGCGGCGTGTTCACCTTCGGCGGGGCGCCCTTCGTCGGTTCGCTCGGCGGGAGCGGGGCGACCGGCATCGCCGCCATTGCCGTTCCGTCCCCGACCAGCCTGCCAGTCTCCTACTTCGTCGAGCCCGGCGGCATCCAGCGGGCCATCGTCCAGGTCAGCGTAGCCGGCGGGCCGCCGGTCCCCATGGTGCTCGACACCGGCTCTACCGGGCTGCACGTCTATACGTCGGCCGTCGGGACCGACGGACTGGCCCCGGTCGGGCCGACCGCCACCGAGACGTACGGCGGTGTGGAGTACACCGGGCCGATCGACGCCGCGCCGATCAGCATCGGCGGGGTCGCCTCGGTGGGCCCGGTCGAGTTCATGGACGTCCAGGACGTCCAGTGCATCCCGGGCGACGACTGCCCCTCGCCCACCCCGTCGGCCCTGCTGGCCAACGGCATCTACGGGACCATCGGCGTGTCGCTCTCGAGCTTCGCAGCCGGGAGCGGGCAGGCCGGCCTCTACAGCCCGTTGCTCCAGCTGCCCGGTGGTTCGAGCGGCTTCACCATCTCCTTCCAGGACGCCACGTCCGGCACCGTCACCCTCGGGGCCGGTACGCCGGCGTCTTGGGCGGCGGTGCTCCCGCTGAAGGCCAAGACCCCGGCCACGAACGCCAACGGGTCGGGGGCCTGGGACGTCGCCTCGGCCCAGGTGTGCTGGTCGGTCGGCCATGCCACGCCGACGTGCTCGCCGGGCGGGACCACGTTCGACAGCGGGACCCCCTCCCCGGGCGTGGAGACCTCGGAGCTTCCGGTGGTCCCACCCAACGACGGGACCGACCTCGACGCCGGTCAGGTCGTGGCGCTCAGCACCCCCGGGGCCGCTGCTCCCTTCTGGACGTACACCACCGGGACCACCCCGAACACCCAGACCTCGTTGGCGGCGCCGGCCGGAGCCGTCCTGCTGGGGACGGCCGGTCTACCCATCTACTTCGCCTGCGCGGTGACCTACGACGCTGCATTGGGCGAGGTGGTCGTCACCCCGGTGACTCCTCCGGCCGGTTGACGCGTTGCCGGAAGGTGGGCCTGCCGCTGTCAGCCGGTGCGGTAGGCGGCCACCACCGGCTCGAGTTCGCGCGGGGTGGCCCCGTGGAGGATGACCCCGTCGCAGCCGAGCGCCAGCTGGCCCCGCACGGCGGCGGCACACTGCGCGGCCGATCCGGTGGCGCTGGCCGCCAGCCACTCGTCGGGCAGGAGGGTGGCGATGTGCTCGAGCTGCGCGGTGGTGGCGTGGGAGTCGATCCCTCCCAGGAACCCGGAAACCACCGGGTCGGCCCGGAACCGCTCCAGGACCGCCGGGTCCCAGCCGTTGGTCGCCACCAGGAGGTCGCCGTAACCCTGGAGGTAGGTGGCGAGCCGGCCCACCGACTTCATGAGCGCCACGTCCCCGGGTATGTGGTCGCCGATGGTGGCGAAGCACGACCACACCTTCACCATTCCGGGGTCACGGCCGGCCTGCTCGGCGGCCTCCTTGACCGTGGCGACACACCGCCGGGTCGTCTCCTCGGTGAAGAAGGTGTGGAGGACCACCTCGTCGAAGCAGCGTCCCCCGAGGGCCAGCGACTGCGGGCCGAACGCCACGAGGCCGAGCGGCAGGTACTCGTCGACGGCCGCCAGGTACAGGACGGGCCACGATCCGGCCGGACCGTCGTGGCCCACGATGAATTCGCCCCGGAACAGGCGTCGCAGGATGCCGGCGAAGTCCTCGAGCGCTGCGGTGGTGATCCGGGGGATGCCGTAGGTGTCCTGGATGACCGGTATCCCCCGTCCGAGGCCGAGGACGAAGCGTCCACCGGTCAGGCTCTGCATCGTCCGGGCGAGCCCGGCGGTGATCATGGGGTGGCGGGTGTTGTGGTTGGTCGCCGCCGTGACGACCGTCAGCTCCTCGCTGACCGCACCGGCCGCGCCGGAGAGGACGCCGATCTCCTTCTTGTCGAAGCGCTCCGACAGGAAGACCGATCCGAAGCCGAGCTCCTCGCCCAGGCGGACCTCCCCGACGAGGTCGCGGGAGCTGTCGGGCTGGCCGGCGAGCCCGTAGAACCCGAGCTCGGTGAGTCGTCCGGTCCGGGCGGGAGTGGGCGCGTCGGGCGCCGGGGTGTCGGGGGTCACGGTGCCTCCTCGGGGCGACGGTGCCGCGAACGTAGCAAGCGGGGCACCGTGGGTGCCCCGCTTGCCGGGTGGAGCGCTCGACGTACGGACGCCCCGGAGCGGTCAGCTCCCGACGGGCGCGGTCGGCTCCTCGTCGGACGGGCCGCCGTCGGCAAGCACGAGGTAGATCCGTCGGCGGGTGTCGGCGAGGATCTCGCCCACGGCCGTGATCTGTCCCTCCGTGCCCGCCTGTGCCACCTGCATGGTGGCCTTGGCGACCTGGACCATGAGACCGCGCAGGTCGACACGGGAGCGGTCGCCAGCGGCGGCCTCCTCCCACGGGGCAGGACCGTCACCGGCCGCCTCGGCCTCGACCCGGCCCTCGGGTGTGAGGGCGAAGACCCGCTTGCCCGCAGACTGGTCCGCGGTGACGAGACCCTGGTCCTCGAGGGCCGACAGGGTCGGGTAGACCGAGCCGGGACTGGGGCGCCAGGCCCCCCCACTTCGCTCCGCCAGCTCGGTGATGATCTGGTAGCCGTGCATCGGCTCCTCGGTCAGGAGGGCGAGGATGGCGGCGCGGACGTCGCCCCGGCGGACCTTCGGGCCGCGGCCGAAGCCGGGACCGAATCCGCCGTGGCGGCCGAAGCCGGGCCCGAAGCCGTCCCCCCGTCCGCGGCCCCTGCCCCGCCCGCGGCCGCGGACGGCGCCGGCGACCAGGTCGCCCCGTGCGGCCCAGGGCGGACCCCCTTGCCCGCCGTGTTCGGTGTCGTGTGTGTGGTGTCCATGCATCAGGTGTCTCTCCTTGGTCGGTTCGGTGTGCCGGTTGTGCGACCGGCGGCTGCGTCTCGTGGGGCGGTGCATCTTGACCGCTCACGTACAGTCACGATATATCGCAATACGTACGATGTCAAGGCCGGGGTGGTGTCGGCATCCGCTCCGGACCGGCACAGCTAGCGTCGGCGGTGCGCACCACGACGATGCGATCGAACCCGACACGAGGAGCCCAGCCATGCGGATCGGCGTCGTCCTTCCCCAGACCGAGATCGGCCCGTCCGTCGGCGCGGTGCGGGCCTACGGCACAGGCGTAGAGGAGCTCGGGTACCAGCACGTCCTCGCCTACGACCACGTGGTGGGTGCCGACCCCGAGGTCCACCGTCACTGGGCCGGTCCCTACGACGTGGACACGCAGTTCCACGAGCCGTTCGTGCTGTTCGGGTTCCTGGCCGGCTGCACCGCACTCGAGCTGGTGACCGGGATCACGATCCTCCCGCAGCGCCCGACGGTGCTGGTGGCCAAGCAGGCGGCCGAGGTCGACCTCCTCAGCAGGGGCGGCTTCCGACTGGGGATCGGCGTCGGGTGGAACGCGGTGGAGTACGAGGCGCTCGGCCAGGACTTCGCCACCCGGGGCCGGCGGATCGAGGAGCAGGTCGGACTGCTGCGCGAGCTGTGGACGAACCGGGCGGTCACCTTCGAGGGCGAGTTCGACACGGTCACCGGGGCCGGACTCGCCCCGCTGCCGGTCCAGCAGCCGATCCCGATCTGGTTCGGCGGCAGTTCGCCGAAGGCCTACGAGCGGATGGGCCGACTGGCCGACGGCTGGTTCCCGCTCGTGCAGCCCGGGCCCAAGCTCGACGAGGCACGGGGCATCGTGGCGAGGTCGGCGGAGGCCGCAGGGCGCGACCCGGACGCCATCGGGCTCGAGGGACGGGTGGACTGGAGAGGTGACCGGGACGACGTACTGGCACGCATCGAGGGCTGGCGCGCTGCCGGCGCGTCCCACCTGACGATCAACACGATGGGGGCGGGGCTGGCCACCGTCGACGCCCACCTCGGGGCTCTGGCCGCGGTGGCCGGTCGCCTGCCGCTCGACTGAGCGGCGGCGGGCGCCCGCGCGACTGACGTGCGCTGGCGGGACCGGCATCCATCAGCCGTCACGAACACAGCCCGCTCCCCGGCCGCCCGTCGGGCGGTCGTCGGGGAGCGGGCTGATCGGCTCAGTGGATGGTGCCCTGGACCGCCTTGATCGCCGGGTTGAAGTCCTGGAGATAGGACGGGATGAACTGCACGGTGATGTCGTACACCGCCTTCGGCTTCGGGGCCGACTTCGTGGGCGCCGGAACGATGATCCAGCCGGCCGGGAGATTGCAGGACGCCATCGCGCTCACGAGCGGCTGGATCCAAGCGAACTTCCCGCCCGTGCAGGTTGCCGTCGGGGGCGTGCCGTTCGGGTTCGAGAACCCGTCGACGACGAACGAGGCGTCACCGGTGACCAGTTCCTGGGCGGCGGCTCCGCCGGACACGACCACGTTGACCGTGGTCGCACTTCCGCTCGTCACCGGTGCATCCAGGGTGATCTTCACATGGGCGGTCGCCGTCGTCACCGGCTGGGAGAGCGTTCCGCTCGACGGCGCGAAGTTCGCGTCGCCCGAGTAGCTCGCGGTCACCGTGTACGGCGACAGGTGTCCGACCAGTTGCGCGGCAGCGATCTTGCAGTTCGCCTTCCCGGCCTTGCTCAGGGTCGAGGCATTGGCGCACGGGACCACGACCGAACTACCCAACCCTTGGACCGTCCAGGTCACCGTGCCGCTGATCTTGCTCGACCCGCTGACGGACGGCTGGACGAGTGCATGGAACGTGACCGCTCGACCCGTGTAGACGGGCGTCTTCCCGGTGACCGTCACGGTCGTCGGGGTGCCACCTGCCGCGAATGCCGGAACCGTGAGAGTCAATGAGCCCGCCAAGAGCACCGAGCCGGCTACTGCCGCCTTCAGAAGTGTACGCACCTGGGTCCTTTCTGTATTGGCCCCTCATGGTGTCGTAAGCATCCTCTGCGACAGCGCCGAATGAGTCAACACGTACTACACAGAGCGGGCAGACCGTCACGCAGCGAGGCGATATCACCACTCTCAGGTGTCAAGTTATTGAACGGGACACCTTCCGGCGAGGCCCAGCCGCGTCTCGACTGCGGGAGGACGGGGCACCCCCGGGTGGAGCGAACCCCGCGACGATCGAGGAGTGGAAGGGCCGTGCGACAAGGTGCGACCGAAGGCGGAGCCGGTGAGCCGGTCTTCCTGGTGGTCGGGACCGGCGTCGATCCGGTGACCTCACGCTTTTCAGGCGCGATTTTGGCGAATTTCCGTTGTAGGCGCTGACATGGGGTGACGGCACAAACTCCCAGATCACAGCTGGCTTCTTCTGCCCGTTACTGTCCGTTGTTGTCCATCGTTGTCCGTTGGTGTCCGGTTTTTCTGGGCACGTAAAGGGCACGAACTCGACCGGGCTGCCCATCGGCCAGCTCGTCCGCCTCGTCGGAACCGTCGCCCACTCCCGCCTCGAGTGCCATCTCGGCGAGCCCGTCGGCGATGCGTCGATCCCGATCGGAGGCCGCGTGCTGGTAGACCATGGCCGCCTGGGGGCTGGCGTGGCCCAGACGTGCCATCAGTTCCTTGGTGGTGGCGCCCGTCTGGGCGGCGAGGGTCCCGGCCGTGTGCCGGAGGTCGTGGAAACGGAGGCCGTCGAAGCCGAGTCCGGTGGTGGCGGGCAGCCAGACCCGGTTGCGGAAGTTGTTCCGGTCGACGGGCCCGCCGGCTGACGTGGTGAAGACGTAGGCGTCCTCCCCTCCGGCGACGTAGCGGTCGAGGTGGCGTGCGAGCTCGTCGGTCAATGGACGGGGCAGTGCGACCGTCCTGCGGCTGGCAGAGGTCTTCGGGCCCTCCTCGATGACCTCACCCGACGACAGTCGGAGTCGCTTGCGGCGCACGGTCACGGTGGCCCGATCGATGTCGACATCCGCACGTCGTAGTGCGGCCAGCTCCCCCTGGCGCAGGCCTCCGAGTCCGGCCAGCAGCACCAGGGCCCGGTAGCGGTGGGGGACGGCTGCGGCGACGTCGTAGAGCTGCGCCATGGAGAGGAACTGCTGCTCGGGGTGGCGCTCACTTCCGCCTCGCTCGATCCGGCACGGGTTCTTGACCAGGAGGTCGTCGTCGACGGCGTGGCGAAGGATCTGACGTAGGCGCACGTACGCCTTGGCGGCGACGGAGCGCCCTCGGGCCCGCTCGAGGGCGCCGTACCAGGAGCGCACCAGCACCGGCGTCACGTCGGTGAGCAGGACTGGGCCGAGTGCCGGCGTCTCCTCTTCGAGGGAAGGGAGGATGTGGAGTCTCAGCTGGATCTCGTAGATCTCACGCGTACGCCGTGCCAGCCCGTTGCGCCCCGCGAGCCACGTCTCGGCGTAGTGACCGAGGGTCATGTGCTGCGAACGCGGGTCGGACCGGACCCCGGAGGCACGGTCGACGACGGCAGAGGACAGCCAGACGTGCGCATCGGCCTTCGATGGGAACGTCCGCCGACTGGTGATTCGACGCCCGTCGACGGTCCAGTAGCGGACCTGCCAGCGCCCGGACGGCAACTTGCGGATCGTGCCGGTCGGAGTGCGCCCCACCGTTCAGCGCTCCACGCCGCAGGCAAGAGAGGGGCTCCACGGTTCCTTCGGCGCGACGGCACAGGATGAATTCGTGCCAATGAGGGACAAGTTGACGCCAATCCTCACGTTGCCCCGGCCGATGGCGTCGGGGGTCATGGATGGATGAGGCGCCAGGAATCCGGCCGCTCGGCGCGAGTGTTCGGCGGTCCGGAACCCTACCGGACGCCTGTGTTCGAGCTCGCAGGCCCGCAATCGAGGATCCCGAACCACGCCCGACGATTGGATGCTCAAGTGCTGTTCAGAATCGCTGGTCCACACAACGCTGACCCTGCCGCAGGGGGTGTTGACTAACCTGTTGACTTTCCTCCTGACCAGGGAGTTTGTAGGGCGATCCGTCGCCCGTCGCATGGATCGAGCGTGCTGGTTGCCGAGCCGCCGACCAGCCGCGTCAAGGGCCGTGAGAAGAGCCGCCGGATCTCACTCGATCAGTCCGACCGTCAATTGGCCGGCTCTCCTCACTGGGAGCTGCGCTCCCTCCCTGGACCCGGCGCGTCGGCTCGGCAATGGGCAGGTAGGGATCGACGAAGATCCGTCGCTCCCCGGAGTGGGGATCGCACTCCAAAATGATGGTGGGGGGCCGCAGTTCATCGGGGTGTCTCGTCAGCCGGCGGCAGCCGGGTCCTGACCTGTAGCAAAGAGCGAGTCCTGCACACGGTGAACTCCGGAATCCTTCTGCTGGTCACTCGGCCATCGCACGTTCTCGGGCATCCCACCGTCTGATGGTGGCGTAGGCACGGACGAACGGGCAGAGTCGACAGGAGAGAAGCCGAACGGGCTTCCGAACTGGGCAAACCCTCTTTCTCCATGGATTGCTGTGGCAGCCGGCGGGTCTGCCTTCGGCGCCCGCCGGCTGCCACTTCACGTTGTGGGCCGGATTCGCGTCTGTCCTGTTCAGCGGTGGTTCGGAGGTGTGTGAGGACTTCCTTTACAAAGATCAAGATGGGCATCCACCTCGGCGAGTGTCATTCGTCGGGGTCGACCCGTTCGGTGAACCTGTGGAGCCGGCCGCCGAGGCGCCTCAACTCGCCCACGCGGTACTTGTCCGCCGGCGGTGCGCCGTTGATCTTCCAAGGCCTGCACATCAGGCAGCCGGCGCGCCGATTCTTGGGCCTGCGCCGCTTGTGGTGAGCCATGACGAACCTCCTCCAGTTCGCCGACGTCCCGGAATGGGGCGCCGGCCGTCATTGGAGTTGGTTCATGGCGCTCCTCCTAGGAGATTGCAGATCTGGGTCCGGATGCTTGCCTCGAGGACATCTTGCACCTGTCGGCAGCCCCGAGTAACCATTCTTAGTCCGACCTGCGCGCTCGTTATTGACTGCCCCCGACCGGCACGAGTGGGGCACCCTTCTGCGAGAGATCAGATCGAGCCGAATCCGCCAGAAACCGCTATCAGCAGGAGCGTCGGAACGAACAGGCAAAGCGCATTTGCCACCGTCATGAACTCGAATCGTGCGATTCGCCCCCGCTTTGACGCAAGAGTCTGATCACTCAAGACGTAGACCACGGCACCCGCAATGGGAGGGACCACCCCAAGTACGACACCGATGAAGTTCCAGGTATTCGTATCCAATACGAGCCAAATCCCCAGGTAGGCCTGAACGACAGTCGCAACGCCGGCGGCGAAACCACCCATCGATAGGACGAGAGTGCCAGGTCTGGGCTTGGGAGAATCGACCGCAGCCTTCAGCGCCTCAGCGTTCACCATGCTCCAAGCCTACGACCCGGCTCTTGCTCTTTGATAGGTCCCCGAACGCCAATGATGTTGTTGAGCATCCGTGGGGTCCACCGCCGTTTGGTTGGTCCTTTGTAATTTCGCATGCACCGGGGTTGTCGGCCTGACTTCTGATCAGCGGCTGTTCAACTGCAACTGCGCCCCGTCGGTCGGAACTCCGGACCAACAGAGTCGAGGCGCGGCGCGCCCCGTTCCAGAGGGGGTGATGGGCCGGTCTGTTAGGAGCAGATCGACTCGCACCGTCACTCCTTTCCGGGACGGCCGAGCCACCCCTCAACCCGCTTAAGGAAAGGAAGGGATGGCCATGACCATCGTAGAAGCTGCGCGCACGATCACTGGCGGCATCGACACCCACGGCGAGGTCCACGTGGCTGCCGCGTTGGATGACGTTGGTGGCCTGCTGGGGACCGAATCCTTCGACGCCACCCCCGACGGCTATGCCGCCCTGCTCTCGTGGCTCGCCGGGTTCGGTCAGGTCGGGACTGTCGGGGTGGAAGGGACGGGTTCCTATGGCGCCGGTCTCGCCCGGTTCCTCACCCGGTCCGGCGTCGACGTGATCGAGGTCGACCGCCACAATCGCCAGGCCCGTCGTCGCCAGGGCAAGTCCGATCCGATCGACGCCGTCGAAGCGGCCCGTGCCGCTCTGTCGGGGCGAGCGAGTGGCAGAGCGAAATCGAGGGATGGATCGGTTGAAGCCATCCGGGTCCTGGTGGTGGCCAAACGCTCGGCCCGACAGGCCCGCGTGAAGGCCCTGACCCAGATGCGCCAGCTGACCTTCACCGCCCCTGACCAGCTCCAATGCCGCATCAAGGGCCTGCCCACGCCGCAGTTCATCGCGGCAGTCAAGGGATTGCGGCCCACCCGGGCGGCTGACCCGGTGACGGCGGCCACCAAGGCGGCACTGTCGTCGCTGGCCCACCGCATCGGGGAGCTCGATGAGGAGGTCGCCCAACTCGATGCCCGCATCACCCCACTCCTCCAGGCCCATGCTCCCGAGCTGCTCGCCGTCTACGGGGTCGGCATCGACACGGCGGCCACCTTGTTGGTCACCGCCGGCGACAACCCCGAGCGTCTGCGCTCCGAGGCTGCCTGGGCCCACCTCTGCGGGGTCTCACCGCTGCAGGCCTCCTCGGGCAAGGTGGCTCGGCATCGGCTCAACCGAGGTGGTGACCGCCAGGCCAATCGCGCGCTCTGGATCATCGTGATCTCGAGATTGGCCTCGGACCCCGAGACCCAGGCCTACATGGAGCGGCGGCTGAAGGAGGGTCGCTCCAAGCGCGAGGTCATCCGCATGCTGAAGCGCTACGTCGCCCGCGAGGTCTACCGCACTTTGCCTCGCGGCTGAATCCCCGGACCAGGGACCTGGCTCACCTAACGCCTGCCGTCGATGTCGACTGGCTTCTAACCGATTTGCCGGTTCCTGGTCCGGGCCTACCGAGTTCTCGAAGACGCGTGGCCTGATAAGAGCTTGCCCTCGACGAGTGGCCCGTCATTGGTCTGTCCGCTGTCTTCACTTCCGAAATCCCCCCGCCGGGGCTTGACATCATCCATAGGAGCATCGGGTGGGGTCGTCATCGACCGTGGCAGACTGGCACGTCGGGGATGGCTCCGATCACGGTCCGCTCCGAGCGCAATAACGCCCTCGCATCAGGTCCCCATCGCGACCGGAGCTGGTGGCGGGTCCTGCTCGACGGCCCCGATGGAGACCTTCAAGACCACCTTACTGCAGCAGCTGTTGCGCGCAACAGCTGCTGCGTGAAACAGCTATTCGTCCGAATCGTCCGAATCGTCCGAATCGGGCCGATTCACGTCACGCGACACCAACTGTCGGGTCACTCCCCACGTATCACTCGCCTTCGTGATCGAGATTCCCTCATCGACTTGCACCTTCATCAGCGCGACCCGAGACAGGTGGCGAGCCTTCTCGAAATGGCTGAGGGCAGCGGTGAGCAGTTCACGAGTCGAACCGACGTCTTCTGCCCGCAGGGCCGGATCCACTTCTTGGCCGTCGAGCAAGCGCTCGAGGACGCCGTTGTAGGCGCTGCGGGCCGGTTTCAACTGTGCCTCCAGCAAGTCCAGGGAGGCAATCAGTACGCTGAGCCTCTCGATCGCAATCTGCCGTTGATCCCGCACGCCCCGACGTCACGTCAATTTGAATGGGTTCGTCTGGAAGTCACGGACGCAATGCGCACGGACGTGTCCCGGTGCACGCCATCTGTCCGATCCCGCCGGGATGCCCCCGAACGCCGGGAGGGAGGAATGCTCCGGGAGCTCAGAGCTAGATTCAAGGCATGCCAATGCCGAAGCGAGCAAGCGTCGATGACTACTTCGCGGAGCTTGACGACGTGCAGAGACCGCATCTCGAAGCGCTACGCGGGTTGAGTGCCGAAGTCGACCCGGGAGCACGCGAAGTACTCAAGTGGAACCTTCCGGTGTACGTCCGTGGGGAGAATACGAACCAATGGATGTTGCAGAACTTCAAACTTCACTGTTCATTGCGATTCTCTCCGGAGTTCTTCGGCAGTCAGAAGGCTGCCGTTGAATCCGCCGGCTACGAGTTCGGCGAGGGCTTCATCAAGTTGCCGTACTCCCGGGAGCTGCCGGTCGATCTCCTGAAGGAACTGATGCTGGCGAGGGTGGCCGAATTCGAAGCGCAACACCCCGGTTAGCGGATCGCGTATTCAGGGGTGTCCCCGATCACCGGGTGCGAGGCGCTATCCCAGCCCCGTTCCTTGCTCATCGCAACTGACCTCGACCGGCACTTCCGGGTCAGTGAAGGCAGACCAGGACTGACGTCATTCCGCATGGACTCCTGGGGTCCACATCCGGTCGAACCATCGCATGATGCGGCTCGACCCGAACTCCGCTTTGGAGGACGCCAGATCGAGCGAAGGCCCTTGAATCTCACCTGCGGGTGCCACTCCACTGAGGAAGGTTACGTCAACGGTTGCGACCTTGCCCTGTCCGAATTCGAGATAGCAGATCCCGCGGCCGTCATAGGTGCTATCCGACGATTGGCCACGAACCTCTGCGATGATCCGATCCGCCACGATCGACGCCTGTCCTTCAGCGAAGACCCCTGCCTTCGGCGTGCCGACGCTCGTGACATCACCGACCGCATAGACGTCAGGAAACGCCGTCTGGAGTGTGTCCGGGTCCACCGGTATCCAGCCGTCGACCGCAAGACCCGCTTCGACGACGACTGACGGCGCCCTGTGTACGGGGACACCGAGGAACAGGTCGAAAGGAAGGGTCTCGCCGTCATCGAGCACAGCCACCCTTTGGTCCCCGTCGAGTGATGTGACCATGCGCCCCGGGTGCCAGTTGATCGCTCGTTCGTCGAAACGCCGCCGAGTAGCGCTGCGGAAGCACCTGGTGAAGGCGGGATCGGAACACCGAGCGGCATGACGAGGGAAATCTGGGACTTGGCCCGGAGGCCCTTCTGCGTCAAGAAATCGTGCATGAGGAGTGCCGTCTCACTGGGTGCCGGGGGGCACTTGAACGGAGTCGATGTGACGCCGATGACGACATTCCCTCCCTCGAACGATGCGAGGACGTCTCGAAGCGCGAATGCCCCAGGCACGGTGTAGAACTCGTGACCCGATTCGACGAGACCCGGTGTTGCCGAGGGATCGAGGTCTGCCCCAAGCGCGATGACGAGAAGGTCGGCCTCGAACTCACCTGCGTCAGTAGTGACAGCCTTCCGCCCCGGGTCGATCGACTCGATCGTCGCCTGGACGAAGCGAACACCAGGCCTTGGCCAGGGACTCATAGGGATGGAACACAGATTCTGATGTGTGCTTCCCGAACATGACGTCCAGCTTCGAGAAGCCGAAGACGAACCCGGGCCCCTTGTCGATGAGCGTGACCTCCGCCAGAGTGCCGACTTCGTCGGACAGCCGTGTGGCCAACTCGAGCCCACCGAAGCCTGCACCGAGGATCAGAATCTTCATGGGGTGACAGTAGCGAGGCCCCATGCAAAGTCGATCGATTGCGTTGCAGATTGGCCCTGCCCCAGAACGCCGGGTCGAGGCCCCTCACTAAGCGGAGGGTGCTTGCCAGGTGCGAGCTATCACAATCCGACACCTTGATGGCAGGTCCTGGCCCACCCAGCGTCCTTCAGTGAGCGCCCGACCACGCCGATGGTTACTGCGTGCCATCTGAGTCGGCGGTCGCATTAAAAGACAGGACCAAGAAGGCTCTTCCGTGGTGCTTTGTCTTGGTCCTCGTTGCCGCAGGAACCCTTGTAGTAACTGGCGTTGTAGATCGGCAACCCGCCGACTCCGGTGCGGCCCAGACTTTCAATGCAGCCGTGTCCTCGACGATCGAAGCCAAGAGCTTCATCGAGTGTGTCCAGTCCACGTACTTGCCAGCGGCTGATGGTTGCATGACCTACCAAGGCCCCGACCAACTCGCTATTGACTACCGCCCACCGAACTCAGGTCAGAAGCGCATCTACAGCGTGGATCGGGTGTTCAGTTCTCTCGGGTACGGAGATGCGCTTTCCGGTTCGGCGCAATCGCAGGCCGAAGAGTTGGCCGCCTTGCAGAGCGCCGACTTGTGGACTGTGGACCCGATGACTCACAGCGAAGTTGTTTCGGAGGTCCATTCGTCTGTCTTCCCCGCACTCGACCTTCTGCGATCCTTTCGAGGAAGACTGACGCAGAGTGGAACGAACTACAGGATCACGTCACCGAATGGCGCACTGACCGCCTCGGTGACCATTCAACACGGATTCATTACAGGTGTCATCACACGAATGGAAGTCGGCAAAGGCAAGTGGACAACGAGGGTGTCCAGCCTGTCGACGTTCAACAGTGCCCCTCCTATCGAGTTGCCTGGGCCTCAATCCATTGTCGGGCGAGTGAACGGGGACGGCTGTGCCGAACAATCGATCGTCCCTCAATGCCTCTAGACGCTCGGACATCGACCCCACGGAGTCTGGCCATCTGGGCCTGACCCCGAACACCGGCTCGGTGGGAGACTCTCGTCGTGGATCTACCTGACGGCGTGACCCCCGACATGCTGGCAGCTCTTCAACGTGGAGAGGACGTACGGCTTTCTGATGGGCGACGGGTACTCCTCGTGCGGGCGCACGCTCCGCTCTCGGGAGCCTTGGGACCCTGGGGGGTCATGGTGGAGCCAGAAGACGACGTTCTTCCGTCGATCCGGCTCAGCCCGGACTACTCCGCACCATCCCCGCTGTGGCCATCATCCGATGCAACAGATGCGATGGTGCCGGAGGAGTTGCTCGCCAGGCTGGTCAGGTGGCAACGGGACTTCGATTCGAACTACCACTGGGAAACCGGCTGGAAGTCGGAAGAGGCCAAGGCACGATGGGCAGGCCAGGCTGCTGATCTGGAAGCAGATCCTCAGGGTTGCTCTCAGCGGCGGGCGGAACTGACAGTGGATCTCTGGCCGCTATAGGCGCCCTGCACTGTCACCTATCGCCGGCTCGGGGTCAGCGTCTGCGGCTGATCGGCTCTGGCGATCGCGGTCGATCTCACCTCGATCGACCCAGTTTTCTGGGCACGTAGTGGGCACGGACCAAAGGCCCGAAGGGGATCGACCGGCACCTGCAGTGCTCTGAACTGCGACTTCCTGGTGGTCGGGACCGGCGTCGATCCGGTGACCTCACGCTTTTCAGGCGCGCGCTCTACCAACTGAGCTACCCGACCTCGCCCCGGCGCTCCACGGGGGAGCTCCGGGGTGGCGGACCTGACGGGATTTGAACCCGCGACCTCCGCCTTGACAGGGCGGCGTGCACTCCAAACTGCACCACAGGTCCCCAACCAGCAACTGCACGCTGGGGTGTACAGCACCCCCAACGGGATTCGAACCCGTGTTACCGCCTTGAAAGGGCGGCGTCCTCGGCCGCTAGACGATGGGGGCTCGGTCCCGAATAGGGCTTACGGACTTTAGCAGAGGGATCAGAGGGCGCCTTCGGGCCTACCCTCGTCCGGCAGATCGTCAGCCAGCGCCTCGACCATCAGGTATTGCAGCTCCCCGAGGAACACGAACAGCCCGTACTCGGCGGCCATCGGGTCCGCGGGATCGGGGGCCTCCATGTCCTCGTGGACGTCGAGCCGGGTCCCGAGGACCAGCCGGAGCGACCCGACGGCGTCGAGCCACGAGTGGAATTCGGTCTCGCTCAGCGTATCGGCGCGGGCCGTGGCCACCAGGACCTCGAGCGCTTCGGTGTGGTGGTTGACCAGCGCGGTGTCGACCAGCTCGCGGTAGTCCCGCTCGGCACCGGCCAGCTCGGCCGTCGGGTAGGCCGGGGGGAACAGGCGGCGCACCATCGGGTCCCGGGAGGCGATGGCCTCGGGCAGCTGGCGGGCCAGGTCGGCGAGGACGACCCGGGCGTTGGGGTCCAGCCGGATGACGTAGCGGCCGTCGCGACGGCGCCGGATGGGCGAGCTCACGAGGACTGCTCCATCGTGGCCCACAGGCCGTGCTCATGGAGCCGGTACACGTCGAGCTCGGCCCGTTCACGGGTGCCCGAGGAGACGACGGCGCGGCCTTTGTGGTGGACGTCGAGCATCAGCGCCGTCGCCTTGTCCTTGGAGTAACCGAAGAGCTTCTGCAGGACGTAGGTGACGTAGGACATGAGGTTGATCGGGTCGTTCCACACGATGACCATCCACGGCTTGTCCGTGGTGACCTCCTCGTCGAAGACCGTGTCGAGGTCGCCCAGGGGGACCGTCTCGGGCGGCACGACACCGACCGGCGGCCGACCGGCCCCGACCGACGGACCGGTCGGCCCCGGCCGGTCGCCCTCCCGGGAGCCGCGCCGCCGCAGGGGCCGGGCCCTCATGCGGGCTCCGGGACCTGTGCCGGCGCAGGGGCGGAGGTGGCAGTTCCGGCTCCGACCACCGTCTCGGGTCGGTGGTCGGACAGTCCGTGGTGGAACCACAGCGCCGTCGACCACACCAAGGTGGCCCCGACGACGTGGACGCCGACCAGCACGGCGGGCAGGTGGGTGAAGTACTGCGTGTACCCGATGAACCCCTGGGCGACCATGGCCCCGAGCAGGATACGGCCGGCCCCCTGGATGCGCGCCGGGGCGTCCGACCGCCACAGCGTCCACAGGACCACCAGCAGGACGATGGCGGTGACCCACACCGACTCGGCGTGGATCCGCGACATGTCGGCCAGGCCGATGTCGACCCGCTTGGCGCCCCTGCCGCCGGCGTGGGGGCCGGCCCCGGTGGTGGCGGTACCGGCCGTCAGGGCGAGGACCAGGAGCACCAGATAGGCCCGGGTCAGGAGCAGCGCCCGTCGGCTGACGGCCAGCGTCCCCCGGCCCGGGGCGTGGTCGGCGCGCAGGCACAGCACGACCACGACGGTCAGGAGGGCGATGCCCAGCATGAAGTGGGTCATGACCACGTAGGCATTGAGCTTGGTGTAGACGACCACCGCCCCGAGCACGGCCTCGCCCAGCACGCCCAGGATCAGGCCCCCCGACAGCCACCGCAGGTCCCGGCGGGCCGGCCGGCGGAGGAACGAGGCCACGTAGGTGATCGCGCAGGTCACCACCAGGGCGAACACCACCATCCGGTTCCCGAACTCGATGACCGGGTGGAGGGACGCCGGAGGGGTGAGGCGGCTGTGGGCGCACGTGGGCCAGTCGGGGCAGCCGAGCCCGGAGTCGGACAGCCGGACGGCCGCTCCGGTGGCCACGTTGAGGACGATCGTGGCCAGCGAGATCCGGCACAGGAGCAGGAAGCCTCGGGGGCTGATGCGGAGGGAGGACACCGTCCACCGATGGTATCGGGCCGCTCCGGCCCCGGCTTCCCCGGGGACGCCTCCCACGGGACCCCTGGGCCCGACCGGACCGCCCCCACGGGACCCCGGGGTCCAACCGGACCGTCCGGGGGGTTTGGGGTTAGTCTGACGGGCGATGTCCGTCCCTGCCGTGGCCCTGGCCGGCCGCCTCACGCTCGCCTCGCGTGTCAGCGCCTACGTGGCGCTGACCAAACCGCGCATCATCGAGCTGCTGCTCATCACCACGCTGCCGACGATGATCCTGGCCAAGGGCGGCCTTCCCGACATCTGGCTGATGGTGGCAACGCTGCTGGGCGGGGCACTGGCCGCAGGTGGCGCCAACGCCATCAACATGTACGTCGACCGGGACATCGACAAGCTGATGCACCGGACGCGCAAGCGCCCGCTGGTGACCGGGGTGATCGCCCCGCGCAACGCTCTGGTCTTCGCCGTCACCCTCGAGGTCGTCGCCTTCGTCGAACTGTGGGCGTGGGTGAACCTGCTCTCCGCCGTGCTCGCCGTTTCGGCCACCCTCTTCTACGTCTTCGTGTACACCCTGTGGCTGAAGCGGACCAGCAAGCAGAACATCGTGATCGGCGGCGCAGCGGGCGCCATGCCGGTACTGGTGGGCTGGGCGGCCGTCACCGACTCGCTGGCCTGGGCGCCGGTGGTCCTGTTCGCCGTCATCTTCATGTGGACACCGCCCCACTTCTGGGCGCTGGCCTTCAAGTACAAGGACGACTACGAGGCAGCCAGCGTCCCCATGATGCCGGTGGTGGCCACGTTCCGGCGCACGGCCATGGAGATCCTCTCCTACTCGCTGGTCATGGTCGCACTGACCTTCGTCCTCGCCCCGGTGGCCCACCTCGGCATCCCCTACGTGGTGGCGGCCGGCGTCCTCGGCGCCGGCTTCATCGCCCTGGCGATCCGGCTGTGGGTGCAGGCGACGCCGAAGGCTTCCATGCAGCTGTTCAGCTACTCGATCACGTACCTGACCCTGCTGTTCGTGGTGATGGCGGTCGACGTCTTCATCACGCATTGACCACGCCGCCGGACCCGGCCGCAACGGAACCCGACGCCCCGTCGGCCGTGCCGGGACCCGCCTCCCCGACGCCGGCCCCACCTGCGCCGCCGCCGACGGGAGTAGCGGAACCGGCCCCGGTGCGGATGCTGCCCCGCCGCCTGCGCGCCCTCCTGATCGGCGCCGTCCTGGCCACCGTCCTGGCCGTGCTGCTCTTCGTGGGCCTCGGGACGACGTCGACGTCGAGCCCGGGGACGGGTGGCGTCGTCCCCGTCGGCTCGACCGCTCCGAACTTCACCCTCCCCTCGGTGCTGGGCGGTCCACCGGTGATCCTCGACGCACTCGGGGCGAAGCGCCACCATCCGGTGGTCCTCAACTTCTTCGCCTCGTGGTGCGTCCCCTGCCAGAAGGAGACCCCTCTGCTCGCCTCCACCGCCCGGGCAGAACAGGCCAAGGGCTCGGTGATCCAGTTCATCGGCGTCGACGGCCAGGACCAGGTATCCAGTGCCGTCACCTTCATCACGCAGTCGGGGATCACCTATCCGGTGGGCAAGGACTCGGACCTGGCGGTGACGGCCAACCTCTACGGGCTGAACGGCGAACCGCAGACCTTCTTCATCGACGAGTCGGGTGTGGTGGTGGGGCACCACCTGGGTGCCCTGACCCGGGCGGAGCTCGACGGGTGGGTCCGCCGCCTGACCGGCGGCGGCTGACCCGGCGCGACCGCGTGTCGCCCGTCACTCCCAGCGGAAGGTGAGCGCCGCCACTACCGGTGCGGCCACGGCCCAGGCGGCGAGCACGACCCAGTCACGCGTGGCCACCGGTGTGCCGTGGCCGAGGGTCCCGTGGAGCGCCTGGGACAGGGCCGCCGCCGGCAGCACCTTCGACACGTCGGCCAGCCAAGTCGGCAGCTTCGCCAAGGGGATGAGCATCCCGCCCAGCAGGAGCAGGACCACGAACAGGGCGTTGACCACGGCCAGGTTCACCAGCGGCTTCAGCAGCCCGGCCAGCACCAGACCGATCCCGCCGAAGGCGACGGTCCCGAGCACCATGGCGACCAGTGCCTCGCCGACCAGAGCGCCGGCCCCGCCGGCCCCGCCCGGGCTCCAGCCCAGGAGCTCGCCCACGCCCACCAGCACCGCCGCCTGGAGGACCTCGACGGCGAGGACGGCCAGGATCTTGGCGGCCAGCAGCCGTGGGCGGCCGAGCGGGGTGGAGCCGAGGCGTTTCAGGACGCCGTAGCCGCGCTCGAAGCCCGTGCCGATGGACAGGGCGGTCATCGACGTCGCCATGACGGCGAGCGCCAGGACGCCGGGGACCAGGAAGTCGACCGGGTGCGGGGTGCCGGTGGGCAGGACGTGCACGGCGCTGAAGAAGAGCAGGAACACCACCGGGATGCCCAGGGTCAGGAACAGCGTCTCGCCGTTGGTGACGACCATGGTCACCTCGGCTCGCAGCTGGGCGCCCAGGGGCCGCATCAGCGCTCCCTCCGTCCCCGGCCCCGACGTCCACGACCGGCGGGATCGACCTCGGGCTCGGTGCGGGCGCCGGTGATCGCCAGGTAGGCCTCCTCGAGGGACTGGCCGGTGCGCAGGTCGCCGAGCGTCAGGTCCCGCTCGGCCAGCCAGCCGGCCAGCGAGGACACCACGGACGGGGTCCCGGCCCCTTCGGCCAGGCGCAGCCGGTAGGCACCGGGGCGCTCCTCCTCGACGGAGGCGCCCGGCCCGATGGCGACGGCCAGGGCGGCGGTGTCGATTCCGGGATCGGTGGAGAAGCGCACCGAGCCGTCGGCCGTGCCCGAGGCCAGCTCGGTCGGGGTCCCTTCGGCCAGCAGCCGCCCCTTGTCGATGATGACGACCCGATCGGCCACGCGTTCGGCCTCGGCCAGCTCGTGGGTGGTGAGCAGGACGCATCGCCCCCGGGCGCGCTGGGCGGCGATCAGGTCGCGGACCACGATCCGACCCTCGGGGTCGACGCCGGCCGTGGGCTCGTCGAGGAACAGGACGTCCGGTCTGCCCACCAGGGCGAGGGCCAGGGACAGGCGTTGCTGCTCGCCCCCGGACAGCCGGCGCCACGGGGTGCGCCGGGCGTCGGCCAGGCCGACCAGGTCCAGGAGGGCATCGGGGTCTTCGGGGTCGTCGTAGTAGGCGGCGAACAGGTGGAGCACCTGGGCCGGTCCGAGCATCGGGTAGATGCCCCCCTTCTGCAGCATGACCCCCATCCGGGCCACCAGGGCGGCGTGGTCGCGTTGCGGGTCGAGCCCGAGCACCCGCACGGTCCCACCGGCGACTGGCCGGTAGCCCTCGAGCGCCTCGACCGTGCTCGTCTTGCCGGCGCCGTTCGGCCCGAGGAGTGCGAGCACCTCACCCGGGCGGGCGGTGAACGACAGGCGGTCGACGGCCAGGGTGTCGCCGTAGCGGATGACCAAGCCGTCGCACTCGACCGCGGGCGCGCCGGCCGCGCCGGTCGGTGGTGTGTCGGCGTGGTCCACGGGTGGTCACGCTACCGTTGTGCCGACATGATCGATATCCGACTGGTCCGAGACGACACCGATTCGGTGAAGGCCGCGCTGGCCCGACGCGGGGTCGACCCCGCCGAGGTCGACCGACTGGTCGGTCTCGACATGGCCGCCCGCGCCGCCGTGAGCGAACGGGACGAGCTCCGGGCGAACGTCAAGGCGATGTCGAAGCAGGTCGGCGCGGCCCGCAAGGCGGGCGACACTGCGCTGGCCGAACGACTGGCCGACGACAGCCGGGCGGCGGGCGATCGGGAACGCGAGCTGAACGTCGTGGCCGAGCGCGCCCAGGACGACGTCCGCCAGGCCCTGCTCTACCTTCCCAACCTGCCCGCCCCCGGTGCGCCCGACGGCACCGGGGAGGCCGACAACCTGGTGGTCCGGAGGTGGCCCGGGCGGGACCCCGTCTACACGGCGGCCCAGCGGGTCCCCCACTGGGACGTCGGCACCGAGCTCGGACTGTTGGACATGGAGCGCGGGGCCAAACTTTCCGGATCGATGTTCCCCCTCTACCGCGGTTTCGGGGCCCGCCTGCTGCGCGCGCTCAGCTCGTTCGCCCTCGACAGCCATGCCGACGAATTCGAGGAGGTCCGGCCCCCGACCTTGGTGCTGACGGAGACGATGGTCTCGACCGGCCACCTGCCGAAGTTCGAGGAGGAGGCCTACCACCTGGAGCGCGACGACCTGTGGGCCATCCCGACGGCCGAGGTCCCGCTGACCTCGATGTGGCGGGGCGACGTGCTGGAGCAGGACGACCTACCCCTCAAGCTGACGGCCGGCACCTCCTGTTACCGGCGCGAGGCGGGCGCGGCAGGACGGGACACGCGGGGCCTGCTGCGGGTCCACGAATTCGAGAAGGTAGAACTGTTCGCCTACGCCACGCCCGAGCAGGCCCCGGCGTTGTTGGAGTCGATGGTGGCCCGGGCCGAGTCGCTGCTGCAGGCGCTCGGCCTGCAGTACCGGGTGCTCGACCTGTGCACGGGTGACATCGGCAACTCGGCCGCCCGGACCTTCGACCTCGAGGTGTACTCGCCCGGCGTCGACCAGTGGCTCGAGGTCTCCTCGGTCAGCTGGTGCACCGATTACCAGGCTCGGCGGGCCAACATCCGCTACCGGCCGACCGGCGGAGGCACACCGGCGTTCGTGCACACCCTCAACGGGTCGGCACTGGCCTGGGCCCGGATCTGGGCGGCGCTGGTCGAGACGGGCCGACAGGGGGACGGGTCAGTGGTGCTGCCCGAGGTGCTCGCCCCCTACCTTCGGGGTGAGACGGTCATCCCAGCGGCAGGCTGACGCGGGGCGCAGGGCGTGTCAGTCACGGGTGGCGTCGAAGCGGTAGCCGACACCCCGGATGGTGGTGATCAGCCTGGGGGAGGACGGGTCCTCCTCGATGTGGGTCCGCAGGCGCTTGATGTGGACGTCGAGCGTCTTGGTGTCGCCGAAGTAGTCGGAGCCCCAGATGCGGTCGATCAGGACGTCGCGGGTGAGCAGTCGGCCGGCGTTCTCCATGAGCAGAGACAGCAATTCGAACTCCTTGCGGCGCAGGTGGACCTCCTGGCCCCGGATGAAGACGAGGTGGCGGTCGACGTCGACCTGGATACCCCCGGCGTCGAGTACCGAGCCGGGGTCGGGGTGCCGCTCGGGTGAGCGGGGCACGGACGTGGTGTCGCCTGGCATCGGCTCGGTGTCGGTGGCGTCCGACTCGGCGTCGGTCGGTGTGCGGCGCAGCACGGCGCGCATCCGCGCCACCAGCTCGCGGAGGCGGTACGGCTTGGTGACGTAGTCGTCCGCACCGACCTCGAGCCCGACCACGGTGTCGATCTCGGTGCCCTTGGCCGTGACCATGATGATCGGCACGCTCGAATGGGCCCGGATGGACCGGCACACGTCGATGCCCGACAGCCGGGGCAGCATGACGTCGAGGAGGACGAGATCCGGCTCGACCTCGGCGAACAGCCGCAGCGCCTCGGTGCCGTCGGTGGCCACGGTGACATCGAACCCCTCACGGGCCAGGCCGATGACCAGTGCGTCGATGAACGACTCGTCGTCCTCCGCCAGCAGCACCCGGGTCTGGGTGGGGATCTCGACCTCCACCGCGCCGTTCCCGTCCCCGGTCTGGTCCCTGCTCCGGTCCTTGTTCCGGTCCTTGCTCACGCCTGCACTCTTACCCACGAGCGGCGCGGTGGCCACTCGTGCCGGCGGGACGAGGTCACGCCGTGTACTCGGGCGGGTTGGGGAGTACCAGGGTGAACGTGGACCCCTCGCCTTCGCGCGAGTCGACCTCCACCCTGCCCTGGTGGTTGCTGGCGACGTGGCGGACGATGGAGAGACCGAGGCCGGTCCCGCCGGTCGAGCGGCTGCGGCCGTGGTCGACCCGGTAGAAGCGCTCGAAGATGCGCTCGAGGTCGCGGGTGGGGATGCCGACGCCGGTATCGGACACCGACAGCCGGATCTCGCCGTCGGCCTGGCAGCCCGAGACCCGGACCGTGCTGTCCTCGTAGGAGAACGTCACAGCGTTCTCGAGGAGGCTGTGGATGGCGGAGACGAGCTGGCGGCGGTCGCCGACCACGTGGACGGGCGGGTCGGGCTCGTCGAGCTCGATGGTGATGCGCCGCTGCTCGGCAGCGGAGCGGACCCTCTCGACGGCCTCGGCCATGACCAGGTTGATGTAGATCGGCTCCCGGGGCGGGGCCTCCTCCGACTCGATGCGGCTGAGGTCGAGGAGATCGTCGATGATGCGGCTGACCCGGAAGGCCTCGGCATGGATGCGCGAGGCCAGTCGCTGCGCCACCTCGGGGTCGGGCTCCACCGTGAGCGTCTCGGCGAGGAGCCCGAGGGCTCCGATGGGCGTCTTCAGCTCGTGGCTCACGTTGGCCACGAAGTCCCGTCGGATCTCCTCGAGCCGGCGCCGCTCGGACACGTCCTCGATGATGGCGATGACCCCGAGCGGCCGGCGGCCGTCGTCGATGAGCCGGGTGCGGACGGCCAAGGTCTGGCGTGGTGGCCCGTAGAGGTCGAGGGTGCGCTCGGCCGAGCCCTCCCGCCAGGCGTTCTCGAGCAGCTCGGTCACGGCCTGGGCGGCCAGCGCGTCCCCGTGCCGGTTGTTCATGAGGGCCACGGCCCGGGCGTTGCGGAAGGCGACCTCGCCGTTCTCGTCGCACACGATGACGCCCTGGGTGAGGGTGTCGAGGGCCCGTCGGAGCCGGATGGCGTCCGAGCTGGCCTCGGTGACGGCTTCGGCTGCGTCGCCGGCGACCTTCTCGAGATGGCTGAGGACCGGCTCCATGCCGGCGTCGTCGGGCGCTTCCACGCCCAGCCGGTTGGAGAGCGCCGTCAGCCGCTGCTGCAGGCTCCGCCGTCCGGCTCGCCGCCCGACCTGGTTGGCGACGACGACGGCGATGACCGCCACCACGCCCAGCACGATGTACCCGATCACGTACGGCTTCACGGTCCCAGTGTGGCAGGCCGGGGCCTGGACGGTGACCAGCCCCGATTGGCGCATCAGAATGAGTAGAAACAACATGAAACCACTTGAAATATGGTGAACGGGGACGTAGCGTGCCGACCATGGCTCCTGACCCCCTGACCACATCCGTCCACCTGCGCCTCCTCGCCGTCACCATGACGCCGGACCCGACCCAGCTCCCTGGGGGCCAGGTGCTGCAACGGCTGACCGACGGCCTCGGTGGTTGGGCCCTTGCGCTCTCCCTGGTCGGCCTGCTGATCGGCGCGGCGGCCTGGGCACTCGGCGCCCACAGCCAGAACTACCAGCAGTCCTACAGCGGCCGGAAGGCTGTCCTGGTGTCCGGCTTCGCCGCCCTCTTGATCGGTGCCGGGCCGGCCATCGTCAACTTCTTCTTCTCCACCGGACAGGGCGTGCACTGAGTGTCGGTCCTGGTGGGCCTCCCTGCCATCCCGGCCCCCGGCTGCCCGTCCGCCGCCGGAGCGCTCGGGGGTAGCGGGCTCGGAGCCGTCTGCTCCGCCGCCGGCAGCGTCGCCGGCGCCGTTGGCTCGGCGGTGGGGTCGGTCGTCGGCGTCGGCGTCGGCAGCGTCCTCGACGCCGTGAGCAGCTGGGTGACGAGTGGTGCGGCCTGGCTGCTCGCCCAGATCGGTGGCGTCCTGTCGACGACGACGTCCATCGACCTGGGTGCTCCCTGGTTCCGGGCCCACTACGCCACCATGGCCGGCCTGGCCGGGGTGGTGGTCGTCCCGCTCCTCCTGCTCGGCGTGCTGCAGGCCCTGTACCGGCAGAGCGCGGCGATGCTGTTGCGCACCGTCCTGGTCCACGTCCCGATGGCCGTCCTGCTCACCGCGGTGGCAGTCAGCCTCGTCCAGATCGGACTGGCCGTGACCGACTCGCTGTGTGCCGCGGTGTCCCAGGGGGCCGGTCTCGACGCCGGCCACTTCCTCGGCACGGTGACGGACGCACTCGGTCCCGCCCAGGCTGCCCAGCCGGGCGGAGCACCCACCTTCGTCCTGTTCCTCGGCGGCGTCGTCGTCGTGATCGGCGCAGTACTGGTGTGGCTGGAATTGCTCCTGCGCTCGGCCGCCGTCTACGTCGCCGTGCTCTTCCTGCCGTTGGCACTGGCCGGTCTGGCATGGCCGGCCATCGGGCACTGGGCCCGTCGCCTGGTCGACACGCTGGCCGCACTGGTGCTGTCGAAGCTGGTGATCGTGGCGGTGCTCAGCCTGGCGGCCGGGGCGCTCGCCGGTGGCACGGGCTCGACCCCGTCGGGCGTGTCCGGGCCGGGGGGCGGGTTCGCCTCGATACTCGGCGGTGCAGCCCTCCTGCTGCTGGCCGCCTTCGCTCCCTGGTCCCTGTTCCGGCTTCTCCCGTTCCTCGAGGCCGGCGCCGTGGGACACCTGGAGGGGCTCACCCAGCGGACCCGGCACCAGGCAGGAATTCCGGTCAAGGGACTGGCCAACGTGGCCATGCGGGCCGCCGCCGCCGGGTCGCTGGCGACCGGCACTGGTGCCATCGGGGTCATCGGGGCGACTGCCGCCTCCGGCGGCGGGTCGGGGGAGGGCGGGGCGCCGGGGATGTCGACGGGTGGCCTCGGCGGCGGGCCCGGCGGCGGACTCGGCGGCGGACTCGGCGGCGGCGGTGATGAGCCATTCGACCCGTACCGACCCGATGACTGGCAGGGTCCCCTGCCATGGGAGCCGGGCGGCTCGGTCAAGATGATGCCACCGAGCCCCAATTCGGCATTCGTGATGGCTCGGTTCGCCGCCACCGAAGCCAAGTACGCCCCTCTGTACGAAGCGGCCGGACTGGCCGACGAGGCAGCGGCACGGGGCAGCGGGCCGCAGCCGCGCAGCACCGATGGCACCTCCGGCGTGCCGGTCATGCCACCCGGTGTGACGTACGTCACCACCCTCCCGCGTGTGAGCGGGACGCAGTACGCCGATCATCTCGGACGGGACCACCTCGGGCCCGTCCTCGTCTCGGGCCGCCCGCGTCCAGAGGTACCGAGCCCGTGACCGGCGAGGGGAGCGGCACGCCCCCGGGCCGCGTCCGCTACCGCTTCCCGCCGCTGGAGCGCCGAGGTGTGATCGCCGGCTGGCGGGGCGGGCAGGTCGCGACGGTCGCCGCCGGCCTGGTGCTCGCCGTGCTCGCCGTTCGCAGCCGGCCGTCGCTGTCCGGCGTGGTCGTCGCCGTCACCCTGGTGGGCTCATCGGTCGCTGTCGCCTTCTGGCCCATCGCCGGCCGCACCGGCGAGCAGTGGCTGCCGGTCCTGGCGCGCTGGGCCCGGTCCGGGGTCACCGGTCGCCGGTTCCAGGCCGACCCGGGTGCGGCCGCCGGTCGGCACCTGTCCGTCGTCGCCGGTCCGCACGGCGAGGGGATCCGGGCGGCGAGAGGGACGATCGACCCGGCGGCCGCTTCGGTCTTCGACGGGCTCCGGATCACGTCGTCGGCAGGTGACGGAGAAGGTGGCGGCGGCATGGGTGTCGTCGTCGACGAACGGGCCCGGACGGTCACCGCCGTGCTGTCGGTGCGGGGTCACAGTTTTGCCCTGTTGGGCCCCGGCGACCAGGACGCCAGGGTGGCGTCGTGGGCCCGGGTCCTCGCCTCACTGGCCCGCGAGGGGTCGGCGGTGCACCGCCTTCAGTGGGTGGAGTCGTGCCTTCCTGACGACGGCCGGTCGGTGCACGCTCACTTCGCCGATCATGCGGTGCTGGAACCGGACTCGCCGGCGGCGCGGTCCTACCGGTCGCTGCTCGACGAGTCGGCCCCGGTCACCCGGCGCCACCGCCTCCTGGTGGCCGTGACGGTGCACCGAGGGAGGTCGGGCCGCGCCATCCGGAGTGCCGGCGGCGGCCTGGTCGGGGCCACCGCCGTGCTGGCCCGCGAGGTGACCGCCGTGCACCGTTCGCTGACCGCGGCCGACCTGGCGGTGGAAGGTGTCCTGGGGTGCAGGTCGCTCGGCCGGCAATTCGAGGAGGCACTCGGCCCTGCGCCGGCCGGTGGGCCGGAAGCCTCCGCCGGTCCGGACCGCAGTGGCCCGTGGCCGATGGGTGTCGGGACCCGATGGGACTCGGTGCGCACGGACGCCGCCTGGCACGCGGTCTACTGGGTGAGCGAGTGGCCGCGGGTCGACGTCCACCCGGACTTCCTCGGACCACTCCTGTTCGCGCCGCTGCGACGCACGCTTTCGGTGGTGATGGAGCCGGTAGACCCGGTCCGTGCCGCACGCCAGGTGGCACAGGCCCGCACCGCTGGCGTCGCCGACGGCGAGCTCCGTCGCCGGAATGGGTTCCTGTCGTCGGCCCGCCACGCCCGGGAGCGCGCCAGCGTCGAGGACCGGGACGTGGAGTTGGCCGACGGACACGCCCAGTTCCGGTTCAGTGGGTACGTCGGCGTCACCGCCGACAGCGACCAGGAACTGACGGCGGCCTGCGCCGCGGCCGAGCAGGCCGCGGGACAGTCCCGCCTCGACGTGCGGCGCCTCTACGGCCAGCAGGACGCCGCCCTGCTGTGTCTCCTGCCTCTGGGCCGGGGGCTGTCGTGACGGGACTCGGGGTCCGTCTGCCGCCCGGGCTTCCCGCCCACGTGGCCACTACCCGGCACCTGTGCGCCGCCTATCCACTGGTGGCCGAGGCCGGACTGGGGCACGAGGGGGTCCTCATCGGCCGGGATGTCCTGGGTGGCTCGTTCGTGTACGACCCCTTCGCCCTCTACCGCAGCGGGGCGGTGACCAATCCGAACATGGTGGTCATCGGCCAGATCGGCCGCGGCAAGAGCAGCTTCGTCAAGTCCTACCTGTGGCGCCAGGCCGTGTTCGGGCGGAGTGCCTGGGTCATCGACCCGAAGGGGGAGTACGGCCCTCTGTGCGAGGCGTGGGGGGTGGCACCGGTGGCGCTGCGGCCCGGCGGCCCCGTGCGTCTCAACCCGCTCGACACCGGTGGGGCCGACAGTCACTCGGGCTCGGGCGGCCCGGGCGGCATCACCGGGTCGGACGCGGTGGCCGCACGGCGGTCCGCCCTCACCGCGTCGCTGGCGGTGTCCTGCCTGGGTCGGGATCTCCTGCCCCGCGAGCGAGCGGCCGTCGACGCCGCGCTGGCCGCGGCCACCGAGGAAGCCGTCGGTGCCCGAGGGGCGGGCCCGCGTGCGGCGCCGACTCTGCCCCGGGTCGTCGATGCCCTCCTTGACCCCGGCATCAGTGCCGCCGCAGCGCTCCGCACCACCCGGATCGACCTGGTCGAGGACGGGCGGGACGTCGCCCTCGAACTGCGCCGACTCGTCCACGGGGACCTGAGGGGGATGTTCGATGGTCCGACCACCGGCGGCCTCCGGCTGGACGGGCCGCTGGTCGTGCTCGACCTGTCCGCCGTCTACCACTCGCCCGCGCTCGGCGTGCTGATGGCGTGCGCCGCGGCGTGGCTGCAGAGCGCGGTCGAGGCGCGGCACCGCAACCGCATCCTGCTGGTGGTCGACGAGGCGTGGGCGATCCTCGGCAACCTCGGCGTGGCACGCTGGCTCCAGGCGTCGTGGAAGCTGTCACGGGCGATGGGCGTCGCCAACATCGCCGTCCTCCACCGCCTGTCCGACCTGGGGGCGGTCGGGGCGGCCGGCTCCGAGCAGGTGGGGCTGGCCGAGGGCCTGCTCGCCGACTCGGAGACACGGGTCGTCTACGCGGAGTCCCCGGGCGAGGTGGCCCGGACGGGCGAGCTGTTGGGGCTGACCGGGACCGAGGCCGATCTGGTGAGCACCCTGTCCCGCGGGACCGCACTGTGGAAGGTCGCCCACCGGTCGTTCCTGGTCGAGCACCGGCTGGCCCGTGGTGAGCAGTGGCTCGTCGACACGGACCGCGCCATGGCCGACGTCGACGAGGGCCCGGAGCAGGGAGCGGTGCCCCGGTGGTGACGGCGCTGTCGTCGGCCGGCATGGCGATCGGCGCGGCGGCGGTGCTTGCCGCCGGCCTCCCCCGGCCCGGCCGGGGGGATACCGCCCGCGGGCGCGTCGGCAGGTCCGGTCGGCGGGTGGCGGCGCGTTGGGCCCGCCCCGCCGACCTCGGGGCGCTCGTGGTGCGGGGCGGTCCCCGTCCGCCACCTGTGGGGAGGCTCGTGCTGGGCCGTGTCGGCCGGCGGCGGGTGGCGGCGGAACGGGCGCAGTCGGTGCTGGTGTTCGGGCCGACCCAGTCGCACAAGACCACCGGCTTCGCGGTGCCCGCCATCCTCGGGTGGGAGGGCCCGGTCGTGGCGGCCAGCGTGAAGTCCGACCTGCTGGAGCACACCGTCGGTCACCGGGCGACGCTCGGCACCGTCCACTGCTTCGACCCGACGGGCGTGACCGGCCGCCCGGCCACGGCGTGGTCACCGTTGCCCGCGTCACGCACGTGGCCGGGGGCCCGGCGGGCGGCGGCCACCCTGACCGAGGTGGGGCGGGCGCAGGCCGGAGCGATGAGCGACGGCGACTTCTGGTACACGACGGCGTCGAGGATGCTGGCTCCGCTCCTGTTCGCGGCGGCCACCTCGGGTCGGGGCATGGCCGACGTCGTGCACTGGGTCGAGACGGGCGAGGAGGACGAGGTGCTCGACCTGCTGTCCGTCGCCGGGGTGCCCGAGGCGGTCGACGCGGTGCGCTCCGCGTTCGGGAAGGAGGATCGCCAACGGAGTTCCATCGTCACCACGGTCGAGACCCTCCTCGAGCCCTTCGTCGGCGCCGCTCCGTGGGGTGCCCCCGAACTCGACCCCGGCGCGCTCCTCGCCGGGTCCGACACCCTCTACCTGTGCGCCCCCGCGCACGACCAGCGCCGGCTCACCCCGCTGTTCGTCGGCGTTCTGCGCGCCGTGCTCGACCACGCCTATGACCGGGTGGCCCGCACCGGACGACCGCTCGACCGGCCCCTGCTGGTGGTGCTGGACGAGGCGGCCAACATCGCTCCGGTTCCCGATCTGGACGCCCTGGCCGCCACGGCCGCCGGTCACGGCATCCAGCTGGTGACGGTCTGGCACGACCTGGCCCAGATCACCGCCCGCTTCGGGGCCCGGGCGACGACGGTGGTCAACAACCACCGGGCAAAACTGTTCCTGTCCGGCATCTCGGACCCCTCCACCCTCGACTACGCCAGCCACCTGATCGGCGACGAGGAACCTCACCTGGCGGCCACCACGGCCGGTGGCCGGACCGGACCGACCACCACCCGGTCGCCGACCGTGCGCCGCCTGGCGCCCCCGGATGCGCTGCGCCGTGTGTCGCCCGGTTCCGGCGTCCTCGTCTACCGTGACCTGCCGCCGGCCCGGATCACGCTCCGGACCTGGTTCGACGACCCGTGGCTGCGGGCCCGGGCCCGGGCCCGGGCCACGGCCGACGAGGCGCCCGGGAGATGACCACCCGGGAGGTTCGCAGCCGGTCAGCGCATCGTCCCACGTTGGAATCCAGGTTCACCGACCGGGAGACGACGGCGCGCTGCACGGCGTCCTGGGCGAGAAAGCGCTCCCGGAGCTCCACCGACTCGCGAAGTGTGGCATCGGCGTCTCGCCGACAGCAGGGGGAACGCGGGGCGGACGACCGCCGGTCGGCCACTGGCGACGAGTCGCTCGACGTCCGCCCTCCGAGACGGGATGTGCCAGGCGTGCCCGACGGGAGGGTCCACCCCCGCTCCGGCTGACGTGCACCGACACCGCGGCCCGCGGGCCGGTAGCGTTGTGGACATGGCGCCTCGGGGGATCAGCGTCCGCCTGCTCGTCGCCGTGTGCGTCGTTCTGGCGGGGACACTCACCGCCTGCTCGTCGGGTTCGACGGCGAGCCCCACGACGGGGGCACGGGCGACACTGACCTCGTCGGTCACCGAGACCTTCGGGCCGTCCACCCGCTTCAGCCCGGCGTCGGCCGCGGTCAACGGCTCGACCGACGTCTACCACTGCTTCCTGATCGACCCCCGCCTCACCAGCGACCGCGAGCTGGTGTCGAGCGAGTTCCTGCCCGGGGCGAGCAAGGAGGTCCACCACGCCATCTACTTCCTGATCCCGCCGTCCCAGGTCGCCGCGGCCCACTCCCTCGATGCCGCCAGCAACGGAAAGGGATGGAGCTGCTTCGGCGCCCCACTCAACCCCAACGGGACGTTCGACAACACGACGTGGCTGGGTGGCTGGGCGCCGGGACCGATCACGCCCCACCCGACGCCCGCAGGTACCGGCATCGCCATGCCGGCCGGCAGCCTCGTCGTGATGCAGATCCACTACAACCTGCTGGCCGGTACCGCCCCGGACCTGAGCCGGGTCCGCATCACCACTGTTCCGGCGGCCGACAGCCACCTGCAGGAGCTCGAGGCGACCAAGTACGTGGCCCCGCCGGACCTTCCGTGCCCGACGGGAGTGACCGGCCCCCTATGCGACCGCCAGGCGTCGATCGCCGACCTGGTGGCCCGTACCGGCCCCCAGGCCCAGGTCCTGCTCGACGCCATCGAAATGGCCTGTGCCGCCGACCACGACCCGGCCCACCCCCAGATCAGCGGCAACCTGGTGACCACGACGTGCTCGTGGACGGTCGACAAGACCGAGCACATCCTCGGGGCGACGCCGCACATGCACCTGCTCGGGCAGTCCGAGACCATCTCGTTGATCTCGGCGTCGACCACGACGGTCCTGGCCAAGGTGGCGCACTACAACTTCGACGGCCAGGTCTCCTACCCGGCTCCGGCCGGCACGTACGCCCACGCCGGGGACAAGGTGCAGGTGACCTGTACCTACGACCCGACGCTGCGCCAGGAGCTGCCGTCGCTGCGCAAGCTGCCGGCCCGGTACGTGACGTGGGGCGACGGCTCGTCCGACGAGATGTGCCTCGGCACCGTGGGCTGGGTCGCCCACTGATCCACTCGTGGGCGACCGGCCGGTGGGCCGGGCCGCCGGGCGACGCTCCGTCGTCCGCCCGTGGTGGGCGTCAGTCGGCCCGCAGCCAGTCGGTGGTCATCCCGACCACGGCCGAGCCGTCGTGGTCGCTCAGCTTGTAGCCGGTGAACGTGCGCGACCAGTGCGACGTCTGGTGCCGGAAGGCGGGCGAGTCGGTCACCATTGCCGTGAGCACCACCTGGGCGACGTCGTCGCCCGTCTGGGCCGCGTCGGGGTTGGCGAACTCGGCCATGATGTGGCGCATGTAGGCCTGCATGGCCGGCTCGTATTCGCCGGCCCCGGCGAAGAGCTTCGCCACGTCGACGCCCACGTTGTTCACGAACTCGGTGGCCACCGGCCCGGGCTCGACCACCGAGACGAGGACGCCGACGGTGGCAGCCACCGGGGCGAGGCTCTCCATGAACCCCTCGACGGCGAACTTGGCCGCGGAGTAGGCCTCGTTGAAGGGCTGGCCGACCACCCCGCCCACGCTGGTGACGGTGATCACCCGTCCCGTGCTGGCCCGCAGGTGAGGCAGGGCCGCCTTGGTGGCGGCGACGACGCCGAAGAAGTTCACGTCCATCACGTCGCGCATGTCCTCCATCGACACCTGCTCGATGGTGCCGACGTAGCCACGGCCGGCGTTGTTGACCAGGATGTCGAGGGCGCCGTGGTCGGCGACCACGCCGTCGATGCAGGCGGCGATCGACGCCTCGTCGACCACGTCGAGCCGGCGGATGTCGAGGTCCACGCCGGCCGCCTCGGCCGCCGCCCGCAGCGCCCCGTCCTTGGACGTGTCACGCATGGTGGCGACCGTGGTGAAGCCGTGTGCGGCCGCGGTGACGGCCGTGGCGAGGCCGATGCCCGAGGAGGTGCCGGTGATCAGGACGACAGGAGACATGGTGCGTGACCTTTCCGTTGTGATCCCCGCAGCCTAGAGAAGGGGGCCGGCCTCCGGTCGGGTCGACCGTCGGTCGGGCCGGGCCGCCGGGCCCGACCCACCCCCCGGGTCAGGACGCAGCGGCCCGCTCCTGTACGGGCACGAGGTCGTCGAGCTGGGCCCGCAGCGAGTCCTCGTCGACGGGGATGAGCAGTGCGGACACCGCGTCGGCGCCGGCCTCCGCGTACCGGGCGGCCACGTCGGCGTCGAGGGGCTGGAAGTACGGGCACACGGTGATCGTGACCTCCGCCCGTGACCGGCCGTGCTCGGCCAGGAGACCGTCCAGGCGGGCCAACGGCTCGGCCAGGTCCTCCGGTGCCCGGTTGAAGGTGTGCCAGCCGTGGCCGGCCCGGGCCACGCGGGCCAGCGCGGCGTCCGACTCGCCCCCGATGTGGATCGGCACCGGGGACTGGACCGGCTTCGGGTACATCTGGCACGGGTTCAGCGAGTAGAACTCGCCCTCGAACTGCGAGGTGTCGTCGGTCCACAGCGACTGGAGGACCTCGAGGTACTCGTCGGTGCGGCGGCCGCGCTGCGGCCAGGGCACGTTGACGGCCCGGAACTCCTCCTCGAGCCAGCCCACCCCGATGCCGAAGTCGACCCGGCCATCCGACAGCCAGTCGAGGGTGGCCACCTCCTTGGCCGTGTAGACGGGGTTCCGCTGCGGCAGCAGCACCATGGCCGTGCCCAATCGGACCGTCGACGTGTGGGCGGCGAGGAACGACAGCGTGTTCAGGGGTTCGAGCAGCCCGGTGCCGGACGGAGCGGGGATCCTGCCGTCTTCGGCATACGGGTAGGACGAGGCGTACTCCTCGAAGAGGACGACGTGCTCGCCCACCCACAGCCCGGAGAACCCGCGTTCCTCGGCCTCCCGCCCGATGGCGGCCAGCAGCTCCGGCGTGGCGAAGGGGGTGGCGGTGGGGATCCAGAGGTCGACGCGCATGCGCCTGTTCTAGACGAACCTGGACCGGTCCGGTCGACCGGCCCTCAGGCGGTGACGGCCGGTGCCACCAGCGGCCACGGCCGAGTGCGCTCGGCCAACCGGGCCAGCTCGAGCAGGACCTGCTCCTCGTGGTGTCGGCCGATGACCTGCATGCCGACCGGGGCCCCGTCGACGGTGCCCACCGGGATCGACACGGCGGGCAGGCCGGCCAGGTTGGCCGGAATGGTGAGGGCGCCGTTGTTCCCGATGGCCTTGTCGAAGCCGTAGGTGGCGATCAGGTCGACGTCGCCCACCGTGGTGGGCATCGGGCCGGCCGCCCCGAAGGCGACGTCGGGATTGGTGGAGGCGAACACGACATCGGCCTGATCGAACAGGTCGGCCATCTGCTCGTTCAGGGCGATCCGGAACAGCTCGGCCTTGCCGGCCGACTCGATGCTGTAGTGGTGGGTGGCGAGGTTCATGCCGATCTGGATCTCGGGGGTGAGGTCGTCGTTGCAGTCGGGGAACCGGTCGCCCAGTTCGCCCACCAGGCCGACCAGGTTGGACAGCGCCCACTCGAGCCCGCCCTGGGGAAGCTGCACGACCACGTCCACGCGTCGCAGCCCGGCATCGGCGATCAACGCCTCGGCCGCCTCGACCACGAGGGCCGCAACCCGGGGCTCCACCACCGCCGCGCCGAGGTCGACCGACACGACGGCCCGCTTGCCGGCCAGGTCGAGTGTGCCCAGGCCGGACTCCCAGCCACCGACCCCGGGGAGGCTCAGGTTGTCGCGGGGATCGAAGCCGTTGCACACGTCGAACCACCGTGCCGTGTCGCGTACCGAACGTGACACACAGCCCAGGGTCACGGTGAGCGGCGGCTGGAGCGTGGCCGGGCCGCGTGGGATGCGGCCGTAGGTGGCCTTCAGGCCGAACAGCCCGGTGAAGCCGGCCGGGATGCGGATCGAGCCACCTCCGTCGCCACCGGTGGCGATGGGCAGCAGTCCGCCGGCCACGGCGGCGGCCGAGCCGCCAGACGAGCCGCCGGGCGTGCGCTCGGTGTCCCACGGGTTCCGGGTGACCCCGTGCAGCTTGGTCGAGGTGCAGTTGACCCCGCCGAACTCGGACGCGGTGGTCTGGGCGGCGAGGACGGCGCCCGCGGCGCGCAGTCGGGTGACGTGGGTCGAGTCGAAGGGAGCGGTCCGGTCGGCGAAGACCAGCGAGGCCTCGGTGAAGGGCCACCCGGCCACCGGCTCGAGCTCCTTGACCCCGATCGGCACGCCCCCGAAGGGGAGCGACACGTCGGCCGCCGCCGCCTGGGCCCGGGCCGCCTCGTTGTCCAGGTGGCTGACGGCATTGAGGTCGGACGACCCGATGGCGTCCAGCGACCCCTCGAGCGCCTCGGTCGGACTGAGGGTCCCCGACCGGAATGCGTCGACCAGCGAGCAGGCGTCTTCGAGCCACGGTTCGGTCATGGAACGGGACGTTACCCCCGTCGGGTCCCTGCTGCTCGGGTCCGGGTGGGCCGCCGGCTTCCGTCGGACCACCCGTGTCCCCGTCGGGACCGAACCGCGTTTAGCGTGAGGGGATGACCACGAGCGACGACGCCGCGCCGGCCCCCGACAGCCCCCGGGGCAGTCCGGATGTCCTCGACTCCGCGACCGTTGGAGGTCCGGATGCCGACGGAGGGCGGACCACACCCCGACACCCCTTCACCCTGGCCGTGGACATCGGCGGCACCGGACTGAAGGCGTCGGTGTTGGACGCCACCGGGGCGATGGTGGCCGACCGGGTGAAGATCCCGACCCCGTACCCGCTTCCCCCCGACAAGCTGGTGGCCTCGCTGAAGCGGCTGGTCGCCCCGCTGCCGACGGCCGAGCGGGCCTCGGCCGGGTTTCCCGGGATGGTGCGGGACGGCGTGGTCCTCTCCTGCCCGCACTTCGTCACCGTCAGCGGGCCGGGCAGCGCGGTCGACCATCACCTGGTCCGCCTGTGGGACCGCTTCGACCTGGCGGGCGACCTGACCCGGGAGTTCGGCATCCCCACCAAGGTGGCCAACGACGCCGACATCCAGGGGGCGGCGGTGGTCACCGGCCACGGCCTCGAACTGGTCATCACACTCGGGACCGGGTTCGGTACGGGCCTGTTCTACAACGGGGAACTCCTGCCCCATCTCGAGATCGCCCACCAGCCGTTCCGCAAGGGCGAGGACTACGACGCCCAGTTGGGCGAGTCCACCCGCAAGGAGATCGGCGAGGACCGGTGGAACAAGCGGGTCACGAAGGCCATCGCCAACATGCGGGCCCTCACTGCGTTCGACCACCTCTACATCGGCGGTGGCAACTCACGGCGGGTCCTGCGCCATCACCTCCCCGACGACGTGACGGTGGTGGACAACACGGCCGGCATCCTCGGCGGGATCAGGCTGTGGGTGCCGCTGCGCGGTGGTGCCGCACCGGCGGACGAATGGGTGTCAGGCACCGCCTGAACCCCGGCCGGCCGCCGGGTCGCCGGCGTCGCCGCTGACGGGTCGGGGTCGCCGGTTCAACCCTGCCAGCGACGCCAGCGTCGCTCGACCTCCTTGAGGTCGTGTCTCCAACCCCGGCGGGTCTCGGCCGCCACCTCGCGCTGGAGGGCCACCAGTCGTGCGGCAGCATCGGCCAGGTCGACCTGCTCGGTGGCCAGGGACTCGAGCCACCCGATGGCGAACACCGTGTCGTGGAGGTCACCCAGCCTGCTCTGGAGCCGCTCGGCCGCCTTGGCGGTCTTGCGGGCCGGACCGCCTGCCACCAGGGCCAGGGTCTCGGATCCGTAGCGGAGGTCTTTGAGCCGGATGCGGAGCTGGTGCAGGTGGGCGTCGGACGGGTCCTTCCTGGCCTTTCGGGCCGCGCCGCGGAGGTCGTGCCAGGCCCGGTGCAGCATGTGCGGGAGGACTTCGGTGGCCGGCTTGGCCGCCTTGGCCTTGAACTCCGGCCCCTCCCAGAGGTCCATCATCTGCCCGGTCAGTCTGAACCGCCGCTCGCCGGACTGTTCGACGGCCAGCCGGGAGGCTGTCTCGTCGCGGCGCCAGGCGAGGACGGCCAGCAGGCGGGCCACCTCGTCGGCTCCGAGTATCTCGGGGCCCTGCCCGGCGACCACCCCGGCCAGTAGATCGAGGTCGCGGGAACGTCCGAGTTCGTTGCCGTACCAGGCGAGTTCGGCCCGGAGCGCGGTGCCACGGCCCGGGTCGACGAGCAGCCGGAAGGTGCGCAGGTTCGAGCGGATCCGGCGCATGGCCACCCGGCTCTGGTGGATGCGCTCGGTGGGGTCGACCCGCCGCTCGGTCCCATCCAGCGACGCCACGGCCGACTGCGCCCACAGTGGTCGGGGACCCATGGCGAGCGCGAGGGCGCCGACGGTGTCGGTGCGGAGCGACCCGTTGTCGAACTCGTCGCCGAGGTCGTTCAGGAGGAAGGTGCGGGCCGACATGGCCAGCACCCGATGGAGGACCATCCCCGCCGACGGGTCGGGGAACCGGTCGTCGGTGCTCCCCTTGCGGCGGCGTCGCCCGGGCGCGGACGGGTCCGACCCATCGTCCCCGTGGTCCTCGAACGGTTCGGTCGTCATGGCCGGGCCTCCGCTCCCAGCCTACGAGTGCGGGAGGACACGATGCAGTTCGGGGAGGGCCTGTGTCCGGCCCGGCCCGTGTGGCACCGGCGGACCGGGCCCGTGCCGGGCCGGGCCCGGTACGCTCGGGTCATGCGCGCCGTCACCATCGTCGAAGGGGAGCTCCGGTGGAACGAGCACCCCGACCCCGTCCCCGGGCCGGGCGAGGTGCTCGTGGCCGTGGCGGCCGCCGGCGTCAACGGCGCCGACCTGCTCCAGCGCAAGGGCTTCTACCCAGCTCCCACCGGCTCGCCGGCCGACATTCCCGGTCTCGAGTTCTCGGGAACGGTGCTGGCCAACGGTGACGGTGCCGCCCGGTTCGCGGTCGGGGACCGGGTGATGGCCGTCTGCGGAGGTGGCGGACAGGCCGAGCAGGTGGTCGTCCACGAGTCGCACCTGCTTCCCGTGCCCGCCGGCGTCGACCTGGTGCCCGCGGGCGGGTTCCCCGAGGCGTTCTCGACGGCGCAGGACGCACTGTTCACCCAGGCCGACCTGTCCGAGGGCCACACCGTCCTGATCTCGGGCGCGGCCGGCGGCGTCGGCACGGCCGCGGTGCAGCTGGCCGCGGTGGCCGGCGCCACGGTAGTGGCGACGGTCCGCAACCCGGGCCACCACGATGCCGTGCGGGCCCTGGGCGCCGACGTGGTCATCCTGCCCGACGCCGTGGCCGGGCACGGCCCGTTCGACGTGTCGCTCGAGCTGGTCGGGGCACCGGGCGTGGCGGTGGTGCTCCCGCACCTGACCACCGGGGCACGGGTAGTGGTGATCGGCGTGGGCGGGGGCGCCACGGCCCAGGTCGACCTGCTGGCCGTGATGCGGGCCCGGGCCACCATCGGCGGGTCCACACTCCGCGCCCGCGACGTCGAGGAGAAGGCGGGCGTAGCCTGGCTGGTCGAGTCCCGCGCCGTTCGCCTGCTGGGCGAGGGGGCGGTAGAGGTGCCGGTGTCCGACACCTTCCCCATGTCCGAGGCCGGCGCCGCCTACGAGCGGTTCGCCGCCGGCGGCAAGCTCGGCAAGATCATCCTCGTCAACGACTGAGCGGTCCGTGCCGCCTCGGACAGCGGCCGTAGGCTTCCGCAGTGCTCGACTTCCTCCCGCCCCCGACCGACGGCCGCCGCTTCAGCGGCGGCCAGCGCGTCCGCCTGGGTGACACCGACCCCCAGGGCCGGCTCCGACCCGACGCCGCCGCCCGCTACCTGCAAGACGTGGCCGGTGACGACTGGGACGACACCGGCATCGGCACCGGTGACCTGTGGGTGGTCCGACGCACCGCCATGCGGCTCACGGCCACCGGCCGGTGGCCCACCATCGGCGAGTCCGTCCGTGCCACGACGTGGTGCTCGGGCATCGGTGCGGCGTGGGCGGAGCGGCGCACCGACCTGGCCGTCGACGAGGTTGTGCTGGTGGAGACCGAGGCGCTGTGGGTCCCGCTCGACGCCACGGGCCGGCCGCGGCGCATCTCGCCCGAGTTCCGCGGCGCCTACGAAGGCGCGTCAGCCGGCAGGAAGGTCTCGGGCCGGGTGAACCTGACCGAGGTGCCGGACGATGCCGAGCGACGGCCGTGGCCGCTTCGCCGGGCCGACCTCGACGTCGCCGGCCATGTCAACAACGCCGCGAGCTGGGCGGCACTGGTCGACGTGGCCGAGCGTCCGGTGGCCTCGGGGGTGCTCACCCACCACGGGCCGGTGGAGTGGGACGTGCCCGTCACGCTGGCCACGACGTCGGGGCGCCTGTGGTTGCTGAACGGGGACGACGTACAGGTGTCGGGGGAGTTCACCCCCCTGGCGTGACGTCGACGTGTCCGGCGGTCCGCCCGTCGGGAGGCGGGACTACTTCGAGACGATGACCGACGAGCCGTGGCCGAAGAGGCCCTGATTGGCGGTGATCCCGACCCGGGCGCCGTCGACCTGGCGGCCGGTCGCCTGTCCCCTCAGCTGCCATACCAATTCGCACACCTGGGCGATGGCCTGGGCGGGGATCGCCTCGCCGAAGCACGACAGCCCGCCGCTCGGGTTCACCGGGACCCGGCCGCCGAGGGTGGTGTCGCCGTCGCGGAGCATCCGCTCGGCCTCGCCCTGCTTGCACAGGCCGATGTCCTCGTACCAGTCGAGCTCGAGCGCGGAGGAGAGGTCGTAGACCTCGGCCAGGTTGACGTCCTCGGGCCCGATGCCGGCTTCCTCGTAGGCGGCGAGCGCCACCGACTGCTTGAACGTCGGGCCCACCGAGGCCGACGTGGCCGACGAGTCGGTCGAGAAGTTGGGCATCTCGATGATGGCCTGCGGGAAGCGCGGGGTCACCGTGGACACGGCGTCGATGGTGACGAGGTCGCGCGCACCGGCGTGGCGCCTGGCGAACTCCATCGAACACAGCACCAGGGCGGCACCGCCGTCCGAGGTGGCGCAGATCTCGAGGAGGCGCAGCGGATCGGCGACCATCGGGGAGTCGAGGACCTCCTGGGCCGTCACCTCCTTGCGGTACCGGGCGTTCGGGTTCTCCAGGCCGTGGCGGGCGTTCTTCACCTTCACGGCGGCGAAGTCCTCCTCGGTGGCACCGTACAGCTCCATGCGGCGCCGGGCGTAGAGGGCGAAGTACGTAGGGTTGGTGGCGCCCATGAGGTGGAAGCGCAGCCAGTCCGGGTCGTCCTTCCGGTCCCCGCCCACCGGGGTGAAGAACCCCTTGGGGGTGGTGTCGGCCCCGACCACGAGGGCCACGTCGCACAAGCCGGCCAGGATCTGGGCCCGGGCGTTGTTGATGGCCTGGGCACCCGAGGCGCAGGCGGCGTAGGCCGACGAGACGCGGGCGCCGGTCCAGCCCAGGGCCTGGGCGAAGGTGGCGCCGGCCACGAAGCCGGGGTAGCCGTTGCGGATGGTGTCGGCGCCGGCCACGTACTGGATGTCGGTCCAGGGGAGGTCGGCCTCGCGCAGGGCATCGCCGGCGGCGGCCAGCCCGTACTCGACGAAGTTGCGGCCCCACTTGCCCCACGGGTGCATGCCCGCACCGAGCACGGCGACCCTCTTGTCGTCCGGCATGTCAGGCCCCCTGTCCGGTCGGGGCGCCGGTCGGGCGCCACTTCCACACCACGTACTCGTGCTCGTCGTCCTCGTACAGCGTGTCGAGCACCAGCTCGACCTCGTCGCCGACGCTCAGGTCGTCGACGCCCACGCCCGGCACGACCTGGCCCATGACCACCATCTGCTCGGCCGCCAGCTCCACGGCGGCCAGGGCGAAGGGGACGTAGGGGTCGGCGGCCTCATAGGGCTTGGGGGGTTGGTAGCAGGCGTCGGTGTAGGACCACACCGTGCCGGTGCGGCTGAGCGGGGCCTCGGTGAATTCCCGGCCCTGGCACCCGGGGTTCCGGCAGAAGAACGTCTCCTTGGGGAAGGCGAAATTCCCGCAGCTCGTGCACTTGGAGCCGAGCAGGGTGGGTGCCTGCTCGTCGAGCGTGAACCAGCCATCGATGGCGGGGACCCGTGTCTTGGTCGTCATGGGACGGAATCCTAACGGACCGTCAGAAACCGGGTCGAAAGGGTGGCGCCGGTGTCGGTGGTGCGTCAGGCGGGCTCAGCCACTGACGACGAAGTGCGCGGTGACCGTCCGTTGGGATCCCGAGGCGGTCGCCCGGGTGAAGGTTCCGGTCACCCGCCAGTGCCCGATGGTGCCGGTGACGTGCGCCGGCTGATCCGACGCGGGCCCGCCCTGCGGGGCCGACACGGTGGCGTGGACGGGGGAGTTCCCGTACGTGCCGGTGACGCTGAACAGGGACAGGCCGGCGGCGCTGCCGACGGTCGCCGGATCGGACGAGTACGCCGAGGGGACCGTGTAGGTCAGGGTCAGCGCGAACGGGGTGCCGGCGAACAGCCCGCGGTAGCGGAAGGCCGGGGCGGGGCCCGTGGGCGGCTCGCTGCCGATGAGGTTGTCGGCCCCGGAGGGGACGACGATCCTGGCGGTTCCGGTGAGCGGGTGTCCGTCGACGTCGGCCGAGAACGGTTGCGGAGTGGATCCGAATGGTGATGATGAGTAGTCCTGGTGGACCGGTCTCCATGTGAACGTCGCCGTGCCCGGCCCGTCGTGGATGACGGCACCTTCGGTCATCAGGAGGACCGCGGTCGCGGCCCCGACGGCGACGGCGACGGCGACGAGGGCGACGACGATCCAGGTCCGCGTCCGCCCGCCCGTGGCCCCGGGTGCCGTCACGTCGGCCAACGGTGCGTCGTCGGAGGGGTCGATGGGTCCGTCCGTGGGAAGCTCGGGTTCGGCCATGCACCATCCTTACGCGGCGGCCACGCCGGAGCCGTGACCGCAAGCCGGCAGTCGGACGTCAGCCCTCCGTCCGGCCGCCCAGCCCGCCCTTTTCCCGCGACTCGGCGATCCGGGCGGCATCCCAGCCGAGCAGGTCGGCGAGGACCTCGTCGGTGTGCTGGCCGACCGTGGGCGCGTGGCTCGGTACGGGCAGCTCCTCGCCGACGAACTTGATCGGTGTCCCGAGCTGCTCGGCGCCGAGCAGCTCCACCGGGTACCAGTGGAACCGGTCCTGGAACTGCGGGTCCTCGGCGATCGTCTTCGGGGAGTTGACCGGCGCCACCGGGAAGTTCTTCTCGACCCCGTAGTCGATCCACGCGACGGCGGCCCGGGTCCGGAAGATGTCGCGCAGTTCGGCACGCAGTTCGAGGTTGCCCCGGGCGTGGTCCGCGTACTTCGAGCCCGGCCACCGCTCGAAGAGATCGGGCCGGCCGACGGCCTCGCAGAAGTTCTTCCAGAACGCCTGCTCGGACGCCATGAAGAGGACGTACCGGCCGTCCTTCGCCTCGTAGACCTGATAGCGGACCCCTTCGACCATCCCGGCCGTGCCCGGCTCCCGGCGCTCGTAGTCGTCGGACTTGTTGCCGGTCACCTCCGAGGCCGGTCGCTCGTAGGCCTTCCAGGTCTCACTGCGGTACCAGTCCATGGCCGCCGCCGCGTCGGACTGCGCGATCTCGAGGAACGAGCCCTCGCCGGTGGTCCTGGCCCGCAGCACGGCGGCCATGATGCCGAGCGCCCCGAACAGCGGTCCGGCATGGATGCCCATCGAAGCGTGCTCCGGCAGATAGGCGAAGCCCTCCTCGTTCACCTGGGGCGAGACGATGCCGGCCCAGGTGTCGAAGGCCACCCCGTGCGCCGGCAGGTCCCGGTACGGACCGGTCATGCCGTAACCGCTGATGGTGCAGAACACGATGTCCGGCTTGATGGCCACCAGGTCGTCGTACCCGACGCCGCGTCGGGCGAGCCCGCCGGGGCGCATGGCCTCGACGACCACGTCGCAGGTCTTCGCGAGATCCTTGAAGGTGGCCACGTCCTCGTCGGTGCGCAGGTCCATGACGATCGAGCGTTTGCCGCGATTGAGGTGGAGGTGCATGAGCGAGACGCCCTCGATGATCGGCCATGTCATGTCACGGATGTAGTCACCTGCCGGGGGCTCGACCTTGATGACCTCGGCGCCGAGGTCGATCAGCGGCATGGTGATGGCGGCCGGCCCGAGGGCGGAGACCTCGAGGATGCGGATGCCGTGGAGGGGGGCGTCGGTGGGCATGGCGTCTCCTGGGAGGGGATCGTGGGACGGTTCGTCGTCTGTGGAGCGGATGATAACTGACGGGCCGTCAGAAACGTACGGACCGGTCGGCCCGTGGCCGCACCGGTCCGGGGTCGGATAGAGTGGGCGGCCGCTTCGCGGACAGGTGCAGCGGACCCGCAAGGGCCGCCGGACCGGTCGGCGAGGTCGTGACCAGCGCTCGTAGCTCAACGGATTAGAGCATCTGACTACGGATCAGAAGGTTGCAGGTTCGAATCCTGCCGAGCGCGCCAGATAAGTCCAGGTCAGAGACAAATCATACCAGGGGTGCGCACTGACCCACCGCTGTGAGAACATTTTGAGAACAACCCGGATTGTCCGACTGTTCTCACGGAGGTCCTTACGATGCCAACGAAGCCCATGCGGCGTCTACGCCGACGGTCGGGACGGGTGGTACTTCAAGGTCCGCCTGCCGACTGATCCCGCGACGGGTCGGCGTGAGCAGGTGACCAAGCGAGGGTTCCGGACGGCGGCCGAAGCCGGCAAGGCTCGTAGAGAGTTGCTCGCTCAGATCGAGACCGGTCGGATCAAGTCGACGCCGGCGGGCCTGACGGTCGACAACCTCTCGGATCTCTACCTGGACGGCCTCGACGCAGACAGCGCGCTGTCGGCCAAGACTCGCTACGACTACCGCCACTACGCCGACGACTATGTTCGACCGCACCTTGGCTCCCAGCGGGTCCGTGACATGACCCCCGAGGTTGTCCTGTCGTGGCAGCGGAAGTTGGCCAAGGAGGGCGGAACCAAGCGAGCGAAGGCCGATGACGGCACGCTGTTGCCGGGCAAGCCCCTCGCGCCGAACACGATCAGGCTGGCCAGATCGCCGTTGTCTGGAGCATTCAAACTGGCGGTCGAGAGTGGCATCGTCGCCGTCGATCCGACAGCCGGCGTGCCCCGTCCTCAACGAAAGCGCTCAGTTCCGAAGCATTGGACACCCGAGCAGGCGAGAGAGTTCCTGGCGTTGATGGAAGGGGATCGAACGTGGGCTGTCTGGGCCTTCCTCCTCGGTTCGGGCCTGCGGATCGGCGAACTCGTATGGCTGCGTTGGCCAAATGTCGACCTCCGGCAGCGGACTGTACGGATCGTCGAGTTCGCCTCGACCCTCGGACACGATCTAGTGCCATCGGCGGGAAAGAGCCACGACGCGGTCCGCACGATCGACCTAGACAACGGCCTGGTCAGGGTGTTGAAGGCCCAGCGCAAAGAACAGGCGGAGGAGGCACTTGCGGCGGAGAGCTAGGAAGCCAGCGACTACGTGTTCACCAAGCAGGATGGCGGCTCGTACCATCCGCAACGCTTGTCGCGAGATACTCGGCGTCTACAGCGAGGAGCTCGGGCTGCCTCGTCTGACTGCGCATGGCTTGCGGCACACGAGTGCGACGCTCATGTTGGCCGGCGGTGTTCCCCCGAAAGTGGCTGCCGAACGTTTGGGGCACTCCGATCCGACGCTCTTCACCAACCTCTACTCACACGTCACTCCGACGATGCAAAGGGATGCCGCCGATCGAATCGGCGAGCTGTTGTTTGCAACACCGGAATCCAATCCGTAGGTCCGAAGGCGACTACGCCGGACCCAGCAATATCAGTTCGTTCCAAGCTTACGATCTGTTAGACATCTGACCCCTGCTTAGCTGGAATGGGTTGGAGGTAGCCAGGTGGCCCCGGAGGTATGTGGCTCAGGGAGATGAGCCTGCTTGGCCGAGCAATGAGCAGCTGGCTCAGATGCAGGCCGAGCAAGAGGAGCACACCAACAGGCTGCGCGCTGCTGGCCGCACGGGTCATGGGCCATCCCTTCGCCATAGCTCACCGACGGGTTGAGGTGCTGCTGGTGGGGTTGGACGAGGTGTTGCTTCCCAACGCCCGAGAGCTGAATGTTCTCTTGGACACCGCTGCCACGAACATCGAGCTGGCCATCGAGCTCGTCCAGAACGTCCGCAGGTCGATTGTCGCTGAGCAGTTCCATGCCCAGCTCGCGGAACGGCTGCACAACTACCTCGCTGTCCGCTTACTCGCGAGTGCACACACTAAGACGATCATGGGCTTGCGGAAGAAGCAGCACAAGCGGACGACCGACCGACTCCGTGCTGCGCATTCTCGGAGAAGCGCCTGCCGAGCTCCTCGGCACACCCGAGATGGAGTTCGCCAGGCAGCTGCGCAACTTCATCCAGCACGTCGCCCAAGTGCCGGTGACGTCCAGCCTCTCGCTGAACCAGGCCAACGCACCTGATGCATCGTTTCGGAGCGAGGTCTTACTCGACGTCGCGTCCTTGCTCCAGGGAAGTCGCTGGGAGTTCGGAGCGGAGATATTCCTGGAGGGAAAAGTCTCCATCGAGCTGCGATCTGTAGCGGACGCCTATACGGCGAACGTGGAGAGGTTCTACCGGTGGTCATCCACCAATTAAGCCGCCGAGGCCGAGCCGCTCCGGGCCGAACACAACGAGTTGGTCGTTGCCCGCAATGCCGTGCTCACCGGCGGAGACATCGAGGCCGCGCGGGCAATCACCGAGACAACCACTGGCAGCGGGGAGTCCACAACGCCGCCGGACTTCCCACAGCCGGAGTAGTGCGTCTGGCGATCGGGGGGGCCTCGCGTTCCTCAGGGGCCCAGTGCCGGGCTTGGTGGGTCTTCCAGGAAGCGATAGCTGAGTAGGCCCTTGAAGAACAGCCACTCAAAGAGGAACTGCACACTCTCACGACCGGCCACGCCGATCTCCTCGGCCTCCGCCACCTGCTCGGGCAAGACGCTGCCCCACCGGTAGCGATCACGCACGATGCAAACCCATTCGGCTGCGTCGTCGGCTTCCCCCATCTGACCATCGTCGCCGGGTCACGACCGCTGGCGTCAGTGCCGAAGGTCCCTGTTCGTGGGTCGCCACTCGGCGAGGGGCCGCGCCGATCCACTGGTGCATGCCTCGACAAGATGCACCGGGCAGACCTGGCAAGTCAGCAAAGCGACTTCGTACCGGTCAACCTGATGGTGCTGTGGCCAATCGTGAAGAAGGGGTCGCAGCAGCCGGGAGATCTCAGAGCGCGCCGTCGGCGAGGGCGCATGAAGGAGTGGAGGAGATGGCTGTCACATATCCCCCGGAGCTTGTTCTGGTTCGGATCAGTCTCAAGAACCGGATTAAGAACGTGGTCACGGAGTTCCCGACGTTAGTCAATCTTCACTGAAAGTCGCCCTTACCTGCAGTGATGTTCCCAGGGCTCATCAGTCGAATTCAGATTCGCCGGTATTTGTTGTCCAAGAAGTTGCCCAGAATCAGCGTGCCATGTCGCATCAATTTGAGCCCGTGCGTAGATCTGATCTACTTCGTCTGGAGCCAGCAGTATCGGTCGCCTTGACAGCCATCCAACGATCCGCCTGCGGCCAACAACGCAGACTCCGACGGGCTGCGCCTTGATGGTCAGTTTTGCAGCCATGATGACGATGACGGGCGCCACTGCAACTTGGAAGCCGCAAGCGGCAGACAGGAGCTTCGAGGCCCGAGATGCCTCAAACCGGAAATTCTGTAGGTAGTCCGTCTTGTATCCGTTGACCATGAATGATCGCTCCGCCACCCACACGTTCTTGTCACGGTGATTCTTCGTGTTGAGCGTGAACACTCCGCCTGGACCAATCACGAGATGGTCGATGTCGGCGCCCCTCTGCCGACGGGTACGGCGTGGATGACGCCCAGCTATGCCCGAGGTGCCGTAGTTGTTTGGCAACCTCACCTCGCCGTCAGCTCCAACTCGCCAGGCTCGCTCATTGGTGTGATTACCGAGGGCTCGAGCAATCAACGTCCGCACAGGCGCCGCCCGCTTGAGCTCAATCGCCCTCGCTCGGGCGGCTTCGCCTGGTCGATTCATGGCAAGGTCTCGTGCCCCCAGTGCGACCGGAGCCACTTCATTCACCAGTGACCTCGCCACAACGAGCGCAGGATCGTGCAGATTGGCGGCCGTGACGTCACCCGGAACCGCAAAGTGACTTGCTTTCCAATCCTCTACGGCGCAGTCGAAGTCATGGCAAAGCTCCGGCTTCTCCATCACGACCTTGCCCGTTTTGAGATTTAGCCGGCCTACTCTGCTCCCGTCGTTGAGGCTCACGTAGATCATCTCGTTGCCGTAGACCATCTTCCGCTCCACCAACAGTGACGGGCCACTTTGGTTCTTTTGTTGGTCGAGAGGGCGCCAGGCGTTGGTTCACGAGTGGGTTCGAGGGCGACGATGCTCTCGGTCCATAGCTGACCATCGAAATACCTAAGGTGGTCCGGGCTAAGTGGGATCCGGGTACCAATCTGCCGGTGCCAAGAGCGCTTTCGACGTGTTCCCCTTCATGGCGACAAGATCGGCAGCCTTGGCGACCTTCTTGATTTCCAGAAGTATGCGAGCGGGCGCTAGAGGAGTGAGCCTCCGAACTCAGCTTTGTGAATCCGGACCAAACAGATGATCCGGAGGACTCCTGGCGGCACGTCATGGCCTGACCTGGGAATATCATGACTACCGACGATGGCCGACGACGGCATACGATCGGAGTTGTAGGGCAAGTTGTAGGGCGAGTCTCCACCGGCGCCGCCAACTATCCCCTTCAGCTGATCTACCCTACATCGACGAAGTTCTCGTACACCTTCACGCCTCTGGTGTTGCCCGAGACTTGAGGCCGCCTTCGAGGCACTTCTCGGGCAATCAGTCCGGGAGTACTCAATCGGGTACGCCGCCCGAGCCTGGGGCTCGCCGGGTGGGTTGACCATCCTCGTGTGTGGGCCTCGTCCTCGTGGCGTGAGTAGCGGCAGTCCGAATGGCCTTGTGGCATGCTGATTCTCCATCGGCATTCCCACCTAGACGAACAGAGCAATTAATGCCTCCAATAGTCATGGAGCCTGATCGGTTCCAGAAGCTCTGCCAAGCGCTCCTGGTTGCAGAATATCCGGGGTTGTCTGCTTCCCCGTCGGACAAGCCGACGGGGGTCGAGACGCATTTCGAAAAGACGAATCCTCTGACGAAGCCATTGGCTATCAAGTGAAAAGTTCCCGCAGTCCCGAGCAGATCAATGATCCAGCCAAATGGCTGATCGAAGCGGTAGAGGATGAACTGCCAAAGATTCAGAAGCTCATTGCCCGTGGAATGACTCGATATTGCATCATGACCAATGTGAGCGGTACCGCTTACCCAGATCGTGGCTCGATGGACACAGTCGCTACCTACCTCGCAGACAACATTCCAGTTCCTAGTTCGTGCATGTGGTCCGACGATCTTGATCGGAGGATTGACGTCCACCAGACTCAGATGGAGATACTCAGAGCTACTCACGGAATCGACATCATGAATGACATCTTCGACTCGGATCTCAACACTGGGCGTGCCAGCCGTCAACGAGCACTGAAGCTGTATTTCGAGATGCAAGCAGACGCTGACTCGGCCCTACGCTTTAAACAAACAGATCTAAGCGGTTCTCTATTTAGTTTATTTGTCGATGTCCAATCCACGTTTCGGTCAAGACAGGGTGGAAAGTTTTCGAAGGCTCAGTTGAAGCTCATCGACCAAGATGCCCTTACTCCGCATTCGGTATACAGGTTCAATGCTTCGCGGATGAGGGATTCGGCTGTCTTCTTCGCTGGACCTGATTCACACATCACGCTTTCACAGGGGGAGTTCATGCCTCCGGGCCTCATGAGCCCTGCGTTCGACACTGCCACCTTTCTCCTCAGCCTTCTTCCATCCGAGACCTTCTCGCTGGTCCTGGAGGGCGCACCTGGACAAGGCAAATCGACGCTCGGTCAATACATTTGCCAACTCCACAGACTCAGGATTCTTGACCGAGGGCCGGCGATCGCGGACCTTCCACTGGCACACCGTGAATCACCGCTCCGACTCCCGTTTCGAATTGATCTGCGGGACCTTGCAACATGGATGCAAGGACACAATCCATTCGGAGCAAGCGATTCTCACCAGACCACAGGTACCAGAACAGTCGAAACCTTCGTGGCTGCATCAATCTCCGACAACGCTGGCGGTTCACACTTCACGGTCGACGATTTCTATACGATCATCGATTCCAAGGATGTCTTCTTGTATTCGATGGCCTTGATGAGGTCGCGAATATTGACGTGCGGGCTGCAGTCGTTCAAGCGGTTAGAGAAACAATTACAAGGCTGTCAGCCACGTGCCGAACTCCAGACGTTGGTCACCAGTCGGCCGGCTGCGTTCGCTAACTCGCCGGGCTTTCCCGAGGACTCGTTCGTGTACCTAACGCTTGTGTCATTGCCTGCGCGCCTCATCAAGGAGTATGCCGAAAAATGGGTTGTGGCAAAGGCATTGGAATACCGACATGCCAATGAGGTTACGACGACACTCGATGCCAAGCTGTCGGAGCCCCACATTCGAGATCTTGCGTGAAATCCAATGCAATTGACCTATTATGGACCCCATAAGTACTCATGGCATGTCATTGCCCGACAAGAGAACTGCCATATACGACGAATATATGAAAGTGTTCTTCAGTAGAGAGGCTGAGAAGAATGAAGAGGTTCGGCTCAATCGAGACCTCCCGAAGGAATTGCACGAGTACGTCGCATGGCACCTGCACATGACCGTAGAACGAGACCGGTCGGCAGGAAACATCGGTCAAGCAGATTTGGTGAAACTCCTTGGCGACTACCTGGAGAGAGATGGTCAGGACCGCCAGCTTGCCGAACGACTATTTCGTACCGCGGTCGAACGTGTTGTCGCATTGGTCTCAGGGGTCGAAGGCACTTTCGAATTCGAGGTTCAACCTCTTCGAGAGTACTTCTGCGCACGCCATCTGTATGATTCAGCTCCCCTATCAACAGTTGGTCGGCCCGAACCCGGGTCGAAACCAGACCGCTTTGATGCAATCGCGCGAAATTGATACTGGCTCAATGTAGCGAGGTTCTTTGCGGATGCTACACAAAAGGAGAGCTTGGCGGTCTGGCTGATGACTTGAACAACTGTGGGACGACAGCGCCCTGGCGCGACAGATCATCCGCGATACTTACGACTCTTCTTCTCAATGACTACGTTTTCTCTAGAATCCCCAGGCAACTAAACGTGTAATAGCAGCGCTCCTTAAGGACCTCGGAGTACGACACGTTGTATCCAGCGAGGATCTGGCCACATGTCCGGCTCTCTCCCAGAGCCGTGTGGCCGGGCGCAACTCCGAAGTGCAAGCTTTGAGATGCTCGCAGAAAAAGCCTTCGCAAGTGATCGACTTGGGAAGCTTCAACGCTTAGTTGCCACCAACGGGCCCAAAGCTACAATCGCCAATGATTGGTTGAATATTGCGCAGGGTCTGGACCGAGATCGGCTGGATTATTGGTTTTCGGTCGGGGCTGATCTCCAGTTGTTCGGGGAAGTGAGTGAGGATGGGCTCGGGCCTTTATTCGGGACGGAGACGAGTGGTCGGATTGCTCTACTCGTCGGGTTCGGCCACAACAAGCACTATCAAAGAACGACCGAGATTGAGCAGGTGGCCGAGAGTGAGGTTTTGGATATTGCCGCCTATCGCGGGGCTCTTTCAACATCTGATGGAGGTCGGCTCGAGACGCTGTGTGGGCTTTTGTCAATGATTTCGGGGATCTCAGTAGCAATTCCCTCCACCGAGGTATCGTGGATTCTGTGGGATGATCGCGGGCATGTCAGTAGCTCATGGAAAATTTCGAGATCCGGCTTGGCTAGAGGATGAAGACGGATCTGATTTGGCACGACTTTGCAACGTTATGATTTCCTTGCTCAAGGAACCTATTGACATCTGGCACGAGTCGTTCGCTCCTGGGCAAGCCTCGTGAGATCGATGCTCGAAGACGCCTTTGGCCACAGACCAGCCATTGATTTGCTGGCGATTGAAGCTGCGCAAACTGTGAGTAGTGATAGCGAGGCACCTACGAATGAGACACTTGCCGTCGCCCACCGGCTCTATTCGCATCGGCACCGTCAGGCTGTCTGGCGGAAGGCACTTGAGGGTCAACATCTGAGATTGGCTGTGTCTTCTTACTTGATCTTCGGCGCCGCTATTGGTATTGAAGAGCGCATCTAAAGAGATTGAGGCTGCTATAGATACATTTACTTCCGAGCAGAGACGCGCCCTCGGAAAGATTTGTGAGAAACGGCAGCCATTGGCACGACCGCCGGAAGAGGATTGACGCTTCGACCATCGAGAATCTGGGCGCTCGCTCGGAATCCTATATCCGGCTTCTCGACAACCGTATTCCAGAAGGACTTCTTGCTGAGCTAATTGCAAACGCCTCACCTGCGGTTCGCAAGATTTCCCCTGTCCTCGTTCTTAATGAAAGCGCGCGACGTATGCGGTCGAGAGCGAACAAATAACTTCATGGGAGGAGTTTCTACCGTTGCTGCGGCGGTCCTATCGAGACGGCTTCTCCCACTATCAGGCATTCGGCAATAGAGAGCCGGTTCGCGTCAATTTCTAGATTGCCAGCTCGATTGTCAAGAATGCTCGCCAATATCCCTTATGGCTCGTGCAACAGGCAGAAACGAGGCTCCGATCGGAGATTGCGAGTTCCGCTGTCGCCGTCGGAGAGATCGCTTCGAGCGCTCCCTGGTTCCCCGGCGGAGTCGTTTAGGTGACGCGCCATCGCAGTTAGCAAGACGAGCTCCTCGGATCCAACCGGGGTCTAGATCTTCGTAGAGGAGATCCTCACACACTGCCCTGGGCCTTCACCTGGGAGGCATGCCGACCCACCCGGCAGAGCACTGGTTCCGATCGCCGGCGGGCGCCGAAGGCAGACCGCCGGCGTAACCGGAGATCCATTGGGGGGAGATTGGACATCTGCCCAGGTCATTCGTCTGGTCGGTTCCTGTCCTCTCGAATCGCATCCGCCGTCCGGTCGACAAGAACCAGGACGCTCAGCGCCAGGGCGTGCACGGCAGTGTCCTCACCGAGGTCGAACAGGTCCCGGAGCCGGTGGTGTGCGGCCTCGAGCTCGGCGAGCAGATCACCGGTCGGACCGTCGGGCAGCTGGTCCGGGACGAGCTCGCCGACCTCGGCCACGGCCAGTGACGCCATCCCGAACGCCATGCAGGTCTCGAATCCCTCCCGGGTGATGTCGGCCATGTGGGGCTCCTTCCTGATCGCCGGCACCCGGGCGCCTCACTGCCCGACGGCACCGTCTCGTCGAGCGCTGCCCATCAAGGGGAGCGACGAGGCCTCGTCGATCCCATGGATGCCCCCTGCCGGGCCGGAGCGCCGGGTCAAGTGGGGAGCGCATGCTCCAGCGAGGAGAGCCACCGCCTCGGAACAGTGAGGATGGCGATGCCGGTGACGACCAAGCCTGGGCGGTGGCTCCCGCAGCGACACTTGACGCGAGCAGCGACGGTCCGGCACCGAACCGTCGCAGTCTTGAGCCGGCAACACCTGTTGCAGCCGGTCACAAACTCCCAGGTCACAGGCTTGCCAGGAGAAAGGTGACAGGTTAGTTGACACCCTGCTGAGCAGTGTGGCGGCCGATGGCACCGACCCGACACAGACCACTGCTCAGCCCGGAGCGACGGCCTCCCAGCCCAGGCCCCGGGCGAAGGCCTCGAGCTCGTCGACGTCACCGGGGAAGGTGGCCATCGCCGCCCGAGCGGCCTCGAGCCGCCGACCGAGCTCCTGCGGCCCGCCCAGGGCGGCCCCGACCTCGAGGTCCATCCTGCGCAGCGCCAAGATTGGAGTCCGCGCAGAGGAGGCCCTGGGCGATCGCCCGGGACGCCTTGGCCGCATCGCCGAGGTCGAGGTACGCCTGGGCCAGGTCGTCCGCCGTGGTGGTGATCCGGTCCTCGATGTCGTTGGCGATTCCGACCGCCCAGGCGAAGGGCGAGTTCTTCTTCCCGTCGAAGGAGCCGTGGAGGACGGGGCCGCGGACCAGGGCGAGGGCCTCCTCCTGCCCCGACAGCTGGTCGTCGGCTTCGAGTGCTGCTTGGAACAGGTCCCAGTCGGAGATCACGGCGTCGGTGAGCTCGTAGCGGTAGCGGTCGGTCACCACCACGCCGGGCCCGAACGCCTTGCGCAGGGCGACCATGTAGTTGCGGAAGGCTGCCCGAGGTGATCGGTTGGCGACCGAGGCCCCAGACCGACTCCCGGATCTGGACCGACGTGAAGCTCCGGCCCGGGTTGAGCACCAGGTAGCAGATGAGCTCCAGCAGCGGACCGGCGGTGACCGGCTGCTTCGTGCCCTCGATCTCGAGCCAACCGAGGAGCTTGACCACGATGCCGTGGCGATCCGGGCACCTGCCCCGACTGCTCCGCCCCCGGACAAGCCTGGCCGCCATCGCGGCAGCGGAGAGCGACGGTGGCCCGACCAGCACCACCCGGCCCTCGCGGTCGGCACGGTGGAAGGCCCGGCGACGACCGACCGTCACGGCGACAGCCGCACCGACGCCGAGCAGCGACGAGTCCTCCGAGGACGACGCCGACGTTGACGCCCGATCCTGCAGATCCGTTGGAGGCGGTGACGGCCGGCGGCTGGGCACTGGCCCGGGACCCACCGGAGACCGGGACGGGCAGGATCCGGGTGCGTCCGTCGTGAAGTCGATGGTGGCAGGAGCGATGGCGAAGGTCTCCTGACTGCCGTCACCGCCATACGCGGTGACGGTCGAGGACGGCGATGTCGAGGGTGGCCTGGGTGATCGAGTCGGGGACCGGGAAGAGCCAGTCCGCGTCGAGGGAGCCCGGACCTGGATCGAACGCGACCGCGGCCACCGTGCCCGCACTGGTCACGAGCGTCGCGTCGGCCATCGGGATGGCGAGGGGGACGATCGGTCCGCCGTAGGCCGGGTCCTGGGGCTGCAGCTTGACCTCGAAGTAGGTCTCGCCCCTGCGGCGGTGCGGGGAGCGGCAGGGCCGACAGCTGCGTTGGCCGGCACGAGCTCGGACATCGCCACCAGGACCTCGACGTTGGTCGTGGCCCCTCCCGTCCCGGTGGCGCTGAAGACCACCGGGACATGGGCGGGGAAGAAGGTCAGGTTGCTCGGTGCGGCCGTGGCCGTCCCGACCCAGGCGACCAGCGACACAGGGCGGCCGCGGCCGCGATCGATCCGAGGCGCGTCAGCGCCGTTCGTCCTGCTGCCCCTCGTCTTCACGGGGCGCATGTTCTCAGGCCCAGGGGCCTCAGCGCACAAGTGGTTGCACGTGCGTGCAAACACCCTGGTCAGAAGGTCTCCGCACCCATCGCCATCGGCGGGGTGCGGCAGAGGCCGGAGAGTCCGGTCGACACAACAGAAAGGAACCATCCCATGGCACTTCCCGTGGACACCACCAAGATCACCGTCCTCTGCGGCGGCCCACCCCAGCCGGTCGTCGACCGGGTGACCGGTGAGCACCGCACCAACCGCGAGGGCGAGGCCCTCTTCCGGACCGAGGTCGTCGTGCTCGGTGCCGGTCGACCCGAGGTCCTCGGCGTCCGCACGGCCACGCCTCCCAAGGCACTGGCCGTCGGGGCACCGCTGGCCGTCTCCGGCCTCACCGTGTCGACCTTCACGGCCAAGGACGGCGGCACCGGCGTCTTCTACGAGGCCGCGTCCATCGAGCCGGCCAAGGGCACGAGGGAGGCGTCGTGAAGGCGCCTTCCGCATCGGTGTGGTGGTGGCCTTCGTGCTGGTGGCGGTGGGGGCGACGTTCGGCGCCCTCGCCGTCACGGCCGTGCTCGCCCTCCTCGACAGGTCGAGGGGAGCCGCCCGGAGCACGCGGGAGGAGTGGTAGGCATGAGGGCTCCGACCGGAAGCAGAGACCCTGTGGGCTGGCTCGTGCGCGTGGCCTGGGGACGACGCCTGGAGACCGGACTGACCTTCGCCACTGTGGTGGCGAGGGTCGGTCTGGCCGTGGCCTTCGGGCCGGCGATCGGCCAGGCCGTCCTGATGGCCATCAGCGCTCTGGCCGTCGTCCCCAACGGGCCCAGTCGGGAGTGGATGATCGGGCTCTATCGACGGGAGCGCCTCGAGCGTCACTACGGCAAGGTCTTCGCCGCCGTCGGCATCGACGGCTACGGCTGCACCCACGGTCCTCGGCCAGTATCCGACACCGACCGGGGTCGTCCTCGACCTCGAGCTCTCCCCCCGGTGCACGGCCAAGGACCTGGCGACGAGGACCGAGCCGTTGGCCGTCGCCCTCGGTGCGGCCACTGTGCGGGTGCGGGGGGACCGGACGGCGGCCGGACGGGCCCAGCTCGTCGTGGCCAACCGGGATCCCCTGGCCGGCAGCCCCATCCCCTGGCCGTGGATCGGCATCGGGCCGGACCCACCTGTGGGGCGGACTGCCGCTCGGCCACGACGAGGACGACGGGTTGGTGGTCCTGGAGCTCGCCGGGCACCATGTGCTGCTCGGCGGGGAGCCCGGGGCGGGCAAGTCGAACGCCTTGTCGCTCGTCGTGGCGGCGGCCGCCCTCGACCCGGACGTCGAGCTCTGGTGCTTCGACGGCAAGCTGGTCGAACTGGCCGCCTGGCGGGAGTGCGCCCGACGGTTCGTCGGGGCGGACATCGAGGACGCCACCGAGGCGCTCGGCGAACTCCGAACCGTCATGGAGGACCGCTACACCGTCCTCCTGGACCGGGGCCTCCGGAAGGTCGACCGGGAGACCGGGTTGGGCCTCATCGTCGTGGTCATCGACGAGCTGGCCCTCTACACCCAGGGCAAGGGCAAGAGCCAGGGACGAGTTCGTCGAGGTGCTGCGGGACATCGTGGCCCGAGGGACGGGCCGCCGGCATCGTGGTGGTGGCCGCCACCCAGAAGCCGGCCTCCGACATCGTGCCGACCTCGATCCGGGACCTGTTCGGGTGCCGGCTGGCCATGCGGTGCTCGACCCGGGACGCCTCGGACACCGTGCTCGGGCGGGCTGGGCGACCGAGGGCTACTCCGCCTCCGACATCGACCCCGCCAACCGGGGCGTCGGCTACCTGTTGGCCGAGGGGACGACGCCGCGCCGGATGCGGTGCTTCGTGCTCGAGGACCGCCAGGTGCACGCGCTGGCGAAGCGGGCCGCCGAGCTCCGGGGAGGAGGATCATGACGGCGGTCCCGAGCAGACACCATCGATGGCGGCGCTCGGACGAGCGCCGGGTCACCGACGGGATCCTCGCCCGGCTCAACGGGCCCGGGGGCCTCGAGGCATTCACCACCCAGGTGCGGGCCGTCCGGGGATGCCGGCGCCCGGTGCGGCTGTCCGGTCGAGTGATCGGGATCGACGACGGAGGGCGACCCCGAGATCCGCTTCGACACCCGCCACCTGCCCGACGGGGTGCTGTTGAAGGCGTGCGGCTCCCGTCGGGAGACGGTCTGTCCGCCCTGTGCCTCCCTCTACCGGGGCGACGCCTTCGCCCTGGTGGCCGCGGGCCTCCGCGGCGGCAAGGAGGTCCCCGAGTCGATCGGCGACCACCCGGCCGTCCTGCTCACCCTCACCGCACCCAGCTTCGGGGCCGTGCACCGGATGCGCCCGGACGGGACCTGTCATCCGTGGGGACCCGCTGTCCCCACGGTCGGGCCCTCGTCTGCAGCCGGCGCCACGGCAACAGCGACGAGGCGCTCGGCCAGGCCCTCTGCCCCGACTGCTACGACTACGAGGGAGCGGTGCTGTTCAACGCCGGCGTCTCCGAGCTCTGGCGGCGCACCACCATCTACGCCCTCCGGGCCCTCGGGTCGTTGCTCGACCTGTCGGCCCGGGAGGCGGCACGCCAGCTCCGGCTGTCCTACGTGAAGGTGGCGGAGTTCCAACGGCGGGGCTCGGTCCACCTCCACGCCCTGGTCCGGGCCGATGTCCGGACAGACGAGCACGGTGACGCACCGGCGGGAATCGACGCCGACATGGTGGCCAGTGCCCTGCAGATCGCAGCCAGGAAGGTCAGCGCTCCGCTGCCCGGAGCGGACGGCGACCGGCGGATGGCCTGGGGCGACCAGATCGATGCCGCCGTGGTGACCGACGCCGAGAACGGTCGCCGGCGGGCGGCTGCCTACCTGGCCAAGTATGCGACCAAGGGCTCGGACGAGCACGGCGTGCTCGACCACCGCCTGCGGACGGGGTCTGCCGTGACGAGCGGCTGCCCGACCACCTCCGGGCTCTCGTGGAGACGGCATGGGCACTCGGTGACGACGAGGCCTTCGACGCAATCCGCCCGCAGCTGTGGGCCCACTCGTGTGGCTTCCGGGGCCACTTCCTCACCAAGTCCCGGCGCTGGTCGACGACGTTCGGGGAGCTGCGCGGCGAACGCCAGCAGTGGCGGCTCGCAACGAGAGGCACGGCGAGGCGGAGTGGCATCCCAGCATTGTGGACGGCGAGGTGCCGAGTGGAAGTACGAGGGCTCGGGCTACCTGACCGTCGGGGACGTCAGCCTCGCCAGGAATCTCGAGGACGGACTGCGGCTCGGCCGGAACGCCTTCCGTGAAGACGAGGGCAGTGGACCTGCGTCCAGTCGGACTCGGGAGTCGGATGCGTCCGACCGCTTCCGGATGTCGGAGGGGCGATCATGAGCGAAACTGAACCGCAGGCGAGCTGTGATCAGATGGCCAAGGTGCTGAACGACGTCCCTCCCACCCTGGCGACGGGCATTGGCCGCAATCCACTACTCGACATCGAAGGCGTGGCCACCTGGCTCGGAACGAGCCACAGGCATGTGCGTCGGCTCGTCGCCGAGCGTCGTATTCCATTCGTCAAGGTAGGTCACTACGTCCGCTTCGACGACGCCGAAGTCGCGGCATGGATCGACGGACATCGCGTCGGATCGGATGATTGAAGCGAATGACGCGGCGCGGCGCTCCAGATCGAGTCCCGCAGAGTGGTGTAGTTCAGTGTCGCCGTGATCCCCGGCGCGGTGGTCAGGCTGTCAGGCGGAGATCGCCTGTGTCGGTTCGATGGGGACGAGCTCGAGCTCGGTTTGGTTGACCTTGGCCATGGACCCCTCGGAGAAGTAATGCCGCTCGGCCACGGGCCATTCATCGTGGAATTCGACGATCACCGCAGTGATGAGCCGGAGGGCGGCGGCATCGTTGGGGAAGATGCCGACGCACGTTGGTGCGCCGTTTGATCTCGCCGTTGAGCCGCTCGAGCGGGTTGGTCGACCAGATCTTCGACCAGTGGGCCGGCGGGAACGCCGTGAAGGCGAGCAGGTCCTCGGCGGCGTCGGCGCAGCATGGCGGCCACGTCGGGGAACTGGACGGCCGAGCATCGGCGCGACCTCGTCGAGCTGGGCGCGCACGTGGTCGGCGTCGGGTTGGGCGAAGATCGTCCGGATGGCGGCGGCCACCATCTCCGCGACGGCCTTGGGCACCCGGGCCAGCACGTTGCGCATGAAGTGGACCCGGCAGCGCTGCCAGGCAGCGCCGAAGAACACCGAGGCCGATGGCGTCCTTCAGGCCGAGGTGGTGGTCGGAGATGACGAGCTGGACGCCGGCGAGGCCCCGCGTGCCGCAGGCCCTGGAGGAACGCCGTCCAGAAGGCCCCGTCCTCGGAGTCGCCGACGTCGATGCCGAGCACCTCCCGGTCGCCGGTCGATCGTGACACGCCGGTGGCCACCACGACGGCCCGGGAGACGACCCGGCCTGCCACCCGGGCCTTCACGTAGGTGGCGTCGCAGAACACGTAGGGGAACGCGGCGTGGTCGAGCGCGCCGCGTCGCGGAACGCCTCGAGGTCCTGGTCGAGCTCGGCACAGATGCGGCTCACCTCGGACTTGGAGATCCCCGGCGTCGGCACCGAGCGGCCTTGACCAGGTCGTCGACCTTCCGGGTGGACACCCCGTGCACGTAGGCCTCCATGACCACCGCGTACAAGCGCCCGGTCGATCCGGCGGCGTCGCTCGAGCAGGTCGGGAAGAAGCTGCCCTCGCGGAGCTTCGGGATGGCAGCTCGACGTCTCCCGCCGGTGTGGACGAGCAGCCGGGGCCGGTGCCCGTTGCGCTGGGTGGGCCCGGTCCTCGGTGCGCTCGTAGCGGGCGGCACCGATGCCGCGGTACTGGCCTCGGCCTCGATCAGCTGCTGGAGGATCCACTCCAGGCTCGTGCGGATCCGCTCGGTGAACTCCCCGGCCTTAAGCGCGGCGAGCAGTTCGGACAGGTCAGACTCAGTGAGGGTCACTGACGTCGTCTCCTTCGTGCGTTCTTCCAGGAACACGTCGAGGATCACGCCGGTGGCCCGTCCTAGTGGTGGACCCTCACTGATCTACACCACGCCATGGGACGTCCCTCCACCACTCGGCTGGACGTCATCGGATTGCGGTGCTGACGACGCTGTGCTCCACTTAAGCCTGACCCGACTGGTTCAGGGCCGGAGAGATTTGGCGGAGGGCGCGATGAGGCGAAGAAGTATGTGGCGGGCGTTGGCGACGACCTTGGTGCTCTCCGGCCTGATGGTCGGAACAGCCGAACTCGGATCAACGCCAGTCGGGTTGGTAGCGAATGGACTCGACATACCTACTGCCCAACCGTGGACTGCGCTTGTGACCCAGAACAAGGTCTCACCCTTTGGAACGAACTTCGGATGGGAATCTAGGTGCACTGGAACCTTGATCTCCAAGGCCTGGGTGCTAACGGCTGCACATTGCGTGGCCTACTCGCAAAAGAATAGCCCTCCGGTGCTCATCCCCGCTGTCGAAGATGCGAGTCGTCCTCGGGCGGAACAATATTAATGCGGCTTCACCTTTGGACTGGTTGAGTACACAGTGACGCAAATTGTCCCGGCCCGGGATTCTTTTCAACAAATGCTCCATATTCGGAAGTCCCTCAGCGGATTGAGGACTTCGCCCTCCTGCACTTGAAGGAGAAGAAAAAGAACCCATTGCCGCCCAATGCTTCACCTCTGGCGCTGGCTCCTGCGGGGTATTCATTGCCGTCCGGGTCCCCCGTCGACGTATTCGGCTATGGATTTGCCAATCCCTACTTCGACCAAAGCGGCAATCCCTTCGGGCCGACCATCGCGCCCTGCCAGACCACCTGCAGGAGCTCACGAGTGGTTCTTACACCACCGCTGCCTGCGAAACGCAGGAGGTAGATCCCAGTCAAGGTGGGATTTCTGGCCCGCTCGTGTGCCTTACCCACGATGCCAGTCGCTCGATGTTGCAACACGGCGATAGCGGATCAGCGATCTTGACGCCCCCATTGGACGTACTGAGCGATCCAACGCAGTTCCAGTGGTTGACTGCCGTTTTCCATGGATTCAACACGCTCGACTTGGTTCCTGCAACTGCAGGGCCCAGCGGCGCCTACATAGCGGCCACCGCTTACGGGAGCTCGGTGACCGATCCTACAGTCCACAGCTTTATTGACGGCACGGCAGGGATTGCCTCCTACGTTGCTGGCACGATCCTCCGTAATTCCTCAGGAAATGCCTGGCTGATGGATGGATACGGTACCCGCATGCCCATTTCCGATGGCGCGACCTACCTCTGTTTGCAGAACCGGGGATTCCCGGTCGCCAACCTCGATCAGTTCACCATCAACGAGGTGCCCCTTAATAACCGCAAATGCCTCATGTGGTGGACAGCTTACGAGCGTGGCTCAAGTCTCCGTGGGACTCGCCCACTCCTGTGCCCTTCTCGTCGACCACGCAGTCCGTTGCTGGGGCGATAACCAAGAAGGCCAGCTCGGCGACGGCGGCAATTTGGACTCGCCGACGCAAGTTTCGGTCTAGGGAAAATCGCGTGAATGCTACGGACATCCTCCGCCGGGACTGATCACACTTGCGCCCTCATCGCCGACGCATCCGTCCGGTGCTGGGGCGATAACCAATATGGTCAGCTCGGCGATGGCACGACCACCAACTCACCGGTTCCTCTCACGGTCTCGGGCATCACGGACGCCACGGAGATCGTTGCGGGCGGTGAACACACTTGCGCCCTCATCGCCGACGCATCCGTCCGGTGCTGGGGCGATAACCAATATGGTCAGCTCGGCGATGGCACGACCACCAACTCACCGGTTCCTCTCACGGTCTCGGGCATCACGGACGCCACGGAGATCGTTGCGGGCGGTGAACACACTTGCGCCCTCCTTGTCGACCACACTCTGCGGTGTTGGGGCGAAAACCAACAAGGCCAGCTCGGTGATGGAACGACTATGGACTCGCTCACTCCGGTAGCGGTCGTGGGCATAACCGCCGCCAGCCAAGTCTCTGCCGGCAGCTATCACACTTGCGCCCTCCTCGTCGATCAGAGTGTCCGCTGCTTGGGGCGATAACCAACAGGGCCAGCTCGGGAATGGAGGGACTAATGGCACGACGATCGCCTCGCTCACTCCGGTTGTAGTCACTGGAATATTCGGGGCCACCGAAGTCTCAGCTGGCGACTACTTCACCTGCGGGCTCCTTGCCGACCAGACCGTCCGGTGCTGGGGAGAGGGTGAAGGGACTAGCACTAACTCGTCCACACCGGTTGCCATCGCCGGTATCACAGCTGCCACACAGGTGGCCAGCGGCGGTTACTCCACATGTTCGCTTCTAGCTGGACCAGACGGTCAGATGCTGGGGTTACAACGTGTTAGGCCAACTCGGCAACGGCACCGAAATCTCATCGTCCGCACCAGTCACTGTGGTTGCTGGGTAAGGCGAATTTCGGTTCGGCTCGGCGCTGCTTCCGTTGGCTGTAGAAATCCTTAAGCTTGTTTGACGACGCCGTGCCGTGTGCGTACTTGCCGACGGGCGGTTGTCTAAGGAATCCCCAAGATTCAAGCGGCGGTGATCCATTGGTCCTTAGGGCCGCCCGCACCGACCGCAGGTCCGTGGGCCGGTCGTCACGGTCATCCCCGGCGACTCACGCCTTCATGCCCGTTGAGGTGATCTCGTCGGGAGAGGGGAGTCGGGCCCGGACGATCGGTGAGAACATTCCTGGAGAACATCCCGGCCGGAAACTATGGATTCCCGTGGTCACTGGTGGGCGATGGCAGACAAGCCATCGATCCAGAACATCCAGCTCAGAGACCAGATCGGGCGCCGTTGGTGACTTCCGGGCAGCGGCGGTCCGTGGTCCGGGTAGACCTACGGATCAGAAGGTTGCAGGTTCGAATCCTGCCGAGCGCACTGCTGTGATGTCGCGAGACATCGGAGACAGATGTCGCGAGACATCGTAGACAACCAGGGACTATCGGTCACGGCTGTGGCTGGTAGTCCTTTGTTGTATCCAGGGTCAGGTGGCGCAGTGGTGAGCCGTCGATCCCGAGGATCCGCACGTCGGTCCCGGCCACGAGCAGGATCACCCGCCAGCCGGCGTAGGCCCGTCCCACTCCGATGTGGTGGATCCGGCTGTGATAGCGGAGCGTCACCGAGCCGGTCCTGTCGACCTTGTCCCGGCGGACCCGGTAGCCGGTGGTGTCGATCTTCGGCCCCGTCGGGACCGCCTTCGTCCGAGCGTTGAAGACCTCGAGGGGTCGCCTCCGGTCCAACGACCGGTGGGGCCGGACCTCGTTGTAGTAGCTGACGAACCGGTCGAGCTGGGCCTGGAGCTGACGCTTGGTCGTGGCGGCAGGTTGCTTGGCCACGTACTTCTTCAGCGTCTGGTGGAAGCGCTCGATCTTGCCCTGGGTCTGGGGATGGTAGGGCTTGCCATGCTTCGAGGTGATGCCCAGCGTCAGCAGCTCGGCCTCCATGGCGCTCGTCCCCTTGACCGCACTGGCCGTGAAGATCGCCCCGTTGTCGGTGAGGAACGACCGGGGATAGCCCCAGGTGGCAGCGGCTGCGTGCAGGGTGCGGACCACGTCGGGCGACGTCACCGTCACGAACGCCCGCGAGGCCACACACAGTCGGGAGTGGTCGTCGATGATGTTGAGGACCTCGAACACCACCTGGTCGGCGACCACCACGTGGGTCACGTCCGCCTGCCAGCACTCGTTCGGGAAGTCCGCCTCGAACCGGTGGTAGGAGCTCGTCGGGCGCTTGTGGGGCTGCGGAGTGACGAAGCCCCTCGCCTTCAGTACCCGCCAGATCGTCGGGACCGACGGGACGACGTCGTGGTGGTCGCCCAGGTGGGTCTGGATGGTGGCCGCCCCGGCGTCGACACCGAGCTCGGTGAGCTCCTTTCGGAGCCGGACGATCTCCTCCTCCCACAGGTCGGCGATCCGGGTCGGCGAGGTCTTCGGCCGCGTCGAACGCAGCTCGAGCCCGGCCTCGCCCTCCCGCCGATAGCGGGCGAGGCGTTTGTAGAGCCAGCTGCGGTGGACCCCGTGGGCCTTCGCCAGCTCACCGATCGACTGGCCGGTGCGCAGGTGTGTCTCGATAAGGAAGCGACCCTTGTCCACAGAAGACCCTCCTCAGCAGGTGTCTCCTATGTCTTGACACAGGTGTCGCTTAAGTCATGAACTCACACACTGCCGAGCGCACTGCCGAACGCACCATAAGTCCAGGCCAGAGGCCTGCCAAGCGTAGGTGCGGACGCAACCGAGCCGACATTGTGGTTTTGAATTCCTCGCGAGGGCACCGAAAGTGCATGTCAGGGGACTGATGTTGCCGCAGTTCCCGACTGAGAAGAAGCCAACATTGGCCTTGGTCCTCGATGGGACGTGGAGGAGCGAACTGGGACGCCCTTGCACACATTCCGTCTGATGGCCACGAGGCTCAGAGCGGTGCCGGCTTCGAATCGAGTCGCCCCCGCCGGAGGCCGCGAGGACGCAGGCGACCACCTGGCGACATTCGAGGGGGACCCGACACCGTGGGCCGGCGGGGTGGTCTCCACCACTGATTCGTGATTCGACAAATGGGCCGTTGTCGCCACGAAACCCGGGGCACACCGTTCCGTGAACAGTTCGTCGATCACCGGAGACTCCCACGGCGGCCAGCGCGTCCGCAGGGGAGGTGACGATCCACCACGGAGAGTCCGTGCAAGCACGTCGCCGCTGCCCCGCCTGGCCGTCGCTCCTGACCTCGTCCACCGCCAACTCGACCCGGCACCGTTTGCCGCCGACGGGGACCGGATCACCGATGAGCCCCGTGTGTTCTACGGAGCGATCACGTCCGGTGCCGCCACCCAAGGTCCTGGGCGAGGCGCCGGAGTAGGGCACCATCGTGACCGATACGGCCCGCTCAGGGCATTGGAGAGGGTCCGCCCAACCACGACCCGGCAGGTGCGCCGGCTGACACCGGGACGATCCACGGTGGAGCAGTGACGGGACAGTGAAGCGGCCTGAAGGCAGTGTGCCGCCGGCGAGAACGAATTCGGTCAATGGTCGTGGCCAGGGATCGTGACCGGGACCGGCGTCCGACGACCTGCGGACCCGGGGCTCGCGGTCACGATTTCCCCGAAGGTTGGGATCCGAAGAGGTCCACTCGTATCCGGTGAGGCTCGCATGGGAGGTTCCGGGATCAGCGACTTGGCAGCGATGCTTCCACTCGATACCACGATGTAGTAGTATGAATCATATGGCGAGAGAGAAGGCAACCATCACGTTGGACCGCGACAAGGCCGCTGCCGCTCGGGCGCTGCTCGGCGTCGGCTCCACGTCGGAGGCCATCGACGTGGCGTTGGACCAACTCATCCACGCCGAGCGCCTGCGGGCCGACATCGCTGCATACCAACGCATGCCACCGACACGTGACGAGGTGGCGTTGGCATCACTGGGCGACATCGGCGGCATTGGCGACGACACCGACTGGGAAGCGCTGTACACCGACGACCTCTCGTGACCGCCGTCGTGCGTCGAGGCGAGGTCTGGCTCGCCGATCTCGACAAGATCCGACCCGTCGTCGTCCTCACCCGCGATCCCTTGGGACGGCTCCTCCACTCGGTGATCGTCGCTCCCGTGACCTCGACCATCCGGGGCCTGTCCACCGAGGTGCCGCTCGGGCGCGACGACGGCATCCGGCACCCGTCGGTCGCGAACCTCGACAATGTCCAGCTTGTCTCCCGCGATCGTCTCCGTAGACGCATCGGGCGGGCTCAGCCAGCCACCTTGTCGGCGCTGTGCGCCGCCCTGTCAGCGGCCGTGGACTGCAGGGACTCCGGCAAGACCTAGGACGCGTACCCGGTCAAACGCTGCTGAGCAGGGCTTCAGACCTGTGGGTTGCCGCACGCGTCCGGCTCGTTCGTCCGCCGAGCGCGCCACCGTCGTGCCGCAAGGGATGGAACTCGTCAGGAGCTCGGGATCCCCCCCCGGGGGGATCGCACCTTCGGCCCGAGGTCCCGGCGAGGCCCGCGCCTGCTGCGCAATCGCCAGCGACCACGGATTCGTCGCCGGGTGGATGACGACGTCATGATGCGTACGATGTACGAGTGGACGGTGTCGTGACAAGCGAATCCCGCAGGCGTGCCCTGTCCCGGGTGCGGAATGTGCTGCGTGGCGACGGGGACGATACCTCCTCCGGCGTCCCCGGCCATGACGACGGTGGCGACGGGGACACGGCGGAAGCCATCTTCGAGGACACCCTGGCCTCGGCATCCGCGTTCCTGGCCGGACATGGCATCGACGCCGCGTACTACCTGGCCGTCAACGTCGACATCCGCCGTGCAGGCATCGATCCGATCCGTCACTATCTGCGATTCGGCATCGCCGAAGGGCGGATCTTCCATCCCGCCCTGTCGGTCGAATCGGCCGACGGCTCGATCGGTTCCCCGGGGGAGGTGTCGCCGGTCCTCCAGGTCGGCAGTAGCTCCTTCGTCCTGCGGATCGTGGACGAGCGGCGCGACCTGGATGCCTACCTCGGGCCTCTCAACGAGGAGGAGGAGTTCCGGATGGCCACTGTCCGCTTCCGAGAGTTCCTGTCCGAGTCCGGTATCGACCTGACCTACTACCTGGCGGCGCATCCGGACATCGCCCATTCGGGACTGGACCCCGTCGAGCACTACCTGCGGCACGGCATCCTCGAGGGTCGGCTGTTCCACCCCCGGGCCCGGATGGCGGTGTCGCCCGCCGACCGCCACCTGCCCGAATGGGAGGATGCGGACGCCGTCCTCCGGATCGGAGGGAATGCCTACCGGTTCTTCACCCTGCCGCTCCTCGAAGCGGTCGCCGACACGGTCGTCGATCAGGCCAGGGACCAGTGGGCCCACGAACCGTCGCTCTTCGCCTTTGGCCTCCCGGCAGTGCAGCATCTGCACGTGGTCGCCGCCGGGAACTTCCCGGTGCGATTGGAGTTCGACGTCGGAGAACTGCTGCGCCTCATGGACGACTCGTTCGGCGCGGTGGTCGTGGTCTCCGACCCGGCGGGCGAACGCGACGTTCGACGGGTGAGCGACCTGACGAGGGCACTCGCCCGACTCGGCATGCGGACACTGGTGGTGCTCACGGATGATCCTGGCGAGTGCGGCCCCGGGAGCGGAGACGGCGTGGGCCGCGAGCTCGGTGGGGATGTCGTGGTGGTGGAGTGGGACCGGTTGTGTCGCATGAACAGGGTGTCGATGTTGGCGCGGTTCGTCAACGCGCTCAAGCCCGAGGTGATGCTGGTCGTCGATGCCCCGACCGGATTCGAGGCCGTGGTCGAGTTCGGAGTCGGCTTGTCCAGTGTGACGAGACTCGCCTGTGTCTACGACGCGACGGGGCCATCACCGGGTGGGGGTGGAACTGCGGCGCGCTATGCGGGCTTGACCGCGCCGTACGCGCTCACACTGACGGCGACACGGTCCGCGGCGAGCGCCATGGACGAACTCTGGGGCCCGGTGGCAAGGACCGCGGCCGCCGTCCTGCCGCAGCGTGTGGCGGTGGTGGACGAGATGGTGATGCAGGCCCGCCTGGATGACCGGCTGAAGCGGATGGCGCAGCGTTCGGGCGGTCATCGCTGGCTCTGGTGGCCGCCGTCGGGGGTGGGGCCAGCGGAGGGGCCGCTGGCGCGCCTCGCTGCCGCGAGGCCGGCGGACCGGTTCGACGTCCCCGTGCCCGGAGGGTGCGAGAGCCCGGCCCCCGGCCGCCTTCCCGCAAACGTCCGATCCGTCGGCCCCGACGACGTGACGGCGTTGGTCGCCGAGGTCGACGGGATCATCCTGGCGCACCCGTCCGACAGCTCGGCCCGGGCGGCACTGGAGATGACCCAGCACCTCGTGCCACTGGTGCTGTGGGACTGCGAGGACTTTCGTGAGGTCCTCGACCCGGAGTCGGCCGTGTTCGCAGCCCCGGCCGGGGCGGGTGACGAGCCCGATGGGGTGCTGTCGGGTGCCTTGGACCTCCTGTCCCAGATGTCACCCGGCGAAGTCGGGACCTTCCTGGAAAGGGCCTGGTCGCTTGTGCGGGAGCGACACTCGGAGGACGCCTATCTCCTCGAGCTGGCCGGCGTGCTCGGTCTCGGCGATGACTGACGTCAGCGTGGTCGTCGTCTTCCACGGCGAGGGCCCCCTGGCGATTCCGGCGCTGGCCAGCATGGCGGACCTGGTGAACGTGGCCCGGTCGGGCGGCCTGACCGTGGAGGCGATAGCGGTGCTCGACCGCGGCGACGCACTCCACGCCGCGCGCGATCGAGCAGGCGGGAACGTGGCTCGACGCCTGGGACGAGGTCGATTTCGGGGACCTGGGACGCTCCAGGAACCATGGTGCGCAACGGGCGAGCGGCGACTTTCTGGCATTCCTGGACGGGGACGATCTCTGGGGATCGGACTGGCTTGCCGCGGCACACCGCGTCGCTACGGCATCCGGCCAGCCCCCGGAGGCGATCTGGCACCCGGAACATCTGCTGTTCTTCGATCGGGAGGACTTCGGCCGTCCGAACCTGGGGGAGTTGCCGCATCCCGGGACCCGCTCGTTCTGGCTGGCCCACCGGCCGAGCACCGATCCCGAGTTCGACCGGCGGATGCTGCTCTTCGAGAACGCGTGGTCGGCCAACGTCCTCGCACCCAGGTCCCTCCACTTGCGGTACCCCTACCGGGCCGTCGACAGGGATCGGGGTCACGGGATCGAGGACTGGTCGTGGAACATCGAGACGGTCTGGGCCGGCGTGCCCCACCTGGTCGTGCCGCAGACGGTCCATCTGATCCGGCTGAAGGGGAGCGGGTCCCTCAATGCGCGGAACCAGTCCGACGGCCTCCTGCCGTTCATCCCGGACGGGGTCCGTCTCGGGGTGTGACGGCGCGGTGCGTAGAGACCGGGACGGAGCCCGTGATCGTCCTGGTCAACGGCTCGCTCGAACACGCGGCCCTCGCAACGCCACCTCGGCCGAGCGGACCGGCGGGTGTGGCCCGGCACGGGGACGGCCGAGGACCGGCCGGTCGTGCGAGCGCTCGCTAGGGTTCAGTACGTGCCCCCGCCCCGCCCCGCCGGTGTCCGACAGCGGGTCGCCTTCGACCTCGAGACCACCGGGGTCGACCCGTTCCGGGACGTCCCCGTCTCCTATGCGCTGGTCGCGCACCCGGGCGACGCCGACGTGGGGCGGAGCGCAACGACGGTCGACGCGGGGTTGATCGATCCGGGAGTCCCCATCCCCGCCGGGTCGACGGAGATCCACCACATCACCGACGACATGGTCGCCGGAGCCCCCGACCTCCGCACCGCGGCCGAGCACGTCGCGTCCGCACTGGTCGGTGCGTGGGCGACGGGCGGCGCCGTGGTCGGGATGAACGTCAGCTACGACCTGACCCTGCTGGACTCGGTCCTCGGCCGCGTCGGACTCGACAGGCTGGAGGACCGGTCGCCGGGCCTGGGCCCGGTCTACGACGTGCTCGTGATCGACCGCACCTTCGATCGCTACCGGAAGGGCAAGCGACGACTCGTCGACCTGTGTCGCCACTACGGGGTGGACCTCGACGCGGATGCCGCCCACGATGCCGCCGTCGACTGCGTGGCCACGCTGGCCGTCCTCGACGCGATGCTCGAGCGCTACTCGGAGTTGGCCGCGCTCTCCGCCGACGCGGTGTCGGACCGGATGGGCGCCTGGTACCGGACGTGGCTGGGGAGCTTGTCGGACCACCGGATGCGGAACGGGGACGAGCCGATCGACGACGGGCAGTTCGACTGGCCCATCCACCGGCCCGCAGGCGACGAGCCCGGGCGGTAGTCCGAGTCGTCCGGGACCGGATCCCGTCGCCGGACACCGACCGCCCGTCGCCATTCACAGGTGACGCCCACCCGGGGCGCAGTCGAACGTGACGTGGGTACCCGAAGGTGGAGGCGTTCCCGGGATCGACCCGGGGCCACCGATCAGAGGAGTACCCCATGTCCACCACAGGAAACCGCCTGCGCCGAGTGCTCGTGAGCGGCGCCGTCGTCGTCGGCGCCGGCCTGGGCGCCGCGGGTGTGGCGTCGGCCGCCACCGGCTCGTCCACCACCCCGTCCGCGTCGGGGTCCGGGGCCACGGCTCCGGCGACCGTCCCGCCCGCCGACGGCATGGCCCCGGCCGCCATGACGCACGGCCCGGATGAGACCCTGCTCACCGGTTCGGCTCTGGCGAAGGCCACCGCGGCAGCCGACGCCGCCGTGCCCGGCGCCACGGTCATCCGGGCCGAGACCAACTCGTCCGGCGCGTCGCCGTACGAAGTACACATGAAGAAGTCCGACGGGACCGACGTGACGGTGGAGCTCGGCTCGGGCTTCGGCCTCGTTGCCACGGTGCCCGGCTTCGGCGCCGGACCGGCCGGCAGTCAGGCCCCGACGGGCACGGCGTCGAGCGCTGGCGGGGCCTCCCCGTCCGCCGGCTGACCGGTCCTGGCAACTCCAGCGCACCCCACGATCCGCACTTCGGCGGCCGCACGCCCGCACGCCCGCGTCCGGCGCGTGTGCGGGCGCGGTGCGTCACGGGACAGTGCGCGGGCGGGTGTTGCCGCCGTGCATGGCTGGAAGGCGAGGGCCCGCAGACCTAAGGTTCTGTATCCAACGAATACAGGTAGGAACCGCCCCATGACCAGCCCCGCAGACCCCGTCCTGACCGCAGGCCCCGAGGCCCTCGGTGCGTCGAGGGCACCACGCGAGGCCCGCGAGATCGCCTCGGGCGTCCACTACCTCGCCGGTTTCGGCAACACGACGATCGTCCTCGGATCCGACAGGGTGGCCGTCGTCGACCCCGGGCTGTTCACCAACGGCCCCCGGGTGGTGGAGGAGCTGCGCCGACTGACCGACCTGCCGGTCCGCTACATCGTCTACACCCACGGCCACTACGACCACGCCTTCGGCACGCCGGCCCTGCTCGAGGACGCGGCGGCACGGGGCCACGACGCACCGGACATCGTCGGACACGTCAATGTGGCCAGGCGGTTCGCCCGCTACGCCAAGACCGCCGGCCACCTGGCCGGGACCTTCGACGCCCAGTTCGCCATCTGGGACCGCCACGGCGGCGACGTGGTCCGCACCGCCCGGTACGTGGCGCCCACCGTCGAGTACGAGGACCGCCTGGTCCTCGACGGGCTCGGCGGCCAGGTCCTCGAGTGCCGCCACGGCCTGGGTGAGACCGACGACCACACGTGGGTCTGGATCCCCGGCCCCAAGGTCGTCGTGGGCGGCGACTTCATCGTGTCGTCGCTGCCGAACGCGGGCACCCCGTTCCGGGTCCAGCGCTACGTCCTCGAGTGGGCCGAGGCGCTCGAGGAGATGGCCTCGCTCGAGCCTGCCGCCATCGTGTCGGGTCATGGCGGTGTGTTCAGCCAGGACGGCCCGGACATGCTGCGCACAACGGCCAGGGCCCTCCGCCACCTCGACGGCGAAGTGGTCCGTCGGCTCAACGAGGGCCAGTGGCAGGAGCAGATCCTGGCTGAGGTGGAGCTGCCAGACGATCTCGCCACGAGCCAGTACCTCCAGCCGCTCTACGGGTGCACGTCGTTCGTCGTCCGGGACGTCATGCGCCGCTACATGGGGTGGTACGACGGGAACCCTTCGATGCTGTTCCCGAGCAGGCGGGCGGACGTGGCCCACGAGGTGGTGGGCCTCGTCGGGGGTACCGCGCCTCTCCTCGACCGGGCCCGTGCCCTTGCCGCCTCCGACGCAACCGAGGACGTGCAGCGGGCGTTGCACCTGGTCGACTTCGTGCTGGCCCACGGAGACGACCGGATGCACGAGGCCCACGTGCTCAAGGCCGACCTGCTCGACGTACGCGCTGCCGGTGAGCGGTCGTTCGTCGCCTACAACATCCTGGCGTCGGCCGCCGTCCTCGAGCGCGAGCGCGGCACCGCCGCACGCGGATCCTGAAGGCACGGCCGTCGCGACGCGCCCGACTCAGCCCATGGATGGGCTCGGCGGGAGGGTGAAGCGGTGGCCGGTCACCGTCGCCGGGACGAGCTGGACGATCTGTCCGGCATCACCCGACCCGGTGCCGCCCGCGACCAGGCCTGCCGGAGCGAGCCGGGCCCGTCCCTGCATCTGGACCATCCACCCGCTGGCCGACTCCTGGTCGATCCGGTCGGCGGCGAAGGCCACCACCACGTCGTGCACGGCGGTTGTCGGACCGACCCGTCCCACGCTGATGACCACCGACTCGCCGTCGACGACGTAGCGGACCGGAAGGATCATGGGCAGTGCGCGGACCGACAGCGCCAGGCGGCCCACGCTCGTCGTGGCCAGTAGCTCCCAGCACGCGGCAGGGCCAAGGTCCGCCTCGGATCGCTCCATGGGTGAACCGTAGGCAGCACGTGCGCGGGGTCCTAGGGCCTAACGTCCCAACTGGGCTACGTGGCGTGGGTCCCCGGTCAGTCGTTTCGGCGGTGGAGTGATGCCAAAGTGTCAGGATCCCGCCCTGCACCGACGGTGACGGTGACGCCGCGGGCCCCACACGCTGGTCGCAGGCGGGGCACAGAAGCACCAGCAGGTCCGAGGACCCGCAGCACGTGCTCGACCTCACCATGTTCCGGTCCCACCCGTTCACCGTGGCGAACGCCGTGGCCCTCCCGTCAGGGTCGGCCTGACGGCAACCGACCCCGACCTCAGGCGTGCACCGCCGGCGGGGCACCCGGGCCGGCGGCGGGCCCGGCCAGCTGCTGGAGGTTGCCCCGCTCGAAGACCAGGCCGGCGACGACGGCCCCGACCACGAAGAATGCCGACGACCACAGGAACGCCGTCGTGTAGCTGTGCAGTGCGGCCGTGGCCACGTTGGCTGCGTTGGGAACCTTGCCGACCAGGTAGGCGGTCGCCGCCCCGGCGGCCAGCGTGTTGAGCAGGGCGGTCCCGATCGACCCGCCGACCTGCTGGCTGGTGTTGAGTGTGGCCGAACCGACTCCGGCGTCGGCGGGCCGCAGCCCCAGGGTGCCCGTGCTGAACGAGGGGGCGAGGCTCAGCCCGAATCCGAGCCCGAGCAGGATCAGGTAGGGGAGGACGTGGGTGGCGTACGAGCTGTGCAGGCCCACCTGGTGGAGGAGGAACATGGCCAGGGCGTCGAGGCCGAGGCCGATGGGCACGATGGTCTTCGGCCCGACCTTGGGGAGCAGCACCCGGTTGGACACCTGGGCCGTGATGGCGAGGGCTGCGACCATCGGCAGGAAGGCGAAGCCGGTCTTGACCGGGCTGAAGCCGAGCGTGCCCTGCATGTAATAGGTCAGGAAGAGGAAGACGCCGAAGATCCCGATGCTGGCGAAGAGCATGGCCAGCAGCGACCCGCCCCGGGTCCGGTTGCGGATGACACGGGGCGGCAGGAGTGGGTAGCGGACCCGGGTCTCGAGCACGGCGAAGGTGGACAGCAGGGCCACGCCGACCACCAGGAAGGCGATGGTGAACGGGTTGGACCAGGAGGTCGTCTCGGCGTGGGAGAGGCCGTAGACGATGCTGAACAGGCCCGCCGTCACGAGCAGGACGCCGGGGATGTCGAGCGGGTCCCGGTCGGCTGCCTTGTCGTTCCGCAGCCACAGCAGGGCGCCGGCGCCGGCGATGGCGGCGAAGGCCAGGTTGACGAAGAGCGTCCACCGCCACGAGGCGTACGACGTGAGGACCCCGCCGAGCAGGAGGCCGAGCGCCCCGCCGGCGCCGGCGATGGCCCCGTAGATGGCGAACGCCTTGTTCCGCTCCGACTGGTCGATGAACGTGGTGGCCAGGAGCGCGAGTACCGACGGAGCGAGCAGGGCGCCGAAGGCCCCCTGCACGGTGCGGGCGACCACCAGCATGGCGAAGCCGGTCGAAGCGCCGCCCAGGGCCGAGGCGAAGGCGAAGCCGACGAGGCCGATGAGCAGGGCCCGCTTGCGGCCGATGATGTCGCCGATGCGGCCGCCCAGCAACAGGAGGCTGCCGAACGCCAGCGAGTAGGCGGTCACGACCCACTGGCGGTCGGCGTCGGTGAAGTGGAGGTCGTGCTGGGCGGTCGGCAGGGCGATGTTGACGATGGTGTTGTCCAGGATCACCATCAGCTGGGCGATGCCCAGCACGGCGAGGATCCACCACCGTCGGGCATGGTTCCTGTCCCTGTCGGACATCGTGGCCTGCGGCATGGTGTCGGTCATGGGGCCTCCGCCTCCCGAGCCGGGAGGTCATCGGATGGTGTGTGCAGCCTTCCCCCACGTACGACCGCGCCTGGTCCAACGCCGCGGCTTGTCGGGTATTCCCGCAGACCGACCCGCCGGAGCCCGCCACGGCTGTTGCACCGGTGGGTCCCGGCAAGTTACAGAATCGTGAACATATACTCGCCCCCAGGCACACGGAACGGCACCGGTGGGGATGCGGCCAGCAACTTCTACGGGTTCGGCACGGGTGTCGGTCGCATCCCGGTGACGGAGGTCATCCCGAGTCGGGTGACGGTGTCCAACCGGCCACCGTCCGGGAGAGGCCGGTTGGCGCCGGCCGGAAGTGGGGGAACAACATGCGGATCACGAAGAGCCGAGCCCTGGTGCCCCTCTTGCTGGCGGGCGGACTGCTCGCCGCAGCCTGCGGTTCCAGCAGTTCGTCGTCGACGACCACGACGTCCGGGAGTTCCTCCGGTAGCGGGACGGTGTCGGTCACGTCGTTCAACAAGAACTTCACCACGATGGCCAACCTGAAGGGCGTTGCCGCCGCCGGTAAGGGGAAGGTCGCCGTCATCCTGCCGGACACTGTCTCCTCGGCCCGGTACACCGAGTTCGACGCCCCGTACCTGACCAAGGCGTTCGCAACGGCCGGACTCAGCTCCTCGGACACCATCATCCAGAATGCCCAGGGCAGTGACTCGACGCAGCTGACCGACGCCCAGTCCGACATCACGGCGGGCGCCAGCGTCCTCGTGGTCGATCCACTCGACGCCGGCGTCGGGAACTCGATCGAGTCCTACGCCAAGGCCCACGGCGTCCCCGTCGTGGACTACGACCGGCTCGTGCTCGGTGGCAGTCGCAAGTACTACGTGAGCTTCGACAACGTGAAGGTCGGCACGCTCATCGGCAACGGCATGGTCTCGTGCATCTCCTCGTGGAAGGTGGCCACCCCGACGCTCGCCGTCATGGTCGGCTCCCCGACGGACAACAACGCCACGCTGTTCGCCCAGGGCTACAACGCGGTGCTGAAGCCGCTGGTCTCCGCCGGCACGTACAAGGTGGTGGCCAACCCGGCCGGCACCTGGGACCCGCCGACGGCGCTCACCGAGTTCCAGCAGGCCTACACGGCCAACCCGACGATGAACGCCGTAGTCGTCCCCAACGACGAGAACGCCGCGCCGATCATCTCGTACCTGAAGACCCTCAACATCCCGGCCAAGAAGTTCCCGGTGACGGGCCAGGACGCGACGCTGGTGGGCCTGCAGAACGTCCTGTCGGGCTACCAGTGCGGTACGGCCTACAAGCCGATCTACCTCGAGGCCCAGGCGGCCGCCGCCCTCGCCCTGTACCTGCGGGCCGGCCAGTCGCCGCCCGCCGGTCTGGTCAACGGCTCGGTCAAGGACACCACGGCCAACGTGTCGGTGCCCTCGTCGCTGCTGGTGCCCGAGTGGGTGACGCCGACCAACATGGAGTCGACGGTCGTGGCCGACGGGTTCGTCCCGGCGTCGCAGCTGTGCACCGGGGCCTACTCGGCCGACTGCACCACCTACGGCATCCACTGACCCGGGTGGACGCACGGTTCCTGACCGGTCCTCGGCGACGATGAGCATCGTCGCCGAGGACCGGGAGACCGGTGGGCCCGCCGGGTCCGCCGCCCCCCTGCTCGGCATGCGGGGCATCTCCAAGCACTTCGGCGCCGTTCGGGCGCTCAACCACGTCGACCTCGACATCCCGGCCGGCCAGATCACGGCGCTGGTCGGCGACAACGGGGCCGGCAAGTCCACCCTGATCAAGGCCATCGCGGGCATCTGGGCCCCGTCGGGCGGCGAGATGACCTGGGACGGCGCCCCCGTGGAGATCCGCACCCCCAAGGAGGCGGACCACCTCGGGATCGCCACCGTCTACCAGGACCTCGCGCTGTGCGACAACCTGGACATCGTGCAGAACATGTTCCTCGGGCACGAGGACCTGTCGCACCGGCTCCTCGACGAGACGCGCATGGAACTCGCCGCGAAGCAGACGCTGGCCGACCTGTCGGTCACCACGGTCCAGTCGGTCCGGCAGCTGGTCGGCTCGCTGTCGGGCGGCCAGCGCCAGTCGGTGGCCGTGGCCCGCGCCGTCATGCGCGACGCGCGCCTGGTCATCATGGACGAGCCCACGGCCGCCCTCGGCGTGTCCCAGACGGCCCAGGTGCTCGACCTCATCAAGACGCTGGGCGCACGTGGCATCGCCGTCATCGTGATCTCCCACAACCTCAACGACGTGTTCGAGGTCGCCGACCGGCTCGCCGTCCTCTATCTGGGCCGGCTGGTCAGCAGCGGCCCCATCGCCGAGTACGACCGCCAGCGGGCGGTCGAGCTCATCACCACCGGGCGCAGTGCCGGCGATCAGCCCGCCGCCGACCCGGGTGCCACGGGCGCGGAGGGCTGAACGGATGTCACCCGACGAGGACCCGTCCGGACCGACGGACGCCCGCCCGCTCACGACCGACATCCCGGGCACGGCCTCGGCCGAGCCGGACACCGACACCGCGGTCGACGTCACCGTCGACGTGCCGGAGCTGAGCGGCTCGCTCGGCGGGTACGTCCGGTCGCTCGGGAAGAAGGTCCGCAGCGGCGAGAGCGGGGTGCTCCCGGTGCTCGGCGGGCTCATCCTCCTCGCCGTCATCTTCCAGATCCAGGACTCGGTCTTCCTGTCGGCCGGCAACCTGGTCAACCTCCTGGTGCAGGGCTCGGTGTTCGTGCTCCTGGGCATGGCGGAGATCTGGGTCCTGGTGCTGGGGGAGATCGACCTGTCGGTCGGCTACGTCGCCGGCATCGGGGCCACCATCACCGCCATCATCTCGACCACCCACGGGCTCCCGTGGTGGGTCGCCATCCTGGGCGGCGTGGCCACGACCGCCGCCATCGGGGCCCTGATGGGGACGATCGTGATCCGCCTGCGGCTCCCCTCGTTCATCGTGACCCTGGCCGGACTTCTCGGTTGGGAGGGGGTCCTGCTCTACCTGGTGAACGCCAACGGGACGGGAGGGACGATCCGGATCACCGACACGGTCCTGCTCGACCTGGCCAACGGGAACATGAGCGTGGCCGCCGGCTGGGTCGTGATGTTCGCCGCCGTGGCCGTGTTCGGCGTGGTCACCGTGCTGCGGGACCGCCACCGGAGGGTGAGCGGGCTGGTGGCGCCCCCGCCGGCGATCACGGGACTGAAGGTCGCCGTGATGGCCGCCGCCGGTGTCGTGGTGGTCCTGGTGTGCAACACCAACCGCGGCGTGCTCATCCCCGTCCAGGGTGTGCCCTACGTCGTGCTCGTCGTGCTCGGGGTCCTGACGGTGTGGACCTTCCTCCTCGGCCGGACCCGGTTCGGCCGGTACCTCTACGCCATCGGCAACAACGCCGAGGCGGCGCGGCGGGCCGGGATCAGCCTCGGATGGAACAAGCTGTGGGCATTCGTCCTGACCGGGCTGACGGCGGGTATCGCCGGCATCGTCTACGCCTCGCGCCTGGGCTCGATCTCCAACAACATCGACGGCGGCACCCTCGTTCTGTACGCCGTGGCCTCCGCCGTCATCGGGGGCGCGAGCCTCTTCGGGGGCCGGGGCAAGATGATCTACGCCCTGCTGGGCGGCCTGGTCATCGCCACCATCTACAACGGCATGGGCCTGCTCGGCCTGGCCGCGTCCTACCAGTACATGGTCACCGCGCTCGTGCTACTGGCCGCCGTGACCATCGACTCGCTGGCCCGGCGGGGGCGCACCGACGTCTGATGTGGCCCCGGGCCGGTCGTGACGGCCCCGTCCGGGTCGGCCCCGTCGTTCGGCCGTCAGCCGACCACAGCGGCCCGGCGGCTGCCCACCGTGCGGAGGTGGCGCAGCACGTCGCGGTACGCGTGCCACGGGGACTGCTCGGTGTACGCGATGGAGTGCTCGGCACAGAAGGGTCGGACCACGGCCCGGGCCCGTCGCAGGTTGGCGCGGGGCATGGTCGGGAACAGGTGGTGCTCGATCTGGCTGTCGAGGCCTCCGAACAGGTAGCCCGTGAGGCGCGGTCCGGACAGGTTGCGCGAGGTCAGGACCTGGCGCCGTAGGAACCCGAGTTCGTCACCGGCGACCGGTGACGGCATGCCGACGTGGTTGACCAGGAAGCTGATCCCCAGGTAGAAGCCGAACAGGGCCTGGGTGACCACGATGAAGAGGACCGCCTTCACCGGCGCGAGGACCAGGAACGGGGCGACGAAGAAGAGGGTCGCGTGGACGACCAGCAGGCCGGCCTCGACCAGCGCGGACCGGTCACGGCGCCGTACGAGCGCTCTGATGCTGGCCACGTGCAGATTGACCGCCTCGAGGAAGAGGAGTGGCACCACCGTGACCTGCTGGGTGCGGGCGAACCCCCGTCCGAAGCGGCCGCGGCGGTCGACCTGGCCGGGGGTGAAGACGAGGGCCCCGGCGACGATGTCGGGGTCCTTGCCTTCGTCGTTGGTGTGGCCGTGGTGCCGGGTGTGCTTGGTCAGCCACCAGCCGAAGCTGAACCCGCTCAGCAGGTTGGCCAGCACCAGACCGACCGCGTCGTTGCCCCGGCGGCGGGACCAGACCTGCCGGTGGCCGGCGTCGTGGCCGATGAAGCTGATCTGGGCCATGACGAAGGCCACCGCTATGGCGAGGACGAGGCTCCACCACGTGTGCCGGAGTGCGACCACGGCGGCGGCAAGCACGACGAGTGCTCCGATGGTCGCCGGGATGCTGACGGCGTAGTAGCCGCCACGGCGCAGGAAGAGCCCGTCGGCCCGCACCCGCCGGGACAGCTCGGCGAACTCCTCGCGGGCGGAGGTCCCGGTGGGGGGAACGTCGGATTCGGTCTGCATGCGTCCTTCGATGGGGGTGGGTCGATGGGGGTGGGTCGATGGGGATCGGGCGGTCGTCCGAGTGAGCCGGCAGGGCCGGGAGGGGCGTCGGCCAGCAGCGGGCGACGACGGATCTGGATGAGGGCGGCCTCCGCTCAGTCGAGCGGTGGCGCCGTGCGGCGGCCGGGACTGCTCAGCGGACCAACGGCTTGGGTCCCGATTCCTTGTCTCGCTTGGCCTGGCGCTTCTCCTTCAGCGTCTTGCCGGACTTCTTGGAGGCGGTCTTGCGGGGAGACTTGTCGCTCATGGTCAGCCCCCTTCCCTGGGTCCACCGTACCCCGTTCCCGCCCGCAGGACTGCTCGGCCCCGGTCCTGACGGTGGGTTCGGACCGGTGTGGACCGGCCCCCCCGCCCCGTCCCGATGGCAACGACGGGGGCCACGGGGGCCGAGGGCGGCGGCGCACGAAGGAGTCGGAACTGCCCCCGACAAGCCGGGAGGCGCAGGTGTAGCGTCGGCTCCGTGCACGACCGGCTGAGTCCGCTGGACTCCTCGTTCCTGGCCATCGAGGACGGGGTGAGCCACATGCACATCGCGTCCATCGGGATCTTCGAGGGACCCGCACCCCGCTACGACGACCTCGTGGCCATGATCGCCGGCAAGCTCCGCCACGTCCCCCGCTACCGCCAGGTGGTCGAGCGCGTGCCCGCCGATCTGGGCCGGCCGGTGTGGGTCGACGACCCCCACTTCAACATCGGCTACCACGTGCGCCACACCGCCCTGCCCGACCCCGGGGGCGAGCACGAGTTGCGCCGGCTGGTGGGCCGGGTCATGTCCCAGCAACTCGACCGGTCCAAGCCCCTGTGGGAGATCTGGATGATCGACGGGCTGGAGGGCGACCGGTGGGCGATGGCGTCGAAGACGCACCACTGCATGGTCGACGGCGTGTCCGGCACCGAGCTGCTCTCGGTGATCATGGACCTTTCGCCCGAGGTGTCCCGACCCGAACCGGTCGTGTGGGACCCGCAGCCCCGCCCCAGCCACCTCGGGCTGGCGTTCGGCGCCGTGGCCGACATGGCGAGGAGCCCCTACGAGCAGTTCCGGGCGGCGCGCTCGGCCCTGCGGCTGCCCCGCAACGCGATCGGCCAGATGCTGGCCGTCGGCAAGGGGATGACCTCGATGCTCGGGATCGTGCGGCCGACGCCGGTCTCGTCGCTCAACGGGCCCATCGGCCCTCACCGGCACTGGTGCTGGGCCTCCACATCGGTCGAGGACGTCCGGGCCGTGCGCAGGGAGCACGGGGGCACGTTCAACGATGTGGTGCTGGCGTGCATCTCCGCCGGGTTCCGGGAGCTGCTGCTGTCCCGGGGTGAGTCGGCCGACCGGGTGGTCCGTACGATGGTCCCGGTGTCGGTCCGTCCCCGTGGTGCGGGCGGCGTCGCCGTCGGCGACGGGGTGCTGGCCAACAAGGTGTCGGCCATGTTCGCCGAGCTGCCCGTCCACGAGGCCGACCCGCTCGAGCGGCTGCGGTCGATCAGCGCGCAGATGGCCGGACTGAAGGACTCCCAGGAGGCGCTGGCCGGCGAGGCGCTCACCTCACTGTCCGGCTTCGCCCCGCCCCTGCTGTTGGCGCTCGGCGGCCGGATCGCCACCAAGGGGTCGCAGCGCAACATCAACACGGTGACCACCAACGTGCCCGGGCCGCAGGTCACCCTGTACGTGCTGGGCCGTCGCATGCTGCAGGCGTTCCCGTTCGTGCCGCTGGGTGCACAGATGCGGGTGACAGTGGCCATCTTCTCCTACGACGGCCAGGTCAACTACGGGGTCACCGGCGACTACGACGCCGCCCCCGACATCGACGTGCTGTGCCGCGGGGTGGAGAAGGGGCTGGCCGAGCTCCTCGTCGTCTCCTCGTCGGGGCCAACGTCTGGGGCCATGGCGCGGGTCCCTCAGGCGGCCGCTGACGCCGGGGCCGGCGCGGGGTAGAGGTGGCGGGCGAAGGCCGGCGGGACGAACGGGGCCCACGCCCCGGTCGGCTGGGCCAGTCGGTCGGCGACGACCCACAGGGCGGCCGGGTTGTGGCCGAGCCCACAGTGGCTACCTGGAACTTCGACGTTCTCGCGCCGGAGCCCGGCGTCCTGGAGACAGGTCTGCCAGGCCACCACGCCGTCGCCCTTGGTGTACACAGCGGTCACCGGCATGGGCAGCTGGCCCCGGTCGGCCTCGATGTCGGGCAGCTCGGCGTGGGGCACGTGGAGGTGGGCGAAGCGCTCGAAGCTGCGTGCCGCGTGACTGCCGATGGGCGAGTCGCTGCGGAACGGGCTGCCGAGGGTGACGATCCGGCGGATGTGGTCGGGACGCTCGTGGCCGAGGCCGCGGGCGAACATGCCTCCGAGGCTCCAGCCCACGATGCTGACCGGGGAGCCCGACGAGCCCGCCAGGCGCTCCACCAGCGCCCTCATCCCGTCGAGGATCTCGGCGGTCGGGCCCACGTTGCGCCCGAGGCCCCAGCCGTAGGTGTGGTAGCCGAGCGACCCCAGGTAGTTGCGCAGCACCATGGTCGAGCGGTCGTCGGCCAGGAAGCCGGGTAGCACGAGGACCGTGTGGCCGTCGCCGCGCGGAGCCCGCCGGAGTAGCGGGGTGGCGGCCACGAAGGTGGCGAACTCGAGCGACGCCCGGGTCGGCTCGGTGAAGAGCAGCGCGCGCGAGGGCGCACCGATCTGGGTGACGTGCGTCATGACATTGCCTCCCCCGGCTGTGCCTCCGGCCGAAGGTGCCGTGACCAGCGCATTCCATGGTAGCGCTGGAACGCGTTCTGGCCGTGTCACACCCGCCCAGGGAGGCTCACGATGCCTGCGGTGCCCGGCCCCCGGACCGGAGCACGGCGAGTTGGACGTAGCGGGCGACGTCGCTGGGGGACACGATCCCCACCAGGCGCAGGTCGGGGCCGATGACCAGGGCCCGCCCGTCGGGCGCGCTCTGCATCCGCTGCAGCAGGTCGGGCACGGGCTCGTCGGGGGCGGCCGCCGGCACGTCGGCGAGCGGGCAGGCGGTGTCGATCAGGCGGGTCGTCGCCGCGGAGGTGCGGGGGCACCCGGCGGACCCGGGTGAGGGTGGTGAGCCCCTCGAGCTGCCCGTCGGTTCGGACCAGGGGAAACGTCCCGAACCGGAGGTGGTGGAGCCGCTCGTCCACCAGCTCGGCGACAGTGGCACCCGAGGGGAACACCGTCGGGTCGGGGGTCATGAGGTCTCGGACGTGCACGGTGGCGAGGGAGGAACGCAGGACCACGTCGTTCTTCTCGGCGCGGGCGGCCGAAAGCAGGAAGATCCCGAGGAACACGAACCAGAGTCCGAAGATGCTGACCGTGAAGAACTCGAGCGCTCCGAGGCCGACGAGCACGTAGCCGAACACCTCGCCGGCGTGGGCGGCGGTGGTGGCAGCCCGGACCCGGTCGCCGCTGTGGTGCCACAGGGCGGCCCGCAGCACCCGCCCGCCGTCGAGGGGGGCGGCCGGCATCAGGTTGAACCCCCCCAGCAGCAGGTTGACCCAGGCCAGCCAGCCGATGGCACTGCCCGCCAGGCCTGCGGTCCCGGCCGCTCCGTGCAGCAGGATCCCGACCGTGCCGAACGCCCCGGCCAGCACCAGGCTGGTGATCGGGCCGACGATGGCGATCCGGAAGTCGGCCGCCGGGGTCAGGGCCTCCCCCTCGAGCTCGGACACGCCTCCGAAGAGCCACAGGGTGATGGCCCGGACGCGGATGCCGTTGCGCCTGGCCACCACGGCGTGGGACACCTCGTGGGCGAGGAGCGACGCGAAGAAGAGGACGGCGGCGACCAGCCCGACGACCCAGTAGAGCGCACGGGCGTCGTGGGGGTGGTAGCCGGGGAGGATCAGATCGGCCAACTCCCAGACGATCAGTACGAAGATGGCCAGGATGCTCCAGTTGGCCCCGACAGGTACGCCGTCCACCGTGCCGAGCCTGACGTTCTGGTTCATGGCTCCTCCTCCACCCTCGTGGCGCGGGCACCCGGGCCGTCCGGGTGGCGACGTAGCGAGTGTCCCCCGGGAGGGAGGTGTGCGGTAGAGCCGAAGGGCCTACGGCGCGGGTTGCGGGTCGGGTGGACGTTCGGCCCTGGCCGCCGCGTCCCCGGTGGGGGAGACTGCCCGGGTGGGCATCGACTTGCAGCACGTCACCATCCACGGGCACAGCGTCGGCTACCGGATGGCCGGAGACGGGCCGGCACTCCTGCTGGTCCACGGCATCGCCGGCAGTTCGGCCGCCTGGCGCGAGGTGATGCCCGCCCTGGCCGAGCGGCACACGGTGATCGCCCCCGACCTGATCGGCCACGGCCATTCGGCCAAGCCGCTCGGCGACTACTCGCTGGGGGCCTATGCCAGCGGGATGCGGGACCTGCTCGGCGCCCTGGGTGTGGAGCGGGCCACGGTGGTAGGCCAGTCCTTCGGCGGCGGCGTGGCTCTGCAGCTGGCATACCAGCATCCCGAGTGCTGCGAGCGTCTGGTGCTGGTTGACAGCGGCGGGCTGGGTCGGGAGGTGAGCTGGCTGCTCCGGTTCCTGACACTGCCGGGCACCGAGTACCTGATGCCCATCCTCTTCCCGCCGTTCGTGCGCGAGCGGGGCAACACCTTGAGCAGGCAGCTGCACACCCGCGGGGTGCGCATGGGCCGGCTGGCCGAGATGTGGAACGCCTATGCGTCGCTGACCGAGTCGGCCAACCGGCGGGCGTTCGTCCGCACGCTGCGGGCCGTGATCGACCCGGGCGGTCAGTCGGTGAGCGCCGGCGACCGGCTCTACCTGGCGGCCCCGCTGCCGACCCTCATCGTCTGGGGCGAGCAGGACACGATCATCCCGGTGGCCCATGCGTACGCCGCCCACGAGGCGATCCCGCACAGCCGGCTCGAGATCATCCCCGAGGCCGGCCACTTCCCCCACGTGGAGACCCCCGGGCGCTTCCTCGAGATCCTCCTCGACTTCCTCGGCACGACCGAGCCGGCCCGGTTCGCCGCCGCCGATCTCCAGCACCTGCTCCGGCAGCGGGCGCCGATGGCGCCAGCGGACGACTGAGCCGCGGCGTGCGGATCCCGTGTCCCTCGCCGAGCGTGGCCCGGCAGCCCGCGACCACCCACCCGAGGACGGCATGAACGACGACACCGACACTGACGCTGACGGCCTGAGACCGGCGGAGCGGGGCGACGTGTCCCCGGACCTCTCCCCCGAGGGCATCGAGCGCTACGTGGTGGCCGGCGCCGTCGCGGACTCGGCGGCCGAGCGCCTGTCCGTGGTCCGCGACGTGATCGAGCGGTCGGCCCCCGAGGACCGGGTGGCGGTGGCCGAGTGGTTGAACGCGGTGATCGCCGGCACCGCGCCCGACGAGCTGCCGGCCCTGCGCCGAGTGCTGCTGGAGCAGGACGAACCGGTCTACGGCACGCCGCCCATGAGTGTGCAGGACGAACTGGTGGAGGCATGGCAGTCCGGGGTGTACCCCTACAGGAACCTCATGTCCCGCAAGGCGTACGAGGGGCAGAAGTACCACCTGCAGGTGGAGCTGCTCAAACTGCAGGCGTGGGTGAAGGAGACGGGCCAGCGCATCGTGATCCTGTTCGAGGGACGCGACGCGGCGGGCAAGGGCGGGACGATCAAGCGGTTCATGGAGCACCTCAACCCCCGGGGAGCGAGGGTGGTGGCGCTGGAGAAGCCGACGGACGCCGAGCGGGGCCAGTGGTACTTCCAGCGCTACGTGCAGCACCTGCCCACCAAGGGCGAGATCGTGATGTTCGACCGGTCCTGGTACAACCGGGCGGGCGTCGAGCGGGTGATGGGGTTCGCCACCGGGGACGAGGTGGCCGAGTTCCTGCGCCAGGCGCCCGAGTTCGAGCGCAACCTGACCCGCAGCGGTGTGCACCTGATCAAGTTCTGGTTCTCGGTGAGCCAGGACGAGCAGAAGCGCAGGTTCCAGGAGCGGGAGCGCCACCCGCTGAAGCAGTGGAAGCTGTCACCGGTGGACCTGGCGTCCCTCGAGCTGTGGGATGCCTACACGGACGCCAAGAACGCCATGTTCCAGGCCACCGACATCGACGAGGCCCACTGGACGGTCATCAAGTCGAACGACAAGAAGCGGGCCCGGCTGAACGCCCTCCGCTACGTCCTGCACCGCATGCCGTATACCGGCAAGGACCTCGACCAGATCGGCCTGCTGGACCCGCTGCTGGTCGGCCGGGCGAGCGACGTCTACGAGATCGGCGAGCTGAGCCGCTTCAGCGGCTGACGTGGCGAGCGCGGGGCCGACGGGCAGGTTAGGTTGCGGGCGTGCGATCGGCGCACCGACCGGGTCGCGAGACCCCGGGTGGCAGACGAGGATCCGGGGGGATCATGGACCGACGTCGTGACGTGACCGTTCGGAACCGGAGGGCGCCGTTGGCCGCGGTGGGCCTGAGCCTCGCCTTGGCGGCCGGTCTGCTCACCGTGTGCTCGTCGACCAACTCGGCGCCCACCACGGGGGCGACGTCGACGGTGCCGCCGATCCCCGCCGCGGCGTACCAGGACCACACCGGGGTGACGCCGACGTCGGTGACCATCGGCAACGTGACGACCCAGCTGGCCGGCCTGTTCACCGGGGGCACGGTAGGCACCGAGGCGTACGCCGCCTACGCTAACTCGCAGGGTGGCGTGAACGGTCGCAAGATCGTGGTGTCGAGTGCCGATGACCGGTTCCAGGGGGCGCTCAACAAGCAGGCCACCCAGAGCGTCATGCAGACCGACTTCGCCAGCGTCGGTGGGGTGACGCTCGAGGACAGCTTCAGCGAGCCGCTGGTCGCCGCCAACCCCGGGTTCCCCGACGTGACCGGCTCACTCGACCCGGCCACCCAGAAGCTGGCGAACAACTTCAGCCCGGCCCCGGCGTCGAACGGCTGGCCGACGGGCCCGCTCCTCTACTTCAAGCAGAAGTTCCCGACGAAGATCGCCCACACGGCCACGATCATCGCCAACCTGCCGACCACCGAGCTGGCATGGGCCAACGAGAAGAAGGCCATGCAGCACCTGGGTTACGACGTGATGCTCGACCCGGCCCTGCCGCCGACCACGACCGACTTCACGGAGCAGGTGGTGGCCATGAAGAACGCCGGGGTCCAGATCCTCTTCCTCGAGCAGGAGCCCCAGAATTACGCATCCGCCATCTTCCGTGACCTGACCCAGCAGAACTTCCACCCGGTGGTCGTGCTCGGCGCCCCGTCCTACAACTCGCAACTGATCGGAAACGCCGGCGGAGCCGCTGCGGTCGACGGGGCGTACCTCGAGCAGGCGTCCTCGCTCTACCTGGGCGAGGACGCGGCCCAGATCCCGGCCATCACCACGTTCAACACCTGGGTCCAGAAGGTGTCGCCCGGGTTCACTCCGGACGCCTTCACCTTGATCGGCTGGCTCTGCGGCGAGCTGTTCGTGGACGCCCTGCGCAACGCCGGCACGGACCCCAGTCGCGGGTCACTGCTGCAGGCGCTGCGGAAGATCACGTCGTTCGACAGCGGGAATCTCATCCCGGTGAGCAACCCGGCCGGCAAGGTGCCGATCACCTGCTACCTGCTCGGCCAGGTCACGAACGGGACATTCCAGCGCCTGGACGACCCACCGGTGAGCGGTCCGAACCACGGCTTCCGCTGCGACGGGACGTACTACCGGGGATAGCGGATGGGGCCACGGCCACGGCCACGCCGACCGGTGGTCGGGCCCGTCGTGGTCAGGACGCCCCGTGGCGGGGCGTCGGCGAGGTCAGCTCCAGCATGCCGTCCTGGGAGTACGTGGACGTCCCGAACCTGGTCGACGTGGTGACCCGCAGGTGCTGCTCCAGGCGCACGGGCAGGCCGGTCCGGGCGTCGAGCCACACATCGGCCCGCTCGGTGCCGGTCTGTGCGCCGGAGTCGGCCCGGGTGCGGTGGAAATGGACCGTCCGGACCGGGACGCCCCCGATGGTGAGGGTGGTGGTCCCGACGAGCCGGTACGGGCCGGTGCTCACGGTCGTGCCGGCGACGGTCGAGTTCGTCCCCGTACAGCGCGAGTGCCAGGCCTCGCCGTCCGAGCCGCTGGCGGGCAGGGCCATGGACCCGGCGTCGCAGGTGAACGTCGACAGGTTCGCCACGTCGAGGGGGCCCACCGACCACAGTTGCCACGTCCTGCCCCCGGCCTCCCACAGGTCGGCGCCGTGCTGGCAGAACCGCCACGTCTGCCAGTGGTGCGTGCTGTAGTCGAGGCGCAGGACCCAGCAGCCGGCGCCCTCGAGGGTGACGGTGCCCGGGATGGTGGGTCCCTCGGCCTGGGACAGCGGAGGCAGCGTCAGGCGCTCGGTGCCACTTCCCGCGTAGGCGTAGACCCCGGGCGCCGGCCGTCCGCCGGCGGACGCGCTCGAGCCGCCGGGGCCCGAGCGGGCCTCGGCCTCCCGTAGGGTCACCTCCCTGGCGTGGCTCCCGGTCAGCCCCAGCACCACCGCCGCGATGGCGACGAGTGCGACCGCGCCCCCGACGATCCAGGGCCACCGTCGTCGGTGCGATCGGGGGGCGCGTGCCGCTGTCATGATCCGGGCCTGCTCATGGCCCGGATCCGCCGCGGTCGACCGGAGCGACACCCCTGCTGTTCGCCATGGACCCGTTATCGCGCCGGACGGCGTCGACTCCCAGGGCCGTTCGACACCTGTGCCGATGCCGACGGGACGGTCGCAGCCGCTATGGCAGATCGGCCGGGACGACGCCGTCCAGGCTCAGGCCGGTGAACGTCATGCTGGTGCCCGGCCGCAGGTGCCCGGCGAACCAACCGCCCCGACCCGACGCGGGCGTGCCCAGGGGGATGGCGGCCTGGCCCCCCTGGGTCGTGCTCCCCCAGTCTGGCCTGGGTCGGCCGGGCGTCCAGACCACGAACTGCACGGTGTCCGACGCGGTCACGGTCCGGGCGCACAGGCTGAGCGGATAGACCGCCGGAGCCGCCGGAAGGGTGGGCACGACGGTCGATCCGAACTGCAGGAATTCGGGCGTTCGGGCCCACCCGGGTATCCCAGACGTGGAAGTTGAAGACGTCGAACGCGTCCATCCACACGTTGCGGGTGACCGAGATCCCCGACACCCGACCATCGGCCAGATCGTTCAGGCGAAGCACGACACCCTGCTGGTCGAGGCCCGTCCCGGTAGCGAACGTGGCGCAGACGGTGAGGTCGGCACCGGTCGGGCCGGTCGGGCTCCAGAAGAACTCCCGGTTGTTGACTGCGCTCGAACGGGGCGCGGTCACCACGACGGTGCCCGGACGCGGGCTGGCGTACGTGTAGGCCGCGCAGTCCGGGGTGACCCGGTTGACGCAGGTCGATGAGCCCGATGGCAGCGCGGCCGTGCCGTCGGATGTCGGCCCCGTGGCGCATCCGGTGAGGGCGAGGGTCAGCGCTGCAACCAGGACTGCCGCCGAGCCGGGACGGGCTCGTCGGATCGTCCCGGGCATCATGCCGACCCTACTGCTGTCGGTCGGCCCTCCCACGGGACCGCCACCCCACCGTCGGCGCCGAGCGGCGAGGCCGGACGACGGGCGTGGGTCAGACCCGCTGCGCGGTCTGGGCCGACAGCCCGACCCGGCCCACGGTGGGGAGGACGAACCGCTGGAGCCACTCGCCTCCGGCCTTGGAGATGTGCACGCCGTCCGGCCACCGGACGGCGACGCCGTCGATCATCAGCTGGAAGCTCCCATGGGGGTCGAGCTTCTTGTTGAGGTCGAGCAGCGTCACCGTCGAGCGACGGTGGGCGGCCACGCTGGCGACGATGGCGTTGAACGCGTCGACCCGGGACTGGCTGTTCTCGGGGTAGGCGGCGCTCCCCGGTGCCTCGTCGGCGGCATTGATGTCCGGCATGGTGAACAGGACGACCTTGGCCCCGTGGGCCGAGAAGAGGTCGACGGCCTGGTTGATCTCGTCGTAGAGGTGGGCATTCCACGTCGGTTGGCCCACATGGACGATCTGGCCCTTGTACACGTGATCGCAGAGGTCCCACCGGCCGACGAGCATCCCGACCACGTTCGGTCGGGTGGACGCGACGTCGGCGGCCCACAGCGGCCGCCAGCGGGTGCAGTCCGAGACGGGCTGGTCGACGCGGCCGGCGATGATCACCGGGATGTTGTCGAGGTCGCACCCGAGGGTCTCCCGGTTGATGAACTGCACGCCGTAGTGACGGACGCTGTCCACCTGGAGCCCGATGGCGAGGGTGACCGCCATCGAGTCCCCTACCAGCATGAACCGGACCGGCCTGGTCGAGAACGCCCCGGCGCGGGCCAGGGCCACGTGCTCGGAGGCCGTCAGCGTGCTCCCGGTGGTGACCGGCGCCGGGGCGGGGACCACCGACCCCACGACGACGACCGCCACGGTGGCGGCCAGTGCCACCGTGGCCGGGGCGAGGGACGTCAGGGTCCGCCAGAAGGCGCCGTACATGACCGGGCGCTCGACCAGGTAGTAGCTGGCGGCGGCCAGGCCGAGGGTCGCGCCGAACCGGGCGGCCAGCAGGGGAATGCCGTCGAGGCCCGTGCGGGCGCTGTCGACGACGATGAACACGGGGAAGTGCCAGAGGTAGGCGCCGTAGGAGACGGTGCCGATCCAGATGAGCGGTCGGAGCGACAGGAACCGGGCGATCGGCCCGCCCGGCACGCACACGGCGGCGAGGATGATCGCCGCCGCCGAGCAGGCCGACAGCAGGAAGCCCCCCTGGTAGTCGAAGCCGGACGTGCCCCGCAATGCGTAGGTCAGCGCGAACGTGCCCACGAACCCGGCGGTGCCCAGTGCGGTCAGCAGGTGGCGACGGGTGCCCGCGGTGGCCGCCGGCGCCATCCCCATCGCGCCCCGGCGCATCTCCACCATCGTCAGCACGCAGGCGAGCACCGCTCCCAGCAGGATGGACTGGGCGTGGGTGTCGGTGCCGAAGTAGAGCCGGGTCAGGTTGGCCGTGGGGCTGAAGAGGAGCGCCATGGCCGCGGCCGACGCGAACGTGCCGGCGGCGGACAGGACGAGGAGGTTGCGGACCCCCTTGGCGAACGAGCGCGAGAGCCGCAGGACGGCCAGCACCACGAGCGGCCACACCAGGTAGAACTGCTCCTCCACCGCCAACGACCACGTGTGGGTGAGCGGGGAGACCGCGCCGTGAGCCACGAAGTAGTTGCCGCTGGCCCCGATCTGCCACCAGTTCGAGAAGTAGAAGAGGGCCGAGAGCGCGCTCATGCGGAACTCGGGGTAGAGCCCCGGCGGTGCCACGTACCGGACGTAGACCGTCACCGCGGCGAGTACGACGAGCAGGGCCGGGAGGAGGCGCCGGGCCCGGCGGAGCCAGAAGGCCGAGAGCTCGATGTGGGCCCGCCTCCGGTACTCGCCGAGCAGCAGCCCGGTGATCAGGTAGCCGGACAGGACGTAGAAGATGTCGAGGCTGAAGAAGCCGCCCTGCAGCCAGCCGACGCCGAAGTGGAAGCCCATGATGATCAACAGGGCGACGGCGCGCAGCCCGTCGAGGGCGGCGATCCGGTCGTTGCCCGTGGCGGAGCGACCCACGCCCACCGCCGCCGGAGTGCTCGTCGTCCCCGCATGCCCCGTGAGATCAGGCGTGTACGGCCCGGACGTCATCCCCACCCCCATCGGCACCACGATACCGGTGCCCCTCCCCGGATTTCGGTCGGCACCGGCAGACCCGGCGACGGTCACCCGGGAAGTCGCACGCGCCCCAACGTCGGGTAGCGGGGGCCGTCGGCGGAGCGGCGGGATCCCACCAGGTGGATGGCGTCGACCCGGAACGACGAGGAGAAGGGCGTCCCGGCGACGGCGGCCCGCGCGGCGGCGTCGCCACCACGGGTGGCCCGGGCGATCGTCAGGTGCCCCACGAACGGCAGCTCGTCCGTGCCCTCGTCGGGGACCACCGGAGTGGTGGCCGATCCGAAGGCGGCGGCGGTCGCGTCGAGGCCGGCGACCGGGATCTGGAGGACCCGGTCCCCGGCGAACCACGCCGTGCCCGGCCCCAGCACGCACCGGACCGGGCCGACCAGTGACCGCGCGGCCGACTCGAGCACCTCGACCAGGCGCGGCACGAGCAGCTCGTCGACGTCGCCCAGGAACCGGAGGGTGATGTGCAGGTCCTCGGGCAGGACCAACCGCAGACCCGGGACCGGCGGAACGCCCAGCGAGGCGACCAGGTCACGGGTCGACCCGTCGGGCCATACCGCCACGAACATGCGCACGTCAGAGTGTGCCCCACGGGGGCTGGCGGTTCCGTCCGCATGCACCGGGGGATCGAGGGGCGGGTCGACCCTGGCTCAGCCGGCCGTGCCCGGACTGCCGGTCAGACCCACGATGTCGAGCACGTTCGTCATGACCTCGCCGAAGGCGTCGGGGTCGGCGATCAGCCAGCTGTGGGTTCCCGGAACGGTGATGACGTGGGGGCTGCCGAGGGCGAGGCACATCGCCTCGAAGGAGTCCTGGGTGACGATCTGGTCGCTCCTTCCCCACAGGACCACGACCGGCAGGCCACGCCGGCGCAGCTCGTCGAGTTCGGTGGTCAGGTCGGCGCGACGGGCCAGCCCCGCGGTGCTCCAGAAGGCCCGCGGATCGCGGAGCAGGTTGGGCAGGCCCTCGGCCACGATGACCGGGAGGACCTTGCGGGCCTGGCGGACGGGGAAGATGTCGGCCGGCAGGTGGATGCCCCAGTCCCACAGCGGTCGCTCGGCCATCGAGCGGATGGTCGACCCCCTGTGGGTCCAGGCCGAGCCGCCGATCGAGTTGACCAGTACGAGTGCCCGCGTCCGGTCCATGTGGTCGTGGGCGAACCGGATGGCCACGCCACCCCCGAAGGAGTGCCCCATGATCAGCGCCGGGTCGCGGACGCCGACCTCGTCGAGGAACAGCCGCACCCAGCGGACGAACCCGCCGAGGTCGGAGGCACCCCGGGGCAGGGCGCTGGTCCCGCCGAACCCGGGGAGCGCGGGCGCGACCACGTGGACGCCGGCGGTGGCGAGACGGGACAGCGCCCGCTTGTAGGCCTTGTGGTCGAGCCCCCAGCCATGGAGGAAGACCACCGGCGGACCGTCACCCGCTTCGCCGTAGACGGCGGCACGACCGTCGACCTCGGTGCGCTCCCACGTCAACCAGCCGGCCTCGCGGGACCCCGGGCCACCCGGGGCCGCCCCGACCACCGGAGGATCGCCTGCGACATCCATGCACCCAGTCTTCGACGGGGGGGAGTCCCCGGCCAGAGTCGAACTTCCTCTTTCCTGGGCTCGACCGGCTCTGACCAGGGAGTCCGTGTCGTCGTCATCGAAGCGCGGTCGGAACGTCGGCGGTGGCCGTCGACCGTCAGCCGACGGCTCCCGCGCCCCTCAGCCCGGCGATCCGCTGAGCGTCGTAGCCCAGCCAGGCCAGGACGGCGTCGGTGTCCTTGCCGCGGGTGGGGGCACCCCTCCACACCCGGCCGGGCGTCCCCGAGAACTTCGGGACCACGCCCGTGCCCCGGACGGTGCCCCCGATGTCGTCCTCCCATTCGATCAGCATGTCCCGTGCCCGGTAGTGCGGGTGCCGGGCGATGTCGGGGACCGTCATCACCTTGCTGCAGGGGATGTTGCGGGCGGTGAGCACACGCTCGGCCTCGTCGGCGGTGCGGCCGGCCAGCCAGTCCACGACGAGTCGTTTGATCTCCTCGGCGTGGACGATCTGGTCGACGACGGTCTGGAGATCGTCCCGGTCCAGACCGGGGACGACCTGCTTCAGGCGGAGGAACGGCCCACCGATGGCCCCGATGCTGATGTAGCCGTCGCCGGTCGGATAGACCCCGTACGGCTGCAGCCCGGACGGGTCGTCGTTGCCGGTCCGGGGGTGCTCCTCACCCAGCATCAGGTAGTCCATCAACCCGCACGCCAGCAGCTTGAACTGGCACTCGTACTGGGCGACGTCGACGACCTGTCCGCGACCGGTCCGCTGCACGGAGATGTACGCCGCCAGCGCCGACCACAGGGCGAACAGCGCGGTGACGTAGTCGTTGGCGAACGGGTTCGACTTCATCGGCGGACCGTCGGGATCGCCGTTGATGCTCATCGACCCGCTGAACGCCTGCCCGATGACGTCGTACGACGCCCGCTCGTAGGTGTCCGGATCGCCGTCCTGCCCGAAGCCGGAGACATGGACCACCACCAGCCGGGGATTGATGCCCAGTGCCCACTCGTCCGAGAGCCCGAGGCGCTCGGAGTAGGTCCCGGGGCGGGACGACTCGATCCAGATGTCGGCCCTCGCCAGCAGTGCCCCCAGGACGTCCTTGGATTCGGGCCTGGTGAGGTCGACCACCAGGTCGAGCTTGTTGCGGTTCTCCTGGGCCCACCAGGTCGACACCGACGCGTCGCCGTCCTGGAGGCGATACGGCGACAGCTCGAGGATGTCCGGCCCGGGGAGCGACACCCGGATGACCTGGGCCCCGGCCTCCGCCGCCAGCTCACAGGCGAACGGCGCGGCGACGACGGTGCCCGTGTCGATGACGGTCAGCCCCTGTAAGGCCCCGAAGAGGGGAAACCCTTCGAGCACGTGTGGCCGGCCGGTACCGTTGTTCGCTGCGTGCATGACGGGCTGCCTCCTGTGTACTGGTCCGATGCGCCGTGGTCCGGCCGCCTGGACCGACGATCGGCCACCAACCCACTGTGAGGACTACCCGCCGGCGCCTGTAGGGCACTAGGTCCTGATCACGACCGATCGGCACGTTGGAGTCGACCCCTGTCCCCGTCGAGGAGCACGCCGGCCTCCCGCGATGCCCATCGGCGGAGGGAGATCGAGGCCGGATGCGCCGGTCGATGCTGCAGCCGGGCGTCCGGTGCAGCGATGCCGCACGGCGGACGGGCAGCGGTTGCGGGACTCTGTAGTCTCCGAACGTGCTCGTTCCCACGACCCGAACCACCCGGACCGCCCGTCGTCGTCTGGTCGTGATGACGGTCATCTCGGGCCTCGTGCTATCAGCTTGCTCGGGCTCCGTGGAGCCCTCCGGCGCCAGTGGACCTCCGCCGTCGGTCCCCAACGTCCCCGCCGGCCCGACGGTGCGAGTGACCGATCGTGCCGTGGGTGCTGCTGAGCCGGCGCTGGCGGGACTCGACTGGAACGCCGGCAGACTCTCGGCCGTCGCACCGCTGCGGCCCCCGCTGGTGCGGATCGACGCGGATCTCGGTGCGATCAGCCCGCGACCTGGTGTGGTCGACATGGGGCCGCTCCTCCAGAAGGTGGCGACGATCCGCGACAACGGTGGCGAGCCCCTGGTGATCATCGACTACCTGCCGACGTGGCTCGGTCGGCCGACGGTGGCATCGACGTGCCCCGGATGTGACCCGACCCTGGTGGCGCCACAGGACTGGGTCGCCTACGACGAGTCTCGTCAGGACGGTCGTCCGACGGCTGGCCACGGCGGCCAGACCTGCCCGCCAGTTCGAGGTCTGGAACGAGCCCGATCTGACCTTCTGGAACGACACCGCCGCCCGCTTCCTCGAGTTGGCCGTCCACACGCACCGCGACGTGGCCGACGTCGCATCCGCGACGCATCTGGCACTGGAGGTCGGAGGTCCGGCAGCGGCCATGTTCACCGCGGACACCACGTTCATCACGGACTACGTCACGGCGATCGAGCAGGCAGGCCTGCCCATCGACTTCGTGTCGTTCCACTGGTATGCGAACTACCCCTGCCTCGGGCCCGACCACCCCGAGAGCGTCAAGAACTCGAGCCTGTGGGAGAAGCTGAAGTGCAGCAACCCGAACCTCACACCCGCGAGCTACGGCACGCTGATCAGGAGCGTCCAGGCGGCGGTGCGGGCCGCCGTACCGGCCTCGCGCCCGGTTCCCGAGGTGATCCTCGACGAGTGGAACATGTCTGCCGGCGGGTTCGACGTACGCCAGGACTCCACGGTCGGCGCTGCGTTCGCATTGGCGTCCCTCATCGAGATGGAGGACTCCGGGATCTCGCGCGCCTACCTGTACCGGGCGGTCAAGGGCGTCCCCGCGGTTCCGGGCGACTGGGGGATCGCGACCCAGTCGGGAAGGCATGTCCCGACGTGGTCGATCCTGTACGTCTGGGAGCGCCTGCACGGCGCCCGCCTCGCGCTGTCGGGCAGTCCACCGCCTGGAGTGTGGATCCGGGCCGTGCGCTCTGGCGTGTCGACCGACGTCCTCGTCGCCAACTACGCGACGGTGGGAGCCGCGTCGCAGCAGCTCACCCTGCAGCTCGACCCGACGTGCACCCACCCGGCGACGGTCCGAACGATCGACGCCTCCCACACCACGTCCTTCGCCGCACCGGATGGCTCCGGACGCGACGGCAGCGTCGCCACGGAGGTTCCACGTGGAGGAAGGCTGGGGCTCACGCTGGCCCCCGATTCCTCCACGTGGATCACCACGTCGTGCGGCGCAGCGTGATCATCGCCAGGTGTCTGCACGGTCGGGCAGCCTGAGGTCGGACCCCCTCGCTCGGCCTCCGCAGCCGGGGCGGGCGACGTGCCCTGGAGGCCGAGTCCATACGACGGAGACCGCGGGTCGCGGATCCGCGCTGTCCTCGGGGGACGAACGTGCCGATGGTGGCATCAGGGCCGGTACGCACCAGCAGGAAGGGGCGGAACCGGCACGTGTCGTGATGGCCGGCGTCCCTCCCCGGGATGATCATCGGGTGGGAGGACGCCGTGGTCACGACTGTCCCGAGGACGAAAGGGCGCGTTTCGTGATGACTGGGCGTGGGAAACGACTTCGGCAGGCGTTGGGATGCCCGCTGTTGGTCGTCATGGTGATGAGCGGTCTGGCTGTTGCGGCCCCACGGTCCGTGTCGGCCTCGGCCGAGGCGGCCGTGCCGGCCCCTCGGATCGCGGTGGGTCTCCCCACGACCCCGGCATTCGGTGCGAACGCCGGCGACCCCGACATCGTCTACTCGAACGGTACCTACTACGCGTTCACGACCGGCACGCCGCTCGGGAACCACATCCAGGCGCTGATCGACACGTCGGGTGATCCGAGCACCGGGTACGCGAGCTACACGGGGCTCGGCTACGGGTCGACGGCACTCCCGAATCCGCCGGGGTGGCAGGAGGCGAATACCCAGACGTCCCCGGGCGTGGCCTTCATCGGCGGCCACTGGGTGATGTGGTACGACGCCTCGATCGTCGGCCATTCCAGCGACTCCGGGTTCACCTGCCTGGCTGTCGGATCGGCAGCGACGCTGACTCCGTCCAGTCCGGTGTTCACCGACGATTCGGGCGGGTCGCCGTGGTGCCCGCCCGGCGGGGTGCTCGATCCCAGCCCGTTCGTCGACCCGACCACGCAGGTGCCCTACCTGGTGTGGAAGTCGAACGACGGCAGTTCGGCCGCCGCGTCGCAGGTCTGGGGCGTGCGGCTCAGCGCGGACGGGACCGGATTCGCGGGCTCACCCTCGCTCCTGCTCACCGTCACCCCGTCCGAGCGCACGACGGACAATCCTCAGCTGGTCACCAGCGGTGGCGCCTACTCCCTCCTCTTCTCCGGCGGGAACTTCGACGATTCGTCCTACAACGAGCAGTTCGCCTCGTGTGCCGGCCCGCTCGGCCCGTGCACCGATCCGCCGGGTCCGTTCCTCACCTCCTACGGTCCTGCGTTCGGGCCCGGTGGCGGCTCGGTGTTCCAGGACGCGTCGGGCCACCAGTGGCTCGCGTTCGCAGCCTGGAACCACCCGTGCTCCAACTGCACGTCCGACCTGGCCCACAACCAACGCGAGCTGTACGTGGCATCGACCGACCTCCAGCCCGCCGCTCCGGCGGTCAGCTTCACCGGGATCGCCTCCACCCCGTCGGGCGACGGCTATTGGCTGGTGGACTCGAGCGGGGCGGTGCACCCCCATGGCGCAGCCGTCTTCTACGGCTCGATGGCCGGGGCGGCGCTGAACGCACCGATCAACCACCTCGTGCCCACCCCGGACGGACGGGGCTACTGGATGGTGGCCGCCGACGGCGGGATCTTCTCGTTCGGCGATGCCCGGTTCCTCGGTTCCATGGGCGGCAGACCTCTCAATGCGCCGGTCGTCGATCTTGCCCCCACCGGGGACGGTGGCGGCTACTGGCTCGTTGCGTCCGACGGCGGCATCTTCGCCTTCGGCGACGCCGGGTTCTTCGGCTCGATGGGCGGCCGGCACCTCAATCGGCCGGTCGTCGGGATGTCCGCCGACCCGTCGGGTCCGGGGTACTGGATGGTGGCCACCGACGGCGGCATCTTCGCCTTCGCATCAGCGGGGTTCCACGGGTCCACCGGTGCCCTGACGCTCAATCTGCCGGTGAACGGCATGTCCGCCACCACCAGCGGTGGCGGCTACTGGCTGGTCGCCTCCGACGGCGGCATCTTCGCCTTCGGCGATGCCCCGTTCAGAGGGTCGATGGGGGGCACCCCGTTGGCTGCACCGGTCACCGGCATGGCGACCGACCCGAACGGCGGGGGCTACTGGCTGGTCGGCGCCGACGGTGGGGTGTTCGCCTTCGGGGCCCCGTTCTACGGGTCCCACTGATCCGGTCGACCTGACGGCGTCGGCCCGACGGACGTGGACCCAACTCCGGTAGACTGGCTCTTCACGCTGAGTGGGGACCCCCGTTGGAGTCCGGTCGACCTGATCGGACTCACCCAGTCGCCTCCTCTGAGCTCGTCTCGAGGAGAACCATGTCCCACGCACCGACACTTCACGCTGTCCCGCCGCGCCCCCTCCCTGCAGTCCACGACGCGCGGCCGACCGCTGTCGTCTACTGCGAGGCCAACTTCGGTCAGGCCGACGGCAAGACGGCCAACGGCCTGGTCCGGCACTCCGAGCGCTACAGAATCCTGTCGGTGATCGACAGCCGACTGGCAGGGGCCGACGCCGGCGACGTCCTCGGCGACGGGCCGAACGGCATCCCTCTCGTGTCGGACCTGGCGGTGGCGATCCGGCTCCACGCGGTTGCTCCTGACTTCCTGATCTTCGGCGTCGCCCCCTCGAGCGGGATGCTCTCGACCGGAGAGCGCGACGTGTTGCTCGGTGCCATGGACCTGGGCATCAGCATCGTCAACGGCCTGCACGAGTTCCTCAACGATGATCCGGAGTTCGCCGCCGCCGCAGTCGCATCCGGCGTGACGATCCTCGACGTGCGTCGTCCTCGCGACAAGAAGGACCTCCGCATGTTCAGCGGTCGGATCGACGAGGTGACGTGCCCTCGCATCGCCGTGCTCGGCACCGACGGTGCCATCGGGAAGCGGACGACCGCCACGATCCTGACGGAAGCACTCAACGACAGCGGCGTCAAGGCGGTGTTGGTCGGGACCGGACAGACCGGCCTCATCCAGGGGGCCCGCTACGGCGTGGCCCTCGACGCCATCCCGTGCCAATTCTGTTCCGGCGAGATGGAAGCGGCGGTCCTGGATGCATACGAGGGAGAGCATCCTGACGTCATCGTCATCGAAGGCCAAGGTGCGCTCAGTCATCCCGCGTATCTCAGCTCCACCTTCATCCTCCGCGGGAGCCGCCCGAACGCCGTCATCCTCCAGCACGCACCGGCACGACGGAAGCTCGGTGACTTCGCCGACGTCCCGACCCCGGACCCGGCGAGCGAGATCAACCTCATCCAGACGTTCGCCGACACCAAGGTCATCGGATTGACCATCAACCACGAGAACATGAGCGACGCCGAGGTCACCGCGGCCATCACGATGTACGAGTCGGAGCTCGGCATTCCAGCCACCGATGCGCTGACCCGACCGGCGGAGCGACTCGTCGAGATGGTGGTGAGTGCCTTCCCCGAGCTCGAACGGAAGCCGGTCGCCAGGGCCTCATGCAGCGCGCCGAGGTTGGAGATCCACCTCGACAGCATCGGCTACAACGCGCGAACCCTCGTCCAGCGTCTCGGCCCGAAGGGGATCACCGTCTGCGGCGTGACGAAGGCGACCCTGGGCTCACCGGAGGTCGCCCGCGAGCTCCTGGCCGCCGGCGTCACCTCGCTCGGAGAGTCGCGCGTCGAGAATGTCGAGAACCTGAGGCGGGCCGGGATCACCGCTCCGATCACCCTGATCCGTTCGCCCATGGCCAGCCAGGCCGACCGGGTCGTGGCCGGCGCCGACAGCAGCCTCAACAGCGAGATCGACGTGATCGAGCGGCTCTCGACGTCGGCTCGTCAGCAGGGGAGTCACCATGGCGTCGTCCTCATGGTCGAGCTGGGGGACCTGCGCGAGGGCATCATGCCCGACGATCTCCTCGACACCGTCCGCAACGTCCTCGATCTTCCCAACATCGTGCTGCGGGGTATCGGTGCCAACCTGGCCTGCCAGAACGGTGTCATGCCCGACCAGGCGAACATGGCGGAGCTGTCCGCCCTGGCCACGTCCGTCGAGACGACCTTCGGCCTCGACCTCGACATCGTCTCCGGGGGCAACTCGGCGAATCTCCCGTGGGCACTGGACCCGCGGGCCGACGTCGGTCGCATCAACCATCTCCGCCTCGGCGAATCGGTGCTCCTGGGTCGCGAGCCGATCCGGCGCTCGGTCATCGACGGGCTCGACGCCGGCGCCTTCGCAATGGTCGGCGAGGTGATCGAGTCGAAGCTGAAGCCGTCCCGACCGCGGGGTACCCGAGGTCAGACGGCGTTCGGTGACGCGGCCGATCGTCGTGTGCATGGAGACGAGGGGCATCGGGTGATCGTCGCACTGGGCCGCCAGGACATCGACACCGACGGCATCGTCGCTCCGGACGGATACGAGTTGCTCGGTTCCAGCAGCGACCATCTCGTCCTGGGTTGTGGGCCGAACGCGCCGCAGGTGGGATCCGAGCTCCGCTTCGCAGTGAACTACAGCGCGCTCATGCGGGCGATGGCCTCACCGTTCGTGACCCGCAGCTACGTCTGATCCGAACGCCCTCCACCGGGGTCGGCCAGGGCCGGTTCGTCCAGGTCGTGGCCGGTCGTGGCCGGTCGTGGCCGGCGCCCCTCCCGTGCTCGAAGGGAATCGGACGGGGGAGAGGTCCACGGGAACGGTCTCACCCGACGGTCGAGGCGTTCGTGTCGTGGCTGGGCACGCGGAGCATCAGCGTGGCCATCGCGCGCCGGTCGGGGAACAGCTCGAGCAGGTGTTGGTTGCCGGGAGCAGCACATGTGTCGAGCCAGCTCGCATCGGTGTTGCGTGCCACGTCCTCCATCGCATCCACGAGGATCTCGACGCCCGGGCCGAATGTCGCGAACTCCTCGTCGTACGCCGTGCGGAACGCGAAGACACCCTCGCCTGCTCGTACGCAGCAGATCATGGCGATGGGGGTACCGTCGCCCTCGAGCGACAGGAACCACATCCGACCCTCGTCGAGGTAGCGACGGCACACCACTTCGAAGAACCTGGCAGATCCGACCCGGCGCCGGAACGCAAGGCCGTCGGGTCGGTGACCCTTCCATCCCGACTCTTCCAGACGCAGGAACGCGTCGATGGCGGAGCTGTCGGCTCGTCGACGCAGGCTCACGCCCGTTCCGAGGGCGGCGTCCAGGCGACGACGGTGCTGGTGGATCGTGCGCAGTCGGTTCTTCCCGACACTGCGCAGCCAATAGCACTCGTCGTCATCGGTCCTCCGACGCAGGAATGCCCGCTCCCAGGTGTCGAATTCGATCAGGTGGTGGTTCGACTGCGTAGCCGTGTCCTTGAGCAATTGTGCGGTCGGGCCGTCATTCCCCACCCATTCCATGATGACCAGGCCCGCACCCTGGCGCGCCGCCTCTCCCGACAGTCCCCTCAGGAGATTCGCCACCGCGTCGTGCCCGCCCGCTCGAGTCACGAGTGGCGTACCGAGCGCCATGACGGTCGGCGCCACCATCGTCACCAATGCGGCATGTGCCCCGTGGCCTCCCGTCTCGTCATCGTCGACGGCGAGCATCGTCACCGGGACGCACGCGTGGACGACACCGCCGTGTTCCGCCAGGACCAGCCTCGTCGTCGATGACGCATCGAGGTGCTCGAGGGCGGGCAGGAGCCAAGCCGGCTCGAAGAAGGGATTCGGTTCGAGCGAGGAGGCGGCGCACGCGGTCCACGCGGCCAGGTCGGTCGGCGTGAGTTCGCTCGGAGCGACGACCCTGGCTCGCATGTGGCTCATGGTACGCCCATGGTCATCGCCGGCCGCCGGATGGAGGTCCCGGCCTGGATCGACGCCGGTGTCCCGCCGACCGCCCGGATTCCTGCACGGCCACGGGTGCCAGGTCCGCCTGTCAACGGGACGACCGAGGTGCCCGACTGGGTTCCGTCGCGGCTGGTGCGGCACATGTTGCGTCCGGGACGTGGCCAGGTGCACCATTCCGGTGTGGTTCGATCCGGTCGCTTCCTGATGGTGGTGTGGGCCGCCGGCGGAAACGTTGCGCCGTCCGCCGGCCTGGCCCGGGTGCTTTCCGACCGTGGGCACCAAGTGCACGTCCTCGGCTCCCCGGGGCTCCGGACGAGGTTCGACCAGGCGGGCTGCACGTTCAGCGCGTTCTCGCGAGCTCGCGAACCGGGCCTGGTCGAGGTGGACGTGTTCGACGACCACCTGCTCGGATGGAACAGGTTCATATCGGGAACGCGCCTGGCTGACGACGTCACCGCCGAGTTGGACCGTGGTGCCTTCGACGCCGTGATCGTCGACTGTGCACTCTCGGCAGCCCTCTTCGCCGTCGAGAAGAAGGGCCTTCCCGCCGCCGCACTCGTGCATGTCCTGTACGAGCCGTCGGTCGAGGGTCCGGAGGCCACCCAGTGGGACCCCACCCGACCGCTCGTCGACTCGACACGGAGGCATCTCGAGCTGTCCGTGCTCGATCCGGAGCGTCCCGTCCTGGCGGCGACGTGGGACCGGGCCGCTGTCGTCCTGGCATGCGTACCGGAGCCGTTCGACGTCCCGCTGGAGGCCCGACCTGCGAATCTCCGGTACGTGGGGCCGATCTTCGAAGAATTGCCGAGTCCGCGGGCCCGGTCAGGCGACCCGCTCGTGCTCGTGAGCTTCAGCACGACGAACATGCGTCAAGGTGACGTGCTCCAGCGCGTGCTGGATGCACTCGGGCCCCTCGAGTTGGAGGTGCTCTGCACCCTCGGAGGCGTGTCGGTCGGCGAACTCCGACCGCCGGCGAATGCGACCGTGAGCGACTGGGTGCCGCACATGGAGGTCCTCGCCCGGGCATCCGCGGTCGTCACCCATGCCGGACTGAGCACCGTCATGAGCACGCTCGCCAACGGCGTGCCGCTCGTGTGCATGCCGATGGGGCGCGACCAGCCGGTGACCGCCGATCGGGTCGCGGCGCTGGGCCTCGGCCGGAACATCCCTGAAGACTCCCCGGTGGGCATCATCACCGGAGCCGTCGCCGACGTCCTGGAGCATGCCTGCTTCACCGACGAGGCGCGGCGCATGGCCGAGGTCATCGCCGGGTACGGCAACGGCTCGAAGGCAGTGTCCGAACTCGAGGCACTCCTGTAGGTCGATTGCCCTGGTCCGTCGGTCGTGATCCTCGGGGATCCACGCCGCAGGCGCCGTCCCCCGGCATCGGGCCACGTAGGGTCCTTCGCCCCTAGCCGGCAGGGGAACACCCGCATAGCGTCGGACGAGAGGCCGAAGCTGCCGGGGCTCGAGGAGACCGGGTAGCCGATGACGGGCCGAACCCACCCGAGCAAGGAGGCCGCTATGGCCGTAGTCGAGGATGTCGCAGTGCACGGAACGACCGCAGGCGGTGTCTTCGTGGCGCCCGGACAGGTCGGGAGCCTGGTGGACGTGAAGCCACGGTACGAGAACTTCATCGGCGGGCACTGGGTGCCGCCGACCAAGGGCCAGTACATGCAGAACGTGTCCCCGGTGACGGGGCACGCCTTCACCGAGGTGGCCCGGTCCAGCGCCGAGGACGTCGAACTGGCGCTGGACGCCGCCCATGCGGCCAAGGACGCCTGGGGCGAGACATCGCTGACCGAGCGGGCAGCCGTGCTCAACGCCGTGGCCGATGCCATCGAGGCCAACCTGACGATGCTGGCGGTGGCGGAGAGCTGGGAGAACGGCAAGCCGGTCCGCGAGACGCTGGCGGCCGACATCCCGCTGGCGGTCGACCACTTCCGGTACTTCGCCGGGGCCACCCGGTCGCTCGAGGGCCGCTCGACCGAGATCGACAAGGACACCGTCGCCTACCATTTCCACGAGCCGCTGGGCGTGGTGGGCCAGATCATCCCCTTCAACTTCCCGCTCCTGATGGCGGCGTGGAAGATCGCTCCGGCGCTGGCCGCCGGCAACTGCACCGTGGTGAAGCCGGCGTCCCCCACCCCGTGGTCGATCCTCAAGCTGGCGGAGGTGATCGGGGACATCGTCCCCCCCGGGGTCCTCAACATCGTGACCGGACCGGGCGGCGAGATCGGAAAGGCCCTGGCCTCCAGCCCCCGCATCGCCAAGATCGGCTTCACCGGCGAGACCACCACGGGGCGGCTCATCATGCAGTACGCGGCGGAGAACCTGATCCCCTCGACGGTGGAGCTCGGCGGGAAGTCGCCGAACATCTTCTTCGCCGACGTCATGGACAGCGACGACCGGTTCCTGGACAAGGCGATCGAGGGTCTGGTGCTCTATGCCTTCAACAAGGGCGAGGTCTGCACCGCCCCGTCCCGGGCGCTCGTCCAGGAGTCGATGTACGACCGGTTCATGGAGCGCTGCCTGGACCGGATCGGCCGGATCACCCAGGGCAACCCCCTCGACCCGACGACCATGATCGGGGCCCAGAACTCGGCCCAGCAACTCGAGAAGATCACGGGGTACGTCGACATCGGCATCCAGGAAGGCGCCGAGGTCCTGATCGGAGGGGAGCGCACGCCCCTCGGCGGTGAACTGGTGGACGGCTACTACTTCGAGCCGACCGTCATGAAGGGCCACAACGACATGCGGATCTTCCAGGAGGAGATCTTCGGCCCCGTGCTCTCCGTCACCACCTTCACCGACGAGGCGGACGCCGTCCGGATCGCCAACGACACCCTCTACGGGCTCGGTGCGGGCGTGTGGACCCGGAACGGGAACCTGGCGTACCGCATGGGACGGGCGGTCAAGGCCGGTCGTGTGTGGACCAACTGCTACCACCTCTACCCGGCGGGAGCGGCGTTCGGCGGTTACAAGATCTCGGGCGTCGGCCGCGAGAACCACCAGATGATGCTGGAGCACTACTCCCAGACCAAGAACCTGCTCGTCAGCTACAGCGACGAGCCGCTCGGATTCTTCTAGCGGAGTCGGGCGAGCATCGGTGGCCGGGTCGGAGGAGACACGCAACGGAGTGGAGGTGCAGTCGGCCCGGGTCGTCGCCACACCGGCGGCGCTCGAAGCCATCGAACACGTCGTCGCCGAGCGTGGGCCGATCATGTTCTTCCAGTCCGGCGGCTGCTGCGACGGGAGTCTGCCGATGTGCTTCGACGAGGGCGAGTTCACCCTCGGCGGCCACGACGTCCTGCTGGGGACGGTCGGCGGATGCCCCTTCTACATCGACCATCGGCAGTTCGAGGCCTGGGCCCACACGCAGCTGATCCTCGACGTCGGTGCCGGGGAGCCCGAGGGCTTCTCCCTCGCCGCAGGTGAGGATCTGCACTTCATCACCCGTTCGAGGGTCTTCGGGCAGGACGAACTCTGTGCTCTGGAAGGCGGCGAGCGACCGTCGTGACCGGCCGAGTGACCCCGTGAGCGGAACCCCTGGCGCTGGGCTCGCCCGGTCCCGCAGGCCGGCGCCGGCGACCCCTGCAGCGCCCGAATCCACCACTCAGTGGATCAGTACCTTCAGGGCGTCGTGGTCGGCTGCGTGGCCGAAGACGTCATACGCCTCCAGCATCTGATCGAACGAGAACTCGTGGGTGACGAACTGTTCGGCCGGCAGCTTGTGCTCGGCGACGAGTGACAGGAGCATCCCGAGCGTGTTCGTGTTCACGAGGCCCATCGAGATGTCGATGTTCTTGATCCACAGCTCGTTGAGGGCCAGCTCGACCGACTTGCCGTGCACGCCGATGTTGGCGACGTTGCCGCCGGGACGCACGATCACCGTCGCCATGGTGAAGGTCTCCGGCACCCCGACGGCCTCGATGGCGACGTCGACACCGAGTCCGTCGGTCAGTGCCAGGACCTGGTCCTTCCAGTCCGGGTCCCCCGAGTTCACCGTGTCAGAGGCGCCGAAGTCCTCGGCCCGCGCCAGCCGGGCGTCGTCGAGGTCGATGGCGATGATCTTGGACGGGCCGTAGAGGCGAGCCGTCATGACGGCGGCGAGTCCGACCGGCCCGGAGCCGATCACGGCTACGACGTCACCCGGCTGCACGTGTCCGTACTGCACCCCGATCTCGAACCCGGTCGGCAGGATGTCCGACAGGAGGATCCCCTCGGCGTCCGTCATCCCCTCGGGGAGCTTGTAGACCGAGTTCTCGGCGAACGGGACCCGGACGTACTCGGCCTGCGTCCCGTCGATCATGTACCCGAAGATCCATCCGATCCCCGCCATGCCCTCGGCATCGAGGCAGTGGCTGTACAGACCCTTCCGGCAGTAGGAACAGCGCCCACAGGAACTCACGCACGACAGGATGACCCGGTCGCCGACCGCCAGTCGGGTGACCCCGTCACCGACCTCGGTGATCACGCCGATGCCCTCGTGCCCCAGGATTCGCCCGACCTCCACCTCGGGAACATCGCCCTTGAGGATGTGGAGATCCGTCCCGCAGATCGTGGTGGCGGCCATCTTCACGATCACGTCCGTCGATTGCTCGATCTTGGGGTCGGGCACGTCCTCCCAACCCTTCTGGCCAGGGCCTTTGTAGACCAATGCCTTCATGACCGACCTCCTGTACGCAGGCAGCCGAGCAGCGCGGTGCGACTCGCGGGACCGACGCCGACGCTGCGCCGGGCGTCCCAGCCTCCACCTTCGAGGGTACGCGCCGCAGGATCCGCCGAACAGTGCCAAAGGGCACTTCGACGGGTGCGCCATCGGGGGTCCCCTGCTGCCCGCGCATCGCTGCACTCGAGACCCCGACTGCACGGGGCGAGCTCGTCAGCGGTCGGTCACCCGCCGCTCGCGACCGGTCGCCGGCTGGCGAAGACGATCGGCAACGTGATCAGCAGGATCGCGGCGATCAGGAGGATTCCTCCGACCGTGAGGATGGCGGCGTCGATCCATCCCAGTGCCGGGACGGTCGCTCCGGCGTCCGCCGTGACCGACACGCCACGGGTTCCGTCGGGCTGCATCACCACGATGGTCCAGTCACCCCCGCTCGGCTTCCACGTGATCGACCGGGTGCCGGATCCGGAAGCGGACGTCACCCATGTGGACAGGGCGGTCGGCGGGAGTGCGGGCGCCGTGCCCGGATGCCGGTGGAAGGTCGTCACGTCCCCGATCCAGGAGGTGATGGTCACATGGCTGACCCCGTTCAGGTAGCGATCGACGGCGTCGTGTCGGCCGATCCCGATGAAGACCGGTGTGGCCGGGTCGCTGGCGGTGGCGCGGATCCGCACCGTGCCCAGAATCGACGACGGGGCGACGTCCGTCGTGTTCCCGAGGTCGATCCGGTCGGTGGTGATCGCGTAGGTCGACGTCGCAAACGTCCGGGTGGGTGACGTGAGATAGCCGGAGGCATCACGCTGCGTGTGATCCAACCAGGCGAGGGCACCACCGCCGGCAAGCATCGCGATCGAGACCAGACCCAGAAACGAGCCGATGCACAAGGCGACGATCCTGCCAGCCGTCCAGCCGGTGGGCACGCCGGTGCCGATCGGGGCAGTCTCCGTGGGAGGCGTGGACGGGAGGGCAGTGGCTCCGGCGTCCTCACTCCCGCCGGTGTCGAGTCGGAAGGGCGGATACCGATCAGTCATGAGCGCCGCGTAGGCGACGACCCGGACGACCCAGCGATTCATCCCGAGCACGAAGTCGAAGATCGGGCGGGGATAGCTTCCGGTGAACGCCAGGATGACGGCGGCGATCAGTACGAGCAGCCCGATGAGGCCGCCGGTGCCCCACGTCGCAGTCTGGTCGTTGGCCGACCACACCGAAGCGGCGCCGCCGGCGAAGATGCCGACGACCAGGTACTGGGGAATCGCCAGGAGCCACCACTTCACCAGCACCAGGCCCTGTGAGAGGCGCTCGGGATAGGCGATGTCGAGGTGGGCGGGGTAGTCGGGGACGTCGGCGAGCGTGAACGGCGGGTAGCGGTCGGTGCCGAGGGCCGCGTAGCCGTAGTACGACACGCGCCACGTCCATCGGAGCACACCGACGTTGAAGTCGAAGAGCGATCTGGGGTACCGGCCGGTGAACAGGATGGAGAAGAAGGCGATGACACTCACCGCCAGGAACGCGACCCAAAGGAAGAGGAGCACGAACAGGTGAGGCAGCACGAGCAGCCACTTCACCAGCCACAGCCAACGACTCACTCCAGGCTCGAGCGTCCCTTCGAGCCTGACCGGGTGGTGTTCCTGCGGATTCTGTGGATCCTGCGTTCCCGTCACGGTCGTCCTCCCGTTCCGTCGGCTTCGACACACCGCGCCGCTACAGGGGATGCCCTGGACCCGGTGGTGGAGATCACGCACGCTTGCCGTGTCGACTGCGTTGCGGTCGGTCCGGTCGAGCGCCACCATGGGCTCGCAACCTGCGGCCGACCGGTCCAGCCCCAATCGTGTTCGCTCCACGAGTGAAGTCCTAGGGCCATTCGTCCCAAGCCGCCCGCGTCGGGAGTGGACGCCGATCCGAGGGAGCACGACCGCTCCGATCCGTGCGCCCGAGCGGGCAGGTCGGTCCGATCCGAGGCACGGTAGGTGACCTTCGCCCCTTGATTCGCTCGCAGCGTCGTCGTTCCATGGGAGGAGAGCACGATCGGAAGGGAATCCGGATGAAGGTCCTCATTGCGTACGGGTCGAAGCGCGGTGGCACGGCCGGGCTGGCCCAGATGATCGGCGACGAATTGCGATCACAGGGATTCGAGGCCTCAGTGCGGCCCGCTGGGGAGGTGGGAAGCATCGATGACTTCGCAGCGGTGATCGTCGCCGGTGCGCTCTACGCCTCGCGCTGGCACCGCGACACCCGGCACTTCACCCGGCGCTACGCGGAGCAGTTGCGGGGGCGACCCGTGTGGCTCGTGAGCAGCGGTCCGCTGGACGAATCGGCGAGCGCCGGCGAGGTCCCTCCGGTCAAGCAGGTGGCGGCGATCATGTCGCGTGTCGGTGCCCGCGGTCACGCGACGTTCGGCGGACGGCTCGAGCCCGATGCCAGGGGCTTCCCGGCCCGGGCCATGGCGAAGAAGCTCGCCGGGGACTGGCGCTCCCCCGCCGACGTGCGTTCGTGGGTCGCCTCGATCAAGGAGGATCTCGGCCGGCGGGACGCAGCTGCCTGACCCGTAGGCACCGACCTGTGGGCGGGGACGGATGAGCCGCGGGGACCCCCTGCCCCATCCGTGCGGTCCGGGTTCGCCGACGATCGACCGCGCGGTCGCACTTCGGGTCGATCGCCCACCCGAGCGTGGTGATCGGCGGTGGGCAACGCCGACCGTCCTCCGTGTCGCGTCGCTGCTGGTCGGCCTCGACGGCGCGATCCTCGACGTGGCGCTGTCGTCGGAGGAACGGACGATGGTCACTGCTCCGCCGGCCCGTCGACCACGTAGCATCGTTCCCATGGTGAGGGCATGTGGGGGCGATGCCGGATCCACCCCCCGAGCCGACGGCATTCGGAGCGCCATGGCGGCGGGAGAGCTGTGAACGGCAACCCGTTCCGTCGGGTCCAGGTAGGTCTGGCCGCACTGGCGTTGGTCGTGGTCATCGGCACGGTCGGCTACACCGTCCTGGGGTTCGGGCCGCTCGAAGCCCTGTACCAGACGATCGTCACCGTATCGACCGTCGGGTACGGGTTTCCGCATCCGATCGGGTCGGGGGTGAAGGTGTTCACGATCGTCCTGATCCTCTTGGGGGTCGGGACGGCGCTGTACACGTTCACGGTGACGCTGGAGCTGCTCATCGATGGGCACATGCGGGAACTGATCAGGAGGCGCAGGATGGACCGGGACATCGCGAAGATGACAGGCCACGTCGTGATCTGCGGTTGGGGGAGGGTCGGGAGGGAGGTCGCCCGCTACCTGGGCAACGCCGGCCAACAGATCGTCGTCGTCGACCGGGATGCGGACCGCATCTCCACGGTGGGCTACTCGACGGTCACCGGGGACGTGACCGACGACGACACGCTCCTCCAGGCCGGGATCGAGCGGGCGGGCACGCTCATAGCGGCTCTGGACACCGATGCGGACAACCTGTTCGTGACGGTGGCCAGTCGATCGTTCAACCCCACGATCCACGTCATCGCCCGGGCCCGGGGCGAGTCGTCCGAGGCGAAGCTGCTCCGTGTGGGGGCCGACCGGGTGGTGAATCCCCAGCGTCTCGGCGGCGATCGGATGGCGGCATTCGTCACCCAGCCCCATGTGGTGGACTTCGTCGACGTCGTCATGCACGACGGATCCCTCGAGTTCCGGCTCGAGGAGCTGACGGTGGGAACGGACTCGCCGCTCTCCGGTCAGACGCTCCGGTCCTCCCAGTTGCACGAGCGGACCGGGTGCCTGGTCCTGGCCATCCGGCGCCCGGACGGGAGCTTCACGCCCAATCCCTCCCCCGAGGTCGAAGTGGCACCCGGCGATGTCCTCATCGGAGTCGGCACGGCACCTCAGCTCGCCGCGCTGGCCGCGTATGCCTCGCAGACGTGAACCGGAGCGCTCGGGCAGCGGTCCGCCGACGATCGCCGGCACAGGTGCCGGACAGGTGGCGTGCGGGCCCGGCCGGCATCCGGGCGACGCACGTTGGCGCTCCGACCGGTCGTGCCGGCGCGGAGGCCATTCGCTAGCCTGAGGGCTTCCCGGATCCTGGAGGCACCCATGGGCACTGCAGAAGATGCCGAACACGTCGTCCGCACGTTCTGTGACGCGTTCGACGGGCGGGACGCCGGGGCTCTGCGCCCGTACTTCACGGATGACGTCGTCTACCACAACATCCCCTTGGACCCGGCTGTCGGGATCGAGGCGACGATCGCGTTCATCGAGGGTTTCTTCGGCATGTGCGAGAGCATGACCATCGAGACCGTCAATCTGGCCGTTCGCGGCAACGTGGTGCTGACCGAGCGGATCGACACGTTCACCGTCGGCGATGTCGTCGCCCCGCTGCTCGTCATGGGCGCGTTCGAAGTCCGTGACGGGAAGATCAGCGCCTGGCGTGACTACTTCGACCTCGGGCAGATCACGACGATGCTGTCCGGGAACGCGTGAGGGGCCCCGGGGCGGGCGGCACCCGGACTCAGCGGGGAGCGCAGAGGGCCGTGGACCTCGTGGATGATGCACCAGCGTCCGTCGGCGAACGCCAGCGACGCATCATTCGTCCGGAGCGAGTGCGAGGGTACCGGCAACGCCGAAGCGCACGGTGATCCCGTCGTTGCGCATGCTGCGGGCGAACCAGGCGATCGAGAGCGCGATTGCGCCAGCGGTCAGGGACAGTGTCGCTCCGAGTCGCTCGAGCGGGAAGGCGCTGTTCGACGCCGTGAGCAGCAGCGTGAGGACGATGGCCCCGTTCAGGAACATGGCACCGGCCCACAGGAACGACACATGCACGAAGAAGCGGTGAACGCTCGGCCGGGCAAGGAGCCCCGGACTGAGCGGGCAGAAGTCATGGGTGAACCGCTGAGTGAACGGCCGACCGGCAAGCGCACTCAGGACCAGCAGGAACGACGCCAGGAAGGCGCTCGCTGTCGGCTGGATGAAGTAGACGAAGGCGCTGCCGGTGACGAACGAGACGACGGTTCGGATCGTGAGCAGTGCGGTGCCGAGCCAGAGCAGGGTGGAGACACGCTCGTGGCGCCGTGCCCGCCGGAGTATGAGGAGGTAGGACCAGGCCAGTGCTCCGAGCAATGCTCCCCGGAACCCCGCGATGACGAGCACGCAGTAGTAGGCGGCGACCGGGGCCACGACACTCTCGAGGATGACAGGGAGGGCGTGGCGGAGAACGCGCAGCGGGTGGGGTAGCTGCAGGACGGAGGCAACACGCCCGTCAGGGTGCTCAGAGAACGCAAGCGCCCGCAGAGCCGTCTGGTTTCCGGATCGGCTGATGCACGACAGTACCGAACGACCCCGCCCACGTCTGGTCGCCCTTCCGGGTCACCGAGGTACCTGCCGGCCCAGGACCGGCTAGGAGGTCGTCCCAGCGGGTGGCTGGGCGTGGAGAATCTCGTTCGACCAGGTCAGGGCCTGCTCGAGGTCGACGCCCGGATGAATCCGAAGCCTCCCGGTCAGCCCCGGTCGCCGTCCTGGTCGCCGATCCTCATGAGCCCGAGCTCGGCGTCCGACGATTCGACCTCCCCCCGTCGTGCCAGCCTCGTCCGCCCCCACGACCGGAACGGGGACTCGGCGAAGCGGTACGACAAGGCGACCACGGCCGCGGTGACCACCACGTCGACCGGGAGTGCGTCGTGGAGCTTCAGATGGGTGACCAGGGGCACCAGGATCAGGATGGTCAGCCCATAGAGGTAGATCCCATAGGAGCGAACGCCGATCCAACGGGGCACGGGGCTGGCCAGCACCCGGGAGACGAACGACTCGGCGTTGAGCGTGCAATGGAGCAGCAGCGCCGTGGCGGCCACGTAGACCAGGAGGGAGAGGGCGTCACCCTTCACCCCCAGTGGATTGACCAGCAGTGCCGCGGCGAACAAGGCGAGGCAGACGAGCGCCAGTCGGTTGTCCCGCAGTACGGGGGTGAGCCGGCTCGTGCCTCGCGACTCGATGGACCAGCAGGCGGCCCAGCATCCCAGGGCGAGCGGCACCAGATGCCCGGTCGGCAGCGAGTAGTTCCCGATCGTCAGCCAGATCACGAGGGAGATGCCGATGAATCCGATCATGGCGCGTCGCAGCCCGATGGAGGTCAGCCGGCCCACGGCAAGGGCGAAGACGAAGGGCCAGACCATGTAGAACTGTTCTTCGACCGAGAGCGACCACGACTGGTCATAGGCGGTGCCCAGTCTGTTGGTGAACGCGGCCAGGAAGTCGTTGAAGTACAGGAGCGCACCGGTGGTGCTGATCGGTATCGTCGTCGCCTGGTGGGCGAGGACGGCGGTGGGCGCGGCGATCAGGGTCAGCCACACCACCAGGGCGGGCGCGAGGCGGAAGAAGCGGCGCCAGTAGAAGGCCGCATAGCCGACCTTGCCCCGGTCCTGGCGCTCCCGGAGGAGAATGCTTGTGATGAGGTAGGACGACAGGACGAAGAACACGTCGACCCCCAAGAAGCCGCCGGGGAAGTACGTCTTGTCGGCATGGAGCAGGAACACCGCTCCGATGGCAAGGGCCCTGATCCCGTCGAGGGAGTCGAGATGCCCGGACTGCCCACCCCTGTCCGTCCGCCCCATGAACAACCCCACTTGCGTCTCCGACCGGCGAAGTGTCCACCTGTCGGTCGTACGGGAATCTGACCCTGTGACAGACCGTTCAGCGCCACGTTGATACTAGTGGAACCGGGTTGCACCGGGCATCCCCATGGACCTGACTCACGCCGGTTCAGGTGGTGCGTCAACCGGTCGAGGATGTCCGACCGGGGCCGAAGGTGTCGGGTGCCGGTCCGGCGATCGGGGGCAGGCCCCGTCCGGACACGACGTCCTAGGATCGGTCGATGGGCAGTGCGACCGACGTGATCGTGGTCACCGGGGCCGGCGGTATGGGCTCAGCCATTGCTCGGCGGATCGGGAGCGGTTCGACGGTCATCCTCGCTGACTTCGACGAGCGGTTGCTCGAGGGGGAGGTCGCGTCACTGTCTGCGGCCGGCTACGACGCGGTGGGTCACGCTGTCGACGTCTCCCGGAAGGACTCGGTGGAGGCGCTGGCATCGACCGCCGCCGATCGAGGTTCGGTGGCTACCCTCGTGCACACCGCCGGACTCTCCCCGGTCCAGGCTCCGATCGACGCCATCTTGCGGGTGGATCTCCTGGGAACGGCCCTGGTGCTCGATGCATTCGGCGCTGTGATCAGCCCCGGAGGGGCGGGCGTGTTCATCTCGTCGATGGCCGGGACCATGGCATCGCTGGACCCCGAATTCGAGTTCCGGCTGGCCACGACTCCGACAGAGCATCTGCTCGAGCTGGCCGAGCTGGCTCCGGGAGCGATACCGGATCCCGCCACGGCGTATGTCGTGGCCAAGCGCTCCAACCAGGTCCGGGTCCGAGCGGCCTCGCTCGCCTGGGGACGTCGGGGGGCCAGGGTCGAACACCATCTCCCCCGGCGTCATCTCCACGGCGATGGGCGCCGCGGAACTCGAGGGCCCGAGCGGAGCGATGATGCGGGCGATGATCGCAGGTAGCGGCACCGGACGGATCGGTACCCCCGAGGACATTGCCGGGGCCGTGGCCTTCCTGGTCGGCCGTGATTCCGGTTTCATCACCGGAACGGACCTGCTCGTCGATGGCGGGGTCGTCGCATCGCTCCAGTTCCCGCATCCTTGAACCAGCCGACCTGGCACGGTGTTGGGCTGCGAACGTGGACAGGAGACCCGCAGAGGTGGGTAGGACGAGGACGGCCTGCGGGCAGCCCGCCGGGCGGCACCGGGTTGAACGGTGCCGCGGAACAGGCAGTGCCCCACGCCGCCGGCCGCGTGCGGGGACTGGTCGACCCGGCCGGATGACGTGCCCCCGAAGTCCAGGTGACCTTCGCCCCTGGCCAACAGCCCGTCACTCCCCGACGATGTGACGCAGGGGCCGGCAGCGGGCGGCCCGGCGAGGAAGGGAGCGGAGCGATGCAGACCGTGTTCGTCAACCCCGAGCGGTGCATCGGCTGCCTGCAGTGCGAGTTGGCCTGTGCGGTCGAGCACTCGGCGAGCCAGGACGCCGCCACCGCGTTCCTCGAGTCACCGGTACCCCGCAAGCGGGTTCACGTCGAGGCGGGCCCGATGCCCACCTTGGCCTTTCCCAACCGCTGCCGCCACTGCGACCCGGCCCCGTGCCTCCAGGTCTGTCCCTCCGGGGCCATCACCCGCGAGGACGAGTTGGGTGTGGTGCTCGTGGAACCGAGGCGGTGCATCGGCTGTGCGATGTGCGCCGTGGTCTGTCCGTTCGACGTCATCACCTTCCACCCGCTGGCCGACGGGCCCGGTCCCGGCGTCCCGGTCGCCGTCAAGTGCGACGGCTGCGTCGAGCGGGTGCGCCGCGGGGACGAGCCGGCGTGCGCCGAGGTCTGCAAGGTCGACGCGCTCGGTGTTCGGGGACCTCAACGAACTCGTGTCGGCCGGCAGCCTGCGGGAGGCCGGTGCCGTCCTGGCCGCCGCCGGCGTCGGGGCCACGCCGCTTCCCGGTGGCGACCCCTTGGCCGGGTGGCGAGCCTGGGGTGCAGCCATGCAGGGGGCGGCGCACGCCTCGACAACATGGCCACTACGACGACCTGCCGGCGACGGGAATCGACCAGGCGGCGACGATCAGGGAGGACAATCATGACCAGGAGCAACGGGAACGGCTCGACCGCGCCGCCTGACCATCAACGAGGACGCCCAGGCGATGATCGACGAGGCCCACAGGCAGGGCATCGACACCGTCTGGGACCGGCTCGCGGCCCAGCAGCCCCAGTGCGGCTACTGCGCGCTCGGCCTCAGCTGCCGGAACTGCGCCATGGGGCCGTGCCGGATCGATCCGTTCGGCGAGGGGCCCGCAGAAGGGCGTGTGCGGCGCCGACGCCGACGTGATCGTCGCCCGCAACCTCGGTCGGGCGATCGCCGCGGGCTCCTCGGCGCACTCCGACCACGGTCGCGACATCCTCGAGACGTTCCGGTCCCTGGCCCACGGGGAGACCACCGGCTACCAGATCGCCGATGAGGCCAAGCTGCGGCGGTTGGCCGAGGAGGTTGGCGTGGCCACCGAGGACCGCTCGCCCGAGGAGGTGGGCGCCGACCTCGCCGATGCACTCCTCGAGGACTACGGCAGCCGACGCGGGACCCTGTCGTTCGTCGGCCGGGTGCCCGAAGTCCGGCGGGACAGGTGGGAGGCGCTGGGCATCACGCCGCGGGGCGTCGACCGCGAGAACGTCGAGATGCTGCACCGCACCCACATGGGCGTGGACAACGACTACGTCAACATACTGCTCCACGCCCTGCGCACCAGCCTGTCCGACGGCTGGGGCGGGTCGATGATCGCCACCGAGCTGTCCGACATGATGTTCGGTACGCCGAAGCCGGTCATGTCCGAGGTCAATCTCGGGGTGCTGGCCAAGGATCAGGTGAACATCGCCATGCACGGGCACAACCCGCTGCTGTCCGACGTGGTGGTGGCCGCTGCCCAGGACCCCGAGCTGGTGGCGCTGGCCCGATCGCTCGGGGCGACCGGGATCAACGTGGTCGGCCTGTGCTGCACCGGCAACGAGCTCCTGATGCGCCGTGGCATCCCGATGGCCGGCAATCACCTGATGCAGGAACTGGTGCTCATGACCGGCGCGCTCGAGGCCATGGTGGTCGACTACCAGTGCATCATGCCGTCCGTCGTCGACGTCGCGAAGTGCTACCACACGAAGGTCATCTCGACCTCGGACAAGGCCAAGTTCACCGGGGCCACCCACATCTCCTTCGACCCGAAGCGGGGGGCCGAGATCGCACACGACATCGTCCGTATGGCCGTGGAGGCCTACGCCGACCGCAACCAGGAGCGGGTCCGGATCCCTGTCGAGCCGGTGCGCTGGATGGGCGGGTTCTCGGTCGAGGCCATCCTGGGGGCGCTCGGAGGGACCCCCAAGCCGCTCGTGGACGCCATTGCCGCCGGCAGCATCCGGGGGGCGGTCGCCGTGGTGGGCTGCAACAACCCGAAGCTCCCTCAGGACCTCGAGCACATCGAACTCACCCGCCGGCTCATCGAGAACGACATCCTGGTCCTGGTCACCGGGTGCGCGGCGGTGGCCAACGGCAAGGCCGGGCAGATGGTCCCCGAGGCGGCGGCCATGGCCGGGCCGGGCCTGCGGGCGGTCTGCGAGTCACTGGGCATCCCACCGGTCCTGCACATGGGGAGCTGCGTCGACAACAGCCGGGTGATGGTGCTGGCCGCCGCGCTCGCCGGCTACCTGGACGTCGACATCGACCAGCTGCCGCTGGCCGGCGCCGCCCCCGAGTGGTATTCGGAGAAGGCCGTGGCCATCGGTTCCTACGTGGTGGGGTCCGGCATCACCACCGTCCTGGGCGTCCAGCCCCCGATCTTCGGCAGCCCGGACGTGGTGGCCCTGCTGGCGGGAGGCCTCGACGACGTCGTCGGCGCCAAGTTCGTGGTCGAGCCGGACCCGGCCGCGGCCGCCCTGTGGATCCGCCGCCACATCGAGACGAAGCGCCGGGGGCTCGGCCTCCCCGCCGTCGACATCGACGTGGACGCACCCGTCGGTACCTCCGCTCCGGTGGCCGCGACCGCAGGGTCCGAGGGCTGAGCGGTGTGCGACACCTGCGGGGGCCACGGGTCCACCACCGCGCGCCATGACCACGTGCACGGGGCCGGGGCGCGCCTGGTCGTCGTCGGCAAGGGCGGCGTCGGCAAGTCCACCCTGACCGCCCTTCTGGCCCGCCTGTCCGCCCGGCGCGGCCTCGGGGTCGTGGCCGTGGACGCGGACGAGCAGCAGAACCTGGCAGCCACACTCGGGATCGGCCTCGAGGAAGCGGCCTCCATCGTGGCCGTGGCCGAGGACGCCGACTACGTCGAGGAGAAGACCGGGGCCCGTCCCGGGGAGGGGGCGGGTGGCATGCTTCGACTCAACCCCGACACCGCCGACATCGTCGACCGTCGTGCCGTCCTCGGCCCTGACGGCGTCCGACTCCTGGTCATGGGAGGGGTCCGGCAGGCCGGCGGCGGGTGCCTCTGCCCCGAGACAGCACTGATCCAGGCGGCAGTGGCCGGCATGCACCTGCACCCCGAGGACGTCGTGCTGATGGACACCCATGCCGGTGTCGAGCACTTCGGGCGGTCGCTGGCCCGGGGGTTCGACGCCGCCGTGGTCGTGGTCGACCCCACGTTCAACGCAGTGCAGGTGGGCATGGAGTCGTCGGTCCTGGCCGACGAGCTGGGGATCGCCGCGGTGCATCTGGTGGTGAACCGGACCCGCTCGCGGGCCGACGTCGAACGGGCGTTGGCCCACGTGGACCGGCTCGGCGGCTTCCCCTTCGCGTCGACCACGGTCCTGCCCTTCGACGAGATGGCCCTCGAGTGCGAGCCCGCAGTCGATCGGCTGCTGGAGGGTTCGACTCTGGTCGACGCCGTCGCCGTGCTGTCGGAGCAGATCCTGGCCGGCGCTCCGGGCCCGGTGGGGGCCGGGGTCTGATGCGGGCGGTCGTCATCGGGACCGGCCCGGCCGGCATCACCGCCGCCGAGACCCTCCGTCGGCTCGACCCGTCGGGCACGGTGGTCGCACTGTCCGCCGAGGACAGCCCGCCCTATTCGCCGCCGGCCATGGCCGACCACTTCCTGACCGGTCGGGAGGATCCGCTCTACTGGAAAGGCCGCGACGTGGCCGAACGCCTGGGGATCGAGGAGCTCCGGGACGCCCATGTGGGGGCGATCGACACCGACTCCCACGAGGTGGTGCTGGGCGATGGCACCCGGATCGGCTTCGAGGGTCTGGTCATCGCCTCGGGCAGCCGCCTGTACGCCCCGCTGACGGGGGCAGACCTGCCGGGAGTGCTCGACTTCAAGTCGCTGCGGTCGGCCACCGAACTCGTCGGCCGGGTGCGCCGGGGCGAGGTGACCAGTGCACTCATCGTGGGGAACGGCTTCATCGGGGTCGAGCTGTCCCTGCTCCTCGCCGATCTGGGGGTGGACGTGAGCATCATCGGCAGACGGAGCTGGGTGATGCCGAGGGTGCTCGACCCGATGGCGTCGAAGCTGGCCGAGGCGGCACTGGAGGCCCGGGGTGTGACGCTGCGACTCGGGTTGGAGGCGTCGGCCATCGTGGGGGATCCGTCGGCGAACGGGGTGGAGCTGGCCGACGGGACCGTCCTCCGGGCCGACTTGGTGGTGGCGGCCACCGGTGTCAAACCCCATACCGAATTCCTAGGGGGCTCGGGACTGGTCGCGGAGTGGGGGGTGCACGTGGACGAGCGCCTGGCGACATCGGTGCCCGGGATCGCCGCCGCCGGTGACGTGGCCGAAGCGATCGACCGGTTCACCGGGGAGCGGTACGTCCACGCCATCTTCCCCAATGCGGTCGCCCAGGCGCCTATCGCCGCGGCCAACCTCCTCGGCGCCGACCTGCGCTACGACGGGGCGGAGGCGATGAACAGCCTCAAGCACCTCGGCATCCCCATCGTCTCCATCGGCACCATCGACGGGCCGGACGAGATCCTCCGGTGGGAGGACGGGGCCCATCTGCGCGCCGTCTACCTCCGCGACGAAAGGATCGTGGGCGCACAATTGGTCGGCGACATCGGGGCGGCCGGCGTCTACCACTCGCTGATGCTGCGCCGGCAACCGGTGGGCCGCTTCGGCACGAGGCTGGTGGAGCCCGGATTCGGCATGGCCGACATCGCCTTCGACGCCGTCGGGTACGCCCGCAGCGCGTCGGCGGCCTGAACCCGGCCAGGATCGACTGCCCGGGACCGTCGTGCGGATTCGTCCTTCAACCAGGCACGAACGGCGTTGGGCGATCCTGACCGTTCTGTGTGTCTCGCTGCTGTTGATCAGCCTCGACAACACCATCCTCAACGTGGCGCTCCCGTCGGTGGTGCGCAGCCTCGGCGCCACGTCCACCCAGCTCCAGTGGATCGTCGATGCCTATGCCATCGTCTTTGCCGGCCTGCTGCTCACCCTGGGGGCGCTCGGTGACCGAGTGGGGCGCAAGTGGGTGTTCATGGGCGGGCTGGTCGTCTTCGGCGCCGGTTCGGCGCTTGCCGCGTGGTCGGTCACCCCGGACCGCCTCACGGCAGCCCGAGCCGTGATGGGAGCAGGGGCTGCCGCACTCATGCCCTGCACGCTGTCGATCCTCACCAACGTGTTCACCGCCGAGCGCGACCGGGCGCACGCCATCGGGATCTGGTCCGGCACCGCCGGGGTCGGGGTGGCGATCGGCCCGATCCTCGGCGGCTTCCTGCTGGTCCACTACTGGTGGGGTGCGGTCTTCCTCATCAACGTGCCCATCGCCGCGGTGGGCCTGGTCGCCACGGCGATCCTCGTCCCCAACTCCAAGAATCCACAGGCCAAGCGCGCCGATCCGATCGGCGCAGTGCTGTCGATGCTGGGACTCGGAATGCTGCTGTGGGCGATCATCGAAGCCCCCAACCGGACCTGGACCTCGCCCTCGGTCCTCGCCGCCCTGGTCGGTTCCCTCGTGGTCATCGGCCTGTTCGTCGCCTGGGAGCGACATGTCGACCATCCCATGTTGCCCATGCAATTCTTCCGAAATCGCCGCTACAGCGCGGCGATAGCGTCACTGCTGCTGGTTCTGTTCGCACTCTTGGGTCTGTTCTTCCTGGTGACCCAGTATCTCCAGTTCTGTCTCGGCTTCAGCCCGCTGCAGACGGGGCTGGGGCTCGGTCCCCTGGCCGTCGTGCTCCTGGTGGCCGCCCCGTCGTCGGTCCTGCTGGCCCGTCGATTCGGCACCAAGCCGGTGGTCGCCGGTGGTCTCGCCTTGATCGCCCTGGGCCTCGGACTCCTGTCCCGGACCACCGTGCACAGCACCTATGCCGACTGCGTGCCCTGGTTCGCACTCATCGGCGTCGGGGTCGGGCTGACGATGGCTCCCTCGACCGAATCGGTCATGGGTTCACTCCCACGGGGAGACGCCGGCGTCGGCTCGGCCACGAGCGACACGTCGATGCAGATCGGCGGCGCCCTCGGAGTCGGCGTGCTCGGCACCGTCCTGAACCTTCGCTACCAGGCCTTCATGACGCCGTTGCTCGCCCACCTTCCGATACCGGCAGGCATCGACAAGGTAATCCTCGGTTCGATCGGAGGTGCCCTGGCCGTGGCCGAGCGCGCCCCGGGCAACTCCGGCGACGCCTTGGCCCGGGCCGCGCGACAGGGCTTCGTGTCGGGAATGGACCTCGGGTTCATCGTCGCCGCAGTGGTCGTCGCAGTAGCAGGCGTGATCGTCTTGGCCGCACTTCCCAACCGGGCCGCCGGCGGAAGCTGATGGCGTGATCGAGGACGCCAGGACCGCCATCCATGCACATGCCCGGATGGGATCGCGCTCACTGCTGAAGGGCCGATCCGTTCAGTGCGCCACCTGACCGGGACCGTCGGCGGGTGGGACGGACCGGGTGCCGCGCCCCCGCATCCGGGGGAGCAGCTCGGCCAGGTCACCGACCACGATGTCGGCACCATGTGACCGGAGCTGGTCGGCCTGACCGGTGTGGTCGACGCCGACCACCAGTCCGAAGTGCCCGGCGCGACCCGCCTCGACCCCGGCCTGGGCGTCCTCCACGATCGCGACCAGCGACGGGTCGATGTCCAGCATCCTCGCCGCCTCGAGATAGCTGTCCGGTGCCGGCTTGCCTGCCAGATTCCGCTCCTTGACCACCGTGCCGTCCACGCACGCGTCGAAGAGGCCGACGATCCCTGCCGCCCGCAGCACGGCCGGGGTGTTCTCGCTGGCCGACACGACCGCGGTCGGCACCCCCCGGGCCCGCAGGGAGCGGACCAGTTCGACCGCACCGTCGTAGACCGCCACCCCCCGGGAGTCCAGGATCTCCCGGACCAGCCGGTTCTTGGCGTTGGCGATGCCCGTCACCGTGTGGACCGTGGGGGGATCGTCCGCATCTCCTTCCGGCAGAGCGATGCCCCGCGAAGCCAGAAACGTGCGGACCCCGTCGGTCCGGGGCCTCCCGTCGACGTAACGGAGATAGTCGTCGACCGGGTCGAACCCGGCCGACGGGGCGTTCGGTCGCCGGTCATGTGAATCCCTCGTGGACAGGAACTCGTCGAACGCCGCCTTCCAGGCGGCGGCATGGATCTCCGCCGTCCGGGTGAGCACCCCGTCCAGGTCGAAGAGCCAGGCCCGGCAGTCGGCGGGATCCACGGGGCCGGGGGTCGGACGCTCAGGAATCGCCGACGCCCGCACCACGGGCGCGGGGCCGGAGGCGCCGTCCGGTGACGACGTCCCCGCGCAGGTGCACCAGACAATGGCCGGGCTCCGCCACCCGGGGCTCGGGGAGATGGCTCCCGGCGGCCGCCCGGTCCATCTCACTGGCCAGCCCCCGCACCAGCACGCTCCACCTTCCCTCCGGGCCGACGCCGTCCGGCGTCAGCCCGTCGAAGGAGTAGTCCACCTGGAAGGCGACGAACCGGCCGTTCACGCGGCCGAGGAGCTCCTCGCCGATCTGGAGCACCACCTCCGAATCGTGGACGGCGTAGTCGACCGGGAGCACCAAGGGGGCGCCTTCGGTGGAGATCCCGAGATGCCCGTGGTGGTGCTGCTTGGCTCCGATGGCGAGCAGTCGTCGGCACTCAGGTAGGCCGAGCACTTCCGAACCCCGTTCGTCGATCCACATGTCCCCATCTTCGGGATTCCGGCATGGAGGGGCAAGGGCCGAAGGACCCCGGTGAACCCACCGCAGCCACGGTCGGAGTCCGACGGTGCCGGTGCCGGTGGCGGACGACCCGGCGGGGCACCCCTCCCCGGAGGGCCGAGGCGACCGACAGGTGGCCGGGGAGAGCGTCGGGTCCGTTCCCCCGCGGACCTGTCGGTCGATCCGAGCCGGTCCGGTCCGTGTCCGATAGCCTCCCCACAGGAGCCAGTGCGCTGAACGGACAGTGAATGTCAGAGGCGAATCCCGACATGCTCGAACCGACCGGAAGCCTCTGGCGAGGGTCCTCGTCCTGGCGGATCGGCACGTGGAGCCCATCGGATCCGTCACCGCCGCCCGCACGGCGTGGATGAGAGCGGCGTGAGCCGACCCGGCCCGACCCGGCGGGCTGAAGGTGCGTCGCGCCGCCCCGTCCGAGGAACCCCCGCCGGGCTGCCGCCGGGACTCGACCGGCGGTTCGAGGCGGTCGTGCTCTGGAGCGCGACACCGTCCATTCCCGCCCGCACGGCACAGGACCTGCTGGCGCTCCGTGAGGCGGGAATGCCTGTTGCCTGGATGGCCCCCGCCTCGACCCTCCTGCTGGCCGAACGGCTGAAGGGGGGCTCCGCAGCGGCGGCCGCGCTCCTGCTCGCGGACAGCGCCGGCGTCGACGTCGTAGCCGTGGACCACTCGGGTAGCCATGCATTGGAGGTGCCACCGCCGGTCGCGAGCCTCGTCTCCCTCGACCGTGCCGGAGCGGAATTCGCCCGGCGGCTGGCCGAGTCGGGGATTGCGACCTCGTTGCAGCCTCGCCCCACCGGATCCCTCAGGACCGGTGTCGTCCTGCAGCGGGACCCGGCGGTGCCGCTGACCTGGCCGGGACTCAAGCGTCTCCTGTTCGAGCACGGGATCCCCAGCGTGTCCCACCTCGCGGACCTCGCCGTGGAGGCGGCCCGGCTGGTCGGAATCGACGATCCGCGTGTGGTGGTCGAGGGCGACCGTGTCGAGATCGCCCTGCAGGACGCCGGGGATGTGGCGGTCGGTGTGCTCCACGAGCTCTGGTGTCGGGGAGTCGATCCACAGTCGGTCCTCGCCGTGGTCGACGGACTGTCGGGGGTTCCACACCGGCCCGCGCCCGTCGTCGTCCCCGACGTTCGGGAGGCAACGGTGGTAGTCGTCAATGGTGGCCGGAGGTCGCCGGGGACCGGAATGGTGGCACTCACCGGCGGCGCCGCGCGCATCCACCAATTGCTGGCTGATCAGCTGCGCCGGCGCCGCCGGCGGTCCCTCCCCGAGGTCACCAACCGGGAAGGTTGGACCATCGGCATCGAGGGGTTCGATCTGGAGCACGAGCGCGTCCACGAGGCACTGCTCAGCCTGGCCAACGGATACGTCGGCATGAGCGGAGCACCGCTCGGGGAGCACGCCGGCCGACACCCCTGGGTGGTCGCCGCAGGTGCCTACACGGGGGAGAACGCGGCTTCCCACCTGCTCACCGGTCCCATCACCTTCGCGCTCGGCCGCCTGGACGCAGGGGCTCCGCTCCGGCGGGTCCTCGACCTGCGGACGGGCGTGCTGCACGAGCGGGCAGGTGCCGAGGGCAACACCGTGGAGAGCCTGCGGTTCGTGTCACTGGCCCGGCCGACGACCGCCGTCCTGCGCAGTCGGTACCAGGCAGCCCTCCGTGTCGGCCCGTCCGTGCTGCCTGCCGCCGACGACGCCACCCACGACGCCGGCCGGTCCGGTGACGTGCCGTGGATCCGGGTCGCAGGGTCCACCGGCGGCATCACCGTGGCGGCCGTCCAGACCCGTTCGAGGAGGTCGACATCGTCGGAGCGGGCGAACCCCGGCAGCAGGGTCCTCGACCGCATGGCCGCCTACGGTTCCGACCCCGACACCCTTCCCGACCCCGGTCGTGTCGTCGACGCAGCCGTCCGGGCCTCCGCCGAGGGCTTCGACCGGCTGCTCGCAGAGCACCGCCAGGCCTGGGCACGCCGGTGGGAGGACGCCGACGTGGTCATCGAAGGAGATGACGAGCTGCAATTGGGCATCCGCTTCGCCATGTTCCACCTGATGGCATCGGTGGCCGACAGCCGGGGAGGCGCCCGTCGGCGCCCGTGGCCTGTCCGGCATGGGATACGGAGGGCACGTGTTCTGGGACGCCGACACCTTCGTCCTCCCCTTCCTGGCCGCCACCCATCCGGAGGCGGCCCGGTCCATGCTCGAGTACCGCATCCGACGGCTGCCCGCCGCCCTCGAGGCGGCACGCTCCATCGGGCGCGCCGGGGCGCGCTTCCCGTGGGAGTCCGCTCACTCCGGCCATGACGTCACCCCGACGAGCGCCCGTGACAGGTCGGGTCGGATCGTACCCATCCGCACCGGCCAACTCGAGGAGCACATCGTGGCCCAGGTGCCGTGGGCGGCATGCTGCTACGTGGACTGGACCGGGGACGACGAGTTCGCCCGTGGGCCCTGTCGCACGGTCCTCGTGGAGACTGCCCGCTACTGGGCCTCGCGCATCCGTGTCGAACCGGACGGCAGTGCCCACATCTACGGAGTCGTGGGTCCCGACGAGTACCACGAGCCGGTGGACGACAACGCCTTCACCAACGTCATGGCACGGTGGAACCTGCGCCGCGCAGCCGACGCCGTCGACGCGGCCGACGAAGACGGCGATGTCGATGAACGGCGACGGTGGAGGGAGCTCGCCGACGCCCTGTTCGACGGCTATGACGCCGACACGGGGATCTACGAGCAATTCGCCGGCTTCGGCCGGTTGGAGCCGCTGGTCATCGCCGAGCTGGCCCCCCGGCGTCCGATCGCAGCCGACCTGCTGCTGGGAGCCGAGCGCACCCGGGGCGCCCAGGTGATCAAACAGGCGGATGCCCTGATGATCCACCACCTCCTGCCCGACGAGGCGGTGGCCGGCAGTCTCGAACCGAACCTCCGCTACTACGAGCCGCGCACCGCCCACGGCAGCTCGTTGTCCCCTGCGATCCACGCCTCGCTGCATGCGCGTGCGCGCGACTTCGACCGCTCGCTGGAGGAGCTCCGCATCGCCGTTCGGATGGATCTCGACGACCTGACCGGCTCCACCGCCCAGGGGCTGCACCTCGCCACCCTCGGCGGCGCCTGGCAGGCCCTCGCCTTCGGATTCATGGGGCTCCGCCCGACGGCCGGCATGCTCCGTGTCGACCCGGTGCTGCCTCCGGCGTGGTCCGCCATCGACATGCGTCTGCGATTCCACGGCAGCAGGGTGCGTGTCCGCAAGGAGCGAGCCCGCCTCTCGATCTCCGCCGACAAGCCCGTCCCCGTCCTCGTCGACGGTAACGCACATGTCACCGGATCGCGCGACCTCGAGTTCCGTCGTCGCGGACCCAGATGGGAGCCACTGCCATGAAGAGGATCATCGCCGCCATCGACAATTCGGCCGCGGCACGGCCCGTGCTCGTGATGGCCCAGGCCACGGCCATGGCACTTGCCGGCACACTGGATGCCGTCCACGTCGGTGAGGACGGTGACGAGACCGCACGCGCGTCCGCCGAGGCCGCGGGAGCTGCGTTGCGCGTGCTGTCCGGCGACCCGGTCGAACAGCTCACCCTCGCGGTGGCCGAGGACGAAGTGGTGGCACTGGTCCTCGGAGCCCGCGGCAGTCCCGGGGGTCCCCGGCCGGCCGGGCACCTCGCCCTGGCGCTCGCCGGCGGCACCGACAAGCCCGTGGTCGTGGTGCCACCCGACGCGCAACCGCCGGAGTCACTGCGAAGGGTCCTCGTCGCAATGGAGGGTGGTCCCGGAAAGGCCCGGGCCCTCAAGCGGACAATCGCGCTGTCGAGCGACGCCGGCCTCGAAATCGTGGTGGTGCACGTGGACGAGGAGATCCCCAGCTTCACCGACCAGATCCAGCACGAGACCAACGCCTATGCCCGGGAGTTCCTGGCCAGGCACGTGACGGACGCCCCCCAGGTCCGACTCGAGTTGAGGATCGGCATCCCCGCTGCCCAGGTACTCAGCGCCATCGAGGAATTCCACCCCGACCTGGTGGCCGTCGGATGGCCCCCGGTCGACGATTCGTCCCGGGGGGCCGCGGCTCGTGAGATTCTCGACCGGAGCCCCGTGCCCGTCCTCCTCGTGGCGGTGACCTAGTCGTCCAGCCGATGGCCGATCGAACCGCGTGAACCCCGGAGTGCTCCCGGCCACCGTCTCGGATCCGTCCATGGGGAACGGCGCGGGTGGTCCTCTGTCCGGGTGAGTGACCACCAGGTTCGGGTGAGCGGATTCGCCGTTGATCCCCCGCTCGCCGGAGTCCCTCGCCGATGCAGGTGATGGATGGAGCGGGCTGCTCGGTGGACGTGAGATCATCGACCGTCCGAAGGGACGCCGGGTGCGGCGGGTGCCCCACCTGCACGGGGCCCCGGCCAGACCGGAGGTGGAGGAGGTGCTGACATGGAAGATCCTGTTGTCCGGACGCTGCCACTCGGGTTTCCGTGGGCGACCGAAGATCCGTTTCTGTTCTGCGTGCACCACGTTGACCACTATCCCGCCGCCAACGAGCACATGGGGCCGGTTGCCTCCCTCGAGGCGCGGGACATCGGCATGGACTTCTCCGGAGCAGACGGGTGGAGCATGTACCACGGAAGCACCGTGCCCGGCTTTCCGCAGCATCCCCACCGGGGGTTCGAGACGGTGACGTTCATGAGACAGGGGACGATCGACCACTCGGACTCGCTGGGTGCGACGGCCCGGTTCGGACGCGGTGACGCGGAGTGGCTGACGGCCGGCCGAGGGATCGTCCACTGCGAGATGATGCCGCTCCTGGACCGGACGGGCCCGAACCCCTCGGAATTGTTCCAGATCTGGCTGAACCTGCCTGCGGCCCAGAAGATGGTGGACCCCTACTTCACGATGTTCTGGCGTGAAGGGCTCCCACAGGTGGCGATCGAGGACGACGCCGGTCGCAACGTCGACGTGACGGTCGTGGCGGGCCGGTTCGGGGAAGTCGTGCCCCTGCCGCCGCCTCCCGACTCCTGGGCGTCCCAGCCGGAGTCCGAAGTCGCCATCTGGCAGGCACGGTTCGACCCGGCAGCTCAGCTGACGCTTCCCGTGACTGCACACTCCGGGACGGTGCGCACCATGTACGTGTTCGGCGGAATTGTCGGCGTCGGCGAGAGGACATTGCCGGCACCGGTCGGGGCGGTGCTCCGGACCGGGTCCCCGTTGGAGGTCACGGCCGGGAGCGAGGGCGCGGAGGTCCTGATCCTCCAGGGGAGGCCGATCGGTGAGCCGGTTGCCCAGTACGGGCCGTTCGTCATGAACGACCAGGACGGAATCGAGCAGGCATTCGGCGACTACCGGCGAACCGGGTTCGGCGGGTGGCCCTGGGCCACCGATGACCCCGTGCACCCGATGGACGCCGGCCGGTTCGCCGTGCACCCGGACGGGCATGCGGACTACCCGGACGGACAGTCCGGAGCCTGATCGGCGGGTCACCGATTCGGCAACAGGCCTTGGCCGGCGCCTCGCCGGGTACCGCTGAGAGCGAGGCTTCGGCTCGTCCGATCGGGTGCCTCATCGGCCGACGAACTGCACAGCGGAAGCGCCGAGCACCTACGTGCAGGCGATGGCGGCGCCGTCCGGCCCGGCCGACGGCACGACCTCCGTCATGATGTGGTCCGGAGTCGACGAGGTGGTCGTCAGTGGTCCTCCCGAGGACGTTCCAAGTTGCGGGGTCTCCTGCGGGGGGCCGGCGGGCCCAGATCCTCCGGAACGGACGCGATCGCTGTCGCGGACGCGTGCCAGGGTGCCGAGGAACGTGTCGAGCTCGTGCTCGCCGAATCCGGCCATCACCGCGGTCGTGGTCTGGCCGACCTCGGGGAGGAGTCGATCGAGCAACGCCTGCGCTTCGGGGGTCACGTCGACGAGGACCCGGCGGCGGTCTTCTGGATCCGTGAGGCGCTCGATGTACCCGTTGCGCTCCAGGGTGTCGAGCACGCTGGTCATGGTTCCGCTCGTGATGTGGACGCGGGCGCTGACGGTGCCGGCGGGCATCGGGCCCCCGTTCCCCTCGATGACGGCCAGAGCGTTGAGCGCCACATGCGACAGGCCGTGACGACGTGCCACCGAAGCCACCAGCGCTTCGGCCAGTCCTCCTACGACTACGAGTTCCCGCAAGACCCGGGCGGACAGCCAGGACGCGCCGGGGAACTCCTTCTCGTATGCCGCCAACTCGGGCGGGTGGGCCGAGGTGGCGCCCCTGCGGGCGCCACCTCGGCTGCTGGCCGGAGACGGGCTCAGCTCAGGCCTCCACTGCGATCTCGATCCGGGGTGCAGCCTTGACCCCGGCACGGCCCATGGCGTCACGCAGCTCGCTGCTGGCGGCGAACGTCTGGGCCTGCTCCAGGGTGGGGAACCGGTGCAGGACGTACACGTCCTGCTTGTCAGACGGGTCGACCAGCACCTCCGCACCGGTGCAGCCGTGCTCCTTGCGCAGCCCGTCCACGCTCTCGTACGCCGAGCGCCATGCGGCGTAGTCCTCGACCTCGTGCCTCACCAACAGCGTTGCCTGTGCCATGGGTCCACCTCTCTCTTCTCTCGACGGCCTCTCTCTTGAGGCCAAGTATCTTGATCCCAAGATAATACTGAGCCTGGAAATGTCAAGAGAGAGATGTGGGATCGACGTCGCGCCGGGGCCAGATCCGGCTCGACGCTCCCAGTTCCGGGCGCGGGGCATGGACCGGACGGAAGGGCTGTGCCACTGTGGTTGCGACCACGGCACCGGGCGTCGACAGGGGAGCCGCCTCGGGCGCACGTATCCGCCGGACACCAGAGGAGACGAGATGAGCATTGCCGCAGCCACACAGGCCCAGCACCGGGGCGCCGCCGACCTTCCCTTCGTGGAGATCGGCGGTGGCAACAAGCTCAAGGTGATCCAGGTCGACGTGGCCGAAGGCCTGTGGATCGTCGAGAACATCTTCCAGACCGGTTATGCCGTCCAGACGCATCGCCACACCGGGCCGGTCTACGCCTACACGATGTCCGGTGCCTGGAAGTACCGCGAGTACGACTACGTGAACCGGGCCGGCTCGTTCCTGTTCGAGCCCGCCGGATCGGTGCACACCCTCGAGTGCGTCGAGGACGACACCCAGGTGTGGTTCCAGATGTACGGGGTGAATCTCAACCTGTCCGACGACGGCGCCATCGAGAGCGTTTTCGACGGCCCCGGTGCACTCGAGGCGTACTACGCCCTGTGCGAGGCCGAGGGGCTTCCTCGGCCGGATGTCCTGGTCAGCTGATCCCGACCTCGGACGGCTGCGGTCGGAACAGATGAGCGACGCAGTCGACGCCGGTGCCATCGCCGCCGCGGCCGAACGGCTGGCATCGGTCGTCACCACCACCCCGCTGCACGAGTCGGCCCGGCTCAGTGCCGCACTGGGCTGCCCCGTGTGGCTGAAGCGCGAGGACCAGCAGATCAGCCGGTCCTACAAGCTGCGCGGGGCCTTCACCGTCGTGTCGTCGCTGAGCGGGGCCGAGCGGGCCCTCGGCGTCGTCTGCGCCAGTGCCGGCAACCATGCCCTCGGTGTCGCCTACAGCTGCCAGCTCCTCGGGGTGCGGGCCCGCGTCTTCCTCCCCACCACGACGCCCCGGCAGAAGCGCCAGCAGATCCAGGCGACCGGTGGCGATCTGGTGGAGACGATCGTGGCCGGCCACACCTACGACGAGGCGAGCGCCGCAGCCAGGGCTGACGCGGCCGCCACCGGTGCCATCTACGTCCACCCCTTCGACGACCCTCGCACCATCGCCGGCCAGGGGACCGTGGCCGTCGAGATCACCGGGCAGATGGCCGACCCCGTCGGCACGCTCGTGGTCCCCGTCGGCGGTGGTGGACTTCTCGCCGGGATGGCCACGTGGTTCCGGACGCACTCGCCCTCCACCCGCCTCATCGGGGTCGAGCCGGCAGGTGCCCCGAGCATGACCGCCGCACTCGCCGCCGGCCACCCGGTGCAGATCGCGTCGACCGACCGCTTCGTCGAGGGTGCGGCCGTCGAACGGGTCGGCGACCTCACCTTTCCCATCGTGCGTGACCTGGTCGACGACGTCGTCGCGGTGGACGAGGGGGCGGTCGCCACCGAGATGCTCGACCTGTACCAGGTCGACGGCATCATCGCCGAGCCGGCCGGCGCCCTGGCCACCTCGGCGGCCCGACTGCTCGACCCCTCACCGGTGGGACCCGTCGTCTGTGTGGTCTCGGGCGGCAACAACGACGTGAGCCGCTACGCCGAGACGATCGAGCGATCGCTCGTCCACGAGGGAGTGCGGCACTACTTCCTGGTCACCTTCCCCCAGGAGCCCGGCGCCCTCCGCCACTTCCTCGACGAGGTGCTCGGGGCCGGTGACGACATCGTCCTGTTCGAGTACGTGAAGAAGTCGAACAAGGACACCGGTCCCGCCCTGGTGGGCATCGAACTCGAGCAGGCCGCCGACCTCGATGGGCTGATCGTGCGCATGGAGGCGAGCCCGCTGTCGATCGAACGGGTGCCCCCGGACTCGCCGCTCTCGCTGTTCCTCACCTGACGATCCGGGCCGCCGGGCGGCGGTCCCGGCGTGGACGGGCCCATCGCGTGACCAGGAACGGTGGCGACCCCGAACTGAGCGTGCGTGGGCTACCCGTCGGACGCGATCTCCGCCGTTCCGGAAGGGCGTCGGACGACCGTGGATAAGCCTGCCGAGCCGTCAGGTCGTCGGCGGATCCGGTGGGGGGACGGGTGCTGTCGGGACGACCGCCGACAGGGACGTGTACACCACGATGTTGGACAGGTAGCCGCCAGTCCGATGGTCGAAGACGCCCCCGCACGTGACCAGCTGCAGGGCGCTCGAGCCGTGTGATCCGTACACGCGTTGGGCGGGGAACTGAGGCTTCGTGTACTCCGCCACCGAGTCGACCGTGAAGCGGGCGGTCAGTCCGTCGGCGAGGTCCACGTCCACCTCGTCACCGGCCGCCAGGGTCCGTAGTTGGAAGAACACTCCGGGGCCGGCGTAGCTGTCGACGTGCCCGAGGATGACGGCGGACCCGATCTGCCCCGGGGTCGGGCCAAGCCGGAACCACCCCGTGTGGGCGGTGTCTGTGGGCACCTGCACCGTGCCGTCGGAGGCCAGCCCGAGGCTGCCGACCGGCACGGACAGCCCGAGGGCCGGGATCCGCAGCATCGCGGGATCGGACCGCCGGGTTGCCAGGGCCACGGCAGTCGGCGCCGCCGACCGGGCTGGCTTGCCCGCCGCGTGCGACGGGTCCGGCCCGGCCAGGGGATGGTCGCTCCCCCCGAGACCGGATGCCACGAGCACCAGGCCGACGAAGGTCAGCACACCGGCCACGGCCCACACGCGTCCCCGGCGCCACAGTAGGGACGAGCGGGACCCGGTCACCGGGACGAGGGGACCGGGGTCGCCTCCGGCGTGGTGCGCCGGCGGCGGCTGGTCACCCCTAGGACGCCCGCTGCAGCCACCAGCACGAATCCGGCACCGATCAGCGCGTTGTCACGGGAGTGGCTGGCACCACCGAGACCCGTGGGCGGAGTGCCGAGGGGCACGACGGCCGAGGTACCCGTTGCGCCGGTCGCCGCACCCGTGCCGGAGGACGCCGCGCCAGGAACGGTGGCCCCGGTCGACGAGGTGGCCCCGGTTATGGAGTTCGACACGGCCGTGGACGTGGTCCCGCCGGGGGTCGTCGTGGGAGGAGTGGTGCTGGCGGCGCACGCCGGCGGTGTGGTGATGGTGTTGGCATCGAGGGTGACGGCGCCGTTGCGGGCCAGGACCCGTCCCTCGACGGTGGCTCCGCTATTGAGCGTCGCCGAGGTCAGGGCCATGATGGTGCCCACGAAGGTGCTGCTGGTGTCGAGGGTGGCCGAGCTGCTGACCTGCCAGAAGACGTTGCACGCCTGGGCGCCGTTCTCCAGTTGGACGACACTGTTCGAGGCGGTGATCAGGTCCGACGACGCCTGGAACACGAATACGGCGTTGGCATCGCCCTGGCCGTTGAGGACCAGTGGACTGGCGGCGGTGATGTTGGCCGTCGACGCGTGACCGAAGGCATAGACGCCGGCCGTCAAGGTCTGGCCACCGAGCTGGTTGTCGCCGCTGTTGAACGTGGACGTCGGCGACTGTCCGGCCGCCGCGTCGTACGCCGTCGTGAGGTCGTTCTTGGCCGTGGTCAGGAGGGCCGGATCGTTGACGTTGCCCGCGGGGCCCGTGCCGTCGGTCGAGTAGATGGTGCCGGTCACCTCGGCCTGGGTCAGGCCGGCGTAGTTGGTGCCGGCTGCCGGGCTCAGCCCGACGTCGCCGGTGATGGCGGATGTGGGGACGTCGGTCACCGCTGTGCCCGCCAGGACCGCGAAGGGGGTGGCCGTGCCGAGCTGCACCGTCACGGCGGCCGCGGCCGACTCGGTGAACGCCGTGCTGATGAGGAGGACAGCCAGGAGAGGCGTACCCGCCAGGGTCAGCAGGCGTCGGCGCCAAGGGGCGGAGCGAGGACGCCGTTGCGACACTCGCCGGGCGCGGCCGGTACGCGGGTCGGAATGGTGAGGTGCGGACGTACGACGGGTGGAACGCATGGTGAGCCCCTTCACGCACGCCCGAAGTAGATAACCGTCGGCGACGGACGTCCGGGGTGCAACCCAATTCTACGCCCGTAATCGGAAACTAGCAATGAGATTCTAGATTCTGTAGGTGTAACGTGTCGGCATGGCCCGATGGAACTTCCTCAGCAACCATGGCCGGGCACTCCTGTGCATCACCCACGACCCCGAGGCGAGGCTGCGGGACATCGCGGCCGAGCTCGGGGTCACCGAGCGAAGCGCCTACGCCATCGTGAACGACCTGGCCGAGGGCGGCTACATCATCAAGTTGAAGGAAGGCCGACGCAACCGCTACGAGTTCCGACATGACCTCCTGCTGCCGGAAGCCACCGAGCGGGATGTGGCGATCGGCGAGGTCCTGAAGGTGCTGGCCGGTACCGCCGGGCCGCCCGACACGGTTCCTTCCTGACCCGTCAGGCCCGTTCGCCTCGACGGCAGGGCACGTTGCGCCACTCGCCGAGCGGCGTCGGTGGGGGGTTCCGGCCCGCCTGGCCGCCCGCTGTCCCTCAATCGGGGGGACGTCATCATCCAGTCGTCGCACGTGATGACGATCTAGCCTCGCAAGTCACCAACGGCACCTGGAATTGAGCAACCGGATGGACGAAAGTCGGTGGATCGGAGTGAGATCGCCGGAGTTCCGCGCCATTTCCGAGCGGATCAACGTGGCGACCCGACTCTCCTCCAAGCTCAGCGGATACTCCTGGGACGAATCGGAGTCGATCCGAGAAGTGTTCGAGGAATTGACCGGCAAGCCCGTCGGCGACTCCTTCCACCTCATCCCTCCCTTCTACGCGGACTACGGGCTGAACATCACCATCGGTCGAGCCGTATTCATCGGTTACCAGTGCATGTTCACCGGTCACGGCGCCATCGACATCGCGGACGAGGTCATGATCGCGAACAAGGTCAACTTGGTCACGGCCGGTCACCCCGTCGAGCCGGACAAGCGGCGGGCATTCATCACCGTGGAGCCGATCACGGTTGAGACGAATGTGTGGATCGGAACCGCCGCCACGGTCTTGCCTGGTGTGACCATCGGAGCTGATTCCGTCGTCGCGGCCGGTGCCGTCGTAACGCATGACGTCCCACCGGCGACCCTTGTGGCCGGCGTGCCAGCGACTGTCATCAGGCACCTCTAGCGGAGCAACGTCACTGCCCCCGACCGGTGGAGTGACCGGGCTACTCCGGTTCGTCGTCGCGGGGAGCCCCGATGAGGAGTTCCCTCCAGCGGGCCTCGGGCACGTGGGCCGGCGTCGTCGACTTGAGGAAGTCCTCGAGGATGGGGAGGAACCGGTCGCCGTCTCGCCACGGCAGGAAGTGCCCGGCTCCTTCGAGGACTTCGAGGCGTGCGCCAGGCATGGCTTCGGCGGCCCGATAGGCGTGTGCCACGGGGATGATCCGGTCCCGGTCGCCCCAGACGATCAAGGTTGGCAGGGCCTGTGCAAGGTAGAGCCGGTCGTGGGCGCTGACCCTCTGGCCGGCGACGTCGATCACCGCCCGGACGGTGTGGATGAAGGCCTGCTGGCCATGACGATCGGTCAGCGTGGTGTAGCTGCGCCACACCTCCGCCAGGGAGTCGGTCGGCCGCCAACCCAACCGACCGGCGAGACTTCCGGGCAACTCGCCCACTTCCCGGATCCGCCGGTGAAGCAGCACGGGAAGCACGTACTCGGCGCCTGGCAGGGTGACCGCCTTGAGCAGAGGGCTGACTTCTTTGCCCAATCCACCCGATGCCACCAGCACCAGCCGTTGGACCCGCTCCGGAAACTGGTAGGCGAACTGCATGGCCACGCCGCCGCCGAGCGAGTGGCCGATCACCGTCACGCGGTCCTGGTCCAGGACGGTCAGGAGATCGCGGACCCCACTGGCGTAGGCACCGAGCGAGTAGTCGCCTCGGGGTTTCGCCGAGTGTCCATGGCCCAGGAGGTCCGGGGCGATCACCGTGTAGTGCTCGGCCAGGGCGGGCATCACCGCCCGCCACGTCGTCGAACTCCCGGCGATGCCATGGATCAGCACCACGGTCGGACCTTCACCGGCCATGCGATAGGTCACGTCGTGGCCATGGACCCGAACCGTTCGGAGCCGGAACGGACGATCGGTCATGTCGCCCCCTCCGGCCGACCGGTCAGATTTCGGAGGTGCCGACGCGGGCGTGGGCGCCCGGTCGGCGTCGCCACTGGCGGCCCTCGACGTTCGTTGCGAGGCTGGAGCCGCTGGCGTCGATTTCGACTCGGTTGGCACGGAGCCCTCCTGTACTGCAACCAGTGTCATTCTGACAGTGCTTGCTGTTATCAACAGTGTGACAGTGATTACTGTCAGAAACAAGGCGGCTGTGCTTCACTGGAGGGGTGGACGCCACGGAACGGGACCCCGGGTACCGGCTCGTCGAGTTGGCCACCCGCTCCGGGGTGTCCGCCCGCACCATCCGCTTCTACCAGTCCGTCGACGTGCTCCCTCGACCGGACCGTCGTGGCCGAACCGCCGTCTATCGCGAGGAGCACCTGGAGCGACTCCGCCTGATCGCGGAGCTCCGAGACCGTGGCCTCACCCTGGCCGCTATCCGCGACCTGCTGAGCAGGCGGGCAAGCCCCGGAATCTCGGTGGGCGACTGGCTGGGCCTGGACGAGACCCTGGGCGGGCCGTGGTCCGAGGACCGGCCCCGGATCGTCACCGACCGGGAGCTCGGGGGCGTCCTCGGCACGAGTCGAGCCGGGCTGCGAGCCCAGCTCGAGCGCTCCGGCTACCTCGAGCGCCAGTCGGCGGGTTCGTGGTTGATCCCGAGTCCGGCGCTGATGGATCTCGCCCTCCACCTCGACGAAGCCGGGATCGACATCGAGGTCAGCGGCCAGGCGGCGGTGCTGCTCAGGCGACGGCTGGCTCGCGCCGTCGACGACCTGATCGTGCTGTTCGTCGAGCGCTCCGGAACAGGAGTCGCCGGGCAGGCGTCGAGAGGCGAACTGGCCTCGGCACTCTCCGCACTCCGCCCGATCGCCCGTGAGGCGGCAGGGATCATCCTCGCCCAGGAAGTCGAACGTGGGCTCCGCAGTCTGATCGAGGCGGGACCCACCGCCGTCCGCCGACGCCCAGCGAGGCAGAGGGAACGGCGTCGGCGCTGAGTCCGATCCGGACGGACCGAACACGCGAGCGCCGGGAACTCCTCCGGTGCCAGAGCCAGACCGTGCACCTGCCGGAAGGGCGCGGGCTGTTACAGCTCGAACAGGAGGTGGTGGCTGAGGTCGCCTTTGAGGTCGACGAACATCTCCCGGGTGTCGAAGCACCACTCGCCCTCCACGCGGTGGAACGTGTCGCGGTAGTGACCGGCGATGATCGGCTGGAGCGGGAACTCGTCGGTCTGCTGGAACACCGTGTAGTAGGAACGCGCGGTGGCGGTGCCGGCGTCGTCGTCCATGTCCACCATCACGTTGGTCGTGACGTGCCGTGTCCGCGGGGTGCCGTCGCCATAGAGACGGGTGGAGCTGTCGTACATGCTCCGCACGTGGTCGGTGCCTTCGAACACGAATCCCGGGCCCGCCTGGATGCGCCCGTTGCGGAACAGCTCCGCCACCCCCGCCAGGTCCCCGGCGTCGATCCGCTCCGCGTAGGTGTAGATGAGATTCTCGATCGCACGACAGTTGTTGGGCATGGACGGGAATGGTAGTGAGAGTCCGTGACGACAGCCTCCACGGACGTGTTCGACGAGGAGCGGTTGCTCCGCTCGGCATGCAGGGTCGCCGGAGCGGAAGACTTCGGATCCGAGCCGTTCTGGGAGCCGATGCGGGTGCTCCTGGACTCGCTGAGGGCGGCGCCGCTGAGCGACCTCGGAGCTGGGATCTGGCGAGGCACACTGCTCCGCAGTCTGTCCCAGCGGCTGCGGGCGGAGCAGTGGTGGAGCACCCACCCCGAGATCCTCGCCGAGCCCATCGTGGCGCCGATCGTGGTCGTCGGCATGATGCGGTCGGGCACGACGCTCCTCCAGCGCATCCTGGCCAGCGATCCCCGCCTGGCCTGCGCCTTCGGCTGGGAGGTGGGCGAGCCGGCGCCCCGACCGGGCTGGGACCCCGTGGAGGAGGACCCCCGGATAGCTGCCGCCGAAGCCAGGGAGGAGCAGACCCGGACCTTCGCCTCCGAGCTGTTCGCCATCCACCCCACCTATGTGCACGAGGCGGAGGAGGAGATCGTCTTCCTGGCTGACGCCTTCCTGTCGCACATCCCCGAGGCCTCCTGCGACGTTCCCCACTACCGGACCTGGGTGGACACCCAGGACTTCGCGCCCGCCTACCGGTGGTTGCGGCGGATGCTGCAACTCCTCCAGTGGCAGAAGCGGCAGCGGGGCGAGCTTCCGCGCCCGTTCGTCCTGAAGACGCCGGACCACCTCGGCTACCTCGACACCCTGCTGGCCGAGTTCCCCGACGCCCACATCGTCCACTCCCACCGGGACCCGGTCGAGGTCATCCCCTCGGGAGCGTCGCTCAACACGACGCTGTGGCGGACCCATTGCGGTGTGGCCGATCCCCACGAGGTCGGTCGGCAGTGGCTCGAGCGGATGGGGTGGGCGTGCGACCGTGCCGTGGCGGCCCGGGAACGGATCCGGGCCGAAACGGTGAGCGACGTCGCCTTCGTGGACGCGATGGCCGATCCCGATCGGAACCGCGGCGACCGTCCTGGCCGCCGTCGGACTCGAGCTCACCGACGAGTCGGTCGCGGGCATGGACGCCTGGATCGCCCAGGACCGGAAGCGCAAGACGCTGCCGGTGCACCGGTACTCCGCAGAGGACTTCGGGCTCACGGTGGAGCAGATCCGGGAACGGTTCGCCGACTACAGCGCACGATTTCTCTAGTGTGCGAAGATCCCCGGATGCACGAGCACCCCGTTGCGACCGGCGAACAGCACGAGCACGAGCTGGCAGCGCGTTGCACTGTCGGAACACCCGGTCGTGGCCGCGGCCCGCGAGACCGTCCGGGCCGACTGGCTGGAGAAGGAGCAGCCTGCCCAGGTCATGCGGGACTGCTTCGACTGGGCCTTCGAAGAGGTCATGTTCTCGGCTGCCATCTGGTCGTCGAACCAGGACCCCCGGTACCCCAAGGTCACGTGCATCACCCGTCTCGAGCACGAGGTCGACGGGGTGCGCATCCCCGGATCCCGGTGGGGCATCGACAATCCGGACTCGATCTACCGGGTCATCCCGATCTCGGGCGCGGAGCGCTACGAGATCCGGGGACGGGTGGGGGAGCACCGGATGACGGAGAACTACTTCACCCTCTGGGACGACAGCATGGGAACCGAGGCCCTGCTCAACGGACACGACCTCGTCACCGGGGCGGACGGCTCATTCGTCATCTCCGTCGATGCGGATCCCGCCGGTGGGCGCCCGAACCACGTCCGGTCGACCGAGAAGGCACACGAGTTCTACATCCGTGATGTCATGCTCGACTGGGGCTCCGACGACCCCAACTGGTTGGAGGTCGTCCGTCTGGGGGCACCGCCGTCGACGCCACCACTCACCGTCGACGAGCAGGCCCACCGGACGGCCGAGTACATGAGGAAGTTCGCCGACTTCAGCCACAGCCTGTCGAAGGGCATGACGATGGGGAAGCCCAACCGGTTCCACCTCGCCCATTCGGCCGACACGGGGGGAGCGCTACGCAACCAGGTGTACGTGGGTGGCCACTTCCTCCTCGACGACGACGAGGCGTTCGTCATCGACGTCAACGACGGCGGCGCCGAGTACTTCACGGTGCCGATCTCCAACGTGTGGGGCACGACGATGGGGATCATGGACCGCACGGGCAGCCTCAACAAGGCCCAGTCCGAGCCCAACGCCGACGGGACCTGGACCTACGTGGTCGCCAACGCGGACCCCGGCGTGCACAACTGGGTCGATCCGTGCGGGCTCTCGTCGGGCATCCTGACCCTGCGGATGGCGGAGTTCCCCGACCAGCGGCCGACCGAGGACCTGGCGGCGTCGGGCCGACTGGTGAAGCTGGCCGATCTCGAGTCGGTGCTTCCCGCCGGGACCCGGGAGGTCTCCGCCGACGAGCGGGCGACGCAGCTCGCCGACCGGGCCGCGGCCTACGCCCGGCGACTGCCCGAGGTGCCTGTCGTGAGCCGTTGGCTCATCACCGGCTGCTCGACGGGGATCGGACGGGCCATCGCCGTCTGCCGCCCTCGACGCCGGGCACTCGGTGGTGGTCACCGCCCGTCAGCCGGAGGCGGTGCAGGATCTCGTCGAGGCCCACCCCGGCACCGCCGTCAGCGTCGCGCTCGACGTCACCGACCGACCCAGATCGGAACGGCGGTGGCCCGGGCCGACGCGGCATTCGGTGGGGTGGACGTGCTCGTCAACAACGCCGGGTACGGCTATCTCTCAGCGGTCGAGGAGGGCGACGACGCCGAGGTGCGGGCGCTGTTCGACACGAACTTCTTCGGAGCGGTCGACATGATCAAGGCGGTGCTGCCCGGGATGCGCGCCCGGGGCGAGGGCCACATCGTCAACGTGAGCTCCATGACCGGGATCGTCACCAATCCGCCGAACACCTACTACTCGTGCACCAAGCACGCCCTCGAGGCGCTCACCGAGGGCCTGGCCAAGGAGGTCGCGCCGTTCGGGATCAAGGTGTCCGCCATCGAGCCCGGTGCGTTCCAGACCGACTACATCACGCGGTCGATGCATCGGGCCGACACCATCGAGGAGTACGCCGAGGTGTCGGAGCGCAAGGAGCTCATCGTGGCCTTCGGGGAGCACCTTCCCGGTGATCCCGCCAAACTGGCCGCTGCGGTGCTCCGGATCGTGGAGCATGGACGACCCTCCGCTCCGACTGCTCCTGGGCCAGGACGTGCTCCACGCGTTCCGGGAGAAGACGGCGGCGTGGACGGCGACCGTCGAGGAGTGGGAGGACGTCACCGTCTCGATGAACTTCGACTGAGCGCCCCCGGGGGGCGTCTGTCGGGTGATGCCCGGAGGCTCGGAGGGTGACCCGGCCACTCAGAGGGTGAACGGGGTACCGACGAGCTGCTCGCTGAGGTCCCAGAGGGCGGCGGCGTGATCGTCGTCGAGCAGGTACGGGCAGGAACCCGTTCACACCCGGGTCGGCGCCGAGGACCCCCAATCCGCAGTCGGCCAGGTAGGCGCCGTTGTGGTCCACCAGTCCGGGTGCGGTCGCCGCCCACACCTGGGTGGCGGCCCCGGCCTCCACCGACTTCAGCTCGAATGCCCCGACCCGGTGATTCGCCCGGGGCGGAGCGCCCTGCGGCCGTGGAGGCAGCCGCAGCCTCGGTGCGGGCCTGGGCGAAGGCGATCATCTCGTTCATGAGCTCGTCGTCGAGGTGGCGGCCCAGGTCGGTCATGATCCCACCGGGGTGCACGGCGAACGACAGCAGTCCCCGAGGCCCGCCGCGGCTCGAGAGCTCGCGTGCGAACAGGGCGTTGGCCGATCTTCGACTGCCCGTAGGCGACCCAGGCCGAGTAGTCGGTGGTCAGGAAGTTCGGGTCGACGAGGTCGACGTCGGCGCGGGAGTGGCCGGCCGACGACAGGGTCACGACCCGTGGCCCGGTACCCCGCAGGAGCGCTGGCGTCAGCAGTGCGGTGAGCAGGAAGTGACCGAGGTGGTTCGTCCCGAACTGCGTCTCGAAGCCGTCGGCGGTCCGACCGAACGGGCAGGCCATGACCCCGGCATTGTTGATCAGCACGTCGACGGCATCGTGGGTGTCGAGGAAGGTGTCGGCGAACGAGCGCACGCTGGCCAGGTCGGCCAGGTCGACCACTCCGGACTCGAACGTCGCCCCGGGCACGCGCGCCTCCAGCTCGGCCACGGCTCCTGCCGCCCGCTCCTCGCTGCGGGCCAGCACGGTGACGGCTGCACCGTGGGCGGCGAGTGCCCGGGCACTCTCACGACCCAGCCCGGTGGCGGCGCCGGTGATCACCACCCGCCGGCCGGTCAGGTCGACCCCCTCGAGCACCTCGTCGGCGGTGGTGTGGCTCCCGAAGTCGCTCATGGGGGCATCCTTGGGGTCGTGGGGCCGGGATCGACCACCGGAGGAGCCGAGTGTACGTGCTGCCCGCTGGGTCCGGCGGTTCACGCCGATCCTGGTGGAGGCGACGAAGCCATCCCGCTACGGCGTCGGCGGTCACTGGTTCGTCGACGGGACCTACCTGGAGGTACCGGGGTCCTGGAGATACGCCTACGGGGCCGTCGACCACTACGGGCAGGTCACCGACGTGTCCGTGTCGAAGAAGCGTGGCATGGACGCTGCTACAGCACGCTTCGCAACTGCGGTCCGCTCCCACGGCGCGCACGGCGAGGTCACCTCTGACCCGGCCCACGCACTGGTCGTGATCGTTGCCGACCTCCTGCCGGTCGCACTTCACCACACCACCGGGTACGCCGACAACCGGGTCGAAGCTGAGCACGGTCGACTCACGGCAAGACTCCGCCCCATGCGGGGCCTCAAACGGGAACGGACCGCCAGCGTGACCATCCGAGGACACGACGTCATCCAGAACCTTCGGAGAGGGCACTGCGAACTCGGGGTCGATGCACGTCCTCGGCTCACCCTCGCCACAGCGTTCGACGAGCTCGCGGGTGATCTGAGCCGTGCATCTCGACCGAGCCGGTGTCGAGGCGCCACGTGATCCATCAACGCAACAGCGCCGCCTCAGGTGCCCCCTCTTCGGTCAGCGTCCACATGCCTCTGCCATGCACGATTGGGACGGCGTCACGGGATGTCGGCGTACACCGGCTGCCACATGGCCTCGTGGACAGCCTGCACGAGGCTGTCCGGCTTCTCGGTGGCCACACCTTCCTCGATCGCGGCCCTCGCAACCGCAACGGCCGTCGAGGCCGAGGATGCGCGGCAGGTTCTGGACCGGCGGCACAAGTGCTGCACCCGGCGCGCCCACGTCGACTTGGGCGGCGACTGCCTCCGCCGCGGCCAGCAGCATCCCGTCGGTCACCTTCGACGCACCCGCCACGATCGTGCCGAGGCCCAGACCCGGATAGACGAGGGCGTTGTTGGCCTGACCGATTTGATAGGTCACACCCCCGTACTCCACCGGAGCCACCGGGATGCCCACCGCCACCAAGGCCTTTCCCTTGGACCAGGCGATGACGTCGGCCGGCATCGCCTCGATCTTGGAGGTGGGATTGGAGATCGGGAAGACAATCGGTCGCTCGACGCCGGCGCTCATGGTTTCGATGACCTCTTGAGTGAACGCGCCGTGCACGGTTGAGGTGCCCAGCAGAATGGTGGGCGAGACGTGCCGGACGGTGTCGAGAAGGGTGATCGTGTGGCCGTCCGAGGCCCAGCCCTTGACCTCGCCCGGGTCTCGTGCATACGGCTTCTGGTAGTCCCGCAGTTCCGTCATGTCGCTGGTGAGCAGGCCTTGCCGGTCGATCAGCCACACCTGCGCGCTCGCCTGCTCAGGCGATGCCCCGTCACGGACCATGGCGGCCCGCAACTGGTCGGCGATGCCCACACCGGCCGTCCCTGCGCCGAACACCACCAGTTTCTGCTCGCGCATTGGCTGGCCACTGATCTTGACCGCCGACAGCGCGGCGGCGAGGGTGATCGCCCCGGTGCCCTGCATGTCGTCGTTGAAGATCCGGTACTGGTCTCGGTACTGCACCAGGATCCTCCGGGCGTTACCCGGCCCGAAGTCCTCGAAGTGCAGCAACGCGTTCGGGAACAGCGACGAGGCTGCTTCCAGATACCTCTTGATGAAGGCGTCGTAGGCGGCGCCTTGGACACGGGCGTGTCGGTTACCGACATACAGCGGGTCGTTGAGCAGCTCCTCGTTGTCGGTTCCGACGTCGAGTGAGACCGGAATGACCCGGGCCGGATCCACGCCGGCTGCCGCGGTGTAGACGGCTAGCTTCCCGACCGAGATCTGGATTCCGCCGACGCCCCAGTCGCCGATGCCGAGGATCTCCTCGGCATCGCTGCACACGATCAGGTCCACGTCGTCGGGTCCGAGGCCGAGACTGCCGAAAGCTGCCTCCATGTCGTTCGGCTCATCGATCGAGAGGAAGATGCCCTGCGGGCGGCGGTACTCGTGGGAGTACTTCTCGATCGCCTCGCCCACCGTGGGGTCGTACACGATCGGGAGCAGCTCGGCCAAGTGATTTGTGAGCAACGCGAAGTAGAGGACTTCGTTGCGGTCGTGCAGCTGCTCGAGGTACACGTTCTTCGCCAGGTCGCTCGCCTGATGCTGCAACTGGTCGTAAGCCCGCTGAGCCTGTTGGTCGAGCGTGAGCACCCCGGAGGGAAGGCGACCGACGAGGCCCAAGCCCCTCCGTTCCTCCGAAGTGAATGCCACTCCTCGGTTGCGTAGGGGATCATCCAGGACAGCCGGGGATGTAGTGGTCGTAGTCATGACTTCCTCCTTGTATCTGCGACGCCTTGGTGCAACAGCGGTGGACTACGGCGGCCCCGGGCCGAATCGACCTGCACGCACCGACGTTCTGTGCTGTGGAGCTGGCCGTTCGTCCGGCTCATCTGAAGCAAGTGACTTGGTCGGTGGACAAGCCTGCCGGTCTGCCCCCTGAGGTCACGACCCCGTTGATCGACGTCGTGCACCAGAACCTTTAGCCAAGCGTGAGCACAATCCGGGGGACCAGTCGTCGGGAGACGGAATGGCCAAGGGAATCCTCATCGGTGAGCGTGTGCGGGTCGGAGCCTCCCCCGAAGGCGTGAGGCTCGCCGTCGACAAGGTGTACCGCCGTGCGGTTGGGTACGAAGTCTCTGGTCAACCTCGGATCCGGACGTTCGTCGAGTTCGAGGTACCGGACGGTGATGTCCAACCCCTGGCAACAGCCCTCAGCGACGTGTTCGATCCGACATCTGGCTGGTACTGCGACTTCCGCTCGGTCGAGGACACATCCGACGTGGCTGCTGGGCGGATCCTCCGATACCGGCGGGGTGACCGGGCCGGACGGGCCGGGGCTGAGACCCGTGCCAGATCGACCGGTGATCCCGAAGCCCACCCCGACTGGCCGGGGCAATCCCACTCAGGCAACTCGGACGGTCGCCCTTACTGGAGTAGTAGCTCGGATCCACTCCATGGAGGTGGCAGTCGCTGTGACCGATGGGAACCAGCCGGTTCCCGCAGGACGGTCCCCTCTGACACACGACTGTGCATCAACTCTCGTCCTCAGGAGTGCCCATTGCTGCCTGGGCCTCCTCCGCTTTGGCCGGTCCCCTCAACACCGCAGCAACAATGACTGCGATCACGGCTCCGGCCAGCGGACCGACGATGTACACCCACCAGGTCGACAGATCGCCTCGTGCCAGGTCCGGACCGAACGCGCGGGCCGGATTCATAGCGGCGCCCTCATAGGGCCCACCCATCGTCCCGAGCGCCATGATGTATGCACCGACGGCCAGAGGTACGAACCGGCCGTTGAGTTTGGGACCGTTGGCCATGGACAACACCATAAGCACCAAGCCAAACGTCAGAATCGCTTCGAAGAGCACTGCCTGCGGCGCCAGGCCTGATCGCGGTTGCGTCGCCGCTAGATTGCCCTGAATGCCGAAGAAGGCTCGCGCTGCGAAGGAGCCAGCCGCGGCCGCGAACAGTTGAACAATGACGTAGACGCCACCCATGATCCAACCCATATCGCGGCGAATGGCGAAAGCGAAGGTCATCGCCGGATTGAAGTGAGCACTGATGTCGCCCAGGAAGTAGACGGCCACGACAAGCCAGAGAGCCGAGATCGCTGACAGGACGAACACCGTTTGCCACGTCGCCAATTTCTGCCCCCCATAGAGAGTCAGGATTGCGGCCCCACTGGAGAGCACGAATGTCAGTCCTGACGTCCCGATGAATTCGGCCAGAAGGCGCCGAGCCCGGTGTCGGCGGTTCTTCCAGTCGGCGCTGAACCGGCTCTCGCCGATCTGAAGTTCCAGTGCAGCCTCTCCCTGGGGGCTGGGGGCGCGAGCCGGTTTCACGACAGGTCGGCAGAACCTGGATGCGTCATGTTGATCGGGATGACCACTCTGTCGAAGAGTTCCTCGGAGACACCCTTGTCCAGTGCGGCTTCCTTGAGGGAGAGATCCTTGTCGACGGCATAGTGGGAGATCTCGGAGGCCTGGTCATACCCGATCACCGGCGACAGTGCTGTCACCATCATCACGGACCTGTCGATGTTGGCCTTCAGTTGCTTCTCGTTCAATTGCGCGCCTTCAATCATGAATCGGCCGAAATGGTCACACATGTCGGCCATGATCAGCGCTGAGTGCAGGTAATTCGAGATCACGATGGGCCGGAACGCATTGAGTTGGAAGTTTCCCTCGGCCCCGCCCATTTGCACTGCCACGTCAGACGCCATGATTTGAATACACACCATCAGCATGGCTTCGGCCTGCGTGGGATTGACCTTGCCCGGCATGATCGACGAACCGGGTTCGTTGGCCGGCAAGATCAGCTCCATGAGACCCGTGCGTGGCCCGGATCCCAGCCAGCGCAGGTCGTTGGCGATCTTGTAGAGGGAGACTGCCGTTGACTTCAGAGCTGCGTGCGCGCGCACCATCCGGTCAAGGGTCCCTTGTGCTGTGAACTTGTTGCGCGCTGTCTTGAGCTTGAAGCCGGTGAGTTCGGTCAAGGTCTTTGCCACCTCCTCGCCGAAGCCCACGGGCGAGTTCAGTCCGGTTCCCACCGCGGTGCCACCCATGGCGACATGCAGGAGTCCCTCGGTGGCGTGCACCAGATCCTCGATCGCATCATCCAGAGCACCGACGTAGCCCGACCATTCCTGGCCAACAGTCAATGGAGTGGCATCTTCGAGATGTGTGCGCCCAATCTTGACTACGTGGTCCCATGCCCTCGACTTCTTCTCGATGCCATCTCGTAGCCGACGCAACGCTGGGATGGTCTTCTCGGTAGCCATCTTGTAGGCCGCGATGTGCATTGCTGTGGGAAACGTGTCATTCGAGGACTGACCCATGTTGACGTGGTCATTGGGATGGATCGGTTCTTGCGATCCAAGCTCGCCCCCGACAAGTTGGATGCACCGATTGGAGATCACCTCGTTGACGTTCATGTTGGACTGCGTGCCCGAGCCCGTCTGCCACACGTAGAGTGGAAACTCGTCATCGAGCCTCGCGTCGACGACTTCTTGACAGACCCTCTGGATGAGTTCGCCCTTCCAGACGGGTAGCCGGCCGGCGTTGGTGTTCACGATCGCCGCCGCCTGCTTCACAAATCCGTAGGCGTGATACACCTCCTTCGGCATCCGGTCATGACCGATATCGAAATGGTCCAACGACCGCTGGGTCTGCGCTCCCCAGTACCGATCGGCCGGCACCATCATGTCGCCCAGGCTGTCGAACTCCTTGCGTTCGCCGGTGGCATTCAGTCCGATGGGCAGATCCAAGATCTCAGGTTGGGCTTCCTGTGCACCGCTCATGTCAGTTCATTTCCTCTCGGGTCTGCCCCCAAGTCACTTGACTCGTTGCCCATCTGGCGGCTTCGACGCTGTAGATGATCTCGTGTTCGATCGGCGCGAGGTTCTCGAGGACTCGCCACCGCCCCCGTCGCTGGTCTGCTCGTCCGAACAGAGGACAAGCTCATGGCGAGAAGCCCGACGCCGACGCTCAACTCCTTCAGGGCGATGGTCGGACGATCCCTCTGGCTCGCCGCACCCAACGATCGCCGGACCATTGCGTGCGTGTTGTTCGCCCGTGATGTTCCGAGTGTGGAATGAGCCACGGGCCTGCCCTCCAACGCTGTCGCACGATCTGTGAGTTCCTGTGAGCTTGAGAGACACTATTGCCGGCACCCGCGGAATCAGAGGATCCCGGTGTTCCGGTGGGTCCGGCGGTTCACGCCGATCCTGGTGGAGGCGCCAAAGGCATGACGCCACGCCGTCGGCGGGCACTGGTTCGTCGACGGGACCTACCTGGAGGTGCCGGGGTCCTGGAGATCCGTCTACCGGGCCGTCGACCACTACGGGCAGGTCACCGACGTGTCCCTGTCGGAGAAGCGTGGCATGGACGCTGCGACAGCACGCTTCGCAACTGTGGTCCGCTCCCATGGCGCGCCCGGCGAGGTCACCTCTGACCCGGCCCGCGCCCTGGTCCTGATCGTTGCCGACCTCCTGCCGGCGGCCGACTACGACCCCGAGCAACTGAACCCTCGCCGACGGGGTCGGCCGGCTATGGGCTGGGGGCCCGCAGATGTCGTACCGGTTCGCCTCGACCCTGAACTGCGCGATGCCGTTGACGCTCGTGCAGACTCCGACAAGACGACGACGAGCGACGTCATTCGCAGAGCCCTGAGAGTATGTCTGCACGTCGCGTGACGCCTGTCGGCTCGTCCCCGGCTCTCCGGGCGCCGAGGGCAGCGGGAGGTTGTCGGACAGTCGTGGTTCAGGGGTGACGGACCGCCCGCGCCGATTCACTCTCCCCGACCAGGCGCTCATGCCACACCACGGACGGGTGGGCGTGGACAACGTGCTGGTCGCCGACGTCAGGCGGTGGCGGCCCCGTCGATGACCAGTGTGGTGCCGCTGATGGTGCGGGCATCGTCCGAGGCCAGGTAGGCGACGGCGGCGGCCACCTCGGCCGGGTCGATGACCCGGCCCATGGGGGAAGCGGCCCGGGCGAACAGCGACATGTCGGCTCCCTCGGGGATCGTGAAATTCCGGAGGAAGGGCGTGTCGACCGAGGCCGGGCAGACGGCGTTGACCCGGACCCCCGACTTGGCGAGCTCGATGGCCATCGACTTGGTGAGCATCACCACACCTCCTTTCGAGGCGCAGTAGGCGGCGTTGTACGGTGTGGCCCGCATCCCGGCCACCGACCCCATGTTGACGATGCACCCCGTCGCCTCGAGCAGGGCGGGCACCGCCGCCTGGGAGAGCAGGAAGGTGCCGGTGAGATTGACCTCGATGACACGGCGCCAATCGTCGGGGTCGACGTCGCAAATGGCGGCTGCGCCGCCGGCTCCGGCCACGTTGGCCAGGATGTCGAGCTGGCCGAAGGAATCGACGGCGTGGGCCACGGCGGCGGCGCACGAGGCGGCGTCCGTCACATCGCAGCGGATGCCGCCGCCGACGTCGGCGATGTCGGCGCGCACCACGGTGGCGCCGTCCTCGGCCAGGCGGTCAGCCACGGCTGCACCGATGCCGCTCGCCGCCCCCGACACCAGTGCCACCCGTCCCGTGAACCGACCCATGCCCGAAACGTACCCGCTCCGGTCGGCACCGGTACTGTTGCCCGCCATGGGAGCGCTCGAGGACAAGGTCGCGCTGGTCACCGGGGCGGCCATGGGGATCGGCCGCTCGGCGGCACAGATCTTCGCCCGCGAGGGGGCGGCCGTCGTGGTGGCAGACATCGACGAGGCCGGCGGCCTGGAGACGGTGGCGTCGATCGAGGAAGCCGGAGGCCGGGCCGCCTTCGTCCGCTGCGACGTGAGCGTGCAGTCTGAGGTCGAGGCGATGGTGGCGTTCGCCGTCGACACCTTCGGCGGACTCGACTGCGCACACAACAACGCGGGGATCGCCGCGCCGATGGCACCGCTCGCCGACTATCCGGACGACGGCTGGGCCCGGACGCTCGACGTCATGCTCAACGGCGTCTACTACTGCATGAAGGCCGAAATCCCCCGCATGCTCGAACGGGGCGGCGGGGCCATCGTGAACACCGCATCAGGGGTGGGGCTGGTGGCCTACAAGCACCAGGCCGCCTACACGGCATCCAAGCACGGGGTCATCGGACTGACGAAGGTGGCGGCCCTCGACTACGGGTCGTTGGGCATCCGGGTCAATGCCGTCTGCCCGGGAACGGCCCGCACCCCGATGGTTGACGAGGCCATCCGGCTTCAGCCGTCCATCGACGCCCACCTGAGGACGCTCCATCCCATCGGCCGGATCGGTGAGGCCTCGGAGATCGCCGAGGCCGCGGTCTGGCTGTGCACACCAGCGGCATCGTTCGTGCTCGGGGTGGCTCTGCCGGTGGACGGTGGCTACGTCGTGCCGTGAGGACGACCACGGACGAAGGAGCGACATGACGACAGGACCCGACCGGCCGGTGGCATTCGTCACCGGCGCCAGCCGGGGGATCGGCAAGGCCATCGCCCGCCACCTCGCCCGGGCGGGTTGCGACGTGGCCATTGCCGCCCGCACCCGCCACGAAGGTGAGGAGCGCGAGCACTCCTCCACGGTGGCTGCCTCGAACACCCGGCCGCTGCCCGGCTCGCTCGACTCGACGGCGTCGGAGGTACAGGGCGAGGGAGGTCGTGCGCTGCCCGTGTACCTGGACCTGCTCGACCGCACGTCGCTGGGCGCCGCGGTGGCCACGGTGCTCGAGCGGTGGGGCCGGATCGACATCCTGGTCAACAACGGCCGCTACGTGGGGCCCGGACACATGGATCAGCTCCTCGACACACCGGTGGACCTGCTCGACCGGCACCTGGAGGCCAATGTGATGGCCCCGGTGATCCTGACCAAGCTGGTGCTCCCCCAGATGGTCGACCGGGGCGGCGGCATCGTCATCAACCTGGCTTCGAGCTCGGGCACCATGGACCCTCCTCGACCGGCGGGCAGCGGTGGGTGGGGGCTCGGCTACGGCATGTCGAAGGGGGCGCTGCACCGGCTCGCCGGCATGGTGGCGGTCGAGCTGTGTGACCGGGGGATCCTCGCCTTCAACCTGAGCCCCGGATTCGTAGCCACGGAGCGAATCGCCATCGACATGGCCGAGTTCGGGTTCGACGCGTCGGTCGGCGCACCCCCGGACGTGGTGGGGGCCGTGGCCGCGTGGCTGGTGACCAGTCCCGAGGCGGCCGAGCGGAACGGCGAGTGGATAGAGGCCCAGGAGGTCTGCGCCGCACTCGGCCTGCTGCCCGGGTGGCCGGCGGACACGGTCTGAGTGGCCCTGACAGGGACTGGCCGATCCGGACGACGCGGCGCGGACGATCCTGGCAGGATGACCCGATGGCGAGTGCGTACCCCGTCCCGACCACCGAGGAACTCGACGCGATGTTCGAGGAGCTCTCCAACTGGACGCGGTGGGGTGTGGACGACGAACTCGGGACCCTCCACTTCCTGACCGACGAGCGCCGGGCGGCGGCGTCCGGCCTGGTGTCGACGGGCCGAGCGGTCAGCCTGGGGCACGACCTCGCCACCGAGCCCATGCCCGAACACCCCCATCCGGTCCAGCACCACATGCTGGCGTCGGGGGACGCCCGTGACGCCAACGGGATCGAGGGCTACGAGGCGGCCCGGGACCACCTGTCGCTCGACGTCCACGGGCTCTGGACCACCCACGTGGACGCCCTCTCCCACATGTTCGTCAAGGGCAAGATGTACGGCGGCCGGCCGGCCAGCGAGGTGCGAAGCGACGGCGCCCGGTCCAACACGATCCTGTCCATGGCCGACGGGGTCATCGGCCGGGGCGTGCTCCTCGATGTCCCCCGGACCCTGGGTGTCGACTACCTCGAGGTCGGCGACGTGGTGACCGTCGCCGAACTCGAAGCGACCGAGGCCGACCAGGGAGTCCGGGTCGGCCCGGGTGACGTCCTGCTGGTGGCGTGCGGGCGCGAGGCGCGCCGCCGGTCCAAGCGGAGCTTCGACGGCCTCTCGGGCCTGCACCCCGAGTGCCTCCCCTGGCTGGCCGAGCACGAGGTCGCCGTACTCGGCAGCGACGGGATCTCCGACCCGATGCCCTTCATCGGCACCCCTGGGTGGCCGTTCCCCCTCCACCAGATCGGCATCGTGGCCATGGGCCTCCCATTGATCGACAACGTCCGGCTGGCGCCACTGGGGGAGCAGTGCGCCGAGGTGGGCCGGTGGGAGTTCCTGTTCACGATGGCACCGCTCCGGATCCCCAAGGGCACGGGCTGCCCGGTCAACCCGGTGGCGGTCCTGTGAGCGCGCCGACGGTGCCGGGCGGCGGTGCGGGTGACCACGAGGAGCTGCGGGCCCTGGTACAGCGCTACGCACGGGCGGCCGACGAGCGGGACATCGGGGAACTGGCGACCCTGTTCCACCCGGAAGCAGAGGTGACCGGAGCGCGGGGCACCCAGACCATCGCCGAATGGCTCGATACGATGCGGGCACCCCGCACGTTCCCCACCAGCATGCACGTGCTGGGTGACCCGTTGATCCACCTGGCACCGGGGGCCGACGAGGCGGTGCTCGACACCTATGCCGTCGTCTACCAGTTGAGCGATCCCGGATCTGGCAACGGGGATCTCACACTGGGCATCCACTACCTCGACGACGTGGAGCGGCTGTGGGGCCGGTGGGTCATCCGCCGGCGTACGGCTCGCACGCTCTGGATGCGGTAGCGGTCGACGGGTCGGGAACCCGGTGGTCCGTGACTCAGGCGGGCCTGCGGCGCAGTAGCCGGCCCGGTGTGGCGCCGGTCGGCTCGCCCCGCTCGATCGTGACGTCGCCGCCGACCACCGTGGCCAGGAAACCGACCGACCGCTGCTCGAGCCGCCGGCCGCCGGCGGGTAGGTCGGCCACGAGCACCGGCACGGCCGGGGCGACCGTGTCCGGGTCGAAGACGGTGATGTCGGCCGCCATGCCCGGACGGAGCAGGCCCCGGTCGGACAGGCCCCATGCGAGTGCCGGGGCCAGGGTGATCATGCGGACGGCCTCCTCCAGGGTGAACTCCTGGCGGTCCCGGACCCAGTGCCCGAGCAGGTGGGTGTGGATCGACGAGTCGGCGATCTGGCTCAGGTGCGCCCCCGAGTCGGAAAAGGTCATGACGGTGCGCGGGTGCCGCATCGCACGCAACAGGACGGTCTCGTCCTGGGGATAGAGGCTGGGCTGGATGAACAGCTGGTCCCCACCTGATTCGAGACACAGGTCGACCATGGCCTCGGCCGGGTGGACGCCCCGGTCCCTGGCGACATCGGCCACCGACGGGTTGGGCGGCAAACCGTGCTCGTAGACCCGGATCCCCTCGAAGTCGGGGGGTCGGGCCTGGGCGCCCACCCCGGTGTAGGCGGCGTAGTCGGCGTGGACCGCTGCATCCACATAGGGGACCCGCAGCACCGGGTCACCCAGGATCCGCAGCTGCTCGGCGAGGGGCAGGACGCGCAGGTCGGACCAGGCCGGGACCAGGTCGAAGGGCAGCCGGGTCTTGAGCGAGAGCAGCACCGAGATGCCCCGACAGTGCGTCTGGGCGATCATCCGGCCGCCGCGGGCGGCGGCGTCGTCGAGGAAGTCGATGAGGAAGTCCGCCCCGCGTGTGGCGACCAGCCCGAACGTCATCGGCACCCCGGTGGTCGCGGCAAGTGCGGCCATGCGGTCGAGCCCGTCGGCCCGCACCTCGGGGTCGGTAGCGGACATGTCGGCGTCGGCACCCTCGAAGATGCCGGTGCCGAGCTCGCCCATGACTCCGACCAGTGCTGCCACCTCGCCCCACGACGCCAACCGCGAGGCGACCGGGCGTCCGTCGGACGTCTCGTGGTGCTTGGTGCGCGATGTCGAGAACCCGATGGCGCCGGCACGCAGCGCGTCGGCCAGCTGGCCGCACATGAGGGCCAGGTCGCGCTCTGTGGCCTCTTCCTCGAACGCCCGTTCGCCCATGGCCCACGTGCGAAGGGCCGAATGCCCGATGTTGGCGGCGAAGTTGATGCCCTTGGCCAACCGGTCGACGGCGTCGAGGTACTGGGGGAACGTCTCGAAGCTCCAGTCGATCCCCTCGGCCAGGGCGGCCGGGTCGATGTCCTCGGCCCGCTCGAGGTTGCGCACCACCAGCTGCCGCTGGTCGGAGTGGACCGGGGCGAGGGTGAAGCCGCAGTTGCCCATCACCGCCGACGTGACGCCATGCCAGCACGAGTTCGATCCGGTGGCATCCCAGAACACCTGGGCATCCATGTGAGTGTGCCCATCGATGAATCCCGGGGTGACGACGTGGCCCTCTGCGTCGATCTCCCTGCGCCCCTGCTCACCGATACGTCCGATAGCGGCGATGCGGTCACCGGTGATCGCCACGTCCGCGCGGTACGAGCCGAAGCCCGACCCGTCGACGACGGTGCCGTTGCGGATGACGAGGTCGTGGGCCATGCGTCCATCTTTGCCCACGGGCGCCGGACGGTCCGTCCTGACGGCATGAACCCCGTTCTCATGCGATGCGGGTCGGCTGAGCGTTGCAGGATGAGGGCCCGGCTCCGTGCTCAGGAGTCCTCACCGAGCACGTTCGGAATCTATGGTGACCTGTGGGAGCCGCTCGGTAGGAGTAGTGCTTCTGCGTGCAGGGTGCTGAGTGGAAATCTTCGCTGAGGTTCCGGTCGATTCCTGAACCCTTGTGGCGACAGCGCTGGACCTGCGGTCAGCCATGATGCATGGTGGCCTTCCGGGGCCGTCGAACGAGTTGTGGTGACAACGACGATTGGGAGGGGAAGGAAGCATGGACGAGGGTCTCGCCGCGGAATTCCAGTTTGCGGGCCAGGACATCCCGTGGCTGCTCAGGTCGTGGGCGGAATCGCAACCGGACAAGACGTTTCTCATCTGGGAACCGCGGGGCAATGGCGGCCGTCACTGGACCTATGCGGAATTCTGGAACGACGTCCGCTGCATCGCCGCCGGCCTGGCCGGACGCGGCGTCCAGCAGGGGGATCGCGTCCTCATCCACGCCGAAAACTGTCCGGAGATGGTCCTGGCCTGGTACGCCTGCGCCGTGGTCGGTGCGGTCGGAGTCACCACCAATACCCGATCCGTGCAGGCGGAACTCGAGTTCTTCATCAAGAAGACCGGTTGTGTCGGCGCCATCACTCAGCCATCGTTCGCATCGATGGTCGCAGCAGCCGGGCCCGACCTGAAATGGATCGTGGTCACGGCGGATGACCAGATCGATTCCTCCACCGGGGAGGGTGATGCCCGATTCGCACCCTTCGACTCACTCGTCGGACTGGCCGAGGACGCGCCTGCCCGTGCACCCGACCCGATGGCTCCGGTCGGGATCCTCTTCACATCGGGAACCACGTCACAACCCAAGGCGGTCGTCCATACCCACGCCAATGCTCTGTGGGCCGCCCGGGTCGGCCCAACCAACATCTCCATGGGTCACGACGACACCTATCTCGTCTTCCTGCCGTTCTTCCACGTCAACGCGCAGAGCTGGTCGTTCTGGACGACTCTTGGTGTCGGAGGGGCGGTCGTCCTCCAGCCCAAGTTCTCCTCATCGCGGTTCTGGGAGGTCGTGACCAAACACCACGTCACCCACCTGTCCCTCATCCCATTCGTGTACTCGGCCATCGCCGGTCAGCCCATCCCGGAGCATTCGGTCAAGGTCGGGGTCTTCGGCCTCATCGTGCCTGAACTCGAAGCGTGGCTGGGTTTCCGGGTCGTTCCGGCGTACGGCATGACCGAGACAGTGATCCACGCCACCAACGACAATCCCGGCCGGATGGTCCCAAAGGGATCGATGGGGAAGCCCACGCCGGGATACGAGCTGTTGGTCGTGGATAGCGACTCGGGCGAGGTCTGCACGGACGGACGGCCTGGTGAGCTCTGGGTGCGAGGCACCCGGGGGATCCAACTGTTCCTGGAGTACTTCGACAACCCCGAGGCGATGGCCAAGAGCTTCACCCCCGACGGATGGTTCAAGACCGGTGATGTGGTCCGCCTGGCGGAAGGAGGCAACTACGTCTACTGCGACCGCGATGCCGACGTGCTCAAGGTGGGAGGTGAGAACGTATCGGCCCGGGAGGTCGAGGACGCCTGCCGGCAGGTGCCGGGAATAGCAGACGTAGCCGTGGTGGCCCAGTCGCACGAGATGCTCAACGAGGTGCCCGTGGCTTTCGTCATCAAGGGACCAGGAGCGGAGGCTGACGACGAGGACCTTGCCAGGGCGATCATCGACGCCTGTGCGTCGGTGTTGGCAGATTTCAAGGTCCCGCGCGCCGTCTACGTCGTGGACGAGTTCCCCCGGGCCACGCTCGACAAGGTGGCGAAGAACAAGTTGCGCGATCGTGCCAACGAGGCCGTCGCCTGAGGATCCAGCGGCTCTTCGAGGTGGTTGTGTGGCCGAGCCCAGGGTGGCAGCTCTCAGCGTTTGAAGGCTGAGGACCGAGTCAAAGGCCTCCATGGCCTACGCGCCGCCGGAGGCTCAGGAGAGCCAACCGGCGAGACCGAGCCCTAGGGCGAGCAGGGCATCGACGGTGGCGATGCCACCGACGACCGTCAATTGCCTGCGGTGGTTGTCCCCCATGTCGTACACCCATGCGGCGACGGCGAAGAAGGTCGCGTAGCCGAAGATGACGATCAGGGGGATGAAGGGGACATTCCACCACCAATAGGCCCAGTTGAGGACGCCCACGGCGTTGAGCACGATCTCCACGCACACGCAGGCCAGCGAGAGCGCGAGGACGTACACAACGCGGTTGGGGACTCCGAAGTAACGCTGGTGCGGGTCGGCCGGCAGGATCTTGACGAAGATGATGCCGAGGATCGCGAAGAAGAACGAGATCTCGATGGACAGGCCGATCAGGATGAGATAGCTGGTGTGCCCCGTCACCGTCCACAGCGCGGCGTGACCGGACGCGTGGAGGACGGCAGAGTTGACCAGTTCGTTGAAGCAGTCCATCAACCAGAGCGACAGCCCGGCCAGGACAACGGACCACCGGCGGTGCTCGACCTCCACCGTGTAGACGTAGACCACGATGGCCAAGAACATGATCGTCGACCAGTCGAAGTGCGACGCATCCCGCAGCATGCCCCGAGCCACCAGGGTCGGATCGGTCAGGGTGGCGAGCACGTAGCGGAGCATATGCCCGACGATGAGAGGGACGGGGCGTCACGATCGCGCCGGGTCGGAGCTCTGGCCGTCGTCGGGCGATGGTGACGTCAGCCAATCCTGGGGCAAGTCCAAGGCGTCAGTTCAAGCGCACGGATGAGGCTCGTGCACCCGCACGATCCGGCCGGGTTCCACCGACCGGGCCCCGGCGGTGATTCGAGGCCGACCAGGACTTTCGCCCCTAGGTGAAGCTCGACCCGCCTGCCAGGCTGAGGCTGTTGAATCGACGCCCGAGTTAGGCGACAGAGGGAACGTCCGCATGGGAGGCGAGGTCGTGGGCAAATGGAGATCAGCCGGTCGACGGGACGACAGAGTCCGGTGCGCACGCTCATGCTGAGGTCGTGAGCAGTGGGAGAGGTGAGTCTTCGAGGCGTCAGCAAGGGCTTCGGTCCGGTCGAGGCGGTCCGCGATTTCGACCTCGAAGTACGTGATCAGGAATTCCTGGTACTCCTCGGCCCCTCGGGTTGTGGCAAGTCGACGGTGCTCCGCATCGTTGCTGGCCTCGAAGACCCCGATGAGGGGACCGTGACGATCGGCGGCCACGTCGTCAACGATCTGGAGCCCAAGGACCGGGACATCGCCATGGTGTTCCAGAACTACGCGCTCTACCCGCACATGACGGTCCAGCGGAACATCGAGTTCCCGTTGAAGTGTCGGGACGTGCCCAAGGCCGAACGTGATGTCCTGGTGGCTGACGCAGCGGAAAGCCTCGCGCTCACGCCGCTTCTCGACCGTCGCCCCGCACAGCTCTCCGGGGGCCAACGTCAGCGGGTGGCACTGGCACGCTCCATCGTGCGCCGACCAGAAGTCTTCCTCATGGACGAACCGCTCTCGAATCTCGATGCCAAATTGCGGGTTCAGACGAGGACCGAGCTCATCGAACTGCAGCGACGTCTCTCGACGACCGTCATCTACGTCACGCACGACCAGATCGAAGGCATGACCATGGCCGACCGTCTGGCCGTGATGAACAACGGCATCCTCGAGCAGGTGGCGCCGCCCGCGGAAGTGTACGCACGCCCGGCAAGTCTCTTCGTGGCGGGCTTCATCGGGAACCCACCAATGAACATGGTGACGGGCACGCCTGTCCGTGTCGACGGCCGACTCGCCGTGGAGACCAGCGGCGGACAGATCTCCCTGACCGCACGGCAGGGTCAGGAGCTCGAGGCGTCAGGCGTGTCGAATGTCGCTGTCGGGATCAGGCCGGAGCGCATCGTCATCGCCGACGTGGGACCGCTGCCGGCGACCGTCGCCGTCGTCGAGTCGCTCGGGTCGGAGAACCACGTCATCTGCAGGCTGGCCGATGGCCAGGAGGTGATCGTGCGCCAGAACGCCGACATCCCTGTCCCCGACGAGGGAAGCGCCGTCCATCTCGACTTCGACCTGGAGCACCTCCACTTCTTCGACGTCGACTCAGGGGAGCGGGTCGGGTCGTGAATGCCGGATCGCGAGCTTCGGTGGCTTCCGGCACCAGCCGACCAACGGCGGCAGTCCGACCCGTGCAGACCGCCCGCAGGCGGATCCGCCGGCGCAAGGAGCGTCTCCTCGCGGCGGGCCTGCTCGCCCCGTCGATGCTGATCTTCGGAGTCTTCGTCTTCTATCCATTTGCCCGGAACATCTACCTCTCGCTCTACACGACCCCTCCGTTCCCGAACATGCCCTCGCGGTTCGTGGGGCTCAGCCAGTACGGCCAGGTACTGGGCTCGCACAACTTCCTGAACAGTCTCTGGGTCACGGCCGTCTTCGTCCTACTCACCGTGCCGACGAGCCTGCTCCTCGGACTCCTCCTGGCGCTTCTCGCCCACCAGATGCTCAGGGGGAGCCGGGTCTTCCGAACCATCTTCGCTTCACCGGTGGCCACGTCGGTTGCGGTGGCCTCGGTCATCTTCTTCACCCTCCTCAATCCGCAGGTCGGGCTGTTCACCTACTGGCTCGGCCAGCAGAACCAGCTCTCCGTGCTCGACAACCCCACGTGGGCGCTCGTGGCGGTCTCCGTCGTCACGGTGTGGCAGAACGTCGGGCTCGCCTTCATCCTCATGTCTGCCGGGCTGCAGGCCGTCCCCGACGAGCTGCTCGAAGCCTGTGCGATCGACGGAGCCAGGCGGTGGGTCCGGTTCCGGTACGTCATCCTGCCGCTGCTCTCCCCGACGATCTTCTTCGCCGTGGTCGTGGGGACGATCCTGTCGCTCCAGTCCTTCGGACAGATCGACCTGTTGACGCAGGGCGGACCGCTGGAGCGCACGAATCTCCTCGTCTACAACATCTACGACCAGGTGTTCAATCAGAACAACGCAGGTCGTGCATCGGTCATGGCGATCGCACTGTTCTTCATCACGCTGGTGCTCGCGCTCGTCCAGATCCGACTCCTGGAACGTCGGGTGACCTATGCGAACTGACGCGCTGGTGGCGACGCTGGCACCGGGATTCGTCACCTTCCTGTACGTGGTCTGCGGCATGGTGGCCGTGGCCGTCGTCCTCCAAGTCGTGAGCCGGCGCGGCACACCGTCGACGCGCCGGCGGGCGACGAAGGTCGGTCGCTACCTCGTGCTGGTCGTCCTCAGTGTGGTGATCATGTTCCCGATCTACATCACGGTCGTGAACTCGCTGCTCGCCCCTGACCAGATCGCCCACCGTCCACCGCTCCTGTTCCCGACGAGTCCCCACTGGTCGACCTACGCCTCGGCTTGGACCACCGGGCACCTCGGGCGGTACCTCGTCAACAGCTTCATCGTCACGACGGCCATCGTCATGGGGACCCTGGCCACGTCGATCGCAGCGGGGTACGCCTTCGCCTTCTTGGAGTTCCCCTGGAAGCGCACGATCTTCGTGGTGTTCCTGGCCACCATGATGGTCCCGCTCGAGGTCACCTTCTTCACCAACCTGCAGACTGTGGTGAGCCTCGGTTGGTACAACACCTACGCCGCATTGATCGTCCCCTTCCTGGCCACCGGGTTCGGGGCGTTCCTGATGCGCCAGGCGTTCCTGGGCATGCCCGGCGAACTGCGCGACGCCGCCGACATCGACGGCCTGGGACATCTCGGATTCATGACCCGGATCGCCGTCCCGCTTGCCAGACCCGCGATCGCGGCCCTGGGACTGTTCACGTTCTTTGCCGCATTCAACCAGTACCTGTGGCCGCTGATCGTCACCAAGAACGACAAGCTGCGCACGGTCCAGATCGGGCTCAAGTACCTGAGCCGGAGTGAGATCAACAACTTCAACGTGACATTCGCCGGAATCGTCTTGGCCTTCATCCCGCTGTTCGTGCTGCTCGTCGTCTTCCAGAAGCAGCTCGTCAGGGGGCTGACCGCCGGAGCCGTCAAGGGATGACCAAGGAGGACGTATGACTACACGGACAAGGGAATCCGGGCACCGCCGTTCGAGGAGAGCCACCGCACTCGGCATCGGGGCGCTGCTGATCGCCTCCAGCCTGGCCGGCTGCTCGTCGGCCGGCCCCAGCCAGCAGACCTCGAGCGCCGTGAACCCCGCTGGCTGTGGGCTCAGTGCGCTGGCATCGGCCTCGAAGCCGGTCCAGATCGTCATGTGGCACGAACTCGTGCGTACCAACAACGACTGGCTCGTCAACGCCACCAACGCCTTCAACTCCTCGCAGAGCGAGGTGCACGTGACGCTCGTCCAGCAGCCCGACTACCGATCGTTGTTCGAGAAGTACAAGGCAGGCCTGTCCACGGGAGATCTTCCCGACGTGGCGCAGTTCGAGGACACGACCGTGCAGCAACTGATCGACAGCGGATCGACCGTACCGGTGCAGGACTGCATCGATGCCAGCCACTACGCGCTCACCGACTACCTGCCCCGGACGTTGAAGTTCTACAGCTACCAGAACGTCCAGCGATCCATGCCGTGGGCGGTGTCGAACGTGATCCTGTACTACGACCCGGCAAAGTTCGCCAAAGCCGGACTCGACCCGAACCATCCTCCGCAGACCCTCGAGGAGGTCATGCAGGACTCGCAGAAGATCGTCGCCTCGGGCGCCGCGACCCATGGCATCGCGCTGCACGCCCAGCCCTACGTCTTCGAGTATCTCCTGGCGAAGAGCGGCGGCGAGTACGTCAACAACGGCAACGGCAGGTCTGCACGGGCCACTGCAGCAAATTTGAGGAGCCCGACGGCTGTGAAGATCTGGCAGTGGTGGAACCAGATGGTGAAGTCCGGACTGGCCCTCAACACGGGTTCGGATCCCAACAGCATCGACCACCTGCTGGCCATCGGTACCGGCAATGCAGCGATGACCTTCGAGGGTTCCGGAGTGGTGGGGGCGATCGAAGCGGTACTGCACTCGGGCCAGTACCAGGGGACGCAGATCGCCACCGCCCCGCTGCCGGCACTCACCACCGGCGGAGGGGTCCCGGTCGGTGACGGGTCACTGTGGATCCCCAATCACTCGTCGCTGGCGAAGCGGGCCGCCGCCTGGAAGTTCATCCAGTACCTGGACTCTCCCGAAGAGCAGGCAGGTCTCGCCGCTGAAGGTGGCTACGTGCCCGTCCGCCAGTCGGCGACCCAACTCCCGGTCCTGGTGCAACGGTGGACACAGGATCCCAACTACAAGACCGGATACACCCAGCTCACCCAGGGCTCGATCAATCCGGCGAACGTCGGCTCCCTGATCGGGGACTACCAGGGGGTCCGGAACGCGGTGACCGACGGACTGGTCCAGATGCTGAGCAACGGCCGAACACCTCAGGCCGCGGCAGTCCTCGCCGAGAACGAGGCCAACGCTGCGATCAGCAGCTATAACGCTCGGATCGGTGCCGGCTAGGAGCGTGGGTCAGGCGCCGCGGAGCGCTACGGACGGTCCGGGCATGCCAGTCGAGTTGATGGCTCCGCCGAGCGGATGACCGAGCGTTGGGCCGACGTGCTCGAGCGCTTCGGTACCGAGCAGACACGGTCGAGTACCACGATCTCGAGGACATCGTGCATCTCGTGCGGCTTGTCGGCATCGGGCCCGTCCGTGGCGTGGGCCTCCTGAATTCGGCAGTTGCGGGGCCTTACTCAAGCGCAATTGGGGAAGATGCGTTGCCGTGCGTGAGCTTGAAGGCTGCGGCCCTCCTGCACTCCCTTGTCGGCAACCATGCGCTGATCGACGTGAACGAGCGGCTGGCCGGGTTGGCGACCACGGTGTTCCGCGACCTGAATGGACCTGCCCCCGGACTGTCCGACGATGACGCATTCGCCCTGGTCTGGGAAGCCACGTCGACCTCACTCGATGTTGAGGTGGTCGGGCGCAGGCTCTGTGTGGCCCGGTGGCGAAGGTGGCGGTCGACCACGCCTCACATCGCTGAACACTGGAGGTACCTCCCCAGATGGTTGAGCTGAGGACGCTGCTCAACCGGCGTGGGTGTACTCGTAGACCGTGGTGCGGAGGATGCACGATCCCGGCTGGATGATCTCGACCCGCAGTGTGCCTGATGCGACGGCATAGTCGATGCCCTCCGCCTCGAACCTGCCCGAGCAGGTGCTCGTCTGGGGTATCGAGCCGAGGTCTATGACGTGGCCCGTAACGGTCGTCCCCGTCAATGCATGTGGCAGGACCACTTCCAGCAGCGGTTTCTGGTTGGAGAACAACGTCTGGCTGTCATCGTCGGACACGCACACGAGTGTGGTCTTCGAGGTGAAGTCACAGCCCTGGATGTAGCTCACCTTGTGGTCGAGATGGATGTAGCCCGCCAGCGGAAGCTGGCCGCCTTGCGTTGACGTCCGATGATTGAGGTACGGAGTCGGATAGATCTGGAGGTGGCTCATGGTGTCCCATTCGCCGGAGACCATCCACTGCGTCCCAGGTGCAATCGCGTCGAAGGAGTTGTTGTACTCCTCGCCGGCCACCAGGGTGTGGGTGTACTGAACAGTCGCACCGGATGGAGTCGTCACCAGGAACATCTTCGAGTGCCCCGAGCTGGGCCCCTGGTAGGCATCGATGATGTAGCCATCGGCCGAGTCGGGATCACCGATGTGCCCCCAACCTTCGGCAGCCAGATTCGCGGGGACCGAGGTAATTCCCCGATAGAGGAGATAACTCGCGCTCCCGGGTGGGACGACCGTGGCCACGCCCTCGCTTGCGGTCAGACTGCTCTCGTCGTAGCTGCCGACCTCGCGCCAGTTGGCGATGCCCGACTGGGACACCGGCCTGGTGGGTCCACTGGCTCGCGCCACAGTCGTGGGTGGCGCTGCCTGCGACGAGCACCCGGTCAGGATGAAGCCGACCACGGCCAGGGAGATCCAGCCGGCAGAGGTGCGGCGCAGCATTGTCATAGATCAGTGAGGCGGAGAAGGTTGACGATCACCGAGCCATCATCGCATCATGGTGGCGGATTCACGTGACCGAACCCGTCCGGACGAGCGGGCCAGGCTCCGGTCCCCTCTGCCGGCTTAGGGCACGAGGTGGAATTTCAAGATGCCGTTCGACTCTGCGGGACGTCTTCAACCGACCCAGAGTCCCGTAGGCACCACCAAGTGCGTCTGCGGCCGACGTCCGGATGACCATCGGAGGACCTCGGCCCGGATCCAAGCAGTCAATTCGAGAGTGTCGATCGGACGATGGCATCCAGGCAAGAGCGAGTCCCCGACGGCTGCGCCCGATACGGTGGAGCCCATGCCTGACAGGAATAGCGATTGGACCCCAAGGACCGTAGGCGAGGCTCGGGAGTATCTCGACGCCCACGAACGGGACGGTGATCCAGAGATCGTGCGAGCCTGCGAAGCGCTGGTCGATGCCACGCCGCACCTGTCGGACTTTGCGAAGGCTCCGCCTGAACAACTTGAGGAGCGAGGAGCCGACTGACGTAGCTGGTCACGCCGCCCACCCGACAGGAAGTGCCTCGCCGTGTGCTCGAATTGCCCTGCCTCACCGACGTGAATCTCGACGCAGCGGCGCAGTCGGTCGTCAGCCTCGCACGCAGGGAACGTGGGGAATCGGGCGTTCGGCCCGCGTGCGCAACGTCAAGCGGAGTTTCAGCGCGAGCCCCGGAAGTCCGGAACGGTGCAGTCCACCCCGAGCCACCCCGTCAGACCTCCGGGACCTTCAGCCGTGTCCTCCCCTGACGGACAAGGTTGTTCACGCCTCGGATGACCGGGTGGGGGTCCTGCGCATGCAGGCGGTCGAGGGCCGACTGCATGCCACGGGAGATCTCGTCGTAGCACTCGGACACGAACTCTTCGTCGTCCGCCGCATCGGGGCCGCGGGCACTCCAGTCGAGCGGTGGAAGGAACTCGACGATGATGGCCGACGGCATCGGAATTGGTGGCAGGACAGCGGTGGTGAGGCCGAAGGGCGCCAGTAGGATGGGGAACACGTGAATCCTCAGGCGGTGCAACCCGACGAACATCTCGTGGCAGCCGACGTCGAGCACACATGTGACGCCGGACTCGTCCGAGCCTTCGGATTCCTGGGCAAGCGTTGGAACGGAATCATCCTGGGGTCGCTCAGCACCGGTCCGGCCGGCTACGCCGAGCTACGCCGGGTCGTCGGCACGATCACCGATTCAGTGCTCTCGGATCGGCTGACCGAACTCGCCGCCGGAGGCCTGATCGAGCGGACGGTGACCGACACGAGGCCACCCGGGGTGACCTACGGCCTGACGGCCGCCGGCTCGGCGCTGCTCCCCATGCTGCATGAACTGGCCAGGTGGGCCGACGAGTACCTGCCTGCGCCCAGCGTCGAACCCGAGTAGGTCAAGCTGACGATCCCGGCGAACGCTGGTGGGTATCGGGGTCGAAGGCTCGCGTCCCCAGCTGTGCGAGCTGAGAGCGGAGTCGGACCCTGCCCTCGATGAAGAGCTCGATCGAGTGGCCTGACTCCCATTTGACCGGATCGACTCGGTCGCTCACGGGGACCCAGCCGACGGCTGCAACCCTTCTGGACGAAGCGTCGGGACGGTGCGTCGACGAAACGGGATCCCCCGTGGTCAGGGGGCCAACGTGATCGGAACCACCACGGCGACGCCCGGCTGCGTCGTGTCGTCGACCACGATGCTGCACGTGCCGCCGGGGCTGCAGGTTCCGCTACCCGATTCGGAGTAGGCACTCCCCGTCAGGACGGTGACTCCCTTGGCGCTGAGTGCCACCTTCCCCTTTGACGACGCCAGCCCGGAGACCGATGTGGCGGGATCGCAACTGGTCGCCAAGTTGACCGGTGTCGCGCCCGAATCGCACTCCTCGGCGACGACGTTGTCGCCGGCAGGAAAGCCCGAGGCCTTGAGGCCGTCCACGGCATTGGACTTGACGTTGGTCGTCACCTTGAGCGCCGCGGTCGGCGCACCGAAGGTCAGCGCAGTGCTGGCAGTGGAGTCACCCGAGTTGCCGACGACCACGACATAACAGGCGCCGGATCCGGTGACACCACACGTCTGGCCACCCGTGCCGACCTCACCCACCACAACCTTCAGGTTCACCTTCTTGAATGCCCCGGCCGTCTTCCCGGTGGAGAGCATCGCTGTCGCTTCACCGGCTTGGTCACACGATGCCGTCGAGAACGACACACCCGTACATTCGGTGATGGTCACAGTGGTATCGCCGTTCGCGTTCCAACCGGAGCCCGAGACCTGGATCGTGGCGTTCCCGATGACCGTCTTCGCCTTGGCGAGTGCGACCGTCCCTCCTGGTCCGGAGGAGTGGGTTGCCATGGATGCATCGATACCTGTGGTCGCATTGCCGCTGGTCACTGCCACCAGCGCTGCTTGCGACTGATTGGCCTGATCCTTGTACCACTGGTCCGGATAGGTACCGGTGGAGTCGTGGAACTGCACGGTGTAGCTCCCCGGTGGAAGCCCGGGGGAGGTGTACGTGCCTGTCTTGTCCGTGCAGCCCGCCGTGGCCGCCACTCCGCTCGTCGAACCCTGGTAGATCGTCACGCAGACGTTGGCGAGCGGAAGTCCCGTGGTCGAACTGCGAACCGTGCCGGTGATCACCCCGCCGAGTGTCATTGCCGCATCGATCCCCGTCACCGCCTGGAGCGACCCGACCGTGACCGGTGTGGCCGACCCCTCGTTTCCACCGTTCACGTACCACTGCGGGATGAATCGACCGTTCGGATTGGTGAGGTCGAGGTCGTATGTTCCCGGAGCGAGTCCGCCGATGGTGTAGGTCCCGTCGGTGGCGGTGCACGCTGAGGATGTGAGTACTTGTGTCTGGGTGTCGTGCGCATAGAGGATCGGGCAGACTGCAGACAGGGGAGCCCCATTGCTGGCATCCGTGATCACCCCCGAGATGGACCCACCCGCGGTGAGCCCGGCATCGAGCGTCGTCGTGGCCCCGGCGGTGACGGTCGCCGACATGGATTCGGCGATGTAGTGGTGATTCGGATCCAGGAACGAGACGGTGTACTGCCCGGCGGGCAGGTTCACGGAGTAGCCGCCGTTGCCGGCCGTCGTGAGGCTGGAGCAGTAGCTGGCTCCCCCTCCCCCGGTGCCGTAGGGATCGATGCAGATACCGGCCAGGGGTTGGGAGGTCGAGCCATCGGTCACACTGCCGGCGAGTACGCCTCCCTGGGTCATCGCCGCGTCGATTCCCGCGGTGTTCTGTCCCAGGTGGACGGCGACCGTACTGGCCTGCGAGATGTCTGTCTGACCGTTGTAGTACTGCGTCAGATAGCCACGACCGCTTCCGTCGTAGAACTGCACGTAGTACGTGCCGGTGGGGAGCCCCCCTGTCGTATAGACACCCGAGCTGTCCGTGCACCCGGATGAGCTGTAGCCGGCAGAGTCCCAGACGTCGACGCAGATGCCGGACAGCGGTGCATGGGTGGCCGCGTCCGTCACCGTGCCCGACACGGTCCCCCCCGTCACCAACGAGGCGTTCGCATGCTGCGTCGCCCCTGCGGTGACGGCGATCGCCGTTGCAGTCGAACTGGTGGCACTGTTGTCGTACCACTGACCAATGTACGGACTTCCGTACGGGGCGAATTCGACGTCGTAGCTTCCGGGTGTGAGGCCGCCGATCACATAGGTGCCCGTGCTGTCCGTGCAGTTCCCGTTCGCCTCGTTGAAGGTCGTCGCCTCGTAGGCATAGACGCACACGCCCTGGATCGGTTGGCCGGAACTGTCGGTCACCACACCCGAGATCTTCCCGGCCGGTGACATGGCGGCGTCGACGTTCGACGTCGTGCTGCCGGTGATGACCTCCACTGGGTCGGCGGAGAGGGCATCGGCCTTGGCGTCGAACCACTGTTCGCTGTAGTTGCCCGCTGGGTCGGCGAATGCAACGAGATAGGTGCCGGTCGGGATGCCGATCGCGTGATAGGCGCCCGTTGCATCCGAGCATGCGGTCGAGATGGCGTTGCCGATATCGGATGCCGGCGACACCGTGACGCACACCCCGGCGATCGGTTGACCGGTCGAGCTGTCGGTGATCGTCCCGGTGATCGATCCGAGCGCCTGCAAGCTTGCATTGACTGCGGCGACTGTCTGCCCGAGTGCGAGGGTGATCGGAGTCGCCGCCGCCTGGGAGGCGACGTCGTTCCACCACTGGGCCGCGTAGCCGGAACTGCTGTAGCCGGCGAATTCGACCGTGTACGTCCCGGCGGCCAGCCCAGTGACCGTGTACGTCCCGTCGGGGCCAGTGGTCGCCGATCCCACCGCGATCGAGCCGCTGAAGACCGTCACGTGGACCAGGCTCACGCCGCTACCCGACGACGCGTCAGTGACGGTTCCGCTGATCGTTGCCGGAAGGAGGAGTTGACCGTCGATGTGCGCTGTGGTCTGGCCCGCCGTGACGGACACGGGGTTGGCCGAGGAGTACGACGTCTGGTTCTGGTACCACTGGGTCTGGTAGCCACTCGCCCCGAATTCGACGTCATAGCTGCCCGTCGCGAGTCCGACCAGCGTGTACGTCCCGTCGGTCCCGGATGTGGCGGACGCGACCCCCTGACCGGTTGCGGGTTGGTAGAGGTAGACCCATGCGCCGGACACCGGAAGGCCGGTGGCAGCGCTGGTGAGGGTCCCGGTGATCGAGCCCCCGAGCTGCATCGCCGCATCGATGTGTGGATAGGTATTTCCCGCCGACACGGCGATCGACGTCGCCGTCGAGTTCGACGACTGGCCGTCGTACCACTGCAGGATGTAGGCGGAGCCATAGGGGGGAGCAAAGCCGACGGTGTAACTCCCCGAGGGAAGGCCGATGATCGTGTAATTCCCGGAGGAATCGGTCACGGCGTAGGCACTGAATCCTTGCGTCGAGAACGCACCGATCTCCACATTGCTCAACGGGAGCCCCGTGGATGCCGATGTCACAGTTCCGCTGATCACCCCGCCGAGGGCCAACGAGACATCCGACGTCGTCGTTTGCCCGGCGGTGACCGACAGCGAGGACACCGTCTTCGAGACGTACCCCGACAGCGGGGGCGCCGGATAGGTGACACTCACTGTGTCCGTCGGCAGACCGCTGATGCGGTAGTAGCCGGTGCTGTCGGTACACGACCACGGCCCGCCTCCGTCGAACCCGAGCGTGCCAGAGGCACTCACGCAGACGCCAGCCAACGGTTGACCGGTGTCGGCGGCTGTGACGGTCCCGGAGACGGCCCCTCCGAGCACCATCGCCGCATCGATGCCCGAGGTCGTGGTGCCCGTGGCGATCGTGACCGACGTCGCCGTGCTGTACGACTGGTTGTCGTAGTACTGCGTTACGTACTGGTCGGACGGGTCGTAGAACTGGACCTGGGCGCCGCCGGCCCCGAGGCCGCCGACCGTGTAGCTGCCATCGATCCGTGAGCACGAGGATCCACTGGACACGCTGTCGGATACGTAGACGCAGATACCGGCCAGTGGCTGGTTCGACCCAGCAGCCTTGATCGACCCGGTCACGGTGCCGCCCGCAGTCATCAGCGGATCGATCGACGTCGTCGTCGTGCCGTTGGTGACCGGGACCTCGATCGGGGTGCCCGACGAGCCGGACATCCCGTACACCTCCTCGAGGTACCTTCCCAGATTGTCGTATGCATATATCTGGTAGCTGCCGGTGGCGAGGCCGTTGATCTGGAAGTTGCCGCTGGCGTCCGTGCAATCGGTGCGATACGACGACCCGTACGCCTCGACGCAGATACCGGTGAGCGGTGCGTGGGAGACGGCGTCCTCGACCGTCCCGGAGATCGAACCACCGAGCGTCACCGCCACGGCGATCCCCGAGACGGTGCCGGGCGCCACCACGGCCACTGTGGTGGACGACTGATACGTGACGTAATTTCCCGACGGATCCACCATCGAGAGGTAATAGCTCCCCGAGGCCAGTCCCGTGAGGGTGAATGCCCCGGTTGACGACGAGCACTGGGAAACCGGAGGGCTATAGCCGTAGTAGTTGTTCTCGTACGCGCAGATCCCCGCCAACGGGAGCCCGGTCGACGCATCGGTCACGGTCCCCGAGATCGACCCTCCCAACTGCAGGCTCTGGGTGATCCCGCTGGTCACCGAACCCGTGGTCACGGACACGGTCGACGTTCCACCGGGCCCGGTGTAGGCAGTGCCGAGGTAGCGAAGGTCCTGGTCGTAGAACCAGAGCGCGTAGGTTCCCGTCGCCAGTCCGGTGACGTCGAACGTCCCGGTGGAATCCGTACAGAACGACGCGCTGCTGGACGAGGTTCCGTAGGCGTAGACGCAGATCGATCCCAGGGGGGTGCCGGATTCCGCCGCGGTCACGACCCCGCTGACCGAGCCCCCCAGCACCATCGTGTCCCCGATGCCCGACGTGACGGCACCGGTGCTTACCGTGACCGGGGTCGCCGCTGTGCGTGACGAGCCGCCGTACCATCCGGGCACGTAGGTGTTGTTGTTGTCGATGAACTCGATCTCGTAGGATCCATTGGGCAAACCAGTCGTCTGGTACCTGCCGGTGGAGTCCGTGCATCCTCCGCCGACAACGGTTCCCTGCGGGGTGAAGGCGGACACGCACACATTGGTGAGCGGGAGGCCGGTGCTCCCGCTGGTGACGACGCCTGAGATGCTGCCCCCGGGGATGAGCTGGGCGTCGACGCCTGTGGCATTCGATCCTGCTGTGACGTCGACCGGGGTCGCCGTCGAGGTGGTCGGTTGCTCGCCCGAATACTGGACCAGGTGACCCTGGGCATTGTCGGTGAACGCAAGGTCGTAGAAATCAACGGGGAGTCCGGTCAACGTGTACGACCCCGCGGCGTCGGTCACCGCCGTTTCAGGTGCCTGCGTGTACGTGGTCCGGGAATACGCCGTGACCACGACACCTGGCACCGGCTGTCCGGACGCCGAGTCGGTGACGACCCCCGACACGTTGCCCGAGAGCCCACTTCCGGCGTTGAGCTTCGCGGGTGCCGGACCCGCGGATTTGGACCCGGAGGTGTTGGTGGTCGTGCCCGACGTGGTGGCAGGCAGGGCCCGGCCGGTCCGCTTCTTGACGGCCTTCGAGCCAGAAGCCAGAGACGAACCCTTGAAGTGGTTCGCCCCGGTTCGGGTTGCCAGGACCGACGCCGGTGTCGGTCGACCGGACACGGTCATCCATCGCTGCGGGGCCTGATCCAGGAGCCACCGGGGTGTGAGTCCGGCTGCCAGGTGCAGATCCGGGGGGATTGCCTGATTGCCGGCCGATGCTGCGGCCGCGACCAGCTGCTTCAGGTGCTTCGTCGCGGCTTTCGACTTCGGGTTGAGCGCCGATGTTGAACGCTTGGCACTGCCACGACGAACCACCTTGCTGATGATCGGGGCTCCCCGTTCGACAGAGGTCACCTGTCCGGACGGGGTGGTCACCAGGTGGGGCCCACTCAGGCTCTTCGGCTTGATCGTCGGGATCCGCTGACCGGGAGTCGCACCGGGGGTCGATGCCGTCCGCGTCCTGTGCCCGCTGCGTGGCGCCGCACCCGCCTGACCTCCGGCGATTCCAATCGCCGCCACTGCTGTGGTCGCAACGAGCACCAACCGGATCCAGGTCGATCCAGCCCTACCTGCAGCATTGCTCCGCACGTCGATCCCCCATGGGTTCAGAGTTGATTCCGCCGTCACCCTGAAGCCCGATGACGCTCGAATACTGACGGGAGACCATCGACGTGTCAAGACGAAATGGGGTCGTCGTCCCCGGACAAGCACCGATCGTGTTGCTGAAGGGGAAATCCCCACAGTGGGTAGCGATCCGGAGCCACGCTGCGCGTCATTCCGGGTTGTCCGTGGGTTCCGAAGACCCTGTCCGCCTACGGACCATGACTGCACGAGGCGACCCAAGAGGAGGTTGCCTTCCGCTGGCCCTGGGGTGTGTGAGCTGAGGTGAGCGGTATCCATCGGGAGATCCCCGGATGAGTGGGACATGCAGGGAGGTGAGCTACGCGGCCTCTGACTGACGGCCGCACTTCCGATGCGGCAATTGCCCCTTCGTCAGCGAGTTCTTGGCTGACGAACTCGGCGCTGTCCCACACGTAGGAACAGTGAGGTGCTCCAAGTGAGCATTCGGTTCACCATCGGCCGTCATCGCTCGGACTTGTCCGCTCGGGTGATCGCCGCACCTCTTTACGCAGCAGCACGCGCTGAGGTCATGGCGAAGTGGAAGCCCGTCGGGTTCCCGGACTCAGGCGGTGCTGAGCGCCGTGTGGCGGGCGAGGACCTCGAAGTCGGTGTCGGCGTGGAGAATGGGCACGTCGGCTCGGATGGCGATCGCCGCGATCAGGTGGTCGATCAACTTCCGGGGCGCCTCACCTTGCCGGCGGCAGATGCGATAGAGCGCTGCGGCTCCCTCGAAGTCGATGGACTCGGTTGCCAGGAGCGTTGCTCCGGCAAGCAGTCCCCGAAGATCGGAGAGATGCCGATCATCTTGCGCCCCGGCGAGGATCTCCATCTGCACCGGTGCGCACACGGCGATGTCCGTCCCGAGGAGTTCATCCACCCGAAGGCAGGACGGGCTCCCGGTGTCCCGCAGGAACTCGATCCACGCCGAGGAATCGATCAGGATCACGAAGTCCGGCTGGCGCGGAGTTCGTCGAGGTCGCCCTCCCACCTGGTATCTCGCAATGCCCGAGCATCGTCGACGGTCAGCGCTTCGGCAGCGAGCAGTCGCAACGCGAGGTTGACGGCCTCACACTTGGTCGACAGGCGGTAGCGCTGCATCACGACTCGACAGGAATCGTCGTCGACGTCGATGTTTGTGCGGGCCATACACCACGGATACACCATGATGCTGAGCCCCCGGGTCCCCGTCAGCGACCCGTTGCCTGTCCCTGGGGCCCTGACCAGGGAACCCCAACATGACGCCCAGCCGTGCGCGCTGATGATGTCGCTCGACCGTTGCGGATGGTCGAGCGACGGCACGAGTCGGATGCGTCGACCCCGGAGCTCCACAGGACGATCAGGCCTGCTTCACCGACCGGGCATCCTCGGCCTGTCGGACGTTCCGGACCAGAATCGATTCATGAAGGGCTCCCTGGTCGTTGACGGATCCACGACGGAGGCCACGACGGGTGCCGTGGCCCACGTCGTGGCGACGTCGGCCCCGTTCTGGCTCGACCTGGACGGCCTGGACGAGGAGTCCGCACGCTTCCTCACCGACACCCTGCAACTCCATCGGTTGGCCGTCGAGGACGCCGAGCATTTCGGCCAGCGGCCGAAGATCGACGAGTTCGACGACTTCACGTACTTCGTCGTCCACGGAGCGATCCCCGAGACCTTCGCCACCTCGGAGCTCCACATCTTCCTCCTGCCCCACGGTGTGATCACCGTGCACCACGGCGACTGCCCGGCGCTGGCCGATGTCCATGCGCGCATCGCCCGGCGCCATCTCATCGAGGATGTCTCACCTCAGGTGTCGCTCCTCTACCTGATCGTCGACAGCCTGATCGACACGTTCTTCCCCGTGCTGAGCCGCTTCGACGACCGCATCGACGAGTTGGAGGACGACATCCTCCGGCAGCCGACGGAGGCGCAGCTCGGTACCCTGTTCGACCTGAAGCGGTCGCTCATCGCCATGCGCAAGGTCATCACTCCCCAGCGCGACATGTTCGCCGCACTCGCCTCGGGCGTCGTGGAACTGCCCAGCATGACCGAGGAGGGGCAGCGCTACTTCCGCGACATCTACGACCACCTCATCCGGATCGCCGACATCGTCGACGGCTACCGTGACCTGCTGTCGGGAGTGATGGACACCCACGTGTCGACCGTGTCCAACCGCCTCAACGTGGTGATGAAGCAGCTGACGATCATCGCCACCATCTTCCTGCCGTTGAGCTACCTGACCGGATTCTTCGGGCAGAACTTCACGTTCCTGATCGGGCACGTCACGGGGCGGCTCCCGTTCCTCGTCTTCGGCCTGGGACTCGAGCTAGCGACCGTGCTCGTCCTGCTGTACTTCTTCCGCCGACGCGGGTGGATCGGCGGCCCCACCTCCTGAGGGGGTGGTCCGCTGACCGACCGCATCCGGTGGGTCCCATGGCATCGGAAGCCACGTTCGCCGGCTATGCCGTGGAACGGCTCGATCGACGGATCGACCTGGCCGAGCGGACGGTCGAACGCTACGCGTGGCTGCTCCGCCGCCACATCGTCCCGACATCCGGCCGGCCCGCTCACGACCGACGGCGACAGCCCCAGCCGGAGTCTCGGGGGAGCACGTCTCGGGCATCACCTTCGTCGGCTGGAGCCGCATAGTGTTCGGAGCGCGTGCTGTTCGCCCGAGGCTCGGTCTCACTCCGGCTCTACCCCCACAACGAGCTGGACGCTCGCGACATCCTTCGCGAGTTGTGCGACCAGGCGAATCTGGGGATGTCCGCCGGCTTCGACGGGATCATGACCAGTGAGCATCACGGTGGGTTCGCCGGCTACCTGCCGAACCCCCTGCAGGTGGCTTCGTTCATCCTCGACGAGACCCTGACGGGTTGGGTGGCCGCGTGCCCGGTCCTGCTCCCACTCCGTCCGGTCGCCCAACTGGCCGAGGAGGTGGCGTGGCTCGCCGTACGACACCCGGGCCGGGTGGGACTCGGAGTGGCAGCGGGAGCGCTTCCACGTGACTTCGAGGCGATGGATGTCGATCCGGCTGACGCCGTTCCCCTCTTCAAGGCCGGCCTCCCACGGATCGTCGAGATGCTCAGGGGTCGCGACCTGCGGGCGCTGGAGGGTGACCGGGCGCTGCAGTCCTGTCGCCAGGCCCCGGTCCCCGTGCTCAGCGCCGCCGCCTCGCCGTCGGCCGCCCGACGCGCCGCACGGTGCGGGGCCGGCATCCTGTCCGAGGGGATGTCCGACGTCGCCCGTCTGCGCCGGATCTGCGACGCGTACGACTCGGCAGGGGGTGACCAGTCGAAGGTCATCATTCGCAGGGTATGGGTGGGCGCCCCGCCGACGGCGCTGATCGACCGCCAACGGGGCGTGTACGACAGCTATTCCGGTTCGGGTGCGTCGTTCGCCGACGACCAGACGATCACGGCCGACGACCCGGAGGAGGTTGCCCACCGCATCTACGGGACCTGGATCGCCTCCGGCGCCGACGCCGTCAACGTGCGGGTGCACATCCCCGGGGTCCCACCGTCGGAGATCCGCAGACAGATCACGGTTCTCGGCCACGAGGTCCTCCCACTCGTCCGGCAGTTGCGGGACAGCGGCGGTGGGCCCGATGGGCACACCGGTGGCTCGACGTAGCTGCAGATTCCGGGACCGCAGTCCTGCGCCGGTGCTGTCGAGGTCCGCAGTGGAGTGACCGGCTCCGCCTGCGCTGAGGTCGACGTGCCGGGCACCATCACTGGGTCTTGAAGTGGTATCGGTTCTGATACCATATGGTGATGGACGCGGGGCTGATCATCCGGACGGCGAGGCGTCAGTCGAAGCTGAGCCTCCGGGCTCTTGCCGCCCGGGCCGGGACCTCCCACGCCACGCTCTCGGCCTACGAGAACGGCCGGGTGGACCCGACGACAGCGGTGCTGTCACGGATCGTGGCCGCAGCCGGATGCTCGCTCGAAGCCACCCTTCTCGGGACGCCCTCCGATCTCGCGGGACTGTCCCGAGGCGACGAGTTGATCGCCGTACTCGACCTGGCCGAGCAGTTTCCCGCCCGCCATTCGCCCATGTTGGAGTTCCCGCTCTTTGGACGGCGATGACGTCGATCGTCGACAAGATCCTGGTGATCGGTGCGGCCCTCGAGGACGAGCGACTGCCCTACGCCTTCGGCGGCGCCCTGGCGCTGGCCTTCTGCACCGAGCGTGCACGGGGCACCATCGACATCGATGTGAACGTCTTCGTCGGCCAGGACGATGCCGGACGGGTGCTGGATGCCCTTCCTCCGCCGGTGGACCACACCGATGCGGACCTCCCGGCGCTCGGACGCGACGGACAGGCCCGGCTCTGGTGGGAGCAGACGCCCGTCGACATCTTCCTGGACACGACCGATTTCCACCGCCAGGCGGCACAGCGTCGGCGATTCCATGGGTTCGGCGGGCGGCAGATTCCCTTTCTGGGGTGTTCCGATCTGGCCGTGTTCAAAGCCTTCTTCAACAGGACGAAGGACTGGGCCGACCTCGAGGAGATGATGGCGATCGGCGCGCTCGACGTCGATCGGGTCCTCGGCGTACTGGTTCGCTATCTCGGGGAGGATGACGACCGCGTGGGGAGGCTTCGACAGCTGTCCGCTCCCGCGGGTTGACCGCCTCCGAATTACTCCCATGGGCGACACGTGGTCCCTCGTGCCGCAACCGCCCGATGCCGCATCCGCCCGGTCGGTGGCACGACGTCGGTGTGGCCCGGCCGAGGGAGTCCGCCCGGTCGGGCCCAGACGATGTCCGTTTCGGTCGGAGCGGCCGCCCCGTGTGATTGAGTGGGACCTACACAGCGGGCGAGAGGTCGGGCGGGCCAGGTGGGAGGTTGGTCCGCCGACTGCCCGCTCGACGGCTCAGGAGCGCGGATGCACCAGCTGGCCCTCCCGCTACGGACAAGGAGACCCCGTGACACCATCCCCCAACGCCATCCGCCTGATCGGACACCAGCGACGCTTCGCCGAGTCGATCGCCCAGATCGACACCGAGTTGGACTTCGCCTCCGGTGCCGCCGTGGCCGCCCGTCGGGACGAAGTGGTCGCTGCCGCCCGCGCCGCCTACGGACCGAGCGAGGACTTCCGTGGCGTGCGTGATGCCTGGGACGCCGTCTTCCCCGACGGCGTCTACAGCGCCACCGGGCTGGCGGAGGCGAAGCGGCTGTCCTGATGGCCCTCGGCTGTACCCGGTCGCTCCTGTCGGCGCCGGTCCGGCACCCGGTCGACGACGGGATCGCGCAGGACCCCGGAGACGTCGCCAGCCCCGGATGACCGGTGCGGCTCGGTCCTCCCGGGCCGAACCCACCCAGCTCGAGTCGCCGATTGCGTCAGGTCCACGCACTTGTCGACCCGTCGCCGATCCCGAGGGTGCCGAGAGTGGCACCTGGTTTGCTGATTCACTCCGGCCCCGACGGATCCGGCCCCAATTCGTCGGGCCTCGGGTCGCCCGAACGCCCTGTCGTCTCGATGGCCGTCGTGTCGATCACCTCGCCCGACCGCTCCTGGCCGAACCGCCAGACGAACAGTGCGTTCCGGGCCGCCCGTCGCTCCCGGCGCTTCGGGCTCACTGCGACCAGGACCCGATCCACCGCCCAGACCACAAGGCCGACGACCAGCAGTGCGGCAACGACGCCCAGCGCGATGAATCCGACGAGGAAGCCCAGCACGACGATCGCCGCCAGCACGGCCACGCCGACGATCGTGGTGAGGCAACCGAACCCGGGCGGGGGACGCACGTCGTTCGCCATGCCTCCGATCATCCCACCGGTCGTGGGGTCGGGTCGCCGGCCGGGCCAGCTGCGTGCCTGGCGCAGCAGTGATCCACCGGGCGACGACCCGACCCTCAGGTCACGTCGGTGGGGGCGTCCGCCACTGCCACGACCTCGACCGTCGGCCGGTCCGGGACGACATCGGCCAGGAACCAGCGGAAGGCCAGGGAACCGTCGCCGTGGCCGGCCGTCGACACCGCGTTGGGGTGGGCCAGGTCGCCGTGTCCGACGACGACGGTGACAGTGCCGTCCGCGTTCGGCCGGGCGGCACCGTTGTTGATCGAGGTGTGCGCATCGGTCGGCACCTCGGTGGCCAGGAAGGGGTTCCACACCACCAGGTTCCAGAACCGACACGCCGGGGGGCGGTGGGTGATCACCAGCGCCTCGCCCGGCCCGATGCGGTAGCTGGCGAACGCGTAACAGGCGTCCCGTGCCGACCAGCCGAAGTTCGCGTCCGGCACCTGGTAGGGGTCGGCGAATTCGTTGGCGAGCTGCGGCGTGTTGTGCCCGAGTGTCTGGGGCGCGTCGCGTGGGGCCACGGTGAGCGGGACGGTCAGGAACAGGGTCTGCACCCAGGTCAGCGCGGAACGCAGGGCGGCGGCGGTGGCCGCGTCGGTGCGGGTCAGCGGCCCCGGTGGGTCACGCGACTCGATCTCCCAGGTGACCCGGCGACCGGTCGCGGGGTCGAGCTGGTAGTCCCGGGTGAAGGCGACGTGGGTGTCGCCGGTCAACTCGATGAACGGTCCCGTGTGCCCGTCGGGCCGGGACGGTCCCATCGTGAACGAGAACCGGCCGTCCTCGTCGATGTCCAGGTCGGCATCGTTGACGATCCCGATGATCCGGTTGGACCACTGTCCCGGGCCAGGCTCGTTGTAGACGGTGAGCGAGAAGTACGTGCTGTCGCCGCGCTGGCCGCTCACACGGTAGTGGCGACCCGGGTCCAGGACGGCCAGCGAGTAGTAGGCATCGGTGTTGTCGCCCCCCCAGGCCCGGTCCCGGCGCCACGGCGTGTTGACGTCGACGAATGCCGGTCGGGTGGGGTCGGCGTAGAGGTAGACGTCGAGCGCGACCGACAGCCCGGTGGTCAGCATCCGGTACCCCTCGGCGACCGCTCGTTCGTCGCCGACGGCACGCGGCCCGTCGAGGAACTGCCCGTCGAGCCCGGCGAGCCCGTCCAGCAGCCCGCGCCAGGCACGGGTCATGTCCCATGTCGGTTCGCTCATCGCAGCAGTCCCTTCGTCAGGAGGTCGACGACGTCGTCGACCCAGTGGTCGTCCAGCGTGCGTCCGGGGCGAACGGTCAGCGCCATCAGCGTGGCGCCGCCGATCACGTCGAGCAGCACGTCGGGTCCGACGTCGGGTCGGGCGTCACCGGACGCAACCGCCCGCTCGATCCGTGCCCGCAGGCCGGCCCATGCCGGCACCGCCACGCGGCGCTGGAGCTCGGCATGGGTGCCCGGGTCGCCGGCGAACTCGGCCAGGAGGCCCGGGACCGCGGCGCGGACCTCCGGTCTCCCGAACAGCTCGGCCGAGGCCGCCACCATGGCGCGCAGGTCCGCCACCAGGTCGTCGCCGTCCGGCACGAGCGGGCCGTCCACCGAGGGGAAGACCGCCTCGTGGACCAGCTGCGCCTTGGTCGGCCACCGGCGGTAGACGGCGGGCTTGGTCGTGCCCGCCCGGGCGGCCACTGCAGCCACGGTGAGTCCCTGGTAGCCGGTCCTCGGGAGCAGCTCGACGACGGCACGCAGGACGGCGGCGTCGATCCGGGGGTCCCGGGGTCGGCCGAGGTGCATGCGGGTGGCGGTGGTCGACGTCATTCCGTTACCTAGCGTATTGTAAGTGGGGATCGAGGGCAACGGATCGGGGGAACCATGACGGACGCCGTCCACATCGACGACCTGGCTCGACCGGTCTTCGCGCCACACGTGGTCGAGATGCTCGAGGGTATGGGGGCGATGGCCGACGACTGCCCGCTCGACTCCCGCCGCCTGCACGAACAGGCGGTCCGCGAGACGGGCCTCACCGACTTCGGCCCGCTCGACTACGTGGAGCGCCTCGAGGTGCTGCTCGCCGCGCTGGGCGACGTCGACCCGGTGACCCCGGCCGGCCGGGTCGTCTTCCACTCCCAGCTGGTGCAGCTGCTGAGGAACCGCCTCCTGCTGACCGATCTGCTCGCCCGCCACCCGGAGATCCACGACATCGAGCTGGCGCCGCCGATCGTCATCGTTGGCCTGCCCCGCACGGGGACCACCCATCTCCACAACCTGCTGGCCGCCGATCCGGCCCTGCGCTCGCTGCCCTACTGGGAGAGTCTCGAGCCGTTCGCCATGCCGGACGAGCTCGGGATCGAGCCCGACCCGAGGCGCGGCCGGACCGACGCCGCCGTGTGGTTCATGAACGAGGCCATGCCGCTGTTCCCACTCATGCACGAGATGAGCACCGACCACGTGCACGAGGAGATCCAGCTCCTGGCCGTGGACTTCTCGACGATGTTCTTCGAGGCGCTGGCTCCGGTTCCGGACTGGCGGGCCTACTACCGTGCGCACGACCAGGCACCCCACTACCGCTACCTGCGGACGATGCTGCAGGCGCTCCAGTTCACGAGGGGTGGGGAGCGGTGGGTCCTCAAGTCGCCCCAGCACCTCGAGCAGCTGCCCGTCCTGTCCGAGGTGTTCCCGGGGGCCACGACAGTGGTGACACACCGCGACCCGGTCGACGTCGTGGTGTCGATGGCGACCATGATCGCCTACAGCGCCCGGATGTACGCCGACCGGGTGGATGCCGCCGCGCTCGGCCGGTCGTGGGCCGATCGTATCGACGACCTGCTCACCGCATGCGTGCGGGACCGTGGGTTGCTGGACGAGGCGCACGCCCTCGACGTGCGCTTCGACGGGTTCATGGCCGACGAGCTCGGCACGGTCCGGGCGATCTACGAGCTGGCCGACCAGCCGTTCGACGATGCCGCCCGGCAGGCGATCGGCGGCTACCTCGTCGGGCACCCCCGGGGGAGGCTCGGGAGGATCGACTACCGGGCCGAGGACGTCGGACTCCGCGTCGACGAACTGCGGGAGCGGTTCGCCTCGTACGTGGCGCGGTTCCTCTGAGCCCCGGGGACCGCCACGGTGCGGAGCGGGGGGAACCGGCTGGGAGGGAATCCTGGACAGGTGGATCCGACGCTGCCGTCACCCGGCGGATGCCCGGCCACTCGGTCGGTGCGCAGTGACAGCCACGGATCGATCGAATCTGCGTAGTGCTGCTCCCAGGGCGTACTGTGGTGGAAGCCACCATCACGGTCGACCTACCGAACCCGGATAGGGGATCATGTCTCTCCGTTCCATCGAAGACGCCTCGAAGCTCCGGCGGATCATCGAGGCCATGCTGCTCATCGGCGCCGATCTGGACCTGCCGGGCATCCTGCAACAGGTCATCGAGGAGGCGTGTTCGATCACCGGAGCCCGGTACGGGGCCATCGGGGTGCTCAACAGCGAGCGGACCGGGCTGTCCGAGTTCATCACCGTCGGACTCGACCCGGAAGCAGAACGTCTGATCGGGCGGCGGCCGAAGGGCCTGGGGATCCTGGGTCTGGTCATCGACCATCCCGAGCCGATTCGTATCGCCGACCTGAGCGCGCACCCGAACCGTTCGGGCTTCCCACTCGATCATCCCCCGATGACCTCGTTCCTCGGCGCACCGATCAAGGTCCGGGACGAGGTCTACGGCAACCTGTACCTGACCGACAAGATCGGATGGTCCGAGTTCACGAACGACGACCTCGTCCTGATCGAGGCGCTGGCACTGTCGGCAGGCATTGCCATCGAGAACGCCTGGCTCCATAAGCGCACCAAGGAGGCGGCGGTCCACGACGATCGCGAGCGCATGGCCGGGGATCTTCACGACCGGGTGATCCAACGGATCTTCGCCGCCGGACTCACGCTCCAGGGGATCGCGGGTACCACGACGGGGGACGGTGAGGCGGAGCGTCTGGCGGGCGTGATCGCCAGTCTCGACGAGACGATCAAGGAGATCCGGTCGACCATCTTCGAGTTGAGCCTCCTGGGATCCGAGGTGGGCGTGCGGACGCAGATGACGAAGCTCCTTCGCGAACTGGGTGACATCATCGGCATTCCACTGCGACTGACGTTCGATGGTCCCGTGGACACGGAGATCTCGGATGACGTGACCCAGCAGCTCCTCGCCACGCTGCGGGAGGCCGTCACCAACATCGGACGACACGCCGAGGCAACCGAGGCGAGCGTGGAGCTCAGCGTGGAGGGCAGTCTCTGCCGGCTCCGGGTCAGTGACGACGGCAAGGGCATCGGTGGAACCGGGACGATCGGCGGTGGCCGGGGTCTGGCCAATCTCCGCCGGCGGGCGGAGAAGCTGCACGGACGCCTCGAAGTGACCGGCAACGCGGCAGGAGGGACCACGCTCGACTGGCAGGTGCTCGCCCACTGACGCCGTTCGGAGGTGACAGCCCCCCGGTTCGGGGCGCATGACCGGGGAGTCGACGCCCTCGGTGGGATCCCGCCGGATCGGGGCCGCTACCCGTCGCCGGATCCACGGCGGGCGACGGGTGGGAGAGCTTCGTGGTGGCTCCAACGCGCCGCCAGCCGGTTGACGCGATGGGCACGGCCTCGCCGGAGGGGCGCCTTGGTGGTGGGGGTCGCGGTCTTGTAGAAGAAGTACTTGGCGGTCTCGACGGATGCCAGGTAGACGACGACGAACGCGACGAGCACAGCGAAGAATGCCGCCGGCAGCGGGGCGAACCCGAGTGTGTGGTTGAGGGGGCTCTGGGGGATCAGGGCGCCGATGGTCACGACGGCGATCACGGAGGAGAGCAGCGGACGGGACGGCCTGCTGCGGGTGAACGGGACCCGTCGGGTGCGGATCACGAACACGATGAGGGTCTGGGTGGCGAGCGACTCGACGAACCATCCGGATCGGAACTCGGGTGCTGCGGCGTGGAACACCGACAGCATGACCGCGAAGGTGGCGAAGTCGAACACCGAGCTGATCGGGCCGAAGCGGACCATGAACCGGCGTATGAATCCGACGTCCCAGTGCGATGGGCGGGCGAGCTGCTCCTCGTCGACCCGGTCCGTGGGGATGGTCATCTGGCTCGTGTCGTACAGCAGGTTGTTGAGCAGGATCTGGAACGGGAGCATCGGCAGGAACGGCAGGAACGCAGCGGCCACGGTGACACTGAACATGTTCCCGAAGTTCGACGACGTTCCCATGAGGACGTACTTGATGGTGTTGGCGAAGATGCGGCGGCCTTCGGCGACGCCGTCGGCGAGCACATCGAGGTCCTGCTCGAGGAGGATGATGTCCGCCGCATCCTTGGCCACATCGGTGGCCGAGTCGACCGAGATCCCGACATCCGCGTGGTGGAGTGCGAGCGCGTCGTTGACGCCGTCACCGAGGAAAGCCACCGCGGACCCGGCGTCACGTTGCGCACGGAGGATGCGGGCCTTCTGCTCGGGGCTGATCCGGGCGAAGATCGTGGCGCCGCCGACCGCAGCGGTGAGCTCGGCGTCATCGAGCGCGTCGAGGTCGGCCCCGGTCAGCGTGCCGTCCGAGTCGATGCCGAGGGTCTGACACACGGTCTCGGCGACGACCGGATTGTCGCCGGTGACGACCTTGACGGTGATGCCGAGCCCGCCGAGGCGTGCGATCGATGCGGCGGCGGACGGCTTGGGCTGGTCGAGGAACACGAGGAATCCGGCAAGGACCAGGTCGTGTTCGTCATCGACGGTGAGCGTCGTCAGTCCGTCGGCCGCCCGTGTGGCGATCGCGACGACGCGGTTGCCCGAACGGAACTCCCGGTCGAGGACGCGGCGTGCCTCGTCGGGTACGACGGTGCAACGGTCGATGACCGTCTCGGGAGCGCCCTTGGTGATGAGGAGCCGCTGGTCCTCCCGGTCGGTGAGGACGGACAGGCACCGTCGGTCGTGATCGAACGGGGCGACGGCGACCCGGCTGAATCCTGCGACTCGACCGACGGTCGCTCCGGGCGCCTCCCACAGGGCGACGTCGAGGGGGTTGCCACCCACCGCGCTCATCCCGACCGGGGTGGCCTCGTTGCAGACGAGTCCGAGGGTGAGGACGTCCGGGCTGGATGCACCGGCCGGTCCGATGGATCGTTCGAAGCTGATGTGGCCGTCGGTGAGGGTTCCGGTCTTGTCGGTGAACAGCACGTCGATGTCACCGAGGTCCTCGATGCAGACGAGGCGCTTGACGAGCACCTTCTTGTCGGCCAACCTCCGTGACCCCGTCGCCAGGCTGGTCGAGACGACCGCCGGCAGCAGCTGCGGGGTGATCCCCACGGCGACCGCCAACGAGAACAGGACGGCATCGATGACCGGGCGACCCAGTGCGACGTTGATCACGAAGATGGTGATGCTGAGGACTCCGCCGACCTTGGCCAACAGACCCGAGAAGCGGGTGAGGCCGAGCTGGAACTCCGTCTGCGGGTGGCGCTCGCCGAGTCCGATGGCGATGAGCCCGAACTGGGTGGCCGCCCCGATCGCCACGACGACCGCGTCGGCAGCCCCTTCGTGGAGGACGGTGCCCATGAACAGGCACGACGAGAGCTCCGCCAGAGGGGCACCGCCGGCCACCGGGCGCGTCGACTTCGGGGCCGGGGTCGACTCACCGGTGAGGATCGACTCGTCGCATTCCAGATTGGTGGCCGCGAGGAGCCGCACGTCGGCAGGGACGATCGATCCGACTCCCAGGTGCACGAGATCACCGGGCACGAGGTGTGTCACCTCGATGTCGACCAGGGTGCCCCCACGGGTCACGGCCACGGAATGGCGGATCTCCGAGTGCATCGCCTCGGCTGCACGCTCGGCCCGGTATTCGTTGGCGAAGCCGAGGCCGACCGATGCGGTGACGATCAACCCGATGATGAGGGCGTCGAGTCCCTCGCCCACCAGCGCCGATACGGACGCCGCGGCGAGCAACAACCACAGCAACGGGCTGCGAAGCTGGCGGAGCAGGATCGACCACGCGTTGACGTGATGCGTGCGGACGGCGTTCGGGCCGACCAGTGCTCGTCGCGCTCCGGCCTCGTCGGCTGTGAGCCCGGATGCACGGCTACCGAGCGCGCCGAGTACCAGGTCCGTCGGCATGGAGGCAACCGTCCCGATGGTCGGTCCGTGACCTGGGTCCGTCAGCGGAGCGGTGGTGGCCACGCTCCAGTATGCGGCGCCGCCACGGGTCGTTGCTACAGGACGCCGTCTACCGGGGTCCGGGGCGCGCGAGTCCGCATCGTTGGCGGATGGAACTGCGCCGGCGCCGGCGAGGTGCTCAGCGGCGGCGACCGGAGTCCATCAGGACCGGAATCGCCGCACAGGCGAACGCCACGGCCAGCAGGGGGAGCGTGATGATCCATTCCATGAGGTCTCAAGCAGTGGTAGCGGGAAGCCGCTTGCCTCCTCCGTCGACAGTAGGGACCCAGATGAAGAACTGGCTAAGGCGATGTGCAGATTCACCTAGGAATCGGCATCCCCCTGGCCGGACCACCTGGCCCACGGCTCGCCGTGGCCCGGTCCCCGTCGGGCTCCTCGCGCTCGGTCGGTATCCGGATGATCCTGGCGTCCCGGAGCCGCCGGGGCGGGGGCTCGTTCCCGATCCGGCGGTGGAGAGCGGTGAGCGTCGTGAGGACGACGCGGCGGTAGAGCCAGAAGAAGAACACCGCCAGCGGCAGCTCACCGGCCAGTCCGGTCAGCAGCGTGAGCCACTGGTCGCGATGTCCGATGGACGTGACGATGTCGAACCAGGCGTCGCAGAGCAGGAGCGTCCCCGCCACGACCGCCGTGGTCGCCAGGATCTGGCGACGGAACCACGCCGCCCACGCTCCGTACGCAAGGACGCAGAAGAGGCCGATGTCGAACCCGGTCCACAGCAGGTCCCAGTGCCCGGCGTCGTACTTGGGCGGGAGGGTCAGGCCGAGGAAGACCGTCCAGGCGATCAGTGAGGTGGCCGCCACCAGCAGGAAGGTCGAGAGGACCTGGGTCGGCCGCGACAGCGACAGGTGGAGGTGCCGGGCCCGGGCGCGACCCGACCAGTGCAGACCGATCTCCGGAGGCAGCGGCTCGTCGCCCATGGTGCCAGCGTCGCGCCGGTCCCGTCCCGAGGCGCAGGGCCGGAGGTCACATCCCCCGGCCCGCCGACCGTCGGCCCCCCGTGAAGGGTCATGCCTCCATCTGGCGGGTGACCGACTGGATGGCGGTGATGAACTCGTCGACCATCTCGTAGACCACGGTGGCCGCCGGCTTCGCCTCGTTCATGGTGCCGACGACCTGGCCCACGAAGTAGTTCGCCAGCTGCTCGGCGCCCGAGCCGGACTTGTGTGCGCCCCGGTCGATGCGCTGGATGGCCTGCGCCGTCAGGATCGGCTGCAGCGGCATGCCCAGCGGTGCCGGGTGGGTGGGGTCGTCCCACTCCTCGGTCCACGCCGACTTGAGCATGCGGGCCGGCTTGCCGGTGCGCGACCGCGACCGCACGGTGTCGGCGCTGGTGGCGTGCAGCATCTTCTCCTTGACGGCCGGGTGCGTCTCGGCCTCGTCGGTGGTGAGCCAGACCGACCCGCACCACACCCCCTGGGCACCGAGTGCCATGGCCGCCGCCATCTGGCGGCCGCGACCGATGCCGCCGGCGCCGAGCACCGGTACGGGCGCGACGGCGTCGACCACCTCGGGGATCAGCACCATCGACCCGATCTCGCCGGTGTGCCCGCCGGCCTCGCCACCCTGGGCGATGATGATGTCGACCCCGGCCTGCACGTGGCGCTCGGCGTGGACCGCCTTGCCGGCCAGCGCCCCCACCAGGCGTCCCTCCTCCTTGCAGCGGTCGATCATGTGCTGGGGCGGCGATCCCGAGCGCGTTGGCCACGAACGCGGTGCGGTGGGCCAGGGCGATGTCGAGCTGGGGACCGGCGGACAGCGCGGAGAAGGGCGCAGGCGTGTCCTCCTTGATGCGGAACACGCCACCTCTCGCGTCCTCGGACAGTTCGGGCACGCCGTAGCGCTCGAGGATGTCGTTCACGAACGCCCAGTGCTCGGCGGGGATCATGGCGGCGATGTCGGCTGCCGTGTAGCCGCCGCCCTCGTCACCGGCGTACTTGGCCGGGATGATCAGGTCGACGCCGTAGGGCAGGTCGCCGACCTCGGCCTCGATCCAGTCCAGGTCGATCTCGAGCTGCTCGGGGCTGTGTGCCACCGCACCGAGGACGCCGAGCCCACCGGCCTTCGTCACCGCCGCCACCACGTCACGGCAGTGGCTGAAGGCGAGGATCGGCACGTCGATGCCGAGCATGTCCGTGATGTCGTTCTTCATGTCACACACGTTCCTTCACTCGTGGGCTCCGAGCATCGCACCCACCCGGATCACGTCACCAGTCGGGGTCCGGGGTCCCGTCCGGCGGCGTCGCCGGACCGTGCGCCCGGTGCGCCCAGGGCCGTTCGGCCCTACCCGTCCCCACCGAAGGCGGCGACCATGGGAGCAGAGCGGCCCCCGGGCCGGTCCGGAGCAGAGGATCGAGGCAGAGCATGGTGGGCAGCGGCCGCAGGATCGATGGCCCGTGGCGAGGGTCGACGGCCAGCGCGGGCCGAGGGCGGCGGTAGGTCGTGTTCCAGGTCAGGATCCACGGAAGGGGCGGCCAGGGTGTGGTGGCCGCCGCCGAGATCCTGTCGATGGCGGCGTTCGACGAGGGCCGGCACGCCCAGGCGTTCCCGAGCTTCGGGTCCGAGCGCATGGGGGCCCCGGTCGTCTCCTACTGCCGGATCGACGACCACCCCATCCGGACCCACGAGCCCATCGCCGAGCCCGATGCCCTCATCGTGCAGGACGCCACCCTGGTCCACCAGGTGGACCTGTTCAGCGGGCTGTCCGCCGAGGCCTTCGTACTGGTCAACACGTCGCGGAGCTTCGCCGAGCTCGGACTGGCCGAGTTCGCCGAGGACTTCCGTCCGGACCGCCTGCTCACCTGCCCGGCCACGGCCCTGGCCCTGGAGCACCTCGGCCGGCCGCTCCCCAACGCCGCACTGCTCGGTGGGTTCGCCGCCCTGACCGGACGGATCACGCTCGGTGCTCTCGAGACGGCGATCACCGAGCGCTTCCCCGGGGTCCCGGGGGCGGCCAACGTGGCGGCCGCCCGGGCCGCCTACCGGTTCGTCGCCGACGAAGGGCACCAGATGGAGGTCGGGGAGGTGGTGACCGGTGCTGGAGCAGATTGAGGGCTCACGGGCCGTGGCCCGTGCCGTGGCCTGCTGTCGGCCCGAGGTGGTGTGCGCCTATCCGATCTCCCCGCAGACGCACATCATCGAGGCCGTCGGGGCACTGGTGAAGTCGGGCGAGCTGGCCCCGTGCGAGTTCATCAACGTCGAGTCGGAGTTCGCGGCCATGTCGGTCTCCATCGGGGCGTCGGCCACCGGTGCCAGGGCGTACACGGCCACGGCCAGCCAGGGTCTGCTCTACATGATGGAGGCCGTCCACAACGCCGCCGGCCTCGAGCTCCCCATCGTCATGACGCTGGCCAACCGGGCCATCGGGGCGCCGATCAACATCTGGAACGACCACAGCGACGCCATGGCGGCCGAGGGGAGCGGCTGGGTCCAGCTGTTCGCCGAGACCAACCAGGAGGCGGTCGACCTCCACGTCCTGGCGTTCCGGCTGGCCGAGGAGCTCTCCCTGCCGGTGATGGTCTGCATGGACGGCTTCGTGCTCACCCACGCCGTGGAGCGGGTCGACCTCCCCGAGCAGGCGCAGGTGGACGAGTTCCTGCCTCCCTACCGGCCCGTCCAGGCCCTCGACCCGGCCGACCCCGTCTCCATCGGCGCCATGGTCGGCCCCGAGGCCTTCGAGGAGGTCCGGTACCTGGCCCATCTGCGCCAGCTCGACGCCCTGGAGCGGATCCCCCAGCTGGCCGCCGAGTTCGGAGCCACCTTCGCGAGGCCGAGCGCCGGCCTGCTCGGCACCTACCGCACCGAGGATGCCGACACCGTCGTGATGGCGCTCGGCTCGGTGCTCGGCACCATCAAGGACGCCGTGGACGAACGGCGCCGGGCCGGTGAGCGCATCGGGGTGGTCGGGGTCACCACGTTCCGGCCCTTCCCGTCCGAGGACGTCCGCCTGGCGCTGGCCGGCGTCGGCCGGGTGGTCGTGGTGGAGAAGGCGTTCCGGGCCGGAGGGACCGGCGTGCTGTCGGCCGACGTCGTCCTGGCCATCGGCGACACCGGCGTCCCGGTCCACACCGTGGTGGCCGGCCTGGGAGGGCGGCCCGTCACCCGGCGGTCCGTGGAGTCGATGCTCGAGGCAGCAGGGCGCGGCGAACTCGAGGCACTCTCGTTCCTCGATCTGGACCACGCGGTGGTCGAACGCGAGCGGGCGAGGATCCGGGCGGCGTCGCCCACCGACCGGGCGGTGGGCAGTGCCCTGCGGGGTCGCGCTCCATCGCCGGTCGGATCGGCGGGCGAGGTGCTGTGACCACGACCCCGGTGCGCTTCTACCAGGTAGGCAGCTACGCGGCCGGCAACCGCCTCCTCGGCGAGGAGCAGCGCACCGTCCAGTCCGGTGCCGGCCGGACCAACGCCCTCGACTCCGGTCACCGGGCCTGCCAGGGTTGCGGCGAGGCGCTGGGCGCCCGGTACGTCCTCGACGCCGCCATGCGGTCGAGCGCGGGCCAGGTGGTGGCCGTGAACGCCACCGGCTGCCTCGAGGTCTTCTCCACGCCCTACCCGGAGACGTCGTGGCGGATCCCCTGGCTGCACTCGCTCTTCGGGAACGCCCCCGCCGTGGCCACCGGCGTCAGCGCCGCCCTCCGGGTGAAGGGCCGCACCGACGTCCGGGTGGTGGCCCAGGCCGGGGACGGCGGGACGGTGGACATCGGACTGGCCTGCCTGTCGGGCATGTTCGAACGCGACGACGACGTCCTCTTCGTCTGCTACGACAACGAGGCCTACATGAACACCGGGGTGCAGCGGTCGGGGGCCACGCCGCCGGCGGCGCGGACGGCCACCACCGAGGCGATCGGCCCCGCCCCGGGCAACGCGTTCGGCCAGGGCAAGGACCTGCCCCGGATCGCCATGGCCCACGACATCCCCTATGTGGCCACGGCCACCGTGGCCGACCTCCACGACCTCGAGGCCAAGGTGGAGGTGGCCATGGGCCTGCACGGCGCGCGCTACCTGCACGTCCTGGTCCCCTGTCCGCTCGGATGGGGATCGGCGCCGCAGGACACGATCGAGCTGGCCCGCCTGGCCCACCAGACCGGCATCTTCCCCGTCTTCGAGGCCCGGGGCGGCTCGGTCACCTCGGTGTCGCCGATCCGCCGCCGGCAGCCCGTCGAGGCCTACCTGTCGCGCCAGCGCCGCTACGCCCACCTGTTCGGTGACCGGCCGAGGGCCGACCTCGTCGCCCGGATCCAGGCCATGGCCGACCGCAACATCGCCCACTACGGGCTGGTGGACGCCGTCGGCGACGACCCGACTGACGGGGGGGACTGACCATGGAGGCACCGTTCGCCATCACCCTCGATGTCGGCTCCAGCCACGCCAACAGGACCGGCTCGTGGCGGGTCGAGCGGCCGGTCTACGTCGACCGGCTGCCACCCTGCAGCGGCGCGTGCCCGGCCGGTGAGGACGTCAGGGGCTGGCTCTACCACGCCGAGTCGGGCGACTACCAGGAGGCCTGGCGGCTCCTGGTGGAGGCGAACCCCCTCCCGGCGGTGATGGGTCGGATCTGCTTCCACCCGTGCGAGTCGGCCTGCAACCGGTCCGAGCTCGACGAGGCGGTGGGCATCAACTCCGTGGAGCGGTTCCTGGGCGACCTGGCCCGACAGCACTCGTGGGCGCTGCCGGAGCCGGGCCCGTCGACGGGCGCCCGGGTACTGGTGGTCGGCTCCGGTCCGGCGGGACTGAGTGCGGCCTACCACCTGCGGCGCCTGGGCCACGGGGTGCACCTGGTCGACGGCGCGCCCGAGGCGGGCGGGATGCTGCGTTACGGGATCCCCGCGTACCGGCTCCCTCGGGACGTGCTGGACGACGAGATCGAACGGATCCTCGGTCTCGGCGTGGAGCTCGAGCTCGGTCGGACGGTGACGGACGTCCACGCCGAGCGGTCCGCCGGATCGTACGACGCCGTGTTCCTGGCCGTCGGGGCGCAGCTGGCCCGACGCATCGAGATCCCGGCGGGCGACACGTCCCGCGTCCTCGACGCCCTGTCGCTCCTCCACGGGGTGGCCGAGGACGATCCGCCGCTCCTCGGCCGTCACGTCGTGGTCTACGGGGGCGGCGACACCGCCGTCGACGCCGCCCGCACCGCGCGCCGTCTGGGGGCGACCGATGCGGTGATCGTCTACCGCCGCAACCGGGCCCGGATGCCCGCCCAGTCCGAGGAGTTGGACGCCGCCCTCGCCGAGGGCGTGACCGTGCGGTGGCTGAGCACCGTCGACAGCTTCACGGGTCGCCGCATGCGGGTGGAGCGGATGGTGGCCGACGGGGACGGGATGCCCCGGCCCACCGGCGAGTTCGACGAGCTCGACGCCGACTCGCTGGTGCTCGCCCTCGGCCAGGACACCGACCTGTCCCTCCTGGGGGAGGACGCGGCCCTGTCCGCCGAGGACGGTGTTCTCGCGTTGAGCGAGACCATGATGACCAGCGAGCCGGGCATCTTCGCCGGGGGCGACGCGGCACCGTCCCCCCGCACGGCCACGGTGGCCATCGGGCACGGCGCCCGCGCCGCCAACGGCATCGACGCCTATCTGTCGGGCCGTCCGATGGTGGAACCCGAGGTACGGGAGCCGGCCACGTTCGACCGGCTCAACACGTGGTACTTCGCCGACGCTCCCCGGACCCGGCGCCCCGAACTCGAGCAGGTCCGGCGCCAGACCACCTTCGACGAGGTGATCACCGGACTGACGGAGGAGAACGCCCTGTTCGAGGCCCGGCGCTGCCTGTCCTGCGGGTCGTGTTTCTCCTGCGACAACTGCTTCGCCGTGTGCCCGGACAACGCCGTCCTCAAGATCGGGGGGCCCGAGCCCTACGGCTTCGACTACGACTACTGCAAGGGATGCGGCATCTGCGCCCACGAGTGCCCGTGCGGCGCCATCGACATGGTTCCCGAGCAGATCTGAGGACCGCGCACCGGTGGACAGGGAGCCGACGGGGACGGCGATCGACCGCCGGACCGACCTCCGGTCGGCGGTCACCGGATCCCGTAGGCTCACCGACCATGCCGGCCGCTGACGGGACAACTCGGTGGGGGATCGACGAACTCTCCCGGCGTGCCGGTCTCCCGGTCGGCACGGTCCGCCTCTACCTCCGCGACGGCATGGTCCCCGCCGGGCGACGGGTGGGGCGGTCGATGACGTACGGGGTCTCCCATCTCAACCGACTCATCCGGATACGGCAGCTCAAGGCGGCGAACTTCACCCTGACGGCCATCAAGCGCATGATCGACGAAGGGCAGTTCGTCATGCTCGACCGGGTCTTCGGCACCGACCGGCGTCCCCGCAGCTGCCAGGAGCTGGCCGAGGAGGTCGGCGTCGAACCGGGTCTCGTCGGCATGCTCGAGTCCATCGGGTTCCTCGCCGCCCCCGCCGACCGCGGAGCTGCGGACTACGACGGCGGGGAGGCGAGCGTGGTGCAGGCCGTCGCCCAGCTCATCGAGATGGGGACGCCGCCCGCGGTGCTGTCGGTGGTACTGCCGCTCTACGTCCGGCACATGCGGGCCCTCGAGGCGGACCTGGTGGGAGCGCTGTCGGGACCCGCCGATGCCGACCACGAGCTCCCGGCCGACGTCGTGACGGACTACGCGAAGCGGACGGCGCGGAACCACGAGGCGTTCCTCCACCGGTGGGACGTCGTCGTCGACTACCTCCACCACCGGATGATCCAGCGTCTCGTACACCGGGCGTCGACCTCCCCGGCGGCGGACCCGGCCCGTGAGGCGGTGGGCGACCCGTCCTGACCGGAGGGTCGCGGACCGGTCAGGGCATGAGGGTGTCGTGGAAGGGGCCGGCGAAGACCCGGTGGGGGTCGTAGGAGTCCAGCGTGGCCAGTGCGGCCGACCACCCGTCGCCCGATGCCTGGCCGGTCGTGTACATGGCGGGGATGGTCGAGCCGAGCGCGGTCGTGTTCGACCAGGCCCCGCTGCTCGAGTACGCCCACCCCTTGGACCACTCGAAGCGGACCCCGGCGTAGGAGCCCGTGAAGTGCGACAGGATCCAGGCCTCGAGCTGCGCGTAGAACTGGTCGGCGTACGGGGTCCCGGGGATGGTCAGCGCGTCGATCCACACGGCGCAGTTCCAGCTGGGCTGGTCGGGACGGGGGCGCAGGGCGCTGAGCTGCGGCTGCTGGGCACCGGACATCACCACGTCGCCGGTCTGGTCGAGGCCCGTCACCCGGAATTCGAGCGGGCCGTTCATCGGGAACTTCCCTGCGGCCTGATACTGGGCGACCAGGTTGGTGTAGTACGTGTAGAAGTCGTAGACGACCTGCTGGATCGAGTTGGAGTTGGTCACGATGGCGTAGCCGTTGGCCGTCACCTGCAGCGTCGTGGGCTTCACGTACAGGGTGGAGTAGCGCGACGGACCCCAGATGTTGCCGGTGCCCTCGAAGAAGAGGCCCGTGCCCACCGCCGCCATCTCCGCGTTCTCGAACGTGGGCGTCCCCGAGACGTCTCCTTTGAGGAGCGAGGCGATGAACTGGGACTCGCCGGACGAGACCTGGTTGGCGAAGGCGTAGTTGTACGGCCCCGACACCTTGTTGGAGAACCACGGCTGGCTCTTGGCGATGTTCCACACCTTCAGCCACGGCAGTGTGGTGAACGGGAACGAGATGACCTCGACCCGGCCCGAGGAGTGCACGAGGCTCTGGAACGACTGGCTGCCCGCACTGGCGGGTGCGGCGAAGAGCGTGCTCTGGGGAACGGTCCACGAGCTGACGCACTGGAGGTTGACGTCCGTCCCGGCCTGCAGGGTGACGTCCGTGACGAAGGCCCGCCCTACGTGGACCAGCAGCGGCTTGATCCCGGGATCGCTCCGGCTGAAGGTGCGCAGCACGTACTGGTTCGTAGCCGGGTTCCACACCACGGCGGTCAGGGAGAGCACCTGGTTGCTCACCGAGCCGTAGGACTTGCCGGAGATCGCCGTCTCGCTGCTCCCCTTGATGGCGGTCCCGTGCCCGCCGATGGCCAGGACGCCGCCGAGGGTGAGGTCCCCGGGTGCGGGGTTCGCCGTGAGCCCGAGACCGACGGCCCCGAGCCGGGCGAGCAGGGTGTCCATGGTCACGCCGGTCTGGGCGGTGACGGTGGCGGGGGTGCCGGACGTGCTGACCGATACGTTCGTGAGGTGCTGCGTGGTGTCGACGAGCAGGTAGTCGGCACCGGCACTGCCCTCGGGCAGGATCAGCGGCGACCACCCGTGGCCCATGCCCTTGGGCCGGATCCGCCACCCGTTGGCATGGGCCCAGTTGGCGATGGTGACCACGTCGGCCGAGGAGGCCGGGGCCGCCGTCCACACGTTCTGGACCGCGATCTCGCCCGACCAGTTCTGGTACGCCTGCTGGTACAGGCTGATGGAGCTCGGGAATCCGGGAGGACTCGGGATGGTCGCCGCACCGGCGACCGGGACCCGGAACGCCGGTGTCCAGCCCACCGCCCCGGACGCACCGACGAGTGCCGCACCTGCCGCGGCCTGTAGGAACGACCTGCGTGAGAACCCGTGACGCGTCGGTGCCGACTGCTCGCTCATGGACGATCCCTCCCAGGAATTCGGGCCGTGGGATGCCCCCCCGACCTCGTTGGTGACAGGGTGCCGATTCGGGTGGGACCCGTCAATCTATTTCCAGGTGACCGCGCGGTAAGGACTCCATCGGTCGAGCGGCACCGCCGGGGACCGCGGGGACGGGCGCTGTGGCCACGGCCACCCGGCCGGTCGACGAGCGCCTAGGACTGGCGCTGCGGCCGGAGCCCGTCCTCGATCACCACGAGCAGTCGGGTGCTCTGCTCCGGGGTGAGCGTCGCGCTCATGCACATCGACCCGATCAGCTGCATCAGGTCGGCCCCGTCGAGGTCCGTCCGCACCACCCCGGCCTGCTGGGCCGGGACGAGTACCAGATCGACGGCGGCTTCGATGCGCTCGCGGGACTCCACCCGCAGCTCGGGGTTCTTCTCGAACGCCTCGTGGAGCTCGCTCAGGAACGTCCGCTTGCTGCTGGCGTACCGGACGAAGGACCGCAGCCACGCCACGAGGGCCTCCCAGGGTCCGAGCTCGGCGGCGAACCCCCCGGCGGCGGACACCAGTTCGTCGACGTCCTCGCGGTAGACCGCCTCGACGATGTCGATCCGCTTGGGGAAGTGCCGGTAGAGCGTCCCTGCGCCGACGCCGGCCTCCTTGGCGATGGCCTCCATCGACGCGCCGCCACCCTGCCGGGCGAACTCGAGACGGGCGGCGGCGATCAGGCGGTCGTAGTTGCGCCTGGCGTCGGCCCGCATCGGACGGGCCCCGTCGCCGCTCCCGTCGGAGGACGGGCCGGGGTCCACCTCGGTTGCCGTCGCTCCCGGATCATCCGTCATGTGCCTGCATTCCTCCGTGGTGCACCCTGTACTTGCTAAACGGAGGCACCCTCCGTATACTAACCGGAGGAAGCTTCCGCTTACTCGTCCACCATATCAGCGGAAAGGTCGAACGACCATGGCCACACTCACCCCTGTCGAGCCGCGCCCTGACGCGGCCGCCATCACCCCGGCGAGCGGCATCGGATCGCTCCGCCGCCGACTCACCCACCCGTCGGTGTTCCTGTTCGTCATCCTCACCTCCCAGCTCATGGTGGTGCTCGATGCCACGATCGTCAACGTCGCCCTCCCGCACATCCAGCGCGGGCTCCACCTCACCGGAGGCGGTCTGTCGTGGGTGCTCAACGCCTACCTGCTGACCTTCGGGGGCCTCCTCCTGCTGGGGGCCCGATCCGGGGACCTCGTCGGCCGGCGCCGGACCTTCCTGGTCGGGATCGCCGTCTTCTCAACGAGCTCCCTCCTCGGCGGGTTCGCCGTGTCCGGATGGATGCTCCTCGGCGCACGCGCACTCCAGGGGGTGGGGGCGGCGCTGGCCGCGCCGTCCTCGCTGGCCCTCCTCACCACGGTCTTCCCCGAAGGAGCCCGGCGGGTCCGGGCGATCGGACTCTTCACCACGGTGTCGGCCGCCGGTGGTGCCATCGGCCTCGTGGCCGGCGGCGTGCTGACCCAGCTCGTGTCGTGGCGCTGGGTCATGTTCGTGAACGTGCCGATCGGACTCGCCGTGTGGGTCGTCGGCTACCTCGTCCTGGCGGAGACGGACAGCCGTCACGGCCGCTTCGACATCCTGGGTGCGCTGACCTCGACGTTCGGCATGGTCGGCATCGTGCTGGGCCTCGTCGAGGCCGGGAGCGACGGCTGGGCCAGCCCGGTCACGCTCGGGGCCTTCGCCGTCGGCCTCGTCCTGCTCGCGGCGTTCGTGCTCGTCGAGACCCGGGCCGAGGAACCCGTCCTGCCGCTGCGCCTGCTCGCCGACCGCACCCGCATGACGGCCAACGTCGCACGGGGCCTCGTCTACGCCGGCATGTACGGGACCTTCTTCTTCCTGGGGCTGTTCCTCCAGGAGGTGGAGGGCTACTCGCCGCTCCGGGCCGGCGTGAGCTTCCTGCCCATCCCGGTATCGGTCTTCCTGTCCTCGCAGCTGGTGAGCAAGGTACTCGTCACCCGGGTCCGGCCGAAGGTCCTGATGCTGGCCGGAATCGGCACGGCGACCGCCGGCCTCCTCATGTTCAGCCAGGTCGACGCCGGCACGTCCTATCCGCAGATCCTGGCGGGGCTCGTCCTGCTCGGCCTCGGATCGGGCACGTCGCTGGTCTCGCTGACCACGGCGTCCCTCGCCGACGTCGCCCCCGAGGACGCCGGCGCCGCCTCGGGTGTGGTCAACCTCATCCAGCAGGTCGGGGCCGCCCTCGGCCTCGCCGTCCTCGTGACCGTCATGGACGCCGCCACCGGTCGGGCGCAGCTGACGCCGGGGGGCGGTGTCCCGACGGCGGTCGTGCACGGGCTCGACGTCACCTTCGGGGCCGCCGCCCTGTTCGCCGTGGCTGCACTCGCCATGGTGGCCGCGCTGGTCCGTCTGCCGGCCGCATCGGCCGACGCCGACAGGCACGGTGCCGAGCTGGTCGAGCTGGTCGACACGGAGGGATTCGAGTGGGTGGACCCGGGGTGGGTCGCCTGAGGGCCGACCCGGGGCCGACGGTGCGGCTGTGACCGCATGACCGCTCCCGGTGGCGTGATCCGGCAGGCGCCCCGCCGTCGGATCTAGGGTGTCAGCCGGGGGAAACCGATGGAGCCGCGGGCACCGTTCCCCACACCGGCGGCCGCCGACCTGGGCCGGCCACGACGATCGGAGACAGTGGCGTGACTCGAACGACCCGATGGTTCATCACGGCGAGCGCGTGCGCCGCCGTCCTCACCCTGGTGTCGGTCCCCGCCGGGGCCGCAGGTGCCGCAGGCGCCCCTGCCTCCGCTGCCGCGGTGGTGCCCCACCCGGGCGTCTGGCCCACCTTCACCCCCGGCCCCCACCACGCCGCCGCGCCGGCCGGTGCCCACCTGACCTACTACGGCGGCCCCGTCGTCGCCAACATGAAGTCCGTGGACGTGAGCTACGGGGCCGGATCGTTCATCTCACCCGGGCACCCGGGTGCCACGGCGATCGGGGCGTTCACCGGGCAGTTCCTCGGGTCGGGCGTCAACGACTGGCTGAGCGAGTACGACACGCCGGCATCGGGGGGCACCAACCAGACGATCGGCCGTGGCTCCTATGGCGGCACGGTGACCATCACCCCGTCGGCGGCCAACAACGGCTCGACGATCCAGGACAGCCAGATCCAGGCCGAGCTGGCCGCGCAGATCACCGCCGGCACGCTCCCGGTGCCGGACGCCAACACCAGCTACGCGGTCTTCTTTCCGTTGGGCAAGTCCATCTGCGACGCCGGCAGCTGTTCGCTGGTGGCCGGGGGGTTCTGCGCCTACCACGGGACGTTCCTCCGGAACGGGATCGACGTCACCTACCAGGTCATGCCCGACGTCTCCGGCATCTCCGGGTGCGGCAACAGCACCGACCTGGGCAACACCACCAGCGTGCTCTCCCATGAGCTGACGGAGACGATCACCGACCCGAACGTCGGATTGGCCACGGTCTACGGGCCCCCACTCGCCTGGTACGACGCCACCAACGGCGAGATCGGCGACATCTGCAACGCCCAGCAGGGATCGTTCGTCGGAACCGACTCGGTCACCTACGTCCTGCAGTCGGAGTTCTCCAACTCCCGCGCCAACTGCTACGTGGGGACGGTCCCCGTGGTGCCCACGCCGCTCACGGTGGTCACCACGTCGCTCGCCGCCGGGACGGTGGGCACCCCGTACACGCAGCCGCTGGCCGCAACCGGCGGCAATGCGCCGTACGCCTGGAAGCTGGTGCGGGCATCGGGGAAGCTCCCCAAGGGAGTGAAGCTGGACAAGACGACCGGAGTGCTCGCCGGCACGCCGAAGGCGGCCGGGGCCTACACCTTCACGGTCGAGGTGCTCGACACGAAGACGGTCACCAAGCCTCGGACCCAGAACGTGGCCACGCAGGTCCTCACGATCACCGTCTCGTAGAGCTGCCCCCGGCGTGCCGGTCCGTGGCGCCGCACGTACACGTATCCGCTGCGTGTGAACGACAGTCGTGTAGTTCGACACCACCTGTGTGTCCGCCCGGATCTGGGCCTTGTAACCGCTCCACACGTGGGGGTAGCGTTGACAACTGGTGGATACAATTGAGTACGCACCAGAGCCGCACCTCGGGCTCGCCGGACGGATCCGTGCCTATCGCCTGCGGCACGGGATGACCCAGCGCGACCTGGCGGACCAGCTGGGGGTGACCCAGCAGTCGGTGGCCCGGTGGGAGCAGGGCTCGCCGCCCAGCCGGCACCTGCTCCGCACCCTCGAGGTCCTGGTCGACGAGCCGGTCGTCGCCGAGCCGTCGGGCGATCTGGCGGAGATCATCGGTATCCGTCCCCCTGCTGCCGTGACCGCCCGGACCCGCGGCATCGAGGAGGCCCGCAAGTCCTACGTGCAGGGATGCATCAAGCTCCTCGAGCGGGGCGAGCGGCTTCCCGACAAGGTCCTCCTGCTGCTGGCCGACGAGCTCGGCTGGATCGACGACGACGACGGCTGAGCTGGGACCCGCACGCTGTCCTCCCCGTCCGGTCCCGGGCGGTCACAGCAGGTCCGTGATCGCCTTGAGCCCGGCGTCGTAGAGCACCCCGGGCAGCATGCCCCCGTCGATCTCGATCGTCGTGCCGTTGATGTAGTCCGCCTGGCCCGAGCACAGGAAGACGCAGGTGCGCCCCACCTCGTCCGGCTCACCGGCCCGCCCGAGCGGCACGTTCCCGAAGTAGTCGGACCCGTCGGGGTCGTCGGCCGGGAGCACGAACGCTCGGAAGTTGTCGGTCATGGTGGGCCCGAGGGCCAGGCAATTGACCCGGGCCGTGGGGCCCCACTCCTCGGCCAGGGACCGGGTCACGTGGTTCAGTCCCGACTTGGCCGCTCCGTAGGACACGAGGGTCGGCGATCCGGCGGGGTGGCCCGCCCCGCTCGAGATGTTGATGATCGAACCGGTCCCGTCCTGGAGCTTCATCTGGCGGAAGACCCGGATGGCGAACCACAGCGGGCTGATCAGGTTCATCTGCACGGCGAAGGCGTGGAACAGTGCGGTGCGCTCGAAGTCGTCGGCGCTCCGCGGCGCTCCCTGGAACTTCTGCACCAGCTCGGGGACGTCCTCGGCGTGCGGTGACGGCACCGTCCCACCGGCGTTGTTGACCAGGATGTCGATCCGACCGTAGGTGGCGACGACCCTCGCCACGAAGCCGTCGATGGACGCGATGTCGCCCTGGTCGCACACCCACTGGGCCGACCGCTCCGCCGCCCCGGGCAGGTCCGCCGCCCCCGGGATCCCGGGAAGCTCGCCGCGCGAGCACCCGACCACGGTGGCCCCGGCCAGGAGCAGCTGGTGGGCGATCCCCAGGCCGACCCCCCGACTGGTCCCGGTCACCACCGCCACCTTGCCGTCGAGCACTCCCACGGGTGCACCTCCTGATCTGCGGGCCGACGGGCAGAACATAAAGCGCTCTATGATTTTCCGCAAGGGGCGTGCCGGGGCCGCCCCGACCGAAAGGGGAGCGATGACGACACGGGTGATCCAGTTCTCGACCGGCAACGTCGGCCGTCACGCGCTGCGTCAGCTGATCGAACGACCGGAGTTCGAGCTGGTGGGGGTCCATGCGTCCGGTGCCGGCAAGATCGGGAGGGACGCGGCCGAGCTGTGCGGGATCGACCAGCCGACCGGCGTGGCGGCGACGGACGACGTGGCCGCCCTGGTCGCCCTCGGGGCGGACTGCGTGGTGTACACGAGCCAGGCCGAGACGAGACCGCAGGACGCGCTTGCCGAGCTGACGGCCTTCCTCGCCGCCGGCACCGACGTCGTGGCGACCTCGCTGGTGTGGCTGGTCTACCCGCCCCACGCCGACGCCTGGCTCACCGAGCCGCTGGCCGAGGCGTGCCGGGCGGGCGGTTCGACGATGTACGTGAACGGCGTCGACCCCGGGTTCTCGGGCGACCTCCTCCCGCTGGCGGCCCTCAGCCTGACCGGCCGTGCGGACACGGTGCTGGTCCAGGAGATCTGCGACTACGGCTCCTACGACGACGCCGAGTTCACCGGGGTGAGCTTCGGCTTCGGCACCGATCCCGGGCACGTCCCGATGCTCTTCCTGCCCGGCGTGCTGGCCTCCATCTGGGGCGGCCCCGTGCGCCTGCTGGCTGATGAGCTCGGGGTCGAGCTCGAGGAGATCCGGGAGCGGTACGAGCCGTGGGCGGCCACCGCGCCGGTCGACTGCACGATGATGCGGGTGGAGCCGGGGCAGGTGGCCGCAGTCCGGTTCGCCGTCGAGGGCATCGTCGGGGGCCGGCCCGTCATCGTCATGGAGCACGTCAACCGGCTGACGGCGGCCGCGGCCCCCGACTGGCCGGTGGCGCCCGAGGGACGTCCGGGCGTCCACCGCGTCGTGGTCACCGGGAGCCCCGGCGTCGAGATCAACACCCACCTCGGACTCGACGGGGTCGACCACAACGTCGCCGGGGTCGTGGCCACTGCGGCCAAGGCGGTCAACGCCATCCCCGTCGTGTGCGCAGCGGCCCCAGGGCTGGTGTCGCTCCGGGACCTCCCGGTGTCCCAGGTCCGGGGCCTGATGGGGTGAGACCACGGGGAGGGTCCGCATCACCGCACGCACGACCCACCCGGTCGGGCGCCCACGTGCAGGTGCGCGGGGACCGGACCCGCGCCGCCATCATCGCGGAGACGGTCCGGTGCATCGACGAGGAGGGGTTCGCCGCCGCCAGCGCCAAGCACATCGCCGAGCGGGCCGGGGTGACCTGGGGGGTCATCCAGTACCACTTCGGCGACCGCAGCGGACTCCTGGCTGCGGTCGTGGCCGACGGCTTCGATCGGTTCCGGCACGCCGTCGAGTCGGTCACCGTTCCCGACGGCCCCACCCATCTGCGGGTGGGGGCGGTGGTGGAGGCGGCCTGGGCCGCCTTCTCCAGCCCGGAGTCCGTGGCCAGCCTCGAGATCCTGATCGCCACCCGTGCCAACCGGGACGAGGCCCGCCGGACCGGGCTCGAGGTGATGGCCCGGGACATGCGGCGACTCGGCGCGCTGCTCGTGGGGGAGTCCCCCGACGGCGGCCGTCGGCAGGGGGTCGTGGGCGAGGTGTTGCTGGCGACCCTGCGGGGACTCGTCCTCTCCCAGATGGTCACGCCCCGGCCGATCGACACCTCGGCCGAGCGGGCCGTCCTGGTGGCCCTGATCGGCGGCTTCCTCGACAGCCCGGACCCCGTCGGTCGGGCGCCCTCCCCGGCCCGGTGACCCTACGCCCCGCCGACCCAGCTGACGCCGATGATCTCGGCGCCGCCGTGGGTTCCGATGATCGCCCCCAACTGTCCGAGCCGCAGCGTCTCGCGGGGGAAGCGGGCGGCGATGAGATCGAGGAACTCACCGATGTCGTGCGCCCCGCCGTGCATGACGGCGACGTGGTCGATCGACCCTGCCTCGACCATCCGGTCGTACAGCAGATGCATGGCCTTCTTGCGGGTCCGCGGCTTGCCGGCCTCGTGGACCTCGCCCCCGGTGATGTCGATCACCGGCTTGATGGACAGCATCGAGCCGAGCATCGCCTTCGCCCCGCCGATCCTGCCGCCCTTCTTCAGGTTCTCCAGCGTGTTCAGCGCGGCGATGACGTGGGTCCTCGGGATGAGGGAACGGACCTTGGCCAGCACGGTCTCGACGTCGGCCGCGGCCCGGGCGGCCCGAGCTGCCTCCAGGACGAGGGTGCCGAGACCGCTCGACACCGAGTGGCTGTCGACGACGTGGACCGGGATCCGGTCCGCCACGGCCTCCGAGGCCGTCTGCGCCGACTGGAGGGTGTTCGACAGGTCACTCGAGATGTTGAGGCAGACCACCGCGTCGGCCCCCGCCTCGCTCGCCCGGGTGAACGCCTCCTCGAAGGCACCCGGCGACGGGCAGGCCGTCTGGGGCAGCTCGTCGGAGGCTGCCATCCGGCTGTAGAACTCGGCCACGGTCAGGTCGAGCCCGTCGGTGAACTCCTCGCTGCCGAAGCGGACGCTCAGCGGGACGACCTCGACGTCGAAGTCCCCGAGGTCCTCCGCGGTGAGGTCCGACGAACTGTCCGTGACGATGTGCACTCCCGGCATGGTGAGGCTCTCCTTGGTGACGTCCCCGATGCCGAACCCGACCTGGGTGCGACCACGACCTGTCGATTCTGACATCGTGGACCGGTCGCCGCTGCCCGGCGCTCCAGCGGGTGCCGGCACGGCCGTTCTGCCGTGATGGTTCCCGTCGTCAGGCCGGGGAGCCGTGCGTCACGGTGGGTGCCACGGGGTGCACGGGCCGGCCGAGCCGCAGGTAGAGGGCGATCGCCCCACTGGCCAGGGCGGCGTAGAAGCACCACAGCGATGTGAACCCGTCCGCGCTCAGTCGGGCCAGCACGGCGATGGCCACCAGGTTCGACACGCCGAACCAGAACACGTGGCGGAAGCCCGAGGCCAGCATCGATCCGCACGTGGCCACGATGTAGAGCCCGACCACCAGGATCCCGTGCTGCAGCCCGATCGAGTAGGCCAGGTGGTACGAGCCCTCGTGGACCGTGGGGTGGGTCCTCAGCAGGGTGGCGAGGAAGATGCCCCCGGTCAGCACACCGATCACCACGAACGGGACGATGCGCCGGCGCCGTGACGGGGTGCGTTCCAGGCCGAGGACGAGGAGGGGCCCGATGACCGGCAGGAGTACCAGGGCGAACAGGAGGTAGATCCACATCGCCACGTTCCCGAGCGTCGGGGGGACCGCACCGCGCACGCCCCACCAGACGAACGCCTCGACGATCTGATGGACCCCGAGGAGCAGCGGCAGCGCGGCAACGAAGAGGTACTCGTTCTTGTCCTCCAGGTGACGGCAGGCGTCGACCCCGATGGCCACCACGACGACCCCGGACACCAGGTCTCCCTCGGGGGAGAAGCACACCTAGGCGGTGCCGGCTTCCCGGGGAGGTGTGCCGGCCGGACGGGACGGATCAGCAGACAACGGACGCCGGGGCGCGCACCGGGTCGTGGCCGGACCGCCCGCCGCCCCGCCGATCCCGCGCATGGACGCCATGGGCCACCGTAACCCCGATCCGCGTCGCCGGCCCCACCGGCCGATCCTTCCACGTCAGCCGAACGGCGCCGGCCGGTCGTCGGTCGCCGATTTCTGGGCCTGGCGCACGATCATGCGGGCGAACCCTCCGCCCCCCACGTACGTGGTGTGCTCGATCCGACGGGCGATCCTCCAGCCGGCCCCGACGCGGGCATACGTGTCGTCGTACACGGCGCCCACGTCGAACAGCTCGGGTGCGCCCTCCCACTCGACCCCGTTGCGGTTGAACACGTGGACCCGCCCGGTGGCCGTGTCGGGCCCGGTGAAGCGGATCTGGTGGGTCGAGGTGGTGTGGAGGCAGAAGGCGAAGACCGACAGCGCCCCGGGCATCCATGCCGCCACCTCGGCGGGGGTGCCGGCGATCCCGCCGGCCGAGGTGTAGTCCACCAGCGCATCGGGCAGGAAGAGCGCTTCCCACCGCCGCCAGTCCCGGTCGTCCACCGCGTAGGCGTACGCCGTGGCCAGGTCCTGGATGGCGAGGTGGTCGGCCAGGCGGGCCGGGTCGAGGACCTGGCCGTCCGCCGCGTGGGCGTCACTGGTGCTCATCGGGACTCCTTGTCGTACCGGTCGTGCCGGTCGTGCCGGTCGTGCCGATCCAGGGCGGCGCGGTCACTGGCTGCGGAATGCCGTCTCGACCTGGTGGGCCAGGTCGTCGAAGGTCGCTCCCCGGTCGGCCTCGACCACCAGCCGTTCGAGCACCCCGCTGAACGGGATCAGGGGGTCGTAGCCGTCGCACACCGGCAGATGGCGCCCGCACCCCACCAGCAGCGACGCAGCCGAGTTCGGAGTCCACAGCCCGGGCCACTCGTGATCGAGCCGGACCTGGCCCAGATGTCGACCGTCGGCGGCACAGGCCACGTCGAACCCGGCTCCGGCCCGGTGCCCGACGAGCTGCAGTTCGGTGGCGCCCACCGGCAGCGCCACCGACAGCCGGGTGACGTACTCGCTGACGAAGCTGCAGGCGAAGGTCAGCTCGCCGTCTTTTGCGTACCAGACCCATCCACCGTTGAAGTCGCCCTGCTCGGCCAGCACACCGACGGTGTCGGGCGTGATCGGTGCCCCCAGAGTGGCGGTGACGGTGAAGCCGTTCGACAATGCGGGCACGTTGTCCTCGAAGACCCGCTCGCCGGCCCGCAGCTCGACCCGGCGGGCACCGGACGGCCACGGCACGAAGAAGTGGGCGAGGCGGTCCGCCACCCCGTCGCTCAGCGGCAGCACCCCGTTGCGGTCGGCCTCCTCGTACCAGCGCGCCACCAGGCGGTCCCGGACGTCCGGGTGCCGGTCGCCGACGTCGTCGTTCTCGGCCAGGTCGGTACGGGTGTCGAAGAGGTGCCAGTGGTCACGGGCGAAGTCGTCGCTGCCCGCGATCAGTTCGCGATCGGCGTGGGTGAGCTGGTTGACGTGGTCGGTGACCACCTTCCAGCCGTCCTCGTACAGGGCCCGGCTGCCCCAGCACTCGAAGTACTGGCTGGTGCGGGGGTCGGGGGCATCGGGCGAGTCGAGCATGCCGCGCAGGGTCACACCGTCGAAGCTCATCTGCTCGATCCCGCCGAGGACGGCGGGCGCCTCGAGGCCGACCATGTCGAGGAGCGTCGGGAGCACGTCGACGGCATGGCAGTACTGGTTGCGTACCGCTCCCGTGTCGGTCAGCCCCGCCGGCCACGCGATGACGCACGGGTCGCGGACCCCGCCCTCGAACGTGTACCGCTTGAACCGCCGGACCGGCGTGTTGCCGGCCTCGGCCCAGCCCCACGGGTAGTGGTTGTAGGCCTTGCGGCCGCCGAGCTCGTCGATCATGGCCAGGTTCAGGTGCGACGTCCTCGTCCCGGCCCTGGGCGAACCGGAATTCGCTGACCGACCCGTGGGGCCCGGCCTCGCCGGACGCCCCGTTGTCGGACACCAGCACGACGACGGTGTCGTCGGCCTCGCCCAGCTCCTCGAGCGTGGCCAGCACCCGGCCGATCTGGGCGTCCGCATGGGTCAGGAACCCGGCGAACAGCTCCATCATCCGGGCGTACAGGCGTCGGTGGTCGGGGGCGAGACCTTTCCAGTCCGGCACGTGGTCCGACGGCGTCGCCAGCGCGGTGCCCTCGGGCACGATGCCCAGGCGGACCTGTCGCTCGAGCGTGTGCCTCCGCCACTCGTCCCACCCGCCGTCGAACCGCCCGCGGTACGGGTCGCTCCACTCGGGCGCCACATGGTGGGGCGCATGGGTGGCCCCCAGCCCCAGCCACAGCAGGAACGGGCGCTCGGGCTGGTTGCGCCGCAGCTCGCGCAGCCGGGCGATGGCCTCGTCGGCCAGGTCCTCGGTCAGGTGGTACCCCTCGTCGGGGGTGCGGGGCGGGTCGACGTAGGTGTTGTCCCGGACCAGCTCGGGCGCCCAGTGGTTGGCGTCGCCGCCGAGGAACCCGTAGTAGTGCTCGAAGCCCTTGCCGAGCGGCCAGTTGTGGAAGGGTCCCGACGGGGACCGCTGGTCGCGCGGGGTGAGATGCCACTTGCCGACGCAGAACGTGGCGTACCCGTCGTGGCGCAGGATCTGGGCGAGCGTGCCGGCCTCGTCGGCGATCCTCCCCTCGTAGCCGGGGAAGTGCATCGGCAGGTCGGGCAGCATGCCGACCCCGACCCGGTGGTGGTTCCGGCCGGTGAGCAGGCACGCCCGGGTCGGCGAGCAGATCGCCGTGGTGTGGAAGTTGGTGAGCCGGATCCCCCGGGCGGCCAGGCCGTCGATGGCCGGCGTGGCGATGTCGGAGCCGTAGCAGCCGAGCTGGCCGAAGCCGGTGTCGTCGAGCACGACGACCACCACGTTGGGCGCACCGGCCCGGTACGGCGGGGTGGCGGGTAGCGAGGTCGACCCGGCAGCCGTCAGTGCGATCGTCGGTGCCGCCGGGTGGTTGCGTTCACTCGCTGCCATCGCACGACACTAGGGCCCGTGGCGCGCCGGACGGCGGGTCCGCGGCGCTCCCGGACCTGTCAGCTGCCGATCCGACCCATGCCCCCCATGGAGTAGGCGCTCTCGGCGTGTTGGGACAGGTCCAGTCCCCGGGACTCGTCCTCCGGGCTGACCCGCAGGCCGATCGTCTTGTCGATGGCCGTGGCGATCAGCCAGGTCACGGTGAAGGTGAAGACCACGGTCACCGTCGCCGCCAGTGCCTGCACGGACAGCAGGTGGAACCCGCCACCGGTCAGCAGGCCGTTGGCGCCGGCGCGGTTGACGGACCGGGTGGCGAAGAGCCCGAGGAGGAGCATGCCGATCAGCCCGCCGACGCCGTGGACGCCCAGCACGTCGAGCGAGTCGTCGTAGCGGAGCCGGAACTTCAGCCGGACGGCCATGGCGCAGACGACGCCGGCGACCAGGCCGATCACCAGGGACGCCATCGGGGTGACGAAGCCCGCACAGGGGGTGATCGCCACCATGCCGGCCACCGCGCCGGACGCCGCGCCCAACGTCGTGGGGTAGTCCTCGCGGATGCGCTCGAAGCACAACCACCCGAGGAGCCCGGCAGCGGCGGCGAGCGCCGTGTTGACGAACGCGTAGACGGCCACGCTGTTCATCCCGAGCGCCGAGCCGGCGTTGAAGCCGAACCAGCCGAACCAGAGGATGCCGACGCCCAGCAGGCTGAGCGGCACCGAGTGCGGGGCCATTCCCTCGCTCGGCCATCCCCTGCGCCGCCCGAGCACGAGGACGATGGCCAGTGTGGAGAAGCCCGAGTTGATCTCGACGACCGTGCCGCCGGCGAAGTCGAGGACGCCCCGGTGCACCAGCCACCCGCCGGGACTGAACACCCAGTGGGCGAGCGGGACGTACACGGCGAGCAGCCAGACGGCGATGAACAGCACGAAGGCCGGGAACTTGATCCGGTCGGTCGTGCCGCCGCTGATGAGCGCCGCGGTGATCACGGCGAACATCATCTGGAACGTCACGATGGCGAGCGGCGAGGCCGTCCCCTTGCCGAAGCCGGCGAGACCGTGGGCCATGCCGCCGAGCCCGGCCAGCGAGAAGTTGCCGATCAGCCCGTGCCCGACATCGGGTCCGAAGACGAGACTGCAGGCGATCAGCGCCCACAGGACGGTGACCACGCCCATGGCCACGAAGTTGTTCATCATCACCGCCAGCACGTTCTTCGAGCGGACCATGCCCCCGTAGAACAGGGCGAGGCCCGGGGTCATGAAGAGGACGAGGGCAGCGGACACGAGGACCCAGGTGGTGTTGACGGATTGCATGGTGCTTCCTTGTCGTGTGACCGGGGCGGGCTGACGCCGCCGTACTGATTGGTGTGCGACTCAGAGGGCGTCGGGCCCGCGTTCGCCGGTGCGGATCCGGACGAGCGAGTCCATGGGCTGGACCCAGATCTTGCCGTCACCGATCGAGCCGGTGCGGGCCGCGTCCACGATGGCGTCGACGACCTCGTGGGTCTGGTCGTCGCCCACGGCCAGTTCGATGCGGATCTTGGGCACGAAGTCGACCTGGTACTCGGCGCCCCGGTACACCTCGGTGTGCCCGTGCTGGCGGCCGAAGCCCTGGACCTCGGTGACGGTCATCCCGTGGACGCCGAGCTCCTTCAGACGGTGCTTGACGTCCTCGAGTTTGAACGGCTTGATGACTGCGACGATCAACTGCATCGTTCCGGTTCCCCCCTTGCGGCCGGTTCGGCCCGAGGAACAGTAGCGCCACGGTGGCTGCGTGGTCGCCACCTCCCCGGCGCGTCAGCCGGCCGGAGGTTCCTCGAGGGTGGACGCCACCTCGGCCAGCAGCTCCTCGGCCGTCGGCAGGCCGGGGACGTCGGTCAGCAGGCTGGGGTTCCGCCCCTCGGCGATGGCGTGCCAGCGGCGCTCGGCCACCTCGACGAAGTCCGGGTGGGGGAAGACCCAGAACCGCAGGCCGGTGATCGAGTCGGCCACCAGGTCGGCCACCGAGTCCGGGGTGAGCCCCTCGTCGACGGCCCGACGGACGTGTGCGCCCATGATGTCGGCGCCGAAGGCGTCCGGCGGCCGCTCGCCCAGACGGGCGGGCCAGTTCCGGTCGGCGTCCATGATCCCGGTCCGGACCCACCCGGGGCAGAGGACGCTGACGCCGATGGGAAGGCCGGTCATGGCGAGCGACGTGTAGAGGTCCTCGGTCAGCGCCACCACGGCGTGCTTGGTGGCGTCGTAGGCGGGGGTGAGCCCGGGCAGCAGCCCGGCGATCGACGCGGTGTTGACGATGTGGCCCTCGCCCTGGGCCACCAGGACCGGTAGGAAGGCTCGCACGCCGTGGATGACACCCCACAGGTTGACGCCGATCACCCATTCCCACGACGACAGCGGTCCGGTCCACGGGTCGGCCATGGTGGCGACCCCGGCGTTGTTGCACACGATGTGGGCCGCCCCGAACCGCTCCACCGTGGCGGCGGCCAGCGCCTGGACAGCGTCCTCGCTGCTCACGTCGGTGGGGACGGCGAGCACCTCCACGCCCAGGGCGGCGACCGTCGCTGCGGCTTCGGCGAGCGCCTGCTCGTCGACGTCGGCCAGGACCACGTCGAGGCCGCTGCGGGCGAACCGCTCGGCCAGCGCCAGTCCGATCCCACCGCCCGCACCGGTGACGACGGCGACCTTGCCCCGCTCCAGCTCCATCGTTCCCCCTTGCGCACCGCCGGGGTCGCCCCGGATCGTCGGACCACCCTAACGCCGGACGTCCGGACCAGGATGGTCCGCCCCCCGTCCGTGCAGTCGCCCATGCGGGCCGTCCGGGTCCCGTCCGACCGCCCGCACCCGTCCTGCGCCCTGCACCACGGGCGTCGCACCGCGGTAGGGGCTTCCGGCCCTGGTCGGCCGGTCGGGTGATCCTTACGGTGACGGTGTGACCCGAGCAACGGAGGCGCACTTCCTCGACCTGGCGGACCTGTCCGACGACGAGCGCGTCCTGCGCCAGGAGGCCCACCGCATCGCCGTCGAGGTCCTCCGTCCGGCGGCCCGGTCGCTCGACCGCATGGCGCCGATCGAGCGGATCGGTCCCGGCTCCCCGTTCTTCGCCGCCATGACGACGCTGAAGTCGCTGGGCTACCACCGGTTGTTCCTGCCTCCCGAGGCCGGCGGCCCCGACGAGCGGATCTCCGCCCGCACCCAATCGATCGTCCTGGAGGAACTGGGGTGGGGCAGCTTGGGACTCGCCACCGCATTCCTGGTCGACATGCTGCCCGTGATGTGCATCTCGAACTTCGGCAGCCAGGAGCTCAAGGACGACCTCATGACTCCCTGGGTCGATGACGAGACCGGGTCCTACCACGGCTGCTGGGCGATCACCGAGCCGGACCACGGGAGCGACTTCATCGCCGTCCGCGACGCCGACATGCCCCGCTACGGACGTGCACAGCTCGTGGCCGAGCGCGTCGACGGCGGCTGGACCCTCCGCGGGCAGAAGTCGGCCTGGGTCAGCTCGGGGCCGATCGCCACGCACGCCGCCGTCCACGCCCAGGCGGGCGGCGACGGGGATCTCGTGCACAGTCTCTTCGCCGTGGTGGACCTCGTCCAGCCAGGTGTCCGGCGCGGACCGCCGGCGGACATGATGGGCGTCCGGGACGACCCCCAGGGCGAGATCTTCTTCGACGACGTGTTCGTGCCCGAGCGCAACGTGCTGGTCCCTCCCGGCCCCCTGTACCCCGCGTTCCAGGACCAGCTGCTCTGCCTCACCAGCTCGGTCATCGCCAACGTCGCCGTGGGGGTGGCCCGGGCCGCCTTCGAGGAGGCGCTGCACCACGCCCGCACCAGGATCCAGGGTGGAGGTCCGTTGGCGCGCCACAAGAACATCCAGCTCACCCTCTACGGCATGTTCGAGCGGGTCGAGACGGCCCGTGCCTACGCCCGGGCGACCCTCGCCCACACCCAGGCGAACCTGCCCGGTGCCCACCCCGAGGCACGCGGGGCGTCGCCACGCCACGCCCGGGCCTCCCAGGTGTTCGCCAAGCGCACGGCCTACGAGGTGGCCCATGACGCCCTCCAGGTGGTGGGCGCCCAGGGACTCACCCGCGACGCCCTGGTCGAGAAGCTGTTCCGCGACGCGCGCAGCCTGCTCATCGAGGACGGCACGCTCGAGGTGCTGGCGCTCGATGCCGCACGTGACCTGATCGACAATTACGAACGCTCCGACTACGACCTCGAGGAGATGATGGCCACATGGTGACCTGGAAGAGCACACCGTTGGACGCGCCCCTGTTCCAGATGGACTCGGCACGCGGTATCGAGTACTGGGGGTGCCGTGCCGTCATGGCCACGTTCACCGTGGCCGGCGACGTGGCCGACCTGGTCCCGCACGGGCTGCACCTCGACGACCCGGCGTTCGGTGCCGTCCTCGTGGCCGAGTACGGGGCCAGCACGCTCGGCCCCTACGGCGAGTACGTCTCGATCCTGCGGGTCGTCGACGATGACGGCGTCCCCGGCTTCTACATCCCCTACATCTACGTCACCAACGAGGCGGCGCTGGCCGCCGGGCGCGAGCTGCTCGGCGCCCCGAAGAAGCTGGCGGTCGTCACCGTCGACCTCGAGGACGCCGCCGCCGTCGGCACCCTGGCCCGCCCGGACGACTGTGCACTGGCCAAGGTGGTGGTCGCCCCCGCCGAGCGCCTCGGGGCCGACCTCTTCGAGGCGTTGATGCCGAGCGGGACGCCGATGTACTCGCTGCGGCACCTGCCCGGCCCGCCGGGGGCCACGCAGGTCCACGAGTTGATCCGGTGGAACTGCGACCTGGCGATCCGCACCGACGCCTTCGGCGACGAGTTGCGCTTCACCGGGCCGGCGTCGCTCACCTACCCGACCGCCTCGGGCGTGGACCCGGTGCACCGACTGGCGGTCGAGACCTTCCTCGGCGGCGCCTATCTCGAGTTCGACATGCGGCTCACGGCCGGATCGGTCGTGTGGTCGGAGTCGGTACTCGCCGCGGGAGCGGCGCTGCCGGTGCCCGTCGGGGCCCCCGTCTAGGGACGGCCCGTACGGTCAGGGCGGCGGTGCCACCAGCTCGATCGGTGTGCCGTCCGGGTCGCGGAGCTGCAGCGACGGGTTCCCGCCCTCGGGCACCACGCCGGGGTGGGCGATACCGGCTGCGGAGAGGTGGTCCGCCCAGGCGTCGAGCGACACCCCGTCGGGGACGGCGAAGGCCAGGTGGTCGAGGACGCCGGCGGCGTGGTCGGGCGGCCCGCCGTCCCGACGGGTGAGCACCACCACCAACCGCGCCTCCCGGTGCGTCAGCGCCACGTATCCGATGGTGGGATCGGCCGCGTACGGCTCCAGCCCGAGCGCGACGGTGTACCACTCCGCGCTCGCCGCCGGGTCGGTCACGTTGAGCTGCACGTGCGACAGCCCGGTCAGGGGCGCGGCGACCGACGGGGGAGCCGGCCGGTCCCCGCTCACCCGACGCCGCCCGCCGGTGTGGGCTCCAGTGGCGCCACCGGAACCAGGATGGCCGGCGCTTCGGTGCCCCCGTCGATCTCGAACACCTTTCCGGTGACCCACGAGGAGGCGTCCGACGCCAGGAACAGCGCCGCGCAGGCGATGTCCTCGGGTTCGCCCGGCCGCTGCATCGGCGTTCCCTCCAGGAACTGCCGGCGCAGGTCGTCGTCGGTCAGCACGATCTCGAGGGATCGGGTGGCCACCCCGCCGACGTCGAGGGCGTTGACGCGGACCCTGGGGGCGAGCTCGGAGGCGATGTTCCTCGTCAACCGGTCGAGCGCCGCCTTGGCCGCGCCGTAGGCGACGAACATCGGCTGGGTCATGCTGGCCGACCGCGACGAGATGTTGACCACCGACCCGGATCCGACCGAGTCGACCATCCGGCGGGCCGCCAGCTTGGTGAGGGTCAGCGGAGCGGTCACGTTGAAGGCGAACGTCCGTGCCATGAACCCCTCGCTGGTGTCCATGGCTGCCCGGGGCATGGCCCCGCCGGCGTTGTTCACCAGGATGTCCAGCCGGCCGAACTCGTCCGCGGCCCCGTCGATGAGCTGCTCGCACTGCGCCCGGTCGGTGACGTCGGTGGGGACCACGAGCGCCCGCCTCCCGATCGCCCGGACCCGATCGGCCACCTCGTCGAGGTCGGACTCGGTGCGGGCGGCCAGCACCACGTCGGCGCCGGCCTCGGCCAGCCCGAGGGCGATGCCGCGGCCGATCCCGAGCCCCGCGCCGGTGACCACGGCCACCCGCCCCTCGATGCCGAACCGGTCGAGGATCATCGACCGGCACCGGTGGTGTCGCCGAGGCCCGCCCGGGCCGTGCTGCGGTGGTTCGGTCGTCGGTCCATGTGTCCACGCCCTCCAGGTCGGTGTGGCGGGTTCCCCCGTCGCTGCTGGCATCCTGCCACCGGTCCGGCGCCGGATCACGCGGGAGGCGCGCCACCCCGTCGCCCGGGCAGGCCCGGTCGGCGCGTGCCACACTCTGGGTGGCGGCCGCAGGGCCGCCGGGGGAGGGAGTGCCATGGGGAACGTCCGCTACGGGGCCCGCGCTGCAGACCTGCAGTCCAACCGCGAGGTCGAAGCCACGCGCAGCCCGATCTGGTCGAAGGCGGTCACCGTCGTCTTCCGCACGGATCCCGACGCCATCGCCGCCGTGTTGCCCCGGCCGCTCGAGCCGGCGGCGCCCACGGCCCGCCTGCGCATCGCCGTCGTCGACATGGGCACCGGGTTGGCGACGTTCGGGGCCGGCTGGTTCGGCGTCCGGGCCCGCCACGGCGATGTCGAGGGCGAGTACGCCCTCTTCATGCCGATGAGCACCGAGCAGGCCACCACGGGCGGCCGCGAGACGTTCGGCGAGCCGAAGAAGATCGCCGAACTGTCGCTCGTCACCGAGGGTGATGCCTTGACGGCCGAGGTGTCCCGGATGGGTGCCAAGGTGGTCGAGGTCAGTGGCACGCTCGGGCCCGAGCAGCCCGGCTACGAGATCGACAAGCTCGACTTCTACTTCAAGGGCCTGCCGAACCCGACCGGACAGGGGCTCGACGGCGACCCCGCCCTCGTCTACTGCCGCCGCCACGAGACGGCACGGGTCGTCCGCCCGGTCACCGGCGAGTGCAAGCTCCTCGAGGCGCCGCTCGACCCCGTCGCCGACTTCCCGGTCGAGGAGGTCCTGTCCTTCGAGTATGCCGAGATCGCGTCGTCGCAGCAGGGCGAGATCGTCGAACGGGTGCCGGCCGAGTGGCTGGTGCCCTTCATGCACCAGCGCTACGACGACCTGAGCGTGCTGGGGGCGAGGTCGTGAGCGGGGCAGCGGGCGGGGCCCCGGGCGACATCCCCGCCGCCGCCGACGACCGATACATCGTCGTCTCGGCCGACGGCCACGCCGGCCTGGCCTGCGAGGACTACCGCCCCTTCCTCGAGTCGAGGTACCACCCCGCGTTCGAGGAGTACCTGGCGGAGCGCCAGGCCCACCGTGAGGAGTCGCTGGCCTTCAACTACGACTACATCATGGGGTGGGAGACCGACAACGAGGAGGGCCTGAAGGGCGCCTTCGACCCGGCCGTGCGCGACAAGGAGCTCGACTCGGACGGGGTGGCGGCCGACGTGCTGTTCGCCGATGCCGACGCCGTGACCGGTATGGCGTCCCCGCCGTTCGGGGCCGGCCTGTTCGCCGGGGCCATCGCCGACCCCGAGCTGGCCTTCGCCGGGGCCCACGCCCACAACCGGTTCCTGGCCGAGATGTGCTCGCACTCGCCACACCGGCGGGGCGGCATCGCCCTCGTGCCGATCACCCACGACATCGGGCGCGCCGTCGCGGAGATCGAGTGGGTGGCGGCGCAGCCCGGCATCCGCGGCATCATGATCCCGACCATGTGGCGGGAGCGCACGCCCTACAACGACGCCAGCTACGACCCGGTGTGGGCGGCGTGCGCCGAGGCCGGCCTGCCCGTCCACACCCATTCGGGCGAGGCCCCGATGGAGGAGTACGGGGACCATACCGGCGTCTACCTGGCCGAGGTGGTGTGGTGGGCCGTGCGCCCGGCCTGGCACCTGCTGTTCGGCGGTGCCTTCGAGCGCTACCCCGACCTCAAGTTCGTCGTCACCGAGGCCGCCGCCTACTGGGCCCCCGACATGATGTGGAAGTGGGACCAGTACATGGGGGGCGGCCACACCACCAAGAAGCTGGCCGCCATGCTCGAGGGCAAGATCTCCAAGCTCCCCTCCGACTACTTCGGCACCAACATCTTCATCGGGGCCTCCACCATGTCCAAGGAGGAGATCCGCCGCCGCTACGTGATCGGCACCGACGTGGTGATGTGGGGGACCGACTACCCGCACCCCGAGGGCACCTGGCCGAACACGGCGGCCAAGCTCCGGGCCGACTTCGCCGAGGTGCCGGTCGACGACACGGCCGAACTGCTGGGCCTGACGGCGGCACGCGTCTACGGGTTCGACCTGGACGAACTCCGGCCCATCGCCCGGCGCATCGGCCCGAGCCCTGCGTCGATGGGGCAGGACCCGACCCTGCGCTCCGATCCCACCGCCCGGGCCGAGGCCCGCTGGTGGAAGGAGGAGTACGGGGTGCGCCCGCCCGGCTGAGCCGGCGCCCGCCCCTGCCCCTTCCGGAGTCGTGCGGGCACGGGCGTCACCGGGGCGGCGAGGTCACCAGGAGCGCAGCACCTGGTGACGGTCGAAGGCGTTGCACGTCGAGTCGGTCGGGTAGTCGTCGACGGCCAGCGGGGTGGCCACGTCGGCCACGGTGGGCCCGATCCGGTCGCCCACCGGGCGCAGGGCGTCGAGGTCGAAGCCGTAGACGGTGGCCACGTTGTCCTCGAGCATGTGCCTCGTCTCGGCCGGGTCGACGCCGCCGAAGGCGGCCCGCAGCGCCAGCAGGCTGTAGGGGAAGGACCCCTCGGTGTGGGGGTAGTCCGAGCCCCACATGATCCGGTCGACCCCGACCTCGTGGCGCACGGCCGACTCGCTGGACCGCAGGAAGCTGGCCCCCACCCACACGTTGCGGGCGAAGTACTCCGACGGGGTCATCGACATGCCCTGTGCGGCCACGCCGAAGTACGCCGCCTCGGCCGCCCCACCCATGGTCATCCTGCCGTAGAACCAGTCGAGGGTCTCGAGGCCCCGGGGCAGCCACGCCAGTCCCTGCTCGGTCAGCACCACCTTGAGCGACGGATGGCGCTCCAGCACCCCGCCGAAGATCAGGTGCCACATCGACCGGTGGGAGAACCACGGGAGCTCGATCAGCATCATGGCCCGGGCCACCTCGGAGTCCCCGTAGTCGGGCAGGCCGCCGCCACCGTGGATGTTGACCGGGACGTCGAGCTCTTCGCACAGTCCCCACAAGGGCTCCCACGCCGGGTCCCACAGCCCGGGGAGGTCGGCCCCGGGAGGCAGGCTCGGTAGGAGGATCCCGCCGAAGGGGTCGAAGGTGGCTGCCGCCCACCGCACCTCGGCCAGTGCGTCGTCGATGTCGTTGGCGAAGATCTGGGCCACGCCGGCCCGCCGGCCCGGCGCCTGGGCGCAGAAGTCGGCCAGCCACCGGTTGTGGGCCTGGACCCCGGCCCAGCGGCGCTCGTAGTCGGTTGCCGTCGGCGGCAGTGCCAGGAGGCTGCCCTCCTCGAAGAACGGCGGCACCGTGTTCGGGAAGAGCACCTCGGCGGCGACGCCGTCGGCGTCGTTCTCGGCCAGCCGACGGTCCGAGTCCCAGCTCCGGTACGCCGTCGGTGCCTGGAGGTCGGCGTACGGGTTGACGTAGGCGGCCGCCCAGGCGTCGAACTCGTCGTGCCACGCGGACGCCAGGTAGGGCCGGTAGTCGGCGATGTCGGCCCCCGCGTGGGCGTCGGCACTGATGACGGTGTAGCGGCTGTCCGGTGCGAGGTCGGTCGGCATCAGATCCCCCTGGATGTGGGTGCGGCGGGCGGTGGCGGCGGGTGCGTGGCGGGCACCGTCGGGGTCAGGTGAGTCCTTCGAGGGCCGAGGGCGGCAGGAGGCCCTGGGCGATGGCGTCGGCCCGGGCGTGCAGCAGGGCGCCGGCCGCGTCGAGATCGTGGCTGATCACGAAGCGGCCGTCCTTGACGCCCTGGACGGCGAACCGGCCGAGCTCGTCCAGGTCGACGGTGTCGGTCGGGCGTCCGGCAGCGGCCAGGGCGGCCTTGAACTCGGCGAAGGTCGTGCCCGGGGCCGGCGGACGGGGCCTCACGCGGGCCAGCTCGGCGGGCCGGTTGCGCTGGGCCTCCCACAGGCCGGTGTCGAGCAGCCCGCCCGACGGGTAGAAGACGGCCGCCGACAGCTTCGTTCCCTGGGCCAGGAACTGGTGGGCCAGTGCCTCGGTGAAGCAGCTGATGGCCGCCTTGGACGAGGCGTAGACCGAGGCGTAGGGGACCGGGGCGATCCCACCGTCGCCCGAGGACGTGGTGACCACCACGCCGGGCTCGTCGCCGGCGATCATGCGGGGCACGAACTCGAGCACGCCGTTGGCCGTCCCGAACACGTTGACCCCGAAGCACCACCGCCAGTCGTTGGGCTCCTGCTCCCATGGGTTGCCACCCCCGCCCGACGTCACCCCGGCGTTGTTCCACAGGACGTGGCACGCCCCGAACTCGCCGTAGACCTCGTGGGCCAGCGCCTCGACGGAGGCCGGGTCGGACACGTCGCACACGACTCCCCGGACGTCCCCGCGCTCGGCCAGTTCGGCCACCGCCTCGGTCAGCACGGGAGCCTCGATGTCGGCGACCACCACGCGGCAGCCCTCGTCGAGCAGCGCCCCGACGATCCCCCGGCCGATGCCCGCCGCACCGCCGGTCACCACCGCCACCCTGCCCGACAGGTCCTCCATGATGTTCCCCCCGGAGTCGTACCCGGGTGGGCCCCGGACGTCGTCCGCTCATGGTGGCACACGCCGGGCGGCGCCGCGCCGGTTCCGCCCCCGGCCGCCGGGGTGCGAGGAATCTTGACGGGTGGCTAAAGACCGAGGTCGGCCCGGTCGACACAATTGGTGTGCGAACACCGGTGCGCGATGCGCCCGGCAACAGTGCCGGGGAGTCCGGCGCCGACACACCCGAAGGAGGTGAGCCCCGTGCCGACGAACCGCCATTCCGCCCGGTCCGCCCGGTCCGCCCCGACCGCCGGCAGGCTCGCCGTCGCCGGACTCCTCACCGCCGCGGTCGGGCTCCTGGCCTCGACCGGTGTGTACGCCGGGTTCGCGGCGAGGTCCACCGCCGCCGGGAGCGTCGCCTCCGGGACCCTGGACCTGACGCTCAGCCCCGATGTGGGCGTGGGGTTCAGCACGTTCACCGGCCCGATGGCTCCCGGTGACACGCACAACGTGTACGTCAACCTGGACAACACGGGCACGCTGGCATCGGTCGCCGGCATGCGGCTCACCGTGTCGGGTGTCCCGTCGACCGCGTTGACGGACGGCTCAATCGCCGGCAGGGGCCTGTCCGTCACCGTCTCCCGGTGCTCGGTCGCCTGGGTGCTGGCCACCGGCGCCTGCCCGGGCGCCCTCACGACCCTGCTGACCACGAGGCGGATCAGCACGGTCCCGGTGGGCGGTGCCGCACTGGCGGCCGTCCCGGCCCTGGCCGCGGCCGTCGGCTCGGAGGCCCACGTCAGGGTCCAGGTCGGCCTCGTCGCCACCGAGAGGTCGCTCAACGGCGTCGCCCCGACTCCGACCGTCCAGAGCCTGGCCGCCACGCTCAACTTCGGCTTCGTCGAGCGGCAGCGCAACGGCATCCGCACGAACCACTGACCCGGAGCACGCATCTGTCGGTGCACGTCCACCCCGCCGCGTCCCGTGTCCGTCGCTACGATGCCTCCACGACGTCCGAGGAGGGGGATCCCGATGGCCCATGACCCGGTGGTGGCGGACACGGTCCGCGTGCGCGACAGCCTGGAGCCACGCTTCGTCCTGCCCGAGCAGGAGACCCGGGCCACGACCGCCCTCGACGCCTATCGGTCGGAGCGGGGCGCTCCCAACATCCTCGTCGTGCTCTTCGACGACGTGGGCTGGGGCGACTTCGGGTGCTACGGCGGCGGGGTGGCCGTCGGCGCCCCGACCCCGAACATCGACCGGCTTGCCCGCCGCGGCCTGCTGCTCACGTCGTGCTACTCCGAGCCGTCGTGCACGCCGTCGCGCGCGTCGCTCATGACGGGTCGCCTGCCCATGCGCCACGGCCTCCTGCGGCCCCCGATGTACGGCCAACCGGGCGGGCTCGCCGGTGAGGTGACGCTCGCCTCGCTGCTGTCCGATGCCGGGTACGTGACCCAGGCCGTGGGCAAGTGGCACATCGGCGAGAACGTGGAGTCGCAGCCCCAACACGTCGGCTTCGACGACTTCTACGGATTCCTGTCGGTGTCGGACATGTACACGGAATGGCGTGACCCGAACTTCTTTCCTGAGATCGTCTACAGCGAGGAGCGCACGAAGTGGGTGGAGAACCTCCCCTTCAACAAGTGCTTCGTCCATGCCACCAGGGGCGGTGACACCCAGAACGTCGAGGAGGTCACCGTCCCGGTCCTGTCGCTCCTCGACGACAAGTGGGCGGACTACTCGCTCGACTTCATCCGACGGATGGCCACCCAGCCCGAAGGGTCCCGCCGGCCGTGGTTCCTGTACCACTGCACCCGCGGCGCCCACTTCGACAACTACCCCCACGAGCGCTTCCTCGGCTCGTCGCCGGCCAAGCACCCCTACAAGGACACCATCATCGAGCTCGACGACATCGTCGGCCGCCTGGTGGCCGAGCTCGAGGCGACGGGCCAGATGGACGACACCCTGATCATGATCAGCTCGGACAACGGCCCCGAAATGGAGACCTGGCCCGACGCCGCCTACTCCCCGTTCCGGTCCGCCAAGGGCTCCACCTGGGAGGGCGGCCAGCGGGTGCCGGGCATCCTGACCTGGCCCGGCATGATCGCCGCCGACCGGGCCTCCGACGGGATCTTCTCGCTCATGGACCTGTTCGCCACCTGCCTGACCCTGGCCGGTGTCCCGGACTCGGTTCCCGGGGACCGCTACATCGACGCCGTCGACCAGACGTCGTTCCTCCTCGACCCCGACGGCGTCTCCAATCGCAAGTACCTCTACTACTGGCTCACCAACGTGTTCTCGGCGCTGCGGGTCGGGGAGTGGAAGTTCATGGTCGCCTCGTCGTCCGACGACGACAGGGACTGCTTCAACCTCGGCGGGTTCACCGGCGTCACCCAGAAGTACTCCCACGGCCGGCTGTACAACCTGTACCTGGACCCGAAGGAGAACCACAGCTACATGATCCGGAAGCTGGCCTACATCGACAGCTTCACCAGCGGGATCGCCAAGCACTTCGGTACCTTCGGCGCCTACCCGCCGAAGCACCCGATCGCAGCGATGAGCTGAGCGGCCCGTCAGTCGAGGAGGCCGCGCTCCTCCTTCACGACCGACTGCATCCTTGGCGTCGCGACCCCGGGACCGGACGGGCATCGCGACCCGAGCCGTCGGCCATCTGCGGGATGTCGACCCGGTGGACGGGCGGACTACCGTGGCGCACGCACCGGAGCACAGGAGGATGCCGTGGACGAGACGACCGGGTTGGTGGCGCCGAGCTGCTTCGCACCTGACGCGCTGGCCGGCAAGGTGGCACTGGTGACCGGCGGCGGCACCGGCATCGGCAGGGAGATCGCCCGTGTGCTCGGCGCCCACGGTGCCCGGGTCGTCCTGGCCAGCCGCCGGCAGGATGTGCTGGAGGACGCGGTCGCCGAGCTCACCTCTGCCGGTGCCGATGCCTCGTTCGGGGTGTGCGACGTGCGCGACGCCGACGCCGTGCGGGCGGTGGTGGACGGGGTGGTCGCCGACCGGGGCGCCCTCGACATCGTGGTCAACAACGCGGCAGGCAACTTCCCGGCCCCGATGTCGGCCATCTCGCCCAACGGCTTCAAGGCGATCGTCGACATCGACCTGCTCGGCACCTACAACGTGACCCGGGCGGCCTTCGACGCCTGGCTGCGGGACCACGGCGGCTCGATCGTGAACATCAGCGCCCCGTTCGAGCAGCGCGGCGTCGTCTACCAGGCACACGTGGCCGCGGCGAAGTCGGGCGTGGACTCCCTCACCCGCACGTGTGCGGTCGAGTGGGGCCCGTACGACATCCGGGTCAACGCCATCGCCCCCGGCTCGATGCTCGGGACCGAAGGACTGAAGCGGTTCAGCGAGGCGGTCCCGGGGGCCACCCCGAAGGCCACCAACCCGCTGGGGCGGCACGGGCACGGCTCGGACGTCGCCTACCTCGCCCTGTTCCTGTGCAGCCCGGTGGCGCGGTTCGTGTCCGGCCAGGTCATCGCCGTCGACGGTGCCGGTGCGACCGACATGCTGCGCCTGCAGGCCGGACCGATCTGAACCCCGCCCGTGCGGCGGCTCCGGCGCGCCCCGCCGGTCAGGGCAGGATGCCGAGCCCGCGGGGGTGCCGTGTCCCGGTGTCGCGGCCCTCGGACAGGGCGAGGGCGGCAAGCAGGGAGTCGCGCAGATCGCGGGGGTCGACGACGTCGTCGTAGGAGAGGCGGGCCGCGGCCCGCACCGAGGCCTCCGACTGCTCGGCCGCCACCCGGGCGCGCTCGTCGGCGTCGTCGATGGCGCTGGCTGCCGACGCCGCCGGCAGTGCCCCGAGCGTGATCGACGGCAGCGCCAGGGTCACCGTCTGGCCGTCGAACGGGTTCATGGCCATGACCGACGAGCCGAACCCGAACGCCTTGCGCAGGGTGACGTGGAGCTTGGGCACGCGCATCCGGTGCTGGACGGCGAAGAGGCGTGCCGCATGGCGGAGGATCCCCTGTCCCTCGGCCGCCGTGCCGGCGAGCACGCCGGGGTTGTCGGCCAGGAAGACGCACGGCAGTCCGAAGGCGTCGGCCACGTCGAGGAAGTGGGCGGCCTTGTCGGCCGCCGCGCTGTCGATGGTGCCGGCCAGGGTGGCGGGGTCGTTGGCGACGACGGCCACGCTCCGTCCCCCCAGGTGGGCCAGGGCCGTCACGATCGAGCTGCCGTGGCCGGGCTGGACCTCCAGGAGGTCACCGTCGTCGACCAGCTCGGCCAGCACCGGTCGGATCGGATAGGGCTGGCGGGGGTCGGGCGGGATCAGGCCGAGCACGTCGAGCCGCCGGGGCCCGGTGTCGGGTCCGCCCCGAGCGGGTGGGGCCTGCCACGCGTTGGTCGGGAAGTGGGACAGGTAACGACGGGCCAGGGCGATGGCCGTGACGTCGTCCGCCACAACGTTGTGGACCACACCGCCCGAAGCGACCGCCACGGCGGGCCCGCCCAGCACCTCCTTGGTCACGTCCTCGCCGGTGGCCGAGCGCACCAGCGGCGGCCCGGCGGCGAAGATCGACGCGGTCTCCGTCATCACCACGAAGTCGCACAGCGGGGCGGTCAACGCCCCGTGGCCGGCCGAGGCGCCCAGCACCAGGCTGACCAGGGGCACCTCGCCGGACAGTTCGGCCAGGCCCATGAGGTCGCCGGGCCGCCGCCCCACCGCGGCGTCGGTGACCCGGTGGCCGGCCCCCTCCAGCAGCATCACCAGGGGGACCCGCTCCTGCCGGGCCAGCTGGCACAACCGGTAGCGCTTGTCCGAGGACCCGCTGCCGATCGAGCCGCCCAGCACGGTGACGTCCTCGGCACCGGCCAGCACAGGGCGGCCGGCGACCCGTCCCGAGCCGGCGACCAGGGCATCGCCGGGGACCGGAGGGTCCTCGGTGGTGCCGACCAGCGTCCCGAGTTCGGTGAAGGTTCCCGGGTCGAACAGTGCGGCCAGTCGCTCGCGGGCGTCGAGCCGTCCGCGTCCGTGCTGACGGACCCGGCGGGCCTCGCCGCCCATGGCGTACGCCCCGTCCTTGCGCCGGGCGATCTCCTCCAGGGCCGGGCCCCAGCCGTGCAGCTCCTCGTCCATCCCCCACTCCTCGTTCCACCGGGTCGTCTCGGCCGCGGCCCGACGGCCCGGACACGTATGATTGCCCATCGGGACGTGCGCCGCCGTCGAGTGCGGCAGGCGTCCGGACGAGGAGTGCCCATGGGTGATCTGCGACAGATCAAGAGGCGTGCCGGTGCGCTCCTGGAAGGGCTGGGACGGGACCCCGACGAGGTGGCGGCATCGTTGCGCGACGTCGGCGTCCAGGGCGTCCCCCGCAGCAACTCGTCCTGTGCCGTCGCACTCTACGCCGCGGCGCTGCTGGAGGTGGACCCGCGCATCCGGACCGTGGCCGTCGGCCCGTGCACCCTGGTGCTCACCCTCACCCGCGTGGACGGGACCCGCCCGGGGGGCAGGTTGGTCGTGCAGCTGCCGAAGGCGGTGCGGGGCTTCGTGGCCGGGTTCGACGCCCGGGCCTACCCCGAGGTGATCCGTGCCGAGCCCACCACCCTGGCGACGCAGGAGGGCGCGCCCGTTCCGATCGCCGGTCCCGACGGCGGGACGGTGCCGGACCTGCTCGCCGCACACTGACGGCTGCGGGCGCCTCGGGTCCCCGGTGCCGGTCCCGTGCTGTCCGTCGGGCCGACCGGCACCACCGGGCGCACGTCCCACCCCGGCGGGTGGAGACTGTCGGACGTGACCACCCGTGAACGTGAGCTGACCGCCCCTGTCAACCTCTGCACCCCGGACGGGGCGTCGCTGAACCCGGCGGCCCGAGGCTGGTCCCGCACCCCGCTCCACCGGGCCAACCTCGACGGCCGACCGGGAAGGAACAAGAAGTGGGACTACTGGGCCGTCCTGGCCGGCGACGTCGTGGTGTCGGCCCTCTACTCGGACATCGACGTGCTCGGACTGGCTGACGTCGGATGGATCGACCTGGAGGCGGGCGTCCAGGGGGCGCGGCCGTCGTGACCGCACCGGACGCGGTCCAGCTGCCCGAACGGCCGGGCGCCGCGCCGCTCACCGTGAGCCAGGACGGTTTCGACCTGGCCATCGTGGACACCGACGGGGGCACCCGCCTGGCCGCCACATGGACCGAGGCCGACGGCCGGCCCGGCCGGTTCGACGTGTTCGTCGGACTCCCGCCCGGGCACGAGTCGCTCAACGTGGTGGTCCCGTGGAGCGACGACCTCTTCAACTTCACGTCGAAGCAGCAGGCGCGGCCGGCCACCGGCTCGCTCACCGTGGGGGACCGCACCTGGGACATCGGCACACTGGGCGGGGCGGACGCCTGGGGTGTCCTGGACGTCGGCCGGGGCCGGTGGCCGTCGACCATCACCTGGAACTGGGGCGGCGGCGCCGGGCGGGTGGGCGACCATGTGATCGGGATCCAATTCGGTGCCAAGTGGACCGAGGGCACCGGTGCAACCGAAAACGGGTTCCTGGTCGACGGTCGGCTCACCAAGCTCGGCGACGAGTTCGAGTGGGACTACTCATGGGACGATCCGATGCTCCCGTGGCACGTCCGCGACCCGGGGGGGCAACTCGACCTGGTCCTGACCCCCCGCTACGACAAGCACAGCCACGTCGACGCCGGCGACATGGGGAGCGAGACCCACCAGGTCTTCGGGACCTGGTCCGGGCGGCTGGTGACCGACGACGGGCTCGAGCTCGAGGTCGTCGGGGCCCAGGGCTTCGCCGAGGAGGCCCGCCAGCGCTGGTGAGGAGGCGGCCCGACCGGACACCGCCGGGGCCCCGTGAGCGGCTCAGCGGGAGTCGTCGACGACGAGCACGGCGGCACCCGTCACGTCGTCGTGGGCCAGGTCGGCCAGGGCCTGGTCGGCCCGGTCGAACGGGTACGGGACCGCCGACACCCGGATGCCGATGCGGGCCGCCAGCTCCAGGAATTCGACCCCGTCGGCCCGCGTGTTGGCGGTGACGCTGCGCAGTGTCCGCTCCTCGAAGAGGTGGCGCTGGTAGTCGAGGACCGGGATGTCGGAGAGGTGGATGCCGGCCACGGCCAGGGTGCCGCCCCGGTCGAGCGCCTCGAGGGCGGGTGGGACCAGGGTGCCCACCGGTGCGAACAGGATGGCGGCGTCCAGCGGCTCGGGCGGCCGGTCGGCGGCGCCCTGGACGCTGGCCGCGCCCAGCTCCCGGGCCAGCTCCCGGGCCTCGGCCGAACGGGTCATGACGTGCACGCTCGCCCCTTCGGCCAGCGCCACCTGGGCGGTGAGGTGGGCCGATCCCCCGAACCCGTAGATCCCGAGCCGCCCGCCCGGGGGCAGCTCGGCCCGCCGGAGTGCCCGGTACCCGATGATCCCGGCGCACAGGAGCGGGGCCGCGTCGACGTCGTCGAGCACGTCGGGCAGCCGGTAGGCGAAGGCCGCGTCGACCACGGCGTACTCGGCGTACCCGCCGTCCACGTCCCAGCCGGTGAACCTCGGGTCCGTGCACAGGTTCTCCGCGCCGGCCCGGCAGAAGCGGCACGTGCCGCACGTCCGGGCCAGCCACGGGATCCCCACCCGGTCGCCGACGGCGAGCAGCGCGCAACCCGGACCCGCGCTGTCGACGATCCCGACGACCTCGTGCCCGGGCACCACCCCGGGCCGTCGTGGTGCCAGGTCGCCCTCCACCAGGTGCAGATCGGTCCGGCACACCCCGCAGGTCCGCACGCGCACCCGCACCTCGCCCGGGCCGGGCTCGGGCACCGGGCGTTCGACGGCCAGGAGAGGCCCACCGTCGACCGGCCCCGGCGTCCCGACCGCCCAGGCCCGCATGGCCCCGCTCACCCTCGGTACCGTCCGGTCGGGCCGTGTCCCACCCGGCCCTGTCGGTGCGGGAGCGTCAACCCGCGGCCGACGGCACGATCACCTGGCGGCCGAGGGCCGAGCCCGACTCCATCAGCCGGTAGGCGTGGACCGCCTCCTCGAGCGGGAAGGTGGTGACCGTGGGCCGCACCAGGCCCCGGGCGGCAAGGTCCAGCACCTCGACCAGCTCGGGACGGCTCCCCCAGTAGGTGGTCTGCATCGAGACCTCGTAGGGCAGGGCGAAGAAGTTGAACGGGAACGTCCCCCCGGCGATCCCGACGACGGTCACGTCACCGAGGAACCGGCTGACCGCCGCCCCGAGGGCGATGGTCGACTCGGAACCCACGAAGTCGAGGACGACGTCCGCACCCCGCCCGCCCGTCGTCTCGCGGATCACCGGGACGGCGGACCCGTCGGGCTCGACGGTGAGGTCGGCACCCTCGTCGGCTGCCAGGGCCAGCGCCTCGGCCCGGGTGTCGACGGCCACCACCCGTGCCGCCGTCGTGGCCTTCAGGAACTGGACGGCCAGGTGGCCGAGCCCGCCGACGCCGATGACCACGGCCGTCGACCCGGGCACCAGTTTCGGCCAGGAGCGCCGGACCGCGTGGTACGGGGTGAGGCCGGCGTCGGTCAGGGGAGCGGCGTGGACCGGCTCCAGCCCGTCGGGCAGCGGGACCAGCAGCCGGGCGGACGGCACCAGCATGAACTCGGCCATGCCGCCGTCCGTGCCGAGCCCGCCCCCGCCCCCGGGCACGGGGGCGGCGCCAACGTCCTCGCAGTAGTTCTCCATCCCGAGTTGGCAGCGCGGGCACGCCCCGCACCCCCAGGGCCCGTAGACGGCGACGGGCTGGCCGACCTCGACCCCGCGGACACCGTCGCCCAGGGCGTGGACCCAGCCGGCATTTTCGTGGCCGAGGGTGAACGGCGGGTTCCAGGGGAGCAGCCCGGGTTCGAACTCGTGCATGAGGTGGAGGTCCGAGTGGCACGCACCGGCGCCGCCGATCCGCACGACCACCTGCCCCGGCCCGGGCACCGGGTCGTCCACCTCCACCAGCACCGGGTCGGACTTCCATTCCATGAGCCGTACCGCACGCATGCCGTCCTCCTCGTCGTTCAGGTCCGGGGCCGGGCGACGTGACGCACCGGTGCCACCCGGACCCACGGACGATCGTAGGACCGCCCGTGGCCGATGGGCAGGGCCGAACGGCCCCATGGTGCGCCGATCTCGACCGGATCGGACCAGATTCCTTCCTGCAGATGGACCCCGGCCGACGGGATGTGCCACCGCGTCGGGTGGCTTGGGTCGTTCGGCCCTACAGGCGCGCCGCCCGATGGCGGACCATGGGAAGGGTCAGGTCCGACCGGTAGCGGTGGCGGTCCCACCGGTCGGGACTGATGCGGACGGCAGGCAGGGAACGGGAGGCCGGCATGACCCAGGAGACCCCGAACGCGGTGGACGCCCCGGATGGCGTCGTCGTCGGCGTGGACGGCTCCCCCCAGGCGCGCAAGGCGCTCGCCTGGGCCGCGGACGAGGCCGAGGTCCGGGGTGCCGGCCTGTTCGTCGTGGGCGTCGCGCCGGGCGCGCCCGAGCAGGTCCCGGCGTGGAGTTCCGAGCACTCCGACATCCGTGCGGCGTGGCAGGCCGTGGTAGACGACGCCGTCGGCCTCGTCGCCACCCGCCACCCCTCCGTGCCGGTCCGCGGCGAGGTGCGGTGGGGCGCCCCGTCCGACGAGTTGGTCGGGGCCGGAGCTTCGGCCGACCTGCTGGTCGTGGGTGCCCGCGGAACCGGCGGTTTCGTCGGCCTGCTGGTCGGCTCGGTGGCCGACCGGTGCCTCCACCGGGCCAGGGGCCCGGTGGCCGTGGTCCGCCCTCCGCCCGACGGACGGGTCAGGGGCGAGCCGGGCGGGCGCGTGGTGGTCGGGATCGACGGGTCGGACGACACCCGCGTCGCGCTGCGCTGGGCGCTCGAGGAGGCCCGGCTCCGCCACGCCGTGCTCGAGGCCGTGATCGCCTGGCAGTACCCGCCGACCCACGCCGTCGTCGCCACGTCCGCCCTGCGGTTCGCCGAGGCGGCCGAGACGGTGGGGAGGCAGGCCAGGCAGGACGCGGCTCGCTGGGCACCCGGGGTCGCGTTCACCGTCACGGTGGTCGACGAGGCCATTGTGCCCGCGCTGCTCGACCGGTCCCGGGAGGCGGCGCTGCTGGTCGTCGGGCCCCACCGCCAGGGTGGGTACCGCGACCTCCTGCTCGGCTCGGTCGCCCACCAGTGCGCCCACCACGCCACGTGCCCCGTGGTCGTGGTCCAGGGACGGGACCTGTCGGATGCGGCCTCCGACGGGCGGGAAGGGACCGTGCAGGCCCCGGCCGGAGCGGGCGCGCCGTGACGGTTCGACCAGGGAGACGAGGAGACATCATGACCGACACCGATGTACCAGCTGCCCGAGCGGTCACCCGTGACGGGGAGGACCACCACCGGCGAGATCGGCGAGCGGGTCGAGGTGGCGTGGAAGCTGAGGACCCCCGGGCCTCGAGTGGACCGAGGTGTTCCAGTTCGCCGAGGTCGGCGAGCGGGACGGACCGGTGGACTGGACCCAGGGCGGCGGTCCCGACGTGGTGCGCGACACCGTCCGCTGGTTCGTCCCCTCGCCGAGCTGGACGACGCCGATGCCGAGGTGGCCCGGCGCCTCGAGGTGGCCAACCGGCGGTGTGGGGGATGACCCCGCCGGTCCGACCCAAGGCCGTGCTCCGGCCGATGACCCGCATCGCCCGTCCCCGCGGGGGCGGCGCGGCCAGCGCCGACGACGGACCCGTCGATCGCCCCGAGGGCCCCGGCGGGTGGTCGGGGCGGTTCGCCGACCGGGCGGATGCCGGGTGGCGGCTCGCCGAGGCGCTCGAGCGGTTCCGTGGCGCCGACGTGGTGGTACTCGGGCTGCCCCGGGGCGGGGTCCCGGTCGCCTATCAGGTGGCCACTGCGCCCTCGACGCCCCACTGGACGTCATCGTCGTCCGCAAGCTCGGGGTGCCCTTCCAACCCGAGGTGGCGATGGGCGCCATCGGCGAGGACGGGACCGGGTGCTCGACCGGCGCCATCGTCGACCAGGCCGGCGTGTCCGAGGCCGAGGTGGCCGAGGTCGAGCGGCGCGAGCAGGAGGTGCTGGGCGTCCGCCTCCGCCGCTACCGCCGGGGCCGCGAGCGGGTCGACCTGACCGGACGGACCGCCATCGTGGTGGACGACGGGGTCGCCACGGGTCGACGGCGCGGGTGGCGTGCCGGATCGCCCGGCTGCTGGGCGCGGTCGCGGGTCGTGCTGGCCGTGCCGGTCGGACCGGCCGGGACCCTCCGGAGCTGCCGGAGGCGGACGAGGTCGTGGCCGTGGCGGAGCCCGAGCAGACTTCGGGGCCGTCGGTTCACACTACGTCGACTTCTCGCCCACGAGCGACGACGAGGTGGTCGTCCTGCTCGACCGGGCCGCCCGGCGCCGGCGTGATGGCGACGTGGCGGAGGGCCGCCCGACTGCGACGTCGACGTCGAGATCGCCGCCGGTGGCGTCGTGCTGGAGGGTCACCTCCACCTGCCGGAGCCCGTCCGCGGCCGTGGTCGTGTTCGCCCACGGCAGCGGCAGCAGCCGTCACAGCCCCCGCAACCGGTTCGTGGCCGACGTGCTGTACGACGCGGGCATCGGCACGCTCCTCCTCGACCTGCTGTCGCCGGGCGAGGAGCGCGACCGCGCCAACGTGTTCGACATCGACCTGCTGGCCGGGCGGCTGGCCGGGGCGACGTCATGGGTGCGGTCCCGCCCGGACGCCGCCGGGTGTCGGGTCGGCTACTTCGGCGCCAGCACGGGGGCCGGGGCGGCCCTGTGGGCGGCGGCCGACGACCCGGATTCGGTGTCTGCCGTGGTGTCGCGGGGTGGGCGGCCCGACCTGGCGCTGGAACGGCTCGGCGAGGTGACGGCCCCGACGCTGCTGATCGTGGGGGGCGACGGACGTGGCCGTCCTGGAGGCTCAACCGTCGTGCCCTGGCCGAGCTGGGCTCGCCGAGCCGGATGGCAGTGGTCGAGGGGGCCGGGCACCTCTTCGAGGAGCCGGGGACCCTGGCCGAGGCTGCGTTCGCTGGCCCGCGACTGGTTCGCCCGGTTCCTGCTGGGTGTCGACCCGGCGCCCGGCGGCGGGATCCGTTCGACGGGGACGGCGTCGTGACCCCCGCGGATGCCCCCGGCGCCGGACCGGTCGCCGAGATCCGGTCCCTGGCCCGGCCGCTGCGCACCGTCGCCGACCTGGACGGGCTGGTGGACCGGCTGGGGGGCCGGCGGACCATCTGCATCGGCGAGGCCTCGCACGGGACCCACGAGTACTACGCGTGGCGGGCACGGCTGAGCCGGCGGCTGATCGAGGAGCGCGGGTTCACCTGGATCGGCGTCGAGGGCGACTGGCCCGACTGCTGGCGAATCAACCGCTGGGTCCGGGGCGCGGGCGACCAGGACCTCGACGCCCGCGGCCTGCTGGCCGGGTTCGAGCGGTGGCCGACGTGGATGTGGGCCAACGTGGAGGTGGCCGAGTTCCTGGCCTGGCTGCGGGAGTGGAACGCCGGCCGACCCGTCTCGGCCAGGGTCGGATTCTACGGACTCGACGTCTACTCGCTGTGGGACTCGCTGCGTCGGATCATCGGGTGGCTCGAGGCCAACGCCCCCGACGCGGTGGCGGCGGCACTGCAGGCCTGGAAGTGCTTCGTGCCCTACCGCGAGGACCCCCACGAGTACGCGTGGAGCACCCGCCTCGTGCCCGAGAGCTGCGAGGCGGACGTGGTGGCACTGCTGGCCGAGGTGCGGCGCCGGGCCCGCATGTCGTCGGGCGACGACGAGGACGCCTTCGACGCCTGGCAGAACGCCGAGGTCGCCACCGAGGCCGAGCGCTACTACCGGATCATGGTCCGGGGTGACAGGGAGTCGTGGAACATCAGGGACCGCCACATGGTCGACACCGTCGACCGACTGGCCCGCCACCTGGGGCCGTCGGCGAAGGGCCTGGTGTGGGCTCACAACACCCACGTCGGTGACGCCCGGGCCACCGACATGGCCCGGGGGGGCATGGTCAACGTGGGCCAGCTCATGCGGGAGCGCGAGGGTCCCGAGAACGTGGCACTGATCGGGTGCGCCGGGCACCGGGGCACGGTGGTGGCGGGCGCCGCCTGGGGCGCGCCCGAGGCGGTGCTCCCGGTGCCGGTGGCCCGGCCCGGAAGCCACGAGGACCTGCTGCACCGGGCCCTCGGCGAACCGGCGGTCCTCGACTTCGCCGCCGACCGGGGCGGCACGTGGCTCGAGGCCCGTCTCGGCCACCGGGCGATCGGCGTCGTCTACCAGCCCCGGCACGAGGAGGGGAACTACGTCCCCACCCGGATGGGTGACCGGTACGACGCGCTGCTGTGGTTCGAGGAGACCCGGGCACTGCTCCCGCTCCACCACGAGGGTCGCCCGACGGAGCCGGAGTTCGAGACCGAGCCGTCCGGATTCTGACCCTGCGGTCCACTCCCCTGAGCGGTGCCGGTCAGGTCTTGGACCGGACCGTGGCCAGGGGCGGGTCGCCCACCTGGACGGCGAGCGAGCCGGGTCCGGGCCCCCGGTGGGCGACGGCGGCGTCGAGGAAGCGGGCCACGGCGGTGTCGAGCACCCCGGTCCACGGCGTGCCGCCTCCGATCGGCGGCAGGTGGTCGGCCCCGACCAGTGACAGGTAGACGACCGGGGCGGCGACCTGCGCGAACACGGTCTGGCTCGACGCGTACGGGACGACGGAGTCTGCCGTCCCCTGGATCAGCAGCAGCGGGACGGTCGACATCGTCGCGGCCGACGGCAGTGGATCGGGAGCGTCGGCCACCACAGCGGTGACCCGGGCGTCCACCGTGCCCCGTCCGTAGGCGATGAGCAGGGCGACGTCGGCGCCGTCCGAGTGGCCGGCGACCGCGACGGCTCCGGGGGCGAGGTCGAGCGAACCGGCCCGCTGCTCGAGCGAGGTGACCACGAACGAGACGTCGCCGGCCTCGTCGGCGAGGTGGGTGCGGTCGAGCGGGTACCCGCGGGCCGGGTCCTCGAGGGGGAACGACGGGGCGGCCACCACGTAGCCCGACGAGGCGAGGGTCGAGCAGAACCGGGCGTAGTCGAGGGGACCGGTGTCGTATCCGTGGACGAACACCACGAGGGGGAAGGGTCCGGGGCCCGCCGGCGACCAGAGCCGGGTGGGGAGCGCGCGCTCGTCGGACAGCGTCTGCCCACCGCTCACCACCGGCCGGCCCGTGTCGACCAGGCCCACGTCGCTCGGGGTGACGGCCAGGCCCCGCAGCGGCCTGTCGGCCGGCGGAGGCGGCGACGAAGTGGTCGACGGCGTCCTGGCGGTGGCGCCCGTGCCGTGATGCGGGGGGTCGCCGCGGGCGACGACGGTCGCCAACGTCACGGCTCCGGCCAGGGCGACGACGCCCAGCAGGAGCCGTCGGCGGCGGACGGACCTGCTCATGCGACGGGGATCGGGCGGTGCGCACCCGGCATCCGGGGGCGGGACCCTGTGCGGGTCCGGCGAGGCCGTGCGTCAGGCGGTGACGTCGAGCGCGGCGTTCTTCTGGTCGACGTGGACGACCCGTGGCCGGTGGTCCGCCAACTCGTGGTCCTCGTAGTCACCGTAGGTGAGGAGGATCACCGTGTCTCCCACGTGGACCAGCCGGGCCGCAGCCCCGTTCAGGCAGATCTCGCCGGGGTCGCCGACGATGGCGTACGTCTCGAATCGGGCGCCGTTGTCGACGTCGAGCACGGTCACCTGCTCGTTCTCCAGGATGTCGGCGGCCTCCAGCAGCACCGGGTCGATGCTGACCGACCCGACGTAGTTGAGGTCGGCCGCCGTCACCGTGGCACGGTGGATCTTTGACTTGAGCATCCGTCGTCGCACCCCACCAGACTATCGACCGTCCGGGGGCGCGCCTGTCGGCGACCGGCGGCTGTCCGTCCGGCGACGCACCTGGTGGCCCGGATGCGGTCCGCGTGTAGCGTCAGGCCCGCTCCTTCGGAGCGCAGCGCCCGGCTGGGCAGAATCGGAGGAGTGTCAGTTGCAGCGGGCTGTCGGGTCGAGGCGCACCGGCGTGGTCGGCGTGCTGGCGGTCGGGACGTTGGCCGCCGCCGCGTTCGGCTTCCGGGGACCAGCAGTTGCGGCGTCCCCGTTGCCGAGCTTCACGGCGGTCGGCGCCGCGCCGGCCGGCCCGGCCGGTCCGGCCGGATCGGTGCCAAGCGCGGCGCCTCTGCCGCACTCGCTCACCGCATCGGTGGTTCTGCTCCCGGGAGATCCCGCCGGCCTGGCCGCCTACGCCCGGGCGGCCTCCACTCCCGGCAACCCGGCCTATCGCCAATTCCTCGACTCCGAGCAGGTCGGGGCCAGGTTCGGTCCGTCCCCCGCGGTGGTGGCGCAGGTCCGCAAGTGGCTGTCGTCGAACGACCTGACGGTGGGAGCCACCACCGGCGACGGCACCATCATCCCGGTGACCGGGACGCCGACCGGGCTCGCCGCGACCTTCCATACGGAACTCCGGAACTACCGACTCCCGTCGGGACGGGTGGCCTATGCCAATTCGGGCGCACCGCGGGTCCCGTCGTGGATGGCCCCCGATGTCCAGGGAGTCGTGGGCCTCGACGACCTCGCCCAGTTGCGGACCGGCGACCGGGCCTCGTCGCCTGCGGCACCGGTGCCGCCGGCGACGTCCGCCGCCGGGCCCCCCGGATCGCCGCCGGGCCCGCAGCCGTGCGCCGCCGCCACGACCGGGGCCGCCTCGCAGGTCTTCGACCCGGGGAGCTCCGGCGGGCAGGGCGCCCCGGGTCCGGCCGCAACGGCGGACCGGATCGCCTCGGCCCTGGGTTACTCCGGTCTGTACGCCCGCGGGGACCTGGGGCAGGGGACCACGGTCGGGATCGTCATGGGAGGGGGCGACTACAGCGACAGCGACCTGAGCACCTACGAGGGCTGCTACGGGCTGCAGACGCCGGTGGCCCGGGTCCCGGTCGACGGGGGAGTGCGCGGCGTCTACGGATACGACTCGCTCGAGACCACACTGGACGTCGAGTCGGTCGTGAGCTTCGCGCCGGAGGCCGACGTCCTGGTGTACGAGGTGCCCTCCTTGACGCCGGCCTCGGTGCTCGACGATCTCGCCGCGGTGGTCCAGGACGACCGGGCCGACGTCGTCACCGAGTCGCTCGGTGGGTGCGAGACCCTCGCCACCAACCAGTACGCGGAGAACACGCTGTTCGAGCAGATGGCCGCCCAGGGGCAGACCATGTTCGTCAGCTCGGGCGACGCCGGCTCGACCAGCTGTCTGAACGACCTCTCCCTCACGCCGGCGGCAGCGACCCAGCTCCTGGTGAGCGACCCGGGGTCGCAGCCGTTCGTAACGTCGGTGGGCGGTGCCTATCTCACCGACCTGTCGGCGCCTTCCTCGACGAACGTCTCGGCCTGGAACTGGGGTCCGAGCGCCACGGGAACCGAAGGCGGGACGGGAGGAGCGTCGGCCACCTGGGCCATGCCGGCGTGGCAACAGGGTGCCGACGCCAACCGGGCTGCGAACGACCCGGCCGTCTGTGGCCTGTCGGCGTCGTCGTCCTGTCGGGAGGTGCCCGATGTCGCGGGCAACGGGGACTTCCGCAACGGCATGGTGCTCTACCTCTGCGTCCCGTTCGGAAACTGCAGCCCCGGGTCGCCGCAGGGCTGGCAGTTCGCCCAGGGCGGGGGCACGAGCCAGGCCTCGCCCGACTGGGCGGCGCTGGCGGCGCTGATCGACGAGGGAGTGCCCGGCCACCGCGTGGGCCTGCTCTCGCCCGCTCTCTACCGGATCGCCGCCGCCGACCCCTCGGCCTTCCTCGACGTGACCCAGGGGGGCGACGACGTCCTGACCGAGACCAACAACTTCGTTGCCGGCGGGGGGTCCGGCAACTACACCTGCAGCTACGGCGGGTCACCGGCCGACCAACCCTGCTATCAGGCGACGTCGGGCTACGACATGGCGACCGGGCTGGGTCTCCCGGTCGGGACCGTGCTGGCCGCCGACGTCCAGGCCCTCGCCGCCCCGCCGTTCGCCGTCGCGACCACCTCGCTGCCGGCCGCCGTGGTGGGGACGCCGTACACGGCGGCGCTCGGGGCGGTCGGGGGCGCCCTCCCCTACCGGTGGTCGGTCACCCAGGGCCGGCTCCCGGCCGGCCTGGTCCTGGACTCCGGCGGGACCATCTCCGGCACCCCGACCCAGGCGGGCACTGCCGCGTTCGTCGTCCGGGCCGCCGACTCGACGGCCGGTGTGCCGCGCACCGGCGACGTCGTGCTGTCGATCGAGGTCTCGCCGGTGGCGGCAGGGTTCCACGGTTCGATGGGCGCCAGGGCGCTGAACGAGCCGATCGTCGGGATGGCGGCGACGCCCGACGGGCAGGGCTACTGGGAGGTGGCCGCCGACGGCGGGGTGTTCGCCTTCGGTAGCGCCGCCTTCCACGGTTCGATGGGCGCCAGGGCGCTGAACGAGCCGATCGTCGGGATGGCGGCGACGCCCGACGGGCAGGGCTACTGGGAGGTGGCCGCCGACGGCGGGGTGTTCGCCTTCGGTAGTGCCGCCTTCCACGGTTCGATGGGCGCCAGGGCGCTGAACGAGCCGATCGTCGGGATGGCGGCGACGCCCGACGGGCAGGGCTACTGGGAGGTGGCCGCCGACGGCGGGGTGTTCGCCTTCGGTAGCGCCGCCTTCCACGGTTCGATGGGCGCCAGGGCGCTGAACGGGCCGATCGTCGGGATGGCGGCGACGCCCGACGGGCAGGGCTACTGGGAGGTGGCCGCCGACGGCGGGGTGTTCGCCTTCGGTAGCGCCGCCTTCCACGGTTCGATGGGCGCCAGGGCGCTGAACGGGCCGATCGTCGGGATGGCGGCGACGCCCGACGGGCAGGGCTACTGGGAGGTGGCCGCCGACGGCGGGGTGTTCGCCTTCGGTAGCGCCGCCTTCCACGGTTCGATGGGCGCCAGGGCGCTGAACGGGCCGATCGTCGGGATGGCGGCGACGCCCGACGGGCAGGGCTACTGGGAGGTGGCCGCCGACGGCGGGGTGTTCGCCTTCCCCTGATGAGTGCCACCTGCTGAGGACGGCGCCGGTGCTCACTCAGACCGTCCGCACCGATGAGATAGAGGTGTTCCCCGAGGGGTATCCGATGCGGCACAGCCACGACGTGGGACTCCTCGACGTGGCGCCGGTCCCGACCTCGATGGGACAGCAGAGCAGACGGCGATCACGCTGCTCGGACGCGGATTGGTGCCGGTGCCCACCGGGCGCCTGGGCGGACCCCGGCACGGTGCGCGTCAGGTCATTCACAGGAAGCCCACAGGTCACGCTTAGGCCCGATGCCTACCGTGCTCCCGTGCCACCCGCGAGCCAGCTCCACGCCGTCGACCGCATCCCGTGGTCGGCGGGCTCGCCCCGGCGCAGGCGCCCCGGCCACGCACCCCGCCCCTGGGTGGCCGACGCGTGCCTGGCCCTGGCCGGGCTCGGCCTCGGCATCACGCTGGCCCTGGTCGTCTCCGCCGAGAGCCGCAGCACGCTCGCCGCTCCCGGCGGGATGCTCCTCGCCGGCGGTCGACTGGCCGGGTTCACCGGCACCTACCTGATCCTGGTGATGATCGTCCTGATCGCCCGGATGCCGTGGCTCGAGCGGGCCGTGGGCCAGGACCGCCTCGTGGCCTGGCACCGTCGGCTCGGCCCGTGGGCCCTGTGGCTGATCACCGCCCACGTGGTCCTGGTCACCCTCGGCTATGCCCGGGTGTCGCACACCGGGTTCCTGCGCCAATTCTGGCTCTTCATCACCACCTACCCGGACCTGCTGGCCGCCGTGGTCGGGTTCGGGCTCCTGGTGATGGCCGGGATCACCTCGATCCGGATCGCCCGGAAGCGGATGAGCTACGAGACGTGGTGGGTCGTCCACCTCTACTTCTACCTCGCACTCGCCCTCGCCTTCGCCCACCAGGTGGTCACCGGGGTCGCCTTCCTCGGCCATCCGCTCACCCGGGCGTTCTGGATCACGGTGTGGGCGGCCACGGCCGGCACGGTGCTGGTGTTCAGGGTCCTGCTGCCCGTCGTGCGCAACCTCCGTCACCGGCTGAAGGTCGTGGCCGTGCGCGAGGAGGGTCCCGGTGTGTACTCCGTCACCTGCACGGGTCGGCACCTGTCCGACCTGGCCGTGTCGGGCGGGCAGTTCTTCCAGTGGCGCTTCCTCACCCAGGGCCTGTGGTGGCACGCCCACCCGTACTCGCTGTCAGCCCTGCCGCAGGCTCCCTACCTGCGGGTCACCGTCAAGGCCCTGGGTGACCACAGCCGGGCCGTGGCCCGCCTGCGGCCGGGCACCCGGGTGCTCGTCGAGGGCCCCTACGGTGCGTTCACCCATCACGCACGGTCCACGGACCGGGTCGTACTGATCGGGGCGGGGGTCGGCATCACCCCGCTGCGGGCACTCCTCGAGGACCTTCCGGCGGGCGTCGAGGCCACCGTCATCGTCCGGGCGTCCACCGCCGAGGAGATCGTGCACCGCGACGAGGTGGCCGACCTGGTCGCCCGGCGGGGCGGCCGGTTCCACGAGGTCGTCGGACCCCGGCACGCAGCGCCGCTCGACGTCCGGTCGCTGCGGCGCCTGGCCCCGGGACTGGCCGCCAGCGATGTGTACGTGTGCGGCCCCGAGGGGTTCAACGCCCTGGTGCTGGCGTCGTGTGCGCGTGCCGGCGTCCCCGGCGACCGCATCCACGTGGAGGAGTTCTCGTTCTGATGGGAGGTCGGCCGATGGGACAGCAACCGACGAGGGGACGGGGCCCGGCGGGACGCCGGGCGATCGGAGATCCGTCGTGAGGCGGGCCGTACTCGTCCTCGGGGCCACCCTGGTCGGACTGGTGGGCGTGCTCAGCTTCCACACCTCGCCGTCAAGACTCACCCTGGGCGCACTCCCGGTGGGGGCGACGTCCCGGTCCACGGGCGGCACGACCGGCTCGACCCCGGCGGGTGCCTCGCCGCCGACCACGGGCCCGCCCCCGACCGCCACGACGACCCCGGCGGTTGGGGGGACACCGGCGACGACCAGCCCGCCGACCACGGCGGCGCCGACCACCACGACCGCACCGGCCACCACCCGGACGACGACCGGTCCGTCCGTCGACTACAGCTTCGGTGCGCTGTCGGTCACCGTGACGGTCACCGGGTCGAAGCTCACCTCGGTCACGATCGGTTCGATCAACGACGGGGGGAACCCCCGATCGCAGTCGATCGACCAGCAGTCGATCCCGATCCTCGAGCAGCAGGCACTCCAGGCGCAGAGCGCCAACATCCAGGGCGTGTCCGGGGCCAGCTACACCAGCTCGGGCTTCCAGCAGTCGCTCCAGGCGGCGTTGGGCCAGCTGGGGATCAAGTGACGGCCCCGACAGCCGTCACTGCCCGGCGTCGCCTCGCCGCCCACCACCGCGAGGAGGTCATGGGCACCGTCGTCACCCTCGACCTGTACACCGACGGCGGGGCCCCGGTGGACCGCCTGATGTCGCACCTCGGCCGGGCCCGGTCGGCACTGCACCGGGCCGACGACGTGTTCAGCACCTGGAATCCGGGGAGCCCGATGAGCCGGCTGCGACGGGGCGAGGTGACCCTGGACGGCGTACCGCCCGAAGTCACCCCCGTGCTGGACGCGTGCCGGTCCGCCCGCCGGCTGTCCGACGGCTGGTTCGACCCGTGGGCGCTGCCCGGGGGCGTCGATCCCACCGGGTACGTCAAGGGGTGGGCCGCGGAGCGGGCCCTCGACGCACTGCGGGCACCCGGCGTGGCCGCCGCCGTCGTGAACGCGGCCGGGGACATCGCCAGCTTCGGCGGGCCGGCACCGTCGACCCCATTCCGGTTCGCCGTCGTGGACCCCGCCGACCGGTCGCGGACGGCGTTCGTCGTCGAGCACACGGGAGCGGTGGCCACGTCGGGGACCTACGAGCGGGGACAGCACCTGTTCGACCCGCGCACCCGACGGGCTGCGGCGGCAGTGGCGTCGGCGACGGTCACCGGTCCCGAGCTCGGGCTGGCCGACGCGCTGGCGACGGCGCTGGCGGTGGGGGGCCTACCCCTTCTCGAGCGCCTCGAGGCCATCGACGGCGTCGAGGCCCTGGTGATCGGCCATGACGGCGAGCGTCGGTGGACCCCCGGCTTCCCGCTGTTCCCGTCGACCGCCGCCGCTGCCGGTAGCTGACCGCGATCCGCCGGCTGGTGACTCACGGAGCGGGAACCGACACCTGCACGGGCAGCGACGCCGAACTGTCGCCGACCCCGATCCGGTAGGTGCCGCCGACGGTCGTCCACCCCGAGCTCTGGAACGACTGGAACGCCGTGGCCGGCACGGGCAGCGTGACGCTCCGGGACTGGCCCGGGTCGACCGTCACCGGAGCGAAGGCGGCCAACTGGGCCGGCGGCTCGCCGGCCTTCTTCGGGAACGTGAGGTAGGCCTGGACGACGTCGGACCCGGTGCGCCGACCGGTGTTGGTGAGCGACACGGTGACGGTGTAGCCGGTGCCGCTCCGTGCGACGGAGCCGTGCGAGACCGTGAAGCTCGTGTAGGTGAGGCCGAAGCCGAAGGGGAAGAGCGGTGTCGTCCCGGTTGCGTGGTCGTAGCGGTAGCCGACGTCGAGGCCCTCGCTGTAGGTCGAGACCAGCCCGTTGCCGGGCCACTGGGACCGCGTCGACACCGCCGTGCGCGTGGCGCTGGTCGGGAAGGTGACCGGCAGATGCCCCGTCGGCGCCACGTCGCCGGTGAGCAGCGCCGCTGCCGCCGCACCGTCCTGCTCGCCGGGATACCACGCCTCGAGCACGGCACCCACCTGGTGGAGCCAGGGCATCAGCACGGGCCCGCTGGTGTCCAGGACGACGATCGTGCGGGGGTTTGCCGCGGCCACCGCGGCGATGAGCGCGTCCTGGTCCCCGGGCAGCGACAGGCTGGGCCGGTCGAAGGTCTCGGAGCTGTAGTCGGCGGCGAACACCACCGCCACCTGGGACGCGCGTGCCGCGGCCACCGCCTGGGCGATGGCGTCGCCCACGTAGGACATCCCGAGGTCGAGGATGCTCGGGATGTCGAGGGAGGTGGCGTCGGGTACGGGCGCCCAGCGCATCGACAGGCGGTACGGGTGACCTGCCGTCAGCACGATCGAGCCCGACCACGTCCCGGCGTCGTGGGGGAGCAGATCGGACACGGCCGGACGTCCGTCCAGGGTGAGCGCGGCCGAGCCGGTACCGGCGATCGAGAACGTGTACCGGCCCGACCGGGGCGGGGTCAGCGTCCCCGACCAGGTGACCTTGGTCCCGGTCCACCCCTGGGGGAGCTCGATGCTGGTGGCACTGGCCGTCGTGGGGTCGAGGTCGGGCAGTCGGCCCCCGTCGGCGCTGTCCGTGGGGATCCTCTTCGGCCGGTCGGGGGGCGGGTTGGACCGGACCTCGTGGTCGTTGCCGTGGATGACAGGGGCGGGCTCGACGGCCGCCGCCGGCACCGGGTCGACGGTGGTGATGGTGGCCCCACTGCCCGATGCAGGCCCCACGCGGAGGGTCAGGCCGTGGCCGTGCCCCGAGTCCGGGGTCAGGTAGGCGGTCGGGACCGTCGGCTGGTGGAGGGTCGTCGACCCCCCGTCGGCGTAGCGCACGGTCGTTCCCGGTCCCAGTCGCGCCTGCAACGCGTCGAGGGGCGTGGACACGAACGGTGGGATGACGTGCGACGACCCGAAGCCCTCGATGACCGGGTGGGTCGAGGCGGCGGCGCCGATGACCGCCACCGAGCCCAGGGCGGACGGGCTGAGGGGGAGGAGGTGCCCTGCGTTCTGCAGGAGGACGGCGGACCGCTCGGCTGCGGTCAGGGCGAAGGCGGCGTGCGCCGGCGTGGCGACCAGGGTGCCGGGGGCGCCCGTGGCCGGACGTCCGACGAGGCCGAACGCGAACATCTGGGCCAGGACCCGTTCGACGTCGGCGTCCACCGTCGTCTGGGCCAACAGGCCTCTGGCCATGAGATCGGACAATTCGTCGACCGACGACGGCTTCAGCAGGTCGACGCGGGAGGTGAGCGCGGTCGACGGCGCATGGACGGCACCGAGGTCGGAGCGGACGAAGCCGGCGAAGCCCCACTGGTCGAGGACGAGGCCGAGCGCGGGGTCCTGGCACTGGAAGACCCCGTTGAGCTGTGGGTAGGCGCACATCAGGGTGGCGACGTGGGCCGTGGCGACGGCGGCCTTGAACGGGGGAAGGTAGAGCTCCTGCAGCGTCCGGGCCGAGACGCGGGCGTCGAGGGCGCCCCGGTTGGTCTCCTGCTGGTAGGCGAGGAAGTGCTTGGCGTCGGCCATGACGCCCATGGACTGCAGCCCCTGGATGTCGGCCACGCCGAGCGTGCCGGTGAGGAGCGGGTCCTCGCCGTAGGACTCGTCGGCCCGGCCGCTCTGCGGGACGCGGTCGATGTTGAGGTTCGGGCCCTGGCTGACGTCGATGCCCTGGCCCCTGGCCTCGGCGCCCAGAACCTGGCCGTACTGCCTGGCGAGCGATGGATCGAAGGTGGCGCCGATCCCGAGCGGGGCGGGCAGCAGGGACACCCCGGTATCGCCGTAGGCGATCCCCCACGGGCCGTCGGACAGGGTGAGCGAGGGGATGCAGAGCCGGGCCACCCCGGCGTTGACGTTCTCGTAGGAGCCCGAGCTGTTCAGGACGATCTCGCCCAGCTTCTCGGGCAGGCTCATCCGTCCGGCGACGAGCTCGGCCAGGGCGGCCGGGTTCCTGCCCGCGGCCATCGCCGAGGCCAGCCAGGGGCACGAGGCGGTGCTCATGGGCGGCGTGGGCAGTCCGGTGGCCGCTCCGGCGGTGACCTTCGGGGCCACGGGAACGCCTCCGGGGGCCGCGCCCCCACCCGTGGCGGCACCGGCGGCCGAGGGCAGTGCGGCGGCCGTCACGGCCGCCACCACCAGCGCCACGGCGGCCGCACGATCACGCGGTACCGACGGCTGGCTGCCTGACGACGGGCCATCACGTGTGCGGTAGGCCGGGCCCGCCGGGACGACCGGGACGCGCCACGGCTCGGGGCAGGTGCAGCTCACGCCGAGATCGTACGGTGCAAACGTGACGGAGTGATGACACCTCGGTCTGATGGGGCATCGCGACGGGTCGGCGAGGCTCATCGAATCCTCACACTTCGTCCACGGATCGCTCACTTGCGACGGAGACGATGGTCACCGTCAAGCAGCACCCCCCCCAACCTCAAGGAGTCGCCATGTTGAAGAAGCTGATCGCTCCGGTCGTCGTCTGTGGCGCCATGCTCGGGAGCCTGGCCGTCGGCGGGTCCGCGTACGCCGCCTCGCCCGCCACCGCCCCGGCGGCGGCCCCTGCCGCCGCCCACCACGCCAACGGCACGGCCCGCGCCTGGTGGAAGTCCCACCGCAGGAGCATCCGCGCCCAGGGGCTGGCCGTGAGTGCCAGGACCATCGGCGTCACCCCCCAGGCGCTCGCCGCCGAACTGAGGACGGGCAAGTCGATCGCCCAGGTCGCCGGTGAGCACAACGTCAGCGCCTCGTCGGTGATCGGCGCGCTCACCGCCGCCGCCGACGCCAAGGTGACGGCCGCCGTCACGGCCGGCAAGCTCACCCAGGCCCAGGGCGACAAGCTCTCCGCCGCACTCCCGGCCCGTATCACCAAGGTCGTCAACCACGTCTTCTAGGCCACCGTCGTCCGCCGCACGAGTGGGTCACCGGACCGTGGGCGGGGATCCCCGCCCACGGTCCGACCGTGCTCGGGGCCGGACCGTGGGTCAGACCGGGCGGTCGGGCAGTTCGGTGAGCCCCCAACCGAGGGTCTCGCGCCGATCCCCGACGCAGGACACGACCTCCCATGCGCCCGGCGTCCACACGTAGACGGCGGCCTGACCGTGGTGGCGGCCCAGCGCCAGCGCCTCGTCCTCGGCCAGTCCGGGGACAGCCGCCCCCACCTCGGCGTGCCCGTCGTCGGGGTCCCGGCCGGTGGCCGGCCACCAGGTGAGACCCAGGGTGGCCAGCTCCCGCGTCAGGATGCGGTGGCGTGCGGCGTTGACGTCGTCGGCCAGCCGCGCGCTGTCGGGGTTCCACGCCGTGACCACGGCGAGCGGCACGGCCAGCCCGTCCGGCCACGTGCCGACCGTGCCCGGCGCGTCGGGGGTGATGCGGAACGCCGGACGGCCCGGTGGCATGACGTCGACGACGGCGGAGCGGTAGGCCGTCCAGTCCTGCTCGGTGGCCATCAGTGGACGGGCCTCATCCGCCCGACCGGGGTACCCGGCTCGCCCGGCCGGGCTCCTGGGTGGGCATCTGCTGCGGGTCGGGGATCGGGAGGACGGGCTGGTCGCTGCGGAGCTCGACGATGTCCCCGGACTGGCAGCCCAGCGTCCGCACACCTGCCTCGGTGTCGCCGGCGGTCGACGGCAGGCTCGGGACAGCGGTCACCGGGTGGCCCATCTGGAGGGTCGAGGTGAGGTTGCCCACGGTGCCCCGACGCCAGGCGGACAGGTTCGGGGCGGTGACCCCGAACCTGTCCTCGAGGAACCGGAGCTGCGACGTGTGGTCGAACGTCTCCGACGAGATGTGGCCGCCGCGGCTGAACGGCGAGACCACCAGCATCGGGACCCGGAAGCCGAGGCCGATGGGGCCGGCCACCCCGGCGGCGTCGGCGGGGAGTGGAGAGACGGTCAGGTACTCGCCGGCCGTGCCGGCCGGCGGGACGGGCGGGGCGACGTGGTCGAAGAAGCCGTCGTTCTCGTCGTACATGACGAACAGGACGGTCTTGGCCCAGACCTCCGGACGCGAGGTCAGCGTCGACAGCACCTGGTCGATGAACCAGGCGCCCAGCGCCGGCGGTGCCGGCGGATGCTCGTCGTAGCCGAGCGGCGGGACGATCCAGGAGACCGCGGGCAGGGCGCCGGCGCGCACGTCGGCGGCGAAGTCGTTCGGGAAGATCGGCAGGAAGGCCTTCCGGTGCAGCGCCGACGAGGGGTCCGAGTACTGGGAGAAGTAGGGGAGCACGGCGTCCGAGATCGCCATCACCTCGGGGTTGCCGACCCGGTAGGCGTCCCCGGGCGGCGTGTACACCTTCCACGACACGTGGGCGTCCTCGAGCACTTCGGGCATGGTGGTCCAGCTGACGCTGAACTTGGCGGCCGGGTCGGGGTTGGTGGTGAGCACGGGACCGCCGTGGAGCCCGGCCGGATCGATGGTGCCGGACATGGCCATGAGCCGGTTCGGGTGGGTGGGCCCGAGCACGGACGCGTGGTAGCCGTCGCACAGCGTGAAGGCGTCGGCGAGGGCGTAGTGGTAGGGAAGGTCGGCTCGCGTGTGGTAGCCCATGGTCAGCGGCCCGTAGGAGGGCCCTTCGAACTGGGCCGACGCGTGGGTGGCCACGAAGGCGTCGTTGGCGCCGTGGTTCCAGCACTGGTGCTGCGCGGCCCAGAAGTGGTTCAGGTCGTGGGTGCACTCGCCGGTGCCGGCGGCGACGTCGAGCCGGAACGGGAGGACCGAGCCGACAGGCGCGGCCGTCCGGTTCCCGGCCCACGGCTGGGCGAAGGCACCGAGGTGGCCTGTGGTGTGGTCGTCGAACCCCCGGGCGCCGCGGTAGGTGCCGAAGTAGTGGTCGAACGAGCGGTTCTCCTGCATGAGGAAGACGACGTGCTCGACCGCCCCGAGGTCCGACCCGGCCGGCGGCGTGGTGGCCGCTTTCGACACGGTGGGGCTGCCGCCGCACGCCGCCGCCAGCAGGCCGGTCCCCGCGGCCAGCGTCCCGCCCAGGAAGGCGCGCCGGCCGATTCGTGCGCCGCCCCGGGCAGCCTCCGTGCCATCCCCCATGTGACTCCCCCAAGCCACGGCCGTGCGGCCGTGTGCGGAGCGTAGTCCTGTGTGGGCACGGGACCCGGGAGCCGGTCCCCGGACCGGGGCTACCGGAAGGTTGCGGCCACGGGGAGGTGCTTGACGCCGCCGACGAAGTTGGCCTGGGCCCACTCGGGCTCGCCGGCGATCTCGATGGTGTCGACCGTGGCCAGCAGCCTCGGGAGGATGGTGCGCAGCTCACGTCGGGCGAACGTCGATCCGAGGCAGAAGTGCTCGCCGCCGCCGAAGGCGATCATGCGGTTGGCGTTCGTCCGGGCCACGTCGAACGCCATCGGGTCGTCGAACATCCGCTCGTCCCGGTTGGCCGACGGGTACGACAGGAGCAGCCGGTCCCCCTCGGGGATCTCCACCCCCGACAGCGTGGCCGGGCGGGTGAGGTAGCGGAGGAAGTGGCGGACCGGCGAGGTCCACCGGATCATCTCGTCGACGGCGTTGTTGACCAGGTCGGGACTGCCCTGCAGCAGGGCGACCTGGTCGGGGTGCCGCAGCAGCGCCTCGAGTCCGCCGGACAGCGCGTACGAGGTGGTGTCGTGGCCGGCCGTGGCGACGATCGTGTAGTACCAGAGCCGGGCGTTGCTCCCGAGCGGGCAACCGTCCACCTCGCCGTTGGCGATGACGGTGGCCAGGTCGTCGGTCGGGTGGGCGCGGCGCTCCTCGGTCAGCTCGTTGAAGTACTGGTCGAACTGGGCGATGGTGTCGGTCAGCAGCGCCATCGGGTCGCTCAGGTCGCCGAGGTACTCGGGGTCGGCCGCCCCGAAGATCCCCTGGGTGAGCTTGAGCATCGTCGGCTCGTCCTCCTCCGGCACGCCGAAGATCCCCATGATCACCCGCAGCGTGTAGGGCACGGCGATCTCCTGGGCGAAGTCGCAGGTGCCGTCGAGCTGGCGGAACTTGTCGACGAACTCGTCGGCGATGGCCTCGATGGACGCCTGGCGTTTGGCGACGGCCCGCGGCCGGAACCAGTCGTTGGCCAGGCCGCGGTGGCCTTCGTGTTCCTCGCCGTCCATGTGGATGAGGGTCTCGCCCTCGATGCCGATCGACTTCAGGTACTCGAACTGGGCGTCGGGGCCGAGGATCGAGTTGCGGGTGTTGAGGAAGTGCTCGTTGTCGCGCGAGACCGGAACACGTCCTCGTGGCGGGTGACGGCCCAGAACGGGGTGTACCCCTCCTCCTCGATGCGCAGGACCGGTGCGTCGGTCGCGCAGCTCGGCGGCCACGGCGTGCCAGCGTGCCTGGTCGGCGTAGGCGATGGGGTCGAGGAAGATGGCGCCTCGGGGATCCGATGGGGTCATGGCTGCTCCCGGTGGGGACGGTGGACGGTGGAGGTGCTGCTCGGCGGCCCCGATGCTACCCAGCGCCGCCGGGGGCGACGCCCCCGGCGGCTCCCCAGCGTCGGCGGGGAAGCCGTCGGCCACCGCCCGCCTCAGCTCGTCGAGCGCACCGTGCAGGTGGTCGACGAGGACCCACGGCTCGGGGATGCTCGACGGGCAGCCGATGAGCGACACCCCGAGGTCGTCCTCGTAGCTCCAGGCGGTGATGTTGCAGCCGATGCCCTCCAGGATGGGCCCGACCGAGTAGAGGGCCTCGAGCACGACCGGCCCGATGCGGATCGGCCGCCCGTGGCCCGGTCACGTTGGAGAGGATGACGTTGAGCGGCGGGTGGAGCACGTTGGCGGCGTGCGACCGGCTCCACAGCCGCACGATCGGCTGGTAGAGCTGCGGCGGGACCACGTCGGCCCGCTGCTCGAGCAGGTCGTGGCCGAGCAGGCTCCGCACCTCCTTGGACGCCCGCACGCCGTCGTGGACCTGTGCCAGCCGGGTCGCCGGGTCGGAGACGTCGGTGCCGATGGTGACGTAGATGTTGTCCACCCGGTTGCCCGACATCCGCGCCGCGTCGGAGTCGGTCGACACCGGCACGCTGGCCACCAGCGGCCGCGCCGGCAGCTCGCCCCGCTCGGCCAGGTAGGCACGCAGCGCGCCGGCGCACACGGTCAGGTAGACGTCGTTGAGCGTGGTGCCCGTGGCCCGACGGATGTCCCGCATGGCCCCGAGCGGCAGGCGCGTCATGGCGAAGGTGCGGGCCGGGTCGAGGGACACGTTGAACGACGTCCTGGGGATGTGGTGGAGGGGGATCGGCGGCATCGGCTCGAAGGTGTGCCGCTTGTGCTCGCGAGGCGCGGGCGCTCGACACCGACGCCCGCGCCAGATGGGGGAGGCCCCGGACCCGGGTGACCTGCTCGGCGAGGGCGCGGGCCACGAGTCTGCCCGCGGGCGGGCAGCGGCTCGGGGGCCCACGGGTCCGGCAGGTGGGGCCGGATGTGGGGCGACGGTGGCCGCCTCGACCACGTTCCTGAGCATCGCCACCGCCGCCGAGCCGTCGGCCACGGCGTGGTGGAGCTTCACCACCACGGCGATCCGGTGGCCGGCGAGCCCCTCGACGACCTGGAGGGCCCACAGGGGGCGGTCCCGCGGGGAGCGCGGTGCCGGCGAAGGTGCCGATGGCGTCGGCCAACGCCCGGTCGTCACCGGGCGGGTCGAGTACGACCCGGCTCGACGTGCCGGGCCAGGTCGAAGTCGGGGTCCTCCACCCACACCGGATGGCCCAGGCCGAGGGGGACGGGCACGACCCGCCGGCGGAACGGCGGAAGTCGCACGAGCAGCTGACCGAGCACCTCGGTCATGGTGGCGAACGAGAACCCGCCCTCCAGGTCGGACAGGTCCGACACGGCGACCTTGATGGTGTGCATGTGGGCCGTCGGGGTCTCGGAGTAGAGGAACTTGGCATCCAGTCCGGACATGGTCTCCACGGTCAGCGGGCACCCATGGTCAGGCGGCCGCGCCGGGCGGGGGCCCGATCCCGGCGGCCTCGGCCAGCGACGCCTCGACGAACTCGGTGACCTGGCGTGACCACAGGTAGCCGACGTGGTTGCCGGCGTACCACGACACGTCGGGTCCGCCCCAGTGTTCGGCCAGGCGGCGGGCCTGGTCGGGCGTGGCCAGGCGGTCGCCGTAGCCGGCGAAGATGTAGCGCCGGTCGGGCGTCACCAGCGGGTCGAAACAGAGCGGCGACACCACCCGGTACACGTTCTCGGCGGTACCTCCCATGATCCGGTGCTCGATCGCCCGGACCCGGATGTGGCGGGGGCTGTGCCCGTGGAACAGCCCGGGGAAGTCGGCCACCGGGATTCCCGCCACCACCCCGTCGATCCCGGGCTCGATGCCGGCCAGCAGCGCCACCGTGTAGCCACCCAGCGACACGCCGAACAGGCTGATCGACGTGGCACCCTGGGACCGGATCCAGCTGATGAGGCGCCGGAGGTCCCACACGGCCTGGGTCAGGCCGTGCACGGCGTTCATGAGCTCGAAGGAGAGGAACGGCTCGCCGCTCACGAGGGTGACCCGACGCGACCCGTGGAGCGGCAGCACCGGCAGGGCCACGTTCATGCCGAGGTCGTGATGGATGCGGCCGGCGTGCAGCCCCGGGAAGTCCATGAACGGGAACCCCATGCAGAACCCGTGCACGGCGATCACCCACGGCCGGTTCGGGTCGGCATGACGGAGCAGGGCCGCCGTTGCCGTGGCGTTCGGGCCGAACCCCATCCACCGCTCGGATCCGGGTTCGCCGTCCCGCGGGGCGAACCCGCTGTCCCACGACACCCGGTCGTACCCCTGACCGAGCGCCCACCCGCGGCTCGTGGTGAGTTCGTCGTCCGACAGGGGTGGCGGGGTGCGGTGGTAGGTGGCGGGGTCGTCCACCCACCCCTCGTCGGTGAACATCGCGTCGGCGTCGGCCAGCTCGTCGGCCACCCGTCCGTAGTCGCCCGGCAGCGGGAACCGGTTCGGCGCCATGGCCACGGCCAGCAACGCCTCGTCCATCGCCACCTGGGCGGCCAGGCCGATCGAGAGGTGGGGGGCCGGCACCGACGTCGGACACCTCGCCCCGCCAGAGGGCGTTGCCCACGAAGTGGAGCGTGCGGGGCACGGCCCGGGTGACCCGCACCAGTGCCCGGCGGTTGAGGTAGGTGGCGATGGCCGTGGCAGGGGCGAGCACCTGTTCGATCAGGAGGGCCCTCCCGCCCCGGGCCCTCCGACCCCGGGGCGGGATCCTCCGGCGGCGTCTTCGTCGGGCACGGCGGAGGCGTCCGGCGTGTCGTCGGGGCCAATGTCCGGTGCGGCCTCGCCCATGGCACTCCTCCCCCACGTCCGCGGCCGGCCGACGGTGTGACCGGGTCCGCTACCTGGAATACTAGGACGGGCGTTCCGACTGGTTAGGGCCGGAAGCCCTTTTGCGGACCGGGGGGAGGGACGCCGATGGAGCTGAACCTGGCGGACCTCTTCGAGCTGGTCGCCGACGTGGTGCCCGACGCCCTGGCCATGGTCTCCGGCGAGCGCCGGCTCACCTACGGCGAGCTCGACCGACGGGCCGACCGCCTCGCCCACCACCTGCAGGCGGCGGGGGTCGGGTCCGGCGACCGCATCGGGGTGCAGCTGGCCAACGGCACCGAGTACGTCGAGACGATGCTGGCCTGTTTCAAGATCCGTGCCGTCCCCGTCAACGTCAACTACCGCTACGTCACCCGGGAGCTCGAGTACCTCTACGCCGACGCCGGCCTCGTGGGGCTCGTCTTCCATCGCCGGTTCGCACCGGCCGTCGCCGGGGCGCTGGGCGCCCTCGCCGATCGCCGCGCCGTCCTCGAGGTGGCCGACGGCGGGCCGGCGGTCGGCACCGGCCCCGGTGTGGGGTACGAGGAGGCGCTGGCGGTGTCCCCCGAAGGACGGGACTTCCCCGCCCGGTCGGCGGGCGACCACTACTGCGTCTACACCGGGGGCACCACGGGGATGCCCAAGGGCGTGCTGTGGCGCCACGACGACATCTTCTACGCCGCCATGGGTGGGGGCGACCCGTTCGCGTCGGGCAACCACATCACCCGTCCCGAGGAACTGGCCGACCGGGTGCTGCGCCCCGGGCTCACGGCGCTGGCCGTCCCGCCGTTCATGCACGCGGCCGGTCACTGGCTCGCCTTCTCGACGCTCTTCGGTGGTGGCACGGTCGTGACGACCCCGGGGGGCGCTTCGACCCGGTGGAGGTCTGGCATCTGGTGGAGGCGGAGCGGGCCAACGCCGTGGTGGTGGTGGGAGACGCCATGGCCCGCCCGCTGCTCGACGTCCTGGCCGCCGACCCCGGCCGCTACGACCTGTCCTCACTCATGGCGGTCGGCTCGGGAGGCGCCGTCCTCTCGCCGTCGACCAAGGCACAGCTGGCCGAGTTGCTGCCCGGTCGGATCGTGGCCGACCGGTTCGGCTCGTCGGAGACCGGCCAGGTGGGCGGCGAGGCCCCGGCCGACGACCCGTTCGGGCCACCCCGCCTACGGGTCGACGAGCGCACGGCCGTGCTCGACGCCGACCTCCGGCCCGTCGTGCCGGGGTCGGGCGTCATCGGCCACCTGGCCCGTGGCGGTCGGGTGCCCCTCGGCTACCTCGGTGATCCCGACGCCACGGCGGCCACGTTCGTCGAGCGGGACGGGACCCGCTGGGCGCTTCCCGGCGACCAGGCCACGGTGGCCGGGGACGGGACGATCACCGTGCTCGGGCGGGGGTCCCTGTGCATCAACACCGGGGGCGAGAAGGTCTTCCCCGACGAGGTCGAGGCAGCGCTGAAGGGCCATCCGCACGTGGCCGACGCCCTGGTGGTCGGCCTCGCCGACGAGCGGTTCGGCCAGCGGGTGGTCGCCCTCGTCCAGGTACGCCCCGGCCGGGACGTCGGGCCGGAGGAGCTGCGGGCCCACGGTCACGAGCTGCTGACCGGGTACAAGGTGCCGCGCCAATTCGTGTTCGTCGGCGAGATCGCGCGCTCGCCCAGCGGCAAGCCCGACTACCCCCAGGCGCGGACGGTGGCCGAGGCGCACGCCGCCTCGGTGGGGGCCTGAGCCCGTGCAGCGCATGGCCGGCATGGACGCCGCCTTCCTCTACCTCGAGACCCCCTCCATGCACCTCCACGTGGTCGGCGTTCTCGTACTCGACCCCGGCGACGCCCCCGGCGGGTTCACGCTCGAGAAGCTGACCCGGGTGCTGTCCGAGCGCATCCACCTGATCCCGCCGCTCCGACGGCGGCTGCTGCCCTCGCCTGCGGGCATCGACCACCCACTGTGGATCGAGGACGCGGGGTTCGACCTGTCGGCCCACGTCCGACGGGCCCCGGCAGCCGGTCCGATGTCCTGGGCCGAACTCGAGCGGTTCACCGGCGATGTGGCCGGCCGACCGCTCGACCGGGCCCGCCCGCTGTGGGAGATGTGGCTCGTCGACCTGGCGGACGGGGCCGGGGTCGCCCTGGTCACCAAGCTCCACCACTCCATGATGGACGGGGGGGCGGGGGCAGACCTGATGGCGTCGATCTTCGACCTGGGGCCCGATGCCGACGGGGTGGCGCCGGCCGACCGTCCATGGGAGCCCGACACCGTCCCCTCCACCCCGCGCCAGGTCACCGGCTCGGTCACCTCGCTGGTGGCCCGCCAGCGCCACGTTCCTGGCGCCCTGGCCCACTCGGTGTCCGGGGTGGCCGGGACGGCGCGGACGTGGCTCGGCCACCGGCGGTCGGGCGACGCACTGCCCCTGACGGCGCCGTCGACCAGCTTCAACGGCCCGCTCACGCCGCGGCGGGCGGTGAGCCTGACAACGGTGGACCTCGACACCGTGCTCGGCATCCGTCAGGCGTTCGGGACCACCGTCAACGACGTGGTGCTGGCCGCGTCGGGCACGGCGCTCCGCAACTACCTGTCGGCCCGGGGCGAGCTGCCGGGCCGCGACCTGATGGCGGCCGTGCCGGTCAGTGCCCACCGCGACGGCACCCGCCGGGACCTGGTCAACCAGGTCTCGAACATGATGGTGCCGCTGCCGCTCCGGCCCGACGACCCCGGGCAGCGCCTGGTCGCGGTCCACGCCAACACCACCAACTCGAAGGCGCTGCAAGGTGCCTTCGGCCCCGAGGCGCTCCAGGAACTCACCGGGTTCACCCTGCCGCCCGTGATGACTGCGGCAGCCCGTCTCTACTCCGGCCTCGGGCTGGCCCGGTTCCACCCACCGGTGTTGAACCTGGTGATCTCCAACGTGCCCGGACCGCCCCTCGACCTCTACTGCGCCGGAGCGAAGGTGACAGGGATCTTCCCGATGGGCCCGGTCATGGAGGGCTCCGGGGTGAACATCACCGTCCTGTCCGAGGCCCGGCACCTCAACGTCGGGATCATGGCCTGCCCCGACCTCCTCGACGATGTGGACGAGCTGGGTCGCGGGTTCGTGGCCGCCGTCGACGAACTGGCGGCGCTGGCGGCACGGCCCTGACGCCGGCCGCCCCGAGCACCTCCGACCGCCGGCTCCGTCGAGAAGCCGCCCGTGACCGGGTCCTGCAACCGTACGGGGACGTCCTGCAACCGACGGACCACTGAACGGGGCTTCAGTCGGCTGTCGAGTGTGCCGATGCATCTCCCGAGGAGCAATGCTGAGCCGTCCCAGGGAGACACGATGATCACGCACCCGGCGACACGACGTGCATGGCGCGCGCGGGGTGTCGGGTCCCTGCTCCTCCTGCTCCCGCTGTTCGCCGGCGTCGTGGGGACGACCGTGACGGCGTCGCCTGCCCCGGCCGCCCCGGCCGCCTGCCGGCAGCAGGCCGTCCCTGCCGGGATCTTCGGGATGGTGCACGCCAAGGCGCCGGCCGGTTGCACCGTCCTGGCGCCCCGATCCGCGTCCGGACCGGCTGCCTCCTCCCCGCTGTCGTCCGGTTACAACGGTGGCAATCCGCCGCTGCTCTCCGGCGGCGGGTCCGTGGTCGGGACGCCGTCGACCACGGGTGAGAACACCGTCCATGCCCTGTTCTGGGCGCCGGCCGGCTACAGCTTCCCGTCGGGCTACGAGGCCGGCGTCGACACGTACCTGACCGACGTCGCCGCAGCCAGCGGCTCGGCGTCCAACGTCTACGCCGTGGCCACGCAGTACACCGACGCGCTGCAGATCGGCACCCCGCACATCCACTACCTCGTCCACGCCGGGGCCCCGGTCGCCATATCGGACGCGTTCCCGTCGGGCGGCGCATGCACCCCGGATTCGGGGAATGGCGAGAACTACACGGCCTGTCTCACCGACCCCCAGATCCGCGCCGAGATCACCAGCACCCTGACGACGGACAGCCTGCCCACCGGCATGGGTGACATCTATCTGGTGGTCCTCCCGCCCCAGGTGGAGACCTGCCTCGGCGCGCTCGACGCGGCCGCGGGCGGCACCTGCTCCGACACCGCCTATTCGGGGTACTGCGGGTACCACAGTGGCGCCACCGTCGGTTCGGCCATTGCCCTCTACGCGGACATCCCGTATCCGACCGCGTACAGCTACACCTGCATCGGATCCGAGTCGCCGAACGGCTCGCCCACCCTCGACTCGGCCCTCAGCCTGATCAGCCACGAGCACAACGAGACGATCACCGACCCGACCGGCCTCGGCTGGAGGGACAGTGTCGGCAACGAGAACGGTGACGAGTGCGCCTGGAACTTCGGCACGGCGCTCGGCGGCGGCGCCGGCGCCCAGTGGAACCAGGTCATCAACGGCGACCACTACGAACTGCAGCAGGAGTTCTCCAACGAGGACTACGCCATGAACCCGGCCGACGGGTGCGCGCTGACCCAGGCCGTCCCGACGGTGTCCCTGGCGGTGACCACGGCCTCGCCGGTGCCCGGGTCACCGACCGCCTTCGACGGGTCGGCCTCCTCGGTGGCCAACGTCCCCAACGGGATCGTCGACTGGAACTGGGACTTCGGCGACGGCACCGTCGGCACGTCGGGTCCCACGCCGACCCACACCTACGCCTCGGCCGGCGTCTTCTCGATCACGCTCACCGTCGTCGACACGGACGGCTTCACGGCTGCCGCCTCCCGGTCTGTGGCCGTGGGCACGTTGGTGGCGCCGGTCTTCACGGCGGAGTCGCCCCCGGGCACGGTCTCCCCCGGAGCGTCCTACCGGTACACCTTCGCGGCCAGCGGGAGCCCGGCACCCACGTACTCGTTGACCGGCGCACCAGGCTGGCTGGGCATCGACGGCGCCACCGGCGCCGTATCGGGCACGCCGCCCGCCGGAACCACGTCGTTCACGTACTCGGTGGCCGCGGCCAACGGCGTCCTCCCGGGCGCCACCGCCGGTCCGTTCACGGTGGCCGTCCCCCCGGTGGCCGCCCCCCCGGTGACCGCCCCCCCGGTGACCGCCCCCCCGGTGACCGTGAAGCAGGCGATACCCGACGGCTACTGGCTGGTCGGCTCCGACGGCGGGATCTTCTCCTTCGGGTCGGCGGCCTTCTTCGGCTCGACCGGCAACCTCACCCTGCAGCGCCCCGTGATGGGGATCTCGCCGACCGCCGACCGCCAGGGCTACTGGCTGGTCGGCTCGGACGGCGGCATCTTCGCCTTCGGTGACGCCGGCTTCTACGGCTCGCTCCCGGGCCTGGGCTTCGCCCCCGCCGGCTCGGGCGGGCACGCCTTGGCCGCCCCGATCGTGGCGGCGGTCCCGTCCACCGACGACGCCGGCTACTTCATGGTGGCGTCCGACGGCGGTGTCTTCGCATTCGGGGACGCCCGCTTCGCCGGTTCCTGCCCGGGGATCGGCGGCTGCAGCGGCGCGGCCGTCGCCGTCATGCCCGACGCCACCGGGAACGGCTACTGGTTGGTGACGGCGACAGGCAACGTCTACGCCTTCGGCGACGCCCCCTTCCTGGGCGCCCCACCGAGCCGGAACGTGGCCGTCACCTCGGCGGTGCGCACCCCGGACGGGGGCGGCTACTGGGTGCTGTACGCCGACGGGCAACTGTCCGCCTTCGGTGACGCAGGCCAGTACGGCAACCCACAGGGCGCGCTCGGCGGCGACCGCGCCACCGCGGTGTTCGCCACCGCCGACGGGGCCGGGTACTGGGTGGCCACGGCGGCGGGTGGCGTCTACAACTACGGCGACGCCACCTCCAACGGCAGCATGGCCGGGACCCACCTGAACGCGCCGGTCATCGCCGCTTCGGGCTGGTAGCCCCCTCCCCTCCGCCCGTTCGGTCCGGCCCGACGATCGTGCGTCAGTCGCGCCGGCGAGGTTCGGAGTGGTCCCAGTCGGCCAGCAGGGCGCGCAGCGCGGTCAACAGGATGAGCGGCTGGTCGAGCATGGCGTGGTGTCCCGCCTCGGGGAGTTCGAGCACCGGTGTCACCCGTCCCAGCTCGTCGTACATGAAGCGGCCGATGTCCCGGGTGACCAGGCCGTGTTCGGACCGCAGCAGCGCGAGCCGGCACCGGACCCGGGACAGGTAGGGCAGGGCGACACTCCGCATCCCTCCGCCGAACTGGGCGAATACGTCCCGGTCGAACTTCCACTGGTAGCCGCCGTCGGTGGGCCGCACCGACCGGTGGGCGACGTGGTCCATGACGTAGTCGAGGTAGTGGTCCTGGGCCGGCACGGTGCGGAAGTGCGCGAATGCGTCCTCGAGCGTCGGGTACACCCGGGGGCGGCCGAACGCCTCCTTCAGCCGGTACGAGGCGATCTCGGGGTCGGGCTCGGTCACCGGCGAGTCGCACACGATGGCGCCGCTGACCTTGTCGGCATGCCGGGCGGCGGTCCCGATGGTCACGAACCCGCCCATCGAGTGGCCGATCACCACGGGGGGCCCGGCGATGGCCCCGGCCTCGGCCACCGCCACGACCTCGTCGGTCCACCGCTCGAGCGAGTACGACGTCCGGTGTCCGCTGTCGCCGTGACCGGACAGGTCGATGCACACCACCCTGAACTCGTCGCTGAACGTGGCGGCCACGTGCGTCCACCAGTGGGCGTGGGCCCCGCCGCCATGGACGAACACGAGGCCACGGGTTCCGGGCCGACCGAAGGTCAGGGCGTGGACGGCACACCCGTCGACGTCGACCACGAGGTCGCCCCTGGGTACGGACAGGGCCCGCACGAACCAGGACGGGGCGCCGGGAATCGGGGTGTAGCCAGGGGATCCGTCGGTCACGGGTGGTGCTCCTTGATGGCGTCGGTCACGTCGTGCTCGAGGGGCTCGCCGGCCAGGTAGCGCTCGAGGTTGGCGTCGAAGAGCTCGGCCTGGCGCCCGAACCGGCCGAAGCCACCTGCCGCGTTGTGCGGTGTGACCCGGACCCGGGGATGCGTCCAGAACGGGTGGTCGGGCGGCAACGGCTCGGTGGCGAAGACGTCGAGGACGGCCGCCTCCGGGGTGCCGGTGCCGAGTGCGGCCAGCAACGCCGGCTCGTCGACGAGCGACCCGCGACCCACGTTGACGAGCAGGCTGTGCGGCTTCATGGCGGCCAGGAACCCGGCGTCGACCAGGCGGTCGGTCGTCGGGCCGGCCGGTGCCGACAGGACGACCACGTCGGCCTCGCCCACCACGTCGACGAGCTCGTCCGGGGTGATCGTGCGGTCGGCCGGGTCGTCCGGCGACGGGTGGCGCCGACAGCCGATCACGTGGGCGCCGAGCGCCCGGGCCCGGACGGCCACCGCGCCGCCGATGTGGCCCAGGCCCACGACCAGCCAGGTCGTGCCCGACACCTCCCGCCAGTCGTGGATGCGCCACGAGAGCTCGTCCTGCTGACGTCGCCAGACCTCGGCCCCCTGGAACTCGTCGAGGACCGAACGCAGTACGAACTCGGCGATCGGCAGACTGTTGACGTGGGCGTTGCAGACCCGTACCCCGTGCCGGGCCATGAGGCGGAACGGCTCGGCGTCGTATCCGGCGGCCGGCGACTGGAACCACCGCAGCGACGGGCAGTCCGTCAGGAAGCGGAAGAAGGCGCCCACCGGTGCGCCCTCGCGGAACAGGTCGGAGGTGCCCCAGGCGACCTCGGGGCGGGCCTCCGGCCACGGGACGACTGCGCCCGACCCGTCGACCAGGCTTCCGTCGGTCTCCATGGTCATCCACTCGAGTCCGGGACGGGCGAGCCGGCCGCCGAAGATGCCGTGGGCCACCGAGGTGCAGAGGATGAGCATGGCCCGCTCATCTTGCCAGGCACCGGGCTTCCGGTCCCCGGAGGGCGGGCACCTGCGGTCACGGGCCCCGTCTCCGGTGCACGGGGCGGATGCGGGCACACGGTGGTAGCAAGGTGGACGTGATCACCACCGAACGCCATGGCCCCGTGGCCCTCGTCGTCCTCGACCGACCTGAGGCCCGCAACGCGCTGACCGCCGCCATGATCGGCGGACTGGCGACCGCCCTGGCCGAGGCGGACGCCGATCCCGAGGTCGCCGTGGTCGTGCTGACGGGCCGGGACCCGGCGTTCTGCGCCGGCCTCGACCTGAAGGACCTGGCCCGCACCTACCGGGACGTGGCCGAGGCCCCCGGGGGCGACGGGGACCCGGGCGACGACGGGGCGCCCCGGATCCACCGTGGGCTCACCCCCGCGACCACCAAGCCCCGGATCGGCGCCGTCAACGGGCCGGCGGTCACCGGCGGGCTCGAGCTCGCCCTCGGCTGCGACTTCCTCATCGCCTCGGAGCGGGCCACCTTCGCCGACACCCACGCCCGGGTCGGCGTCATGCCCGCCGGGGGCATGACCATCCGTCTGCCCCAGCTCATCGGGGTCAACCGGGCCCGTCAACTGTCGCTGACCGGGAACTTCGTCGACGCGGCGACCGCCTGCGCCTGGGGGCTGGTCAACGAGGTCGTCCCCCACGACGAACTGCTGGCCCGGTCGTTCGAGCTGGCCGGTGCCATCGCCGAGTCGGACCCGACGGCGGTCTCCGAGCTGCGGGCCATGTACGAGGCGCTCGGCCACCGGGGGGACGAGCAGGCCTACCGGGACGAGGCCCGGTGGTCGCGTCGGTGGATGGGCGAGCGGTTCGACGCGGCTGCCTTCGAGGCCAGACGCGACGCGATCATCGAGCGGGGGTCGACCCAGCAGCGCTGACCCCGGACGGCTCAGCCGGGCGTGATGCCGGCGCCCTTCAGCATCCGGCGCAGGTCCACGACCATCTGGGTGTCGATGTCCGGCCCCCGCGGGGTGTCGAACGTCTGGGTCTCGGGGCCGAGGGTGATCTTGTAGCGGCCCTCCTTGACGTCGTCGACGTCCGCCACTGCCTCGAGCAGCGACAGCACGTCGTGCCACTGGATGTTGTGGCTCGTGGGGTGGGTGAAGAGCTTGTCCACCGTCTTGCGGTGGTGCGCGTCGAGCTTGATCCCGTCGGTCATTCCGGCCTCCATCGTGTCGGCTGTCTGCCGGGGACCCATCGTAGGTGAGCCGGTGGGTGCCACCCGTTCGCCCGACCTGTCCCGGGCCACGCCGCCAACAGCGGACCCGTCGTGCGAACATGGCGCCCATGACCGACCGCACGACGTCCGATTCCGCCACGTCCAACAAGGCCCGGGTCCAGGAGTTCTGGGCCACCCTCTATTCCCGGGACTGGGACGGGATCGCCTCGTTCTTCACGGCCGACAGCGAGTACACCGATGTGCCCTCCCCGGCCGACGACGTCGCCCGGGGCCCCGAGCAGGTGGTCGCCCGCCTGAAGCTGGGCCTGGAGAAGATCTCCGGCTACGAGCACCAACTGCGGCTGATGGTCGCCGAGGGCGACACCGTGGTCACCGAGCACGCCGAGACGTGGCGGTGGCACACCGGCGAGGAGGTCACCCTCCCGTTCGTGTCGGTCCAGGAGCTGTCGGACGGCTCGATCGTCCGGTGGTGGGACTACTGGGACCTGTCGACGCTCATGAACTCGGCGCCGGCGTGGTGGATCGAGGAGATCGCCGCCGGCTACCTCTGATCCGCCCGCACGCCTCCGGCGGGGTCGAGGACCACGACGGAACGCAGCACCTCACCGCGCTCCATGCGGTGGAACGCCTCCTCGACGTCCTCGAGCCCGATGGTCTCGCTGACGAACCGATCGAGGTCGAGGCGGCCCTGCAGGTAGAGGTCGACGAGCATCGGGAAGTCCCGACTGGGCAGGCAGTCCCCGTACCAGGACGGCAGGAGCCGACCTCCCCGGCCGAAGAAGTCGATCATCGGCAGGTCGATCCGCATGTCGGGTGTGGGCACCCCCACCTGCACCACGGTGCCGGCCAGGTCCCGGGCGTAGAACGCCTGCTCCAGCACCTTCGGGTTCCCCACCGCCTCGATGCAGACGTCCGCCCCGTTGCCGCCGGTGAGCGCCTGCACGGCCGCCACCGCGTCCTCGGTCGAGGCGTCGACCACGGCGGTGGCGCCGAACTGGCGGGCGAGCTCGAGCTTGCGGGGGTCGAGGTCCACGGCGATGACCGTCGACGCCCCGGCCAGGACGGCGCCCGCCACCGCGGCGCAGCCCACCCCACCGCACCCGAAGACGGCCACCGAGTCACCCGCGCCGACCTCGCCGGTCAGCAGGGCCGACCCGAGCCCGGCCATCACCCCGCAGCCCAGCAGACCGACGGCCTCCGGCCGGGCCGAGGGGTCGACCTTGGTGCACTGCCCGGCGGCCACGAGGGTCTTGTCGGCGAAGGCCCCGATCCCGAGCGCGGGGGTCAGCGGGGTCCCGTCGGCCAGTGTCATCGGCCGGGTCGCGTTGTGGGTGGCGAAGCAGTACTGGGGCCGGCCCCGGCGGCACGACCGGCACTCGCCACAGACGGCCCGCCAGTTGAGGACCACGAAGTCGCCCGGAGCGACGGAGGTCACGTCGGGCCCCACGGCTTCGACCACGCCGGCCGCCTCGTGGCCGAGCAGGAAGGGGAATTCGTCGTTGATGCCGCCCTCCCGGTAGTGGAGGTCCGTGTGGCACACCCCGCAGGCCTGGACCGCCACCACGGCCTCGCCCGGACCCGGGTCGGGGACCACGATGGTCATGACCCGGACGGGTTCGCCCACGGCCGTCGCCACCACACCTCGGACCTCCGATGCCATGTGCCACTCCTGTCTGTCGCCGGGTCGGGCCGGCCACAGTGTGGCACGGCGGGCCACCCGGATGACCGGGGGATCCGGCGTGCCGGATCCCGGCCCGGGCTCCAACCGGGTCCCCCGCACGACCTCCTGGTACCGTGACACGGCGGGCCGTCGGCGGACGTCCGCAGGCGGGGACCGACTGCGGTGCCGCCTCGGCCGTACGGGAGAACGGGGTTCGTGGTGGACGACGGCACAGGTGGGGAAGCGAGTGTCGGGCAGGGCGACACCCGCCGTCGGGAGATGCTCCGGTCCGCCCTCGACGTGATCGCCGAGCGTGGCTTCGCCGACACCAGGATCGCCGACGTGGCCGACCGTGCCGGCACCAGCCCGGCGCTGGTCATCTACTACTTCCAGACCAAGGACAACCTGCTCACCGAAGCCGTACGCCTGGCCGAGGACCTCTGGTACGACTGCGGCTACCGGCGCATGGCCGCCGTCACCGGGGCACCCGCCCGCCTCGAGGAGCTGATCAACGCCAGCCTCTCGCCGCCGGCCGAGGTGGGCTTCCCCGACCTCGGGGCGCTGTGGGTCGACCTGTGGGCCCGCTCGCTCCGTCACGCCGAGGTGGCCCGGGTCCGCGAGGAGTTCGACGCCCGCTGGCGTCGGGTCATCGCCGACGCCGTCGCCGAGGGCCAGGCCGCCGGTGAGTTCGCCGACGTCGCTCCCGACGAGTTCGCCGCGGCGCTGTCGGCCCTGCTCGACGGGCTCACCGTACAGCTCGTCCTGGGCGATCCGGCGCTCGAACTGTCGACCGCCGTCCGCATCTCCATGGATTTCGCCGCCGGCGTGCTGGGATTCAGCTGGGCGCCGGCGTCCTCGGCGTTCGCCTGACGGCCGGGCGCGCGGTCAGGCGGTGGTGGCCAGGATGTCGGCGACCAGCTCGAGGGTGGTGTCCGGGTGGAGGAGCGCCAGCCGCCCGACCGGCTCGCCCTCCCAGGTGGTGTGCACCACGAAGCCGATCTGCTCGGCCAGCAGCCGGTCCGACCACGCCTCGTAGTCGGCCTTGTCCCAACCCGTCCGACGGAACAGCACCACCGACAGCTCGGGTCGTCGGATGAGCTCGAGGTGGGGGGTGGACTCGATCAGGTCGGCCACCTCCTGGGTCACGGCCAGGACCGTCTCGACCGCGTCCCGGTAGGCGTCCGTCCCGTTGACGGCCAGCGAGAACCAGAGGGGCATGCCACGGGCCCGGCGGGTGAGGTGGAACGCGTAGTCGCTCGGGTTCCACTCCTCGGGGGCGTCGGTGTGGAGGACCTCCAGGTACGAGGCGTCCTGGGAGTGCACGGCCTTGGCCAGGCGCGGCTCGCGGTAGAGGAGTGCGGCGCAGTCGAACGGAGCGAACAGCCATTTGTGGGGGTCGACGACGAACGAGTCGACTCGCTCGATCCCACGGAACCGCTCGCGCGCCGACGGGGCGAACAGGGCAGCGGCACCGTAGGCGCCGTCCACGTGGAACCAGAGTCTGCGCTCCTCGGCCACGTCGGCCACGCCGTCGAGGTCGTCGATGATCCCGGCGTTGGTGGTGCCGCCGGTGGCCACCACGGCGATGACGTCGTCGCCCCGGGGGTGGGTGGCCAGCGCCGCCCGCAGGGCGCGGCCGGTCAGGCGGTGGTCCTCGACCGGCACCAGGAGGGGCTCCACGCCCAGCACGTGGAGGGCCTTGCCCACCGAGGAGTGGGCCTCCTCGCTGATCGCCACCACCGGGCGCTCCGGCAGGAGGTCACCCATCCGGTAGGCCGCCGTGTCCCGCCCGACCATCAGGCCGGAAAGGTTGCCGGCCGACCCGCCGGCCACGAAGCAGCCGCCCGCGCCCTCGGGCAGCCCCGCCAGGTCTGCCAGGACCCGGAGTGCCTGGTTCTCGGCGGCGACCGGGCCGGCCGCTTCGATCCATGACGTGCCGTGGAGCGACGAGCAGGCGACCACCATGTCGAACAGGAGTGCGGCCTTGGTGGGGGCCGCGGGGATGAATGCCAGGAACTTCGGGCTGTCACAGGAGACCACGGCGGTGGCCAGGGTCTTGTCGAACAGTTCCATGACGACGGCCGGGTCGACGCCGCCCTCGGTCATGAGCCCCTCGAGGCTGGCGGCCAGCGACTGGTCGACCGCACCGCCGAAGTCGAGCGGGACCGGGTCGAGGGAGAGCCGCCACCGGCAGTAGTCGAAGATGAGGTCGGTCAGCTTCTCGTCGTAGACGAACATCGGGTTGCGCATGGGGGTCCGTTCTGATCGCATCGGCGCCCCATGTTCGCAGACGGCAACCGGAGATCCCCCCGTCACCGGGAGCGGACCGCTCAGGCGGGACGGGTCAGCCCGGGCGCCGGTGGACCGAGACGGCGTAACTGCCGCCCGGGTCGTAGGGGGCGCCGTCCCACGTGGACCAGCGGGTCTCCGGCACCAGGCCGGCGTCCCGGCAGGACCCGTCGTACTGCTCGACGGTGTAGCCCCGCCCCAGCTGGAACCCGGACACCAGCCGACCGCCCGGGGCCAGGTGGCGTGCGCACCCGGCCACGAGCGCCCCGTGGGTCCCCTCCGGGGTGAACAGGGGCACGTTCCCGGCCATGAGCACGAGGTCGAACGTCCGGCCGAGGTCGGCTGTGGCGACATCGGCCACGTGGAACTCGACTCCGGCGGCGAGGTCCCGCGCCGTGGCGACCATCGAAGGGTCCCGGTCGATGCCGACCACCTCGACCCCCCGGCGGGCGAGTTCGGCCGCCACGCGGCCGGTGCCGCATCCGGCGTCCAGCACGGTCCGGGGCGCCAGGCGGGATACGCAGTCGGCCTCGCCGTGGACGTCGACCCCGGACGCGGCGAGCTCGTCGAAACGTCGTTGGTAGGCCCCGCCGTCCCATTCGGTGGCGCCGGGAGGCCCGTCCGGCGGGTCGCCGTCCCCCGAGGTCAGCGGTCGCCACCCGGGTCGTGGGCGGACGGGCACCCCGAGGCGACGGCGGCGGGGCGTGCTCCCATCGACGGGAGGCTACCGGCGCGCCCGGCGGCGTCCGGGGATGGGGTTCAGCCGACGGTGAGGTGGGCGCTCACCGACTCGCCGACCACCACGCACGACGCCAGCGACCGGCAGGACACGCCGGTGAGCGGCAGCAGGACGCCCGCGACCGCGGCGCGGCGCCACCCCGACGACCCTGCGCCGCCCGACCCGGACAGGACGACCAGGCCGGCCTGGGGGGCGCCGGCCACGGTCGTCCCGACGGCCACGCACGGACCGGCCCCGCACGACACGTCGAGGAGGGCGGCGCTGGTGGCGGTCACGGATGCCTGCGCCCACGTGGCTCCCCCGCTCGCGGTGGTCAGGACCAGTCCCTGCCCGGTTCGGGGGGCGCCGGTGGCCGTGGCCGTGGTCCCGACCGCCGTGCAGCCGACGTGTGCGGTCGCCGATCCGGGGGCGCTCGTCGACGTGCCGGCCGACACCGGTGCCGTGCAGTCGATCCCCTCGAGTGCGCCGGTCCCCGAGGGAACGGTCTGGAGTGCCCATGTCACCCCGCCGTCGGCGGTGGCGGCGACGGCACCGCCGACATGGCCCACGTCGACCGGACTGATGGTGGTGGCCCAGCAGTGGCGGGCGTCGGTGCAGGCCATGGCGGTGGCGGACGCCACGGTGGCCGGCAGCGCCCCTCGGGCCACCCACGGTGCCCCCGGTGCGCCCGGGGCCAGCGCGGTCACCCGGCCGGCGAGATTGGCCAGCACCGAACACGTGCCGGCCGACGGGCAGGCGACGGCGGTCACGTCGGCAGTGCCGCCGGGCACGGACTGGAGCGTCCAGGTGGCGCCGGCGTTGCCGGTGGTGACGACCGCTCCGGACCCCGTTCCACCGGTGCCGACCTGGCCGACGGCGGTGCAGGACCTCGTGGTCGGGCAGGCGATGCCGGTCAGGTAGCTGACGGTGGCCGGGATCTGCTGGACCATCCAGGTGGCCCCGCCGGTCGTGGTGGTGAGGACGGCGGCAGCGGCCGGCGACTTGGCGGTGCCGAGGGTGGTGCCGACGGCCCAGCACCGGCCGGCCGATGGGCAGTCGACGTCCCGGAGCGACTGGATCCCGGCGGGCAGCGCCACGGAGGTGAAGGCGCCCTGGAACGGGGCCAGCAGCTGCGCCGGAGTCGTGGTGGCCCGGCCCGGGGACGGGGCGGCACCCGACCCGCAGGCGGCGGTGACGAGCAGGGCGAGGAGAGCGGTGGCGACGACGGGCCGCCGCCGGGTCACCTCGGGACCGCCCTGGGCTCGATCGACACGCACTGCCCTTCCCTCTTCGGCCACTCCGGTGGCGTGCGTCGCCGCCAGCGCGGCGTGGATCCCGGAGATCTTGCCACGACTGGTCTCTGCCACAGGTGATGACCGGGCACCCGTGGTGGCGAGTCCGCCCGCCTCGTCCCGGTTACCGTGAGGCCGTGGCCGCCCCATGCTCCCCGATCCGCCCCCCGCCGACCGATCCGGCCACCCGTTGAACGTCATCGACGTCATCCTCGTCGTCGTCGTCCTGCTCGCCGCCTACCAGGGGGCACGGGTGGGCGCCCTGGTGCAGGTCTGCGCCATCCTCGGGTTTCTGGGCGGCCTGTACCTGGGAGCGCTGTTGGCCTCGGTGACGGTGCGGTGGGTCCAGACGCCGACGGCCCGGACCGCGGTGGCCCTCACCACCATGGTGGGCGTGGCGTTCGCCCTCGGCATGGTGGGCCGCGTCCTCGGGGCGATGCTCGAGGTCCGGATCCACCGCGGGCTCGCGCGGTCGGTCGACGCCGCCCTGGGTACGGTCGTCGCCGTGGTCGCGGCCCTGGTGACCTTCTGGCTGCTGGCCAGCACCCTGGTCAACAGCTCGTCGGTGGCCCTCGACACCGCCATCCTCCAGTCCCGGGTCATCAGCGCCCTCAATTCGGTCCTGCCGCCCCCTCCCTCGGTGTTCTCCCGTGCACAGGGCTTCCTGACGGCCCAGGGGTTCCCGCCGGTGTTCGCCGCGCTGGCCCCGGCGTCGGCGCTTCCGGTGCCGCTGCCCTCGGACGCAGAGCTCCGACAGGCGGTCCTGGCCGCCCAGGCGTCGACGGTGAAGGTCGAGGGCTACGGCTGCGGCGTGATCCAGGAGGGCTCGGGCTTCGTGGCCGCGCCCGGGCTGGTGGTGACCAACGCCCACGTGGTGGCCGGGATCGCTCGGCCACTGGTGCAGGTCGGGACCAGCGTGAAGGCGACCAAGGTCGTCTACTTCGACCCGTCCTTCGATCTCGCCGTCCTCCGCGTGTCGGGCCTCGACGCGCCGGTCCTCCACCTCGACCCGCAGACGGTCGACCGCGGCACCCAGGCCGCCGTGCTCGGCTACCCCGACGGTGGTCCGTTCACCGCCGACGGGGCCGGCATCATGGCGCTGTTCGAGGCCCAGGGCCGCGACATCTACGGACAGGCGCTCACCGTCCGCAACGTCTACGAGATCAACGCGGTCGTCCGCCCGGGCAACTCCGGGGGCCCGCTGGTGCTGCCCGACGGGCACGTGGTGGGCGTCGTGTTCTCGCGCTCGACCACTGATGCCAACATCGGGTACGCCCTCACCTCGCCCGACGTGATCCCCCGCGTGGCCCAGGCCGCGCCGGTGACGACCGCGGTCGGCACCGGCGCCTGCACGTCGTCCTGACCCGGCCGCGTCGGGGCCGGTACCGGTCCGGGCCGCGGCGCGGCAGAGTAGAACTGGGGCATGGCGCTCCCCATCGAGGACTACGGGATCATCGGCGACCTGCACACGGTCGCCCTGGTGGGGCGCGACGGATCCATCGACTGGCTCTGCCTCCCGCGCTTCGACTCCGGTGCCTGCTTCGCCAAGCTGCTCGGCACCGAGGACCACGGGTCGTGGCGCCTGGCACCCAAGGGGGTCGAACGGGCGGTCCACCGGCACTACCGGGGGGACACCCTCGTGCTCGAGTCGGAGTTCGTCACCGACGAGGGCACCGTCCGGATCGTCGACTGCATGCCCATCCGCCAACGCCATCCTGAGGTGGTCCGCCTCGTCGAGGGCGTGCGCGGCAAGGTGACCATGGAGATGCGGCTGACCATCCGGTACGGCTACGGGCAGGTGGTCCCGTGGGTGCGGCGGACCGACGGGACCCTCACCGCCGTCGCCGGTCCGGACGCCCTGTCGCTGTGGACCACGGTGGCGACCGAGGGCAGCGACATGTCGACCGTGGCCGAGTTCACCGTGTCCGAGGGCCAGACCGTTCCCTTCTCCCTGTCGTGGTACCCGGCCAACGAGTCCCCGCCCCGGCCGGTGGACGCCTCCTACGCCATCGCGGACACCCAGCAGTGGTGGGAGGAGTGGGTGTCCCAGTGCACCTACACGGGCGAGTACCGCGAGGCGGTGGTCCGGTCGTTGATCACCCTGAAGGCGCTGACCTACGAGCCGACCGGCGGCATCGTGGCCGCTCCGACCACGTCACTGCCCGAGGCGCTCGGAGGCGGGCGCAATTGGGACTACCGGTTCTGCTGGTTGCGCGACGCCACGCTCACCCTCGAGTCGCTCATGCGTGGCGGTTTCTACCAGGAGGCGATGGCCTGGCGGGGCTGGCTGCTGCGGGCGGCTGCCGGGGACCCGTCGCAGCTGCAGATCATGTACGGGGCCGCCGGCGAGCGCCGGCTCGACGAGTGGGAGGTCGACTGGCTGCCGGGCTACGAGGGGGCGGGTCCGGTGCGGATCGGAAACGCCGCGGCCGGACAGTTCCAGCTCGATGTCTACGGCGAGGTCCTGTCCGCCCTGTACGAGTCGGTCGGTCCCGGGGACCCCGACGGCGAGGCGTCGTGGGAGCTGCAGCTGGCGCTGCTGGCGTTCCTGGAGGACGGTTGGCGGGAACCGGACGACGGGATCTGGGAGGTCCGGGGCCCGCGCCGTCACTTCACGCATTCCAAGGTCATGGCCTGGGTGGCGTTCGACCGTGCCATCCGGACCGTCGAGGACTACCACATGGAGGGCCCGGTCGACCGATGGCGCGCCATCCGTCAGGAGATCCACGACCAGGTGTGCGACCAGGGGTTCAACGCCTCGAAGGGCTCGTTCACGCAGTACTTCGGCTCCGACCAGCTCGACGCGAGCCTGCTGATGATCCCGCTGGTCGGGTTCCTCCCTGCCACGGACCCACGAGTGCGGGGGACGATCGAGGCGATCGAGCGCGAGCTGGTGGAGGGGGACTTCGTCCTCCGCTACCGCACCGGCGACTCCGGCGAGGTCGACGGTCTCACGGGCAGCGAGGGAGCGTTCCTCGCCTGCTCGTTCTGGCTCGCCGACTGCCTCGAACTGCTCGGGCGCGACCACGATGCCCGCCAGCTGCTCGAGCGCCTGCTCGATCTGCGCAACGACCTCGGACTCCTGTCCGAGGAGTACGACCCGGTCGCCGGGCGGCTGGTGGGCAACTTCCCCCAGGCGTTCTCGCACGTGTCGCTGGTCAACTCGGCGGCCAAGGTCACCGGCCACCACAAGCCGAGTGCCGAGCACGTCTTCCGCGGCCTGGCGCGCCGGGCGATGACCGGGTCGCGCCCGACCGGCGTCACCCGGCGCCACCTCGACGTGGGAGCGGCCGAGCCTGTGCTGCGCGGCCTGATCGGCCGGGTCGGGGACCATCCCGACCAGATGCAGGGGCGCCCCGGGTCGGCGCGTCCGACCCGGAAGCGGTCGGTGCAGCGCGAAGTACCGAGGAAGCAGTCGGCGGTGACGGCGGCGGCGAAGAAGGCCGTCGCGGGGACGAAGGGCGCGGCGAAGACGTCCGCGCCGAAGAAGGCCACGCCGAAGAAGGCCACGGCGAAGAAGGCCACGGCGAAGAAGGCCACGCCGAAGAAGGCCACGCCGACCGGCGTCGAGGCGCGGGAACGGGAGTGACGGACCGGTGAGCGGCAACCACGCGCACGTCCACGGGCGGCACCGGCACGACGACGACATTGCCCCGCCTACCGGGACCCGGATCGCCGAGGGCGTCCTCGAACTCGACACCCTCCTCGGCGGGTGGGAGCGGGTCACCGCCGGCTACCTCATCGAGGGTGACGCCCCGGTACTGGTCGAGACGGGCAGCCAGAGCTCGGTCCCGTCCCTCCTCGCCCACCTCGACCGCCTGGGCCTGGGCCCCGGGGACCTGGCCGGGGTTGTGGTGACCCACATCCATCTGGACCATGCCGGCGGCGTGGGCGACGTGGCCCGGGCCTTCCCGAAGGCCACCGTGTACGTCCATCCCAAAGGTGCCCGCCACCTGGCCGACCCGACCCGGCTGATCGACTCCGCCGCACGTGTCTACGGGCCCCTCCTCGACTCGCTCTACGGTCGGCTCGACGCGACCCCGTCCGAGCGCATCCACGTCCTGGAGGACGGCGACGAGATCCGGGTCGGGGCCAACCGCTTCCTCACCGCCGTCGACTCACCCGGTCACGCCAAGCACCACATCGGTCTGCACGACAACTGGAGCGGCACGATGTTCGTCGGCGACGCCGTGGGGGTCAAGCTCCCCGACGGGGGCGTCCTGCGGCCGTCGACGCCCCCACCGGACTTCGACCTGGACCTGGCCCTGCAGTCGTTGGGCAAGTTCGCGGCCCGGCGGCCCACCGGGCTGGCCCTCGCCCATTACGGGCTGCTGGCCGACCCGCTCGACGTCCTGGACGAGGCCGACGGGACGCTGCGCCGGTGGGCGGCGGTCGCCGAGGCCGCCTACCGCGAAGGCGGGGACATCGCCGAAGCGCTGTCGGCGGCGTTCGCCTCGGACCTCGACGGGGTGCCCGAGGAGCACCGCCAGAAGCTCGAGGTCATGAACGGGGTGCACTCCAACGCGGCGGGCATGCAGCGCTGGCTGGCCGGGCGTGCTGCAGGACCCGGGACGGGGACCCCCCAACCCTGAACCCGGGCACCGGCCGGGAGCTGCCCGGCCCGCGCTGCCCCCCACTTCGCGAGCCTACGGTGCGCCGCGGGCCTACGGCTTCGGCGACGACGCCGTAGACGAGGGGGGCGTCGTCACCGTCACCGGCGTGCTGGTGGGTACCGACGCGACAGTCGATGGCGTGGAAGCACTGGAGCTCGAGGTGGTCGTCGCCGATCCGGGGACGGGCGTGGAAGATGACGAGACCGTCGTCGGGGGGGCGGCGAGGGAGGTGGACGTCGTGGTGGTCGAGGAGCCCGGCACGTCGGGCGACGTGCACCCAGCGGGCGGCACGCCGGAACCGGTCTGCCCCGGCATCAGAACAGTTCCGGCGCAACCGAAGTCGGAGAAGGTCGCCAACAGCGCGACCGTACTGCCGTCCCCGAAGGCATCGGTTGACTTGACCTGTCGGATGAAGCCGGCACCGTCGATGGACACCACGGCGGAGTTGGTCGTGTATCCCTGACTCTTGAGCACGCCGAGCGCGTCGGTGATCGCCTGGGCCTCGGCACTCGAGGTCCCAGCAGCGCCGGCCAATTGGGTCAGGTCATTGGTGACCTGGTAGTTGGTGACCGGGACTCCGTCGACTGTGCCCGTTCCGGTCTCCGATGCGGCACCGATGCCGGGCTGGACGAGGTCCAGATACCCCGTAGGGCTGGCCATACCCATCATGGCAACCGCACCTTCGCGGCTCCCCAGCGTCCCTTCGGTGAGCCCGGCGAATCCCGGGAGGCTCGTGCCGGACGCGGAGGCGTCCGAGGCCATGGGCGTCAGGCCGGTGTCCGTGCTGGCTCCCTCGTAGACGACGCTGTTGCTCACCCGCACGCTGACATCCAGTCCGCCACCGATGTTCGCCGATGCGACCATGGCGAATGGGCCGGTGTTGATCGTCCCGCTCCCTTTGACCTCCGGGTTCACAGCTGTCACCGGACCTCCGCTGCAGACCGTCTCCGTCCCCCATTTGAGACCAGGCGGCAGTGATCCGCTCCCGGGAGTGACGACGACCGGGGTCGGGCTGCCCGGTGAGGACACCGCAACGCTGCTCGAGTACGCACTCGACCCAGCCGCGGATGCTCCCACCGTGCTTCCCGCCATCGGAATCGGGGAGAACCTGGCAGTACCGGGGGCTGTACCCGTCGGAACCGGCACCTTCACCTGGTGGCATGTAGTCGTCGACGTCGTCGTCGGCACGGTGGGGGAGGCGGGGGTGCTGGTGATGTCGTACGAGAAGTGGAAGCTCCCGCTGTCTGTGGTGGCACTCAGAGCGGAGAGGACCTGGTGCTCGGCCGGACCGTTGCCGACCAGTGGATGCTTCCCGGGAGTGTGCACGGCCGTCGGCCTGGAGGTCGAGCCGCCGGCCACGAGAGCGACCGGCACTGCGACCACGACCAGAACGGCCGCCGCCGAGGCCACGACGCCGGCTCGGCGCCATGCCGGAGGTCGCCGGACACCCGTGTCGGTCGCTTCATCGAGCCAAAGTCCGTGTTCCGCCATGGCGACGTCCTCTCCTGATGACGAACGTGTGCCCCGCAGAAACTCTAACTGAGGAATTCGTACGATGGAAGGCTGGTTATCCACAGAAGTAAAGTCAGTAACCAGGTTCGTGAGCTGGATGTTTCCGCCGTCACGGCGTCGGATCAGTCGTGCCTGTCCGGCTGAGGCGATCAGTTGGTCGGCTACCAGCTGGGCCTTGCCCTCGTGCTCGCCGAATTCGTCGACCAGCCACCGGGCGAGGTCATCGGGAAGTTCTCCGGCTCTGGACTCGGAGGCGTCGGTCACCGCCCGGAACAGGGGCACGGCCAAGAACGCCTCCCGACGGGCAATCGAGGATCCGGGTTCGCCGCCGGCCAGGATCTGTCGACCTCGCTCGGTCAGCTCCAATCGGGAGCCGCGGCCGCTGACGACGCCGAACAGGCGGGCGTTGGCCACCCGGTTCAGGTAGGCGCCGTTGTTGGTGCCGCTGTACCCCAGCGCGGGGGCGAGGAGGTCCGGGGCGATGGTGCCTCCGGCGGAGGCGGCCAGCCTGGCCACCTCGATGGCGGCGGCCAGGTCGTAGCGAACCGACCGGAATCTGGAGCGGACCACGGCCACAGTCTCTCAGGTCGGCCACGCCGGTGGTAGGGGAACCGGACCAGGACGGTCCGGGTGCGATCCAGGTGTCCGGAACCTTTAGGCTGGCCAGCCGTGTGCCGGTGCGATGATGTTGCGCGTGCTCGCGTGGGCGGGGCGGCGGACTGCGGCCGGAGTGTGCGGAGGAGAACAGGAGCCCATGGTGACCCATTCGGATCAGCAGGTGTCCGTCCGGCAGGCCGAGACCGCGGCCACTGCCACGTTCGCTGCTCTGGAAGAAGCAGTGGCTGCCGTTGTGGCCACCGCGGATTCCACCGTCCGGCTGGCGGTCGCCTGCCTGGCAGGAGGTGGCCATCTCCTGGTGGAGGACCATCCAGGGCTCGGCAAGACCACCTTGGCCAAGGCCCTGGCCGGCGCCCTGGGACTCCAATTCCATCGTCTCCAATGCACGGCGGACCTGCTGCCCGGTGACGTTGTGGGAGCCACCGTGCTCGGTCCCGACGGAGGCGAACCCAGGTTTCGGCCCGGACCGGTGTTCACCAACATCCTCATGGCCGACGAGCTCAATCGGGCCTCCCCGAGGTCCCAGTCCGCACTCCTCGAGGCGATGGAGGAGCGCCAGGTGAGCGTGGACGGCGTCACTCGAGCGCTGCCCGAACCCTTCTTCGTCCTCGCCACCCAGAATCCGTTCGACGCCACGGGCACCTCGCCGCTTCCCCACGGTCAGCGCGGACAGGTTCCTCGTGCGCCTCATGCTCGGATACCCGAGTCGTCCACAGATGGACGCCATGCTGGCCGGACCGGATCCAGCCGAGACGGTCCGCCATGTGTCCCCCTCCGTCACGATCGGGGAGTTCCGGGACTTGATGGCTGCGGTCGCCAGTGTCCATGTGTCGATGGTGGTGCGTGGGTACGTGCTCGATCTCGTCGATGCCACGCGAGCCCACCCCCAGATCTCCGTCGGGGCCTCGCCGAGGGCGGCGCTCGCCCTGATCCGCGTCGCCTCCGCCCTGGCGGTGGCGGCCGGTCGCACGTTCGTGACCCCGGACGACGTGCAGGAGGCCGCGGTCCCGTCACTCGCGCATCGGCTGCTCCTCCGGCCCGGTGTGGAGTTGGCCGGCTCGGAAGGCGAAGCACTGATCGCCGAGATCACCGCATCGATCCCCGTGCCGCTGCGTGAGGGCTGACGGACCGTTGACGGCGCCAGCCGTCCGCCCGACGACCCGGGGACTGGCCGCACTCGGTGCCTTCGGACTCGTCGTGGCGGCAGCCTTCGCAACGGGCACCCCGGAGCTCGGCCCGCTCGCCGTCATCATCGGCGCTCCCCTGGCGGTGAGCCCGCTGCTCGCCCACCGCCGGGCGCGTCGGTCCATCGCCGACGGCGGAATTCCATGCCCACGTCGAGCCGGCAGCAGTCGAGGTCGGGACGAGCATGCAGGTCAAGCTCTCGTTGACCAACCGCTCGCGGGGGTCGAATCTCCCGTCGCTCGGGCTTGCCCCCGTCACGGGCCGGTGGCGGGCCCGAGGAGCCGGCCACGACGGTTCCCCCCGGCGGCACTGGGCCGCACCGTCGGTGTCGTCGATGTCGGTCCTCCCCGGGCCAGCCCCAGGGAGAACGGAGTCCATGCTGCTGGACGTACCCACAGGCCGACGCGGAGTGCTCGAGCTACCTTCCCAGCACACCTGGGCCCACGACCCGTTCGGTCTCGTTGGGACCCCGGGGCCCTCCACGCCCGTCGTGTTCGCCGCGGTCTTCCCTTCCCCGATTCGACTGGACCAGCCGATCGCCGCCGGCCCGGAGCCGGTCGCCGGAACACTGTCGAACGGGAGCCCGGCCCCGGGAGGCGGGACGGGTGAGCTCGAGGGCATCCGGCCCTACGTGCCCGGCGACCGTCTGGTCCTCCTCCACTGGCCTGCGATGGCCCGCTACGGGACCTGGTTCGTGCGCCAGTTCAGCGCCGAGGGTGGCACCGCGCGATCGATCGTGCTCGATGATCGGGTCGGGGTCCATCGGAGGGCGGAATTCGAACGGTTGATCTCCGCCGCGCTCGGGGCAGTCGACGAGATGACCGGTGAGCATCGGGCCGTGAGCCTGGTCACACTCTCGGGACAGTCCTACTCGTTCGAGCCGACCGACCAGGGACGCAGCTCGGCCAGGCTGGTCCTGGCCGAGCTGCGTCCGACCGGTGCACGGGACGCGATCGGACGCGCTCCGATTCCGCCCGACGCCGTCCTGCTCACGACCCGGACCGGAGCGGAACGCCTGATGCAGCGTCCGCCGGGCTCGAAGCGCCTCGCCCCGCGTGATGCCCGGGTCGGGACCTCCTTTCCGTCCTCGCGGGTCGTCGTCGTATGAGCGGCCGCTGGACGAAGGAAGTGGGCATGCTGGGGGCATCACTCGTCGCCGCCTTCGCCGTGGCACGGCTGGCAACCGGAGCGACGGCCGCCACCTTGGCTACGGCACTCGTCGGATACGTCGTGGTGGTGGTGCTGCGTCGTCGGGGGTCCCTGGCCGTCGGCCTCGGCGTGGTGGCCGTGGCAGTCAGTGCCGCATGGTGGGGACTCCACCTCTCGTCCCGAGCGAGAAGTCCAACCGCTCCCGCGCCGCAGTCATTCCGCCAGGTCCTCCAGGCGGCCCGACCGGTCTTGGTGGCATTCCATCTACCGTTCGTCCGCACCGCGGGGGTCATCGCGCTCTGCGCCCTGTTGGGCGGTCTGGCGACGGTCGCCGGACGGGCCTTCGGCACCCGTTCCCCGACCCTCTCGTTGGCCCCCGCCCTCGTCGTGGTGGTGTGGTCGGCGATCCTCCTTCCTGCGACCGGGGTCGCTCTGGTCGGTCTGGTCCTGGGAGGTAGCGCCTTCCTGGTGCTCGGCAGCGGCCGGAGGTCGGATCGCAGGAGCTCGGCCGTGGTGGCCGGGGCATCGCTCGGTCTGGCGGCACTGACGCTGGGGTGGTCCGCCGTCGCCGGGTCGGACGTGGCCTCGCCAGGCGGCAGCGAAACCGCCGCGGTCGCCCCGTCGGCTCTGTCCCTCGCAACGGATCTCACCGGGGTGGAGCGTCGGGACGCGACCGTCGTGCTCTTCCGGGCGGACTCCCATGTCTCGACCTACTGGCAGGTCACGGCGTTGACGGACTACGTGGACGGGCGTTGGGTCCCCGACCCTGGGACCGCAGCGCTTCTCCACGGATCGACTCCCCTCCGGATCCCTGCGCCGCCGACAGGTCAGCGACTGTTCACCGCCGGCGTGATCCTGTCCGGATACAGCGGCCAGCTGCTCCCTGCCCCTCCGTCCACGGTAGACGCGTCGGGGTCGACGTCGCCGGTGGTCACCGCCTCCGGCGTGGTCGCCACCCTGCCCGTGCGCGCCGCGAGCAGATACGAGGTGACCGCGGTCGTCCCGACTCCGGTGGTCGACTCACCGTCCGCCACACTGCCGTCGAGCGCGGACACGGCGCTCGGTCCGATCCCCGCGGTGGTCGACTCACTTGCACATTCGATCACCGCCGCGCATTCCTCCCCCCTCGAGAAGGCTGAAGCACTGACGAATTTCTTCCGGTCGGGGCGGTTCCACTACGAGGTCACCACCACGCCACCCGCAGGAGTCGATCCTCTGGTGGCGTTCCTCACTGGGAACCGCACCGGTTCCTGCGAGCAGTTCGCCGGTGCATTCGCCGTACTGGCGAGAGCGTCAGGCCTCCCGACACGGGTCGCCATCGGCTTCACCCCCGGACGACCGAGCAGCGGCGTGACCGTCGTCCGCGGAAGTGACGCCCACGCATGGCCGCAGGTCTACATCGACGGCAGCTGGGTGTCGTTCGAACCCACACCGCAGCTGCCCTCTGGCGAACTCTCCCCTCCTGGCGTGCTCGGTCCCTCGGGACTCGGGCAGCCCAATCCGACGGGCCCGGAGGCACCGCCCCACGTGTCGATTCCGGTGGTGACGGCACCGGCTGCGACCAGCCCTTCGCCGATCGTGGCGACCCCGGCGACCTCCCGTGCCGACCCAGCAGCCGTCATTGCGTGGATCGTCCTCCTCTTCGTGATCGCCATCGCGGTTGCGGTGCTCGCCCGGCGTCGTCGAATCCGGCGTACGCCGACCGATCGCGTCGTCGCGGCGTGGACCTCGATCGACCGGGCGCTGGAGCGACGGGGCCTGGCCCGACCGGTTTGGCGAACCCCGATCGGGCACGTCCGCACTCTGTCGAGATCGTCGCAGACGGAACAGGCCCACGCTGCCATAGCGGACATGGCCTCCGTCGCCACCATTCTCCAGAACGTGACGTACGGATCGGCCGAACTGTCGACCGCGGAAGTCGAGCAGGCCGAAGGGGCGGGCCGCCGTGCGCGACGGGCCGTGCTCGCCGGAGCATGTTCTGGGCCAGTCGACGATGATCTCGGATCCGTTCGCCGGGAGCACGTGTCGACGGATTCGTGAGGCGACTGGCTGCCGCCGGGCGCCTGGGCGCGCGGGACCCGACCGATCGGCAGAGCCCCAGAGCTGCACGCCAGCCGGGGGTCCCGTCGATCGCGGCGGTGTCGAACTGGTTCTGAAGGCGATGCTCGACATGCCGAGGGGTCGGCCGCGACCGATTCGCAGGCACCGGGTTCGAGCAGCGAATCTCTGGTGGCCTCCGATCAGTGCGCCCCGGGGGACTCGAACCACCCAACCTCCGGATTAAGAATCCGGTGCTCCACCGTTGAGCTAGGGGCGCGCCTGCAGCATAAGCCCCCGTCGCCGCCTGGGTGGGCGGGAGTCGGTCGCCAGGTCCGGCCCGGCGCGGGCCCCGGGCGGCACGGGGTCCTCTCCTAAGATGGCGGCTCCGCGACGGGTTCCGTCACCGTCGGCGGGACCCCCGGAGCGAGGAACCAGCCGTGACCAACGAGACCGACCCGCCGTCCGACGACGCCCCTGCGCCGACGATCGACGCCCTGGTCGCCGAGCGCCGCCGCAAACGCGAGGCCCTCGTCGGCCAGGGGATCGATCCCTACCCGCCGCGGTTCGACCGCACGGCGCTGGCCGACGGTCTGCACCGGCGTCACGAGGGACTCGAGCCCGACGCCCGCACCGGCGAGCACGTGCGGCTGGCCGGGCGGGTCACGGCCGTCCGGCGGCACGGCAAGCTGTCGTTCGCCACCCTGTCCGACACCTCGGGGTCGATCCAGCTCCTGCTCCAGGTCTCCGCTCTGTCGGACCAGGCCACCGTCGTCCTCGACTCCGTCGACCTCGGCGACTGGATCGGCGCCGAGGGCGAGGTGATCACCAGCCGACGCGGCGAGCTCTCGGTCGATGCCACCGAGCTGTGGCTCCTGTCCAAGGCGCTGCGCCCGCTTCCCGACAAGTGGCACGGCCTGACCGAGACGGACACCCGGTACCGCCAGCGAGAGGTCGACCTGCTGGCCAACCCCGACAGCCGCCGCGTGTTCGAGATCCGCTTCGCCGCCGTCGCCGCCATGCGCCGGCTCATGGAGGACGAGCACTTCGTCGAGGTCGAGACGCCCATCCTGCAACCCCAGGCGGGCGGTGCCATCGCCCGACCCTTCATGACCCACGCCAACGCGCTCGACATCGACCTGAGCCTCCGCATCGCCCCCGAGCTCTACCTGAAGCGCCTGGTGGTCGGCGGCTTCGAACGCGTCTTCGAGATCGCCCGCAACTTCCGCAACGAGGGAATCTCGACCCGGCACAGCCCCGAATTCACCGCCCTCGAGGCTTACCAGGCCTTCGGTGACCTGACCGACGGCATGCAACTGACCGAGGCGCTGGTGCTGGCCGCGGCCCGTGCTGCCACCGGGCGCACGACGTTCGCCGTCGGCGACGCCGAGATCGAACTCGACGGTCCGTGGCCGCGCCGCCAGCTCCTCGACCTGCTCGAGGAGCGCCTGGGCCGTCGCGTGCACCCGACGGACCCGGTCGGGGAGCTGCGGACCGTGTGCGAGGAGCACGGGGTCACGCCGTTGCCCGCATGGGGCCCCGGCAAGCTGGTCTTCGAGCTCTACGACCAGGTTCTGCTGCCCGGCATCGTGGACCCGCTCTTCGTCGTCGGGTTCCCGGTGGAGGTGTCGCCGCTGGCACGCCACACGGCCGACGACCCGACCATGGCCGACCGGTTCGAGCTGTGCATCGCAGCCAAGGAGTTCGCCAACGGGTACAGCGAGCTCAACGTGCCCGAGGAGCAGGCCGAGCGCTTCGAGTTCAGCGCCGCGGCGAAGGCGGGCGGCGACGCCGAGGCCCACCCCGCCGACCAGGCCTTCGTGCGCGCGCTGGAGTACGGCCTCCCGCCGACGGCGGGCATCGGTGTCGGCATCGACCGGCTGATCATGCTGCTCGCCGAGGTGGAGGCCATCCGGGACGTCATCCTCTTCCCCATGCTCCGGCCCGAGGCCACTGACTGAGGAACCCTACTGAGGAACCCTGCTGAGGGACCCTTCGCATTGTGGTGGGACAGACTCATGCAGATCCCACATCATGAGCATCAGTGGTACAGTAGAACCATGAGTGGTACGTATCAGGTGACGATGGGCGACAGGGGAAGGCTCGTGATCCCCGCCGAACTCCGCCAACGGGCGGGACTCGTGGAGGGGGCGGCGGTCGTGCTGGTCGACTCGCCCGGCGGCGTCGTGCTCCTCGGACGTGACCAACTGAAGGCGATGGTCCGTGCGGATCTCGCCGGACTCGACCTCGTGGGCGAGCTGTTGGCGGGCCGACGGGCGGAGGCCGCCGCCGACGACGCCGCGTGAACGTCTTCGACTCGTCCGCCCTGCTGGCCTTCCTCCATGGCGAGGACGGGGCCGATCCCGTCGAACGAGCGCTCCTCGACGGCGGTACCTGCGGAGCCGCCAACTGGTCGGAGGTGGCCCAGAAGATCGCGTCGCACGGACGGGACTGGCGTCTGTCCGGCGCCCTTCTCGAGAGCTACGGGTTGTGGGTGGAGCCCGTCACCCGCGACGACGGCGAACGGGCCGCCTCGCTGTGGTCGCCGGGCAGCGGGTGGTCGCTGGCGGACCGGCTCTGCATGGCGCTCGGCGACCGGTTGGACGCCACGGTGTGGACGGCGGACCGGAGCTGGGGCGACCGCAGCGGAGTGCGCCAGATCCGGTGACACCCCGGCGGCGTGGTCCGTCCCACGTTGGACAGGTCCGGTGCGCCTTCCGGGTAGAACGGGGGCGTAGACCCGACGGCGCCGGCCGGCGCAGACCCCCCAGCGGAGGCTTCGCATGACCACCCTCGAGCAGCTCCCGGGCGCGTCCTCCCGCACGGCGGGGGCTTCGCAGCCCGCCCGGCACAGTGCGCTGGCCCGTCTTGCCGGATGGTGCCACGACCACCGGTGGTGGGTGCTCGTGATCTGGATCGTCGGACTCGTCGGCGTCAACGTCGGCGCCCAGGCGCTCGGCAGCAACTTCTCCAACAACCTGTCGGGCGGCACCCAGTCGGCCCAGCACATCCTCGACACGCAGTTCCCGGCGCTGTCCGGTAGCCCGGCCCAGGTCGTCGTCACCACCACGGCGCCCTTCACCGACCCGTCCAACCAGGCCCGTACCGCCCAGATGTCGGCCGAGTTGGCACGGCTGGGACACGTGTCCTCGGTGGTCAGTCCGTTCTCCCCCGGGGGTGCCGTGCAGATCTCGCGGGACGGCCATATCGGCTATGTCCGGGTGAACTTCGACCAGGAGGCCGGCACGCTGCCCACTGCGGCGATCCAGAGGGTGATCGACGCCGCCCAGTCCTATGCCGCCCCCGGCTACCACGTGGCCCTCGGCGGCCAGGCCATCGGCCTCGTGGCCGGTGCGAAGCCCGGGCCGGCCGAGGGAATCGGCATCCTGGCCGCCATCATCATCATGTTGCTCGCATTCGGGTCGGTCGTGGCGATGGGGCTGCCCATCGTCACCGCCCTGTTCGGGATCGCCGTCGCCTTCGCCGTGCTCGACCTGCTGTCCCACGTGGTCACGACGCCGGTCTTCGCACCCGAGATCATGGCCATGATCGGCCTCGGCGTCGGGATCGACTACGCCCTCTTCGTCGTGACCCGCTACCGGCAGGGCCTGGCCGAAGGTCGCGATCCGCGCGACGCCGTCGCCGTTGCGCTCGCCACCTCGGGCCGGGCCGTCGTGTTCGCCGGGAGCACGGTGATCCTGTCGCTGGCCGGACTCTTCATCCTGCAGCTGCCGTTCATGCGGGGCCTGGCCATCGGGGCGATCTCCGCGGTGGTCCTGGTGATGCTGGCGGCGCTGACCCTGCTGCCGGCCATGCTCGGGTTCGCGGGGCGGGCCATCGACAAGCTGGCCATACCCGGCCTCCTCCAGCGTGGTGCCGAACCGTCCGAGCGCGGCTTCTGGTACCGGTGGAGCCGTACCGTCCAGCGCCACCCCGTGGTCGCCGGCCTCGCCGCCGTGCTGGTGCTGGTGTGTCTGGCCCTTCCGATGTTCTCGATGCGCCAGGCTTTCACCGACGCCGGCAACGACCCGGTCAGCACCACGACCCGCCAGGCCTTCGACGCACTGGCCGCCGGCTTCGGGCCCGGGTTCAACGGGCCGCTGGTCGTGGCCGCTACGGTGCCCTCCGGCCGGCAGGGCACGGTCGATCACCTGGACGCCCAGGTTCGGGCGACGCCGGGCATCGCGTACGCCTCGCCGGCCCAACTGAACGCAGCGGGGACGGCAGCCGTGATCGTGGCCTATCCGGCCACCGACCCGCAGGCGGCCCGTACCGAGTCGCTCGTCCACCAGCTGCGCGACGAGGTGATCCCGGCGGCTACGGCGGGCACCGGCGTGCGGGCCTACGTCGGCGGGGAGACGGCGGGCTCGGTCGACGCCGCCACCTACCTGTCGGCGCGGCTCCCCTGGGTCATCGGCGCCGTGCTGCTGCTCTCGTTCCTGTTGCTGATGGCCGCCTTCCGGTCGCTCGCAATCCCGATCAAGGCGGTCATCGTCAACCTGCTGTCCGTGGCCGCCTCCTACGGCGTGATCGTGGCCGTGTTCCAGTGGGGCTGGTTGGGCGGCTTCTTCGGGATCGGGTCCACCGGGCCGATCGACCCGTGGATCCCCCTGATGATGTTCACCATCCTCTTCGGACTCTCCATGGACTACGAGGTCTTCCTGCTGTCCCGTATCCGCGAGGAGTGGCGGCTCACGGGCGACAACTCGGCGGCGGTGGCCGACGGGCTGGCCAAGACCGCCCGGGTGATCACGGCCGCCGCCGCCATCATGATCTTCGTGTTCGGGTCCTTCGTCTTCGGCGACCCGCTGCACGTGCTCAAGGTCTTCGGGCTCGGGCTGGCTTCGGCCATCCTCATCGATGCCACGCTCGTGCGGATGGTGCTGGTCCCGTCGGTCATGGAGCTGCTCGGCCCGGCAAACTGGTGGATGCCGAGGTGGCTCGACCGGGTCGTCCCCCGCCTGGGCGTCGAAGTCGACGTGGAGCCACCGGCGACGGTCGGCGCACGTCCGACGGTGACGGTCTCCGCACCCGACGGCTGAACGGGTCGGTGGCAATCCACGGACCGGCGTCGCCGCAGGTTCGCTCTGTCCGCGATGTCTCGCGACATCACCGTGGCGGAAGGGGGGGGATTCGAACCCCCGGAGGCTTGCACCTCACACGCTTTCGAGGCGTGCGCATTAGTCCGCTCTGCCACCCTTCCGCCGGCGAGTGTAACGGAGGCAGGGAGGGGTCCCGGACGGGTCGGGTTCCGTTTCGGCGGGTGGGCCGCCCGCGCCGATCCCGGGCGTCGGGACTGTCCCCTGGACCGATGAGACACCGAAAATGCTAAGTCTCACGGAGGTCAGCACGCGGACAGCAGGCGTCCAAACGGGGGTCCGACCTGGTCGGCCAGGCACGCGGTCCACGGGCACGATACTGCGATCCCCCAGTACAGGAGGGGTACGGTGCGCGGGTCGGGGACGACGGGCAGGGCATGCCCGACATCCGGTGCCCGCCGCGGAGTAGGGTCGTGCATTCGGACAGAAGGCCCGGGCTGATGGGGGAGTGATACGCCAGCCCGGGGCGCGACAGCTTGGGGGAAGTATGACTGGATCGTCCCGGAAGACGCGACTGGCAGCGATGGGCGCGGTGCTGCTGTTGGCCACGACTGCGATGGCCTGCAGTTCGACCAATTCGGCGTCGACCACGACGACCGGTGCCGGGGGCGGTGGCGGTTCGAGCACGTCGAAGATCCCGGCCAGCGCGTACAGCGACCACACCGGCGTCACCTCTGACTCGGTCACCGTCGGCAACGTCTCCACACTGTCGCTCGGCGGCCTGTTCAAGGGCGCCGATGTCGGCGCCCAGGCCTACGCCGACTACGTCAACTCGACCGGCGGCGTGAACGGGCGCAAGCTCAAGGTCGTCGGGGCAGACGACCAGTTCAGCGGAGCCACCAACAAGCAGGCCACGCAGGACGCCATCACCAACGACTTCGCTCTCGTCGGCAGCTTCTCCCTGGAGGACAGCTACGGCGGGTCGCTGCTGGCGGCCAATCCCGGGATGCCCGACATCTCGAATGTCCTCGACACGACGACCGGCTCGCTGCCCAACGTCTTCAGCGCCGTACCGCTCAACGGCGGATGGCAGGAGGGCCCGCTCCAGTACTTCAAGAACAAGTTCCCGACTGACGTGAAGGCCGTGGGGGCCATGGTGGCCTCCCTGCCCTCGGCCCAGACCGACTGGAACGGCGAGAAGTACGTGATGGAGAAGGTGGGCTACAAGATCGCCTACACCGCCAACTACGGAGTGGCCCAGACCGACTTCACCTCCAACGTGATCGCCATGAAGAACGCCGGGGTGAAGATCCTCTTCATCGACTCGATGGCGGAGTCCTACGCCTCGGCCCTGCTCAAGAACCTGGTGCAACAGAACTTCCACCCGGTCATCGTCCTGGGGGCGGCCACCTACACACCGAAGCTGGTGCCCGACTCGGGTGGAGCGTCCGCCGTCAACGGGTCGTACTTCGAAATGGCCACCACGCTCTACCAGGGTCAGGACGCCACCCAGGTCCCGTCGGTCTCGACCTTCCTGCACTGGGTCAATGTGGCGTCGCCCGGGTTCGCGCCCGACCTCTTCACCCTCTACGGGTGGCTGTCGGCCCAGCTGTTCGCCCAGGCGCTCAAGGGGGCGGGCTCGAACCCGAGCCGCGGGTCGCTGTTGGCCCAACTCGGCAAGATCACGTCGTTCGATGGCAACCACATCATCGGGCCGAACAACCCGGCGGCCAAGAAGGTCGGGAACTGCTACATCATCGGCCAGGTGGCCGCCGGGGACTTCCAGCGCCTCGACGACCCGCCGGTGAGCAGCAGCAGCCACGGCTTCCGTTGCGACTACTCGTACGTCACTCCGCCGGCGGGTTGACACGCCCAACGGCCTGACCGGTGGGCGTCGGCCCGTCGTGGGCGCGGCTCCTACCGGTCGGCGGTGCGGACGCCGTAGCGCTCGGTGTACCCGGCGAACTCCTCGGCCAGCCCGGCATAGGACCAGCCGAAGTCGGTCGGGTCGTAGACGTGGCGGCCGAAGGCGTCCTGGGGGCGCTGCTCCAGGAACGCCCGCATGCGCCGGGCGTGCAGATCGCTCACCTCCTCGTCGAACGCCGCGTACAGCCCACGGACGGCATCGACCGGGTCGGCCAGGAGGTCCTCGTAGTGGAGGTGCCGGCACCAGCCCGGCCCCGAGCGCTCGTCGAAGGCGGTGGCCGATCCGATGGCGAAGGCGCACTTGCGCTTCCACTCCTCGGCTGCCGGGCGGGGGTCGGCCCGAGACGTCAGCGGCCGCTGGCCGGCGTTGGCCAGGCTGGCGAGCGACGTAACCACCGGGCCCGGGTCGCGGTGGGTCCACACGATGCGGGCGTCGGGGTAGGCGGTCAGCAGGGCGTCGAGGTCCCACAGGTGGTTGGGCGTCTTGAGCACCCACCGACCGGTCGGCTGGGCGGACTGGAGGGCCTGCAGCGCCGAGGCGTGCTGGGCATAGGCGGGCGCCATGTCGGCCTGTTCCAGCCAGCGGGCATAAGCGGGCACATGGGCCTGGGTCTCGAGGGCCAAGGTGCGAACGTCGTACATGAAGAGGCTCACGCACTCCTGGGCCAGGGTGGGGCCGAACGGGTGCATGACCCGCAGCGGGGGGTTGAGTCTGAGCAGCCCGTCGAGCTCCTTGGCCGTGCGGGCGATGCGGGGGTCGGACGCCGCCCCCTCGAGGGTGGCCGGCGGGATCAGGTGCGCCGCCTCCCACTGCAGCAGGTTGCGGTTCATCGGGTCGAGGCCGAGGAGGTTGCTCAGCAGGCTGGTGCCCGTGCGGGGGAGTCCGACGATGACCCACGGGCCGGCGATGCGCTCGTCGGCCGCGAGCGGATGCCCGTGTGACCACCGGTGCAGCTCGATCCGGTTGGCCAGCGCTCCGGTGAGCATCTTGGTGATGAGGATCCGTCCGAACGTGGTGAGCTCGGCCTCGTCCCGGCACGACGACAGGAAGACCTCGAGCGGCTCGCGGAAGCTGTCGCTCCCGAAGTCGTCCGACCCCGCCGTCTTGACCGCACCGGCCATCACGGCCTCGGCCGTGAGTGTCGGGCGCTCGAACCCGAGGCGCGCCAGGCGGGACCCGATGGCGTTCAGGGCACGCAGCGGCGGCGCGGTGAGTTCCGAGTCCCGCCACGTGAAGGTCGTGCCGCCGGGGTCGCCGCTCCGGCTCATCCGGCGGATCCGGTGGGGGCGATCTCGACCACCGTGCGCCCGATCGAGCGTCGGGCCCGGTGCTCCTCCAATGCCGGACCGGCCTCCTCCATCGTCACCCGCCGCCCGACGGCGGGGCGGATGGCACCCTCGGCCACCAGGCGGAGCAGGTCGGCGTGGATCTCGTCGGCGACATCGCGTCCGTAGGGATTGAAACCGAAGCGGCGCATGCCCGGGTCGACGTGGTCGGCCCAGGCGATCATCACGCCGACCAGGTCGATGTTGCCGATGCAGGCCATGCGCAGGGGTCTGCCCGTCATGCCGTTCTCGTCGTCGTCGGCGAACCCGACGGCCAGGTAGCGACCGCCCCGGGCCGTGCACCGCCACGACCGCTCGACGAAGTCGCCCCCGGTCAGGTCGTAGACGACGTCGGCACCCTCGTCGCCGGTGGCGTCCAGCACCGCCTCGACGAAGTCCTGAGCGGTGTGGTCGATCACCAGGTCGGCCCCTTGCGCCGCGCAGAACGCCCCCTTGTCGGGTCCGCCGGCCACGGCGATCACCCGCGCTCCGGCCGCCTTGCCCAGCTGGATCCCGGCTGATCCGAGCCCGCTGGCCGCCGAGTGGACCACCAGCGTCTCGCCGGCGGCCAGCCGCCCCCGACGGAAGAGTGCCAGGTGCGACGCCTGGAAGGTCATGATGAACGCGGTCGCCTCGGCGTCATCGAGGCCGTCGGGCGCGTCGAAGGTGGACACGGCGTCGGCCAGGGCGAACTCGGCGATACCCCCCAGAGCGGTGGTGGTGATGGCCACCACACGGCGGCCCGTCCACGCCTCGGCGCCCGCTCCGGCCTCGACCACCGTGCCGCACACGTCCATGCCCAACGTGTAGGGCGGCGGCGTCGGGACCGAGACCAGCTTGCCGAGGCACCGGTCGATGTCGTTGAAGTTGAGGGAGGCGGCGCCCACCTGGACGAGGACCTGCCCCGGGCCCGGGGTCGGCCGCGCCACCGTCCGCACGGCGAGGACCTCGGCCGGTGGGCCGTTCCTCGTCACCTGCAACGCCTGCATGTCGGCCATGTCGGATCCCCCTTCGGTCACCGCCCACGCCATGCCCGACCGCTGTCGGCCGTCTCCCCCCGGAGCCGGTGCGTGAGACAGACTGACCTTAGTGTCTCAGCGACCGTCGGACCCGCCGACCGCCAGCACGGCGAACGCGGGGAGGAACCAGGACGTGAGCTGCCGGCGGATCTCGTCGGTGCTGCGGCCTCCGTCGCCGGGCACGGCGGCGAAGGAGATCAGGATGCGGAGGATCCAGTCGACGAGGTCGGCCACGTCCTCCTCGGACAGGGTGCCGGCGGCCAGCGCCGGGGCCAGGAGCGGTCGGACGCCGGCGTCGCCGATGAGGCGGAGGGCCTCCTCCTGGAAGGCCTGGCCCGCGGCCCATGCGGCAGAGTCGCTCCCGAACACGGCGGCGTGGACCGGTCGACTCCGGATCTGCCCGATGCTGAACAGCATCCCCTCGATGACCCGTGCGGCCGGGTCGTCGAGGGCGGCCAGGTGCTCGCGGGCCTCGGCCGCCATGGCCTCGGACTCCCGGGTGAGCACGGCGAGGAAGATGGCCTCGTGGCTGCCGAAGCGCCGGTAGAGGGTGGCCCGCGAGAAGCCCACCTCGCGGGCGATGTCGGCGGCGGTGGTCTTGGCCACGCCGAGTCGCAGATAGCAGGCGGCGGCCGCGTCGAGGGTCGCCTCCCGCTCGACGTCGGTGGCCGACGGCTTCTTCCCGCCCGGGTGATCGGCTCCGGTCATCACCGGTCCGCTCGTCGGTCGCCGAAGAAGCCGGTGAGAAGTGCGGCGGCCTCGTCGGCCCGGATCCCGGCCGTGACCGGCACCTCGTGGTTGAGCCGGGGGTCGGCGCACAGGTTGTAGAGGGAGCCGCACGCCCCGGCTTTCGGATCGGCCGCGCCGAACACCACCCGTCCGAGGCGAGCCGCGACCAGGGCCCCGGCACACATCGGGCAGGGCTCGAGGGTCACCACGAGCGTGACCCGGTCCAGGCGCCAGGTCCCGAGGGCGGCTGCGGCGTCGGCCAGAACCAGGACCTCGGCGTGGGCAGTGGGGTCGCCGGTCTGCTCCCGCTCGTTGTGGCGGGAGGCCACGACCCTGCCGTCCACCAGTGCCACCGCTCCGACCGGCACGTCACCGTGGTCGACTGCCGCCGCCGCCTCGGCCAGTGCCAGGGCCATGGCGGCGTCGTCGGTCAGGGAGACGGGAGCGGGAACAGACCCCTCGTGCGGCGATCCGCCGGTGATGGCCATGGCGGGATGCTAACGAAGACCGGCGGACCGGCGGACCGCCCGCCGTCCGTCCCCCACCGCGAGGCTGACGGGGTGCCCGACCCCCGACGGACCGACGTGGCCGCCGGTCGTGGCCCGCTCGTCGGGGTCGACGACCCGGACGACATCCGGCTCGCCCCGTACCGGGATCTCAACGACCCGGCAGGTCGGCGCCGGATCGAGGCCGACGGGTCGATCTTCGTGGTGGAGGGCCGGCTCGCCGTCGAGCGACTCCTGGCGTCGGGGTACACGGTGGCCTCCCTGCTCGTCGACGACCACCAGGTGACGGCGGCCGGCGGACTGGTCGCCGAAGTACGGACCCGGGGTGTACCCGTGTACGTCGCCACGCGTGCCGTGGTGGCCGCCACGGTGGGGTTCGCGCTCCACCGTGGCGTGGTGGGGGTGGCACGCCGCCCGGCCCTCGGGGATGTCGACGAGGTGCTCGCCGGTGCAGCGGCGTCGGGTGCCGAGGGTGGACCGCCCGTGGTGGCGGTTCTGGAGGGCCTCAACGACCACGAGAACATCGGCGCGCTGTTCCGCAACGCCGCCGCGTTCGGCGTGGCGGGCGTCCTACTCGACCCGACGTGCGCCGATCCGCTCTACCGCCGATCGGTCCGGGTGTCGGTGGGGAACGTCCTGCACGTGCCGTTCGCCCGGTTCGAGTCGTGGCCCGACGGGCTCGGGTGCGTGCGGGCCGCCGGTTTCGTGGTCGTGGCGATGACACCGCACCCGCCGTCGGGAGGAGGGCTTCCCTACGTGCGCCTGTCCGAGCTGCGTGACCGCGTGGCGAACGGGCCCGTCCGGCCGTCCGGCTCCGGGCCGTCGGATCGGTGGGGGGCAGTGGCCGGGGCGGCCCTTCTCCTGGGCGCCGAGGGTCCGGGCCTGTCGGACGGGGCGCTGGCCGCGGCGGACCTGGTGGTGTCCATCCCGATGGCTGACGGGGTGGACTCGCTGAACGTCGCCACCGCGGCTGCCGTCGCGTTCCACTCGTTACGGGCCGACCACTGACGCAGCTTCCGGCCGGTGCACGAGCACCTCTCCGGCGATCCGTAGAGGACTACCCGAGGAGTGACCGGGACACCAGCGCGATGCCGGTTCCCCACGAGGTGAGCTGGCCCGCGGGGAGGAAGGAGGCACCGCTGGCACTGTGGTCGACCGTCGAATCGGCGAGGTACCGCTCCTTGCCCGAGGGGTCGATGAAGAAGAGGAACGAGGAATGGATGATGTCCGCATCGGGACTCGGGGCTTCGACGGCGATCCCGTAGCTGCTCCACACCGATTGCAGGGCGCTCACCGATCCGGTGACGAAATGCCAGTTCGGGACGGTGTTCAATCGGTGCTCGTTGGTGAATGCGGCGACGTCGGACACCGCGGGGTGGTAGGGGTTGACATTGACGGTGACGAACACCGCACGTGTCGCCGCCGGACCGAGGTCGTGGTAGGCGTCGACGACCTCCTGGGAGACGATGGGGCAGATGTCGGTGCAATGGGGGTCCATGAACTCCAGGACGACCACACGGCCCCGAAAGTCCGAAAGCGACAGCGTCTGCCCGTTCTGGTCGACGAGCGTGAAGTCGGGCGCGGGCTTGGCGGGGAGGGGGGCGAGGGACATGAGCGTGGCGAGTGGGGTGGGGATGCTCGACGGGATGCCCGAGGCCCGGACGACCTGGCTCTTCTGGTCGTGGTGCCGTACGGCGACGAGGGCGAAGCCGGCGGCCAGGACCACCAGGATGCCGAGGGCGACGAACAGGACCGTGCTCGGTCCGCGGCGACCCGGGTTGACCGGCGGCGACCCGCGGTCGGCGATTCCGGGTGGAGGGTCCGCCTCCGGCGGCGGAGCGGCGCCCACCTCGTCCAGCTCCGACGATCGGCTTGCGGCCCCGCCCAGGATGTCATCGGCACCAATCATGAACGGCCTCCTCGATAACGGGCCCCGGCGGCCCGCGCGACGCGGGGATCCAATTTCGTCGGGACCCCTGGCGGAGGCGGTGGGATTTGAACCCACGGTGAGTTTCCCCACACACGATTTCCAATCGTGCCGATTCGGCCGCTCTCGCACGCCTCCGTGTCGCGCACGCTCCCGGTCCCCGGGCCGTCCACGGCCCCGACAGGCTACTCCGACGACCCGACCGGTCCGGACCGGTCGGGTCGGTGCGACGGGTGGTAGGCAGCGGGGGCGGTAGCATGCGGTTCTCCCCGGTGGTGGGTGCGACGGCTGGGTCCTGCGCAACGTCCTCCTGTGAATCGAGTCAGGGTCGGAAGGCAGCAGCTCTCAGCAGGCAAGGCCGTGTGCCGCAGTCAACCTGGCCGTCGCACCGACCACCGGGGTGTGGCCCACCGGGCCGGCCCGCCTCCCTCCCCCCGGCCCGCTCACGGCCCTCGGATGGCGACCGAACCGACCGGTAGGCTCCCGACCGTGGCCGACACGACCGAGGAAGTCCCGTACCAGTCCCTCTACCGACGGTTCCGCCCCTCGACGTTCGCCGAGGTACGCGGGCAGGACCACGTCGTGCTGGCCCTGCGCAACGCCGTCCGGGACGGCCGGGTCGCCCACGCCTACCTGTTCAGCGGCCCCCGCGGCACGGGCAAGACCTCCACCGCCCGGATCCTGGCCAAGGCCCTCAACTGCACCGACCTCCACGACGGCGAGCCGTGCAGCGTCTGCCCCTCGTGCGTGGAGATCACCCGGGGCACGTCGATGGACGTCCACGAGCTGGATGCCGCGTCGAACAACGGGGTGGACGCCATGCGCGACCTGGTGTCCCGGGCAGCGCTCGGCTCGCCCGGACGCCAGAAGGTGTACATCGTCGACGAGGTCCACATGCTCTCGACGGCCGCGTCCAACGCGTTGCTCAAGACGCTCGAGGAACCCCCTGCCCATGTGGTGTTCGTGCTCGCCACCACCGACCCGCAGAAGGTGCTGCCCACCATCCGCAGCCGGACCCAGCACTTCGAGTTCCGGCTGCTCGGCCCGGACACCCTGTCGGCCCTCCTCGCCCAGGTCCGCCACGACGCCAATCTGGAGGTCGGGGACGACGCGCTCGACCTGGCCGTCCGGCGCGGCCGGGGTTCGGCCCGCGATGCGCTCTCGATCCTCGACCAGGTGGCGGCGTCCGACACCGTCGACGACGACCTGCCCGAGCTCGACGAGGTCGTGGAGGCGCTGGCCGAGCGCGACGTCGGGCGGGCGCTGGTGGCTGTCGCCCACCTGACATCCGCCGGCTTCAGTCCCCAGCAGCTCACGGTCGACCTCGTCGACCATCTCCGCCAGGGGTTCCTGGCCCTGGTCGCCCCCGAGCTGGTCACCGTGGCCGGCGCCGAGCGCGACGTGCTGGCGGTACAGGCGGGCCGGGTGGGCCTTGCCACCCTGGTCCGGGCCATGGAGGATCTCGGCCGCGCCCAGATCGGCATGCGGGACGCCCCCGATCCCCGGGTGAACCTCGAGGTGGCACTGGTGCGCCTCGTCCACCCCGAGGCCGACGACTCGGCCGCCGCCCTGCTCGCCCGCGTCGAGCGGCTCGAGCAGTCCGGCGGTGCCGCGCCTGCGGCGTCCGCCCCGGCCACCGCGGCACCGTTGTCGACCGGGGCCGTCCTCGCCGCGCGGGCCGCCGCCGTCCCGACCGGCCGCCCCGCCCCCGAGGCACCCCGGGCCGAAGGGGCCCGGGCCGGGGAGTCACTGGTTGCCTCGCCGGCACCCGAACCCCCCGCCCCGGGCCCGGGCCCGGTGGGACCGCGCCCGACGCTCGGCGCCCACCGCCGCAAGTCCGCTCCCGTCGCCGGGGTACCTGCCGTGGATCGGCCCGACCCGGCCGTCGCCGTCGAGGACGCGCCGCCGCCACCCGAGCCCGTCGCCCACCCGTCCGAGGTCGCCGCGCCCGCCGCCCGGCCCGTCCCCTTCCCGACCCGCGACGAGCTGGTCCAGGCGTGGGGCGACCAGGTCATCGGCCGGTTGCGCCCCAAGGCGAAGGCGCTGTTCCAGGCCGGGCGGTTCGTCGGTGCGGACGGCACCCGCGCCGAGTTCGGTCTCCCGAACGACATCCACCGGAACCGGTGCGAGGAGATGCGGCCCGAGGTGGAGGCCGCACTGGCCGACCAGTTCGGCCGCCCGGTCCCGCTCGTGCTGGTGGTCGACGGCTCGCCGGACGGGGCGGCCACGGGACCGACCCCCGCCGGGGATGGGGGCGCGGACGTCCCCGGTGCGACGCAGGCACCCGGCCCGCTACCGATCCCACGGCGCCCGGCCGAGCCCGACGCCGTCGAGGAGGACCTCGCCGCCTTCGACGACGACGACCTCGAGTTGGCGGAGATCGACAATTCGGCCGAGGCCCGCCTGCTCCAGGCGTTCCCCGGCGCGGAGGAGGTGGTCTAGGTGGCGGTCTTCAGCGGGCCGTTGCAGGCCCTGATCGACGAGATGGGCCGACTGCCCGGCATCGGTCCGAAGTCCGCCCAGCGGATCACGTTCCACCTGCTGAAGGTGGCACCCGAGGACGCGCTGCGGCTGGCCGAGGCGATCATCGCCGTCAAGGAGCGGATCACCCTCTGTACCAGGTGCTTCAACGTCGCCGAGGGCGGGCTGTGCGCCGTCTGCCTCGACGACGGGCGCGACGGCACGAAGGTCTGCGTGGTGGAGGACCCACGGGACATCGCCTCGGTCGAGAAGACCGGGGAGTTCGCCGGCCGGTACCACGTGCTCCAGGGCTCGTTGAACCCGATCGAGGGGATCGGTCCCGAGCAGCTGCGCATCCGCGAGCTCCTGCTCCGGCTCGACGGGGAGGGCATCACCGAGGTGATCCTCTGCACCAACCCGAACCTCGAGGGCGAGGCGACCGCCATGTACCTGGCCCGGTTGCTGAAGCCCATGGGCCTGCACGTGACACGCATCGCCAGCGGACTCCCGGTGGGCGGCGATCTCGAGTACGCCGACGAGCTCACCCTGGGCCGTGCACTCGAGGGCCGCCGCGAGGTCGACGCTTGACGGACCAGGCTCCCCCCGGGGCCGACCGCGGTGCGGTGGGCGCGTGGGGCACGATGAGGTGATGGAGCAGGAAGCCGACGTCCGCCACCTCTGGATCCTCCGCCATGCCAAGGCGGCGCCCGAGCCGACCTGGGGCGGTCTCGACCGCGACCGGCCGCTGACTGGGCGGGGCCGCCGGGACGCCGCCGCCCTCGGGAACTCGCTGGCCGACGGGGACCCGCCACTCGGCCTCGTCGGACTGACCGCCCCGGAGCTGGCGCTGTGCTCGAGCGCCAGCCGAACCCGTGAGACGGCCGAGCTGGTGCTGGGCACACGCGACGAACGGATCCCGCTCGACAGCTACACGTCCCTCTACCAGGCGACGCCCGACACCGTCCTGACCTATCTGCGCGAGGTCGACGACCTCGTCCGCTCGGCGTTGGTGGTCGGGCACAACCCGACCATGTACCTGCTGGCCTGGGACCTGCTGGAGGACGGGTCGGACGACCGCGACACGCTTGAGGCCGGCGGCTTCCCGACGTGCGGGCTGGCTGTGCTGGAGCTACGGGTGGGCGCGTGGGAAGACGTCGCCCCCGGGTGCGGCACGCTGCTGGGCCTGTTCGCCCCGCCGTACTGAGCGCACACGGGTGCTGTCCGTCGACGGCTTCCGGGCGGTCCCGTGCGGGACCGCCCGGGACCGGTCAGAGCGTACGGAGGATGGCGGCGTCGCCCTGGCCGCCGCCGCCGCACAGGCTGATCGCGGCAGTGCCGCCGCCGCGGCGCCTCAGCTCGAGCAGCGATGTGAGGGCCAGGCGGGTGCCCGACATGCCCACCGGGTGCCCGAGGGCGATGGCGCCGCCGTTGACGTTGACGACGTCGGCGCTGATACCGAGGTCGTCGGCCGAGGTGAGCCCGACGGCGGCGAAGGCCTCGTTGATCTCGAACAGGTCGATGTCCCCCACGCTGAGCCCGGCCTTCTTGAGCGCCACCTGGGTGGCGTGGCTCGGCTGGCTGAGTAGCGACGGGCTGGGCCCGGCCACCTGGCCGTAGCCGACCAGCTCGCCGAGCGGTGTCACCCCGAGCTGCTCGGCCCTGGCCTTTGACATCACAATGACGGCAGCGCCGCCGTCGGAGATCTGACTGGCGTTGCCGGCCGTGATGGTGCCCGTCTTGTCGAAGGCGGGGCGCAGCTTGGCCAGCGACTCGGCAGTGGTGTCGCCCCGCACGCCCTCGTCGGTGTCGACGATGGTCGGGTCACCTTTGCGCTGGGGAACCTCGACCGGGACGATCTCCTCGGCGAACTTGCCCGCGGCGATGGCCGCTGCCGCCCGCAGGTGCGACTGGGCACTGAACTCGTCCTGACGCTCCCGGGACACGCCGTCGGCGCCGTTGTAGCGCTCGGTGCCGAGGCCCATGGCGCACTGGTCGAAGGCGCAGAACAGACCGTCGTACATCATCGAGTCGACCAGCGTGCCGTCGCCGATGCGGTAGCCGCCGCGGGCGCCGGGCAGCAGGTAGGGGGCCTGGGTCATCGACTCCATGCCGCCCGCCACCACGATGTCGGCCTCGCCTGCGTTGATCATGAGATCGGCCAGGTAGATCGCGTTGAGGCCGGACAGGCAGACCTTGTTGACGGTCGTCGAGGCGACGTCCATCGGGATACCGCCCTTGGTCGCTGCCTGGCGGGCGGTGATCTGTCCGGCGCCGGCCTGGATGACCTGGCCCATGAAGACGTAGTCGACCTGGTCGGGGGCGACACCGGCCCGCTCGAGGGCGGCGGCGATGGCGAAGCCGCCGAGGTCGGTGGCCGAGAAGCTGCCGAGGGCGCCCGACAGCTTGCCGATCGGGGTGCGTGCTCCAGCGACGATGACGGATCCGGACATGGGAACCTCCGCGGCCTGGTGGCCGATTCAGGTGGTGGTCCCCCCATGGGCCCACCACGACAACAGGACATGATACGGCTTGTCCGCACGTGCGCCATCCGGGGCGGTCCGGCCGCCTTGGGAGCCCACGGGGCGACCGGGCTATCCTCCACCCCCATGCAGGAAATCCTCTCCGCCATCCTGGCCGGCGCGTCCGGCGAGGAACTCGCCGCACTGGCCATCCCCGAGACCTACCGAGCCGCCTACGTCCGTCGGGACGAGATGGGCATGTTCGAAGGCATGGACTCCGACGACAAGGACCCCCGCACCTCGCTGCACGTCGGTGAGGTGGCTACCCCCGAGCTCGCCCCTGACGAGGCGTACATCGCCGTCATGGCCAGCGCCATCAACTTCAACACGGTGTGGACCTCGATCTTCGAGCCGCTACCGACCTTCGGCTTCCTCGACCGGCTCGGCCGGGAGGGCGTCTGGGGAGCGCGGCATGCGCTCGACGAGCACGTGGTCGGCTCGGACGCCTCGGCCGTGGTGCTCCGGGTCGGCTCCGCCGTCCGCAACTGGAAGCCCGGCGACAAGGTCACCGTCCACTGCAACTACGTAGACGACCAGAGCCCGACCGCCCACGACGACTCGATGCTGGCCGACAACCAACGGATCTGGGGCTTCGAGACGAACTTCGGTGGCCTGGCCGACCTGTCGGTCGTCAAGGCGAACCAGCTCATGCCGAAGCCGACCCACCTCTCCTGGGAGGAGGCGGCGGTCAACGCCCTGTGCAACTCCACCTCCTACCGGATGCTGGTGTCGAAGAACGGGGCCCCGATCACCCAGGGCGACCGGGTCCTGGTGTGGGGCGCCTCGGGCGGCCTCGGCGCGTTCGCCGTGCAGTACTGCCTGAACGGCGGGGCCACCCCGGTGGGCGTGGTCTCCTCGCAGTCCAAGGTGGACCTGCTCCACGAGCTCGGCGTCGAGGCGGTCATCGACCGCAAGGTGGCGGGCTACAAGTTCTGGAAGGACGAATTCCACCAGGACGAGTCGGAGTGGCGCCGGCTGGGCAAGGACATCCGTGCGCTCGTGGGCGACGACGTGGACATCGTCTTCGAGCATCCCGGCCGCCAGACCATGGGGGCCTCGGTGTTCGCGGCCAAGCGGGGCGGCACCATCGTGACCTGCGCAGCGACCTCGGGCTACATGATCGAGTACGACAACCGGCACCTGTGGATGAAGCTCAAGACCATCAAGGGCTCGCACTTCGCCAACTACCGCGAGGCATGGGACGCCAACCAGCTGGTGTGCGAGGGCAAGATCATCCCGCCGCTGTCGGCCGTTCACACGCTCGACAACGTGGGCGAGGCCGCATACCAGGTGCACAAGAACCTCCACGAGGGCAAGATCGGGGTGTTGTGCCTGGCGCCGGAGGAGGGTCTCGGCGTCGACGACCACGAGCTGCGGGCGCGGGTGGGCGAGGACCGCATCACCCTGTTCAGGAGGCACGGGGCATGACCGAGATGCTGCTGACCGAGATCGACCACGTGGCCATCGCCGTTCCCGACCTGGACGCCGCCATCGCGTACTACGCCGACACGTTCGGGGCCACGGTGGCCCACCGCGAGCGCATCGACTCCGACGGAGTCGAAGAGGCACTGCTCAAGGTGGCCGACAGCTACGTGCAGCTGCTCACGCCGATCAGCGACGAATCGCCGGTGGCCAAGTACCTGGAGAAGAAGGGGCCCGGCATCCACCACGTGGGCTACCGGGTGGCGGACTGCGCCGCCGCCCTCCAGTCGGTCAAGGACCATGGCGGTCAGGTCATCGACCAGGCCCCCCGTCCCGGTTCGCGAGGAACCACCGTCGCCTTCGTCCACCCGAGAGGTGCCTTCGGCACCCTGATCGAACTCGTCCAGGAGTAGGCGACCGGGCGCATGGAGTCCTCCACCCGGGTCACGGCCGCAACCGTCGTCCCCGGCGACGACCCCTGGGCCGGACTGGCGGCCCCCGAGGCGCCGCCGGCTCCGGCACCGGGCGACGTGGTGAAGCCGGTCATGCCCTGGGATCCGCCCGGACCGCCGGTGGAGACGGTCGCCCCGGAACCAGCCTCCGATCCGGGCACCACCGCTGCGCCTGATCCGCCCGAACCCGCCGGACCCGCCGCCGTCCCGTCGTTCGGCACTGCCGTCCCGGAGTCGGTGGGACGAGCGCCCGAGCCCGTCCCGACGGCGGTCGCCGCGTCGTCGCCGCAGGTCTCGTTCCCGCCCGGCGTGGCCGCCAAGTTGGACGTCTACGTCTACCTCCTGGTCGATGCCCGCACCGGCCGTCCGTTCCACGTAGGTCGGGGGCGCGGTGACCGCTGCTTCCGGCACGTCGAAGCCGCCCGTCCGCCGACCACCGCCGGGTCGGACGGCTCGCCCCCGACCGGGTTCCCTGCGCTGGACCGCATCCGCGAGGCCGAGTCCGACGGGCGTCCCGTCCGCATCGAAGTCCTCCGACACGGACTCACCTCCCCCGAGGCCGACCTCGTGGTCGCCGCCGTCGACGACGTACTGGCCCTGGGTCTGGACACCCGACTCGGCAGTCAGCGCACGGCTGCGGTCGAGCTGGGCGCGTCCCTGGCCAAGCGGGCCAAGATCAAGCGCGGCCACCAGGCGGTCCTGCTGCGGGTGGGTGCGCACGGGACGGACACGGCCTACGCCGGCGCCCGCCACGGCTGGCGGATCGGGCGGCGCTGGGTGGACACCACCTCGGTGCGCTCGCCCAAGTGGGCCCTGGTCGTCGCCGGCGACCTGGTCGACTCGGTCTACCGGATCGACGGCTGGGAGCCCACGCCCGCGGCCGGAGCCCCGGGCGGAGTCGAGCGCTGGTCGTTCGCGGGCGAGCGGGACGCCGACCTCGAGGCCCGTTACGCTGGACGCAGCGTGGCCGCCTACCTGGGGGCCGGCACCCCCAGCCAGGTGACCTACGTCTGGTGCGGCCCCCACTGGGTCAACACCGCCCAGTAGCTCCCGGGCCCGACGGGCCCGCCCGGGGCACCGGTGTCGGATCGAACCCCCGTGGCGGTTCCGATAGCCTCACCGTCCATGGATCACACGATGACCCAACGGCTCGCGGACCTCGAGGAGCGCCGGGAGCTCGCCCGCAACGCGGGCTCGACCCGGGCGGTCGAGAAGCACCACGCCAAGGGGAAGATGACGGCCCGCGAGCGGATCGACTACCTGCTCGACGACGGGTCGTTCCAGGAGCTCGACATGCTGGCCCGCCACCGTGCCCACGGCATGGGACTCGAGGAGAACCGTCCCTACACCGACGGGGTGATCACCGGCTTCGGCACCGTCGACGGCCGCCGGGTCTGCGTGTTCAGCCAGGACTTCACCGTCTTCGGCGGGGCGCTGGGCGAGGTGTTCGCCGAGAAGATCCACAAGGTGATGGACCTTGCCTCGTCCATCGGCGTACCGATGATCGGCCTCAACGACGGGGCCGGCGCACGGATCCAGGAGGGTGTGGTCTCGCTGCACTCCTACGGCGGCATCTTCCACCGCAACGCCCAGGCGTCCGGCGTGATCCCCCAGATCAGTGTCATCCTCGGCCCGTGCGCCGGCGGCGCCGTCTACAGCCCGGCCATGACCGACTTCATCTTCATGGTCCAGGAGACCAGCCACATGTTCATCACCGGCCCGGACGTGGTGAAGACCGTGACCGGCGAGGACGTGACCCTCGAGGAGCTCGGCGGCGCAATGAGCCACGCCACCAAGTCGGGCGTGGCCGCCTTCGTCGCTCCCGACGAGAAGGCCTGCCTCGACGACGTCCGCTACCTGCTCAGCTTCCTCCCCTCCAACAATCTGGAGGAGGCGCCGCTCGTGGCGTCGGGCGACGACCCCGAGCGGCTTACGCCCGAGCTCTCGGACCTGATGCCGGAGTCGCCCAACCAGCCCTACGACATGAAGAAGGTCATCGAGGCGGTCGTCGACGACGGCGAGTTCTTCGAGGTGAACCACCACTGGGCCATGAACCTGGTGTGCGGCTTCGCCAGGATCGACGGTCGGGCGGTCGGCATCGTCGGCAACCAGCCGCAGATGCTCGCCGGCGTCCTGAACATCGACGCCTCCGAGAAGGGCGCGCGTTTCGTGCGGACCTGCGACGCCTTCAACATCCCCCTCATCACCTTCGTCGACGTGCCCGGGTTCATGCCTGGAACCGACCAGGAGTACGGCGGCATCATCCGTCACGGGGCCAAGCTCCTCTACGCCTATTGCGAGTCGACCGTGCCCCGGGTGCAGATCATCACCCGCAAGGCGTACGGCGGTGCCTACGTGGTGATGAACTCCAAGTCGATCGGCGCCGACCTGGCCTACGCCTGGCCGTCGGCCGAACTCGCCGTGATGGGCCCCGAGGGCGCCGTCGAGATCGTCTACAGGCGCGACCTGGCCGAGGCAGCCGACCCGGTGGGGCGGCGCAAGGAGCTGGTCGAGGAGTACACGGAGCGCTACGCCAACCCGTATGCGGCCGCCGAGCGCGGGTACGTCGACGACGTGATCGACCCGGCCGAGACGAGGCGCATCCTGGTGCGCAGCCTGGCCCTGCTGGTCTCGAAGCGCGAGGACCTGCCCAAGCGCAAGCACGGGAACATGCCGCTGTGACGGCGCCGGAACCGATCGATCCCGCGGTGCTGGCCGTCCTGGCCGCCGCCGTCGACCAGGCCTGGCCCCGCCCGGTGGCCGTGGCCGCCGAACCCTCGGACGGCCCGCCGGCCTGGCGGTTCAGTGGTCGGTGGTGGACCCGCCCGGCGACCATCCGGCGGGAACGTCCCTGGACGGGCGGCTGATCCGTGGTCATCGTCGTCTTCCGGTCCCGGTACAAGGAGGGAGCCGACCTCGAGGGCTACCGGCAACTTTCGCTCGAGATGCACGAGCTGGTCACCGGGCAGCCCGGCTTCCTCTCCATCGAGAGCTTCGACGCGCCCGACGGGAGCCAGGTGTCCCTCGAGTACTTCGAGACCGATGAGTCGGCCACGGCCTGGAGGAGCCACCCGGCCCACCGGGAGGCCCAGCGCCGGGGCCGAGACGAGTTCTACTCCTGGTACTCGGTGCACACCGCCGAGGTCATCCGATCCCACGAGTTGAACCTGACGGCGACGGCTCCGGCCCCCCGGTAGCCACCGGTGGTGCGTCGGAGGGTTCGGTGACGACGCCGAGCAGGCGCTCGACGTCGTCACCGGTGCCGACTCGAAGCCGGCGATCCCCACCTACCGGTCGGTCGGTTCAGATCTCCGCGTCATCCGGCGTGCGCCGCATGTGCACGAAGCCGAGGACGGTGAAGACCAACATGACCACCGCCAGGGCGAAACAGGCGATCGCGGCGAAGAGGGCGATCTGTCCCATCTGCCAGAACGCGTAGGCCTCGAGCAGGAGTCCCCGGAGCGTGGTGCCCTGGAACACGGTCTGCACCTTGGCTTCGGCCGCCGTGTACTCCGGCGAGCCCTTCGGCAGGGCCATGGCCTCGCTCGACAGCTGCGAGTAGGTCTTGCCGCCGCCGATCTGCAGCAGGTGAACGCCGATGAAGTGGTCGGCGTAGACCTCGGCCTGCTGGCCGGTGAGCAGCTGCTGCCCGGCATACTGCGACACCACCGGGATCATTTCCGGAGTGATCTCGCTTCCGGCCTTGGCGTGGTCGAAGGCGGCCGCCGGCGGGAAGGTGATCTGCTGCTGGGCGAGCTGGTTGTGGACGTTCGAATTGGCGAAGTTGTACGCCCACAGCCCGAGGCTCCCGGCGACGAGGAAGAAGATCGTCAGTCCGGCCCCGACGATGGTCAGGATGCCGTCGAATGTCTTGCGCTTCATGGATCTCGCCTCCTAAGGGGCGCTTCCCGACGTTCGGGGCCGCTCCTCGGGCCAACCTACGGATGCCCAGGTCGTCCACCTAGGGCCGAACGTCCCCGGTCCTAGGGCCGAACGTCCCAGGTCCTAGGACCGGAGTTCGGTTGTGGTCCGGGCGGCACCTCCGTGCCCCGGTGGCCCCGGACCCACTCAGGTCGGGTCGGTGACGAAGTCGATCAGGCGCTCCACTGCACCCACCAGGGCCGGCTCGAGGTCGGCGTAGCTGGTCACCGAGGCCAGGATCCGCCTCCACGCGGCCGGCGGGTCGCCGAATCCGAGGGCGGCGCACACGCCGGCCTTCCACTCCGTTCCCATCGGGATCTCCGGCCACGCCGCGATGCCGAGGACCGGAGGGCGCACGGCTTGCCAGACGTCGACGAACGGGGTGCCCGCGATCAGCACGTCGGGCCGCCGCAGTCCTTCCGCGATGCGGGACTCCTTGCTGCCCGGCACCAGGTGGTCGACCAGCACCCCGAGCCGGCGGGCCGGACCCGGCCGGAACGCCGCGACGGCCCGGTCCAGGTGGTCGATCCCGTCGAGGCGCTCCACGACGACGCCCTCCACCCGCAGGTCGTCGCCCCAGACCCGTTCGACCAGTTCGGCGTCGTGGACGCCCTCCACCCAGATCCGGCCGGCCTTGGCCACCCGGGCCGACGCGCCGGCGACGGCGACCGAGCCAGAGGCGGTCACGCCGGTCATGGACGATGGCTCGGCCGGCGGCCGGACCAGGCTCACGGCCGTGCCGTCGACGGCGAACGCGCCGGCCACCAGGCGGAAGACCCGCTCCTGGCCGGTGTGGCCCCGCAGCTCGACGGCGCCGCCCTCGATGCGGACGAGCGTGCCGGAGAACCCGCTCGCCCGGTGGACGAGCGCCATGCCGGGCAGGGCCGTGACCCGCGGATGGACCGTCGCCGACCTGGCCTGGGGCGGAGCGTCGATCGGGCCGGACAGGATGCCCGACGAGCGGCGGGTCGGTCGGCCGGGTCTCGGGTGGGCACGCCGGGAACCTACCCGGTGGCTGCGCCGACCGGGTGGAGGGCCGGGTCGGCGGCGTTGCTCAGCCGACGGCTGCGGCCCGGTGGTGCTCCACCAGGTCGATCAGGTCCTCCATCATCTGGCCGATCTCGAAGTCCTTCGGCGTGTACACCCGGGCGACGCCCTTGCCCAGCAGGACGGTCGCGTCCTCCGGCGGGATGATCCCGCCCACCACCACCGGGGCCTCGACGCCGGCGGCCCGCAGGCGGTCCACCACGTCGGGGACCAGCTCGAGGTGGCTGCCGGACAGGATCGAGATGCCGACGATGTCGACGTCCTCGTCCCGGGCTGCCGCGGCGATCTCGGCGGGGGAGAGGCGGATGCCCTGGTAGACGACCTCGAACCCGGCGTCGCGGGCGGCCACGGCGATCTGCTCCGCCCCGTTGGAGTGCCCGTCGAGCCCGGGCTTGGCCACCAGCAGCCGGGGTGGGCCGCCGGCCCGGTCGGCCAGCGCCTTCGAACGGGCCAGCACGGCCTGGAACTCGGCCCCACGGTGGCCGACACCGCCACCGACCCCGGTCGGGGCACGGTACTCCCCGAAGACCTCGCGCAGGGCGTTGGCCCACTCGCCGGTGGTGCCGCCGGCGTGGGCGAGGGCGATGGTGGCCGGCATCACGTTGTCCGTCCCCTCGGCCGACCGTTTCAGGTCGTCGAGGGCACGCCGGACGGCGGCGCCGTCCCGCCGGGCCCGCCACGCCTCGACGTCGGCCCGCAGCTGGGACTCGACGGCGGGGTCGACCCGCATGATCGAACCCCCCTCGTCGCCGGCCGAGGCGAGCGGGGAATCGGCCGTCTCGGTGAAGCTGTTGACCCCCACCACCTGGAGCTCGCCCGTCTCGATGCGCCGGACCCGCTCGGCCTGGCTGCCGACCAGTCGGGACTTCAGCTCGTCGATGGCCTCGAAGGCGCCGCCAAGGGCGAGCACGTCCTCCAGCTCGGCCCACGACGCCTCGGCCACCTCCGCGGTCTTCTTCTCGATGACGACGGAGCCGTCGAAGATGTCGCCGTATTCGAGCAGGTCGGATTCGAACGCCAGGACCTGCTGGATCCGGAGCGACCACTGCTGGTCCCACGGCCGAGGCAGACCGAGGGCCTCGTTCCAGGCGGGGAGCTGCAGGGCCCGGGCCCGGGCCTTCTTCGACAGGGTGACACCCAGTGCCTCGAGCACGATCCGCTGGATGTTGTTCTCGGGTTGGGCCTCGGTCAGGCCGAGCGAGTTGACCTGCACGCCGTAGCGCATACGACGGAGCTTGGGGTCGGTGACCCCGTAGCGCTCCGCGCACACCCGGTCCCACAGTTCGGTGAAGGCCCGCATCTTGCACGTCTCCTCCACGAATCGGACGCCGGCGTTGACGAAGAACGAGATGCGCCCGACCACGGCCGGGAATTCGTCCGCCGGGATCTGGCCCGAGTCGCGCACGGCGTCGAGAACGCCGATGGCGGTGGCGAGGGCGTAGGCCACCTCCTGGTGCGGCGTGGCCCCGGCCTCCTGGAGGTGGTAGCTGCAGACGTTGATCGGATTCCACTTCGGCACGTTGCGCACCGTGTAGGCGATCGTGTCGACGGTCAGGCGCCGGCTCGGGATCGGGGGGAAGATGAACGTCCCCCTCGACAGGTACTCCTTGACGATGTCGTTCTGGGTGGTTCCGGACAGGACCTGCGGGTCGACCCCCCGGTCCTCGGCGTTGGCGATGTAGAGCCCGAGCAGCCACGCGGCCGTGGCGTTGATGGTCATCGACGTGTTCATCGACTCGACCGGAATCTGGTCGAGGAGCTCGCGCATGTGGCCCAGGTGGGCGACGGGCACGCCGACCTTGCCGACCTCGCCGGACGCCGCAGGGTCGTCGGGGTCGTAACCGATCTGGGTGGGCAGGTCGAAGGCGATCGACAGGCCGGTCTGGCCCTTCGCCAGGTTGGTCCGGTACAGCTCGTTGGACGCTTTCGCGGTGGAGTGGCCCGAGTAGGTGCGCATCACCCACGGCTTGTCGCGTACCGGGGCTTCCCCTGACGCGCCGTTGCCCCGCACTGTCCTGTCGACGTCGCTCATGTCCTCATTGTGGCCCGAACCGGCCCCCGAGCGGTAGGCCGAGGGGCACGGGGTACGGACGGAGCGACTACTTGCGGTAGTCGAGGAAGCCCTTCCCCGACTTGCGGCCGAGCTCCTCGGCGCTGACCATGCGGCGCAGCAGTGGCACGGCGGCGTAGTTCGGGTCCTTGAACTCCTCGTAGAGGGCGTCGAGGATGGCGAGTGAGGTGTCGAGGCCGACCAGGTCGAGGAGTGCGAAGGGGCCCATGGGGAACCCGCATCCGCCCTTCATGGCCGTGTCGATGTCGGAAACGGAGGCGACGCCGGACTCGTACAGCCGGATGGCGTTGTTGAGGTACGGGAACAACAGGGCGTTCACGATGAACCCGGCCTGGTCCTTGACCTCGACCGGCGTCTTGCCGCAGGCCTCGGCGAACTGGCGGGCGGCGACGATGGTCTCGTCCGATGCGGTCAGGGGCCGGACGACCTCGACCAGCGACATCACCGGGGCGGGGTTGAAGAAGTGGATGCCGCAGACCATGTCGGGCCGGCCGGTCTTCATGGCCATCTCGATGACGGGCAGGGTCGAGGTGTTGGTGGCGAGGATGGCGTGGTCGCCGGTGATCCGGGCCAGGTCGCTGAAGAGCTCCTTCTTGACGGCCAGGTCCTCGACGACCGACTCGATGACCAGGTCGCAATCGGCCAGGGCGTCGAGCTCCGAGGTGCCGGTCACCCGGCCGAGGGCCTGGTCCCGCTCCTCCTCGGTCCTCTTGCCCTTCTCCACCTGGCGGTTGAGCGACTTCTCGAGGGCGGCGAGGGTGGCGTCCGCCGTCGATTGGCTGCGCGAGCGCAGCACCACCTCGAAGCCGCTGACGGCGGCCGTCTCGGCGATGCCCGACCCCATGATCCCCGAACCGACAATTCCCACGCGTGCGATCGACATGGGAGGGCATGCTAGCGGTGGCCGGGGATGGCCGCCGAACCGGGACACGGCGCCGCCCGGGACGCGGCTGTTTGCCTTCCCCGTCGCCCGCCGACACGATGGGGCCGTGACCAGATCCGCCGCAGACGCCCCGACCGCCGCCGAATCCGGGGGGCCGTCGCCGGCACCGGGCGGCCGCCGCCCGTCCGGACCCCGGGGGCCCTTCGCACGCCGGGCGCTCTACAGCCGTCGGCTGCGGGCCGACGACGAGCAGTGGTCGGTGCCGGGCCGGCTGCTGTCCGCCGCACTGGCCCGACCGGGACTGCTGCTCGCCCTCGGTGGCGGTCGTGCACCCGTCGAGCGTGACGGCCGCGTGCTCCACCGCGGCGTCCAGGCACTCCTCGGGCTGGCCGAGTCGTTGGAACGGTTCACCAGCCGGGGTGGGGGGACGCCGGACCCGGTGGCCACCCGGGACGTCTTCACCGCCACGACCAGGTTGGTCATGCCGACCCGAACCGACGTCCACGTGGCAGGTCGGACGATCCCGGGCCCTGACGGTGCCCCCGACCTGCGGGTCCGGGTCTACCGGCGCTTCGGCGTGGGGATCGGGCGGCCGGGCCACCGCCCCGCGGTCATCGCCTACTTCCACGGGGGCGGCTGGGTGGTCGGGAACCTCGACTCCCATGACGCCTCGTGCCGGCTCGTCGCCTCGGTCACCGGGTGCGTGGTCGTCGCCGTCGACTACCGGCTCGCCCCCGAGCACCCGTTTCCGGCGGCGGTCGAGGACTGCCTGGCCGCCTATGCCTGGATCCAGCGCAATCACGGGGTGCTGGGCACCGTGCCGGGAATGGTCGGAGTCATGGGGGACAGCGCCGGCGGCAATCTGGCCGCCGTGGTGGCCCAGGAGACCAGGCCCGGCCGCCGGTCCGCCTCCGACGACGTGCCACCGCCCGTGGCCCAGTGCCTCGTCTATCCGGCGCTCGATGCCCGGTTCGTGACCGAGTCCTTCCGGGCGATGGGTGACAGGTTCTTCCTGACCAGCGAGGGGATGGAAGCCTACCGGGCCCGCTACCTGCCCGACCCCGTCGACTACGAGGACGTGCGGGCCTCGCCGGGCCTGTGCGTGGACCTCGACGGCCTGGCGCCGGCCGTGGTCGTGACCGCCGGGTTCGACCCCCTGCGCGACGAGGGCGCCGCCTATGCCGGGGCGCTGGCCGGGGCGGGGGTGGCGGTCGAGTACCGCTGCTACGACGACATGGTCCACGGATTCTTCGGGATGGGCGCAGTGCCGGACTGCCTGGCGCTGGCCACCGAGGTCTGCGACGCCATGGGGTCGCTGATGCGCCGGGCCACGTCGCTCCCTGACGGGTGACGACGGGCCCGGCGGAGCCGGCCCACGGCGCGCTCTACACTCCGGACATGGACGCGACCCCCGGACTCCTGGCCCTCGTCGGTGGCGGCGAGTGGCAGGAAGGCTGCACCTTCGACTCCGAGTTCCTCGCCGCCTCGGGCGGCGACCAGGTCCTGGTCCTGCCGACGGCCGCCGCCTACGAGCACCCCGAGCGCCTGGTGGCGCGGGCGGGCGCCTGGTTCGAGCCGCTGGGCGCCACGGTCGAAGGTCTCATGGTCCTGACCCGGGCCGACGCTGACAACGACGGGGCGGCCGACATCATGCGCCGGGCCCGGCTCATCTACCTGGCCGGCAGCTCGCCGATGCACGTCCGCAGCGTGCTGAAGCATTCGGCCGTGTGGGACGCGCTGGTGGCGGCGTGGCACGACGGGGCCGTCGTGGTCGGCTCGTCGGGCGCGGCGATGGCCCTGACCGACCCGATGGTCGACGCCCGGGGCGGCGGACTCACGATCGGGCTGGGCCTGGTGACCGGGGTCGCCGTGGTGCCCCACTTCGGCGACACCCACGACGACGAGCACGGCCAGAAGATGCACCGGTCGGTGTTGCTGGCGCCCGCCGGCACGCCGGTCGTGGGTATTCCGGAGCGCACGGCGCTCGTCCGGGACCCCGACGGATCCTGGCGGTCCGTCGGGGTCCGGCCGGTGGCCGTCTTCCTCGACGGGGAGCCGGCCGCCGACGGACTGGGCACGCTGCCGGTCTGACGGACGTCGACGGGACCCGTAGGGCTCAGTCGCCCTCGACGATGGTGACGGACTCGATGACGACGGGCTCGGACGGGGCGCCCGACCGGCTGCCGACCGACTCGATGGCCTTCACCACGTCGAGTCCCTTCACCACCGTGCCGAACAGGGAGTAGCTCGGGGGGAGGCCGACGCCGTCAGGCCCGCTGATGATGAAGAACTGGCTGCCGTTGGTGTTCGGACCGGCGTTGGCCATGGCGATGGAACCGATCTCGTAGCGGCCGGGAGCGGGGAGCTCGTCCTCGAACCGGTAGCCGGGGCCGCCGCGCCCCGTACCCTCGGGATCACCGCCCTGGCACATGAAGCCCGGGATGATCCGGTGGAAGGTGACTCCGTCGTAGTAGTGCCACCGCGCCAGGAACACGAAGTTGTTCACCGTCTTCGGTGCGGCGATCGGGTTGAGCGAGATGGTGAGCGCACCCTTGTTGGTGAGCATCTCGGCCGTGTACGACTTGGTGGGGTCGATGATCAGCGGGGGGGCGGCGTCGAAGCGCTGCGTCCTCGGGCTGGAGCCGTCGGCGGCGGGGATCTCGGGGGCCATGGTTCTGCTCCTTGGGTCGGGGTGGGATCGGGTCGGTCGTGATGCGCCTACGAGGCGGCGACTGTGACCGACAGCATGCGGTGGGTGACGGTGGGCGGGATGCCGCTCTGGCTGCCGTCGGCGTTGATGGCCTGGACCACGCTCTGGCCGGATGTCACCTGCCCGAACAGTGCGTACTGCGGTGGGAGGGACTCGCCCTGCGTGCCGGCCACGATGAAGAACTGGTTGCTCGTCGTGCCGGCGGGTGCCTGGCCCGTCTTGGCCATGGCGAGCGAGCCCAACGGGTACTGGGGAGTCGCCGTCGCCGGAACCTCGCCCTGCACCGTGTAGCCCACGCTGCCCGAGGTCGTTCCCGTCGGGTCTCCCGTCTGGTTGACGAACTGCGGGATCACGCGGGCGAAGGTGTTGCAGTCGTAGTACTTCTTCGTGGCCAGGAACACGAAGCTGTTGACGGCCACCGGTGCCGCCTTGGCGTCGAGGTTGGCCACGATCGTCCCGAGGTCGGTCTTGATGGTGACCGTGTACGTCTTCGACGTGTCGATCGTCATCGGCGGGGCCTTGAACTGCGGGTTCGGCAACGGCGCGGTCGGGCTCGAGGGGCAACCTGCCGCCTTCGACGCGGCGTCGGCCGTCGCCTGTGCGGTCGACGCCGGGGAGGTCGTCGTCGTGGTCGTGGTGGACGCGGCCGTCGTGGTGTGGTTCCACGGCTTGGTGATGAGGAGCGACAGGCCGACCACCACCACCACCACGATGCCGATCGTCACCACCCGGCGGATGCCACGCTGACGCTTGGCGGCCTTCTGCGCGGCCTCGCGGCGTGCCTGCCGTCCGGCCTTCTGACGTTCACGTTTCTCGGTTCCCACGGTCCTGCAGGGTAGTCGGTCCGACCGGGGGCCCGGAGCGGCCCCGACCGGGGGGCGCGCCGAGGCCGACCGGACCGCCCGTGCGGTCGACGGTGGGGCCGACAGGGCGATCGGCCCCGGGTTGTAGCCTTGCGGACCATGTCTCTCGTGGTGCAGAAGTTCGGCGGCACGTCGGTCGGCGACGCCGACCGCATCCGGGCAGTGGCCGACCACGTGGCCCGGACCCGGCGGGCCGGCAACGACGTCGTGGTCGTGGTCAGCGCCATGGGCAAGACCACCGACGAGTTGGTCCGCCTGGCCGCCGACGTGAGCTCGGTGCAGCCCGACCGGGAGGTCGACATGCTGCTCAGTTCGGGCGAACGGATCTCCATGGCCCTGCTGTGCATGGCGCTGGCCGACCTCGGGGTCGACGCCGTCTCGTTCACCGGCAGTCAGGCCGGGATGATCACCGACACCTCCCACACCCGGGCCAAGATCCTGGAGGTCAAGGGTGACCGGCTCCGCGAGACCCTCGCCGCCGGCGCGGTGCCCGTGGTCGCCGGCTTCCAGGGGGTCTCGACCGACAAGCAGGTGACCACCCTCGGTCGGGGCGGGTCGGACACGACCGCAGTGGCCCTGGCGGCCGCGCTCGGCGCCGATGCCTGCGAGATCTACACCGACGTATCCGGGGTCTTCACCACCGACCCGCGCATCGTGCCCGAGGCCCGCAAGCTGGCCAGGGTCAGCTACGAGGAGATGCAGGAGATGGCCGCCACCGGCGGCCGTGTGCTCGCCCTTCGGTCGGTGGAGTTCGCCCGGAACCACAACGTCCCGCTGCACGTGCGCTCGAGCTTCACCTGGGAGCCGGGCACGTGGATCGACAAGGAGGATGCATCCATGGAGCAGGCAGTCGTCACCGCGGTGACCCACGATCTGTCGGAGGCCAAGGTGACCGTCACCGGCGTGCCCGACAAGCCGGGCCTGGCCGCCCGGCTCTTCCGGGGCCTCGCCGACCGCAACATCAACGTCGACATGATCGTGCAGAACGTGTCACTCCACGGGACGACCGACATCTCCTTCACCATCCCCGAATCGGACCTCGTGATCAGCACCGAGGTGTGCGATGCACTCGTTCCCGAACTGGGCGCCACGGGAGTCACCAGCGACGACGACGTGGCCCGGGTGTCGCTCGTCGGCGTGGGCATGAAGACCCATCCCGGCGTCACCGCCCTCACCTTCGAGACCCTGGCCGCCCAGGGGATCAACATCGAGATGATCTCGACCTCGTCGATCCGCATCTCGTGCCTGATCCGCGCCGAGCAGGCCGAGGACGCCGTGCGAGCACTCCACGCCGCCTTCGAACTGGCCTGACCGGCCGAGCCGGCGCATGCCTGGCCGACCGGGCGCGCGCACCCGGCCGGGACATGCCGAGCGGGCCGGACGCGCCGACGGGCGCCCGTAGACTTCGGGTCATGCGCATCGGAGTCGTCGGAGCAACCGGGCAGGTCGGGACCGTCATGCAGGCGATCCTGGAGGAGCGAGCCTTCCCGCTCGACGAGCTGCGCCTCTTCGCCTCCTCCCGCTCGGCCGGCCGCACCCTGGCCTTCCGCGACGACCAGGTCGTCGTGGAGGACGCCGCCACTGCCGACGTCTCGGGCCTGGACATCGCCCTCTTCTCGAGCGGTGCCACCGCATCGCGTCTCCTGGCCCCCCGCTTCGCCGGGGCCGGGGCGGTCGTGGTCGACAACTCGTCGGCCTGGCGCATGGACCCCGACGTCCCGCTCGTCGTCCCCGAGGTCAACGAGTCGGCACTCGGCTCGATCCCCAAGGGGATCGTCGCCAATCCCAACTGCACGACCATGGTGGCGATGCCGGTGCTGAAGCCGCTGCACGACGCCGCCGGCCTCACTCGGCTGGTGGTGGCGACCTACCAGGCCGTGTCGGGTGCGGGGCTCGCCGGCGTGGCCGAGCTCGACGCCCAGCTGCGGGCCACGGTCGACGGGGCGGCCGGCCTGACGTTCGACGGTTCGGCAGTGACCGGTCCGCCGCCGTCGACCTTCCCCGGCACCATCGCCCACAACGTGCTCTCCATCGCAGGCTCGTTGGTGGGGGACGGCTCGGGCGAGACCAACGAGGAGCAGAAGTTCCGCGACGAGAGCCGCAAGATCCTCGACATCCCCGGCCTGCCGGTGACCTGTACCTGTGTCCGTGTACCCGTGTTCACCGGGCACTCGCTCGCCCTCGTCGCCGAGTTCGCCGACCCGTTGACCCCGGACGAGGCGACCAAGCTGCTGACCGGAGCACCGGGTGTCGAGCTGAGCGACATGCCCACGCCGCTGGCCGCGGCTGGCATCGACCCGACGCTGGTCGGGCGGATCCGGGCGGCCGAGGGCGGGACGAACGGCCTGGCGCTGTTCGTGTCGGGCGACAACCTGCGCAAGGGCGCTGCCCTCAACGCCGTGCAGATCGCCGAGTCGCTGGTGCGGCTCGGGATCGTGGCCTGACGGCTGACGCGTCCGGTCTCGAGGCTCAGCCGCCGCTGGCGACGTTCGGGCGCGACAGCACGGCCACCCGCTTGGCCAGGTTGACGGCGTGGTCGCCGAAGCGCTCGTAGAACCGGGCCAGCAGGGCGAGCTCCACGGCCACCGGCAACGGCATGGTGCCTGCCACGACCTCCACCGTCAGGCTCACGTGCAGATCGTCCATCTCGTCGTCCAGGTCGTCCACCAGCTCCCATCCGTTCGGCTGACGTTCGGCGTAGGCGTCGGTGGTCGCCCGCCACATGTGGACGGCGACCTCGCCCATCCGCTCGAGGAGCCCACGGCTGCGGGCCGACAGCTCGGCGCCGAGACCCCGGGCCGCACGCCGGGCCACGTGTTCGGCCAGGTCGCCGTTCCGCTCGAGGTCGGGCAGCATCCGGATGACGGTGACCAGGTAGCGCAGCTGGTTGGGCGAGGTGATCCCGGCCACGGTGAGCTGCTGCAGGGTGAGCTCCTCGATGTCGTGGCACAGGGAGTCGACGACCTCGTCCCGGTCGGCCAGGGCCTTGGCCGCTTCGCGGTCGCCCGCCAGCAACGCATGGGTGGCGCCCGACACCGAGTCGCCGACCAGTGCGAAGAGCTGCATGACCTTGCGATCGATCTGTTCGAGCGGCGACTCCACGGGTCCACCGTACTGCTGCGGCACCGGCACGGTCCGGGCCCGTCCGACTCCGGGTCAGTCCGCTTCCGCTCCGACGTCACCGTCGACCCCGCCGGCCCGCTCCTCGCTCACGATGATCCGGGGTCCGGAGCCCCACGACAGGTAGCGCCACGACCAATTGACGAAGACGACGATCTTGTTGCGGAAGCCGATCAGGTAGACGAGGTGCAGTGCCAGCCATGCGAGCCACCCGAGGGTGCCCCGCACGACCCGGCCGCTTCGGAACTGGGTGATGGCGGCCCGGCGCCCGATGGTCGCCATGATCCCCTTGTCCTTGTAGCGGAAGGGGTGGAGCGCCTTCCCCTCGAGGCGGCCGAGGATCTGGCGGGCGGCCTGGGCGCCCGACTGGATGGCCACCTGGGCGACCTGCGGGCATACGGCAGCCCCGTCGCCGGGGCCCCACAGCACCGCGGCGGCATCGCCGACGGCGTAGACGTGGTCGTGGCCCTCGACGGTCAGGTCGGGGCGGACCACGAGCCGCCCGTTGGGCCCCGTCGGCCAGTCCGAGCTCGCCCGCCACCGTGTTCTCGACGGTGACGCCGCCGGCCCACACCACGGTGCGGGTGGGGATCACGGTGCCGTCGTCGAGCTCGACCGAGTCGGCCTGGACCGACTTGACCAGGTGGCCGAGCCGGAGCTCGATGCCCCGCCCGGTCAGCGTGCTCGCCGCGTAGTCTGCCGCCGACTCCCGGAACGGCGTGAGCAGCCGGTCGAGGGCATCGACCAGGATGATGCGGCCGGCCGAGCGGTCGAAGCGGAACCCGTCGTGCTTCACGGCCACGTCGAGTAGCTCGGCCAGGGCTCCGGCCACCTCGACGCCGGTCGGGCCGCCGCCCACCACCACGAAGGTCAGTACCCCGCGGCCGGCCGCGTCCCCGGGATCGGCGTCGACGTCCTCGAGGCGGCGCAGGATGTGGTCGCGCAGCCGCCGTGCGTCGGTGAGCGTGTAGAGCGGGAAGCTGTAGTCCGACGCCCCGGGGATCCCGAAGAACCTGGCCGTGGCGCCCCTGGCGACGATGAGCGAGTCGAACGGGAGGGACGCCGCCTCGTCGAGCAGCACCTCGCGGCAGATCCCAGTCGACGCCGGTGACCGGTGGCCATCCGGAACGTCACGTTGTCGGCCTTCCCGAAGATGACCCGGATCGGATAGGCCACGTCGCCCGACTCGAGGCCGGCGGTGGCCACCTCGTAGAGCAGGGGCTGGAACGTGTGGAAGTTGCGCTGGTCGACGACGGTGACCTCGACCGTCCCGCCGATGAGGGCACGGGCGGCGGACAGGCCGCCGAACCCGGCCCCGACGACCACGACCCGATGCATGCTCCATGCTCGCACAGGCCGGCGTCCCGCCGTCGGCCCGACCAGGATCGTCCAGGCTTCCGCCGGTCCGCGGGACCGTGCACACCCCATCGGTACGCTGCGGCGCGACCGCGCCGGTCGCCCCGCAGTGCGGGACGACGGTCCCGCCCGCCCGCGGGTGGTGACCGACCTGGCCGACGGGAGGAACCGCCATGCTCACCGGACTCGTGCTCGGACTGCTGTCGCTGCGGGCTCGGCGGGGGTCGCCTCGTCCCTCGGGCATCCGCTGCGCAGCAGCCAGGCCGGCCCGCGGCCGAACTGGCCCGACCGGCGCTGCCGAGGCCCGGTCGACCTCGGTCGAGGAGGTGCGGCGCCAGATGGCCGGGGAGTTCGCCCAGCTCTCGGCCGAGGCCCTCCAGCGCAACGCCGACCAATTCCTACAACTGGCCGACACCCGGATGGGCGAGTCCAGGGCGGCGGCCGAGGGCGACCTGGCCCGCCGCCAGGAGGAGATCGAGCACCTGCTGGCGCCTATCGCCGAGCAGCTCGGGCGTTACGACGAGGGGATGCAGCAACTCGAGCGCGAGCGGGTGCGGTCCTACACGGCACTGACCGAGCAGATGCAGCAACTTGCCACCTCTCACGACCAGCTCCAGAAGGAGACCCGCAGCCTGGTGACCGCCCTGCGCAGCCCGCAGACCCGGGGCCGGTGGGGCGAGCTCCAGCTGAGGCGGGTGGTGGAGATGGCCGGCATGCTCGAGCGCTGCGACTTCTCGGAGCAGGTGACCTCCGACGGGGACACCGGCCGACTGCGCCCCGACCTGGTGGTGCACCTACCGGGTGGCAAGAACGTCGCCGTCGACGCCAAGGTCCCGATGCAGGCGTTCCTCGACGCCAACGAAGCAGAGGACGAGGCGACGCCGCCGCGTCCACCTGGCCAGCCACGGCCGACAGATGAAGGCCCACGTCGACGCGCTGGCCAAGAAGGAGTACTGGAAGCGGGTCGACCCGTCCCCCGAGTTCGTCGTCGCCTTCATCCCGGGTGACCCGCTCCTGACCGCCGCCCTCGAGCACGAGCCGGGGCTGATGGAATACGCCGTCGCCAACCACGTCCTGCTGGCCACGCCGACGTCGCTCATCGCCCTGCTGCGGGCGGTGGCCTACGGCTGGCAGCAGGAGGCGCTCACCGACAACGCCCGCCAGGTGCAGGTCCTCGGTGCGCAGCTCTACGAGCGGATCTCGGTACTCGGGGACCACATGGCCGGCGTCGGACGCAGCCTGACCGGCGCCGTCACCGCGTACAACAAGGCGGTCGGGTCACTCGAGGGCCGGGTCCTGGTCACCGCCCGCCGGTTCGTGGAGATGGGCGTCGTCGGGGTGGGGGAACGGCGGCTGCCGGAGCCGGAGCCGGTGGCGTCGGCCACCCGACCGCTCCAGGCCGCCGAGCTGGTGGGTTCCGCGCTCCCGCTCGCCGGCATCACCGACCTCGATGTCGGACCGTCTGCCGGTCCGGAGGGCTGATTCCCACCGGGCACGGCGCCCCGGGAGCTCGTCCCCGATCCCTGCCCGGGACGGCCCGAGTACTGCGATCTGGTTGCGATTCTCAGGCAATTCCAGGGTGGGGGCGCTGGGAGCCCACTGCCTGTGGCCGCCGCCGGACGACCATCCCGGAGGGCGCGGGCACGGAATCAGGCCGATCCGGCGCCAGCTGAAAGGGAGCGACCGCGTGAACATCCTGGTACTCGGAGGAGACGGCTATCTCGGATGGCCGACGGCGCTCTACCTGTCGCGCAAGGGGCACAAGGTCGGCGTCGTCGACAACTTCGCCCGCCGAGGGCACGAGCTCGAGATGGGGGTCGACTCCCTGGTTCCGATCGTGGGCCTCCAACAGCGGGTCCGCCGTTGGCAGGAGGCCTCGGGCAACGAGATCGACGTGTTCGTGGGCGACCTGACCGACGCCGAATTCGTGAGCGGCACGCTGGCCTCGTTCGAGCCGGACACCGTGGTCCACTTCGCCGAGCAGCGCTCGGCCCCGTACTCGATGATCGACCGCAAGCATGCCGTCTACACCCAGGTGAACAACGTGGTGGGCACGCTCAACCTGGTCTACGCCATGGCCGAGCAGAACCGCGACATCCACCTGGTGAAGCTCGGGACGATGGGCGAGTTCCGGGTCTCCAACCAGTTCACCGAGTCGTTCTCGGTCCAGCAGATGGCCGACAAGGTCGCAGCCGAGTACGCCGGTACCGTCACCATCGAGCACCCACCGACCCCCCGGGTGGAGAAGGAGGAGCACTACTACCGTGCGGCGCACACCAAGCTGCTCGACCTCGGCCTGGTGCCCCATCTCCTCACCTCGTCGGTGATCCGGTCGTTGCTCGCCGTGTGCGAGCAGTACGAGGACGCGGTCGATCCGGCCGCCATCCTGCCGACCGTCGACTGGCGCAGCACGTCGTCGCGCCTGGTGACCGCCGGGTCCCGTGGAGCGTCCCCCTCGGGGCCGGGCAGGTCCTCCTCCGCCGAGGTCGGCTGACCGACCCCGCTGAAAGGACCCGGCGACGGGGTCCGGCTCCGGGCTCGGCACTATCGTGCTCGGGATGCCCCGAGCCAGCCGCCGACGCCGCCGCAGTCCGGGGCGCGGCCTCGGGCAGACGCTCCTCATCGGGATCGCGGTGGCGCTGACTGCGGTGCTCCTGGTCGGGTCGCTGCTGGCGATCCACACCCAGTCGCAGGGCTACCGCGACGCCACCACCCGCGGGTACGCAGCCTTGGCCGACCAGGTCGGACTGGCCTCCACCCGGACCGGTTCGCAGCTGTCGTCCCTCCTGGGCAAGGCGGGTTCGCTCACCAACGGGGCGTTCCCGGACATGGCCCGGGGCGTGCTCCAACAGGGGCTCGACTCGGCCGTGCTCGACACCTCGGACCAGGCCACCCAGGCTGCCACCATCGCCTCGCCTCCCGCCGTCGGGGACCTGTCGTCCCGCTTCTCCGCGGTGATGCGGCTGCGGGCGTCGGCCACCGTCCACCTCCGCTCGACGGTGGACCAGCTGCTCGGGATGCAGCCCCTCCCCGTGGCTGGCGCCCCGGCCACGGCCGCCCCGGCCGCCACGACGGCACCGGCCACCCTCATATCGGTCGACCAGGCCGCCACCGAGATGTCGGCCGAGGGCCTGGCGTTCGAACGATCCGACACCGATTTCCGGGCGCTCCAGGCCACGGCCGCCGGTCTGCGTGCCCCGTTCCGCCTGCATCCCTCGGTGTGGGTGCCGGCCCCGGCGTCCACCGCGCCGCTCGGCTCGGTCGCACTGGGGTCGACGGCGACGAACCTCGCATCGTCGGCCGCGCTCGTGCCCTTCCACCGACTGGTGCTCACCGCCGTCGGGCTCAACCCGCCGGCGGTCCCGACGGGCGGGGTCGGCATCGCGGCCACCACGTGCGCCGCGCCGCAGTCCACGACGCCGGGGGCGGCCCCGACCGTCCTGCCGCCGACCACCACGGTGACCGCGCTGGTCACGGTCACCAACTGCGGCACCGTGCCCGAGTCGGGGGTGGTCGTCACGGTCACCGTCAGCCCGGCCGACCCGCCCGGATCGGCCCCTCCACCACCCGGCGAGGCCGGCGGCCGGAGCCGAGGCACCGTGACACTCGCTGCCGGTGCCTCGGCGGCACCGGTCCTCGCCCCACTGCCCGTGTCGTCGGCGCACCGCTACACGGTGACGGTCTCGGTCTCCCTCCCGCCGGGTCAGGCCGACCCCGCCGGGTCGACCCAGCAGTTCCTGGTCCAGGTCGTCGGCTGAGCGATCCCACCCCGGTTGGTCAGCCGTCGGGGGTGAGCATCTAGGATTGGTACGACGACGAGGATACGAACCGAGCGAAGGGTTTGACGCGAGTGGCCGAGAGCATCACGATCACCGACAACCGCACGGGCCAGTCCCTCGAGATCCCGCTGGACAACGGCGGGGTGTCGGCAGCGGACTTCTCGAAGGTCCTGCCGGGCATCTGGTTCTACGATCCCGGCCTGACGGCGACCGCCTCGTGTGAGAGCGCGGTCACCTACCTCGACGGCGACGCCGGCATCCTCCGCTACCGGGGCTATCCGATCGAACAGCTGGCCGAGGACTCGACCTTCCTCGAGGTGGCCTATCTCCTGCTCAACGGCGAGCTCCCCACCACCGCCGAATTCGAGGTGTGGGAGCGCGAGATCACCCTCCACACCTTCATCCACGAGAACGTGCGCAAGCGCTTCCTCGAGGGCTTCCACTACGACGCCCACCCGATGGGCATGCTCGTATCGGCCGTGGCCGCCCTCTCGACGTTCTACCTCGACGCCAAGGACATCTTCGACCCGGAGTCCCGCGACAAGCAGATCATCCGCCTGATCGCCAAGATGCCCACCCTGGCCGCCGCCGCCCACCGGTTCAGCGTCGGCATGCCGTTCGTCTATCCGGACAACTCACTCCCCTTCACATCGAACTTCCTCTCGATGATGTGGAAGATCGCCGAGCCCCGCTTCGAGGCCGACCCCGTCCTCGCCCGTGCGCTCGACGTCCTGTTCATCCTCCACGCCGACCACGAACAGAACTGTTCGACGACGGCCATGCGGGTGGTGGGTTCGTCCCACGCCGATCCCTATTCGGCCACGGCCGCAGCCGCCGCCGCCCTGTACGGCCCCCGCCACGGTGGGGCAAACGAGGCCGTCATCCGGATGCTCACCGAGATCGGATCGATCGACAACGTCGAAGCCTTCATCGCCTCGGTCAAGTCCGGCTCGGGCGGGCGTCTCCAGGGCTTCGGCCACCGCGTCTACAAGAGCTACGACCCGCGGGCCAAGATCATCAAGCGCACTGCTGACCAGGTCTTCTCGATCACCGGGAAGAACCCGCTCCTCGACATCGCGCTGAAGCTCGAGGAGATCGCCCTGTCCGACGAGTACTTCACCTCGCGGAAGCTCTACCCGAACGTCGACTTCTACTCCGGCCTGATCTACCAGGCGATGGGGTTCCCGCTCGAGATGTTCCCGGTGCTGTTCGCCATCCCCCGCACCGCCGGCTGGCTGGCCCACTGGCAGGAGATGCTCAACCAGGACTCGAAGATCGCTCGGCCCCGCCAGCTCTACATCGGGGCCGACGAGCGCGACTACCGGCCCATCGGCGAGCGGTAGGCGCCCCGGGGCGCGGCCCCGGGAGCCGGCCACCGACTGGCCCGTCGTCAGCCGGCAGGCGTGGGCTGCACGAGCCGCATCAGGCCCTCCTGGACCATCGACACCACCAGCTCCCCGTCGTGGGCGTACATGAAGCCCCGGGCCAGGCCCCTGGCACCGTGGCTGGTGGGGCTGTCCATGTCGTAGAGCAGCCAGTCGTCGGCCCGCACCGGTCGGTGGAACCACATGCAGTGGTCCAGGCTGGCCCCCATGAATTCGGGGTCGTCCCAACCGACGTCGTGGGGTGCGAGCATCGTGTCGAACAGGGACATGTCCGACGCGTACGTGGCGATGCAGGTGTGCAGGAGCGGGTCGTCGGGGAGCACGCCGTCGGCCCGCAGCCACAGACGCTGGACCGGTTCCGTGCTCCTGCGGTGCATCCACGGCAGTGGGCCGAGATGGCGCTGGTCGATGGGGTGCGGACGGTCGAACCAGTCGCCCACCTTGTCCTTGTAAGGCTCGAGGCGCTCGCTCAGGGTCGGGAGCGACTCGGGGTCCGCCACGTCGGGCATCGCCACCTGGAAGTCGAGGCCGGGCTCGTCGACGTGGAACGACGCCGACAGGTTGAAGATGGCCCGTCCGTGCTGGATGGCCACCACGCGGCGGGTGGTGAACGAGCGCCCGTCCCTGATCCGGTCGACCTCGTACAGCACGGGGACGTTTGGGTCGCCCGGGCGGAGGAAGTAGGCGTGCAGCGAGTGGGGCCGGCCGACCTCGACCGTGCGGCCCGCCGCCATCAGCGCCTGGGCGGCGACCTGGCCGCCGAAGATCCGCTGGCGCTCCTCGTTCGGGTTGGCGCCGCGGAAGATGTTGACCTCGATGGGCTCGAGATCGAGCAGGTCGACGAGGGACTCGAGGGCTTCGCTCACGGTCCACATCCTGTCAGGTCACCCGCCTCACCCCGGCACGGCACAGCCGCGCGGCGGCCGCTACGGTGGCGCCCGTGCCAGAGATCACCTTTCCCGAGTCGTTCCTGTGGGGGACGGCCACCGCCGCCCACCAGATCGAGGGCGGCAACGTCAACAACGACTGGTGGGCCATGGAGCACGACCCGGCGTCGGGGTGCGTGGACGTGAGCGGCGATGCCTGCGACTCGTTCAACCGCTACCCCGAGGACATCGCGCTCGTCGCCGGCCTCGGTCTCGGCGCGTACCGGTTCTCCCTCGAGTGGAGCCGCATCGAGCCGGAGGAGGGCGAGTTCTCGGCGGTCGCCCTCGACCACTACCGGCGCATGGCGGCGACATGCCACGAGCACGGCGTGGTGCCCGTGGTCACGTTCCACCACTTCACCCACCCCCGCTGGCTGGCGGCGGCGGGCACCTGGGAGGCGTTGCACGCCCCCGACCGGTTCGCCCGATTCTGCGAGAAGGCGACCGAGCACCTGGGCGACCTCATCGGGATCGCCTGCACCCTCAACGAGCCCAACGTGGTGGCCACGATGGGCTGGCGGTTCGGGATCTTCCCGCCCCGGGTCCGCGACCGGACCCGCAGGGACACCGTCAACGCCGCCATGGTCTCGGCCCACCGCAAGGCAGTCGAGGCCATCCGGTCCGGCCCGGGCGACTTCCCGGTGGGGATGACGGTGTCCATGACCGACTACCAGCTCCAACCCGGCGGTGAGGCGTGGGTGGAGCGCCTGCGTAAGCCGAACGAGGACGTGTTCCTCGAGGCGACCGACGGCGACGACTTCATCGGGGTCCAGACCTACACCCGCATGCGGGTCGGGCCCGACGGCGCCCTGCCCGCGGCGGACGGCGTGCGCACCACCCAGATGGGCTACGAGGTGTGGCCCGAGGCCCTGGGGGCCACCGTCCGCCGGGCCGTCGAGGTCACCGGTGGACTGCCGGTCTACGTGACCGAGAACGGGATCGGCACCGACGACGACCCGTTGCGGATCGACTACGTGACCCGGGCCCTCGCCGGGGTCCGGGAGTGCCTCGACGACGGCATCGACGTCCGGGGCTACTTCTACTGGAGCCTGCTCGACAATTTCGAGTGGATCCTCGGCTACGGACCGACATTCGGCCTGGTCCAGGTGGACCGGGCGACCTTCGAGCGCCGCCCTAAGCCCAGCGCCGACTGGTTCGGCGGGGTGGCGCGGTCCAACAGCCTCACAGCCTGAGCCGGTGGCAGGCCGGAGGGGCGTTCAGGGCCGGCCGGGACCGGTCCGATCCGCCCCAATGTTACGGATCCATGACGGCTAGAGTCAGGGGGATGCCGGAGACCCCCACGAGACCGCCCTTCTCCGAGCGGATGGTCCACCTGTGGGAGAAGCGGGACACGCCCGAGGCGAAGCACCTCTTCAAGTACACGATGGTGTCGGTCATCTCGACGATCGTGTCGTCGGGAGTCCTCTTCCTGGTGTTCGGCGTCCTGAAGCTGTGGGGCGAGATCGCCAGCACCGTCTTCGCCAACGCCGTGGCCACCCTGCCCTCGTACTACCTGAACCGGAAGTGGGTCTGGGGCAAGGGTGGGCGGTCGCACCTGACCAAGGAGATCATCCCCTTCTGGTCGCTGTCGGCACTGGGCATCACCGTCTCGATCTTCGGCGCCGCCCTGGCCCGCCACATCAGCACGGTGAACCACTTGAGCCACGCGGAACAGAGCGTGCTGGTGCTGGTGGCCAACCTGTTCTCGTTCGGCATCTTCTGGGTGCTCAAGTTCGTGATCTTCAACAGGCTCTTCCACGTCCACACGCTCGAGGAGCTCGACGAGCTCGTAGAGGCGGCCTGACCACGACGGACGCACCGTGCTCCTAGCCGCGACCACCCCGACGGGCGCGGCGGTGCTGGTGACAGCGGTCTTCCTGGCCAGCGCGGTCGAGATGGTCGAGGCGCTCACCATCGTGCTCGCCGTCGGAGTCACCCGCGGCTGGCGCTCCGCGTTCGAAGGGGTCGCAGCCGCACTGGTCGCACTCGCGACCCTGGTGGTGGTCTTCGGCCCGGCGTTGGTCCACTGGGTCCCGCTGTCGGTGCTCCGCCTGGTCGTCGGCGGCCTGCTGCTGGTGTTCGGGCTGCAGTGGCTGCGCAAGGCCGTGCTGCGGGCCTCGGGGCTGAAGGCGAAGCACGACGAGGATGCCATCTACGCCGAACAGGTGGCCGAACTGTCGGCCGCGTCGGCGTCCCCGGGGCGTGACGCCACCGCCTTCGCCGTGGCCTTCAAGGGCGTGTTCCTCGAGGGACTCGAGGTCGTCGTCATCGTGATCACCCTGGGCACGACGTCGCATCGGCTGGGTCTCGCCGCGCTGGCCGCCGCCTCCGCCGTGGTCGTCGTCGTGGTCGTCGGGCTCATCGTGCACCGCCAGCTCTCGGGCGTCCCCGAGAACGCCATGAAGATGGGGGTCGGGCTGATGCTCGTCAGCTTCGGCACCTTCTGGTCCGCCGAGGGCGTGCACGTGTCGTGGCCGGGCTCGGACCTGGTCATCCCGGCGCTGGTGGCCTTCTACGGGTTGGTAGCGTGGCTGCTCGTCGCCACGCTCCGGCGCGGGGCGCAGCGACCGGACGGACTGGCGGCGGCGGGGGAGTCGACCCGTGGCTGAGAGGCGACCGGACGACACGCCGGCCCCGGCGGGCCGGCTCGCCGCCTTCGGGCGATTCTGGTGGGAGTTCCTGATCGGCGACACCCCCGAGCTGTTCGTCGGGGTCACCGTCGTGATCGGCCTGCTCGCCGCGATCTGCCTCCGCCCGGGCCTGCGGACGACGGCCGCACTGCTCGCTCCACTGCTCGTGGCCGGCGTACTGATCGCCTCGGTACTGCGCGCCGCCCGGCGTGGGAGCTCCTGAAGGCCGTCCGGCAGGGTCGCCGACGGACCGGACGGTCCCGCGGTCAGTCGCGGAAGTTGTCGAACTGCAGCGGGATCCCGAAGTCCTCGGCCTTGAGGGCGGCGATGACGGCCTGGAGGTCGTCGCGCTTCTTGCCGGTGACCCGCAGCTGGTCGCCCTGGGTCTGGGAGGATACGCCCTTCAGGCCGAGGTCCTTGATGAAGCGGTTGATCTTCTTGGCGTGGTCGGACGAGATGCCGGCCTGGATCCCGAGGCGCTGGCGGGCGGTCCCTTTCGAGGCCTCCTCGACCTTGCCGACGTCGAACGACTTGAGCGAGACCTCCCGCCGGACCATCTTCTCCTGGAGCACCTGGTAGAGGGCGCGGAGCCGGTCCTCGGTCGAGGAGGCCAGGATGAGCTCCGTGTCGTTCAGCTCGATGGTCGAGTCGGTGCCCTTGAAGTCGAACCGGGTGGTGGCCTCGCGGTTGGCCTGGTCGACGGCGTTGCGGACTTCCTGCATGTCAACTTCGGAGACGACATCGAAGGTGGGCATGGCGAAACAGTAGCGCCGCGCGAAGCGGTAACCTTGCCCGCCTGCGGGTCGGTGCCCGAGCGGCCAAAGGGAGCAGACTGTAAATCTGCCGGTTCTGCCTACGAAGGTTCGAATCCTTCCCGGCCCACGCAGACGAAGGCCCCGGTCGGTGCGCGGATTGCGCCCGCCGACCGGGGCGCTCACATGTCCGGGGCATCCCACCGGATCCGGGCCCGGTGCACCCCCGTCGGTCGGGGCCGCCGGCAACCGGTCGGGTCCCCGCCGCCCGAGTACCCGGGCTGCCCGGGCGCCACGGACGCGGGGGAGGGCCCGAACCGACCCCGGACCGGCCCTTTGGTTACAATGACGTTACGGAATGACCGCGTTCAGGATCCGTCCCCGGTGGGGCGGGACTGTCGGGGGACGTAGCGCCACTCCGTGCAGGACCCCGTCGGCCACCGGCCGGCCCTGCAGCACCGGTCGACCCAGGAGAGCCCCATCCCCATGCCATCGGAACGCACAGCGGCGGCAGTGCCCGAGGACGATCGGACCACCGACCCACCGCCGGCGGGGGGGCGCACCCACGCGGTGGCCCGCGCCCTCCTGTCCTACGCCGACAGACTTCGCGACCGCCTCGGTGGCCCGACGGACGCGTTCGAGGTGACCGACGAGCCCGACGGGCCGATCGACACCCGCGGCCTGGTGTGGCGTCCCGCCCTGCTCGGCTTCGTCGCCGTCCTGGCCGTGGCCATCGGCTCGTCGCTGCCCAGCTCGCCGTTCAAGCTCGAGATGCCCGGTGTGTGGTTCTTCGGCGAGCCGAGCACCAACGCTCCCAGTCACTGGGGCGTCTACTTCTCGTTGGCAGCCGTCTACGGCGGGCTCCTCCTCTTCATGCGGGTGTGGTGGGGCATGATCCGGCTCTACCGGAGCCGCCGGGGGGTCCCGGTCAAGACGATGATGGGCGTCTTCGCCCTCTGGTCGCTGCCGGTCCTGGTGATCGCCCCGCTGTTCAGCCGGGACGCGTACTCCTACGCCGCCCAGGGCGAGATGGTCAGCCACCACATGAACCCGTACCTGTACGGCCCCTTCCAGCTCGGGAACAACGCGTACACCGCGCCGGTCGATCCGCTGTGGGGAACGCGCCGGCCCCCTACGGCCCGATGTTCCTCCAGATCGACGGCTTCTTCGCACGCATCACCTTCCACAACGAGCTGGCCACCATCGTGCTGCTCCGGCTGCTCGAACTGGTCGGCGTGCTGCTGATCGCCGCCTGCGTACCCCGTCTGGCCCGGCTGTACCACCGGGACGGCGCCGAGCTGTTCACCCTGATGGTCCTCAACCCGGTGACGATCTTCCACCTCATCGGGGGGGCCCACAACGACGCCCTCATGCTCGGACTCCTCGTCGCCGGCCTCACCCTGGCCAAGGAGAAGCGCCCGATCGTCGGGATCCTGCTGTGCGCACTGGCCACGGCGGTGAAGGCACCGGCCGCGCTCGGCGCGCTCTACATCGGGTGGAGCTGGCTCGGGACCGGTGTGCCCGTCAAGGACCGGATCCGACCGGTGGTCACCGCCGGACTGATCGGACTCGGGGTGCTGGGCGTGTTCTCGTTCGTGAGCGGTCTCGGCTGGGGCTGGGTCTCGGCCCTGAGCACCCCCGGCGTGGTCCGGTCGTGGGCCTCACCGACCACCGGGATCGCCTTCCTGACCACCGGGATCGCCCACCTCGCCCACGTCGACGTGGGTGTGGGCGGCGTCCTGACGGTGTGCCGCTTCCTCGGTATGGTGGCCGCCGTCGCGTCCGGGGTCTGGCTGCTGCTCAACAGCGACCGGATCGGCACCCTCAAGGCGCTCGGGATCACGCTCCTGCTGTTCGTGCTGCTCGGCTCCGTCGTCCAGCCCTGGTACCTGTCGTGGGGGCTGATCCTCCTCGCCCCGGTGGCGCTCGGCCAGCTCCGGTCACTGGTCATCGGCCTCTCGATGGTCACGGCCTTCATCGAACTCCCCGGCGGGACCCAGCTGGTCACCACCCTCTTCCATGGGGACCCCCTGCTGATCGTCCTCACCCTGCTGTGGCTGTTGATCGTCCTGACCGTTCCGCTGTCGTCGTGGGACCGCAGATCGGTGGTCCCGGCCGGCGGGGCGGCGCCGGCGGTGGCCTCCGCCGTCGCCTGACCGGGCCGGCCCGCGGATAGGACCCGTCCGGACTCAGCCGCCGAGGTCGAGACCGTCACCGCCGAGCATGCGCTGCAGCACGGCCACGTCGAGCCACCGGTTGAACTTCCGGCCGATCTCCCGCTCCACCCCGACCTCCTCGAACCCGCAGGCCTGGTGGAGGGCGATCGAGGCGGTGTTGTCGCCCCCGATCCGGGCGATCATCGAGTGGAACCCGTGGAGGGTGGCCAGGCGGACCAGCTCCTCCAACAGGGCCCGGCCGACCCCGTCGCCGCGGTGTGCGGTGTCCACGTAGACCGAGTTCTCGACGGTGGTCGCGTACGACGGGCGGTCCCGGTAGGTCGAGAGCGATCCGAAGCCGAGCACGCGGTCCTCGTCGTCCACGGCCACGACCACCGGATAGGTGCCCCGGTGGTCGTCCATCCAGTCGGCCTGCTCCTCCGTCGTGCGCGGCCGCAGGTCGAACGTGGCGGTCGAGCCCACCACCTCGGCGTTGTAGATCCGCCGGACGGACTCGGCGTCGCGGGGCTCGGCCAGGCGCACGTGCATCCGAGGATGGTAGACGGGAGGCCGTCTGTCCAGGTGTGGTGGATGTGGCTATGATCTACTGTCTTGCTGCTCGATCGAGCCGCACTGCCCCTGTAGCTCAGTGGTAGAGCACCGCCATGGTAAGGCGGGGGTCGTGGGTTCAATCCCCACCGGGGGCTCGCCCATGGCGGCGTAGCTCAGTTGGTTAGAGCACACGGCTCATAATCGTGGGGTCGCCGGTTCGAGTCCGGCCGCCGCTACCAGTTCACCGGACCCGGCCGGGCGGGGTCCTCGCAGTACCGGGTCCCGGGGACGGGCACCCGGGGACGTCAGTTCCAGAGCAGCAATCACATCGGACCCGCCGCCGCCGGCGGCGGGAACATAGGGAGTCACCGTGGCAAAGAACGAGAAGCGGATCCAGGTCACGTTGGCCTGCGAGTCGTGCAAGCGGCGGAACTACATCACGACCAAGAACAAGATGAACGACCGCGAGCGGATCGAGATGAAGAAGTTCTGCTCGTGGGACCGGCGTCACACCCTCCACAAGGAGACCCGCTAGACGCCGGGAGACCGGCGTACCCATCCCGGCCGACGGGGTGTGGGCCTCGCCTGGGACTCGGGCCGCCCCTGGTGGTAGCCTGAGGAGCCGCCTCTGCGTTCGGGAGTCCGTTCGCGCCACGGCGGTCGACAGAGGGCAGTAGCTCAACTGGTAGAGCACCGGTCTCCAAAACCGAAGGTTGGGGGTTCAAGTCCCTCCTGCCCTGCTCTGCACCTGTGACAGTGGTCGAAGGAAACAGCACGTGAACCGAGAACAGAAGCGACAGATGCAGCGTCAGGGCCAGGACCCCGAAGGGGAGACCGCGCCCACCCGCACCGCTGCGCCCCCCCGAAAACCGGTGAAGCGTGAGCCGTTCCGGATCGGCCAGTTCCTCCGCGAGGTACGCTCGGAGCTGCGCCAAGTGGCCTGGCCCAACAGGTCGGAGGTCATCAACTACACCACGGTGACACTGGTCACCCTCTTGTCCCTGATGGTCCTCATCTTCGTCCTCAACTACGCCTTCGCAAAGGGCGTCCTCTGGCTGTTCAAGCCCTGATCGGTATGACTGTGACCCACGACGGAACCACTGAACCCCTGGGCGACGACCCGGACCTCGACCTGGTCGAGGACGTCGTCGCGACCGACGTCGAGCCGGACGCCACCGGGGCGGACGACGCCCCGGACGCCGCTGCCGACGCCGGGGAGACCGCCGATACCGGGGAGACCGGCGTCGACGACGAGTACGACGACGAGGACGACGAGCCCTTCGTGGTCAGTCCCTATGACCAGCCCGGGCGCTGGTACGTCGTCCACACCTACGCCGGCTATGAGAACAAGGTGAAGTCGAACCTCCACAGCCGTACGGCGTCCATGGGCATGGAGGACCGGATCTACGAGGTCGTCATCCCGATGGAGGACGTCGCCGAGTTCAAGAACGGCAAGAAGGTCATCGTCCAGAAGAAGGTCTTCCCGGGCTACCTCCTGTGCCGCTGCGAGCTGGACGACGACAGCTGGGCGGTCATCCGCAACACTCCCGGCGTCACCGGTTTCGTCGGGCCCGGCACCAAGCCGACCCCCCTGTCCCGCCGCGAGGTCGAGGGCATCCTCCAGGTCAAGGTCGAGGGCGGCGACGCGCCGGCCAAGCGGAGCCGTCCCCGCCTCGAGCACGAGGTGGGTGAGACGGTGCGGGTCAAGGAAGGCCCGTTCGCGGACTTCTCCGGCCAGGTGGCCGAGATCAACGAGGACCAGCTGAAGCTCAAGGTACTGGTCAACATCTTCGGCCGGGAGACCCCGGTCGAGCTCGAATTCAGCCAGGTCGCGAAGCTCTAGGGCTTCCCCGGCACGTCGTCAGTCCAGAGGAGAGACACACCACCATGGCCCCCAAGAAGAAGATCCTCGCGGTCGTCAAGATCCAGCTGCCCGCAGGTGGCGCCACACCCGCCCCCCCGGTCGGCACGGCCCTCGGGCCGCACGGCGTCCAGACCATGGACTTCGTGAAGCAGTACAACGCCGCCACCGAGAAGCAGGCCGGCTCGATCATCCCGGTCGAGATCTCGATCTACGAAGACCGGACGTTCTCGTTCGTCCTCAAGACCCCGCCGGCCGCCGCCCTGCTTCGCCAGGCCGCCGGGATCGACAAGGGCGCCTCGACGGCCGGCCGCGAACAGGTCGCCACCGTCACCGACGCCCAGGTCACCGAGATCGCCACCATCAAGCTGCCAGACCTGAACACGTCGGACCTCGAGTCGGCCAAGAAGCAGGTCGCCGGCACCGCCCGTTCCATGGGGATCGCCGTCGCCGGCTGAGCCGGCAGACCGCCCGTACCCGCAAACACGAAAGGGACACTGCAATGTCCAGGGGAAAGAAGTACACCGCCAGCCTCGCCGGCATCGACCGCCAGCACCTCTACTCGGCGTCCGAGGCGGTCGACCTGGTGAAGGCCTCGGCCAAGGCCACGTTCGACGAGACCGTCGAGCTCGCCGTCCGTCTCGGGGTCGACCCCCGCAAAGCGGACCAGATCGTCCGGGGCACGCTGTCGCTGCCGGCCGGCACCGGCCGCACCGCCCGGGTCGCCGTCTTCGCCGCCGGGGAGAAGGCCTCCGAGGCCCGCGCCGCCGGTGCCGACGTGGTCGGCGCCGACGACCTGGTCGCCCGGGTGGCCAACGACGGCTTCCTCGACTTCGACATCGCCATCGCCACCCCGGACCTCATGGGCCAGGTGGGCACGCTCGGCCGGGTCCTCGGGCCCCGCGGCCTCATGCCCAACCCCAAGACCGGCACCGTGACAGACGACGTCGAGCGGGCCGTCCTGGAGTTCAAGGGCGGGCGGGTGGAGTACCGCACCGACAAGGTCGGCAACGTCCACATCCGGGTGGGCAAGGCCTCCTTCGACAAGGCCAAGCTCCTCGAGAACATCCACGCCGTCATGGACGAGATCCACCGGGCCAAGCCGGCATCGGCCAAGGGCCGGTACGTCCGCGGCGTGACGCTTTCGTCGACGATGGGCCCCGGTGTCCACATCGACCCGCTCCAGGCCCGCCACATCGACGAGGAGCTGGCCGCCACGGCCTGATGCCCCCTCGCGCTGGCCCCGGCCGGCGGATGTGGGCTAGCATCACCTTTTTCCGATCTACAGAACTGCCGTAGACCTCCGGTGTACCGGTTACCCGGTACCGAAGGGACCCTGACGGGTCCGCCTGATGAGGCGTTCCACTCCGAGCACGGCGTGCTCGTGGCTGGTCACTCGATGGTGTCTACGGCCCGAACCAGAGCGTTTCGCTCGGTGGAGGCACGATGGACAATCCGAGGGCCGAGAAGGTCGCCGTCGTCAACGAGGTGCGGGAACGGATGGAGGCCGCCGACGGCGCCCTCCTGACCGAGTACCGGGGCCTCACCGTCGCCGAGCTGGCCGAGCTGCGCCGTGAGCTGGCCGCCGCCGGTGGCGACTACAAGGTCTACAAGAACACCCTCGTACGCCTGGCCGTGGCCGACACCCCACGCGAGGGCGTCAGCGACCTGCTGTCCGGCCCGACGGCCATCGCCTTCGTCCAGGGCGACGTCAGCGCCGTGGCGAAGGCCCTGCGGGACTTCGCCCGGGCCAATCCCAACCTTGTCGTCAAGGGTGGGGTGGTGGGCGCCGCCATCATGTCGGCCGCCGATATCGACGTCCTGGCCGAGCTCCCGTCACGCGAGACCCTGCTGGCCCAGTTCGCCGGCGCCCTGTCGGCCCCGCTCCAGCAGCTGGCCGGCCTGGTCCAGGCCCTGCCCCGCAACCTGGCCTACGGGATCTCCGCCCTGCTCGAGCAGCGCCAGGCCGAGGCTCCCGCCGCCGAGGCTCCCGCCGAGGAGGCCCCTGCGGCCGAGGCCCCGGCCACCGAGACCGCCGAGACCGAGGTCGCAGGTGCTCCTGTCGCCGAGGCCGCACCGTCCGACCCGGACGCTGCACCCGACGCGGACGCTGCACCCGACGCGGAGGCAGCACCCGAGGCACCGGCCGCCGAGTAGTCGGCGCCGCGACACACCGAACCACCGACCAACCCACGACATACAGGAACAAGGAGTAACGACGATGGCAGGAACCCTGACCAAGGACCAGATTCTGGACGGCATCGCTGAACTGTCCGTGCTGGAGCTCAGCGAGCTCCTGAAGGAGTTCGAGGAGAAGTTCGGCGTCACCGCCGCAGCCCCCGTTGCCGTGGCCGCTGCCGCTCCCGCCGGCGGTGCCGGTGGTGGCGAGGCCGCTGCCGACGAGGAGAAGAGCGAGTTCGACGTCATCCTCACCGGTGCCGGCGACAAGAAGATCCAGGTGATCAAGGAAGTCCGGGCGCTGACCAGCCTCGGCCTCAAGGAGGCCAAGGACCTCGTGGACGGTGCCCCCAAGCCCGTGCTCGAGAAGGTCAACAAGGAGGACGCCGAGAAGGCCAAGGCGCAGCTCGAGGGTGCCGGCGCCACTGTCGAGCTCAAGTAGCACCACTCCGGTCCCGCCCGCCGCGTCGTCGGCGGGCGGGACCGGGCTGCAGGTGGTCGACGCGACGGCCCGGGGGCACCCGGGCCGTCGGTCCGGCGGCCGGAATCCTTGACTGTCCCTCCGGGTTCTCGTACCTTGTGGGGGCCTGGCTCCGGGGTTCTCCCGCATGGGTTGTGATCTTGTGCGCTTCCGGTTATGCTTACTGGTTGCCGTGCCTGCCCTCGTCGCCTTCCTCAGCCGTTCGCGCTCGAGTGACGCCGCGCCCTCACGCCCCTGACGACTGCTCCGGCGGCGGTCGTCGGCCCTGCAGTCCCCGTCTAGACGTGCCGCTTCGAACCCCGAATCACCGCAGTACCCCGTCCTTGCCCCATTCGCCTTGCAACTGGGAGGAGTAGGCCGTTGCCTACACGGTCCAACAGCCCGGAACGTTTTTCGTTTGCCAACATCGACGAGGCGCTTCCGCTGCCCGATCTCGTCGCGATCCAGCGGGACTCCTTCAAGTGGTTCCTGGACCGCGGCCTGGCGGAGACGTTCAACGACATCAGCCCGATCGAGGACTTCACCGGTCAGCTGAGCCTCGAGCTGGAATTCGATCCGACCGACCCCGACCTGCGCCCGCCGCCGAAGTTCTCGGTGGAGGAGTGCAAGGAGAAGGACATGACCTACGCCGCGCCGGTCTTCGTGCGCGCACGGTTCATGAACGCCGGCACCGGTGAGATCAAGGAGCAGACGGTCTTCATGGGGGACTTCCCCGTCATGACCGACAAGGGCACCTTCATCGTCAACGGCACCGAGCGGGTCGTCGTCAGCCAGCTGGTGCGGTCGCCCGGGGTCATCTTCCAGCCCGGACGTGACGCCAAGACGGTGTTCACCGGCACCATCCACCCGTACCGGGGTGAGTGGATCGAATTCGACGTCGAGGCCAAGCCGGGCAAGGACGTCACCGCCGGCTGCCGCGTGGCCCGCAAGCGCCGGCTCTCGCTCTTCGTGCTGCTGCGCGCCCTGGGCTACGAGGACCAGGCCTTCCTGGAGCGGTTCGTCCGCCACTTCGACTTCCTCGAGGGCCAGTGGGAGAAGGAGCAGAACCTCGCCCCCACCCGCGAGGAAGCCCTTCTCGAGATCTACAAGCGGGCCCGTCCCGGCGAGCCCCTCTCGGTCGAGGCCGCCCGCCAGTACTTCGAGAACGCCTTCTTCAACCCGAAGCGCTACGACCTCACGCGGGTCGGCCGCTACAAGTTGAACCGGAAGCTCGGACCGGAGATCGAACGCATCTCCGAGCTGCTCGACATCGACCTCGAGCGCCCCTCACCGACGCAGGGTGTGCTCAGCCCGGCCGAGATCCTGGCTTCCTCGACCTACATGCTCCACCTGGCCAAGCACATGGCCGACGGCGAGTCGACCTACCGCATCGACGACCAGGACCACTTCGCCAACCGCCGTATCCGGTCGGTCGGCGAGCTCATCCAGAACCAGGTCCGGGTGGGCCTGTCGCGGATGGAACGGGTGGTCCGCGAGCGCATGACCACCCAGGACGTCGAGGCCATCACGCCCCAGACCCTGATCAACATCCGCCCGGTCGTGGCCGCCGTCAAGGAGTTCTTCGGCACCAGCCAGCTCAGCCAGTTCATGGACCAGAACAACCCGCTGTCGGGCCTGGCCCACAAGCGTCGCCTGTCGGCCCTGGGGCCGGGTGGCCTGTCGCGCGAGCGCGCCGGCTTCGAGGTCCGTGACGTCCACACCTCCCACTACGGCCGCATGTGCCCGATCGAGACCCCCGAGGGCCCGAACATCGGCCTGATCGGCTCGCTCGCCACCTACGCCCGGGTCAACGAGTACGGCTTCATCGAGACCCCGTACCGCAAGGTCGTCAACGGTCAGGTCACCGACGAGATCATGTACCTCGCCGCTGACGAGGAGGAGGAGCACGTCATCGCCCAGGCCTCCGCCGCCCTCGACGCCAAGGGTCGGTTCACCGAGGAGAAGGTGCTCGTCCGCCGCGGCCCACAGGGCACCGGCGTCCGGGTGGGCGCCGCCACCACCTCGTACGGCACCACCTCCGAGATCGACTTCGTGCCCCCGGCCGAGGTCGATCTCATGGACGTCTCGCCGAAGCAGATCGTGTCGGTCTCGACCGCGCTGATCCCCTTCGTCGAGCACGACGACGCCAACCGTGCCCTCATGGGCGCCAACATGCAGAAGCAGGCCGTGCCGCTGGTGGTCCCCGAGGCCCCCTACATCGGCACCGGCGTCGAGGCCCGTGCCGCCCGTGACGCGGGCGACGTGATCATGGCCGAGGGGGACGGCACCGTCGTCGACGTCTCGGGCGACCAGATCACCGTCGAGTACAAGTCGGGCGTCAAGGACCGCAACGGCCAGGTGCTGGGCAAGAAGGTCTACCGCCTGGCCAAGTTCCGGCGGTCCAACCAGAACACGGCCATCAACCAGAAGGTCATCGTCGAGGAGGGCCAGAAGGTCTCGGCGAACGACGTCCTGGCCGACGGTCCCGCCACCCACAACGGCGAGCTGGCTCTGGGCAAGAACCTCCTCGTGGCCTTCATGCCGTGGGAGGGATACAACTACGAGGACGCCATCATCCTGTCCGAGCGGCTGGTGAAGGACGACGTGCTCACGTCGATCCACATCGAGGAGCACGAGGTCGACGCCCGCGACACCAAGCTGGGCGCCGAGGAGATCACCCGCGACATCCCGAACCTCTCCGAGGAGATCCTCGCCGACCTCGACGAGCGGGGAATCATCCGCATCGGCGCCGAGGTCGGCCCTGGCGACGTCCTCGTCGGCAAGGTCACCCCCAAGGGGGAGACCGAGCAGACTCCCGAGGAGCGCTTGCTGCGCGCCATCTTCGGGGAGAAGGCCCGCGAGGTCCGCGACACGTCCCTCAAGGTCCCCCACGGCGAGCAGGGCACGGTCATCGACGTCCGCGTCTTCTCCCGCGAGGACGCCCACGAGCTGCCTCCCGGCGTCGAGCAGCTGGTCCGTGTGTACGTGGCCCAGAAGCGGAAGATCTCCGAGGGCGACAAGCTCGCCGGCCGCCACGGCAACAAGGGCGTCATCTCGAAGATCCTCCCGATCGAGGACATGCCGTTCCAGGCCGACGGCACCCCGGTCGACATCGTGCTCAACCCCCTCGGCGTGCCGAGCCGGATGAACGTCGGCCAGGTGCTGGAGTCCAGCCTGGGCTACGCCGCCCGGTGGGGTTGGGAGGGCGCCGGCGACGTCGCCACCACCCCGCTCCGCGGCACCGAGACCAAGACCCGCCCACGCACCGATCCCGCCGTGTGGGTCTCGACCCCGGTGTTCGACGGCGCCCACTGGGACGAGGAGGACCAGGCCGGTCGTCACCCGACGATCCAGCAGATCTTCCGCAAGCTCAATCCGGACGGCGAGGACGGCTCGATCCAGGTCAACGACCAGGGCAAGTCGACGCTGTACAACGGCCGCACCGGTGATGCGTACGACAGCCCGATCTCGGTCGGCTACGTGTACATCCTGAAGCTCCACCACCTGGTGGACGACAAGATCCATGCCCGGTCGACCGGGCCGTACTCGATGATCACGCAGCAGCCTCTGGGCGGCAAGGCCCAGTTCGGCGGCCAGCGATTCGGGGAGATGGAGGTGTGGGCACTCGAGGCGTTCGGCGCCGCCTACG
>CAWIFO010000002.1:0-150822 GCA_963835445.1 uncultured Actinomycetota bacterium
TGGACTTCGGGGAGCTCAAGGACACCACGATGGACCCGGGCCAGCGCTCGCTCCTCCAGGTGGCCGTCGAGCAGGCCGCCATCGCCGACGAGGTGTGCTCGGTGCTGATGGGCGAGGACGTCGAGTCCGCCGCAACTTCATCCAGACCAATGCCAAGGACGTCCGCTTCCTCGACATCTGAGGCGGACCACCACCGGGACCGGGCCTGGCGGAGGACGCGGGCCCGGCCACCGTGGCGACGACACCAGCAGTGCAGACGACAGCGACGCAGACGAGGACAGTGCATGCCGAAGAGTGACAACGAGGGCCGGGGCGGGTCCGACACCACCGAGGACGTCGGCACCGGGTTCATCGAGCCCATCGAGATCCAGGAGGAGATGGAGCGCTCCTTCCTCGAGTACTCGATGTCGGTCATCGTGTCCCGGGCGCTGCCCGACGTGCGCGACAACGGCCTGAAGCCCGTCCACCGCCGGATCCTGTACTCCAGGGACGACCAGCGGCTGCTGCCGGACCGTCCGCACTCGAAGTGCGCCAAGGTGGTCGGCGACGTCATGGTCTCTACCACCCCCACGGCGAATCGGTCATCTACCCCGCCCTGGTCCGCATGGCCAGGACTGCTCGTGCGGTACGCGCTGATGGACGGGCAGGGCAACTTCGGCGGGACCGGTCCGGACGAGCGCCCGGCCGCCATGCGTTACACGGAAGCCCGCATCGGCCCCCCGCGGTGGAAATGATGGCGGCATGGACCAGGACACGGTCGACTTCACCGCCAACTACGACGCCACGTCCAGGAGCCGACGGTCCTGCCGTCGGGTTCCCAATATGCTGGTCAACGGCTCGCAGGGCATCGCCGTGGGCATGGCCACCAATCCCTCCGCACAACCTGGGGGAGGTCCGACGCCATCATCCATGTCCTCGAGCATCCCGATGCGACGCCTGACGACCTGATGGAACATCAGGGTCCGGACTTCCCCACGGGCGGCATCATCTGCGGTCGCGACGGCATCGTTGAGCTATAAGACCGGCCGGGGCACGATCAACCTACGGGCCGTGGCGGAGACCCACGACGGCGCGAGGCGCGACCCTCATCGTGATCACCGAGATGCCCTACAGACGTCGATCGCCGGACTCGAAGAAGATCGAGGCCGGGTGCGCGCGGCGACTCGAGGGCATCGCGGAGGTCCAGGACCACTCGGGGCGGCAAGACCCGCCTGCGGATCGCTCGGGCGGGATGCCAACGCCCAGGTGGTCCTCAACCAGCTGTTCGAGTAGACGCCCATGCAGATCACGTTCAGTCGTGAACGACGTCGCCCTGGTCAACCGGGTGCCGCGGACCCACGGGCCCAGAGCTGACCCACTACGTGGCCCACCAGGTCGAGGTGGTCACCCGACGCACCGAGTTCCTGCTGAAGAAGGCCCGCGGCCGGGCCCATGTCGTGGAAGGGCTGTTGAAGGCCATCGACATGCTGGACCAGGTGATCGCCACGATCCGCGGCTCCGACGACCGCCCGGCGGCCCTCGAGGCGCTGTGTGCCACGCCGTTCGACTTCTCGGAGGAGCAGGCGAACCACATCCTCGACATGACCCTGGCCCGGCTCACCCGGCTCGGCCGGACCAACCTCGAAGAGGAGATGGCCAGGCTCCTGGAGGAGATCGCCGAGCTCGAGTCCATCCTCAACGACCCGGCCAAGCTGCGCCGGGTCATCGCCGGCGAGCTGGGGGAGATCCGCGAGAAGTTCGCCAACGAGCGGCGGACGGTCATCACCCACGACCCCGGCGACATGAACGTCGAGGACCTCGTCGACGACGAGGAGCTGGTCGTCACCCTCAGCCGTGCCGGCTACGTCAAGGCAGTCTCGGCCGACGGGTTCCGGACCCAGGCCCGGGGCGGCCGCGGGCGTGCAGGGGGCGAAGCTGAAGGAGGAGGACCTGATCGACGACGTGGTGCACACGTCGTCGCACGCCCACCTCCTGCTCTTCTCGAACCGCGGCCGGGTCTTCCGCCTGCGGGCTCTCGAGATCCCGATGAAGGAGCGCACGGCCCGGGGACGGCCATCGTCAACCTCCTGCCGCTGTCGCCCAACGAGACGATCCAGGCCATCGTCGGGACCCGGGACTTCCCGACCGACAGCTACCTGGTGTTCGCCACCAAGCACGGGCAGATCAAGAAGACCGCCTTCAGCGAGTACGACAAGTCGCGGCGCGAGGGCTTCATCGCCATCAACCTGCGGGACGGCGACGAGCTGGTCCGGGTGGTCGAGACCCACGGGGACGACGACGTCTTCATCGTCACCTCCTCGGGCATGACGATCCGGTTCTCCGAGCAGGACGTCCGCTCCATGGGCCGCGACGCGGCCGGCGTGCGGGGCGTGCGCCTCAAGCCCGAGGACGAGGTCGTGTCGTGCGACATCGCCCGGGACGAGGCCGACATCCTGATCGTGACCGACGCCGGCTACGGCAAGCGGACCAAGGTCGAGCGGTTCAACCGGCAGGCCCGTGGGGGCCAGGGCGTCCGGGGCATCAAGCTCACCGCCAAACGCGGACGGGTGGTGGCAGCGTTCATGGCCGGCCTCGACGACGAGCTCCTACTCATTTCGACGTCGGGCGTGGTCATCCGGACCTCCGTGCGCGAGATCGCCAGCCAGGGTCGCGACGCCACTGGCGTGCGGGTGATGAACCTCGGAGAGGGCGACGCAGTCGCCGCAGTCGCTCCCGTCGCCGGTGAGACGTCAGGGGAGGCCTGACCCCCTGACGGTCGCCGTCCCCACCGGACCTGGGGGCGGCGACTTCGGTCCCGGCCGGAGGGTGGTGTAGCGTCAGAGTCCGGTTTGCGGGGCTATAGCTCAGTTGGTTAGAGCGCAGCACTGATAATGCTGAGGTCACAAGTTCGATTCTTGTTAGCCCCACCCAGTTTTCCCTGTTCAGGGTGCTCTTCCTGGTCAGGGTCCTGGCCGCCCTCCGATTCCATCGCGCGTCCATCGCGCGCAACGGCTCCCATGAGGCGCCTGCCGACCCGCTTCGCGGCGCTGCGGTCTCCGGAACTGGTGGCCTGCGCGTAGAGGCCGAGCGTCATCTGCGGGCTGGCATGGCCGAGCCGGTTCTGGGTCGTCTTCACGTCGACGCCCTCGGCGACGAGGGTGGTGGCGGCCAACCGACGGAGGTCGTGGAACCGGAGACCGGGGGCACCCGCCCGCTCGCAGGCCGGGACCCAGTTGCGCTCCCGGAAGTTCGTGTACTCGAGGTCCCGTCCGTCGCGACTGACGAAGAGGCGGGCGTCGCCGTCATCGACGGTCAGGCCTCGATGGGTCAGATGGCCGGCGAGCATCGACACGAGCTCCTCCGGAGCGGCAATGGTGCGGCGTCCTGCCCTTGTCTTGGGCGGCCCGTTCACCGTCGTTCCACCCTGACCCCGTGTGATCTGCTCCGCGACGGTCACCGTCGAGCGGAGGAAGTCGACGTGACGGACACGGAGGCCGGCGCACTCCCCCCAGCGGAGGCCGAGTACCGCACCGACGTAGACCATGGGGGCGAGGTCGGCGCCGATGGCGGCAGCCACGGCGGCAAGCTGCTCCGGATCGGGCAGCAGTCGGTCCTCGTGCTCGACTGCCGGGAGCTTGATCGCACGGCAGGGGGATCGGCCGATGAGATCGGTGGCCACGGCGTGGCCGAAGATGGCCCGAAGACAGGCGTAGTGCCGACGGACGGTGGCAGGCCGGTAGCGGGCCGACCAGTCGTTGACCATCCGTTGGACGTCCCGAGGGCTGATGCGTCCGATCGGAACCGGTCCGAGCGAAGGCAGCAGCTGGATCCTGACCACCGATCCGTCGCGGGCTACCGTTCCCGGTCGTTTCGCCGGGTTTCCGTGGAGCCAGTCCAGGGCGACCTCGGCGAAGGGAGTCTCTGCGGCACGGACGTCGAACCAGAGGCCCCGCGCCCGATCGCTCCGTTGGGTGGCGACGAAGGCTTCCGCTTCCCGTTTGGTGCGGAAGGTCCTGCCGTAGACCCGACCCGATGGATCGCGCAGCCTGGCGTCGTACCGGACTTCGCCCTTGGACGTCGTCCGTCGAGAGATGCTCATGGAAACCGTCCCCGATTCTGTGGACGTACGTCATCTGGCGAGCCGGGAGCCTCCCCATACCGGAAGCTCCGCCCGCGATCGGCAACGGCGTGCTGATTCGAGAGTAGTGCCAGGCTGTCTCCTGCTCCGCTTGCGACCTCGAGGGACGACACGAACTCGTGCAGAGCTTCGACCGTCACCCGGCGGCACCGGCCGATGGTCACCGAAGGCAGTTGGCCGGTGGCCACCAGTTCGTAGGCCTTCGTCCGGCCGATGGACAACCGCCCTGCGGCCTCCTCGATGGTGAGCAGCATCTTCTCCATCACCGAGCTCCTGATTCGTTCGACGACATGTCCTGGGTCTGCCGGGCTTCGCGTTCGATGGACCTCCCGAGCCGCAGCTGGTCCTCGACCGACCGGGCCAGGCAGACATCTCCGGCCGTGAGGTAGCCCGAGCCCTCGTAGGTCCACTCGGACGTGGTGACGGTCTGCTCGAGCTCCTGCTCCTGGACCTCACGGCGTTGGGCAAGGCGCCACCGCTGGCGCTCCGCCCGGAGCTCCCCGAAGGTGGTCGACCACCGGCGGGACTTGGTCAGGAAGTGCCCTCGGAACCCGCAGGTGTGGGACCAACGTTGGAGGCCGACGTCAGCCAGAGCCTCGTTGCCTCCGAGGGACCAGGTTGTCTCCACCAGTGCCCGGAGGTGCTCGGGCAGCCGAGCATCGCGACAGATCCCGGACGGCAGCCGGTGGTCGAGCACGCCGAACTCGTCGGTGCTCTTGGTCGCGTACTTGGCCAGGTAGGCGGCGGCCCGCCCCCGACCGTTCTCGGCTTCGGTGACGACAGTGGTGTCGAGCTGGGTGCCCCACACGTGTCGGGCGCCAACGGTCGACCCGGGCACGGGTGCGCTGACCTTCCGGGCGGCGACCCGGAGGGCCGTGGCCAGGAGGTCGGGGTCAACTCCCGCAGGTGCCGGTCCGTGCTCGTCCTCCCGGAGGTCGGCCCGGACGAGGGCATGGAGGTGGACCGAGCCCCGCTTCTGGAACTCGACGACCTTGACGTAGGAGAGCCGGAGGAGGCGCGAAGCCTGCCGGGACGACAGGTCGAGGAGGACACCGAGGGCCCGCAGGGCGTAGATGGTGGTCCGCCGCCAGAGCTCGGACACGCCGGCGTTGAACAGCACGGCGCCCTCGTAGTCGTAGCAGTGGGGACAGAGGGCTTGGCCGAGGGCGGGATCGGACCCGAGGTGCCGCAGTCCGCAGGCGAGGGCCCGCCCGTGCTCGCACCGGGTGCCGGTCGGGTGGCAGGTGCCGTCGGGGCGCTGCCGGTGGACCGCACCGAAGCTGGGTGCCGTCAGGGTCAACAGCACGGCCGGATGGTCGCCGATGGTCTCGGGCACGCCCTTGCCGCCCCGGAGCCCCGAGGCCACGAGGGCGAAGGCGTCGCCCCGGTAGAGGGAAGCACACGGTGGACAGACTGTCTCCCGACGGGACCCACAGGCCTTCAGGAGCACACCGTCGGGGAGCCGCCGGGTGTCGAAGCGGATCTCGCGAAGCCCCTTGGGCCCGGTGCCCGTGACCTTCCCCGAGAGGCGAACCGGGCGCCGGCAGCCTCGGACGGCCCGGACCTGGGTGGTGAAGTCCTCGAGGTCACCCGGCCGCTGGAGTCGGGCGAGGATTCCCTCGACGGCCCGGCGGTCACCGGGTGGGAGGAAGGCGGAAGGGGAGTGGTCGAGTGGGTTCGTGGACACGTCCCCGACGGTGGCGGAGGGGGTGTGACCTAACCTGTGACCTTTCCCGCTGACCTGGGACTTCGTGGTGCCGAATCGGCGGATGGCGGACGTGGGGGACATGGACCCCACGGTGGTGCGAGGGGTGTCAACTAACCTGTCAAATTTCCCACACCCGGGCCGCTGACCTGGGATTCTCGGTGGTTGCCCGTCCGTTGTCGGTCGCCTGGTGTCCATGGCCACAGAGTGGCGAGGGGGGTGTTGACTAACCTGTTGACTTTCCTCTGACCAGGGCGTTCGCGGACCCATTTCACCCCTGCACCTTTGGTTGTGGGGTCACGTCGGTCGGTGCCGGGCCGCCGACTGCCGCGTCAAGGGCCGCTGCGGGAGCCACCGACGGTGCATCCCGACCGTCTCACCTGGGTGGCTCTCCTCGCTGGGAGCTGACGCTCCCTCCCTGGACCCGGCGCGTCGGCCCGACAGGTCGCACCCATGGGATCGACGAGGCCTCGTCGCTCCCCGTGGTGGGGAGCGCTTGCTCGAGATGGTGACTGCCCGGTCCGCGAGGCGTCGGGCGGCGACGACCAGGAGGAATGCTTTGTGGCCCAGGTCACCCGAGCCGGGTTCGAGACCTGCATGGCGTTCGGGGCGGCCGCCCTCGCCGTGGCCGAGGTCGCTGCACTCGTCTGCGGTCAGCTGCCCGAAGGATTGACCCGAGAGCTGCTCGACGAGCTCGAGGCCGCACACCACCGGCTCCGGGCCCTGTTCGACCTCGGCGAGGACGCTGACGTCCACGCCCTGGGGCTGAGCGTCCTGGTGCTTGCGGAACGGACGACGGAGGCGTACCGGGAGAGCAGGGGCCTGACCGGATCGTGAGCGGGTGAGTGTCCATTCTCCCCCGATGGATCTCCGGCTACGCCGGCGGGACCAGCCTCCGGCGCCCGCCGGCGTAGCCGCTACCAGTGCTCAGAGCAGGGCAGACGGAGGCCCGTCGAGTCACCGGACGGGAAGGTGTGTGAGGACTGCCTCTACGAAGATCCAGGCTCATGGCGCACAGCGACTGCACGACGACCAGCGAACCGCGGTCGAGCGCGCCGGCTGGAGAACCCGCCCGCTCACCTGCAGCGTCCCACCGGCCAGCCAGACGGGGCGCTTCAGGATCTGGGCGAGGGACCGGGGGTCGTCGCCCGAAGCCGGTGCCTCGAGCGTCCCCTTCTGCTGTAGGACGTTCCCGAAGGCGAAGGCGGTGGCGGCCAACAGGGCCAGCAGGGCGGCCATCAGACTTCCGCTTCGCCGATGAGCCGATCGTGGTCCTCACCGCCGGCCCCCACTTCGATCACCGCGCTACCTGTGACCAGCTGGGCCACCAAGGGATCCTTGCCGAGCCGCCTCACCTCGCCGACTTCGGCATGGCGCTCGCCGGCGACCTCGTCGATCCCGATCACGTGGTTGCGCAGGTTCATCGGAGCGCCGTTCCACACCAGGACGTCGCCCACCCACCGGCCGGACCCCCGCGTCCACCTGGAGTGGAGTCCGTGCACCTGACCGGAGGACACTCGGATCGCGCCGACGAACTCGCCCGGCTGCTTCTTGAGCCAGCGGTTGTGCCCGACGACTAGGAGCGTCAAGACGACCACCACTACGAGGTCCACGCCGAGCACCACCAATAGGGCGATCAGCACGGTCCATCCATTCTTCCCTCGAGTGGCACGTTGGCGGGTCGGCCCACGTGTCGGCGGGAGCCGACGTCTCCCTGGGGGGCCGCCGGCTGATCGACGCGACCGGTCGATGGTGCGCCGGTCATCGTCGATCCGACCTCAGCGTCGGTCCCTGCGGTCGTCCCGACGGTCACCGCGATCGTCTCGACGGTCCTCCCGCCGATCCCGGCGCCGGCCCACCCCGTGTGCGACGACTGCGGTGGTTCCCACCACAGCTGCCGTCCGGGCCACCGGGCCTCCGATGATGCCGCGACGTCCTCTACGTCCAGCTCCGAGTGGCATGTCAGTCTCCTTCTTCGTCGGCCTCGAGCGAGGCCAGGATGGCTTGGATCGGGATCCGCCCGTTGGCGATCAGCTGGCCGCCCTGGCGGCGGGCGGCCGAGGCGAACGGTGCGGCCCAGGCGTTCTCCCAAACCAGCACTCCGGCCGCGGTTCCCGGCTCCATCGCCGCGGCCAGATCGCCCACGTCGTCGGCGGCCAGGAGCTCGGCCAGCTCGGTCTCCGCCACCCGGAGCTCGTCCGTGGACTCGAGGTCCTCGAGCTCGAGGGCGTCGAGCTGCCCGTTCTCGTCCTTCACCAGGACCATCAGGTCCAGGATCCGGATCGTCCCGGCGTCCACCAGCTTGGCGAGTTCCGCTGCCATCTCGCCGGTGAAGTGGGACACGCCGGGTGGGAACTCGACGACCAGGTAGTCGATCGGTCCCAGTTCGTCGATGTCGGTGACTGCCATGATTCGCTGCCTTTCGTTCGAGAGGTGGGTCAGGCCATTGGGGGCCGGGCGATGATGTAGATCAGGGCGCCGATCACGGGGACGAAGATGATGAGGACCGTCCAGCCGAACTTGGCCCAACCGTGGTGGTCCTTGCGCTGGAAGTTGTCGATGAAGCACCAAACGACCAGGAAGATCAGCAGGACGAAGCCCGTGAACATCAGGAAGGTCCAGAAGATCCCGAGTATCGGGTACACGTACGCAAGCATGTGACTGCCTCCTTGTTGTGGGCGCCCGGACCGGAGCTTCGTCCTGGACGCCGGCTACCTGGATTAGATGCCCGCCGCGGAGTGCTCAGTGGTGGACAGGCCGGCCTCCGCCCATCCCTTCAGGCCGCCCTCCATCACGACGGCGTCCGCGTAGCCCAGGGTCATGAGTGTCAGCGCCGCCAGGGTGGCACGAGCTCCCGATGCACACACCACGATGGTCCGCTTGGTGGGATCCATCGCCTCGTTGTGGCGAGGGCTGGTCGGGTCGGCGATGAACTCGAGCAGGCCACGGGGGGCGGGAACCGACCCCTCGATGTGCCCGTGCAGCCATTCCTCGGGCTCGCGCACATCGACGAGTACCGCTGCACCCGAGGCGAACTCGCCTCCGGCCGTCTCGGCCCCCACCGTGCCCACCCGGTCCTTGGCATCCATGATCATCTGCATCGCGGTCGTACTCACTGCACCTGCTCCTTCGCTCGGTCGGGTCCGGTCTGATCGTGCTGATCTGTGCCAGAGGTCAGCCGGTCAACCCAGCCTCAGGTGACCGGTCGCCTCGAGCTTGGTCGGCTCGGGCAACTTGGCCGTGGTGACCATGGCCCACTCCTCCTCGAGCAGCTGCTTGGCCGCTTCCTCGAGGAACTCGGGTGCAGCCCACTCGTGGACGTCGAAGTCACGCTTGATGTAGCCGTGGCTCAGCATGAAGTCCTTGCCGATCTCGACCGACACGATGTTCTGTGGCGACAGGTTGGGGACGAGGTCCACGTCCTTGATGCCCTGGAAGGTGTCCTCGACGTCCTCGTAGAAGGTCTGGCGGTTGAGGATGCCGGCGGCAGCGTGCTTGTTGGCGTTGGCCCACCGACCGACCTTGATCATCGCCCGCATGTAGGCGACCACCAGATCGGGGTGTTCCTCGGCCATGACGTCGGTGCAGGTGATGACGGCCGGGCAGTTGGCCATCTGCAGGGTCCAGTCCGGACGCCGCGACAGGTCCTCGATCGCCTTGAACTTGCCGGTCGCCTCCTGGAGGTGCTGGAAGACCTTGCTCTGGGTGTAGATGGCGTCCACGGTGCCGTTCTCGAGGGCGGTCTCGAGCGGCCGGAACGCCAGGTCGTGCTTGTGGTCGCGCCGAAGCCACAGCTCCGACGGGTTGTTCATGTTGACCTGGAGCATCTCCGGCTTGTCGTACCAGTCGTCGGGATAGGGGAACTCGACGATCTCGACGTCGTCGCGGGTCATGCCGTTGACCCGCAGCATGAGCTCGATGCCCGCCTCCTCCTGGACACGCCACCAGTCGTTCTTGATGGTGTTCAGGCTCTTGGTGAGGCCGACCTTCTTCCCCTTCAGTTCCTGCATGGTGAAGATGTCGTCCCGGGCCCGGACCAGCAGCGCCCCGCCCTCCCACACCTGGGTGGCACCGAGGAGCCGGGTCCGCCGGATGTCGGCGTGGACATTGATCGGCGGGTAGAGCCCGCCGAACCGGAACAGGTTGTCGAGATTGTGGATGTAGTGCGGGTACCAGTTGTTCTCGGGGCGGGAGCGGAAGTAGGCGTACTCGACCCCGATCTTCTTGAACTCCTCCTTACACCACCCCAGCTCCTGGTCGATGTTGTTGGCCGACACCATCGGGCAGTTGGTGAAGTACACCTCGTCCCACCGGAGCGGCACCGTCGTCGACTGCTTGACTGGTTCTGCCATCGTCCAACTCCTCCTCGTCGCGCCCCGGGCGTGCCCCGGGACCCGGACTGCACGGAATGTGTGCAACTACCCACACTGTGGGCCAGGAGGGACGGACGCTCCAGAGGCGAAGGTCCCACCGTGTCGGGAGGGGTCAGTTCCGGTGGGATGGAGGGTCCGGGGGAGACGGCCAGGGCGTCGCGCCAAGGCGACGGGCCGAGTGGACCAACTCCTCATGCAATGCGTCGAGGGGGACTCCACCAAGGTCTCCGGCCTGGATGAGGTAGTCCTCGAATACCCGCCACCCCAGTGCGTCAGCGACGATCTGCGCCGCTCGGACTCGGGCTGCCAGCGGGTCGAGGTCATAGGCGTCCTCGAGGGTGCTAGCCATGGCTTGGACCGGGTTGAAGGCCTCCGTTGCCACGAGTGGTTGGCCCGAGACAACAAGCGCATTCGCCACGCGCACCCACTTGCCCATCACCGTGTCGGGACCGTGCCCCTGGCCGGAGAGCGGATTGTCCGCGACGACCATGGCGAGTTGGGCGGACAGGTCGTCGAATACGGCGAGGACGACCTCACTGCGCAAGCCGATGTAGCGCCGGATCAGATCGGGATGGACATTGGCGGCCTCAGCCATGTCCCGCAGGGACACACCGTCGATTCCCCTTGCGGCGAAGAGCAACGCTGCAGCATCGAGCACCGCACGGCGAACCTCGTCCGGGCCCGAAGGCGCTCCCTCGGGTCGCTTCGGCCCGGGGCGACGGGGGCGTGGAGCATCAGTGGACATCATGGTGACGCACAAGGCTCTCACGGAATGGTGAGTCCGAGGCTCCACCAATCAACTCATGCGCTCGCAGGCACGCGCCACGTTTGCGTGCACGACAGCAGCTGTGGACGAGTTGACAACCCTGCTCCCTATCGATGCTCCTAGCGACAGAAGCGATCCGGCGTAGTCGGAAGCCTCAGGTGGACTCGGGTCAGAGAGCCGGATCCATCGCGCGTCCTTCGCGCGGACGCAGCGATTCGTGGCCGTCCGGGGATGGTCGGCACGACGTCTGACTTGCGCTTCTGTTCACTGGCGTTCGTCGGAATCCGGCTCGGGCCGACTGATAATGCTGAGGTCACAAGTTCGATTCTTGTTAGCCCCACTCCGAAATCCCTGGCCAGAGGACGTTGCGTCGTCATGTTCACACGCAGATCCGCAGCGGACGGACAACCGGAAGTCCTTCACTGCTAACCCTGGTCTGTCGGTGACCATCAAGAGTCGACCAAGTGCACAGTGAGCTGCCGGCCGATAGGGGTACTTCGCCAAGCTCTCGCTGAGGTCGCTCTCAGCCTCCTCCAACCATCCGTGCATGTGGGCAAGCACGCCTCGAAGGTAGAACCCATCAGGCGCCACGGATCCAGGGTTTCTCAGCGACCAAGCTACATCTGCCAGTAGGCGATCGGACTCAGCGATCGCCTTGGCCAACCGCTGCGTCGTTACAGCCATGGGTCCGAAGTCCACAAACGTCACGGAGCCCCCGCCAATGGCCATTGAGGGCTGGCCACGTGCCATGGGCGAGAACATGGTGATCATCGAGCCACCATGTCACCGACTGCTCGAAGTTGCCCTGAGCAGCCCCGATACGCAGCTGACTGCTAACTACCGGTGCGTTCACGGTGCGTGCACCCTGGCCAGCAGCACGGCCGACGCTGGCCCTCCTCCAGCTCCTCCTGGGTCCGGCGGATGCGGCGCTCCCGAGTTGTCTCCTGTTTGGCATCCTCGACCCAGCAGATGAACTCGTTGCGGGCCAAGGGCGTGATGTCCTTCCAGGCTTCGAGAGCAGCGGGGCTGCCGTTCAGCGCCTTGCGCAGGTCTCCTGGAAGCTTGTGCACCACCCCACCGGGCACCCTCGGGCCGCTCACACTCCCACGGTAGCGGGTGTCGGCGAATTCTCTCACCAGCGAATCCCGGGTCTTCGTGATCCGCCGACCGGGGGATCGGGCCGCTCTTCCGTGGACCCACGGGAGATCATCCTGGGGGCCAGTGGTGCCGCCATAGGCGCCGCGCAGCCGAAACGCAGAGGGTCTGTCCGTCCACACCGTACAGAGAAGGGGGTTCAGATACTCCTCGCTGTCCTCAATGTAGAGCGCTCCGGTCCCTTGCGGCAAGCGACCTGTCGGTGTGCACAATCTCCGGCGTAGACGAGAACCTACGGGAGAGGGAAGTGGTGACCTGTGGCCGAGCATGCGGTGGTGATCGCCGGAGGCGGTCCGACGGGGATGATGCTGGCGGCTGAGTTGGCGTTGGCGAGCATCGACGTCGCGATCGTCGAGCGCCGTTCCGATGCCGTGCTCGTCGGCTCACGGGCCGGCGGGTTTCATTCGCGCACGATCGAGGTGCTGGATCAGCGTGGAGTCGCTGACCGGTTCCTCGCGGAGGGTCAGGTGGCTCAGGCCGCCATGATCGCCCTGACCCCGTTGGACATGAGCGACTTCCCGACGCGTCATCCCTATTCGCTCGGGATCTGGCAGAACCAGATCGAGCGCATCATGGCCGGCTGGATCGCTGAGCTGCCGGTGCGGACCTATTACGGATGCGAGGTGACGGGCTTCACGCAGGACGGCAGCGGCGTCGACGTCGAAATCCGAGACGGCCGATCGTTGCGGACGCAGTATCTCGTCGGGTGCGACGGAGGACGCAGTCTGATCCGAAAGGCTGCCGGCATCGAGTTTCCCGGTTGGGATCCGACGACCAGCAAGTTGATCGCCGAAGTCGAGGTGGACCAGGAGCCGGAGTGGGGCATCCGCCGCGACGACAAGGGGCTCCATTCCCTCTCCAGGCTGGAGCATGGACCGGTGCGTGTCATGGTGACCGAACAGCTCCTGGGACCCACGGGTGAGCCCACCCTACGCGATCTGAGCGAGGCGCTCATCACCGTGTACGGCACCGACTTCGGGATCCACAGTCCCACGTGGATCTCCAGGTTCACCGACATGACGCGTCAGGCGGAGTCATACCGGACGGGACGAGTCCTGCTCGCCGGCGACTCGGCGCACGTGCAGTACCCGGCAGGAGGACAGGGCCTCAGCCTCGGTGTGCAGGATGCGGTGAATCTGGGATGGAAGCTGGCTCAGGTGGTCAACGGGACCTCGCCGGAGAGCCTCCTCGACACGTATCAGTACGAGCGCCACCCGGTCGCTGCCCGCGCCCTTCGGCACACGATGGCTCAGACGGCGCTGCAGCGCCCGGACGAGCGGACCAAGGCCCTGGTCGAGATGGTGGTGGATCTGGCGAGCATGGACGAGCCTCGCAAGCGACTCACCGGGATCATCTCCGGGCTGGACATCCATTACGACCTCGGCGAGGGCCACCCGCTGCTGGGGCGCCGTATGCCCGATCTGGACATCGTGACCGCCGACGGCCCGTTGCGGGTCTTCAACCTGCTGCACCACGCCGAGCCGGTGCTGCTCAACCTCGGTGAGCCCGGCGGCCTTGACATCGCTCCATGGGTTGACCGGGTCCAGCTGATCGATGCCGACTATGTCGGTCTGTGGGAGCTTCCGGTACTCGGCCCGGTCACCGCTCCCGCTGCCGTGTTGGTTCGGCCCGATGGATATGTCGCCTGGGTGGGGGACGGCACCGATACCGGATTGCGTGACGCACTGACCACCTGGTTCGGACCACCATGACCAGACGCGATTCCCGGCGCTTCCGACAGACCGGCTGATGGCACCGATCGGACCCTCGCACTGTTCCCCGACGTGAATCTCGTCGGTGGCACTCGTTGACGGCCCGCCGACCGTTGAACGGAACGCAACGCCGTCTCGATGTCGGCCGTGAGTAGGCAGAGATCGGGTTGGCCGGGCTCGGTTGGATCGAACGACGTGAATTCAGTCGCTCCCACCGGGCCCGGGCACGGTCGGCGAGGGCCGCCGCTGGAGCGAGAGGCACTGGCATCGGAAACATCGTCTGCTTGTTGACGGACAGTGCCACCTGTCGCTTCCAGAGGATCGCCGAGGCGTGCCAGTGGTCAAGTGCCGTGGTCGGTTCGACGAACGGCTCGACCACAGGCGGCTCGACCCGCTCCATGAGATTCTTCGTCCCGTGGACGGTGAAGATGGACGGGCAGTCTCCCGCACCGGACCGGCACACGAGCCGACTACCGGCCCGCCCGGCTCGAGCTCCCCGGCTGCAGGGCGTTGCGGATGTTCCACCGCAGTGCCCCGGCGAAGTCCCGTGCCCGCTCCATCGGCGTGTAGTCCTGTTCGAGCTCCGCCGACTCGAGCGCTGCCCCCAGGTCGTGGTCGGCCCGCAGCAGCTCCACGGAGAAGTCGCGCCGCATGGGACCGGCGACCTCGTAGCCGAACGACCGGTACCAGTGGTGCATGAGTGGCTTGTAGAGCCGCACCCGCTCGTGCAGCCCGCTGGAGTGGGACATCGGGTTCTTGTGGCGGGACAGGATGTAGTCCGGGAGGTCGTCCCGGAACGCCTGGCGAAGGACCCACTTTTCGTAGCCGTCGCGCACTTTGAGCGACAGGGGGATCCGCATGGCCAGCAGGAGCAGGTCGAGGTCGAGGAAGGGCACCCGGGCCTCCACGCACTGGCCCATCGACGTGCGGTCGACCCGCTGCAGCTCGGTGCGCGACAGCTGGCGGATCTTGTGGAGGAAGAGCCGGCGAGTCGTGGCCTCGTCGACCGACCGGTACATCGCGTAGCCGCCGAAGAGCTCGTCGGAACCGTCCCCGGTCAGTACCACCTTGATGCCGGCCCGGTGCACGGCTGCGAACACCCCCATCGACACGACGGCATTGATGACGTCGCCGTACTCGGTCGCCTCGGAGACCCGGACCGCCTCTCTCACCTGGGCCGCCCTGATCCTGCGGGGGGCGACCTCCACCACCTCGTGGCGAATCCCGAGGTCGCCGGCGAGCCGTCGTGCGTACCCCAGGTCCTCGCTGCCGGGGGCGCCGACGGTGAACGCCGTGCAGTCGGGGTGGAGCTTGGCGACCACGGTCGCCACGAGCGCCGAGTCGAGCCCTCCCGACAGGATGATCCCCACGGGCAGGTCGGTGTCCACCCTGCGCCGCACGGCCTCGGTGAATGCCGCCCGGACGGACGCGGTGGCGGCGTCGACGGTGTCCAGTGTCGGCTGGCCGATGCCGAGTTCGAGCAGGTCGATGTAGGGCCGGAGTACCGGGTCCCGGCCGGCCGACCCGGTGCCGCAGTGGCCCGGCGGCACATCGTGGACCGGGACCCCGAGGCCCGCCAGCGCCTTGATCTCGGAGGCCACGTACAGCCGGTCGGAGGTGCGGGCCCAGTAGAGAGGCTTGATGCCTGCCGGGTCCCGGGCGAGGAAGACCGTGTCGTCGGCATGGTCCACCATCGCGAGGGCGAATTCGCCCCGGAACTCCGGCAGGGTCTCCTCGCCCCAGGCCAGCAGGGCCTCTGCGACCACTTCGGTGTCGCTGTGCGATCGGAACTCCGTCCCCTCGGCGAGCAGTCGCTCACGAAGCTCGACGAAGTTGAAGACTTCGCCGTTGTAACAGAGAGCGTGGCGCCCGGACCCCGTGCGCCACGGCTGGACGGCGTGGTCGCGGTCGACGATCTTCAGGCGGGACGTGACAAGTAGTGACCGCTCGGTGCGCTCCTCCTCGAGCGACTCCCCCCGTTGGGCGATACCGGACACCATCGCGTCGAAGCGCCGGTGGTCGGGTCCACCGAGGGACGGGCCCAACAGCAGTGCGATCCCGCACACGGTCGACGGGGCCCGTTCAGCCCAGGCCGAGCGCGCAGTAGCGCCCGGCCTCGGCCGGATTGAGGCAGACGTGCCACGCCCGACCTTCGTCGATGACGTTGAGGACACCGCGGTCGAGATAGTCGAGGAGGACGTCGCGCAGCGCGCCGTCGGCGCCGAACCGCTCGAACCAGGCCACCTCGATGTCAGCCGCCCAGCCCCTGCAGTGGGCGCTCGGGAGGAGGGCACTGAACCCGAGCGCCATGAGGCGCTGCTGGTGCTCGACGGTCCGGGTGATGCTGGTGACCCGGATCGGGGGCGTGCCGGGGGGTGCGGCGGCCCGGGTGGCGGCGGCCACCTCGTTGAGCACACCGAGCAAGGCCGGCCGCACTTCCGTACAGCTCAGGCCGGGCCCACGGGGCTCACGACCCGGGAACAGGCGCTGGACGAGGAAGTCCCGGCCCCGCCCGCCCCAACCGTCCGAGGCGATCCCGAAGCTGAAGCCGACCCGACCCTGCCTGCGCTCTTCCACCAGGTCGATCAACTCGGCGGATGACGCCACGTCGGCGTCGGTGGTGAAGTCGGGATCGCCCTCCCACCACACCAGGTCGACGCTCTGGAGCAGGAGGATGCGGACCAGACCGGCACCCGAGGCGGCATTGGACGCCGCGGACGGGACGAACCGGCGGAACTCCTCGATCGACTGCTGGACCAGCCGGTCGGCACCGCCCCGCAGGGTGGACAGGAACCCCAGGGACGGCTGTCCCAGTGCTTGGGCCACGACGGTCCCGACAACCACCGGGTCGGCCGCGTCGCCGAGGTCCTCGAGCGTCTCGTAGACCGCGTCGATGGAGGCCCTGCGCTGCTGGAGGAGCCTCGCCGGATCCACCTCCGAGGCCGGGAACATGGGTGATCACGCTACCACCGGTGCCCGGAGCCACAGGTCCCGTGGCGGCCCGCGTCGGGGGTCGGCCGGATGGTGCAGTCGGGGCCGCCGGCCGTCCTACAGGATGCCGGGGACGACCGCCTCGACCACGCTCGGGCCCGGGGTGGCCAGTGACCGGGCGAGCTCGTCGGCGAACTGGTCCGCCGACTCGGCCCGCGCCGCGTGCAGCCCGAGGCCGCGTGCGATCTGGACGAAGTCCAGGTCCGGTCGCCCGAGGTCGAGCATGTCCCGTGCACGCTGGCCAGGCACCCCGGCTCCGACCCGGTCGAGCTCCATGTTGAGCACCGCGTAGGAGTGGTTGTTGAGGATCACCGTGGTGACGTCGAGGCCCTCGCGGGCCATCGTCCACCAGGCCTGGACGGTGTAGAGCGCGCTCCCGTCGGCCTCGAGGGCGACCACCCGGCGGTCCGGAGCGGCCACGGCGGCCCCTACGGCGACGGGCAGCCCCTGGCCGATGGCCCCCCCGGTGAGGGTGAGCCAGTCATGGGGGGGCGAGCCGGCGGTGGCGCCGGGCGCGAACAGCCCGGCGGTGTTGCCCTCGTCGGAGACGACGGCACCCTCCGGCAGGAGCGCTCCGAGTGCCTGGCACACGCTCTGCGCGGTCAGTGCCCCGGTGGGAAGGTCCGGGACCGCAGCGTCCTGGCGGAGGGCGGCTCCAACCGGTACTCCGAGAAGCTCGACCAGGGCCGCCACCGCTGCGGTCACGTCGTCGCCGGCGCCGGCCACCGGATGGACGGTGCATCCCTCGGGGACGAGATCGCTGAGCTTGTCCGGGTAGGCGAAGAAGGAGACCGGGGACTTGGCGTCGAGCAGCACCAGGTGGCGGATGCCGTCCAGGCGCAAGGCGGCGAATTCGGCCAGGTAGCCGAGCCGTTCGACGGGTGGTCGTCCCGCTCCCCGGGCGAGGCGGGCCGGGAAGGTCTCGCACAGGAGCTCGGCACCGGTGGCTTCGGCCAGGTCGGCGACGGCTCCGAGGAGCGGTCCCGAGCACACCCGGCCGCCGATGAACAACGCGGCACGCTCGCCCGATCGGAGTGCGGCGGCGGCGGCGTCGAGCACGGCCGTGTCGGGGGCGGCACCCGGGCCAGGCCGCGTGCCCACCCCGTCGACGACGGGGGCACACACGCCACCGTCGGACCACGAGACGTCGGCGGGCAGGATCAGGGTGGCAACCGATCCGGGCGGACCGTGGGCGGCTGCCAGAGCCTCGACCGCGTCGCGACCCAGGTCGGCAGTGGACTCGGTGGTGCGGACGAAGGGCGAGACGTTGCGGGCCACGGTGGTGATGTCGGACTGGAGCTGGGCGTCGTAGGCGCGATGGGAGATGGCGTGGTCGCCGACGATGTTCAGCACCGGGCTGTGGGCCCGCCGGGCGTTGTGGAGGTTGGCCAGCCCGTTGCCGAGGCCGGGACCGAGGTGGAGCAGGGTGGCGGACGGGCGCCCGGCGATCCGGGCGTAGCCGTCCGCGGCCCCGGTGGCCACGCCCTCGAAGAGGGCGAGGACGCCCCGCATCGCCGGGACGTCGTCGAGGGCGGCCACGAAGTGCATCTCCGAGGTCCCCGGGTTCATGAAGCAGGTATCCACGCCGTGGTCGACGAGGGTGCGGATGAGCGACTGGGCTCCGTTCACGGTCGGGCTCCTTGCGTGGCGATCGGGTCGGCAGGTTCGGCGGCGAACACCGTGCCCGGGTTGAGGATCCCGTAGGGGTCGAAGGCCGACTTGATGCGGCGCATGAGCCCGAGCTTCACGGGATCCTCCAGGTCGGCGTAGGAGGCCAGCTTCGCCGTGCCGATCCCGTGCTCGCCCGAGACGGCGCCGCCGAGGCGCACGGCCGCGGCCAGGATGTCGTGGAGGAGACGGTGGCGGACCCCGGGGTCGGGTTGGAAGACCGAGAGGTGGACGTTGCCGTCCCCGGCGTGCCCGCAGCCGACCACCAACGAACCGGCGGCCGCGGCCAGGTCGGCGACGTCGGCCAGGTAGTCGGGGATCGAAGCTCTTGGTACCACCGCGTCGACGATATCGTCGGCACCGGCCGCCTTCGATGCCCAGAACGCGTGCTCCCGTGCGGCGATCAGGTCGTGTCCGGCGTGGTCGGGCAGCACGTAGACATCGAGCGCGCCGAGCTCGGCCAGCTGGCCGGCGACCGCAGCGGTGTCCTCTTCGACCCGGTCCTCGTGGTGGCCCTCGAGGACGATGACGAGGTAGGCGAGCGCCGCCTCCCGGACGGCGTCCGGGATCCCGAGGTCGATGCCGGCGTTGGCCGTGATGCCCGCCATCGACAGCATGTCGATGTACTCGACGAGCAAAGGTCCCACGCCGCTGGCCACGACCGGCGGCACGGCCGCGGCCACCGCGTCGACGGTTGCGAACGGGGCCAGCAACGTGGCCTGGTGGCCGGGCCGGGGGTGCAGCCGCAGCACGGCGCGGGTCACGAGGGCGAGCGTGCCCTCGGAGCCCACGATCAGCTGGGTCAGGTCGTAGCCGCTGGTGGACTTCACGAACCGCCCACCGGTGGTGATCACCTCGCCCGTGCCCAGGACGGCCTCGAGCCCGAGGACGTGGTGGCGGGTGACCCCGTACTTCACCGCCCGCATGCCGCCGGCGTTGGTGGAGACGTTGCCGCCGAGGCTCGCCGACTGCTCGCCGGGGAACACCGGGTAGACCAGTCCGAAGGGGACGAGGGCGGCATCGAGCTCCGCCAGGGTGACCCCGGGCTCGACCACTGCCACCTGGTTGGCCACGTCGATCTCGAGGATCGCCGCCATTCGCTCGAACGAGACGACGATCCCGCCTGCGACCGGCACGGCGGCACCCGACAGCCCCGTGCCCGAGCCCCGCGCCGTGACCGGCACGCCGAGTTCGCCTGCGGCCACGACGACGGCCGCCACCTCGGCCGCCGACGCCGGCCGCACGACCGCAAGCGGACGGACAGGGGCGACACCCAGGGCCTCGTCGTGGCTTGCATCGTCACCCACGGCGTCACCGAGGTCGACGTGGGCGGCTCCCGCGGCGGCCACCAACCGGTCCCCGATCGTCACCGCCGCTCGGCCCGCTGCATCCATTCGACACCCTCCTCGGCCAGTCGTCGACACGCTAGTCCTGTGGCGCCGGCACACCCTGGCCCGGTCCAGGTGGTCCAGCGCGACGACGGGGCCCGAGACCTCCCGAATGGGAGTGGGCGGACAGTCTCGGTAGGCTTACCGGGTGCCCTCGATGAACCCGATGTCCGGCGCGCACCACCTCGGACTGAGCCTGCACAACGTCCTCACCCGGTGGGACACCAGCCCGTTCGCTCTCGTCTGCCTGGCGATCGTCCTTGCTCTCGGGGCCTGGTACGTGCAGTCCGTATGGGCGCTGTCGGCCCGGGGCCGTGTCTGGAGCGGCCTGCGGACGGCGTCGTTCCTGACCGGGCTGGTCCTGGTCGACCTGGCGTTCCAGTCCCCGGTCGCCACCTTCACCATGGGCTACTTCGAGGCCCACATGGTCCAACACCTGCTGCTGATGGTCACCGCCCCCCCGCTCCTCGCGCTGGGGGCGCCGATGACCCTTGCGCTCCAGACGTCGGGACGTCGCACCAAGGTCCAGATGCTGCACGTGCTCAACTCGCGGGCGTTCAAGTGGTGGAGCCACCCGGTGCCGACGGCGGCCGTGTACTACTTCTCGATGTTCGCCTTCTTCCTCACCTCCGCCGTCGACGTGGCCATGACCCACATGTGGCTGATGGACATCGTCAACGTCGCCTTCCTGGTGGCGGCGATGCACTTCTGGTGGCCCATCGTGGGTGCTGACCACATCCCCCACTGGCCGATGGGTCACGGGATGAAGATGGTGGCCCTCCTGATCGGTGTACCGATCGAGTCGTTCCTCGCCCTGGCCCTGCTGACCACCACGCGCCCGGTGGCGTCGATGTACTCGTTGTCCTCCACCCATGCCGGCGCGGGCATCCTGTGGGTGGGGGCGGAGGCCTTCACCTTCCTGGCGCTCATTCCGGTGTTCGTCCAGTGGATCCGGGTCGAAGGCCGGCGCACGGCCCGGATCGACGCCGAGCTCGACGCGGCGTATGCCGTCGCCGGCTCGGATCTCACCCCGGTCGGGCCCGACGGTACGGTGGCGGATACCCGGCACTGAGCCGGGGTGGTGCACCTGCTCGGCGCGATCGCCCGGGCTCAGCCGGCCGGGGTGAACGTGTAGGTGAACGGAGCGGCCTTGGGTGCGTCGGTGAAGGCGCTCTTGCCCTTGATGGTGACCCCGACGAGTACGGCCGAGGAGCCGACCTCGACCGTCATCGTCCCCACTGCCGGATAGGACAGCACCTTGGTTCCGGGCTGCACGCCGCTGACCAGCGGCGCCGGTGACGACGAGCTGGTGACCTGGACCCAGCACGGACCGGACGTGGCCACGACCACGGTGAACTTCGTCGTGGCCACCGTGTAGTCCGCACTCGACGCCGTCGATCCGACGGGCTGGACGGGGAAGGTCAGGTGGCTCGCCGGGGACGCAGTCCCCGGGGCCTGCCCGCCCGACCCGCCGGCTGCGGCCGACCCGGCCGGCACGACCCGGAGGATGTGGGCGTCGGCCAGCACCTTCGGCTGGGTGGCGTCCAGCACGAGTCCGACGGCGACGGCGAGCACCAGGACGGCGGCGATCCAGGTCACGACCTTCAGCGATGTCGGTGCGTGCATGCGGCGCCGGGCACGGGCCACCTGGCGGCGGCTCTTGCGGAGATCGGCCCGGGGGACGACGGGGAACGTCCCGGTGGGCGGGCCCGACGACACCGCGTAGTCGTAGTTCCCCGACGTGCCGGCCGCCGATGTGACCCGCCCGCCGACCTGGGGGACCTCACCTGTCTCGGTGAACGCCCGGAGGTGGTCGGGCCCGCTGGTGACGGCGGCCACCACGCTGGTGACGGCCACTGTGGCCCGGGTGGTGGCCTGCCCATCGCCATCGCCATCGCCTTGGCCATCACCTTGGCCGTCGCCTTGGCCGTCGCCGGCCCGCTCGGCCCGGAACTGGCTGGTCAGGGTGTCCTCGTCGAGCCCCAGGAGGGTGGCGTAGCGACGGAGTGTCGATACGGCGAGCGCTTCGTCGGGCAGTGCGGCCATGTCGTCGGCCTCGAGTGCCTCGAGCTGGGTGATCGGCCGCCCGAGGCTGTCGTGCACGGCGAGCAGGTCGAGGCCGCGTCCCTCCCGCTCCTGACGGAGCTGGGTCCCGACGGTCTCGGGCTCGGGAGCCAGGTCGCCGTCTTGACCGTCGCCGTCACGACGGGTCGTTCCGCCTCTCGGCCGGATCACGTGGTGTCTCCTGACATGTGTCTTCTCCCAGCGTACCTGCCACGATGCACATGACGGCCGACGCCACGGCTCCCCCTGGGGACGGGCCGAATGCAATGTTGCGTACACAACTAGTATTGGTGCAGGCGCGGGACGGTCCGGTGGGTGCCGGGGGTCCGTCCGCCGCAGAGCGACAGGAGCGTGAGCATGCCGGCAGTGACCGTGGATGATGTACTGAGCCTCCCCGAGTGGCCCGACCCGACACGGGGACCACCCCGGGGCGCCGCGTGCTCGGCGTGACGACGGCCCCGGAGGGACTCGAGGGAGAGGGGTTCCCCGTGCGACAGCGCCTTCGCCGGGGTGGACCGCGCCCTGCTCGACCCCTTCGTCCACATGGACCAGATGGGCGAGGTCGAGTACGCGCCGGGCGAGGCCAAAGGAACGTCGTGGCACCCCCACCGAGGGTTCGAGACCGTGACCTACATGATCGACGGGACCTTCCGGCACATGGACTCAATCGGGGGCGGTGGGCTGATCACCAACGGCGACACCCAGTGGATGACCGCCGGTGCCGGCATCCTCCACATCGAGGCGCCACCCTCCGAGCTCGTGGCGGCCGGCGGCCTCTTCCACGGGATCCAGCTCTGGGTCAACCTCCCACGGGCCGACAAGATGATCGCCCCGGCCTACCAGGACCTCGGCGCCGGCGACGTGGCCCTCCTCGCCACCCCCGACGGCGGGGCGCTTCTCCGCCTCATCGCCGGCGACCTTGGGGGCCACGCCGGCCCCGGCTCGACCCATTCCCCGATGGCCATGGTCCATGCCACGGTGGCGGCCGGCGCCTCGGTGACCCTGCCGTGGGACCCGGCCTTCAACGCGCTCGTCTATGTCCTGTCCGGTGAGGGCACCGTCGGGGAGGATCGCCGCCCGGTGGCCGGTGGCCAGCTCGCCGTCTACGGCCCCGGCGGGTCGATCACGTTCGGCCGCGTCGGCCGCGCCGTCGGAGCGGACGCCCGAACTCGACGTCCTCATCCTGGGCGGCCGTCCGATCCGAGAGCCCGTCTTCGCCTACGGCCCGTTCGTCATGAACACCAAGGCCGAGGTGGCCCAGGCCTTCGAGGACTTCCAGGCAGGGAAGCTGGGGCGGGTGCCCGACCACTACACGGGGTTCTGACCGGGGATCGGGTGGCCGGACGGCGCCGCCGACCCGACCCCGGTGTCACGTCACTCGGCCCCCGTCCGCCGCGCCCCGGCGCCGTCCGCCGACAGGTCGCCATCGCCGACGGGCGGCTCAGACGAGGACGACCTCGCCGGACACACCGCCCACGTCGGCCAGGTCGGCCTTCGTGGCGCTGACCAGGAACAGGGCCGACAGGGCGGCGACCACCAGGAAGCATGCGCCGACCAGGAAGCCGACCGAGTAGCCGTGGACCTGGGCGGCGACCACGTTCGAAGGGGTGTGCGCACGGGTGGCCAGATAGGTGACGGTGGCCGACGCCGCCAGTGTGTTGAGCAGCGCCGTCCCGAGCGAGCCGCCGATCTGCTGGGACGTGTTCAGTGTGGCACTGGCCACTCCGGCGTCGTGTGGGCTGACCCGGAAGAGCGCCGTGCTGCTCATGGGCACGAAGGCGGTGCCCATTCCGAGGCTGATCAGGAGTTCGGCCGGCAGGACGTGGGCCGCGTAGCTGGTCGACGGGGTGATCCGGCTCAGCCACAGCAGGCCGAGGGCGGCGGCGCTGAAGCCGCCGACCATCATGAACCGCGGTCCGAATCGAGGCAGCAGCTTCGACGCCACCCCGGCCGCCAGGATGATGCCGGCCGAGAAGGGAAGGAATGCGAAGCCGGCCTTGAGGGCGGAGTACCCGAGGACGGACTGGAAGTAGTACGTCAGGAACAGGAACATCCCGAGCAGGCCCGAGCCGACCATGAGGGCCGAGAGGTACGAACCGCCCCGATTGCGGTCGAGCAGGATCCGCATGGGCAGCAGCGGGTTGGTCGACGTGAGCTCGATGACCACGAAGGCCACCAGCAGGACGGCGGCTACGGCCAGGAACAGGAGGGTGTGGGACGAGGTCCAGCCGTCCTGGGCGGCAAGGGTGAAGCCGTAGACGAGCGAGACGAGCCCACCCGTCACCGTGGCGGTTCCGGGGATGTCGTAGCTGGTGTTGCCGTGCGCCCGACTCTCGCGGACGATCGGCAGCGCGGCCAGTGCGGTGACGATCGCGATCGGCACGTTGACGAACAGGCACCAGCGCCACGACGCGTACTGGGTGAGGACGCCGCCCAGGATCAGTCCGATGGCCGCCCCGCCGCCGGCAATGGCGCCGTAGACGCCGAACGCCGTCGACCGTTCCCGCACCTCAGTGAAGGTCACGGTGATCAGGGAGAGCGCTGCCGGTGCCAACAGAGCGCCGAACGCGCCCTGCAGGGCGCGTGCCCCGAAGAGCATCGGTGCGTTGACGGCGAGGCCACCGAGCGCCGACGACCCGGCGAAGCCGAGCAGGCCGATGACGAAGACCCGTTTGCGTCCGGCGTAGTCGGCGATGCGGCCGCCGAGGAGGAGGAGGCTGCCGAACGAGAGCGTGTAGGCGGTCACCATCCACTGCCGGTCGGCGTTGGTGATGTGGAGCGCCTTCTGGGCGGACGGCAGGGCGATGTTGACGATGGACGAGTCGAGGATGACCATCAGCTGGGCCACGGCGATGACGGCCAGGGCGAACCAGCGCTTCGGGTCGGGCTCCTCGTGGGTGGGCGGGGGTGCGTGGGTGACGGTGTCGACGATGTCGGACAAGGGAGTGCTCCTCGGTGCGGGGATGGTGTGTGTGGCAGGGGGGAACGGCGTGGGGATGCTGCGTGTTACCGGGGGGGACCGGAACGCTGGACCTGCGGGGTCGCGGGGGACCGGTGGAGGAGGGGCAGCGCGATCTCGTCGACCAGGTGGACGAGGAACGCCTCGTCGAGGGGCTCGCCCCGGAAGACGAGGCGGAGCATCACGACGGCGGGCGCCACCTCGTTGACCAGGGCACCGGAGGTGCCGGGCGCCAGCTCGCCGCGGGCGACGGCCCGGGCGACGACGATGTCGGTGGGGCTGTCGCCGTCGAGCACCTGGGACCGCATGAGCCCGGCCAGTTCGGTGTCGGTGCGCATGGCCGACATGACACCGGCGACGAGGGCCTCGTCGCCGTCGAGCGAGATGCACATGGTGCCGAGCACCTCGAGCAGGTCCTGACGGAGGGAGCCGGTGTCGGGAACGGTGTGCCGCCCGCTCTTGCGGCGGCGGATTGCCTCGGCGACAACCTGCGCTTTGCCGGACCATCTGCGGTAGATGGTGGCCTTGCTGGCGTGGGCCCGCTCAGCGAGGGCGTCCATGCTCAGCCGGTCGTAGCCGACCTCCATCACCAGTTCCAGGGCGGCGTCGAGGATGGCCTGCTCGCGGGCTTCGCCCCGCGGCCCGGTGGGGCGTTGTGCCGGGCCTGCCTCGACCTCGATGTCGTGTCCGACGGCGCTCATGCGACGACCCCAATTGCTCTGAACGAAACGGTTTCGTTCAGTTCAGACTAGGGGAGGCACGTTCCTCGTCGTACGCGTTCGGGGAAGTCGCCGCTGACCTGGGATGTCGATGGCCGCTGGGACCGGTCAGGCCGGGCAGGCCCGGGGGTCCCACGGTTGCAGGGGGGTGACGGCCGGCGTCGGGGCCTGGAAGGCGCCGGTCGACGGAGCTGTGGTCGCGGTCGAGGTCGAGCCCGAGGACGTCGTGGCCGTGGAGGCCGTCGCCGCAGGGGCCGCCGTCGCCGCCGGGGCCGTCGACGGGGGTGGGTTGACGGTGAACTGGGTCCCGGTGACCACGGTCACCTGGGCACCGTCGGCGGTCGGCCCGAGCGCCATGATGACCGCCCCCGACAACGACTTGGCGACCGCCTGGGCAGCGGCCATGGAGGCCGGGGTCTTGTTCGCGTAGTACACGACGGTCTCGGCCTGGGCGCCGACCGGGGGCGAGTCGCCGACCCCCACCGTCTTGAAGCCGAGCGCGCCGAGCGCGGTGCTGGTGTCGGTGGCCTGGTTGGTCACCCCACTGCCGTTGAGCACCGAAACGGTCACTGCCGAGGGGGCGGGCAACGGCTTCCCGGTCATGGTGTCGGTCGTGGGTCCGATGCCCAGGAACTGGTCGATCACCTGGTTGTCCTGGACGTTCGAGGGGAACTCGATGTCGCCGTAGTAGCCACCCTTGTAGAGGTACGAGCCGAACTGGTCGACCTGCACCGGAAGTGTCAGCTGCGGCGCCCGGTTGGCATTCACTCCGTGGAAGTCGAGGACGAGGGACACCATGTCGGAGCTGGAGAACGACTTGTCCACGTTGAGCTGGGGGGCCACGGAACTGATCAGCTGTTCGTCGGTGATGGGGTTCGAGAGCCCGTTCTTCGACACGGCGGTGGCGAGCACCCGCAGGAACTCGTGGTCGCGCCGGATGCGGGCCAGGTCGCTCTGGGCCTCGAAGGGCCAGTAGGCCGGGTTCGAGGAGGTCACGCCCGACGGCTTGTACTGGAGGTGGCGGGCGCGGACGACCTGGAGGGCGTGGAAGCCGTCCAGGCTCACGCAGCCCGGGGTGAGGACCTTGAGGCCGGAGTAGGCGTCGTAGACCGGTTCGGGGAAGTACATCTTCACACCGCCGAGGGCGTCGACGACGTTGGCGAAGGTGTCGAAGTTGAGTACCACGTAGTGCTGGATCGGGATGCCCAGGTTCTCGTTGATGGCTGCCACAAGTTGGCTGGGCCCCTGGTAGAGGGCGGCGTCGATCTTGTTGGCGCCGGTGGTCCGGGCGTTGGGCACGAACAGGTCACGCGGGATCGACATGATCGACAGGGCATGGGTGGCCGGATTCAGGTGGAGGATCATCACCACGTCGCTGTTGACCCCGTTCACCCCCTGCGAGCACAGCCCGTAGGCGGCGTTCTGGACGGTGAGGGCGCAGCGGTCGGTGGATCCGACCAGCAGGATGTTCTCGGTGCCGGCGTCGGCGCCGCTGGTCGGGACGTCGACGAGCCCCCGCACGTCGATCCGGTGGATCTCGTGGTTGAGGTACCAGGCGTACCCGGCCGTCCCACCGACCAGGAGCACGAGTACGGCGCCGATGCTGCCCAGCACCCACCAGAGCCGTCGGTGCCGCCCGCGACTGTGCCTCCCGCGACTGTGCCTCGCCCCCCGACCGCGGCCGTTGGCCCGGGTGACCTCGTCGCCGAGCGCCCGCAGGCCGCTCTCGTCGAAGGTGGAGGAGTCCGGCGGAGCGCCCGATCGGCCCACGGCGACCCCGGCAGGGTCGCGCCCCGGGACCCGCTGAACCGCTCGAAGCCATGATGCACCACGTTACCCAGGCCCGGGCGGGGGTTGGTGTCAGGTAGCCATGCCGGGCGAATGCTCCCTGGTCAGCAGCTCAGCGTGGAACGGGATCGCCGGTCGTCACCTCGAAGTCGGCCTCGCGGATCCGGAGGGTGTCCCACCAGTAGCGGACCGTCCAACTCGGCCAGTTGTTGGTGATCCGCCCGGTCGCGTCCTTGTACCAGCTGGTGCAGCTCCCGGCCCAGGCCGTTCGGGACATCAGGCGCTGGGTTTCGCGGTCGTCGCGGTCGTAGGCGGCGCCCGTGACGGATACCGCGGCGCCCGAGGCACCGGTCAGGGACCGGGTCTGCAGGGCCAGTGCCTGGAAGATCAGGTTCAGCTGCCGTTCGACCATGAAGAGGATCGAGTTGTGCCCGAGGTTGGTGTTGGGTCCGTAGAGCAGATAGCAGTTGGGGAATCCGGCGACCGCCGCGCCAAGGTAGGCATGGGCGCCCTCGTCCCAGGCGTCGGCCAGCAGCCGGCCTCCGACCCCGGTGACCGGGATGTGGGCGAGGAAGTCGGTGGTGGCGAAGCCGGTGCCGAAGACCAGCACGTCCGCCCGGTGGCGCACCCCGTCGGAGGTGACGACGGCATCAGCCTCCACCCGGGTGACGGGGGTGTCGACCACCGTCACGTCGGGCCGGAGCAGCGTCGGGTACCAGTCGTTGGAGATCAGGATCCGCTTGCATCCGATCGGGTAGTCGGGGACGACGGCGTCCTCGGGCAGCCGGTCGCACACGACGTCGTCCCGGATCCCCTTGGCGAACAGCTGCTGGAGCTTGCGCCCGGCGAGGCTGTCGCGCCGGAACCACAGCCACCGCACTTCGAGGGACCAGTAGATCCACCATCGGTAGGCCGTCCGAAGGGGGCCCATCCGCTGCAGGAGGCGCCGGGTCGCCGCACGGTACGGGCGGTCCTTCTTGGGTCCGACGTAGTTCGGGCTCCGCTGGAAGATCGTGGTGGATGCGGCCGCCTGCGCCAACGGTGGGACGAATTGGATGGCGCTGGCGCCCGAGCCGATCACGGCGACGTCGCGCCCCGCGATGTCCACTGTGTGGTCCCACCGGGCCGAGTGCCAGGACGGTCCGGCAAACGTGTCGAGGCCCTCGATGTCGGGGATGTGGGGCCGGTTGAGCTGGCCGCAGGCGATGATCACCGTGTCCACCTCCAGCTCCTCCTCGCCGCCCGGCGCCCGGAGGTGGAGGCGCCAGGTCCCGCTCTCCTCGTCGTACCGGGCAGCGACGACCGTGGTCCGGAGGCGGAGGTGCAGGGCCAGGTGGTACCGCTCGACGAGGTCCTCGGCGTAGGAGAGGATCTCGGGCTGCTCGGCGAACCGGCGGCTCCAGTCCGTCTTCGGGGCGAACGAGAAGGAGTACAGGTGGGAGGGGACGTCGCAGGCTGCTCCCGGGTAGACGTTGTCCCGCCAGGTGCCGCCGACGCCGTCGGACTGCTCGAGGACGGTGAAGCTCCGCACCCCCGACCGGGCGAGCTGGATGGCGGCGGCGAGGCCGGAGAGCCCGCCACCGACGATGGCCACGGTGGGAACGGGCCGCCCGTCGACGTGCGCGCCGCGGACCTCCCGCTCGAAGGCCGTCCGCCCGATGTCCAGTGCCATGGCTCCCCCTCGACCCGTCCGCGGTCCCGGACCGTGGCGCGCCCCGACGATACCGGGGCCGGACGGCCTGCGTCGATGTCGCCCAGGCTCGCGCACGGGAGTCCGGGGGTCTGTCGCCGGCCCCTCCGGAGTGCCGTCCCGGGGGTAGGCGGACCCACTCCCGGAAGGGTGCCGGAAGGGTGCATTTGATGGGTGCCGGACGGGTGCATTTGATATAGACACAACTCGCGGCGGAGTGTTACGTTCCCAACTAGTCACGGGGGGGTCCGCGACTGCAGCATGGCAGCAGCTTCCATCCGCAGTGTCCACCGCGAGGACAGGAACGAGGTCATCAATGCCCGAGGGAATTGAGCCTGTTGAACTGGAAGAGGAGCACCACGGGCTGAGGTTGGGTTCGGACGAGCAGCTGCTCGCCGAGCTCGGCTACAAGCAGGAATTGAACCGGTCGTGGTCCGGATTCTCCAACTTCGCCATCTCGTTCTCGATCATCTCGATCCTCGCCGGCTGCTTCACCACCTTCGGCAGTGGCTGGAACGGCGGCGGTCCCGCCGCCATCGCATGGGGTTGGCCGATCCTGGCTGCACTGATCCTCTGCATCGGGCTCTGCATGGCCGAGCTGGTGTCGGCCTATCCGACGTCGGGCGGCATCTATTGGTGGGCGTCAAAGCTCGGCGGACCGAAGGCCGGTTACTACACCGGCTGGCTCAACCTGATCGGCCTGTGGGCCATCGTCGCCTCGGTCGCCTACGGGTGCGCGACGTTCTTCGACCTGACGCTCAGCTTCCTCTGGCCCAGTCACGCCGCCGGACACCTGAAGACCATCTTCCTGTACTTCGTGATCATCCTGCTGCTCGCCGCAGTGGTCAACATCTTCTCGAGCCACCTGCTGGCCATCATCAACAACGTGTCCGTGTGGTGGCACGTAGTGGGCGCCGCGGCCATCGTCGTGATCCTGGTGTTCCTCCCCCCTCATCACGCCAGCGCCTCGATGGTCTTCACGTCGACGGTGAACAACACCGGCTTCTTCGGTGGAAAGACGAGTGGAATCGGGTTCATCTTCGTGGCCCTGCCCATCGGGGCCCTGCTCACCCAGTACACGATCACCGGATACGACGCCTCGGCGCATCTGTCCGAGGAGACCAAGAGCGCGGCCAACTCGGCGGCGAAGGGCATGTGGCGGTCGATCTTCTACTCGGCCATCGGTGGCTGGATCCTGCTACTGGCGTTCCTCTTCGCAGTACAGGACGAGGCGAAGGTGACGGCGGCCAATGGTGCGGTGGCCACGATCTTCGCCCAGGCGCTGACCTCGAAGTGGGGCGGCACGGTGCTGTTCATCTCGGCGGCCGGACAGTTCTTCTGCACCATGGCCTGCATGACGAGCTGCTCCCGCATGCTCTTCGCCTTCAGCCGTGACGGTGCCGTGCCCGGCAGCAAGCGCTGGTCGAAGCTGAGCGCCAAGCGCGTGCCGGTTGCCGGCGTGATCCTCACCGCCGTGATCGGCATCATCCTGACGGCGCCTGCGCTCATCCCGGTCGACATCGGTGGCGCTCCCGTTCCGATCGCCTTCTACGCCGTGGTGTCGATCGGCGTCATCGGCCTCTACTGGTGCTTCTCCATCCCGATCTGGCATCGGTGGCGCCTGGGCGACAAGTTCGAGACCGGCGAGTGGAACCTCGGGACGAAGTACAAGTGGCTGTGCGTCGTTGCGCTGCTCGATGTCGTGCTGGTCACCTTCATGGCATTCATGCCGACGTACTACCTCGGCGTGCCGTGGCAACCGGGCTTCTCGTGGAGGTTCGTCAACTACACGATCCTGGTGGTGCCGGCTGCCATGATCTTCCTCTGGATCTACTGGCACGTGTCGGTGAAGAACTGGTTCACCGGCCCGAAGACGACCATCGACTCACCCGACGACGGGGCGAACGTCCCCGTCTGACCGGACAGCGCCCTCAGCGGGCAAGACCGAGCTGTGCGATCCGGCCCGCCCGTCGGGGCGGGCCGTTCACATCCGGGACCCGGTGGAAGGCGGGCGGCCGATGCCGGTCTGCAGTGAGATCTTGATCCGGTCCGGTCGGAACAGGTCCCGGGCGAACTCCACGGCCAGGCCGGCGGTGGTGAACGCCGTCCGGGTGATCAGCATGAGCGGGCTGCCCGGCTCGACCTTCAGGAGGTCCGCCTCGTCCTGGCGGGCGATGACCGGCTCCAGCACCTCCGTGGCGGACGAGGGCAGCTGGCCGTACGTGCGGGTCAGCACCGTGTAGAGCGATCCGGACAGACCGAGGTCGAGCAGGCCGGGAAAGGGCCCCACCGGGAAGTACGACCGCTCGACGGCCAGCGGCTCACGGCGAGCCGTCCGGACCCGCACGATCTCGTACACCGGTGCGCCGCGCTGCACCGAGAGCGCAGCGGCGACCTTGGCGTTGGCCGGGACTTCGGTAGCCGACACGACCCGGGCACCGGCACGCACGTGGGCCCGTCGCATCTGCTCGGTAAAGCCGGCCATGCCCGTGAGGTCGCACTCGATCCGGGGTTCGCGGACGAAGGTGCCACCCGTGCGGCCGCTCTTGCGCTCGACGGTCCCCTTGCCCTCGAGTGTGGCCAGGGCCTGGCGCAGGGTCATCCGGCTCACGCCGAGCGATGCGGCGAACCGGTCCTCGCGCGGGAGCCGGTCGCCGGGTACGAGGTCACCCCGCCCGATCAGATCGGTCAGCCAGCGGGCGATGCTGGCGTGGACGGGAGCGCCGTCGGCCGAGGGGAGCACGGGTGCGGTGGCGAGCCAGCCGTGTTGAGGTTCGGTTCCGCGCACGCAGCGATGCTAGCGACTCGCCTGCCTGGCGCCGCTCGACGGACGTCCGGGCCGGCACCCCGCCTGCTGCCCCGGCCCGGGAGCGATCTGTCTAGACCTTGAGGTGCCTGGCGACCGGCGCTACTGTCGGCAGACCGCAGCCCGGCCGCAGTCGGTCGGGGTGGCCGAGCAGGGAGACGGACGGACTCTTACGTGCCAGACGACGTGGTCACCACAGGCGCCCCGGCGCTCCCCGACGGGCTGTGCGACCGGATCGCCGTACTCCGGGGTCGGACGGTCGAGGTGGTCGAGCTCCCCGGGGGGCTCACGAACCGGAACTACAAGGTGACGGCGGGCGACGAGGACTATGTCGTACGCCTCTCCGGTCCGGGGTCTGGGGCGCTCGCCATCGACCGGGAGAACGAGTACCGCAACTCGGTCGTGGCGGCGGCGTCCGGAGTGGGCGCACCGGTGGTCGACTACCTCCCGGAGGACTCGGCACTGGTGATCGGCTTCATCGAGGGCCACACCTTCACCGACGACGACTTCGCGCGCTCCGGTGTGGTCGACCGGGTCGCCGAGGCGTGCCGCCGACTCCACGGGGGCGGTCGTTTCGTCAACGACTTCGACATGTTCGAGATCCAGGCCGGCTACCTCCGGATCGTGAGCGCACGCGGCTTCCGGCTGCCCGACGACTACCTCGACCATGCCGACAGCGTCGAGCGGATCCGCGGGGCGTTGGCGGTCCGGGCCGAGCCTACGGTCGCCTGCAACAACGACCTCCTCGCCGGCAACTTCATCGACGGGGGCGATCGCATCCGACTCATCGACTACGAGTACTCCGGCAACAACGACCCCTGTTTCGAACTCGGCAACATCTGGAGCGAGTGCCACCTCGACGACGACCAGCTCGAGCACCTGGTCACCGCCTACTACGGGGAGCACCTGACCAACAGGATCGCCGCGCGCGACTGCAGGGCCTGATGTCGCAGTACGGGTGGACGCTGTGGGCCTCGATCCAGGAGGCGACGAGCGACCTCGCATTCGAATTCTGGCCGTGGGGACTCGAGAAGTACGAGCGGGCCGTCGCCACGTTCCGAGGACCGGACCTCGACCGGTTGATCGAGGACGTGCAGCGTGACGATTGATGTTGCCATGGCGATCGACCGCGACCACGGGACCCGGGCCACCACGATCGACGGACAGTGAGGACGGGCACGATATGACCAGGAGCGACGAGCTGCCCGACCGGGCGCAGGTGGTCATCATCGGCGGCGGTGTCATCGGCGCGAGTGTGGCCTACCACCTGGTGCACCTGGGATGGACCGACGTAGTGCTGGTGGAACAGGGCCAGCTCTCGTCCGGCACGACGTGGCACGCGGCCGGCCTCGTCGGCCAGCTCCGTGCCACCGAGGGCGGCACCCGGCTCGTCCAGTACTCGGCGCAGCTCTACAGCGAGCTGGAGCAGGAGACGGGACTCGCCACCGGGTTCAAGCGATGCGGCGGCGTGACGGTCGCCCGCACCGAGGAGCGGATGGTGCAGCTGAGGCGCACGGCGGCCAACGCCGAGTCGTACGACCTCGAGTGCGAGCTGATCCCGCCGGAGCGGGCGAAGGAGCTCTATCCCGTCCTCGCCACCGAGGACCTGGTCGGGGCCATCTGGCTCCCGGGCGACGCCACGGCGAACCCGGTCGACGTGACCGCGTCCCTGGCGCGGGGTGCCCGCGACGGCGGTGCCCGCGTGTTCGAGCGGACCCGCGTGACGGGCATCGGGCAGGCCGCCGGGCGTGTCACCGGGGTGGTCACCGACCGGGGGACGATCGAGGCCGAGGTCGTGGTGAACTGCGCCGGACAGTGGGCTAAAGCGGTCGGCGCCCTGGTCGGGGTCGACGTCCCCCTGCACTCCGCCGAACACTTCTATGTCGTCACCCAGCAGATCGAGGGCGTCCACCCGGACCTGCCGATCCTGCGTGACCCCGACGGCTACACCTACTTCAAGGAGGAGGTGGGTGGGCTGGTGGTCGGAGGGTTCGAACCCGAGGCCAAGCCGTGGGTGGCGCCCGACCGGCTGCCCTACCCGTTCGAGTTCCAGCTCCTCGACGAGGACTGGGACCACTTCTCCGTCCTCATGGAGAGCGCCCTCCGGCGGATCCCCGTGCTGCACCACATCGGCATCAGGAAGTTCTACAACGGCCCCGAGAGCTTCACCCCCGACAACCAGTTCATCCTGGGCGAGGCCCCCGAGCTGGACGGCTTCTTCGTGGGCGCCGGCTTCAACTCCGTCGGCATCGCCTCGGCCGGCGGTGCAGGGCGGGCGCTGGCCGAGTGGATCGTCGGGGGCGAGCCGTCCATGGATCTGGCCGCGGTGGACATCCGCCGGTTCGCGTCCTTCAATGCCAACAACCAGTGGCTCCACGACCGGGTCGGCGAGGTCCTGGGCCTGCACTACAGCGTGCCCTGGCCCAACAGGGAGCTGACCTCGGCCCGGCCCTTCCGGCGTTCCCCGGTGCACCACCTGCTCGAGCGGCGCGGCGCCCTGTTCGGGTCGAAGATGGGTTGGGAGCGCCCCAACGTCTTCGCACCAGGGGGCAGGGAGGCGACGCTCGCCTACACCTGGGGGAAGCCGTCGTGGCTCCCCTGGTCGGGCGAGGAGCAGCGCAGGACGCGCCACTCGGTCGCCGTCTATGACGAGACGTCGTTCGGCAAGCTGCAGTTGTCCGGCCGGGACGCCGAGCACCTGCTCCAGCGCCTGTGCACGGCCGACGTCGCCGTGCCGGTCGGGCGGGCGGTGTACACGGGGATGCTGAACGAACGGGGTGGCTACGAGGCGGACGTCACCGTGACCAGGGTGGCACTCGACCGCTACCTGCTCGTGACCAGCTCGGCGTCGGTGGTTCGGGACCGGGTCTGGATCGAGCGCCACATCGCCCGGGACGAGCACGTGGCCGTCGTGGACGTCTCGTCGTCGTATGCCGTCTATGGAGTCATGGGTCCGAGGTCCCGCGAGCTCCTGCAGCGGCTGACCCGGGCCGACCTGTCCGACGAGGCCTTCCCGTTCGCCGCCAGCCGGGAGATCGATCTCGGCTACTCGACCGTGCGGGCCACCCGCATCACCTATGTGGGGGAGCTGGGCTGGGAGCTCTACGTCCCTGCGGAGTTCGCCGTCGGCGTCTACGAGGCCCTGGTCGATGCCGGGGGCGACCTGTCGCTGGCTGACGCCGGCTACTACACGATCAACTCGCTGCGACTGGACAAGGGCTACCGGGCGTTCGGACCCGAGCTCACACCCGACCGCAACCCGGTGGAGGCGGGGCTCCGCTTCACGTGCAAGCTCGCCTCCCACCACGACTTCGTGGGGCGCACGGCGGTCGAGCGGGTGGTGGCCCAAGGGCCGCGCCGCCGGCTGGTGTCGTTCCTGCTCGAGGACCCCGACCCCATGATGTGGGGCGGGGAACTCCTGCTCCGGGACGGGGAGCCGGCCGGGCAGGTCACCTCGGCCGCCTGGTCGGAGACGCTGGGGGCCTGCGTCGGCCTCGCCTACGTGTGGCGCCGTGACCGGAAGGCGGTCACCCCCGACCACCTCACGTCCGGGTCCTACGGGATCAACGTCGGCGGCGGGATCTACGCCGCTACCGTGGGGCTGGCGGCGCCCTTCGACCCGCGGAACCAGCGGATCCGCTCGTGACGGGCCGCCGACCGTGACGGATCCCACTGGTCCGCCCCGTCCCCGGCTGGCCCGGGCCCGGGCGGCGTTCGCCCGGGGGCTGCGGAACCTGCTGGCACCCGACGGCCTACCGGCCGGGGTGTCCGCCAAGCTCGAGTCGATGTTCGGCGACATCGGGCGCGAGGTTCTCGCCGCCGGGCCGGGACGCATGCGTCGGGTCCGGGCGCAGGTGGCGGCGGCGCCGCCCAAGTTGCTCGACTGGATGTCGACCCAGATCGTCGACCACCCGGCCGCGGTCTACGACGTCGCCGGCGTGGAGGAGCTCGCCTCACGGCAGACCAAGTCGATCGGCACAGCGGTCGGGGCCTTGCAGCTCGCCCTCGTGGGAGCGGCCGCCGCCTCGACGCTCGAGGGCGGCCCATTCCTCGCCGTGGCCATCGACGGGGTCGTCGGGCAGGTGGCGGCCGTGGTCCACGGGGTCTGCGACTGGTACAACACGGGCTCCTACGTGGTCCGCCGGCTCGACCAGGAGGGTCTGGCGGCCGAGGTGGGCGAGGTCCGCAGGCTGACCAATGCGGTACTGATGTCGAAGGGCAAGGCGATCGACGAGCGCATGCTGGCCCGGTCGACCGAGTTCCGGCTGGTCCGCCGGTGGGCCGGCAACGGCCTGGTCGACGCGCTCCCCTTCGGCTCGTCGCTGGGCAAGGCGTCGGTGCGGGCGGCCGGGCGCATCGACCACTCCGACCTGGCCCGGGTGCTGGCGGCGCTGCGGATGGAGCCCCTCGGGCCCTGACTAGAGCACCTTGGCGAGGAACGACCGGGTGCGTTCGTGCTGGGGCCTGGTGAGCACCTCGACCGGGTCGCCCTGCTCGACGACCACGCCGCCGTCCATGAAGACCACGGTGTCGCCGACCTCGCGGGCGAACCCGATCTCGTGGGTGACCACGATCATGGTCATCCCCTCGTCGGCCAGCGTCCGCATCACGTCGAGCACGTCGCCGACCAGTTCAGGGTCGAGGGCCGACGTGGGCTCGTCGAAGAGCATCAGCTTGGGGTCCATGGCCAGCGCCCGGGCGATGGCCACCCGCTGCTGCTGCCCCCCCGAGAGCTGGTTCGGGTAGGCGTCGACCTTGTCGGCGAGGCCCACGCGGTCGAGGAGCTGTCGGGCCCGCTCCTTCGACGGGCCGGACGGTGCCCGCTTGACCCACACCGGCCCCGAGGTGATGTTGTCGAGCACCGACAGGTGGGGGAAGAGGTTGAAGCGCTGGAACACCATGCCGATCTCGGCCCGCTTGCCGCACACCTCCCTGTCCTTCAGCTCGTGGAGGCGGTTGCCCACCTGGCGGTAGCCGACGAGTTCGCCGTCGACGGACAGCTCGCCCCCGTCGATCTTCTCCAGGTGGTTGATGCAGCGCAGGAACGTGCTCTTGCCCGATCCGGACGGTCCGATCAGGCACAGGACCTCGCCCCGGTGGACGGTCAAGTCGATGCCCTTCAGCACCTCGAGCCGGCCGTAGGCCTTGTGCACGCCGCGGGCCTCCACCATGGGGACATCGGCGGGGTCGGCAGTGTGCCCGGGACGAGGGTCAGTCATGTGGGGCCACCCAGGGGACCTCGGCCAGGGCCGGCGCCGGGCGCACCCGGGTACGTCCGAACGAGGACTTGAGCTGTTGGAAGGGGGTTGGCGGCAGCTGCCGGGTGGCCCCGCGGGCGTAGTACCGCTCGATGTAGTACTGCCCGATGGTCATGATCGAGGTGAAGAACAGGTACCAGAGGCTGGCCACGAGGAGCAGCGGCACAATCTCATAGGTCGTGTTGGCGATGTTCTGGGTCGACTGGAACAGGTCGGTGCCGGCGATCACCGAAACCAGGGACGTCGTCTTCAGCATGGAGATCGTCTCGTTGCCGGTGGGGGGGATGATGACCCGCATGGCCTGGGGGAGGACCACCTTGCGGAGGGTGAGGCCCCGTGACATGCCGAGCGACGCGGCGGCCTCCTCCTGGCCCTCGTCGACCGAGATGATGCCGGCCCGGACGATCTCGGACATGTAGGCGCCCTCATTGAGGCTGAGCCCCAGGGCCCCGGCGACGAAGGACGTCACGAACGTGGTCGTGTTGATGGAGACCGGAGGGTTGAGGTGGAGGTAGGTGAGGAACGGGACGCCGATGCCCAGTTTCGGGTAGAGGTAGCTGATGCCCAGGTACCAGAAGAACAGCTGGACCAGGACCGGGGTGCCGCGGAAGAACCAGATGTAGACCCACGCCGACCCCGACAGCAGCCGGTTGGGGGACAGCCGCATGACGGCCAGCACCACGCCGATGAGCACCCCGGCCACCATGGCGATGACGGTGAGCTCCAGGGTTACCACGATGCCCCGCAGCACAGCAGTGGCGAACAGGTAGTGGCCGACGACGGCCCACTGGAACCGGCCCTCCCGCACGCCACCCCGAGTCACGTACGAGAACACCAGGGTGTTCACCAGCATGGCGATGAGCACCACGATGACGCCGCTGGCCACCCAGCGCCACGGATGGCGTACGGGGACGATCTTCATGGTCGACGGGACCCCGTCGACCCGGTGGTCAGCCGTGGGCGGTCCCGGGTCGTCCGTCACGGATCCGCCCGATGGTCCGAGGGATGCTCAGCTGGCGCCGTTTACCGAGGCCTGGGTGACGGCCCCCGCCTGCAGGCCCCACTTGGCGAGGATCTGGGTGTAGACGCCGTTGGAGATCAGCAGGTTGACCGCCGCCTGGACCGGGGAGGTGAGTCCCTTGTTCTTGGCGACGGCGAGACCGTAGGGGGCGACCCCGATGGGGGCGCCGCTGTTCTGGAACACGCCGTTCGAGGTGGACACGATGTATGCGGCGACGGGTGAGTCGGCGAACCCGGCGTCGGCCCGTCCGCTGGACACGGCCACGTTGGCCTCGGTCTGGGTGCCGAAGCTCAGCACATCGACCTTGCCCTTGCCGGTGGCCGTGCACTTGGCGGCCTGGGTCTTGGCGTCGGTCTCCTCGGTCGTGCCGCTCTCGACGGCGACGCTCTTGCCGCAGAGGCCCTGGAGCGAGGTGACGAGCGGGGCACCCGCCTTCACGTAGAACGACTCGCCGGCACTGAAGTAGTCGACGAAGTCGACGACCTTCTCGCGGGCCTTGGTGTCGGTGAAGGACGAGGCACCCATGTCGTACTTGCCGGCGACGATGCCCGGGATGATGGTGTCGAAGGTGGCGTTGACCAGCTTGGCCTTGAGGCCCATGGTCTGAGCGATGGCGTTGGAGAGGTCGGCGTCCATCCCCACGATGGTCGTGCCGTCCGAGGCGAGGAACTCGTTCGGCGGGTAGCTGGCGTCGAGCGCCACCACCAGGTTGCCTGTGGAGTGGATCGAGGCCGGCACGGTGGCGGCGATGGCCGAGTTCGCCGGCTGCGTCGGGATCACGGTGCTCGGGATCGGCGGGGTCGTGGTCGTGGTGGTCGCGGCTGGCGCCGTGGTGGTGGTCGAGCTGCTCGAGTTGCTGGAGCACGCGGTGGCGACCAGGGCCAGCGTGCCGAGCGCCACGGCCGCCGCCGTCTTCTTCATCCCGCGGGTCGTACTGCGCACCGGTGAACCTCCACGATCGTCCTGGTTGAGAGGTCCAAGTGTGCCACGCCGCTGCCTCGGGTGCCGAGTCCGGGGCAGTGACGCGGAACCCCCGGCCGTCGGCGGGACCGGCCGGGGGTTCCGGTGCTGCTGTGTCGCAGGGGTCAGCCGGAGACCGTGGCCGGCTCCTGTGCCGAGCCCTCCACCTGCGGCGGGCTGCCCGAGGTGGTCCCGGAACCTGTCCGGCCCTCGACCTCGCGGTAGTGGTTGCGCCAGATCAACCGGTAGATGCGGGTCCATCGGGGGATGGAGCGCAGCCCGGGGATGAACGGCACCAGGGCCAGCAGCGCGGTCAGGCCGATCATGATGGAGAACACCATGATGTCGGCGTTGTCCGAGCTGCCGATCGGGCCGACCTGGTACCAGAGGGTGTAGAGCCACAGCCAGGCCTGGCCGGGGTACTGGCCCGTCTCGTTCATCATCCCCCACTGGTCACCCGACAGGTGCTGGGCGCTGCCCAGGTTGGCGAAGTAGTCCCCGTCGGCGATGAACAGGAGCGGCTTGGTGTAGTCGGTCCCGTAGAACTGGCGCGAGCTGAGCAGCGCTCCGTCGAGGGCACCGCTGCGGGCCATGGCCGTCTCGGCGGCGATGATCGTGGCCACCGGGCCGTAGTCGCCTGCAGGCACCACCAGCTTGCCGTTGACGAACCTGGCGTCGGCGACCGCCTTCTCGTAGGCGGCGTTCCACGTGGCCTGTTGGTCCGCCGGGGCCGCCTTGTACTGCTCGACCGCCGCCTGCACCTGCGGCTGGTTCGGCAGAGTCGACAGTGGGCCGAGGACGTAGTCGTTGGCCGTGTCGATCGGGTGGTGGACGCCCAGCCACTTGGCGGGGTTGATCGGTCCGAGCTTGCCTGCCGTGGTGCCGTTCAAGTTGTACGGCGGGCCGTAGGTGGCGGTCCCGCTGGAGCCGTCGAGTTCGGTGACGGCCGTCGTGGCGAAGCCGACGGCGTCGGCGTTGGACCACGACTTGACCGTCACCGGCTTGTCGTCGGGCGAACCGAACAGCACGGCCAACCCGGTGACCAGGACGATCACGACGATCAGCGCGACCAGGAACTCCTTGGCCAGGTCATAGGGCTCGTAGCGCCCGTGCCACACGGTGGCGTCACGGTCCTGGACGAACCTTCCGGGCTTCTTGTGCGAGTTGGCACTCATGCCTGCACCTCCGCTCCGCTCGGAACCTCGGCGGTGCCGCCTGGGGTCTCGTTCTTGGCTGCGAACGGCGTGACCACGCCCCGCAACCGGACCATCAGGACGTGGAGACCGACCAGGGCCACCACCGCCAGGGGCAGCAGCACGATGTGCCACATGATCATCTGGCCGAAGTTGGTCACGTTGAAGATGGCGCCAGCCCCGGTCGAGTTGATCCCGTCCTTGGCCTGGGTGCTGATCCACTGGGAGTCGAAGTTCTGCTGCGACAGGTAGCCGGTGAAGGCCGCCCCGACCGAAACGAGGAAGGAGATCACACCGGTGATCCACGTGGCCTTGCGCTTCCCGCGCCAGGCCGCCATGAAGAACTTGCCCCACAGATGGATGACCATGGCGAACATGAAGACCTCGACGGCCCACAGGTGCAGCGAGTTGACGAACAGGCCGGTGGAGGACACGTGCCACCAGTTCGGTCCCATGATCGCCAGGACGAACCCGGTCACGATCACCACACCGAGGGCGGCGATGGTGGTCACCCCGAACACGTAGATCCACGAGGCCACGTAGGCCGGCTGGCGGTCGGGCAGCATCCGCTGCGGCGGCAGGGCGTCGACGGCGGCCGTGCGGATCTTGGCGGTCCACTGGTCGGCGTCCTCCGGTCGGTCGGCAGCCTTGTCCAGATCGGCCTGGTCGGCCCGTGGGGCCTTCGGGTCGGCGATGGTCATCGGTCCCCTCCCTTGTCCTTGTGGGTCTTGAAGGGAATCAGGATGGCGAGGAGGAACACGATGACCATCAAGATGATGACCAGCAGGTTCCCGTACGACATCTGGATGAATCCCCAGTGGATGTAGTTGCCGGGCTTGTTCAGATCGATCAGGCTTCCGAACAGCGTCCCGAACACGAGTGCGATGGCTTGCATGGGTTTGACCTCCTTCGTTGAGGTTACGAACGACCGCCTCCGGCACGTAGGGCCGAAAGTCCCTTGAGGACAGGCCCTCGGTCACCGAATTACCAGATCAGGGACATCGTCATGGTTGATGGTCGGACCGTGCTCGGCGGCACACGGCCCCCCGCTACAGCCGGTGGGTAGGTTGGCCCGGTGACGATTCCCGGACCGGTGGCCCTCGGGCGGAGTGTGGTGGTGACCCCCGACGGGGCCGTGCCCGGCCCATGGGCGGACGCCCCGCGCGTGGCCGTCGGACCGGACGCCCTCCGCGACCCCGGGCCCGTCGTGGCCGTCCTGCACGAGGCGTGGCTGGCCCGTCAGCCCGTCGTCGTCGAGCTGGCCGTCGACGCCGCCGCCCTGCGGGAGCCGGAACGCCACGACGGGCCGGTCTTCGCCCTTACCCCCGGCTTCACGTTCTGGCGGGACCGCCTGGCGTTCCTCGTCTGGGCCAACGCCTACGACGCACGCGACGGCGGGCCTGTGTGGTGGCACGGTCGCCGGGCGGCCCGTCGGCTGGCCCCCGACGGCGTCCTCGAGGGCGGCACGGCCGACATCACCGGCCCCGACGGCAGCCCGTGGTGGGTGGACGGGGGCCCGCCCGATCTCCCCGGCCCGCTCGACGGGGCCGGCCTCGTCCACCGCTGGAGCGCCGAAGCGGGGCGCCTGGTCGCTTCGCTCGACAGGCACCCCGACGCCGACCTGGCCCCCGACCAGCTGGCCGCGGTCGACCACCGCTCGGGCCCGGCCCGGGTCATCGCTCCCGCCGGCTCGGGCAAGACGCGGGTGCTCACTGAGCGCCTACGGCTCCTGGTCCGACGCGGTACCCACCCGGGGGTGGTCACCGCCCTGGCCTACAACACCCGCGCCGCCGACGAGATGCGGGCGCGGGCCGCCGACGTGCTCGGCCCCGACGGCCCCCATGTGCGGACCCTCAACAGCCTGGCCCTCTGGATCTGCACCAGCTTCGGTAGCGCCGGCTCCGTCCGGGTCCTCGACGAGCCGGCGGTGCGCGACCTGGTGGGGGAGCTGTTCGAGGTGAAGCGGCAGGCCAACACCGACACCACAGCGCCCTTCCTGGCCGCCCTGTCGCTCGTACGGCTCGGGCTGGTGACGCCGGAGGCCGCCGAAGAGGTCTATCCCGACGCGACCGGCCTGGCCGACGGCTTCGCCGCCTTCCGGGCCGTGCTGGCCGAGCGCGGACAGGTCGACTTCGACGAGCAGATCTACCGGGCGATCGAGATCCTGGTGACGGATCCGACAGCGCGTGCCGCCGCACAGACCCGCTGCCGAAGGATGCTGGTCGACGAGTTCCAGGACCTGACCCCTGCCCACCTCCTGCTCGTCCGTCTCCTCGTGGCGCCGGGCTTCGACTGCTTCGGGGTCGGCGATGACGACCAGGTGATCTACGGCTACTCGGGGGCCACCCCCGAATTCCTCGTCGACTTCGCCGCGTACTTCCCCGGGGCGGCCGACCACCCGCTGGAGGTCAACTACCGGTGCCCGCCCGCCGTCGTGGCCTCCGCCCGCCACCTGCTCGGGTACAACCACGAGCGGGTGGCCAAGTCCATCCGGAGCCCCGAGGGCCGCACCGACCCGGAGCCTCTCGGGACCGGCATCCTGGCCGGCCGCGGTGCGGTGGTGGTGGAGACCGCCCCCGCCGACGACCTCGCCGCCTGCGCCGTCGCCGTCCTCGACGCCTGGCGTGCTGCGGGGGTGGACCCGTCCGACATCGCCGTCCTCGCCCGGGTGAACGCCGCTCTGCTGCCGGTCCAGGTCGCCTGTCTGGAGTCCGACGTCCCGTGCACCACACCGCTCACCACCCAGGTACTGGCCCGGACGGGGATCCGGACCGCCTTCGCCTACCTGCGCATCGGCAGCGACCCCGGCGCCATCAGCCGGGAGGATGTCCGCGACACCATCCGTCGGCCCTCACGGGGCATCGCCCCGATGGTCGTGGACATGGTCACCAAGAACCGGACGACCTCGGTCGCCGACATCCGCCGGCTGGCCGGCCGGCTGTCCGGTCGCGACGTCCCGAAGCTCCGGGCCTACGCCGACGATCTCGAGGTGGTGGCGGAGGCGGCGACCCGGTCGACGGCCGACGCCCTGCGGGCCGTGCGGGTGGGCATCGGACTCGACGACACGCTCGACACGCTCGACGCGTCGCGGGCCGGTGCCGACCGGTCCACCCACGCGGACGACCTGGCCGCCCTCGAGTCGCTCGCCCCGTTCCATCCCGACGCCGCCACGTTCGCCCGGTGGCTGCGCGAGGTGCTGAGCCGCCCGCCGGGAGCCGGGTCCAAGGTCGAGTTGTCCACCGTCCACCGCATCAAGGGCAAGGAGTGGGGTCACGTCCTGATCGTGGGGGCCTCGGCCGGACTGTTCCCGCACCGGCTGAGCGACGACGTCGAGGGGGAGCGACGGGTATTCCACGTGGCGCTGACCCGCGCCGGCACCCAGGTGGTGATCCTGGCCGACCGCGCCGCGCCGTCCCCGTTCCTGGCTGAACTGGACGGTTCGGCACCCCACGTCGGCCCGGCCCGGCGGGCACCGGCCGCATCCGGCGCCGTGGGCAGGCCGTCCCGTGCGCGTGCGGGGTCCCGCCGGACCGCCGGGTCCGACGGGACCGCCGGGGGTGCCGGGGCGGGGCCGGGCGAGGCCGCACTGCGGACCTGGCGGTCGGCGGCGGCCCGTGCCGACGGGGTGCCGGCATACGTCGTGCTCAACGACAAGGAGCTGGTCGGCATCGCCGAGCGTGACCCGGCCACCCTGGCCGAGTTGGGCCACTGCCGGGGGATGGGTCCCATCCGGCTCGAACGGTGGGGCGACGAGATCCTGGCCGTCCTGGACGGGGCACGGGAGCCGGCGGGGGGCTGACCGGGGCGACCTGGCGGCGTCCGCCCTACTCTGGCCGCGGGTGGCCGACGCTCCGGCGCCCGACCACCAGGAGGACCACCATGGAACTCGGCATCCACTTCGCCAACTTCACCCTGCCCGGCGGCCCGGGGGCCATCGGACCGATCCTGGCGGGGACGGCCCGCGCCGCCGAGGACGCCGGCTGCACGACCTTCACCATGATGGACCACTACTTCCAGATGGAGGAGTTCGCCGACCGGCACGAGCCGATGCTGGAGGGCTACACGGCGCTGGGGTTCGTAGCGGGCCGGACCGAGCGGCTGCGTCTCGGCCTCCTGGTCACCGGGGTCACCTACCGGCACCCCGGCCTGCTGGCCAAGATCGTGACCACCCTCGACGTGGTGTCGGGTGGCCGCGCCCAGCTCGGTATCGGCGCCGCCTGGTACGAGGCCGAGCACCTCGGGTACGGCGTGCCGTTCCCCCCGCTGTCCGAGCGGTTCGAGCGGCTCGAGGAGACGCTGCAGATCTGCCACCAGATGTGGAGCGACGACGACGGCCCCTACGTGGGTGCCCACTACCGTCTCGCCGAGACGATCTGCTCGCCGAAGCCGGTGAGCGAGCCCCGGCCCCGGATCCTCGTAGGGGGAAGCGGCGAGCAGAAGACCCTCCGGCTCGTGGCCCGGTATGCCGACGCGTGCAACCTGTTCGCCACGGAACCGGCGGAGGTGGCCCACAAACTCGAGGTCCTGGAGCGGCACTGCGTCGACGCCGACCGCGACCCGGCCGACATCCAGCGCACCATCTTGGGCATGGCCGACCCGTTGGCCGACGTCGACGGGTTCCTCGCCTCGATGGAGCGGTATGCCGCGCTCGGAGTCGACCTCGTCGAGGTCATGCCGCTGGTGGAGGACCCGGTGGCATGGGCGGCGCGACTGGGCGACCACGTCGTACCCCGTCTGGCCGAGCTCGGCTGACGCCGGCTCAGGCGGACTCAGGCGGATTCAGGCAGGTGTGAAGCGCAGCGGCAGGCGGGCCGGGCCCCAGATGCCGAAGGTGGTCGGCTTCCACTCGACGGGCCCGTCGGTGGCCAGGCCGGGCGTCCGACGGGCGAGCAGGGTGAGCGCCTCCTGGAGCTCGGCCCGGGCCAGCGCGGCCCCCATGCAGTGGTGGATGCCGGACCCGAACGTCATCTGCTGGGTGCCGCGCTCCCGGGTGATGTCGAAGGTCTCGGGCTCCTGGTACGTGTCCGGGTCCCGGTTGGCCCCCGCCAGTGACACGAAGACGAGTGTCCCCTTCGGGAACAGCACATCGTGGAAGACGATGTCCTCGGGGGCGAACCGGACCGTCCCCCGGACGGCACCCAGGTACCGCATGGCCTCCTCGACCGCCCGCGGGGCGAGCTCGGGGTGCTCGGCCAGCAGCGCCCACTGGTCGGGGTACTCGGCAAACAGCGCCAGGGCGCAGGCGAGCTGGTTGCGCGTGGTGTCGGTCCCTGCCATGAGCACGGCCACCGCCAACGAGACGAGTTCCTCGGTGGACAGGCGGTCGCCTTCCTCCTCGATGGCGATGAGATCGCTCAGCAGGTCCTGGCCGGGCGAGGTGCGCCGCACCGCGATCAGGTCGGTGAGGTACGCCTCGAGCTCGGCGTCGGCCGCTTCGATGAGCGGGAGGTCCTCGGCCAGGTTCTGGTTGAAGATCCGGAAGATGTCGGTCGCCCAGGCGGAGAACTGCCGCCAGTCCTCCTTCGGTGCCCCCAGCAGCTCGCAGATGATCGGGATCGGGTAGGGCTCGCACAGGTCGGCCACCACCTCGCACCGACCGGAGGAGTGGAAGCCGTCGACGAGCCCTCCCACGACGTCGCGCATGAACGGGCGGAGCCGGTCGGCCGCCTGCGGGGTGAAGGCCGGCGCCACCAGCCGGCGCAGGCGGGCGTGATCCTCACCCTCCATGGCGAGTATCGACTGGCGGCGCGGGTTCTCGGACTCATCGGGCTCGAGCCCGTTCATCTGGCGCAGGAGGGAGAGGGCGTTGTGGAAGCGCCGGTCCCGGAGCAGCGACACGCAGTCGTCGTGCCGGCTGATCGAGTAGCCGAGTGGCGACCGGGCCAGCCAGTGGCGGCCACGTGCGTCGGCGATGACAGCCAGCGCCTGGTCGCGCTCCATGTCGGTGGTGTCGACGACCGGCAGGTCGAGTTCGTGGACGGACGTCACCATCGGGCAGTCTCCCGTCGGGTAAGGGACGGGGCCAAGCTACTCGGGCTCCCGCGACCCGGGGAAGCCGACGAACCGGTCAGCCGTCGGGACGGCTTCGCCGTCCCACCGATAGGCGACGAGGGAGAAGCCGTCGCGGACAGCGCTGTAGTCGACGCACACGGCGCGGGCGGCCGCGGGGGCAGGGGTACCGACGAACCAGTAGTGGCCGAAGAAGACGGGCACGGCGTCGCGGTAGCGGTAGGCGTCCGCCTCGTCCGACGCGACGTCGGGAAGGCCCGGGTGGGGAGAGCCATCGGGGGTCCGGGAGCCCGGGGGGATCATGACGACCTCACGGGCGGTGGTGGCGCTGTCGTCCCACCACCGCAGGCGGGCCGCGTGCCGGACCGTGCCCTCCGGGTCGACCCATGCCAATTCGGACGGCAGGTGCAGCTCGGGACCCTTCAGGACGACCTCGACGGCGTCGAATGCCTCGGTGCCGTGGGTGGAGGCCTCGACGACGAAGGCGTCGGTGAGCGGTGAACCCGGGCCCACCCACGCCTCGAGGACGGCCAGCGACGCCGGGTGCCAGCACGCGTGCGCCACGCGGAGCCCGCCGAGGTCCAGGTGGAACGGCAGGGTGCGGAACCAGTCGAGGTGGGACCGGTGGAGGTCGGAGCCCTCCACCACCTGGTCCAGGTAACTCCGGTGCTGGCGCGTATTGTGCGCCCCCCGCCGACCCGCATGGGTTCGGGCGAAATCCCCGGGCGTGCAGGGGTCGGGCGTGGCGTAGGCGAGGGCGTTGAACTCGTGGTTCCCCAGGACGACGAGGGCGGAACCGGCCTCGTGCATGGCCCGTACGATCCGGACCACTTCGACCTGGTCGTCGCCCCGGTCCATGAGGTCGCCGACGAAGACCGCCCGCCGGTCCGGGTGCCGGTGGGCGCCGTCGACCACTTCGTAGCCGAGCCGGTCGAGCAGCCCCACCAGCTTGTCGGCGCTGCCATGGAGGTCACCGATGATGTCGTAGCCGGCCATCAGTCGTGCCTCCATTCCTGATCGTGGGCCCGCCGATGTCATGGGCACGGGCCGCGCTCCCTCCGGTGGACTGGGCGGGGCCGGGCGTCGGGACCGTGCGCCGGGTGTCCGAGCACCAACTCCACGCGGACGGGGCCTCCGACCCGGGGCCCGACTCCCACTCTACGGCCGGCTCGGAATCCACCGGACTGCTGGTCAGTCCCCGTGGGCGACTCCGCCCGGGGCACGCCGGTCGGCCCGGTGTCGCCCACCTCACCCTTCTGAACCGCACCGGGGGACACGGGGGATCGCTCACGATGCCGCAAATGACATGTATGTAATTTCGACTGGCCATCCGGGAATCCGTCCAATGGGGTGGCACGGTGGAATCGGCGTTGGCGGTAGCGCAGAGCCAGGACCAGGGTCTCTCGGGCCTGCACGTTGTTCAGAGCCCGAAAGGTGCCGGTGAACACGCCCATCTGCAGTGGCCCCATCTTGGGCGTCACACCCCTTCCATACGGTGGCCCATATGAGCATGGATGACGTGGACGTACGGTTGGTGGACGGGCGGATCATACGGCTGAGGGAGTTGGACCAGAAGCGGGTGTACGAGGGCATGCTCGACGGGGTGCCCACCCGGGGCCAGAACGCGAAGCTGGTGGCCGGCATCGTAGAGGGGGCTTCCGCCGACGGCCGGAGCGTCGTCCTCGTCCCGCCGGTCGAGACGCCGATCGTCGACATCGGTGGTGACGGCCCGGACGAAGCCTGCCTACTGCCGCGCACAGCGGTGTGTGCCCGGTTCGAGTCGCCCGACCCCGTATCGGGGGCCGGCGACTACTCCGAGCTCACCGTGGTGTGGTTCCAGGAGGCGTGGGCCCTGCCGGTCGACGGTGACGTGGTGGATCGGCTCCGTCGCCTCGACTGGGATTCCCATGCGCGCGCCATGGTGTGGTGAGCCTGCCTCCTGCCGTCATCGTGCCGGGTCGGCCCCACCCGGCGAGCCTGCCGGCCGCCGCGCTCGCCCGCGGATCCGTTGCGCGGCTGCGCTGCCGGCACCGCCACGTGCAGCACTGACCCGAAGGGGCACCGTCGGTTCAGGGCGACGAAGTGCCCGTCGGTCGGCCACGGTACGAAGGGGCCAGGCGTCTACCGATCATGGATGCGACACCTGGGCTCATCAGTGGATGAGGCCGAGACCCTCCTGGCAGTGGGGCCCGCCCCAGTGCTCCACGATCTTCCCGCCCTGCATCCGCACGATGGCGGTGCCGTTGATGGTGACTTCCTCGCCCGACGGAGGGACGTCGTAGAAGGCTGCTCCGGTGTGGTGCCCGTGGACCGTCCAATTCGACACGATGAGGTCGCCCGACTCGATGACCAGGTTGACGGTGAACTCCATGTCGGGGAACGCGGAGCGGGCGGCCTCCCACCACTTCTGCTCCTCGCCACGCACGTCTTCGCCGACCTTGCCCGGAGTGACCCGTTCGGTCACGTGGCTGTGGAACTCGGGCGCCCAGAAGCCGAAGACGGCTTCGGTGTCGCCCGCCTCCATGGCGGCGCTGTACTCGGCCAGGATCCGCAGGTTGTCCGACATGGGCGTGTCCCTCCTCGTGCGCGTCCCCGCACCCTAGTGACGACCGGCGGCACGGGCACCGGTCAGGCGGTGACGCCCTCGACGTATTCGTCGGAGGAGGACAGCTCCTCGAATTCCGCCGTGACCAGTCGTTCGTGCTCCTCCTCGTCCCGCACGGCCGACGATCGGCGCCACCTCCCGACGAGTAGGAAGATCGTCGGCAGGAACAGGACCTCACCGGCGACACACACGTACCACCAGTGCTGCCACTGAGCGGGTGCCGCGGCCCGCGCCGCCAGGACCTCACGCCCGTGGGTCGAAAGGAAGGCGCGGTCGGCGGCCGGGATCTTGGAGGCCGCCACGAGGTCGGCGGTCGCTGCGGTGAAGGAGATGTCCGCCGCCCGGGAGATCTGCGAAACGGCAGCGATCTCCGCCTTGCGGTTGGTGGGGTCGGCCTGGAGCACGGCGAGCGTGGCAGGTTGCACGAGCTTCAACGTGGCGATCTGCGCCGCGTACCTGGCCTGCAGCGCCGACGCATGGGGCCCGTAGTCGGCGACCGGGGTGGCGGACGGGACGACGAAGGGGACGATCAGGAAGGAGGCCGCCGCCACCAGTCGGAGGATCCACCCCCAGATGGCCAGGCCGGTGGCGACGAGGGCCGGATTCCGGCGTTCGAGTGTCTCGGTGTAAGCCGCCATCCACGGGGCGTACGCGACGCCTCGCGACGCCGACATGACCATGATCACGACCACGAACGTGGTGTACGACGTGCGGGGGTGGGTGGCCAGCGAGGCGAACACGATGCTCGTCACGACGGCGGTGACCCCGCCGAGCAGCATGAACGGCTTCCGCACCTTCATGCGGTCCGAGACGATCCCCACCAGGACGACGGCGACCGCGTCCGCCGACCAGAACCAGTTGCCGAGTCCGTTGGCCGCCGACTGGGAGAATCCGAAGACCGAGACGAAGTAGATGACGAAGAAGCCGACCGCGGCCAGGTACATCAGGAGGAACAGGCTCACCCCGAGCGCGGGGAGCACCGTGTCGGCCCCCAGCATCTGGCGGAACGGGTGCTTCAGCGCGCGCTCCACGTCCATGCCCCGGGACCGGACCTCGGCCAGCACCCGCTCGCGCAGCGACGTCATGATCTGGTCGCGCAGGCCCGGGGTCAGCTCACGCAGGAAGAACAGTGCCAGGACGAACACGACCAGGCCGACCGCCCCGGCGACGCGGAACTGGAACTGCCACTGGGGATGAGCATCCAGGGTCTGCGACGCCACGAGCGACACCGTCAGGCTCCCGAGCACCGGGCCGAGGGTCCAGAACCCCATGGCCGCACCCCGGCGTTGCTGGGGGGAGAAGTCGCGGACGAGCGCCGGGGTGGCCACCAGGACCATGCCCTCGAAGAAGCCGACCACCGAGATTGCGGCGGCGTAGCTCCACTTCGTGTGGGCGGCGGGGACACCGACGAGTGTGACCAGGCCGACGACGAGCAGTCCGACCACCACCATGTTCGCCCGGCCGATCCGGTCGGCCACGGATGCGATGAGCGAGGCGACGGCCCCGGCCACGCTGCTGACCACGATCACGGTCAGGTAGAAGCGGAACGTCATCTGGTAGGTGGAGAGGATCGACGTCGATACCGCTCCGGCCACGTACTGCTGGTAGTACATGACCACACTGGACAGCACCACGAGCGCGAGCAGCCGGTGACGGGCCCGGGTCGTCGGGTAGTTGTCCAGCTCGCGCCGCCACAGGCGCTGCAGCGGCACCACCGGGTGGTGGTCGGGTGCCGCAGGCCGTGTCTCGGCCGCGGTCACGAGAATGCCGAGATGACGACGGCGACGGAGCGCAGGAGTTCCGTGCGCAGGTCCGCCGGGTCCCCGGTCTGGACCACCCAGTCGATGATGACCCCCATGCCCAGTCGCACCGCGGTGGTGGCGGCGAACACGGGGTCCACGTCCGCACGGAGCTCGCCGTCCTCCACGGCCTCGCGGAAGGCGCGCTCGAGCTCGACCTGGCGTCGGTGGAACAGGAGCAGGGGCTCGGAGCCGGCCGAGACCAGCGCTCCCGAGGCCAGCAGTGCGTGGAGGAGCTCGCGCTCGTGGTCGAGGACGTCGGCGAACAGCTCGACGATGGCGGTCGCCCGGAACAGACCACGGGAATCGAGGTCCTCCACGCCGGCGTCGAAGCGGTGGACGCCCGAGTCCATCAGGGCGGAGATCACGTCGTCGCGACCCCCGACCAGTGCGTAGATCGTCGGGACGCTCACCGCGGACGCCTCGGCCAGCGAGCGCATCGTGAGGGCGTGGACCCCGTCGCGTGCGATCAGGTCGTGGGCACCCTGGAGGATCTGCAGGCGCCGTCGGCGCTTGTTGGCGTTCCGGAGTTCTTGCACGGATTCAGAGTATTGCACACGTTCAACTTTTGCTGGGGGCCGGTTCATGGGATGCACGCATTCCGGCAACCTTCCGGAAACGAAGCCTCCGTACCGTGGTCTCACCAAGCGCACGAGGTCGTGCCCGGTCGTCCGGCGGGCCGGCACGGGCCGACCGAGTGCGCTCGGTCCACCACCGGTGGACAGGATCGAAGACGGCACGAGAGGTCCGAGGGATGGCGTCCGACACGCAGGATCCCGGCGTCGGGAGCGACGCAGCGTGGGCCGACGGCGGCCTCGGGCTGCTCGTCGACGAGGTCGTCCGGAGGGACGGCGGCGGTGCCCATGTCCCGGCGCCTCCCCACGTCATCGTGCTCTTCGGTGCCACCGGCGACCTGGCAAGACGCAAGCTGCTCCCCGGCCTGTTCCATCTGTCGAGGGCGGGGATGCTGCCCGAGTGTCACATCGTGGCCACCTCGCTCGAGGCGTTCGATGACGGCGAGTACCACGGCCTGGCCCGGTCGGCGTGCGACGAGTTCGCCCGGGGCGGCGTGACCGACCACCATTGGGGCGAATTCCGGCACCGGCTCGTCTATGTGCCCGCTGGGCACGGAGTGGCGGGACTGGCCGAGACGGTCCGGCGCCTCGAGGCCACGTTCGACACCGAACCCCGCCGCCTCCACTACCTGAGCATTCCGCCCGCGGCCGCCGACTCGGTGGTCCGCACGCTGGGCGAGGCCGGGTTGACCGACCGGTCGCGGGTCATCATGGAGAAGCCGTTCGGGACCGACCTGCACAGCGCTCGCCGCCTCAATTCGGTGGTACGCGAAGTCTTCGACGACGACCAGGTGTTCCGGATCGACCACTTCCTGGGCAAGGAGGCGGCTCAGAACATCCTCGCCTTCCGCTTCGCGAACGGGCTCTTCGAGCCCATCTGGAACCGCCAGCACATCGACCACGTCCAGATCGACGTGCCCGAGACCCTCGGGGTCGAGTCGAGGGCCGCGTTCTACGAGCAGACGGGCGCCTTCCGGGACATGGTGGTGACCCACCTCTTCCAGGTCCTGGCCTTCGTGGCGATGGAGCCCCCGACCGAGCTCGAACCCCGGTCGATCAACGAGGAGAAGAACAAGGTGTTCCGGTCGATGCTGCCGATCGACGCCCGGCACGTGGTGCGCGGCCAGTACGAGGGCTACACCCACGCCGATGGGGTGCCGGCGGACTCCGACACCGAGACGTTCATCGCCCTCAGGTGCGAGATCGACAACTGGCGGTGGGCGGGCGTCCCCTTCTACCTGCGGACCGGCAAGCACCTGGCCGAGGGCGCACGAATCGTGTCGATCGCCTTCCGCGAGCCCCCGAAGTCGATGTTCCCCGCCGGCTCGGGCGTGGGAACCCAGGGACCCGACCACCTGACCTTCGACCTGGCCGATTCCTCCAAGCTGTCCCTCTCGTTCTACGGCAAGCGCCCGGGACCGGGTATGAAGCTCGACAAGCTCAGCCTCCAATTCGCACTCCACGAGACGGAGGACAGCGACCACGTCCTCGAGGCGTACGAGCGGCTGATCCACGACTCCATGAGCGGTGACCAGACGCTCTTCACCAACGCCGAGGGGATCGAGCGCCTGTGGGAGGTGTCCCAGCCGCTTCTCGACGACCCTCCGGAGGTGCAGCTCTACCGGGTCGGGTCGTGGGGGCCGCCGGCCATGCGGGAGCTCATCGCTCCCCGGACGTGGCGGCTGCCGTTCGAGCGGGGATGGCGCCAGAAGCGATGACCGCACAGGGGACCGCCGGTCTCCCCGACCCGACGGACACCCGCACAGGTGCCTGGGGCGGCGACGGGCACGTGATCGTGTGCGGTCTGCGGGGCGTCGGCCTGCGCACCGTGGAGCAGCTCCACCAGAGCGGTGTGGCGGTGGTCGTGGTCGACGACGACCCGGACCTGCGGCTGGCACGGATCATCGAGGGGTGGGGCGTCACCCACGTCCACCGGAGCGCCCAGCTCGGAGACGGGTTGGTCGAGGCCGGGATCGACCGGGCGTCGGCCGTCATCTGCGTCGAGACCAACGAACTCGCCACACTGGAGATCGCCATGCGGGTGCGCGAGGCCCGGGCCGACGTCCGCTTGGTGGTCCAACTGGCCAACCCCTCGGTGGGGCGGGCCCTCGAGCGGGTGCTCGGGACGGGGACCATCCTGGACGTGGCCGCCCTGGCGGCGCCGTCGTTCGTGGAGGTGTGCCTCCGTCAGCCGTCCCACCAGGTGGAGTTGGGCGGTGAGCGGTTCGCGGTGGCCGAGGTCGTGGTCGGGCGGGAGGACGTGTACAACCGGACGTTCCGCGGCCACTTCGGGCACCTCGCCCCGGTAGCGGTCGTCCCGGCGGACGGCGGGGAGATCGTGTGCTGCCCGGGGCGGGACCATCCGGTCGGCGCCGGGGACCGGGTCGCCGTGCTCGGCACCCCTGACGAACTGGAACGGGCGGGCATCGATCTCGGCGGTGTCGCCGGTCCCGGCGACGCGTCGATTCCCCTGCTCCGCCACGCCCGCCGGCGGCTCGCCGCGCTGCGCGACTCGAACGCCCGGGGTCTGGCTCTCGTGGGTGCCGGGCTCCTCGGCCTCCTTGTCGTGTCGGCGTCGGTGATCCGCCTCGGGTATCGGCTGCCCGGCGGGCACGGTCACCCCGGGCTCCTCGCCTCCGCCTACTTCACCGTGGAGACGGTGGCCACGGTCGGCTACGGGGACTACAACTTCTCGGCCCAGCAGGCATGGTTCCAGGTCTTCGGCATCGTACTGATCGTGCTGGGGGTCTCCTTGGTGTCGACGGCGTTCGCCCTGTTCACCAACTTCCTCGTCAGCCGGAGGATCGACCAGTCGCTGGGCCGGCGGCGGGTGCCCGGTATGACGGGCCACGTCATCGTGGTCGGTCTCGGGTCGGTGGGGATTCGGGTGGTCGAGGGGCTGGTGGCCCAGGGCCGCCAGGTGGTCGTCGTCGAGCGGGACGGGCAGAACCGGTACCTCGACCGGGCCCGTGCGCTGCGGGTGCCGGTGGTGATCGCCGACGCGACCCAGCGCCAGACCCACGCGTCGGTCAACCTCGACGAGGCGTCAGCCGTCGCCATCCTCACCAGTGCCGACCTGACCAACATCGAGACCGGCCTGGCCGTCCGCGAGTCCCTGGCCGAGCGGTGGGACGTCGTCCCCGTCGTTCTGCGGGTCTTCGACCGCGACCTGGCCAGGATGATGGAGCGCAACTTCGGGTTCCGACACGTCCGGTCGACGTCGGCCCTGGCCGCCCCCTGGTTCGTGGGTGCCGCCCTCGGCCTCGATGTCCTCGAGACGTTCTTCGTCGACCAGCAGCCGTTCCTGGTGGGGCGCCTGTCCATCGCGTCGGGCGGGGGCCTCCAGGGCCTGGCCATGCAGGACCTGTCGGCGCGGACCCGGGTCGTGGCCCTCAGCCGGGTGTCGGGCGACGGGACCCTGGACCACCCGCCCCGCCGGGGGACACGGTTCGAAGGCGGCGACCGGGCCTACCTGCTCGGACCGTACGACGAACTCCTGGACGTGCTGCGGCGGGACCAGCGGGCCCCCGGCGACTGACGAGTGGTCTGCGGTCTGGGGTCTGAGCCGTGCGGTCGGTCCCCGGACCGGTCGCGGCGTCGGGCGAGCGGGAGGGATGCAACCGGGGTAGCCTCTCGTCGGGGAAGTAGTCCACTCGGGAAAGTGGGGAACCGATGCGCACAGTCAGGACCTTGATGGTGGCCGCCGCGATGGCGGCCATGGGACTGGTCGGAACCGCCGGAGTGGCCTCGGCGACCTCGACCCCGATCCCCCTGGACCTGCCCCAGGGCACGGCCTTCGCCATCCTCGGCCACTCGTGCGGGGGGATTCAGGAGACGTCCGCCACCACCGGGTTCGACCCGTCGACCGGATACCCCACCGGCGAAGTCGGCCTGTCCACCAGGTGCGGCGGCAGCGGCAGGGGCGGCGGCTACCACTCCACGACGTACACGGCCTCGGCCGACGTCACGTGGGACCTGACAGGGACGGTCGTCACCTACACCGTGCCCGCCTCGGGTGCGGCAGTCCCGGGCTTCTCGGCCACCGACGCCGAAGGCAACCAGGTCTACGACTCAGGCACCTCCGCCCTCCTCCTGCTGGCGCCCGGCTTCGTGCCGGCGCCGCGGGTCACCGGGATCTCGGTGTCCGCGGGCCCGGCGTCGGGGGGGACGTCGGTGACGATCACCGGGACCGGGTTCACCGGCGCCACCCAGGTCACTTTCGGCGCCACACCGGCGGCGAGCTTCACCGTCGTCGCCGATACCTCGATCACCGCGGTCTCGCCGGCCGCGCCGTCGGGGACGGTCGACATCACCGTGACCGGGCCCGGCGGGACGGGGGCTACGGTGCCGCTCGACCAGTTCACGTTCGTGGCCGGCCCGGCCGTCACCGGTCTCAGCCCGAGCACCGGTCCGCTCAACGGTGGGTCCCAGGTCGTCGTGGCGGGGTACGGGTTCACCGGTGCGAGCGGCGTGTCGTTCGGCGGCCAGTACGCCCCCTTCACCGTCGTCAGTGACACCCAGATCGACGCCGTGGCACCGGCGGGCGAGGCGATCGACGTCGTCACCGTGACCGTCACCACGCTCGGGGGGACCAGCGCCGCCGTGCCGGCAGCGACCTATTCGTACACGGCGCCATCGGTGTGCGGCTCAGGCTGTGCGTTCACCAGCCCGTCCACCGTGTCGGCGACGACCGGCGCATACTTCACCTTCACGGTGACCACCACCGGCGGGGTCACCCCGACGCTCGCGACCAAGGGCAAGCTGCCGGCGGGCGTGACCTTCGTCGACAATCTCGACGGGACCGGCACGCTGTCCGGGGTGCCCGTGGCCAACGGGAAGAAGCCGGCTGCCGGCACCTACCACCTGAAGGTGACGGCCACGTTCGCCTACGGCACGCTCAGACATGTCGTCAAGCAGAAGCTGGTCCTGACGGTCGGCTGACCGGGCGGGAGCTCGGCCGGGGCCGCCCGGCGGGTACCCTTGGGGGTACGCGATCCGGAGGAAGCCCGTGGAACTGCCCGATGACGTCGTCGACGACCTGCGCAAGCGGCTCCGCCGCGCCGGCGGTCAGGTGACGGCCGTGGAGAAGATGCTGGCAGACGGCCGCGAGTGCCGCGACATCGTGACCCAGCTCAGCGCGGCGATCAACGCCCTGGAGCAGGCCGGGTTCCGGCTGGTGGCCAGTGGGCTCACCTACTGCATCGAGCACCCCGAGGAGTCGGCCGCCTCCGGCTACCCGCTCGACGAGGTCCAGCGGATGTTCACGAAGCTGGCGTGACCAGAAGGGCGGCGTCGCCGGTGCGGGCCGCCTCGGCCGCCAGCCATGTCCGGTAGCCGCCGTCGAGATTGCGCGCCTCGTGGCCCAGATGGTGGAGGAGCTCGGTCGCCGTGTGACCCCGCTGGCCGACCTGGCACAGGACGGCGAACGGTCCCCCTCCGAGTGACGGCAGGTCCTCGCGAAGGGTGTCGAGGGGGGCGCTGACGCTGCCGGGGATGGTCCCGCTGGCGTGCTCCGCCGCCGTGCGGACGTCGAGGAGGGTCCAGCCGGTGGCGAGCAGCGCGGGTAGCTCGCCCGGCTCGACCACATCGCACTCGCCGGACAGGACGTTCTCGGCCATGTAGCCGAGCATGTTCACCGGGTCCTTGGCCGAGGAGAACGGCGGGGCGTAGGCGAGTTCCAGGTCTGCAAGGGCGGGCGCCCGGATCCCTGCCGTGATCGCCGTGGCGAGCACGTCGATCCGCTTGTCGACCCCGGCGCCGCCGACGGCCTGGGCCCCCAGGATCGTCCCGTCGATCGGATCGAACAGCAACTTGAGTGCCATCTGCTCGGCCCCGGGGTAGTAGGTGGCGTGGCTCATGGGGTGGGAGTGCACGCAGCGGTAGGGCCGGCCGGCGGCACGCAGCCGGGTCTCGCTCCAACCGGTCATGGCGGCCGTGCGGGAGAAGACCTTGACGATGGCCGTCCCGACCGACGGGGAGGAGGGCTGGACGAGTCCGGCGATGTGGTCGGCGGCGCGTCGGCCCTGCCGGTTGGCCACGTTGGCCAGGGCGACCAGCGAGGCACCTCCTCCGACGGAGTCCACCTTGTCGACAGCGTCGCCCACGGCGTAGATGTCCGGATGGCTCGTCTGGCCGCTCCCGGTCACGGCGATGCCACCGGCCGGTCCGATGGCGAGGCCGGCGAGGACGGCGAGCCGGGTGTCGGGGCGGACCCCGATCGAGCCGACCACCAGATCGCCGGGGATGACCCGACCATCGGCCAGGACCACGGAGTCCCCGGTGACCTCGGTGACGGCGACACCGGTGAGGACCCGGACGCCGTGGGCGAGCAGCTCGGCCTCGACCAGGACCGCCAGTTCGGGATCGAGTGGGGAGAGGATCTGGTCGGCCGCCTCCACGATGGTGATGTCGACGCCGCCGTGGACGAGGTTCTCCGCGGTCTCGAGGCCGATGAACCCGGCACCGATCACCACGGCCGACCGGGGCCGGGCCGCGACGTCGCCGAACAGACGGGCAGCGTCCTCGACGGTGCGGAGTGACCGGACCCGGTCGAAGCCCGGGATCGGCGGTCGGACCGACACGGCGCCGGGGCTGAGCACCAGCTTGTCGAAGTCGAGTGGGTACTCGTTGCCGTCGACCGTGGACCGCACGGTGGCGACGTGTGCGGCCGCGTCGATGCCCACGACCTCGGAGTCGACCCGGACGTCGAGCCGGAACCGCTCGTGCAGTCGTTCCGGGGTCTGGAGGAGGAGGTCGTCCTCGTCCTCGATCACCCCACCCACGAAGTAGGGGAGCCCGCAGTTGGCGTAGGAGACATGGCCGGAGCGCTCGACCACCGTGATCTCCGCTGCCTCGTCGAGACGGCGGAGGCGGGCGGCGGCCGACATCCCGCCGGCGACACCGCCGACGACGAGGACCCGGAGCGGTGCGCCGTCGGTCGCCCCGGCCCGCCTGCCGGCTCCGAGCCGATGGTCTGCGTCCGTCGTCATGGTCCACGTCCTCGATAAGGGAATTCGGCCCTGTTCACCCTACCCAAACGGGTATTGGATGGACTCTGCCCGAACGCGCGGGACCCTGACGGTAGGAGGCCGTACCATGCACCGGATCGTCATCCTCGGGGGTGGCACGGGCGGCACACTGACCGCCAACCGCCTGCGCAACGCCTACAGCCCGGACGACGCCGAGATCACCGTCGTCGACCAGGACGACGTGCACGTCTACCAGCCGGGACTGCTGTTCGTGCCGTTCGGACTGACCCAACCCGAGGACATCACCCGGCCCCGGGGGCGCCAACTGCACCCCGGCATCGGGTACCGGACCACCGGGGTGGACCATGTCGAGCTCGGGCGGCGCGAAGTGGTGCTCGGTGACGGGTCCACGCTGGGTTACGACGCGCTGGTCGTCGCCACCGGATCGGTACTTGCACCCGAGGAGACCGAGGGCCTCACCGGGCCCGGGTGGATGGAGCGGGTCTTCACCTTCTACACGCCGGAGGGCGCGGCCGGGCTGGAGACGGCGCTGGCCTCCTTCGACCACGGCCGGCTGGTGGTGAACGTCGTCGAGATGCCGATCAAGTGCCCGGTGGCCCCGCTCGAGTTCTGCTTCCTGGCCGACTGGTTCCTGCGCCAGCGGGGCGTGCGCGACGACGTGGAGCTCAGCTACGTCACGCCACTCGACGCCGCCTTCACCACGCCGGTCGCCGCGCACCGCCTGGGTGGGATGCTGGCCGAGCGGGGGATCGCCCTGGAGACCGAGTTCAACACGGGGGAGGTGGACGGCACCGGAGGGCGGCTCATCTCGTACGACGACCGTGAGGTCCCCTTCGACCTGGCCGTGGTGGTACCGGCCCACAACGGAGCCCCGTGCATCACCCGGTCGCCGGGCCTGGGCGACGAACTCGGGTTCGTCCCGACCGACGTCCACACACTGCAGTCGACGGTGGCTCCCGAGGTCTTCGCCGTGGGGGACGCCGCCTCCCTCCCCATCTCCAAGGCCGGGTCGGTCACCCACTTCGAGGGAGAGGTCCTGGTGGAGAACGTCCAGCGGTTCCTGGCCGGCCGCCCGCTCGACGCCTCCTACGACGGGCACGCCAACTGCTTCATCGAGACCGGATTCCACAAGGCGATGCTCATCGACTTCAACTACGACGTGGAGCCGCTACCCGGGCACTTCCCCGGGTCCGTGGGCCTGCCCCTGATGAAGGACTCACGCCTGAACCACCTGGGGAAGCTCATGTTCCAGTGGATCTACTGGCACAGCCTGCTGCCGGGCCGGGATCTCCCAGGGCTCCACAGCGCCATGCCGACCGCGGGAAAGAAGCAGGCCGCGGACGCCTAGAGAGGAGATGCCGTCATGACCGTGGACACCATTGCCGGGACACCGGTGGACGTGAACGAGGACGGGTTCCTGACCGACCCGACCCAGTGGAACGAGGAGATCGCCGTCGAGCTCGCCCGCCGAGAGGGCATCGACCCGATGACCGACCGGCACTGGGAGGTCGTCCGGTTCATGCGCTCCGAATACGAGGCCAAGGGGACCGGACCGACCGTCCGGGTGCTGGGCAAGACGTCGGGCGTGCCGGTCAAGGAGCTCTACCAGCTGTTCCCGAAGGGGCCCGCCAAGCTGGCGGCCAAGATCGCCGGGATCCCGAAGCCACGCGGCTGCATCTGAGGGGGCGGGGCCGGGCGCCGGTCCTCCGGTGGACGGGCCGCCAGCGGCGACATCGCCGGACGAGCCGGACGAGCAGGACGAACGAAGGGAGCGTGCACCATGGGCGAGACGATCGAGAAGGTGTCCATCATCATCTCGAAGGGGTCCCTCGAGGGGATCTATCCGGGCCTGATCATGGCCAACGGGGCCCGGGCGGAGGGGATCGAGGCCAACCTCTTCTTCACGTTCTTCGGGCTCGACGCCATCCATGCGAAGCGGCTCGAGCACATCAAGGTCGCCGCCGTGGGAAACCCGGGGATGCACATGGCCAGCCTCATCGGTGTCCTGCCCGGGATGTCGGCCATCGCCACCCACATGATGGAGAAGAAGATGGAGACCTTCGACATCCCCGGCATCCCCGAATTCATGGAGCTCATCGCGGACACCGGGTGCGGCATCTACGCCTGCAAGGCGTCCGTGGACCTCTTCGGGTTCGTCGCTGACGACTTCATCGAGCAGGTGGACGACATCATCACCGTGGGCGAGTTCTACGGGATCGCAGCGGGCGGCGAGATCATCTTCACGTAGGCCGGCCCGCCCCCGCCCGCCGGACCGGTCCTGCTGGCAGGTCGAGGCGCTCCACGGAGTCCCCCCGTCCGATCACGACCGTAGTGACCAGCTCCGGTGGGAACAGTCCGTGTCCGACGACCCCCGGCACCCCGTCCAGCATGCGGGCCAGCCCCCGCGGGTCGTCGAATCCCCCGGTGTACTCCGCCAGCACACCGCCATCGGGGGTGGGCGGGGTGTCGCGACGCCGGACGGCACCGAGCCGGGCGAGGGTCGCGGCCGCTCCGAAGGACAGGATCTCGAGCGGGATCGGAGGGAGGAGCGCATCAGTCAACTTGCCCGAGTCGGCGATGACCACGAACACGTCGGCTGCCGCCGCCACGAGCTTCTCACGGGTGTGGGCGCCTCCCCCACCCTTCACCAACCAGCCGTCAGGGGCGATCTGGTCGGCGCCGTCGATCGCCATGTCTATCCGATCGCATGCGAAGGGCTCCATCTGCAGCCCGAGTCCGACGGCGATCCTCTGCGTGCGCGGGGAGGTGGCGACACAGCGCAGGGACAGGCCCCTGCGGGCGAGCGCGGGGAGCAAGTGGTCCACGGTCGACCCGGTCCCGAGGCCCAGGACCATCGAGTCCTCGACCAGGAGCGCCGCCGCTTCGGCGGCCCGTCGCTTCTCCGAGTCGAGATCAGGTTCCATTGGTGTCCGGGATGGACCGACCCGACTCAGCGATCGACCGGGGGGCCGTCCGCACCTGCCCACGACGATGGTGGGTCGCTCGCCGGGAACGACTCCCGCTCGGCCTCGTCCAGCTTGTCGTCGAGAGCCGCACACGCCGCATCCCGTTGATCGTCGTCAGGCACCTGGTCCGTGCGCACAACCTCACGCTAGTGGCCGTGCCGGGTCGCCGAGCTTGCCCCACAGGGGCGTCGAGACCGTCGACGCCAACAGGTAGGCGGTCACCACCCAACTGAGGTGCGACGCCCCGTGGAGATCGCCCACGATCGTGGGCAGGGCGGTCGACACCACGGTCTGGTCGAGCGCGGCCAGGAACATGCCCAGCATGAGGGCGCCGATGATGACGAGGACCTGCCGGCGGGGCAGTGCCGCCGCCGGCTCCTGGAGCACTTCCGTGGAGGTGTCTGCCATGGTCCCGACCGCTTCCCTCGACGTCACGTCGAAGCTAGGCGGTTCCGGGTTCCGGGGGAACAGCTTCCGCGACCGGGTACCGCCGATCCGCGGGGGACGGCCCGCCGGTCCCGGCCCACCTGTCTGTCCGGGCGCCGGGGACGGGGACTGGCGCCGGCATCACCCCCGACCGCGCCGCCCGGTGAGACATGATACCCTAGGGGGTATGTGTAGAGCCGTGACGTGCAAGCAATGCAGACAGCCGACCTGGAAGGGGTGCGGGCTGCACGTGGAGCAGGTGCTGGGCCATGTAGCCCCCGGTGACCGCTGCCGCTGTGCCGCCGACTCCCCGACCGCACCGAAGCGACGGTGGTTCGGCCGCTGACGGGCCGCTCCCTCAGTCCTTCGGGCGAGGATGCTCGCCTGGTCGCCCGGCCCCGGTGTTGTCGGCTCCTTCGACGACCACTTCGACGACGGGCTCGTTCCGGTCGTCGAATTCGGTGCGCAGGGCGCGGGACATCACCGCGTGCTGCAGGTAGAGGGTCGTGATGTAGGTCAGTTCGAGGATCTCCTCGTCGGGAAGCCGTGACCGCAGGGCGTCGAACAGCCCGTCGGGGACCCGGCCGTGGTCGAGCGCGAGGCAGTCGGTGTAGGCCAGCACCAGGCGCTCGGTCTCGTCGAAGCAATCGGCCGCCGCCCAGTGGGGCACCGCGGCGATGGTCTCCTCGGGCACGCCGAGCGCCCGCAGCGACTTGCAGTGCTGGGAGTAGACGAACTGGCTGCCCGACGCCCAGCCCACCCGGGCCTGGGCCAGCTCCCGCAGCACGGGGTCGAGGAGGCGCTTCGGGCTCTGGTAGAGGCCGAAGCCCTGGACGGCATGTTCGAGGATGTCGGGGACGAGCGCGACCACCGTCCACCAGTCGCCGGGGGTGCCGTCGGACGTCCCGGGCTCGGCGACCGGGTCCCGGTCCTCGAAGAGAAGGTCGTACATGACGGTGACGATCGGCGCCTCCGCCTCGGACCGCGGCACACCGCGCAGGCGCGCCACGTCCTCAGACCGCCGTCCGGTCGCCGGCCCGTGCCGGTGTGTGGCTGACGTCGGTGGGCCCGAGGTCCCGCGTCCAGCACGCGAATTCCAGGAGGATGCCGTCGGGGTCCTGGAAGTAGATGGAGCGGACGAACACCCCGGGGTGCAGCTCGTCGACGATGCCCCACTCGCTGTCGTCGTGGTTGGCGACGTCGGTGCAGTCGACCCCGGCAGCCCGCAGCCGGTCTCGGTAGTCGTCGATCCGTTCCGGCGGCACGGCGAAGGCGACGTGGTTCATCGACCCGACGGCGCTGGTCAGGCTCCCCTGGTCGGGCCGGCCGGCCGGTGCCGACACGCCGGGCACGCCGTCGGGCGCGTCGGGGAACCAGAAGAAGGCGAGGGCATCGCCGCCGCCGCAGTCGAAGAAGAAGTGCTGGCCCATGCCGGCGGGCAGCTCGATCGTCTTGATCAGGGGCATCCCGAGCACGTTGGCGTAGAAGTCGACCGTCCGCTCCATGTCCCGGCAGACAAGCGCCAGGTGGTTGATCCCCCGGAACTCGAAACCCGTGTCGTCGGGGGCAGCGGACAGGACGTCGTGGGGCTGGGCCATGGGTGCTCCTCGCGGTGGCACCGGGCGCCCGGTGCGGGTGGGTAGGCGGTGCCAACCGTAACCCCCGCGGCCCGGGAGCGCTCCTACTGTCCGCCCCCCTATCAGCCGTCCAGCAGGGCCAGGGCGTCGAGGTCGATCGCCTGCTGGGCGTGGCGCCGCACGCTGGTGAGGAACATGCGGTCGCCCCGCTCGGTCTGCTTGACCACCATCGACGCTCCCACCGCCATGAGCAGCCCGCCGAATGCCTCGCGGCGGAAGTCGGTGCGCAGGGACCCGAGCGGGTAGTCGCCGACCCCACGGGCCACGAGGGCCTCGTGGTAACCGGCGACGAGGGCGTCCCCGGCCGCACGGCGCACCGCCGGCTCGAGGCTGCCACCGACGAAGTAGGCCAGGTCGTAGGCCCCGCAGCCCCAGTTCACGGTCTGGAAGTCGACCACCGCCGGCTCGGGCCGGTCGGAAGTGAACAAGAGATTGTCGAGTCGGAAGTCGGCATGGACGATGGTCCGTGGGCCCCGCTCGCGGGACATCCAGGTCCGCAGGCGTGGGATGAAGGCTTCGAGCAACGCCCGGTGTTCGGGGTCGAGCCGATCGCCGTAGCGCTCGAGGAAGCCGGGGAACACCCCGGTCACGAGGGCGGCGGTGAACTCGTCGCCCTCGGGCGACGACCGGTCGATCCACCCGGTGGCGGCCAGCCCGGCGTCCTCCCAGCACGGGGCGTGCAGCGCGGCCAGCTGGCCCAGCGCGGCGGCAGCCACGTCGGCGTCGCACCCCTCGATCTCGTCCCCCTGTACCGCGTCGTCGAGGTCCTCGAGCAGCAGGGTGAACCACGACTCGACGGGGTCGAGCGCGGCGAACAGGAGGGCGGGCACACGGGCGGCCACCCGGGGCGCCACCTCGGCGTAGAACCGCACCTCGACCTCGTAGGCCCGCATCACGCGGCCCGTGTTCAGGCTCTGTTCGTCCTGCGAGGCGAACTTGCCGACGATGCTGGCCGGGCCCGCTCCGTCCGGCTCGTAGTCGAGGCGGAGGCGCACGGTGTCGGCCATCTGTCCGGTGCCGACCGGCGTCGCCGTGACCCCGGTCACCCGGGCATCGTCCGCCAGGTGTCCGCCGGCGTGCAGCACGGCGGTCAGCCAGGCGGGGTCGACGTCCCCGGCGGTCCGCCGGACCGCGTCCCCCCCGGCGGCACTCCCGGGTCGGTCGCTCACGACCACTCCAGATCGGCGGCAGCCCGGTCCAGGAGGCGCTGGAGGTGGAGCCCCCGGCCGAGGTCGAGCGGGTGCGGCCTCCCGCCGGCCGTGGCCACGAACTCGTCGACCACCGTGGCCAGCACGGCGGGGTCGAAGTCCGCGGTGTCCACCTCGAGGACACCGTCATCGGTGTGGACCTCGACGCCGGCACGAGGGTGGTCGACCGGGCTGTGCCCGGTGAGCGAGGCCTCGCTGACGGCCCCACCCTCGTGGTCGAGGAGGAGCCCGACCCAGCGGCGGGGGTCGCCGTGGGCGCGGATCCCGACGACGGGCCCGAGCGCGGCGTCCAGCAGGTCGACGACGTGGGGCCCGAGATCGAACAGGGGTCCCCGTTCCAACCGCCACGGCGTGGCGAACATCCCGCCGAGGAAGCCATCGGTGAGGAACCGCCCCCTTCCCCCGATCGTCCGCGTCGGGGCCACCGACGCGAGCAGCGTCCGGACATCGGGCCGGTAGCGCCAGGTCAGGAGCATCTGGGTGGGGACACCCGCCCGGGCCACCTCCTCGGCCAGCGCCTCGGCTGCCGCCAGGTCGAGCGCCACGGGCTTCTCCAGCAGGAGCGCCTTGCCGGCGCGGGCTGCCACGGCGGCCAGCGGGGCCTGGACGTCCGGCGGTACGGCAAACGAGACGGCGTCCACGTCCTCGAGGAACCGCTCGAACGAGTCGTGGGCCACGGCACCGAGTGGTGCGGCGACCTCGTGGGCCGCGTCGAGGCGCCGGCCCCACACTGCGGTCAGCGCCGTGCCCGGATGCACGGCGAACATCGGTGCGTGGACGAGGAGTGCCCACGGCCCGGCCCCGACGACGCCGACACGCAGCGGTGGGACGTCGGATGCGGATGTCATGGTTCAGCCGGCGGCCAGGACGGTGACGAAGTCACGGCTCCACCCTGCCACGTACTGGTTGGACGGGCGGTTCTGGCCGGGGATCCCCGTGGCGAGCGGGCCGCCGGGCGACGGGGCCACGGCGATCTGCACCCACTCGGGATTGATGTCGAGCTCCATCGCCGTCGTGGTCCCGGCCGACACCAGTGCACCGGCAATGTCGCTCGGGAGGGCGGACATGCTCCCGGCGTAGAGGAGGTCGCCCGCCGAGTCCTCGCCCAGCGCGCTGCGGGCGACCGAGTTGCCCCCGCCGAGGGTGGCGCCCCAGGCGGCGATATCGGCGATCTGGGGGCTGGGCTGGCCCCCTACGACCAGCGGGGCGAGGTTCTGGCGCACGCTGGCGACCTGCTCGCCCTTCGCCGGAACCGTCTGGCCCCACACCCCGACGCGTCCGGTGCCGTCGGTGTCGATGACGAGGCTGGCGTAGCCGGCCTGGAGGGGGAGGAGGATCTGGCCGTTCAGCTCCACACCGCCTGCGCCGGCGGACGCCTCGAACCCGCCGTTGAAGGCGGCAAGGAGGGAGGCCGTCTCGTTCGGGCCGATGGTCGACCCGCTGTCGGCCGATACCACTGCGGTGCCACGAGGCGGGTCGTTGCTGCCCACGTGGAGCCCGTAGTGGGCCTGGCCGGCCCGGAACCGGAAGATCGTGACGGTGTGGCCGGTCGGCTCGGTGACCGCCTCGGTGTCCACGGCGATCGCCCCGTTGGCCCGGGCCACGACCGTCCACCCGGGCTGCTCGGTCGTGGTCGTCGTCGTGGGTGGCACGGTCGTGGTCGTCGTGGCCGGCGCTGCCGCTCCCGACGAGCACCCGGTGAGGACCATCCCTGCCAGCGCCAGCGCGGCCGCCCCGGCGTGCCGGATGGAGCAGTGCCGGTGTGCGGGTGCGGTCAGGGGAGGGGTGCGTGGCACGGGGGAGGAGCTTACGAGACCGGTGGCGCCGCTACGCGGCACGGGGGAAGGCCGCGCCGTCGGCGGCCGGCCGGGCACCCGGCGTCAATCGAGGCCGGCGAGCCGGGGGGCGATGGTCAGCCCGCCGTCTACCCGTAGGACCTGGCCGTTGACGAAGCCGGCGCTGTCGGACAGCAGGAAGCCGACGGCGTGCGCGATGTCGTCCGGCGTGCCGAGGCGCCCGAGGGGGTTCTGTTCCGCAAGCCGGGCCCGGCCCGCCTCGGGGACGCCGCGGGCCGCCGTCTCGGTCAGGATGAACCCGGGGGCGACGACGTTGCAGCGGATGCCGTCGCGGCCGTAGCGGGCGGCCACGTGCCGGCCGAGCTGCTCGATGGCGGCCTTCGACACCCCGTACGCGACACGGCGGTGCTCGCCGATCGAGGCCGAGCCGGAGGAGATGAGGACGATGGCTCCCCCTCCCCGGGCGCGCATCCTCGGGAGCACCTCGCGGACGAGGACCAGGCCCCCGGTGGCGTTGGTGCGCAGGACCCGGTCCCAGGTGTCGAGGTCCACATCGCCGGCGTCCAGGTCCGTCCGGAAATCGGTCCACGCCGCGTTGTGGTCCAGGAGGTCGACGCCGCCGAACCGCGACTCCACGGCGGCCACCATGGCGGCCACGTCGGCGGGCTCGGCGACGTCGCAGGCCAGCCCCACGGCGTCGTGGCCTGCCGCGGCGAGGTCATCGGCGAGGGATCGCGCCCCCTCGCCGTCCTTGTCGGTCACCGCCACGCGGGCGCCGAGCCGGGCCAGGTGGTTCGCGGTGGCGGCCCCGATGCCGCGTGCCGCTCCGGTGATGATCGCCACCCGGCCCTCGAGCGCGCCAGGCGTGGGCACGCCCGTCACGCCGGGCCCGTCCTGCCCGCAGGTTCCGGGTGCACCGTGGCGGGCAGGAGGAGGAGGTCGACGAGGGTCATGGATGCACGGTAGCCAACGGTGTAGCGGCACGCGCCGCCCCGTGGACGCGAGCAAGCGCCCGTCCCACGGGTCGGCGGGGAGCGGGCGCTCAGCTCTTGCTGTACTCCGAGAGGGAACCGCGGTGGGGAATGGCTACCAGGGAACTCGGACGTTCCTGTCGTGGCACTGCCCACACTCCGGGCCATGTGCACCTGACGAACCTGGGCCTACGGTCGATCGACCGTCGATCCCTCGCCGCCCGCTCTCAGAACGGGCAACCTCTGCGACATCGCATAGGCGCCTCCTTCGGGACCCTGGCGAATCCCTCGTCCCCCACTGTAGGGAACGGCGCCGCGCCTGTGCAGAGGCGAAGGTCCCGACGGTGGGGCGGTCCCGGGCCGGTCCGGGGCTCACCCGGCCACGAGCGACGGACGGGACACCGCGAACATGGCCAGGCAGCCCAGCACCGTCACCAGCGTCCACGACCAGGCGGCGCGGGGCCGGGACCGCAGGGTGGTGATGACCACCAGGGCGGCGGCTCCGAGGGTCAGTACCAGCAACGCACTGGCCGCCAGCCGGTCGCTCCCCCCGAGCAGCCAGATCGTGACGGCGCACGAGGTCAGGAGCGCCACCCCGGTGAACAGTGCCCCCCGGGCGGTCATGCGCTGGGGGAGCCCGGCGATCCCGGACCGGGCATCGTCCTCGCGGTCGGCCAGGGTGTTGACGAAGTGGGCCCCGACTCCCAGCAGTGCGGTGGCGGTCATCACCGCCGGCCGGGGCCACGGGTGGAGCGGGAGTCCGAGGGTGACGAAGGCGGGGAGCAGTCCGAAGGAGATGGCGTAGGGCACGGGACTGAGCACGGTCGCCTTGAGGCCGAGGTTGTAGGCCCAGGCCGAGGCAATGGCCACCAGATGGACGACCGCGGCGCGCCAGCCGGACAGCAGCGACAGTGGGACGGCCGCCACCAGGGCGGTGCAGGCCGCCACTCGCACGGCGCCGACCGAGACGTCCCCTGCCACGATGGGCTTGTCGGTCCGGCCCACGGCGCGGTCCCGCCCGGCGTCGAACCAATCGTTGCTCCACCCGGTCGAGAGCTGGCCGGCCAGGACGGCCAGGGCCACGACGGTGCAGCCCGCTGGACCGCGGCCGGCCAGCGCGGCCAACGCGGTGGTGACGGTCACGACGGCCAGGGTCGGCTGCAGGTGGCAGGCACGGACGAGCCCGGCGACCTGGCCGCCGCGGGCCATCGGCATCGGTCGGTGCGGAGCCACGGGCCACCCTACGTCGGCCGGTGACGGCGGTCCGGGGGGCGTGCACCGTGCGTCCCCGTCAGCGCCCCCGGGTGGCGGTACCCGGACGAGGAGGTTCAGACGGGCCGCCCGGGCGAGTGCACCGTTCCGGTGGCGAGCAGCTCGCCGCCCAGCTCCGTCCGGGCGAGGAGGCGCTCGATCTCGGGAGCGGCCACGGGCCGCGAGAAGAGGTAGCCCTGGCCGTGGTCACAGTGCTCGTTGCGCAGTCCCTCGATCTGACTGGTCTGTTCGATCCCCTCGGCCAGTGTCACCAGGCCCAGTGTGTGCCCGAGCTCCACCAACGTGTGGATGAGGGCGGCGGCGTCGGGCGATCCGCTCATCTCCGACACGAACGACCGGTCGATCTTGAGGATGTCCACGGGGAACTGGCGCAGGTACGCCAGCGAGGAGTAACCGGTCCCGAAGTCGTCGATGGCGAGCAGCACGCCGAGGTCCTTGAGGCGGTGGAGCCGGGCCACCGTGGCGTTGGCGTCCTTCATGAGGACGGACTCGGTGATCTCGATGACGAGCGAGCTGGGGGCCAGGCCGTGGGCCTCGAGGGCGCCGCGGACGTCTTCCACGAACGAGCTGGCGTCGAGCTGGCGCATCGACGCGTTGACCGACATGGTCAGGTCGTAGCCGGCGGACCGCCAGGCGGCGAGCTGCCGGCAGGCCTCGTCCAGCACCCACCGGCCGACGTCGACGATGTCGCCGGTGTCCTCGAGCACGGGGATGAACTTGTCAGGGGTCAGCAGGCCCTTGGTCGGGTTCTGCCAGCGGATCAGGGCCTCGACACCGCGGAGTTTCAGCCGGTCGAGGTCGACGATGGGCTGGTACACGAGCCGGAACTCGCCCCGGGCCAGGGCCGAGTCGAGTTCCGTCCGGAGGGTGAGTCGATCGCTGGCGGCAACGTGCATGGCCTCCTGGAAGATGACCGCCTGGTCGCGGCCCATCCCCTTGGCCCGGTAAAGGGCGATGTCAGCGTCCCGCAGGAGGTCCTGCGCACTCTGGCGATCGCCGACGGCGATCCCGACGCTTGCCGACACGGTGATCGGCAGTCGCTCGAAGCCCTCGATGTAGAACGGCGGGCGCAGCACCTGGCGGATCCGCTCGGCGATCGCCTTCGGCCCGTCGGCCAGCGAGATGCCTTCGGCCAGGATGACGAACTCGTCACCACCGAGGCGCCCGACGGTGTCGCTCGAGCGCAACAGGCCTATCAGCCGGCTGGCAACGGACTGCAGGAGCCGGTCCCCGGCCTCGTGGCCGAGCGAGTCGTTCGCGTCCTTGAAGTTGTCGAGGTCCACGAAGAATGCCGCCACGGGTTGACCCTCGCGCCGGGCCCGTACCAGCATGCGATCGGCCCGATCCAGGATGAGCTGGCGGTTGGCCAGTCCGGTCAGCGGGTCGTGCAGCGCCCGGTGGGAGAGGAGCTCCTCGAACTTCTTGCGCTCGGTCGTGTCGCGCACGTTGGTCACGTAGCCGGCGACCGACCGTCGCTGCCGCTGGTTCGAGATCACGGCCTCGACGTCGCGGATGCTGCCATCCTTGCGCAGCATCCGGAACTCGAGGACGGCCGTGTCCGACGAGGCCCGGAATTCGTCGTCGAGGCGCCGGCGCAGCAGCACCCAGTCGTCGGGGTGTACGTAGTCGGTTGCCCGGGTGCCGACCAGCTCGCCGGGCTGGTAGCCGAGGAGCTCGGTGACGGCAGGCGACAGGTACCGGTAGAGCCCCTCTTCATCGATGATCATGGTGACGTCCGAGGAGTTCTGGATGAGTGACCGGAAGCGGTCCTCGCTGAGTCGCACGGCGGCGTCGGACTCCTCCTTCTGCTCCATGGTGGCGCCGGCCATACGGATGACGAAGAAGAGGACGAACACGCCCATGATGGACAGGGCCGTCGCCTGGGCGAAGGAGAGCCGGGACAGAAGCCATCCCTGCCGGATGCAGAGCTCCCCGACCGCCATTCCGACGAAGCTCCACAGGGCGACCGGTCGCCAGGCCCAGGACCCTTCGCTGGCGATGTCGGCGAGCGCCACGAAGGCGTAGGCCCCCCACAGCACCGGGCCCCACCCGGTCAGGTAGACGACCGCGGTGACCGTGGCGACCTGGACCGCCACCCGAAGGTGGAACGCGGGGCGCGACGGTTGCCGGTCGTAGAGGTGGTCGACGAGCAGGTTGGAGACGGGCACGGCGACGAAGATGCCCAGCCACGCCCAGGCCGACACGTGCACGACGAAGTCGAAGTGCATCAGGACGAGGATGGCCACGAACGCCGCCGGGCCGATCAGGTAGCCGAGCGTGGTGGGCTTGAGCCGGCGCCGCGCCGCTCCCGCCCGGGTGCCGAGGGACACCGGTTCCACATCCTCGGGCTCGTCGCCGTCTGCCTGGTCGGGCATCGTCCCCTCATCACGTTCGGCCGAGGAGTCCCGGCACCTGTATTTCGGCGTGATGGCGAGTCAACTTGAACGATGGTGCAGCAGCCGCGGGCTGCATCCGGACTGGCCGGTCAGCGACGTTGCAGGATCCCCCGGATGTAGGCCGCCTGGCCCACGTGCTGGAGGTCGTCGGCGATCACGCTGACCAGGCGCACCCCCACGGTCACCGGCGGGTCCCAGGCCCGGTCGACGACCCGGTCGAAGTCGGCGTCCTCCAGGGTGGCCAGGTAGGCGACGGAGCCGGCGTGCACGTCCTCGAAATAGCCGAGGAGCGACGCGGCGTCGGCGACCACCGCCGTCACCGCGTCGGAATCGTGGCCGTACCCGGTGTCCGACACGTCGAAGGGCAGTCCGAACCGGTCGGCCCAGCCGCCCGTGGTCCACATCTGGGGTAGACCGGCCAGCGCCGCCACGTGGTCGTCCTGGATGCGAGTGAGGTGCCAGACCAGCCACGCGATGGAGTTGGACTCGGCGTCGGGCCGGAAGGTCAGCTCTTCGACGGTGAGCCCGTTGACTGCAGGGTGCACGGCATCGCGGACCCGCTCGAAGGCATCCGTCAACACGGTGGTACTGCGCATCGGTGACCTCCTTGGACTCTCGGCATCGGGCTCTCGCCCGGCACGCGCCGGCGCCGGGGAGGCGCCGGTCCAGTCTCCCTCATCGGGGGCGGTCACGCTGCTTGGGCGGCCGCCCCGCCCGCCCCACCCGCAGCTGTGCGGGTGCCACCGGCGAGCGCGGCGTCGAGCACCTCGTCCACGTGGGCGGCCAGCACGAAGGTCAGCTCGCCCCGCACGGCCTCGGGCACGTCCTCGAGGTCGGGGCCGTTCCGGGCCGGAAGCACGACGGTGGTCAGGCCTGCCCGGTGGGCGGCCAGCACCTTCTGGCGGACGCCGCCGATCGGTAGCACCCGGCCCTGCAGCGTGACCTCGCCGGTCATGCCCACGGAGGGCGAGACGGCCCGACCGGTGAGCAGGCTGACCAGCGCCGTGGTCATGGTCACGCCGGCCGAGGGCCCGTCCTTCGGGACGGCACCCGCCGGAACGTGCACGTGCAGGCGCTTGCCGCTGAAGGCACGGGGGTCGACACCCAGCGCACCGGCATGGGAGCGCACGTAGGACAGGGCGATCTCCGCCGACTCGCGCATGACGTCCCCGAGCTGACCCGTGATGGTCAGGCCCTCGGGGCCGTCCATCACGGTCACCTCCACCGAGAGCACGTCGCCCCCGGTACCGGTCACGGCCAGGCCGGTGGCGACGCCCGGCACCGACGTCCGGTCGGCCGACTCGAAGAAGAACCGGGGTCGGCCCAGCCAGGCGTGCACGTCGTCGCCACCGATGACGAGAGGGCCGTCGCCGGCTCGCTCGCCGGCGGCCACCTTTCCGGCCACCTTGCGCATGAGGGTGCCGAGCTCCCGCTCGAGCCCGCGGACACCGGCCTCCCGGGTGTAGTCGGCCACCACGGCGTGCAGCGCGTCGTCCGTGAGCACCACGTCGTCCTCGGCCAGTGCGGCGCGTGCCCGCTGGCGGGTGACGAGGTGGTTCCGGGCGATGGCGACCTTCTCGTCCTCGGTGTAGCCGTCGAGCCGGATGACCTCCATCCGGTCAAGCAACGGCCCGGGGACGGTGTCGATCACGTTGGCGGTGGCGAGGAACAGCACGTCGGACAGGTCGAGTTCGACCTCGAGATAGTGGTCTCTGAACGTGTGGTTCTGGGCCGGGTCGAGGACCTCGAGGAGCGCCGAGGCCGGGTCGCCCCGGAAGTCGGAGCCCAGCTTGTCGACCTCGTCGAGCAGGACGACCGGGTTCATCGAACCGGCCTCCCGTAGTGCCCGCACCAGCCGGCCGGGCTGGGCACCGACGTAGGTGCGGCGGTGGCCGCGGATCTCGGCCTCGTCGCGGATGCCACCGAGGGCCACCCGGACGAAGGACCGCCCGAGTGCGCGGGCCACCGATTCGCCCAACGACGTCTTGCCGACGCCCGGGGGTCCGACGAGCGCCAGGATGGCGCCCCCGCCCCGACCACCCACCGGTGCCAGGCCTCGGTCGACCTGGAGCTTGCGCACGGCGAGGTGCTCGAGGATGCGCTCCTTCACGTCGGACAGGCCGTCGTGGTCGTCGTCGAGGATCCGGGCGGCCTGGGCCAGGTCGATGCGATCGTCGGACTCGACTCCCCACGGCAGCTCCAGGACGGTGTCCAGCCACGTCCGGATCCAGCCGTGCTCGGGGCTCTGCTCGGGCGTGCGCCCGAGCTTGCCGATCTCGCGGGTGACGGCGGCGGCCACCGGCTCCGGGAGATCGAGACCGGCGGCGCGCTCCGGTAGCCGTCCGGTCCGACCTCGTCACTGTCATCCTCGCCGAGTTCCTTGCGGATGGACTCCAGCTGGCGGCGGAGGAGGAACTCCCGCTGGGTCGTCTCCATGCCCTCTTCGACGTCCGTCTTGATGCGCTCGCGCAGGTGATGTCGGCCAGGACCTCGCGGGCCCAGCCGAGCACCAGGCGGAGACGCTCCACCACGTCCACCGTCTCGAGCACGGCCACCTTCTGGTCGAGCGACAGATCGGGCGAGTACCCGGCCAGGTCGGCCACGCGGCCCGCCTCGGCGGCATCCGGCAGGCGCTCCGCCAGCCGGCCGGCCCCCCGTGACACCAGGATGTTCTCCACCACGGCGCGGTACTCGCGGGCGAGCTCCACCGCAGCGGCCGGGTCCCCGGCGTCCCCGTCCCCGACCGGTTCGACCTCGACCCACAGGGCGCGGCCGGTCCCAGGCACGGCCGTGCCGAGGCGCGCCCGCCCGATACCCCTCACGGTGACGGCGGCCATGCCACCGGGGAGCTCGCCCCGCTCCGCCACCTCGGAGACCACGCCGACCGACGCGTAGCGGCCGTCGATGAACGGGACGATGACGAGGGATCCGTCGGCGGCCTCGGCCGCCTCCACCGCGGCGACGGACACCTCGTGACTCGAGGGCCATGGTGAACACCATTCCCGGGAGCAGGACGCCCGAGGTCAGGGGGAGGAGGGGCAGGTTGTCGTGTGGCATGTGCATCGGTCCTTCGGTATCCACATCGGTGGGGACGTTCCAACGCCGGGTCTCCCGAAACATTCCCGCCCAGCCGGCCGGGCCGCGGGAATGCACCGGAGGCGCTTCGGCGATGACGGGAGGCCGGTACGCTGGACGACCCTGGCGACGACGAGGACCGAGGAGCGTGCTCATGGCGGAGGCCTGCGTCCACGTGGACACGGTGGCGGACGTGACTCCTTCGGGCGCGGGCTGCGAGGACTGCCTGCGCACCGGAGGTGACTGGGTCCACCTTCGGCTCTGCATGACCTGCGGCCACGTCGGCTGTTGCGACAGCTCGCCCGGTCGCCATGCCACCGCCCACTACGGCGAGCGGCCCGACCACGTCCTCATCCGCTCCTACGAACCGGGTGAGGACTGGTGGTGGTGCTATGCGGACGAGGTCGCGTTCGAGGTCGCCGGGGCCCCGCCGGCACCGTCCCACCCCTGACCCGACGCGGTCGCCGACTCATGCGGGACGGTGCGGCGTGTCGCCGGCCCCGCCGTCAGCGTTGCGCCTGCGACGACGGGCATCGGCAAGGCGCGTCCAGTTGACGAACGGCAGTGCGGCGGCCACGCCGAGCAGGACGACCTGCAGGGTGATCGACCAGGGCGAGCCGAGGGCGTCGCGCAGGACGCTCCCGAGCTGCCTGTCGGCCAGGGTGGCCAGGGTCACGTAGAACGAGTAGCTGACCAACCGGCCGACGAAGAAGGCCACGGTGAGCGGGACCAGGGCGATGTCGAGGAGGCCGGCGGCCACGAACATTTGGGCCGAGGGGAGCGGCGACACGACGAACAGCCCGAGTACGGCCCACGCCCGGCCCCTGTGCTCGAAGAGCAGGTCACTCGCGGCCCGCAGGTTGGCGCGGCGTTCCTCCCCGAGGTGGCCGCGGAACCGCCGCGTCCCCGACGCCAGCAGGTACCGGCCGAGCATGGCGGCCACGGCGCCGATCACCACGATGGCCGCAGGGTTCAGGTGCCAGGTGATGCGGGCGAACACCAGCAGCGTCCAGGTCGGCGGGCCGAACGCGGGGAGCAGGTTCACCCCGAGCACGATCAGGAACAGCAGGAGGTACTGCATCGCAGGGCCAGGCTGGCACGGATGGCGAGGCCGGCGAGGCCGGCGAGGCCCGAAGCGCCCAGCGACTGCCGCGGCCCGGACCGGGTGATGGTCAGCGGTGTCAGCCCGTTGCGCGACTGGCGGCGGGCACGCCGCCGGGGCACCACAGGTTCCCGGGCACGCCGCTGCACGGGTTCGGCATGGTCGGCAGTCCCGCCGGCACCGGCTGCATGACCACCGACGTGGTCTGCGGGTAGCCCGAGGCGCAGCCGGACAGCACCCCGGCGTCGCACTCCGCCTGGACCAGCAGGTCCGACATCGGTGTTCGAGCCGAGCAACCCGGTCTTCGGCGTCTTCGTCCCACAAGTGGCTGGGTTGAGTGCCGGGTCGGCGTTCGCACTCGCCGCCGGACCGAGCTGGGTGGTGAACGTCGGGTCCCACGAGGTGTTGCCGGTGAAGCAGTTCGTCGGCTCGTGTCCCGAGATCAACAGGTTCCCGAAATCGGCGTTGGTCGGATTGCCGAAGCTGCCGTTGCCCGAGAACTCGTTGTCCACGAGGGCGTTGCCCTCGGCGTCGTAGAGGCACTGGATGGCGGAGGGGATCGGTGCTGCCGACAGGACGCCGCCGGTGCCGGCGCAGGTCTTGCCGCCTGACGAGGCGGTGGTCGACGGATAGGGGGCGAAGAGGATGCCCCAAGCCCCGTTGCCCACGAACTTGTTGTTCATGACGGTGTCGTTGCGCCCGCCACTGATGGTCATGCCGGTGCCGGTGGGCCCGAGCCCCGCGGTGCCGGTCACGGGCACGTTCGGGTTGTTGTTGTTCGCCACCAGGTTGTTCTCGAAGACCCAGCACGACGTGGTCCCGGTGATCGGACTGACCGTCTTGCCGACACACCGGCCGTCCTGCGGCGGCGGCGGGTCGCCCTCGAGCTGGGTGTTGGTGTCCAACCCCTCCCGGTTGTTGTCGAATGTGGAGTCCTTGATCACCAGCGAGCCACCGGAATTGGTGCCCGAGTATCCGAGGGCGTTGTCTTCCATCCATGCGTTGGTGACGGTGGCGTTGCACACGCGGTGACAGGCACCGATGTAGAGCCCGGAGTCCGAGAAGTTGTTGGCGTAGAGCTGGTCGAGGGTCCCGTTGACCGAGTCGGAGGCGAAGATGCCGTAGAGGGCACAGGTAGCGCACGCGCTCGGACGGGTCGAGTCGCTGTTGGCGAAGTACGTCGACGTCGCCGTGAGGTAGCTGCCCTCGTAACCCTTGAGTCCGATCTTGCCGGAGCCGGCGCCCCCGTTCCACCACACCTCGTTGCCGGCATTGCCCGATCCGGCGATGAAGTTGCAGGTCGTCAGGTTGTCGACGTGGACGTTCTTGGCCTTCCAGATCAGGATGCCGTTGCGGCCGGCGCCGCCGAGGGTGTTCTGGTCGGACGCAGCCGAACTGCACGGCGTCGAGGCGGTGGCGAGGGTGCCGTCGACGATCGTCGTGCTGCGGTCCATGCCCCGCAGCGTGATGTCGGAGGTCGAGATGTCGACGCCGCCGTACCAACCGTCCGCCAGGTCCGCCGGCGTCGGGGCGTTGACACCCATGTCGCCGGTCTCGTGGTAGTCACCGGGGGCGATCAGGATGGTGTCGCCCTTTCCGGCGGCGTCGACGGCGCCCTGGATGGTGGGGAACGTCTGCGCCGCCGGCGTGGTGATCCCCTTGTAGGTGCCCACGTACAGCACCTGCGGCGTGTGGTTGGCGCTGCCGGGGCGTCGAGGCCCCACTGGTGGTTGCACCGTTCGTCACGAGCAGGGTGGCCAGCAGCGCGGCTGCGGCGGTTCCCGCGACGGCGAACGACGAACGGACGGTGCGGCGGTGCCGACCCATGTGCTCCCCCTCGGTCTACGACCGGTCCCCGATGGCCCGGTCCTACGCCGCGACCGGCTCGACTCCGGCGGCCGGGTGCGGCAGGGGAAGCCTATGCAGGGGGGACAGGCCGTGCCACCGGGACACTTCCGGCGACCCGGCGACCCGGCGGGTCCCCCGGCGCGAGACTGCGTCCATGGGCACCGACGACGCTCGTGACGCACTGGCCGCCTGGCGGGCCTCGTTCCCCGCCGATCCGTACGCCGACGACCGCCAGCTGCGGGTGCTGCTGGCCCGGGTCGTGTCGCCGGAGCGGCTCGCCGACCTCGAGGCACGGGCGTCGACCTTCGCCCGGGACGTGACGGGGGTGATCGCACCGATGGCCGCCCGCTACGAGCACCGGGCCCATCTACCCGAGCTCGCCCGGTGGGACCCGATCGGACGGCAGACGGAGGCGGTCGACTTCGACCCCGCCTACCACCGGTCGGGTGAGCGGGTGTGGGCGAGCGGACTGGTTGCGCTGTCCGGGCAGCCCGGGACCGCCTACGAGCAGGCCGTACTGCTCTACCTGCTCTCGCTCGAGGGCGAGGCGGGCCATGCCTGTCCGGCCACGTGCACGATCGGCCTCGCCCGGGCCCTGCGTCGTTCCGCCGAGCCGTCCGTGCGCGACCGATTCCTGCCGGCACTGGTCGACCCCGACTACTCGACCGCCGTCCGGGGCTCGCAGTTCCTGACCGAGGTCCAGGGTGGCTCGGACGTGGGCGCCAACGTGTGTCTCGCCGTCCCGACCGGGGACGGCGCCTCGTACCGCATCACCGGGGAGAAGTGGTTCTGCTCGGTAGCCGACGCCGGCCAGTTCTTCCTCACGGCGCGGGTGGACGGCGGCCCCGACGGCACCCGAGGGCTGGGTAGTTTCGTGGTCCCCCGGGAGGTCGACGGCCGACCCAACGGGTTCGCCCTGCGGCGGCTGAAGGACAAGCTCGGCACGCGAGGCCTCGCGTCCGGCGAGATCGACTTCGACGGCGCGCTGGCCTGGCCGGTCGGACCGGTCGAGGACGGGTTCCGCACGGCGGTGGGCGTGGTGCTCAACACCAGCCGGTGGATGACCGCCGTGGGCGACGCCGGGATGATGCGGCGGGCCTGGCTCGAGGCCTCGGCCTACGCCCGGCACCGCACGGCGTTCGGCCGGCCGATCGGCGAGTTCCCCGCCGTACGGCGCACGCTGGCCGATCTGGCTGCCGTGTCGGTCGGCGCGCTCCATCTGGTGATCGCCCTGACCGGGCTCGAGGACCGGATCGACGCCGGTACAGCCGGCGGGACGGACGTGCTCCTGCACCGGTTCCTGGTCAACGTGGCCAAGTACCTGGTGTCGGTCCAGGCCACCGAGGTCGTGCACTCGGCCATCGAGATCCTGGGCGGCAACGGCGCCATCGAGGACTTCAGCGTGCTGCCCCGGCTCTACCGGGACGCCATGGTCTACGAGTCGTGGGAGGGAAGCCACAACGTGCTCGTCGCCCAGGTGCTCAACGACCTCCGGCGGCTCCCGATCCTGGAGGCCGTCGACGAGTGGCTCACCGGGCTCATCGACGCGGTGGGGAACGACGGGACGGGTCGACGCCTGGCCGCCGAGCGGGACGACATCCTGGCGTCGGCCCGGCGGTGCGTGGACGACCCCGAGTTCGGAGCGTGGTACTTCCGGGACGTGGTCGACCGGATCGGCGTCCTGGCCGAGACCGTCCTCCTGGCCGCCGCCGGGGAGGAGGCGCTGGCCGGGCACCTGCTGCACGGCCGGGTCGACCGGGGCGGGCAACCCGAGCACGACGCGGGGCTCGTGGCGCGGGTCGACGCCGTCCTCGGCGCCATGGCCTGAGCCCGCTCGGTGCCGTGCCGGGTGACGGCACGGCGCCCCGGCTCAGGGCAGCGGGGCGTCGACGAGGGCCGACCGGTCCAGCTGGGCCACGTCGGTGACACCGGTGAGGGACAGCGCCACCCGCAGCTCGTCGCGGACCACCGCCAGGGCGTGAGCCACGCCGCGCTCGCCGGCGGCCGCCACCGGCCAGGCCCAGGCCCGTCCCAGCAGGCAGGCCCGGGCGCCGAGCGCCAGCGCCTTGACCACGTCGAGCCCGCTGCGGATCCCGCCGTCGACGAGTATCTCGAGCCGGTCCCCGACGGCGTCGACCACCGGCCCGAGGGCACGGATGGTCGACGGGGTGCCGTCCAGCTGGCGACCTCCGTGGTTCGACACGACGATGCCGTCGACGCCCCGGTCGGCTGCCTGGCGGGCGTCGTCGGGATCGAGGATCCCCTTCAGGACCAGTCGGCCCGGCCAGTGCCGGCGCACCCAGTCGAGGTCGTCCCAGGTGACCGACGGGTCGAACTGGGCGTCCACCCAGTCAGCGAAGTCGGTGGGGCTCACCGCCCCGGGCACGGCCTTCTCCAGGTTGCCGAACGTGTGGGGCCGGCCCCGCAGCCCGACGTCCCGGGCCCAGGTCGGGTGGAGCCCGAGGTCGAGGCCCCGGAGCACCCGACCGCGCAGCGATGCCGGGCCCGACATGCCGTTGCGTGTGTCCCGGTAGCGGGACCCCACGGTGGCGAGGTCGACGGTGAGTACCAGGACCGGGCAGCCGACGGCGGACGCCCGGGACATGAGGTCCTCGGCGTAGGCGCGGTCCCGCATCACGTAGAGCTGGAACCACACCGGGTCGGTCACTGCGGCGGCGACCTCCTCGACGCTGCAGATCGACACGGTCGACTCGCAGAACACCACCCCGGCGGACTCGGCAGCCCGTGCCGCTCGGACCTCGGCGCGGGTGGCGAACATCCCGGCCAGGCCGACCGGTCCGAGCACCACCGGCATCGACAGTGCCTGTCCGAGCACGGTCGTCGACAGGGTGAGTCCGGACACGTCGCGCAGGACCCGCTGCCGGAGCTGGATCGCCGCCAGGTCGCCCACGTTGGCGGCCAGGGTGGACTCGGCGAAGGACCCACCGTCGATGTAGTCGAACAGCTGGCGGGGGAGGCGGCGTCGCGCCAGCTCCCGGTAGTCGCCCACCGAGCCCGGGGCCACGCCGAGCGGCCGGTCGGGGAGGAGTCTGCTCACCGCGACGACGCTAGCCAGTCGGCGCCGCCGCGTCCCGGGGCACGGGCACGAGTGACCAACGGCCCTAGGCCGGCCGCCACCCCCGCGCCATGGTGGAGGGACCTGAACAGGAGGAGGACCCGTGGACGACTTGACCGACGCAGGACGGGACCGGGTGACGCGCCGGGAGCGGTCGTGACCGTCGTCGCCGAGGGGGCGGTCACCTCCACCGCCCGACCGGCGCTCCGCGGACTCGAGGTCCCCGAGGTCCGCCAGCTCCGCTACCACGTCGAAGACCGCCCGTTCCTGGTCCTGTTCGAGACGACCCGGGCCTGCGACCTGGCATGCGCCCACTGCCGGGCAGAGGCCCAGCCGGCCTGTGATCCCGACGAGCTGTCCACCGCCGAGGTGACGGCCGTGCTCGACGACCTGGCCGCGGCGGGCTCACCCCGTCCGATCGTCGTGCTGACCGGGGGCGACCCGTTCAAGCGGGCCGACCTGCGCCAGCTCATCGAGCACGGTGCCGGGCTCGGTCTGGCCATGGCGGTGTCGCCGTCGGGAACCCCCCTCGCCACCGAGGCGAACCTCGCCGGTGTGCGGGCGGCCGGGGCCGGCGTCGTGTCGTTCTCACTCGACGGCGCCGGGCCGGCGAGCCATGACGCGTTCCGGGGTGTACCGGGGTCGTTCGCGCTGACCGTGGAGGCGTGCCGGGCGGCCCGCCGGGTGGGCCTCCGCCTCCAGGTGAACACGACGGTGACGGCGGCCACCGTCGAGGAGCTGCCCGAGACCGTCCGGCTGGTCCGGGAGCTCGACGCCGGGCTCTGGAGCGTGTTCTTCCTGGTCCCGACCGGTCGCGGCCGCCGCCTGGGTGCGCTCGGCCCCGACGAGGTGGAGGACGTCCTGCATCTGCTGGCCGAGGCGTCGGCCACCACGACCCTGAAGACCACCGAGGCCCCGCAGTACCGACGGGTGCTGCACGAGCGGGCGGCGCGCGGTGCCGGCCGGCGCGGCCGGCGAGCGCGGGCCCCTGTACCACCGCCTCCACGACCGTCTGCACGAGGTGCTCGACTCGTCGCCGCCGGCCGCGCCGGCCCACGCCCGGGCCGCCGGGAACGCTCCCGGCGGGTCGCGCCGGGCCCCGTTGGCCGTTGGCGACGGCAGCGGAGTGGTGTTCGTGTCCCACGTGGGCGAGGTGTTCCCGAGCGGGTTCCTGCCCCTGGCCGTCGGTAACGTGCGGGACCGGCCGTTGACCGACCTCTACCGGGCGTCACCCCTCCTGCGGTCGTTGCGGGACCGGGATCGCCTGGGTGGAACCTGCGGCCGGTGCGAGTTCCGCCAGGTGTGCGGCGGGTCGCGGGCCCAGGCCTACGCCGCCACGGGCGATCCGTTGGCGGCCGACCCGAACTGCCCGTATCGACCGGGCGGATGACGGACGGGCCGGTATCGGCCCTTTCAGGCGTCAAACAATTGGTGGCCGCGCCCTCAAGCTGCAGCCGTCGAGGCCGATGAAACAGGTATGGATGACCGTGGCGGGGCCCCCTCGGCCCCTCGGGTGGCGGAGTCGCAGGACCCCGACCTGACACGGATGCTGTTGGATCTGCCCGACCCCGTGATCGTGGTGGATGCCGGTGGCGACATCCGCTGGGGCAACCGGACGGCCGAGCGGCTGTTCGGCCGGACGCTCGACGACACGCTCGGCGTCTCCGGCCTGGAGTTCGTGCACTCCGAAGACCTCCACTTCGTGGTCCTGTCGCTGACCAGCATCCAGGACAAGGAGATCGGCGCCCCGATCGAGATCCGCCTCCGCACACGGTCCGGATGGCGCCTGGTCGAGCTCGTGGGGTCCCCCGTGCCGTGGTTCGGCCAGGGCTGCGTGCTCCTGAGCCTGCGCGACCTCACCGAGCGCCGGCGCTTCGAGCTCGCCTTCGACGAGGACGCACGGTTCCGTGCCGTCGTGCAGAACGCCGCCGTGGTCACCATGCTGGTCTCGCCGGACGGGACGGTGACGTCCTGTTCGGGTGCGCTGGCGCGGATGCTGGGCCACGACCCGGAAGTGGTCGAGGGCAGGCCCCTGGCCTACCTGGTCGACAGCCGGGACCGGCCGGTCCTGGCCGGTGCGCTGCGTGGCGCGACGGAGGGAGCGGGGTCGGCGACCCCGGTGACGGCGACGGTGCGTCTCATCCACTCCGGCAAGGCACAGCCGGTCCCCTTCGAGCTCGCCGTCGTCGATCTGGTCGACGACCCGACCGTGGGTGGCTTCATCGTGACCGGGCACGATGTGACCGACCGCACACGCCTGGAGGAGGAGCTCTCGTACCTGGCCTTCCACGACTCCCTGACCGGCCTCGGGAACCGGGCGCTGTTCCTCGACCGCCTCGGCCACGCCCTCGAGCGACGTGCCCGGACCGACGAGCGAATCGCCGCCCTCTTCCTGGACATGGACGGTCTGAAGGACGCCAACGACCGCCTGGGCCACTCCGCGGGGGACGCCCTCCTCCGGTCGATGGCCGGTGTCCTGGTGGGCGCCATCGGGATGTCGGACACGGCAGCCCGGATCGGCGGGGACGAATTCGCCGTGATCGTCGAACACCTCGCCCTTCCGGGTGAGGTGTTCGCGCTGGCCGACCGGATCCTCGACGGGTGCCGCCGGCCGGTGGTCATCGGGACCGAGACGGCGTCGGCCACGGTGAGCATCGGACTCAGCTTCTCGAGGCCCGGGATCTCGGTGGACGAACTGATGTCGCATGCCGACCGCGCCATGTACGCGGCGAAGGACCGCGGCAAGGACCGCTACGAGCAGTTCGAGGACTGGATGGTGGCTGCGTCCGGGCCTGGCTGAGACCATCGGTCGGGTCGCCGGCGGACCATCCGCGAGACGGGCGACCGGTGTCGGGTGCCACGGGGCGGCAGAATCGACGTGACCGACGAGGACCGGGAGCCGAGGAGGCCGTTATGCGCAGTGCAGACCGAAGGAGCGGAACCGACCGCGGGGCGGCGGTTGCTCCCGTGGCGGGGCGCTCGCCGTCCCAGCAGATGTGGGAGGAGCGCTACGGCGCCGACCACTACGTGTACGGCACGGAGCCGAACGGCTTCCTGCGGGACCACGTGGACGTGCTCCCGATCGGGGACGTGCTCTGCCTGGCCGACGGCGAGGGACGGAACTCGGTGTTCCTCGCCTCCACCGGGCGTCGGGTCTCGAGCGTCGACCTGAGTGAGGCCGGGGTGGCCAAGACCCTCCGACTGGCGGCCGAGCGCGGCGTCGAGGTCGACGCCGTGGCTGCGGACCTCGCCCACTACGACCTCGGCCACGAGCGGTGGGACGGCGTCGTCTCGATCTTCGCCCACCTGCCGGCACCTGTTCGGGTCCAACTGCACCGGCGGGTGGTCGACGCCCTCCGACCGGGCGGGGTCCTGCTCCTCGAGGCCTACACACCCGACCAGGTGGGGCGCGGGACAGGTGGGCCCCCGTCGGTGGAATTGACCATGACCGCCGACAGCCTTCGGGTGGAGCTCCAACCACTCGAGCTGGTCCACTGCGCCGAGGTCGAACGCGAGGTCGTCGAGGGGATAGGGCACACCGGGACCGGAGCGGTGGTCCAGGTCGTCGCCCGCAAACCCGCCTGACCGCACCGGACCCACCGGGTCAGCGGAATCGCAGGTGCCGTGAACCCCGACGACGCCATCCACGGGCAGGCCCGGTTCGGGGGCGACGGTGCCGGGCCATCGCCCTCGTGCCGGTGGCGCCGCGCGGACTTCGGGACCTTGGACCCTCCTCCGTGTGGCCGGATCGGCAGACGATGGCAGCATGTGGAGATCCGGACGGTGGGCCATCCCGTCGGTCCTCGTGGTCGCGGTGGTGGTCACCGGGTGCGGCGGGGCGGCGACGACGACGCAGACGAGTACGTCCACGACGGCGACCACCGGACCCGCCGGGACCGCCACCGTGCCGCCCGACGCCTCGGTCGTCACGGCGATCTGGCCGACTGCGGCGAGCCCGACGCGCTACCCGACGCCGGAGTCGGCGGCGCGGGGGTTCGCCACGGGCTTCCTGCACATGGTGGACCCGGTGGTCGGGAGCTTCCGCCAGGGCGACACACGGTCCGGTGAGGTCCCGGTGCGACCCGACCCGAACGGCCCGGAGACGACGGTCCTGGTCCGACAGCTCACACCTGCGGACACCTGGTGGGTGCTCGGGTCGGCCACGGCTGCCATCTCGATCTCGCAGCCGGCCACGCTCGCCGCGGTGTCGTCCCCGTTGACCGTCCGGGGGACCAGTACGGCGTACGAGGCGACCGTGAACGTCTCGCTCCGCCTCGACGACGGGACCGTGCCGCTGGTGGAGGGCACCGCCATGGGTGGTGCCAACGGGCAGATGGCCCCGTTCGCGACGACGCTCGTGTTCGCGGCGCCCACGGGCCGCTGGGGGGCCCTCGTCGTCTCCACCATTTCGGCCAAGGACGGCACCGTGGCCCAGGCCACGGCGATCCGGGTGCGCCTGTGACCGACGCGACGCGAGTGCGGGTGCACGACGGCGGTCAGCGGCGGCACATGGCGGCGCTCCGCCCGGGACACTAGACCGGTGTCGCCGCTCGCTCACGCGGAGTCGCACCGGTCCGGTCGGTCGGGCTGGTTGCGGGCCGGTGTCCTCGGAGCCGATGACGGACTGGTGTCGACCGCCGCCCTGCTGGTCGGTCTGATTGCCGCCGGTGCGACGCGCAGTGCGCTCCTGACGGCCGGCGTGGCGGCGTTGACCGCCGGTGCCTGCGCGATGGCCATCGGCGAGTACGTGTCGGTGAGCGCGCAGGCAGACACCGAGCGCGCAGACCGTCGTCGGGAGTCGGCGGAGCTCGTCGCCGATCCCGAGCGTGAATTGGACGAGCTGACACAGATCTATCAGGACCGTGGCGTGCCACCCGGGCTGGCGAAGGAGGTGGCCGAGGCGCTCCACCGCCAGGACGCGCTCGAGGCCCACCTGCGCGACGAGCTCGGTCAGTCCGGGCACTCGATGGCACGTCCCGTCCAGGCCGCCGGGGCCTCCGCCGCCAGCTTCGCCGTCGGCGCCGTGATCCCCCTCGGCGCCGCGGCGCTGGCGGCGACGGGCGCACGGACCGTCGTCGTCGTGCTCGTCACCGTCGCGTCGATGTGCCTCCTCGGCGCCGTCGGCGCGAGGTTGGGAGGCGCTCCCGCGGTGCGCGGGGCGTTACGGGTAGGGGTCGGGGGAAGCCTCGCCCTGGCGATCACGTACAGCGTCGGCCTCGCACTGGGAGCGACGGTCTAGGGATCGTCGCACTCGCGGTCCCCGACCGGGCACCACCCCATGAACCATTGACCAAGTGCTCTAGTGCCTCGGCCTCGCGCACCCGAAGATGGCTACGGCGCCGGGGTCCGAGTGGAGGCCCGGCGTTCCGAGCAGTCGGCGAGAGGAGCGGACAGGATGCATCGACCAACGGGACGGAAGGCGATGGCGGGCATGCCGGTGGCGGACCGCCCCGGACGGCGGGATGTCGGCCTTCGGCGGCGCCCGGTCGCCCGGCCCGCTGTGGCGGAGTCCGCTCGGCCGAACGGTCGTCGCAGCGACGGCCGAGCGGACAGCGCCGACTGCCGGTGGGCACGTACCGCCGTCCGTCGCTCGGGGACCCGCTCGCTCGTCATCGTGCCCCTGGTCGCCCTGGCCCTCGTCGGAGCCTCCTGCTCGGGTTCGCCGGCCACGGTCACGACGACCACTGGCGGTCCCGGGCCCACGGCGACGTCGGGCACGGCCCCGGGCACCGGTGTCCCGACCACCGTGCCGGGGAGCGCGGTGGCGAGTGCGCTGACGACGGCGCTCGACGCCGAGCACCAGGCCAAGGCCACCTACGACAACGTGGTGGCCGCCCTGGGGGACCGGGGCCCGTTCGCCAACGTCAGCACCGGGGAGTCGAAGCACATCACGACGCTCGAGTCACTGGCCCAGAAGTACTCGGTGCCCCTGCCGGCCGGGCCCTTCACCGGACAGCCGTCGCCGGCGACCCTCACCGCGGCGTGCCAGCTCGGCGCTTCCATCGAAGCGGGGATCATCGCAACCTACGACCGCCTCCTCCCCCAGGTGGCCTCGTCGCCGAGCCTGGTGCAGGCGTTCGGGAACCTGCGCTCGACGTCGCAGACCGAGCACCTCCCGGCATTCCAGCACTGTGCCTGACGGGGTCCCCACCGACACGGTCGCACCGGTCCCGCCGGTGGACGAGGGAATACGGAGGGCGGGGTGTTGTTGGAACGTATGTACCCTAGGGGGTATCCCGTCCGGTAGGACGGCGAGATGAGGAGATGGCCATGGCATTCGTGAACATGATGCAGAGCACGGTGGGACGGGTGGCCAGGGCCGCGGCCGGGGTAGCCCTCGTCGCCGTCGGGGTGATCCTGGGTGGCGGCTGGCTCGCGCTGTCCGTGATCGGCCTCCTGCCGCTGGCGGCCGGGGTGTTCGGCTTCTGCCTCGTGGCGCCGCTGGCCCACGAGCCCGTCCGGGCCACCCACGGGCCCCGCTCCTGACCCCTGGGGTCCCTCGGGCCCCGTCATCGGCCACGGGGTGATGGACGCCCGGCTCCGGTGAGGGTCGCCCGGGTGTCGGCCCCCGGCCACCGCACGAGGAGGATCACCATGGACCGTTCCGAGCAGATGGGCGGTGGGCTGCCGGCATCGGCCTCGGTGCTCGCCGTCTGCGCCCACCCCGACGACGAGAGCTTCGGGCTGGGAGCGGTGCTGAGCGCGTTCGCCGACGACGGCGTGCGGACCTCTGTCCTCTGCCTGACACATGGCGAGGCCTCCACCCTCGGCGCCGACGCCGGTGATCTCCACCGGATCCGTGGGGAGGAGCTCGGCGTCGCGGCCGACACCCTGGGCGTCGGCGCGGTGCGCCTGCTGGAGTTCACGGACGGTCGCATCGCCGAGGAGCCGCTCGCCAGCTTGTCGGCCGTCGTGCAGGACGCCATGGAGGAGGTCGGCGCGGACCTCGTCCTGGTGTTCGACGAGGGAGGCATCACCGGGCACCCCGACCACGTGCGGGCGACCGATGCGGCCCGCGTCTGCCGCGAGGTCCGGGCAGGTGCCCGTGCTGGCGTGGACGCTGCACACCGAGGTGGCCGACCGGCTCCGGGACGAGTTCGCCGTCTCGTTCGTCGGTCGGTCCGACGAGGAGATACACCTGTCGATCGAGGTGGACCGGTCCCGCCAGCACCGCGCCATCCGCTGTCATGCCAGCCAGTCGGACGACAACCCGGTGCTGTGGCGGCGCCTGGAGCTCCAGGGAGACCGCGAGGACCTCCGGTGGCTCGAGCCACCCGCCGGCTCGCCCCGGGCGTGACCGGGCGCCAGGTCCGTCTCGCCCGGAAATACCCGAGGGGGTATCGGTGTTGAACAACGTGAACAGTGTGCAAAGGAGCAGATGATGGCGACAGTGGAGTTGACCAACGAGAATTTCGAGGGCGTGGTGGAAGCGGGGGGCATCGTGTTCGTCGACTTCTGGGCGTCGTGGTGCGGACCGTGCCGGGCCTTCGCCCCCGTCTACGAGGCGGCATCGGAGCAGCATCCGGGGATCGTCTTCGGGAAGGTCGACACGGAGGCCCAGTTCGAGCTCGCCGGCTCGTTCGGGATCCAGTCGATCCCCACATTGATGATCTTCCGGGACCAGATCCTCGTCTTCTCCCAGCCCGGCGCCCTCCCGGCCGCGGCGCTCGAGGACCTGATCACCCAGGCCGAGGGCCTGGACATGGACGAGGTGCGCCGGAAGGTGGCCCAGGAGCGGACCGGGGCCGACGCGTGAGCGCGGCACCGGTCGGCTGCCGCCGGTCGTCGGCAAGGGGGCATCGATGAAGGCGTTCGAGACGGTGGTCGACGCACCGCTGGAGGACGCCGAGGCGACGGTCCGCGCCGCGCTCGGCGACGGGGGCTTCGGCGTCCTCACCGAGATCGATGTCGCCGCCACCTTCCGGGCGAAGCTCGGAGTCGAGCGCGCTCCCCTCAAGATCCTCGGGGCGTGCAACCCCGGGTTCGCCTACCGGGCCATCCTCATCGACCCGTCGGCCAGCCTGGCCCTGCCCTGCAACGTGGTGCTGGAGGCCGTCGACGGGGGCACCCGGGTGTCCATCGCCGATCCACGGGACCTCATGACCGACGTCGATCTGACGGAGCTGGCCGACGAGGTCGCGTCGAAACTGCAGGCCGTGGTGGAGGCGGTGCAGGTCGGCCGGGCGCCCGAGTCCTGACCACCGCGCTCCCCGGCTCAGCGGTACCCTCCGGTGAGCCACTGGAGGAGCAGGGACGTACCGGCCACGGCCACCCAGAGGATGCCTCCGAGGAGCAGTGGCCGCGCCCCCGCCCGGCGGATCGAGGCGACGCGCGTCGAGAGGCCGATGGCGGCCAGGGCGGTGGCCACCATGAACTGGGCGAGGTCGGACAGTCCCGCGTGCCACCCGGACGGGACGAGTCCGGCCGTGTTCATCAGGACGGCGACCAGGAACCAGGCGATGAACATCGGGAAGGTCCGCACCACGTGGGCACCCAGCGACCGGCGTGGCCCGGGTGTGTCGCCATGGGGCGACCGGCGTGAACGCCACAGGGCGACGGCAAGGGTGACCGGCAGGATCATCAGCGTGCGGGTGAGCTTCACCACCACGGCGGCACCGGTGGCCCCGTGCCCGAACACGGTGCCTGCGGCCACGACGGACGACATGTCGTTGATCGCGGTACCGGCCCACAGGCCGAAGCCGTGGGGGGACATCCCGAGCAGGTGGCCCAGGCCCGGGAACGTCATGACGGCGGCGATGTTGTAGGTGAAGATCGTGGCGATCGCGTAGGACACGTCGGCTTCGTCGGCCGAGATGACGGCATCGGTGGCGGCGATGGCGGACGCGCCGCAGATCGCCGTCCCGACGCCGACGAGGGTCCGGAGGTCGCGCCCGACTCCGAGCAGGCGGCCGAGCAGCGCCGCGCCGGTGAGGGCGACGGCCAACGTGCCGACCATGACCGGCAGCGACGAGGCCCCCACGGTGGCGACCTGCCCGAAGGAGAGCGCGGTACCGAGCACGACGATCGAGCCCTGGAGGACCTGCCTGCCGGCGAACTCGAGGCCGGGGCGCCACTCGACACGAGGTGGGCGAACGACTGCGACGACCACTCCCGCGCCGATGGCGAACACGGGCGCCCCGACCACCGGGAGCACACGCCCGAGAGCGGTGGCGACCAGGGCGAGGCCGATGGCTGCTCCGGCACCGGGCGCGATCCGTGAGACCGGGGCGAACCCGGCACGCACGGCAGGAGGATGGCTCGGTCCCATGGGTGCAGCATGCGGGCGTACGGCCGGCGCGCCTAGTCCCCAGTAGGTGATCGACCTATAAGGTGACGTTATGCCGTTGCCGCAGCCGTGCCCCGACCTGGTCTCGCTCGACCTCCTCCGGAGCGTGGCCGACCTGGGGTCGATCCGTCGCGCCGCCGCCGCGCACGGGATCAGCCAGCCGGCTGCCAGCACCCGACTGCGGAGCCTGGAGGGTGTGGTCGGGCTCGACCTCCTCGACCGTTCGTCGGGCCGTGCGCAGCTGACGCCGAACGGCCGGGCCATGGTCGAGTGGGCGGGCCGGGTCGTCGAGAGCATGGAGGGACTGGTCGAGGGCGCCGCCGCCCTCCGATCCGAGGCCACGGGGGAGTTCCACGTGGCCGCGTCGATGACGGTCGCCGAGTACCTGGTCCCCTCGTGGCTCATCGGGCTGCGGGCTTCGGACCGGGAGCTGCGGGTGTCCCTGGCGATGGGGAACTCGGAGCAGGTGATCGAGCTCGTCCGGGAGGGGAAGGCCGAGCTCGGATTCGTGGAGGGACTGGCGAGCCTCGCCGGGCTCCGCAGTCAGGTGGTCCACGACGACGAACTGCTCGTCGTCGTGGCGCCATCGCACCGGTGGGCGACACGGGGCGGCTCGGTGTCGGCGTCGGAGCTGGCGACGACGCCGCTCGTACTTCGGGAACCCGGATCGGGAACACGGGACGTGCTGGAGACGGCGTTGCGAGGCGTCGGACTGTCCGTCCGCCCAGTGGTCGAGCTGGGTTCGACGACGGCGATCAAGAACGCCGTGGCATCGGGGCTCGGCCCGGCGGTCCTGAGCCGGCTGGCGCTGCGGGCGGAGGTCGAGGACGGGCGACTCGTCGCCGTCCCGGTCGACGGGGTGGATCTGTCGCGGTCGCTCCGGGCGGTGTGGCGGCGCGGACAGCCGCTGACGCGCCCCGCCCGACGCCTGCTCGGCCTGGTCACCGAACGACGGTCGACGGTGGACAGCCGCTGACCGGCCGGCGCTGCTGGTGGGAATATACCCCGTAGGGTATTGTTGGAACGTAGGCGACCGGGTCATCGCCAGGTCGGGATGGAGGAGTACGGATGTACAGGGACATCGAGGCTTCCGAACTGGCAGCTCGGCTAGGGGCGCGGGACGAGCCGTACGTGGTGGACGTGCGGGAACCCGACGAATTCGCGGCGTGGTCGATCCCGGTGGCCGTGAACATCCCGGTCGGCGAGCTCGCCGCCCGCATCGGTGAAGTGCCGGCTGACCGCGAGGTCGTCGCCGTGTGCGCCTCCGGCAGCCGTTCGGCCGTGGCGGCCGAGACGCTGAGCCGGGCGGGTCGACACGTGGCCAACCTGGCCGGTGGGATGCAGGCGTGGTCCGGGACCTACGACTCGGTCACGCTCGAATTCGACGAGCTCCGCATCGTCCAGGTTCGGCGGCGCGGCAAGGGCTGCCTGTCCTATCTGGTCGGATCGGGGGACCGGGCGTTCGTCGTCGATCCGTCCGCCGATGTCGACGTCTATCAACGGCTCGCCGACGAACACGGGTGGGTGATCGAGCGGGTGTTCGACACCCATCTCCATGCCGACCACCTGAGCGGTGCGCGCGCACTGGCCGCAGTGACCGGCGCGACGCTGCACCTGAACCCTGCGGACACCTTCGAGTTCCCCTACGAGCCCTTGCGCGACGGGGACCGGTTCGGTCTCCCCGGGGGCCGCGGGCTGACGGTGTCCGCGCTACGGACGCCGGGACACACCCGGGGGTCCACCGTCTACCTGGTCGACGAGCGGGCCGCGCTCACCGGGGACACGCTGTTCGTGGACAGCGTCGGCCGGCCGGACCTGGCCGACCAGGCGGAGGCGTTCGCCAACGACCTCTACGACTCCCTGCACGGGACCCTGTCCGGCCTACCCGACGACCTGCTCGTCCTGCCCGGCCACTACGGCGACGACGTGGTCGTCCGTGCCGACCGGGAGGTAGGGGCGTCCCTCGGCCAGCTCCGCCGCGAGCTGTCGGCGCTGTCGTTGGACCGTGACACGTTCGTGGCGTGGGCCGCCGCCCGTTCGGTCGACCGTCCGCCGAACTACACGCGGATCATCGAGGCCAACATGGGCCGCGCATCGGACCCGCTCTCCGTGCTCCGTCAGCTCGAGGTCGGGCCGAACCGGTGCGCCGTGTCGTCCTGAGCCCCACCGGTACCGGTGGGGGCCGGCACCGGTCTACGGCGGTCCGTCCGAGGGTGGTGGCGGGGACACCAGGAACTGCTGCTTCCAGATCGACTCCGGTGGGCCCAGGTGGCCACGGAGCCGGGCCACCGTGGCCGACGACCGCCGCAGGATCGAGATGGCGCTGGTGCCGAGCAGGAGTGCGAACGGGAGTTCGATGAGGAGCGCGCTGAGGATCGCCCCCCACTGCTCGGACGTGTGGAAGGACAGGAGGACGTCGAACCACGCGTCGGTGAGGAGCATCGTGGCCGATACGAGGAGCCCGAGGATCGCCACCTGGCGACGCCTGAGCCCGAGCCACGCCGTCGCCGTCAGGACGGCCGCCAGGACCACGTCGAACCCGACCCAGGCCACCCGCCAGGCGCCGCCGGACTGGGCCAGCGGCAGGGACGCTGCCAGGTAGGCGATCCACGGCAGGAGCACCACGGCGCCCAGCGCTGTGGCGATCAGGGTCACCCGTCGCCGTCGGACCAGCCCGGACCCGGGCGTGGGGCGTTCGACCAACTCGTCGAGGTGGCGGGCGATCCGGGCACGTGTCTCAGGGGTCCAGTCCCGCACCTCGTCGGCGGTCGGCTCATGCACGGAGGGTCCCTTCGTGCATGCGGAACGCCGGGGAGCACACCGACCGCCCGTGCTCGGGCCCGGGCGCGGTCCCGATGGGTCGCGGCATCCGGTCAGCCGTCCTCGTCGGGCCCGGCGGGCACCGCGTCGGCAGTTAGCTGGCGGAGGATCGACCCCTGGTCGAAATAGACGCGCTCACCCACGATCCGGTCGCCGCCGGGCGGGAACGCGAACAGCGCGCACATGCGGCAGCGGAACGGACGCCCGGTAGGTGCCAGGCCACCCAGTGGGCCGAGGTGCGTCCCCAGGAGGTCGAACTCGGCGACGACGGTGTCCTCCCCGTAGGTCAGGACGACACTGTCGTTCCGTTGGTCCGGGAACGCCTCCCGGGACGAGCGGTAGTACCCGGCGACCTCCTCGGGACCGTCATAGACCTGGCCGGTGGCGACCAGCTCGTAGCGGGGGTGGTCGAACGTGGCCAGGGTGGTGGCGAAGTCGAGCTCGTTCTCGGACTGCATGTGCCGCCGGACCACCTCGAGGCGGCGCTCACGGAGCTCGTCGGCTGCTGTCGTGGCCATGGTGCACCCCTCCTGGGTCCGGGTGGTCCGGGTGGTCCGGGTGGTCCGGCCAACCTACGTCCCGGATACGCGCCTCGCCATCGGGAGATCGACCCGGTGCGCGGGCGGTGCCGACCTCAGGAACGGCGTAGGTTCACCGGGGCGTACCGGAGAACGGCCACAGGGGGAGATCATGGACGAGCGCACAGCCGGCAGGCGGTTCGAGGGAAGCGTCGCCGTGGTCACCGGGGCATCCACGGATCCGGGAATCGGCACGGCAACGGCACGGCGTCTGGCTCGGGAGGGTGCGTCCGTCGTCATCAACGCCCGCGGCGAGGCGCGGCTGCGCGCCACCGAGAAGGCACTCCGGTCCGAGGGCTTGGACGTGCTGGCGGTGCCCGGCTCGGCCGCCAGTGAAGGGATGGCCGAGTCGCTGGTGGACGCGGCCATCGAGGCCTTCGGACGCATCGACCTCCTCGTGAACGCCGTCGGCGGCGTCCCGTTCGTCGGCTCTGCACTCGAACTGACCCGCGACGACCTGCTCGCCACCGTGGGCCTCAACACGTGGCCTGCCCTGTCGTTGATCCAGGCGGCCATGGCCCGGGGCCTTGCCGACGGGGGAGGCGCCGTGGTCAACATCTCCAGTGGGTCGCCCCAGAAGACGACGCCGTCCATGGCGGCCTATGCGGCGGCCAAGTCCGCGCTCAACGCCCTGACCCGCACCCTGGCCAACGACCTGGGTCGGCGCGGCGTCCGGGTCAACGCTGTCAGCCCTGGCCTCACCCGGACGGAGGCGACCCGGGACCTGTGGGACGGTGACGACGGTGCGGCCGCAGGGAGCCGGATGCTCCTCGGACGACTCACCGAGGCCGAGGACATCGCCGCGGCGGCGGCGTTCCTCCTCTCCGACGAGGCGCGGTCGATCACCGGCGTCCTGCTGGACGTCGATGCCGGCAACCACGTCGACACGGGCTCCTGGTCGCCCTTCAGCCCGGATGCACTGGGCCGGCCCGGCGGGGCCCGGGACGCCACCGGCACACGGGTCACCTGAGCGGGTCGTGAGGCCGCGGGTCAGGGCGGGCCGTCGGATCCGGGGCCCGGCACCCTCTTAGCGCGCGTTAGTGCGCGCGCTATCCACCAGATCGAACCACCCCCTGGGTAAGGTCCGGACATGGCCCGACCGAGGATCTACGAGGAGCGGCGCGTGGCGACCGCTGTCCGGCTGCCCGCCGCCGTGCACGAGCAGCTGCGGCAACTCGCCCGGGCCCGAGACGTCTCGGTCAACTATCTGATCACCCGTGCCGTCGAGGAACTCCTGTCGTGCTCGCCGGAGCCCGACGTGGCAGCGGGACTGTTCTCCCACCCGACGTCCGTCGGACAGAGCGCATGACCGCAGTGTCCCTTCCGGAGGAACCGATCCGTCGCATCCGCAGGTCGACGTCCACCGCTCGGTTCGGGTCGTCCCGACGCGAGAGCCATGACGCGTCTGCCTTCTACGAACGGTTCGTGGCACCCGACGTGTCCTCTGACGAGACCGTCGTCGAGCCCGTCGAGCGAGATGTGATCTACGGCCATGATGCACGGGACATGGGCGCGGTCGCGGCGAACTCGGTTGCGCTGGTCGTCACGTCGCCCCCCTACTTCGCCGGAAAGGAGTACGAGGAGAGCCTGGGAGAGAACGGAGTGCCAGGCTCGTACTTCGAGTACCTCGCACTCCTGCGCGACGTGTTCGGCGAGTGCGCACGCGTGCTCGAGCCGGGTGGACGGATCGCAGTCAACGTCGCCAACCTCGGGCGCCGGCCGTACCGGTCCCTCGCCGGTGACGTCACCGAGATCCTCCAGGGTCTGGGTCTGTTGATGCGAGGTGAGGTCATCTGGTGGAAGGGGAAGGCTGCCGGTGGATCGTGCGCCTGGGGGACCTTCCAACGGCCGAGCAATCCCGTTCTGAGAGACGTGACCGAACGCGTGGTGATCGCCAGCAAAGGGCGGTTCGACCGGGCCCTGACGCCCAAGCAGCGGTTGACGCGAGGCCTGCCGTCCACCGCCACGATCTCCCGGGACGAGTTCCTCGAGGCGACCACGGACCTTTGGGAGATCGCCCCGGAGAGCGCCACGCGGGTCGGCCATCCCGCTCCCTTCCCCGTGGATCTTCCCACGCGGCTCATCGAGCTCTACACCTACGAGGACGATCTCGTCCTGGACCCGTTCATGGGTTCCGGCAGCACGGCCGTCGCTGCACTGCGCACCGGGCGGCACTACCTGGGCTTCGACACCGACCCCGAATACGCCGTGCGTGCAGAGTCGCGGATCCGGGCCGAACGGGAGCACCTCACCACGAGGGGAAGCCGAGCTTCGTTCACGGTCCGCCTCCCGGCCGTGCCGTCCGCCGACGGGGACGAGGACTTCCAGGGGCGCGCAGTCCGCGAGGGGCGGCTGGCCAAGGATGTCGCGAAGATGCTCCTCGAGGAGTGCGGCTTCGAGAACATCCAGTCCGGGGTCAGACCGCCGGGACTCGGGATCGAGCTCAACTTCACCGCCACCGACAAGAACGGAGATGACTGGGCGTTCGACGTCTCCGGAGCGTTCACGACGAACCGCTCCGGCCTCCGAAGGACGGACACCCTCTGGAAGGCACTCGGCAAGGCGGCAGTCCTGAGCGCAGCGGATCGACAGCTGCCACTGATCCTGCTCACCACTGACGCCCCCACCAAGGGGAGCGCCGGCCACGCGGCGCTCAACGTGATGCTCGGGCCCAACAGGCCTGTCGTCGACCTGATCGAGATCCTCGACCCCGACGATCAGGCGAGGCTCCGCAGCTATGCAGAGCGAGGACGTGACGCGGACTAGATGCCCTCGGACAGCACCCTCGTCACCGAGCTCGCGACCGCCCTCGGCATGGTGGGACCTCCCGCCATCGAGGGCGTCCTCGAGTCCAAGCCCCCCTCGCTCTCAACCCTCGACGACACATGGTGGGACCGGCTCCGAGCCCTGTACCTGTCCGGATCCCATCCAGACGGGTTTCGAGGCGGGTTCGCCAACGGCCAGGCGTTTCTGAGTGCATCCGGTGCCTTGGCCGGGCGGATCCCGAGGCTGATCGAGTGGACCGGAGGCCGCAGGCTCCTGGGTGACGAAACCGTCCCGTCGGACTTGAGGATCGATCACGTCTACCTCGTGAGCTGCAAGTACCTCTCGAAGGTCCTGCAGAACGCCAGCCCGGCACGCTTGGCGGAGGGGCTCCTCACGTCCCGACATCTCGACGATCGGCGCGATTGGTACGAGAGGGTCGCGTTGGACGAATACCAGGCCCTGTATCGGGCGAGCTTGGACGTCCTGGGCGCCACCGAATTCCCGGCATCGGTCACGGATCTCGGGCCGGTCGACCGGCAGAGACTCTCGCCGCTGCTCGACGGTCGGACGTGGCCGGTCGGCACCGAGCACGAACACGGCGCGTTCTGCAGGGCGGTGAGCGTCGAGACGGCCCGCATCTGGAGCAGCACGCTTCGTCGAGGCGAGAGCGAATCCATGCTCTGGCGGCTGCTGCGCATCGGATCGGCCCCGTACTACGTGCTGGGCAGCGACGGGCGGGACACGATGCGCCTCCGTGTCGACACCCCGTGGGACTGGCGCCAGCGCTACCGACTCGAGAGCTTCGCCATCGAGGCACAGGACTTCGGCCAACCCCGGGTCGGATGGAGGGCGGACTACCTCGATCTCCGCTCGGGGGAGCCCGGCGAGGTCCACGGACACGTCCAGATCCGGTGGAGCCATGGCAGGTTCAGGCAGCGGCCGGAGGCGAAGATCTATCTCGACACGCCGCACGCTCTCGTCCCCGGCTACAACGAACTGTGACGGGGGCCGACGACGCCGGTCGACTCGTGTGGAGCGCAGACCGACGGGGAACGGCAGGAAGCACGCCGCGCACCTGCCCGCAACAGGCCCGTTCGATATCCAGGGGACGGGTGCCGGAACCGTCGCTTCCGGACTTCCGTCCTGAGCCCCGAACAGGGTTCGTGGAGGGCCGTGGGGGCACCGTGATGTGGGAACTGACCACCGATTCGTCGGTACCCCAGGGTGGGCGAGGGGGGACTTGAACCCCCACATCCTTTCGGACACAGGAACCTGAATCCTCCGCGTCTGCCAATTCCGCCACTCGCCCGAGCGACCGGTAGAGGCTACCCGAAGTTCCTCCGGGCGAATTCACGCACGGGCCGTCCGGCGGACCGACGGCATGCAGTCCGGCCCGGGGCGGACCCCGCTCCGGGACCCGTCGGGGCACCTCCGGCCGGGGCTCGTCCACGCCTCGCGGCGACTCCACCTCCCCGTACCCCCTACCAGGGGGTAGACACCGGTAGGCTGACGCCGACATGGGACTGCAGAAGTTCGAAGGGCGCCTCGAGCGCATGGTCGACGGCACCCTCTCCAAGGCGTTCCGGGGTGAGCTCCACCCCGTGGAGATCGGGCGACGCGTGACCAGGGAGATGGACCTCAAGCGCCGACTGGGGGTGCACGGCCTCATCGCGCCCAACGCCTTCGTCGTCCACCTGTCCGCCTCGGACTTCGACCGCTTCGAGTCGTTCCTGGACGCCCTGGTGCGCGAGCTCGAGGAGGCGGCGCGCGAGCACGCGCGGACCGAGGAGTACGTCTTCGTCGGGCCGGTGACCGTCTCGGTGGTGGAGGACCCGCGGCAGCGACGGGGCCGGTTCGCCGTGGTCTCGGACGTCCACGAGGGCCCCCAGGGGCTGTCGGCCGCGTCAGTGGTACTCGCGGACGGGATGCGCGTGGTGCTCGGCCCCGAGCCCATCACCATCGGACGCCTGCCCGAGAGCACGATCGTGGTCAACGACCCGAACGCCAGCCGGCGTCACGCCGAGATCCGGCGAAACGGGAACGACGTGGTCGTGGTCGACCTGCGCTCGACCAACGGTACGAGGGTCAACGGGGCCACCATCCGCGAGCGGGTACTGAACGACGGCGACCAGATCGTCATCGGGACGACGGTGCTCCGCTTCGAGACTTCGTGATCCCCGGCGCCGTACCTTGATCCCACTCCTCGCGTCCGCTGCACCGGCCCCGATCGACAACACCCCGCTGCTCCGGCTGCTCGGGTTCGGCGTGATCCTGCTGCTCTGGCTCTTCTTCATGTGGGTGGTCCGAGCGGTCTGGGTCGAGGTGCGTCCACTCAAGCGCAAGCGCCGGCGAGGCAAGGACGTAGACCCGGTGGTGGACGGCAAGCGCCGTCGCGCCCTGCGCCTGCACGTCATCCGCCCCGACGAGCAGTCCGGGCGGGTCTACGACGTGGGCGAGGAGGTCACCGTCGGCCGGGCCCCGGGCTGCGGCGTACCGATCGACTACGACTCCTACGCTTCCAACCTCCACGCCCGGCTGTTCCGGCTGGACGGCGACCTGTGGGCCGAGGATCTCGGCTCCACCAACGGCACGTGGGTGAACACCGTGCGTATCGACGAGCGGACCAAACTCGAGAAGGGCGACCTGCTCCAGGTCGGCGGCACCGTCTTCGAGGTCGGACGCTGACATGACGCTCCTGCGCTCCGGATCGGCGACCGACACCGGGCTGGTGCGGTCGGTCAACCAGGACCTCGCCGTCGAGACGGGCACCCTGTTCGCCGTCGCCGACGGCATGGGCGGACACGCCGGCGGCGAGGTGGCCGCCCGCCTGGCCGTGGACACCCTGACCGTCGCCTTCGGTGCCAAGCCCACTGGAGCCGGGCTGTCCGAGGCGGTCAACGAGGCCAACCGGGTCGTCTTCGAGCAGAGCCTCGACAACGCCGAACTGCGAGGCATGGGGACGACCATGACGGCCGCCGCCCTGGTCAACGAGGACGGTCGGGACATCATCGCCCTGGTCAACGTGGGCGATTCGCGCTCCTACCGGTTCCACGAGGGCGAGCTCACCCAGATCACCGTCGACCACAGCCTGGCCGAGGAGATGGTCCGCAGCGGCGAGATCAGCGAGTCCGAGGCCGCCGTCCACCCCCACCGTCACATCCTGACCCGGGCGCTCGGGGTGGCTGACGACGTGACGGTCGACCTCTGGCGCATCCAGCCCACGCGCGGCGACCGGTTCGTCCTGTGCTCCGACGGGCTCACCAACGAGCTCGAGCCGGGGCAGATCGCAGAGGTCCTGGCCACGGTGCCCGACCCGCAGGTGGCGGCCGACCTGCTGGTGCGGGCGGCCCGCACCCACGGGGGCAGCGACAACATCACGGTCGTCGTCGTCGACGTGGTCCTCGACGACGAGCAGGAAGGTGTTGACGACGCGGTCCCGGCCGTCGCCGCAGTCGCCGCCGACTTCCGCACCGCCGCCGAGGAGCCCGTCGGCGGGTCGCCGGACGCACCCGGTGCCGAGGGTCCGGAGGATGTCGAGGTGCTGCCCGGGCCCGAGCTGCTGAAGCCGAAGTTCCGTGACCGCTGGCGCGCCCGGCGCAAGGCCCGCCGGGCGGCGCGGGGCCGCCGCCTGGTCACCGTCCGGACGCTCCTGTTCGTGGTGCTGGTCGGTGCCGTCGCCTTCGGCGCCTATTACGCCGTACGGTGGTACGACACCAACGCGTACTACGTGCAGGTCAACAACAACGAGCTGATGATCTACCACGGCCGTGTCGGCGGCGGTGTGCTCTACAAGCCGGTGGAGGTCGAGCGCACCGGGGTCACCACCGCCGACATCCCGGCCTATGCCGTCCCCGGGCTCGTCACCGGCGTTCAGGAGGACTCGCTCAAGGCGGCCCAGACCTACGTTGCCGGTCTGGTGGCCACGCAGCACCAGGCCGTCTGCACCCAGAACCCGGCCGCGCCGGGCTGCACCCCGACGACCACGACCCTGCCGGTCGCACCCGGCGCTCCGACGACCACGACGAAGGTACCCTGATGGAACGACGCATCCGCCGGCTCGGGATCTTCATGCTCCTGTGCTTCGTGGCGCTCTTCATCCAGCTCAACAACATCCAGATCGTGAAGGCGACCAGCCTGGCCACGGCGAAGGAGAACCCCCGGGTGCTCGCTGTGGCCCGCGACAACCCTCGCGGTGACATCCTGTCGGCCGACGGAATCGTGCTCGCCAGTTCGGTGCCGAACAAGGGCTATTACCACTACAAGCGGGTCTACAACCCGTACACGGCGACCCTCTTCTCGCAGATCGTCGGCTACGACACCATCTTCGGGACCCGGACGGGAATCGAGGCCGAGTACAACGCGTACCTGCAGTCGCACACCCGACCGGCCAAGTCGCTTCGCGACCTCCTGACCAACCGGACGACGACCGGCAACGTACTCCTGACGATCAGCTCCGGCCTCCAGCTGAAGGTGGCGGGAATCGTCGACGGCATCAACAAGAACGGCAGCGCCCCGCAGGCCGGCGCGGTGGTCATCAACGTGAAGACCGGCGCCATCGAGGCGATGTACGGGAACCCCACCTTCGATCCGACCGGCCTCACGTCCCAGGACGCCAAGGCGGTGACGGCGTACTACAACTCGCTCGACCCGAAGAACGGGTCGAGCAGCCCGCTCGTCTCCCAGGCATTCCAGCACGGGTTCCTCCCGGGGTCGACCTTCAAGGTCGTGACCTCTGCCGCCGTCTACGACCACCAGCCGGCCCTGGCCAAGGTGAACTACCCGATGCCTGTTCCGCCGGTGTCGCCGATCGCCGGGTGCATCTCGGTCCCCCAGACGCCGTTACCGCTGTGCAACTACCACCACGAAGTGTGCGGCGGCACGATCCAGGTGGCCCTTCCCCAGTCGTGCAACACCGTGTTCGCCCAGATGGGTATGTCGCTCAAGACCAGCCTCAACACCGAGGCCGAGGCCTTCGGCTTCAACCAGAAGGTCCCGCTCGACCTGCCCGACGTGGGTGTGTCGAACTTCCCGACGGCTGCCCAGCTGCTCAACAACGCTCCGCTTCAGGCGTACTCGGCATTCGGGCAGGGGACCTCGGTCGCCTCGGACATCGCCACCACCCTTCAGATGGGCCTGGTGGCAGCCGGCATCGCCGACCGGGGCGTGATCATGACACCCCACATCATGCGCGAGATCCGGGACTCGTCGGGCAACCTGGTCGAGGCCTACAAGCCCACGCCGTGGCTCCAGGCGACCAACTCGCTGACAGCGGCGGCCGTGACGCAGCTGATGCAGGCGGTCGTGACCAGTGGCACCGCACAAGGCGTCTTTCCCGCCAGCGAGAACGTGGCGGCCAAGACCGGCACAGCCGAGACCTCGGGAGCCTTCGGCCAACCGCTCACCAACGACTGGATGGTCGCCTTCGCCCCGGCCAACGATCCGAAGGTGGCGGTGGCGGTGTCGGTGCCCAACCAGGTGCCGAGCACCACCGGTGCCGAGATCTCCGGTCCTCCGACCGCGGCCATCTTGTCCGCCGCCCTGGCGGCCACGCCGTGAGTCCGTGCGGCGCCCGCCACCCCACCCATTCCACACCGATGTGTACACCGGAACCGAGCGATAGCAGGCATAGGCTTTGACCCACATGGACCCGACCCAGTCGCCGCGTGTCTTCTCCGAGCGCTACGAACTCAACCACCTGATCGCCCGCGGCGGCATGGCCGAGGTGTACCGCGCCCACGACCGCCTGCTCGACCGTCCAGTGGCGCTCAAGGTCCTGTTTCCGGAGCTGTCCGTCGACCGGTCGTTCGTCGAGCGGTTCCGCCGCGAGGCCCAGGCGGCGGCCAACCTCTCGCACCCCAACATCGTCCCGGTGTTCGACTGGGGGGAGGACACCGGCACCTACTTCATCGTCATGGAGTACATCGACGGCCGACCGCTGTCGTCCATCCTCAAATCCGCCGGTCCGTTGTCAGCCGAGCGCACGGCCGACATCGGGTCGCATGTGGCCGCCGCCCTCGGCTACGCCCACAAGAACGGCGTGGTCCACCGCGACGTCAAGCCCGGTAACGTCCTGATCACCGACGACGGACAGGTCAAGGTGACCGACTTCGGTATCGCCCGGGCCGTCAACACCGAGGAGAGCCTCACCCAGACCGGCGCCGTCATGGGGACCGCCACCTACTTCTCGCCCGAGCAGGCCGAGGGCCTCGGCGTCGACTCGCGCAGCGACATCTACTCGCTCGGCGTGGTGCTGTTCGAGATGGTCACCGGGCGCCCGCCCTTCCTCGGGGACTCGCCGGTGGCGGTGGCGTCCAAGCACGTCCGCGACAACCCTCCGGCGCCCCGCGAACTGAACCCGCAGATCCCTCCGACCTTCGAGGCGATCATCCTCAAGTCGATGGCCAAGGACCCGGCCCACCGGTACTCCACCGCCGAAGAACTCCGCGCCGACCTGCTCCGGTTCAACGAGGGCCGCAGCGTGCTGGCCATGGAGGACACCACGTCCATGATCGGCGTGGCCGGCGTGACCACCACCATGGCCGCGGTCGGCGGTATGGACGCCACCCGGGCCGTCGGAGCGGTCGACCCGTCCCAGTCGGGGGCGGAGGGGGAGGCCCCGGACGAGGCGAAGTCCAACCGGACCCGCAACTACGCGATCGCGCTCGTCGTGTTGCTCCTCATCCTGGGCATCGCCGGCTACTTCCTCGGACGCAGCCTCGGCTACTTCGGCGGGAGCGCCTCGTTCAACCTGCCGAACGTGGTCGGCCAGCAGGCCCAGGTGGCCACGGCAACCCTGCGGGCCGACGGGCTCAACGTCAACCAGGTCAAGCAGGTCTCGAACGACCCGGTGGGTACGGTGATCTCGACCGACCCCACGGCGAACTCGCTGGTCAAGAAAGGTGACACGGTGAGCCTGAAGGTGGCCGAGGCTGCGCCGCCCATCCAGGTGAACGTGCCGGACGGCCTGACCAATACGACCCAGACCAACGCTGTGGCCATCCTTACGAGCGCCGGCCTCCAGTCGACGGTGGTCTTCCGCACCAGCACCGCGCAGAAGGGAACGGTGCTGAGCACCAATCCGGCCTCGGGAACCAAGGTGAACCAGGGCTCGACGGTGACCTTGACGGTGTCGTCGGGGCCGGCCAACGTGATCGTGCCGTCGTTGATCGGTCAGCCCCAGGCGGCAGCCGGGCAGGCACTGGGCAGCTCCGGGCTCAATCTCGGCAACGTGACCTCGGTGGCGTCGACGCAGTACGCGGCGGGTCTGGTTGTGTCGTCGAACCCGGGCACCGGCGCCTCGGTGGCGCCGGGGAGCTCGGTCGACATCGCCGTCTCGTCCGGTCCTCCGCCGCCGACCACGACGACCACGTCATCGACGACCCCGTCCTCCACCACGACGTCGTCCTCCACCACGACCACGACGGCGGCCCATTAGTCCGTCGTCCCACCGGGTGCCCCGGCCCCCGTCGCCGTCAGGCGGCGGAGGCCAGGAAGTTGGCGAGCAGCGAGGGCCCCTCGAGGGTGAGCAGCGATTCGGGGTGGAACTGCACTCCCTCGATGGCCAGTGTCCGATGTCGCAGGCCCATGATGACCCCGTCGGACGTGCGCGCCGTCACCTCGAGTACGTCGGGGAAGGTGGACGGCTCCACGACCAGTGAGTGGTAGCGGGTGGCGACGAAGGGGTCGGGCAGCCCGGCGAACACGCCCGCACCGCCGTGGTGGATCGCCGAGGTCTTGCCGTGCATCAGGGTCGGGGCCGACACCACGTCGCCACCGAAGGCCTGTCCGATGGCCTGGTGGCCGAGGCACACGCCGAGGATCGGGAGCTCGCCGGCCAGATCGTGTATGACGGAGAGCGAGATCCCGGCGTCCTCCGGCCGCCCCGGTCCGGGGGAGATCAGGACGGCGTCGGGCGCCTCGGCCCGGATCCCGTCCACGTCGATGGCGTCGTTGCGGAAGACGATCGGGTCGGCACCCAGCTCGCCCAGCTCCTGGACGAGGTTGTAGACGAACGAGTCGTAGTTGTCGATGACCAGCACGCGGGTCGCCATGGGAAGACGATCGTACCGGGCGCCCGGGGTCCCGATGCCCGAGAGCGACGTCCGACGCCCCGACGCACGGGGTCCGTCTACGGCCCGGTCCCGACTGTGGCTAATGTGCGCCCATGGCATCCACGGCCAATCAGGGCCCAGGCAAGGCGCAGAAGAAGGGCCGGTCGACGACCGGTCGCGTGACCGCATCGGCCAAGGGCGCGTCGTCCTCGTCCGGCTCGATCCAGTCCAGCCGCTACACACCGCCCATCGATCGGAACCAGAAGGTCAGCCCCAGGTGGTTCGGGGTCCTGATCATCGGCATGTTCGTCCTCGGCGTGGTCATCGTGATCCTGAACTACGCCGACCTGCTGCCGGGCGGCGTCAACAACGCGTGGCTGATCGCCGCGATCGGGGCCATCTTCGTCGGCCTCCTGCTGGCCACCCGCTACCACTGACCCCCCCGGGGACGGGTGCGCCAGGTGCCCGGCGCACCTCCGGGCGCACCGTTGCGGAATTGGGACGACCGGCCCCGAAGGGCCGGTCGTCTGCAGTCCTGCCGGCGTCGGTGGACGCCTGTCCGGATCAGCCCAGGCGCTCGATGATGGTGGCGTTGGCCATGCCGCCACCCTCGCACATGGTCAGGAGGCCGTACCGGCCGTTGGTGCGCTCCAGCTCGTTGAGCAGCGTGGCCATGAGCTTGGCACCGGAGGCGCCGAGCGGGTGGCCGAGGGCGATGGCCCCGCCGTTCACGTTGACCCTGTCCAGGTCGACGTCGAGCTCCTTGGCCCATGCGATCGGCACCGAGGCGAAGGCCTCGTTGATCTCGATCACGTCGATGTCGTCCATGGTGAGGCCACCCCGCTGGAGTGCCATCTTCGTGGCCGGGATCGGGCCGGTGAGCATGGTGATCGGGTCGCTTCCGGCCACCGCGAAGGCGTGGAACCGGGCCCGGGGCGTGAGGCCCAGCTCGGTGGCCTTGGTGTCGCTCATCACCAGGACGCCGGAGGCGCCGTCGGTGATCTGCGACGAGTTGCCGGCCGTGACCATGCCGTTCTCGGGCCGGAAGGCCGGCTTCAGCTTGGCCAGAGTCTCCACCGAGGAGTCGGGGCGGATGCCCTCGTCGGCGGTGATGAGCTCGTCGGTGTCGTTGCGGTCGTCATCCTTGATCGCCACCGGGAGCAGCTCCCGCTCGAAGCGGCCCTCGGCCGTGGCCTGGGCGGCACGCTGGTGCGACCGCACCGAGAACTCGTCCATGTCGTCGCGGGTGATGCCCCACTGCTCGGCGATCAGCTCGGCACCCTCGCCCTGGCTGACCAGCCCGCCGCGCTCGGCGTAGCGGGCCATCATCCGCGGGCCGAAGGGGTAGCCGAGGTCGCGGACGACCGAGGCGCCCATCGGGGTGCGGCTCATGACCTCGACGCCGGCGCCGATCACGATGTCGTAGGCACCGGCGATGACACCCTGAGCGCCGAAGTGCAGGGCCTGCTGGCTCGATCCGCACTGGCGGTCGAGGGTGGTGGCGGGAACCGACTCGGGGAACCCGGCGGCCAGGACGGCGTTGCGGCCGACGTTCAGTGACTGCTCGGCGACCTGCATGACGCAGCCCATGATCACGTCGTCCACGAGTGCGGGGTCGAGGTCGTTGCGCTCGACGAGTGCCTTCAGCGGCTCGGAGGCGAGGTCGGCTGCGTGCCAGTTGCGGAGCTTGCCGTTGCGCTTGCCCCCGGGTGTGCGTACGGCGTCGATGATGACGGCGTCGGTCATGGTGCGTCTCCTTCCGAGGTCCGGCGGAACGGTTCCTGCCGGCCGTGCTCGGGTCTGTTGGATGCTGCGGGGCGACATGCCCCGTGGGGCCTCCTGGAGGAATGCCCCGCGGAGAGACTACCGGTGCGGGGTCGGGCCCGGCCAGCGGGGCCCCGGCCTGACACGTGGCACCCGGCGTCGGTGTCCCATCCCGGCGCTACGGTCAGGAGCATGACGGGTCGGATCAAGGACATGGACCGCTGGCTGGGCGACGGGGGCATGGAGCTCATCGGCACCGTGGGCGCGTCGTTCGACAACTACGGGGTGGACGGCGAAGACCTCGGGTGGGTGGACGGGACCTTCACGCCGGCCGCACCCGCCTGCAATCCGCACGGGATCGTGCAGGCCGGGGTGCACGGGCTGCTGCTCGACGCGGCCATGAACTTCGCCATCAACGCTGCCCTCCCCGGCAGGTCCCGGACCCGGGCCACCCTCGAGATGAAGGTCGAGACCATGCGCCCGGCCATGCTCGGGGCCTCCTACCGGCTACGGGGCGAGGTCGTCCGCCTGGCCCGCCAGGTCGCCTATGCCGAGGCATCGGTGACCGACGACGACGGGCAACTGGTCAGCCGGTCGACGGGGACCTTCCTGCTGCACCGTCCGGACGACGCGCCGGCTGCGGAACCGACCTGACCGCCCGGGCCGCACGTCGGCAGATCCGGGCTCGCGGCACCACCGGGGCGCCGCCGTCAACCGTCCGACCGAGGAGCGCCGTGCGCGCCTGTCCACCCACCACCGTCCCTGACCTGACGCCCCACGGCGACCCCCGGTGTCCGGTGTGCGGCCGGGGTACACCGGAGCGGACGGCCGGATGCTTCCCTGTGTGCTTCTGCTGCGGGACGGTGGCCGCCCAGTTGCGCCTTCCCCTCGTGCCCCTGGTGGCCCTCTCCGAGTACCGGGTGGGGGACCGGGTCCACCGTCGACTCCGTGGCTACAAGGACGGGGCAGTGGCCGAGGCCCGGGACCGGAGCCAAGGGGAGCTGGTGGCCGAGCTCGCCCGCGCCGTCGCCCACCCTGCCGAGGGACCTACGGCGCACATGGAACGGTGGGCGGTGGTGACCACCGTCCCCTCGACGGTCCGGCCGGGCGGGGCGCCGGCCGAGCGCCTGGTGGACAGCGTGCCTCGCCTGGCCGAGCGCCACCTGCGGCTCCTCGTGCGGGGCCGCGGGAGCGGAGGGCACCTGCGGGCCGGTCGGGACGTGTTCGACCTGGCCCCGGGGGTGGACCGGGCGGGCCTCGCCGAACTTCCGGTCCTGGTGTTCGACGACACCACCACCACGGGGGCGTCGGCGCAGAGTGCGGCGGCGACGCTGCGCCTGGCCGGCGCCCGGGTGGTGGGCATCCTGGCCATGGGACGTGCGCTGGCACCGCCGGCCGCCGCCGTGCTCGCCGTGCCCGCCGGGACCGAGGCGTCGGGTGGCGAGGTGCGGGGGAGTTGATATACTTGCTTGCTACAAGCACCTAGATGGCGGGCAACGGCACCGTCCCGACCATCCGGGTGCCCCGATCCCACAGCCACCCCGATCCCAGGACAGCGTTGTGACCCCACCCACCCCCGACACCACCGAGCGGCCGGCCGCCGAGCCCGTGGCGCGGGTCTCCGCCGGACTCGAGCGCTCGCTTACCCAGGTGGGCCGGGCCATCCTCCGGCTCGAGGTGCCCGCCGACGCCCTGCCCGACGGGGTCTCCATCAACCGGACCGGTCACTGGCTGCTGGTGATGGTGTCGGAGTCGGCCCCGGTCCGACTGTCCGAGATCGCCGACGCGGTGGAGCTCGACCTGTCCACCATCAGCCGCCAAGTGCGGGACCTGGTGGTCGCCGGGCTGCTGGCCAAGGTGCCGGACCCCGCCGACGGGCGGGCGGCCCTGCTCAGCCTCACCGAGCGGGGAGTGGCCGTCCTGGAGGCGGTGTCTGAGGCCCGGCGCGAGGTCCTGGCCGAGGCCATCGCCGACTGGACCGACGAGGAGCGCAACGCGCTCGCCGGCGGACTGCTGCGGCTCGGGGCCGGACTGCAGCACGCACGCGGCAACGACGAGAGGATCCGATGAGCATCGACGCGGCACCGAGGGGCGAGACCGGCGGACAGGACGAGTCGGACGCCGCCGTGACCGGCGTGGTGACCCACACCGACACGCCGGGACTGGCGTCCGACGGCACGGTGGTGGCCCTCACCCACCGCCAGATCCTCCTGGTCTTCAGCGGGCTGATGCTCGGTATGTTCCTGGCCGCCCTCGACCAGACCATCGTGGGGACGGCCCTCCCGACCATCGTGAACAGCCTCCACGGGCTCAACCACATGAGCTGGGTGGTCACCGCCTACCTGCTCACGTCGACCATTTCCACGCCGCTCTACGGCAAGCTGTCGGACCAATTCGGCCGCAAGGGCATCTTCCAATTCGCCATCGTCGTGTTCCTGGTCGGCTCGGCTCTGGCCGGCCTCAGCCAGAACATGCTGGAGCTCATCGCCTTCCGGGGCATCCAGGGCCTGGGCGCCGGCGGGTTGATGGCCATGGCCATGACGATCATCGCCGACGTCGTCTCCCCCCGTGAGCGGGGCCGGTACCAGGGCTACTTCGGCGCCACCTTCGCCGTTTCGGCGATCGCCGGCCCCCTGCTCGGCGGGGTGTTCACCAGCTACCTGTCGTGGCGCTGGATCTTCTACATCAACATCCCCATCGGCATCGTCGCCCTGGTGGTGACGTCGGCCGTGCTGAAGCTCCCTTTCCGCCGTCAGTCGCACCGGATCGACTTCCTCGGCGCGGGACTGATGATGGTGGGTGTCACCGCCGCCCTCTTCGTCACCGTGTGGGGCGGTACCCAGTACCCGTGGTCCTCGCCGCCGATCATCGGCCTGGCGCTGGTGTCGGCCGCCTTCATCGCCGCCTTCGTCGTGTGGGAGCACCATGCGGCCGAGCCCATCCTGCCGCCGTCGCTCTTCCGCATCGGCGTCTTCCGGACGGCATCCACGGTCAGTTTCCTGCTGTCCATGGTGATGTTCGGCGCCATCATCTACCTGCCGCTCTACCTGCAGCTGGTGGACGGGGTGTCGATCATGGTGTCGGGCCTCCTGATGGTCCCGCTGATGCTGGGCCTGCTGGCCTCGTCGATCGTCTCGGGCCAGATCGTGAGCCGCACCGGCAAGTACAAGGCGATGCCGATCATCGGGTCGGTCATGGTCATCATCGGGATGTGGCTGCTGTCCCATCTGGGTCTGCACACGCCGCACCTGACCATGAGCCTCTACGTGATCGTGCTCGGCGCCGGCATGGGCATGACCATGCAGATCATGATCCTGGCCACCCAGAACGCCGTTCCGGCCGACTCGATCGGCACCGGCACCGCGGCGGTCACCTTCTTCCGGTCGCTCGGCGGCGCCTTCGGCACCTCGCTGTTCGGTGCCGTGTTCATCGCCGGGCTGACCCACTGGATCCCACTCCTGGTGCCCGGGGCCGCGGCGGCGGGCATCCACGTGAACGGCAGCTTCTCCATGAGTCCGGCACAGCTGCACTCGTTCCCGCCCCACATGCAACACGGGATCCTGGACTCGTTCGTGCGATCGCTGCACACCGTGTTCCTGATCGGGGTGCCGATCGCCGTCGTCATGTTCGCGGCGACGCTCTTCCTGAAGCAGCTGCCGCTGCGGTCGGCGTCCGGGCTCCAGCGCCCGAGCGAGGACCTGGCCATGGCGATGGGAGAGGTCGGCTCCGCCGACGCCGAGCTGGACGAGGGCGTCATCGGCCACAGCGCGTCACCGGGCTGAACGGGGAGCGGTGCCGTCGTCGGCGTCGTCGGGCTAGAACCGGGGGTATGGACCTCCGCATCTTCACCGAGCCCCAGCAGGGCGCCTCGTACGACGACCTGCTCGCCGTGGCACAGGCGGCCGAGGCGCACGGCTTCGACGCCTTCTTCCGCAGCGACCACTACCTGACGATGGGGGAGGCATCCGGCCTGCCCGGCCCCACCGACGCGTGGATCACCCTGGCCGGCATCGCCCGGGAGACCTCGAGGATCCGGCTCGGGACCCTGGTGACGGCGTCGACGTTCCGCTACCCCGGGGTGCTGGCCATCTCGGTGGCCCAGGTCGATGCCATGAGCGGGGGCCGGGTCGAGCTCGGTATCGGGGCGGCCTGGTACGACGGGGAGCACGCGGCCTACGGCATCCCCTTCCCGCCGATGGGCGAGCGGTTCGGGCGCCTCGAGGAGCAGCTGGCCATCGTCACCGGGCTGTGGTCGACGCCCGAGGGCGCCCGGTACAATTTCGAGGGCACCCACTACACGCTGGTCGACAGCCCGGCGCTGCCCAAGCCGGTTCAGCGGCCCGGACCGCCGATCATCATCGGCGGCTGGGGCCCGAAGCGGACGCCGCGGCTCGCCGCCACCTACGCCGCCGAGTTCAACCTGGGATTCGCCACCCCCGACGAGACGGCGCCGCAGTTCGCCCTGGTGCGTGAGGCCTGCCGTACCCGGGACCGTGACCCGGCGACCCTCGAATTGTCGGTGGCGCAGGTGGTCTGCTGCGGAACGACCGATGCCGACATCGCCCGCCGGGCGGCCGCCATCGGCCGCGAGGTGGACGAGCTGCGCGAGCACGGGCTGTGCGGTACGCCGGCCGAGGTGGTGGAGAAGTTGAGCGAGTTCGCGGCCATCGGCACGGGTCGGGCCTACCTGCAGGTGCTGGACCTCACCGATCTCGACCACCTGGCACTCCTCGGAGCCGACGTGCTGCCGGAGGTGGCCGGGATCTGAGCCGCCGGCTCCCTCAGGCGGCGGCGGCTGTCGTGCCCCACCGCTCGGCCACCAGGGCGAGCGACCTGGCCCGGACCTCGAACGAGTGGGCGCGGGTCGACACCATGAGCTCGTCGGCCCCGGTGCGCTCCACCAGCGCGGCCAGCCGGCGGTGGACGGCGTCGGGATCGCCGACGGCGTGGTCGGCCGTCGCCGCCTCGACGACGGACCGCTCCTGGGCGGTGTAGGGGTAGGCGGCGGCCTCCTCGGGGGTGACGACGGGTCCGAGCGCGCCGGTGCGCAGCTGCAGCACGGTGAGCGCCGACGGGCCGGCCAGCCAGCGGGCCTCCTCGTCGGAGTCGGCGCACAGCACCGACGCCGCCACCATGACGTACGGCTGGTCGAGGAGCCCGGTACGGCGGAAGTTCGACCGGTAGAGGTCGACGGCCTGGTCGACGAGGGCCGGGGCGAAGTGGAAGGCGAAGCTGAAGGGCAGCCCCAGCATGCCGGCCAGCTGGGCGCTGAAGGTCGACGAGCCGAGCAACCAGACCTGGGGTAGGTACCCGCGCCCGGGCACGGGGGCCGGGCGGGTGGCCGGCCCGTCGTTGTCGACCAGGTAGTTGATGAGCTCGACGACGTCCTCGGGGAACCGCTCGGCACCCACGTCGGCGCTGCGGCGCAGCGCCCGTGCCGTGGCGGGGTCGGTGCCCGGGGCGCGCCCGAGGCCCAGGTCGATGCGCCCCGGGTGGAGCGCCTCGAGGGTGGCGAATTGCTCGGCCACCACCATCGGGGCGTGGTTGGGGAGCATCACCCCACCGGCACCCACCCGCAAGGTGGTGGTGGCATCGGCCAGGTGGCCGATGAGGACGGCGGGCGCGGAGCTGGCGACCGCGGGCATCCCATGGTGTTCGGCCACCCACATCCGGTGGTAGCCGAGGGCCTCGGCCACGCCGGCGAGGCGCGTGGTGTCGGCCAGGGCCTGGGCCGGGGTGGCGCCCTTCGCCACGGTGGCCAGGTCGAGAACCGAGAGGGTGGTCATACTCCGGTCAACACCCGGTGCAGCCGGTTCCTTCCGCAGGCCCCACCGGGCCGGTCACGTGGTGGTGACGATCCCCTCGATCCGCTCGAGGGTCTTCGCCATGTTGGCCGCCGTCTTGTCGGGCACCCGACCCAGGCGCAGGAGCTTCCGCTGGTGGTCCTGGCTGATGTCCCAGCTCTCGCGAACGAGCGTCCCGCCCTCGGTGGGCTCGAGTTCGTAGCGCCAGATCCGCCCGGCCACGAACTTGGCCAGGAACCCGCCGGGACGGGTCTGCCAGGCGATCCGGCGGTCCGGCTCGAACTCGACGACGGTGGACACGGTCGAGTACTTCAAGCCCATCTGCATCGACATGCCGAAGGTGGACCCCAGGCCGAGCAAGTGGGGAGAGCCCGGCTTGACCTGCTTCACCGTGCCCGAGCCGTCGATGTCGGGGTGGCGGGAGGCGTCGGCGATCAGGGCGAAGATGGCTGCTGGGCCGGCGGGGATGACCCGCTCGACCGATACGACGTCGCCGTCCATGCGTCCTCCTGTGGGTCGTGTGCCCGTGCTTCGGCTGGTGCCCCGTCGCGAGCCTACGCCGGGGGTCCCGGCCGTGGCACCCGCCTGGCATCATCGTGGCCGTGTCGACGACCTCCCTGACCACCGCCGTGGCAGAGCTGGTCGCCGCCGACCCGGTACTGGCCGGCCTCGTCGCACGGCACGGCCATCCGCCGGCCCGCCGGAGGGTGCCCGTCGAACGGCGCTTCGGGGACCTCGCCCGGAACATCGTCTACCAGCAGCTGGCCGGCCGGGCGGCGGCGTCGATCCACGGTCGATTCGTGGAGGCGCTCGACGGCGACGTCTGCGCGGTGCGGGTGCTCGCCACCCCCGAGCCGGTCCTGCGGTCCTGCGGCTTGAGCGGTGCGAAGGCGTCGTCGATCCTCGACCTGGCCGACAAGGTCGCCGCCGGCCGGATCACCCTCGGCCGGATCGGGCGCCTGTCGGACGCCGAGGTGGTCGCCCATCTCACCGTGGTGCGGGGGGTGGGCCCGTGGACCGCCCAGATGTTCCTGATGAGCACGTTGGGCCGCCTCGACGTGTGGCCACTCGGTGACTACGGCGTGCGGGCCGGGTTCGCCCGGGCGTGGGGGCTGCCCGACGTGCCGTCGCCGAAGGAGCTCGAGGTGCTGGGTGAGCCGTTCCGTCCCTACCGCAGCCTCGTGGCCTGGTACTGCTGGCGTGCGGCCGACGAGCGCTGACGGCCCGGCGGGATCGTCCGGGCGTCCGTGTCCCGGCTCAGCCGGCGAAACGGGCGTTCAGCGAGGTGAAGGCGTCGGTCGCCTGGGCGATGCCGCTGCAGGTATCGCCAGCGGCAGTGCCGGGTGGGCACACCCGGTCCCGGTCGACCATCCAGAAGGTGAGCCGGGCGACGTGGTTCGCCTGGGCGTAGTCGAGGATCGTCTGGAAGTCGGCGAGGGAGACCGTCTCGTCGGCCTCGTCCGTCCGCCCGTTCATCGACGAGATGCCGAGGTGGGCGTAGGCCGCCGCCGAGCTCTCGCCGTAGGCGGCCACGAGGTCGGCGTGCAGACCGTCGGCCGCGGTCACGCTGGTGGCGCCCATGTCCGCCTCGGGCATGCCGAAGTCGAACGGCATGATCGTCCAGGCGTACGGCTGGAACCCGAGCCGGGCTGCATCGGCGATCAGGCTCCTGCCGGCGGCGTCGGGCCCGGTCGGGGTCGTACCGAAGGTGACCGTGATCGCCAGGCCGGGCCGGGCCGCCTGGAGTTCCGCCAGGGCGGTGACGACGCGCAGCCGGATGCGGGCGCTCGTGAACTCCCGGTGCTCGATGTCCACGTCGACGGCGCGCAACCCGTAGGCGTCGACCACCTGCCCGTAGGCGTTCGCCAGGGCGGCCGGCGTCCGGCACGCCGTGCCGAGCTTCCTGCCCGACCAGCCGCCGAAGGAGGCCGAGACGTCGCCCCCGGCCGCCCGGATGGCGGCGATGGCGGCGGCGTCGCTGCCACCCAGGAGCGGGCGGGTGCCATCCCACAGCGGCGTGCACCCTCGGCCGGCCAGCACGAAGGCGAGCGTGAACTGGCGGATGCCCGTCGCCGCCATGACCGCGGTGGGCGACGGGGGGCTGCCCCAGCCGAGGGCCAGGTAGGGGGCGGCCTGGCCGATCGGCGCGGACAGGGTGCCCAAGGCCGCCCGGGGCGTGGCGGAGGCGGGGGCGGGGGCAGGGGCCGCGGCGGGAGCGGGGGCGAGCGTGGCACCGGCACTGGAACCGGCCCCGGCGGTCGACGCGCCGAGGACGAGCACGACGGCGAAGGCGACGGCCAGGCGGCGCATCTGGGAGCCGTGCGGGTCCAGGTATCGGTCGGTGGACAAGGTGTGCCTCCCTGCCGCGGTAGGTCAGCGGCCTGGCCAGACGCTACCCGGGCCGGGCCGGGCCGGACGGGTGCCGTGACCGGCACCGCCGTGTCGGAATCCCGCTAGTTCGGCGCACCCGGTCGGTGCAGACTGGTTCCGTGCACGAGGACCCGGACAACTGCTACCTGGCGGTACTGGCGCGCGACCCACGGTTCGACGGCTGGTTCGTGACCGCGGTGATCTCGACCGGGATCTACTGCCGGCCGAGCTGCCCGGCCCGCACCCCGTACCGGCACAACGTGCGGTTCCTCCCCACGGCCGCCGCCGCCCAACGGGCCGGATTCCGGGCCTGCAAGCGATGTAGGCCCGACGCATCGCCGGGCTCCCCCGAGTGGGACGGTCGGGCCGACGTGGTCGGCCGGGCCATGCGGCTCATCGCCGACGGGGTGATCGACCGGTCGGGGGTGCCGGGACTCGCTTCCCGGCTCGGGTACAGCGTTCGCCAGCTCGAGCGGGTCCTCCTGGCCGAGGTGGGTGCCGGGCCGGTGGCGCTGGCCCGGGCCCAGCGGGCTCGGACGGCCCGCATCCTCGTGGAGACGACCGACCTGCCGATGACCGAGGTCGCCTTCGCCGCCGGGTTCTCGAGCATCCGCCAGTTCAACGACACGGTGCGGGCGGTGTTCGCATCGGCGCCATCGGCACTACGGGCTGCGTCGCGGGGCCCTGACGGAGGAGCGGAGGCGCCGACGGGCACGCTCGTGCTCAGGTTGCCGTTCCGCCGGCCGCTGCGTGCCGACACCCTGTTCGGGCACCTGGCGGCCACGGCCGTCCCCGGCGTCGAGGAAGTGGTGGGCACCACCTACCGCCGCGTGCTCCGTCTGCCGCACGGTCCCGGGTTGGTGGCCCTGACCCCGACCCCGGCACACATCGACTGCCGGGTGGACCTGGCCGACCTGGCTGACCTGACCTCGGCGATCGCCCGGTGCCGCAGGCTCCTCGACCTCGATGCGGACCCCGAAGCGGTCGATCGGGTGCTGGCCGACGACCCGGGTCTCGCCCCGGGGGTGGCGGACGCGCCGGGGCGCCGGGTACCGCGTACGGTCGATGGCGACGAGCTGGCCGTCCGGGCGGTCCTCGGCCAGCAGGTGTCGACGGCGGCGGCTCGGACCGCGGCAGGTGACCTGGTCGCGATGTGGGGCGAGCCGCTCAGCCGCCCGTCGGGCGGTCTCACCCACCTCTTCCCCTCGGCCGACGGGCTGGCCGGCGCGGCGCCGGCCCTCCCCGGCGGGCGGACCCGGACCCTCGCGCTCCTGGTCGACGAGCTGGTCGCCGGCCGGCTCGATCTCGGGCCGGGCGCCGACCGGGAGCGCGCCCGGCAGGTGCTGGCCTCGCTGCCCGGCATCGGACCCTGGACCGTCGAGATGGTGGCCATGCGGGCGCTCGGTGACCCGGACGCATTCCCCGTCGGGGACCTCGGCGTCCGTCGGGGCGCGGAGCGCCTCGGACTCCCGTCCGACCCCCGCCGGCTGACGGCCCGGTCCGGGCGGTGGCGCCCGTGGCGGGCCTACGCCGTCCAGCACCTGTGGGCCGCCACCGACCACCCCGTCACCTACTGGCCGCCGGGGGCGGCCGCCCGGGGCGGCACGTCCGGCGATACCGACGACGCCGGATCGGCCGATCCCCCTGGCGATCCTCCTCGCGATCGAACCAACCGCCCGACACGAAGGAGCCACCGCACCCATGCCTGACCCCACCGAACCCGCCGCCCTCCCGCTCGACGCCGAGCGGTACGGTGCCGTCCTGTTCACGGTCCATCCCAGTCCCATCGGGCCCCTGACCCTCATCGCCCGGGACGGGCACCTCACCCACCTGGTCATGGAGGACCAGGCACACGCCGCGGCCGTCCCGCCCGGGAGCGAACGGGACGACACCTTCTTCGCCGACGTGCGCGGCCAGCTCGACGAGTACTTCGCCGGCTCCCGCACCGGATTCGACGTGTCCGTGCGGCCCGAAGGGACCGAGTTCCAGCGGGCGGTGTGGGCGCAGCTGTGCGCCATCCCCTACGGGACCACCATCAGCTACGGGGAGCTCGCCCGCCGCGTCGGCAACCCGAGGGCGTCGCGTGCGGTCGGACTGGCCAATGGTCGGAACCCGATCGCCGTCATCGTGCCGTGCCACCGGGTCATCGCCGGGGACGGCTCGCTCGGCGGCTACGGCGGCGGACTCGACCGCAAGACGGCTCTCCTCGACCTGGAGAGCGCCGGACCGACCTGACCGGGCCGGTGCCGACGTAGTCTGGTGCCCCATGCACGGGTCGACCAGCGAGGGGACCGGGTACTCCACCGGAGCAGGGGCCGTCGACCCGGTGGCTGCCCGTCATCCCCTGGCGGTCATCGTCGTCGACCACGGATCCCGCCGGTCCGAGTCCAACGAGTCGATGGAGACGTTCGTCCGCTCGTCGGCCGACCGCATGCCGTACCCGATCGTGGAGCCGGCCCACATGGAACTGGCCGAGCCGTCGATCGGAACTGCCTTCGACCGGTGCGTAGCCGCCGGTGCCGCCACCGTCGTCCTCGCTCCCTACTTCCTCGGACCGGGCACCCACTGGGACCGTGACATCCCGGCGCTGGCCGCCGAGGCGGCGGCGCGCCACCCCGGGGTCGGCTGGCTGGTCACCGCCCCGCTCGGGCCCCATCCCCTGCTCATCGACATCGTGGGCCGGAGGGTCGAGCACTGCCTGGCCCACGCGGCGGGCACGGCCGGTGCGTGTTCGGCGTGCGTCGGTACCGACCGGTGCGGATTGCGGTGACGGGACGCGCCGACGGGGCGTTCCGGACCCAGGCCGGCGTGCAGGACGCTCAGCCCTGGCTGCAGCGGTCGCCCAGCCACGGCTGCTGGCCGTCCAGAGCGAAGAGGGCCACAGCGACGGTGTCCTGCTCGGCCCGCGAGGCCTGGTTCGGCGGTACCCCGACAAGGAGCCCCAGCCCGGCCACCTGGGCGGCCGTGTTCCACGTGGGCTGGGCGAACTGGAACACGCCCATGTAGCGCCCGTTGGGGGAGACGGCGCCGTAGTTCCCGCCGGACTCCGCCTGTACGACGCACGACAGGAAGGAGTTGAGCGCCGGGTCCGTGAGGTTGGGGTACGGGTTGCCGGAGGGGGTCGGCGCCGGTGTCGGAGCGGATCCCGCCCCCGCTGCAGTGGTGGTCGGCGCCGGGGCGCCGCCGCCCGAGGCCGGAATGGTGACCGTCGGGGACGACGTCTGTGGGGCGGCCTTGCGGGCGTTGGCCACCGCGGCTGCGGCCGCCTTGGCCTGGGCCGCCTGCTGGGCGGCGACGGCGGTCGCCAGCTGCCCGGTGACGCTGGCCTGCTCGGCCTGGAGCTGGGCGGCGGCGGTCGAGGCCTGGCCGAGGGCGGCGGCTCGGCTGGCTTCGTCGGCCCGGTCCTGGTTCTGGCGGGCCTGGAGCTGGGCCCTCTGGACCTGCAGCGCGTGCTCGGCCGTGTGCAGCTGGGCCAGGTCCGTGGTGATCGTGCCGACGGCCAGACCGGTGTACTCACTGGCCGCCTGCGCCCGGGAGGTGCCTCCCGCGAACAGGGCGGCGTCGGTGCCCGACGAGCCCGCCCCCGAGTTGATGTAGGAGCGGATGGCCTGGGCCTGAACGACGTGGAGGTGGCTGGCGATGTCCTGCTGGTCGGCGGTCAGCTGCTGGCCGAGCTGGGCGATCGCCTGCTGGTCGGCGTCGACCCGGGAGGCGGCGACCGACGTCAGCTGTTGGGCGGCGTCGACCTGGAGCTGTTCGAGCACCAGGTCGTGGGCGACCGTGGCCGCCTGGGACTGGAGGCTGGAGACGGTGTCGGCTCCGGCTCCGGCGGGGCGCAGCGCGGCCCCCAGAGGGATGGCGGCGAGGACCACGAGCACGGGGAGGCACAGGACCCGGAGCATTCGACGGGCCGACCCGGCGGTGTCTGGCCCCGTCAGCGGGGTCGAACCGGAGCGCAACACAAGACTGACCAATTTACGGCCCGGACCGGGGCGGGTCCAGCCGGGCCCCGGGCCCAGGTCAGCGGCTCGTGGCGCAGCGGAGTCGCCGACGAGGGAGGGTGTTCACCGGGACCGGCGCGAAAGGTGACCTTCGGCCCTGGGACCCCGCGCTCCGTCGCCGTAGTTTCGCGCCAGGGGAGACGGGAGGATGGCGATGGCAGGCCACGCCGAGCAGTTCATGCGGGATCCTGACGCACTGGCATGGAGCATGGAGCACGACCCGGGGCTGCGGTCGACCATTGTCGCGGTCACCTGGCTCGGCTCCCGGCCGGATCCCGACGTCCTGGCCGCCCGGCTCGAACGGGCCACCCGGCTGGCCCCGCGCTTCCGGCGGCGTCCCGTACCGTCCCCCGCCGGCCTGTCCACCCCCCAGTGGGTCGACTGCGAGTTCGACCTGTCGCTGCACCTCCGGCGGTTCGAGGCACCGGCTCCCTACACACCGCGGACGGTGCTCGAGTTTGCCCGTACCGAGGCGATGACCGACTTCGACCCGTCGCGACCACTGTGGGCACTGACTGTGATCGAAGGACTCGAGGGCGACCGTGCCGCACTGGTCATGAAGGTCCACCACTCGCTCACCGACGGCATCGGGGGGATGCAGCTCGCCATGCTGGTCTTCGAGACGACGCCGGTCCCGGGCCCGGTGGACGAGGTTCCGCTCCCGGAGTCGGCGCCGGTGCCGACCACCATCGGACTCGCCCGCGGCGCACTGGGCCACTCCGTCGAGCGGGTCGTCGACGCGGCGCGCACCGGGATCGCCGACATGGTGCCGGTGGCCCGCGCCGTGGTTCGGCACCCGCTCCGTTCGGTGCTCGACGCCCTGGCGACGGCGAGCTCGCTGGGCCGATTCGTCGCCCCGGTGTCCGACACCCTGTCGCCGATCATGACGGCCCGGGGCCTGGACCGGCGGCTCGACCTCTTCGAGGTCGACCTGGCCGACCTCAAACGGGCGGGTTCGGTGGTGGGCGGCACGCTGAACGACGCGTTCGTCGCATCGGTCACCGGTGGACTGCGCCGCTACCACGAACTGCACGGGACACCGGTCGACTGGCTGCGCGTGACCATGCCGATCTCGCTGCGGACCGCGGGAGATCCCGAGGGCGGCAACCGGATCACCCTGGAGCGGTTCGTCGTGCCGGTGGGCGAGACCGATGCGGGTGCCCGGGTGCGGATGACCGGGTGGCAGTGCCGGGCGGCCCGCAACGAGGAGGCGCTCCCCCTGTCTGAGCCGGTGGCCGGAATCCTCAACCTGCTGCCGTCAGGAGTCATCGGGTCGATGCTCAAGCACGTCGACTTCCTCGCCTCCAACGTGCCCGGCGTAACCGTCCAGCTCTACCTGGCCGGTGCACCTGTCACCGGCTACTACGCCTTCGGCCCAACCACGGGGGCGGCGGTCAACGTGACCCTCGTCTCCTACGGGGGGACGTGCTGTGTCGGCTGCACCGTCGACACCGCGGCGGTCCCCGACCCCGAGAAGCTCACCGCATGCCTGCGCGACGGCTTTGACGAGGTGCTGGAACTGGGCGGTCCGCACCACCCGGTGACATCGTTCCTGTCCGACCGGCCGTCGTGAGGGCGGGCCGGGCGGTCGGTGCCCTCAGGCCGGTTCGGGAGTCACCGGTGGAGTCACGACCCAGCGGAATGCGGTGCCGAGCAGGCGCGCGGAGGGCCGCACCGCCAACCGGTCGCCGGCCGGCAGGGCGGGGAGTCGGAGCTGGCGCCGGGCCCACGTGGGCAGGACGCCCTGGGCGGCACTCACCAGCAGGCCGTAGGTGGCGACCTCGTGTGGCCACCGCCCGACGCCGCGCAGTACGAAGTTGCGCGCATCCCGTGCCTCCGGGGTGAAGGACAGACGGGGACGGACCTCGGTGAAGTAGTCGTCGAGCTCGGCCGTCGACCGGGGGACCACGATCGCTCCGAGGTCGCGCGCCACCCGTGCCATCTGGTCGAGGTAGTCGTCCTCCTCGTCGGGCGTGGGCCGCACCGGCGCGTAGACGCGGGTGGCGGCCAGGAAGCTCGCGACCTCGGCGGCGTGGACCCAGGTGAGAAGGTCCGGGTCCCCGGCCGAGTAGGGCCTGCCGTCGGTAGCGGTCCCGGTCACGTGGGCGTGCACCCGACGGACCCGTTCGATGGCGGCCAGGGCCTCGTCCCGGGTGCCGAAGGTGGTGGTCCCGAGGAACGAGGCCGTCCGCTCGAGCCGACCGAGGGGGTCGCTCCTGTAGTGGGAGTGCCGGGCCACCCCGGCCATGGCGAGGGGGTGGAGCATCTGGAAGAGGAGCGCCGACAGCCCGCCGATGAGCATCGACGGCAGGTCCCCGTGGATCCGGCGCACGACCGAGTCGGGCGCGATATAGGCGAGTGCCGGGTCGGCGCTCGGCGGCGGGGGCTCGCGGGTCATCCCCAGGGACCGGCGCACCTGGGCCTCGGCCTGGGACCGGACGTGCTCGATGCCGCCCACGGTGACGGCCCGACCGACGGCCCGTGCCTCCTCGATGCGCACCCGGGGATCCATGGCCGTCGACCCTACCGGCGACCGTCGTGATCGTCGGCGCGGCCTGCGCCCGGATCCGGGCGTCAGCGTCCCGGGACGAACCGCGAGCTGCCGGCGAACGCGTCGGCCTCGAGATGACCCGCCCGCGACGTGAGCATGGTCGGAGGGGTCGGCTCCATGAGGTCGTCGCATCGGGGGCCGTCGCCCGCGACCGCTCCGGCGTCGGCCGTTCGCCCGAGGGCCACGACCTCGTCGAGCAGCCGGCGGGAGCTGTCGTCGAGCAGGGACAGGTCGTCCGAGACGAGTGCCATGCCACCGGAGACGCCGACGGCGTGCGCCCAGGTGCGTGCGGCGGTCTCGCCGAGGGCGGTGTCCGTGGTGCGGAGCATCAGGCAGTCCGGGTCGTTGAGCCACAGCCGGCGATGCATGAACGCCCGGGTCAGCGTGTTGGCGAACGCGTGGGCCGTGGCGGGCTGGATGCCCAGGTAGCCGGGCACCACCTCCTCGGCCGGATCGAGCGCCCACACCGGTGCCACGTCGGGCCCGATCCGGCTGGCGTCGACCAGACCGACCACGTTGGACAGGGGGACCCCGCATCCGAGCAGGAAGGCATCGTCCCCAGCTCCCCGGCGGATGGCCGCGAACCCGGCCCGTACCCGCTCGGCCGGAGTGCACCCCGGATCGGCGTAGCCGCCGTCGACCGAAGGGGAGAACGTGAAGTCGAGCTTCAAGTAGGGGAAGCCTGCGTCGACGACGGCGGCGGCCACGTGCTCGAGGTGGGCGACGACCTCGGGGTGCGTGGTGTCGAGCCCGTACATGAGGCCGTCCTCGCCCCCGCCCCACGGCGGGTTCCACCAGGTCCGGAGCGGGCCGGCGTCGACACCGTCCACCATGTGGCGGGCGATCCAGCCGGGGTGGCGGCGAGCCACGTCCGAGTCCGGTGCCACCAGGAACGGGGCGAGCCACAGCCCGGGGGTGCGGCCGGCCGCCCGGATGGAGGACGCCAGGCCGGCCAGGTCCGACGGGAACCGGTCGTTGGTCTCCAACCAGTCGCCGATTGCGGCCTGGTAGCCGTCGTCCACCTGGAAGACGTCGAACGGCCACTCCTCCGCCAGGGCGAGGTTGGACCGGATGTCCTCCTCGGTGACGTCGTGGAAGTACTGGTACCAGCTGCACCAGCCCACCTGGAACGGCGCCCCCGCCCGGGCGCCGGCCCGGGTCCCGACCCGGACGGCCCAACCCTCCAGCAGGTCGCTGCCGTCGGCATCGCGCGACCGGGCGATCTCGACGGCGTGCAATTCCCGCTGTTGGCCGGGAGCGAGTTCGGCGTCGCCCAGGAACGCCTCGGCCCGCACCTCGGTCCCGTCGTCCTCGACCCGGAGGCGAAGCGTGCCGTCGTGGCGATCCCCGCCGTCGAAGCCGACGAGGACAGGTGCCGACCCGGACCCGTCGGCCAGCACCGTGACCCATTCGGACCGGAGCTCGCCGGACCGGGCGCGGCGCTGGTCGGCGTGGTGGACGGCCTGGAGGAACTCGAGGTCGGCGCGCACCGACGGATCGGCGTCCACGCCCAGCACGCCGGTCGTGGTCGGCGACCACGACTGGTAGCCGTTGCGGAACATGCGCACCGGGGTGACGTCGTGGTCCAGCCGGTGGACGAGGGTGACCGACCGGACACGGACCGGCCGGTCACCCCGGTTGGCGACCGCCCAGGTGGCCCCGGTCCCCGTGAGGTCCAGCTCCAGCTCGAGCGGTCCGAGACCGACCGTACGCGAGGAGCCGGTGACCGCCGCCGACACGGTCCGGCCGCCGCGCTCGTCGGTGACCTCGGCCTCGAGGCGGATCGCGGTCAGTCGCACGCCCCAACCGTAGGGCGACGGGCCGTGGCGGCGCGTTCCGCCCGGCCGGCACGGCGCCCGCCACGGACCGTGCAGGACGAACACGCGCTCGCTACGGGCGCGGGATGGAGGGTATCGAGGTGGGTGGGGTGCCGGCCTGCTGCCTCGAGCCCGCTCCCGAAAGCGCGGTCCGCCGGTTCCCGGGAGTGCGGAACCGACCGGTCCGTCAACCGGGTGTGGCTTGCGGCATGACGGCGGGCGCCGGACACCGCACGGCCGCTCCATCCGTGGGACCGGGGATCCGTCAGGCGGGGCCAGGCGGGCCGGTGACGTAGAAGTGCCGGTTCTGCCGGACGCTCTGTGCGATCGCCAGCGGGAGGTCGGGGAGCGCGAGCAGCTCGTCCGTGAGCTCCAGCCCCAGCCGGTGCTCGCCGACGTAGTACGCGCAGATGGACTCCTCGTAGGCCATGCGCCACCGGTAGATGTCGGCGTGCACGAAGAGCCGGTCCCCGCCGCACTCCGGCACGTCGCCGTCCGCACCCACGCCGCAGTGCGTGCGAGCCAGTCGGCACACCTCGGCGCACAGCTGCCACTGACCGGTCGAGCGGTAGTGCTCGGCCAGGGACCACAGCGGCTCCGCCCGCCACCGCCTCCTCCCCCAGCTCCTCCACAGCACCCCGCAGGCCTCGTCCACCTGTCCGGTGGCCAGGAGGCAGACGCCGAGACGCCACATGGCGTACCACGACTCCTCCTCCCAGCCCCCTGCCTCGACGCGCCTCCGGTACCAGGTCCCCGCCTGAGCCGGGTTCGTCCATGTCCTCGTAGGTCCGGGCCAGGTAGAAGAGGGTCCGCCGGTCACCGGGGTCGTCGACGTGGTCGGCGCGCAGCAGGCCGAGCTCGCGTTCCAGCTTCGTGGACCGGTTGCCTCCGTCGGCGTGGTGGTGGACGACGAAGCGCCCGGTGCGGTGAGGCACGCCGGGACGGTCCGTCCGCGACAGGAATTCGTGGGCTCGTCCGTGCCAGCGCCAGTCGGCGTCGGCCCGCACCATCCTCGTGACCCAGTAGCGCAGTGGTTCGTACCGGCACTCCGCCTCGACGGCGTCGCACCCGGCGGGGAAGTCACGCCCGATCTCCCCGTCGACGGTCTCGTCGGCGTCGAGCGTGAGGAGCCACGTCGAATGGGGCCGGGCGGCCTCGAGGGCGACGTTCCGCGACGGCCCGTAACCACGCCAGTCGTCGCGAATCACCTGTCCTGGCACGCCGCGGAACAGGTCCTGTACGAGGGCGATGGTCCCGTCGGTGCTGCCGGTGTCGACGATCGTCCAATGGTCGACCTGGCCCTCGATGCTCGCCGCCAGTCGGGGGAGGGTCGACTCCTCGTCCTTCACGATCATGACGAGCCCGACCGTGGCCCTCGCCGGGCTCATGACGCCGGGCGCACCGCGGCTGGGACCCGGCTGGCCAGGGACTGGGTCGAGCCGGACAGCGGTGGCGATCTGACTGTTGCCGGCGGACGTCCGGCCCAGCGTCCTGAGCACGAAGCCGAGGTTCAGATGGGCGTCGGCGTTGTCGGGCGCGGCCCGCAGCGCCCGTTCGTAGAGCGTCGCCGCTGCGGCGGGCGCTCCCGCCGTCTCGATCACGGCCAGGTTGTAGAGCGCCGGGACGTAGTTCGGATCGACCCCGAGCGATCGCCGGTAGTCGCTCGCGGCCTGGGCGGGTTGGCCGGCTTGGCCCGCCATGTCCCCGAGGTCGTACCACACGAACTTGTTGCGGGGGCTCTGTTTCACGACGGCCAGGAAGTCGGCGACGGCGAGCGCGCGATTGCCGCTCGCTTCTGCCGCGACGCCGGCCGTGAACGTGCGGTCGGCGGCCGAACCGGTCGTGACCGTCGTCGACGAGCAGGCGGCAATGAGCAGTCCGGTCACGACGACAGCGACTGCGGCCGGACTCCGACTCGGTCGCGCCCGGTGCCGGTGACCTCTGGATCGGGCGGTCCTGGTAAGCAGTCCATCGTCCACGGTCATCGGGCTCCCACTACGTGGTCCTTGTCGCCAGGCAACCTACTGCCTAGATTTGCCCGTGATGCCCGTCTCGGGGATCCGAAAGAACGGGGAACGCTGATGGGAAGCCGCTCCATGCGTCGGGCGATCCGACGCCAACGGCAGGCTGCGCTTCGGCGCCAGCAATGGTCGCGTCGGGTGTCGGGGGTGGCGGCGGGTGCCGCGGTGATGGGCGGCGTGCTGGTCGGATTCGTCCCCGGCGCGGCTGCGGCCGGCACGGGGCTGTCGCTCGGGGCGACGACGCCGAGCGGGTCGGGGTACTGGCTGGTAACGGCGCAGGGTGCTGTCTACGCGTTCGGGAGCGCCCAGTACTTCGGCGGCATGAACAACACGCCGATCACCGCACCGATCGTCGGGCTCGTCGCCACACCCGGTGGACACGGCTACTGGCTCATCGGCCGGGACGGCGCCGTCTACGCCTTCGGTGACGCGCCGTTCTACGGCACACCGGGATCTGTGGGTGCGACGCTCACGGCGCCGGTCGTAGGCGGGGCCACGGTGTCCACGGGTGGGGCTGCGGGCGCCACCGGACCTGCCGGACCGACCGGTCCCACCGGAGCGGTCGGTGCCACCGGACCGGTCGGGCCCTTGGGGCTCGTCGGACCGACAGGAGCGACGGGCCCAACTGGACCGCAAGGAGCGACGGGCGCAACGGGGCCGTCGGGCGCAACGGGGCCGACTGGAGCACAAGGAGCGACGGGCGCCACGGGCGCCACGGGTGCAACGGGCGCCACGGGCGCAACGGGGCCGACAGGAGCAACGGGCGCAACGGGGCCGACAGGGGCGGCCGGTTCCGGGGACTTCGCCGAGTTCTTTGCGCTGATGCCACCGGACAACGCGTCGGTGGTTTCGCCGGGTGGCGACGTCCAGTTCCCCGAAGACGGACCCTCATCGCTCGGGTCCATCTTCCGGCTCGGGCCCTCCACCACCACGTTCACCCTGGCCACCACCGGCACCTACGAGGTGACGTTCCAGGTCTCGGTGGACGAGCCCGGGCAGCTGCAATTGGCCCTGAACGGCAACAGCCTGCCCGCCACCGTGGTGGGGCGGGCAACCGGGAACAGCCAGATCGTGGGCGAGGCTCTCGTCAACGTGACGCTGCCCGGCTCGGTGATCGAAGTACAGAACCCGGCCAATGCGAGCCTCCCGCTCACGGTCACGCCGTCCGCCGGCGGGAACTCGGCCAGCAGTGCCTCGCTGATCATCCAGAAGCTCGGCTGACTCGGCAGGCCCAGCTCCGCCTTCCAACGACCGGCGGGGTACGGGCGCGGGCGCCGACCGGTCGGGCCGTTGCATCACGGGCCGACGCAGGTAAGAGTGACGCGATGCCCATTCTCGATCCGCGCCACGACTTCGCCCACGGGGTCGAGGCCGACGCGGCCTGGAGCGAGTCCTACTACTTCAACGCCTACGACCCGGCGTCGGACTCGGGGCTGTTCACCCGGGTCGGGGTACGGCCCAACGAGGGCACGATGGACGTCGGCCTGTCGGTCTGGCTCCCCGGCGGCGAGCTGGCCGAATACCGCCACGTGGTCGAGTGCCACGAGATTCCCGAGGCGCCGCTCGAGGTCGGCGGTGTCCGCTACGAGCTGCTCGAGCCGATGCGACGGTGGCGGGTCGTGGCCGACGTCGAGGCTATGGCGCGACGGTGCCACCCGACGGACGAGGAGCGCCGCGAGGTCGCAATCGGCCTGGACGTGACCTTCGATGCGCTCAGCCCGGCCGTCGGGAGCGACGGCGGTGGAGGTGGCTCGAGCCAGTCGGGGGCCGCAGCCGCGACGACGGGAAAGGGACACTTCGAGCAGGCCGGTAGTTGGTCGGGGGCGCTCGTGGTCGACGGGGTCGAGGTCCCCTGGACGGAGGCCCGCGGCAACCGCGACCGGTCCTGGGGGCCGCGTCGCTGGGGCGGTCCGTCGATGTGGCGCTGGTTCTCGATCAACATCGGCGACGACCTCCACTTCGGCGGCATCCGGCTGGGCACCGATGCCGGCGACCTGCACCGCGGCTGGGTGAGTCAGGCCGGGCGGGTGACCTCGGTCCGGAACTGGGGGCTCTCGACGGAGCTGGCCGACGACCAGCTCACCCACCGGGTCATCCACCTCGAGGTCACCGACAAGGCCGACCGGACCCACCGCCTCACCGGGCGGGTCCTCCGTGTCGCCGACATCGGCCGTCCCGGCGGCACGGTCATCAACGAGGGCCTGACCGAGTGGTCGTACCACGGCGAGGACGGGACGACCGGGGTCGGGTACGGCATCGGCGAGTACCTCCACCAGGTCGACGAGCTGGGGAGACCCCGGGTCCCCGTCGAGTGAGCGTGCCGGACGAGGTCGCCGACCGGCTCGGCCGGAGCCTCGGCGGGACCGTCACGTCGGTGAAGCGCCTGTCCGGAGGGGCATCCCGTGTCACGAGCGCGGTGGACCTGGTCGTCCCCGGCGGGGCGCGCCGGGCGCTCGTGCTCCAGCAGCGCCGTGGGGACGGTCTCACCCCGGGTGCCGGTGTCGCCATGGAGACGGCACTACTGCGGGCGGCAGCCTCGGTCGGGGCTCCCGTCCCCGAGGTGGTGGCCGCAGGTGCGGCCGACGGGTTGGACGACGGATGGCTCGTCGTCGAGCGGCTGGAGGGTGAGACCATCGCCCGCAAGCTGCTGCGCGACGAGGCCTACGCGGGGGCGTGCCGGCGGCTGACCGCCGATGTCGCCGGCGCACTGGCGCGGATCCACACCATCTCCGTCGACGGGGTACCGGGTCTGCCGGGCGCCGACCCGCTGCGCCGGCCACTCGAGTTCCTCGACGGTACGGGCGAAGTGCGTCCCGTCCTCGAGCTCGCGTGGCGGTGGCTGGAGGCCGATCGGCCGGACCCGACGGGGAGGACGGTCGTCCACGGGGATTATCGGATGGGGAACTTCCTGGTCGACACCACGGGTCTGCGCGGGGTGCTCGACTGGGAGCTCGCCCACGCCGGGGACCCGGCCGAGGACGTCGGGTGGCTGTCGGCCCCCGCATGGAGGTTCGGCGGGAGAGGCGAGGTCGGCGGGTTCGGTCGCCTCGATGAGTTCCTGGCGGACTACGCCGCGGCGGGCGGTCCGATGATCGACCCGGCGACGGTCCGCTGGTGGCAGGTCTACGCCACCCTCAAATGGGCGGTGATCTGCGCTCTGCAGGCCTCGGTCCACCTGTCCGGGGCCGTCCGGTCGGTCGAACTCGCCGCCGTCGGCCGACGGGTCTGCGAGAGCGAGTGGGATCTGCTGGGCCTGATGGGGGTCCGGCTCCCCGAAGGGAGGGAGGGGACCCGAATCCGGGACGTCCCGACGTCGCCGCTCCCCCCGTTCGGCCGCCCCAGTGCGCTCGAGTTGGTGGAGGCTGTCGAGGGACATCTCCGTGACAAGGTGGTACCGGAGTCCGAAAGTGCGGCACGGTTCGACGCCCGGGTGGCTGCCAACGTACTGGCCATGGTGGCCCGCGAGCTCACCCTGGGCCCCGGTGCAGCGGCGGCGCACGGCGACCGTCTGGCAGGGCTCGGATTCGCGGACGACGCCGTCCTGGCGGCGTCGATCCGCGCCGGTGGCCTCGACGACCGGATCCCTGAGACGGGCGAGGTGCTCGCCGGCTCCGTGGTCGACCAGCTACTCGTGGCCAACCCCGGGTACCTCGCCGGGTCGTGATCCGACTCCGTGTCCCGCCCCCGCTCGTCACCTTGGCCCGCGAAGAGATCGTCGGTTTCTCCCCGGACGGTCGAGGTGCCCGGACGGCGATGGACCGATGAGTCAGTTGACACTAACGTAAGTAAAGGCTTACAGTCGCGGTATGGACGCAGCACTCAAGGCTCTGGCCGAGCCCAGGAGGCGGGAGATCCTCCGCCTGGTGTGGAGCGATGAGCTCCCCGCGGCCCAGATCGCCGCCCGATTCGACGACGTGACCCGTCCGGCCATCTCCCAGCACATCGGTGTCCTGCGGGAGGCCGAATTGGTCGTCGAGCGACGTGACGGGACCCGACGGCTCTACCGGGCCAACCATGCGCAGATGGACCGACTCCGCCAGTTCCTCGACGAGTACTGGACCGGGAGCCTGCAACGACTGCAACACCTGGCCGAATCGGCCGAACGAGCGAAAGGAACCACTGATGGCTGAACTGATGCGAGAGGTCGTGATGGACGCCAGTCCTGCGACGATCTTCCCCTTCCTCACCGATCCGGCCAGGCACATCCAGTGGATGGGCACCGAGGCCGAGCTCGACCCCCGGGTGGGGGGCGTGTACCGGGTACTGGCCCAGGGCAAGCACCCGGCCGTGGGCGAGTTCGTCGAGGTAGTGCCCGATCGCAAGGTCGTGTTCACCTTCGGATGGGACGAGCCCGACCATCCGATTCCCGCCCGATCCACCGAGGTGGAGATCACCCTGGTCCCCGACGGTGACAAGACGAGGGTGCGCCTCGTACATCGGGGCCTGCCCGACGACGCGGTGGGCGATCACACCCAGGGTTGGGACCACTACCTCGATCGACTGGCCGTAGCGTCGTCCGGGGGTGAGGCCGGGCCTGACGCGGCCGTGGACGCCGGCTGACCGTGCGGTGACGGGGGGCGGTCCCGGGGTCGCCTGCTGTGACGGTGGCCCGAACGGTGGGTTCAGGCAACGCCGCTCACGTCATGCGATGACCGGGCTTGACCGGTCGGCACAGCTCCCACGTAACCGCCCACTCTGTTGCAGGAGCGCGCCCTCAGTTCCGGCCCGGTTTCGATGCCGGTCGTGATGATGGTCGGACTCGTCCGAAACCTCGCACCGGGTGGTGGACGATCGACGAGCATCGCCACGAGCGTGGTCATGCAGGCCCGAACCCCGGCGAGCACAGCCAGGCGACCACTGGCGCGTCGAGCGAGTCGTGGGGCGGCGGCCGTCGCCCAGGTGAACATGATCAGGAGCGCCACGCGGGGGTCACCATGACGCCTGATCGACCCACGGATCGAGCAGAAGTGCCTAACGACGGGCGGATCCGTCGGAACCATGGCCTCCCCCTGAACCCACCGTGACGATGCTCGCGATCATGGAGACTCCGAGCACGACGATGATCACGACCAGCGTGACCACTGTTGAGAGATGAACGACTTCGGAAGCCAGCATCTTGACTCCGATGAACACGAGCAGCGCTGCCAAGCCGAGCTTGAGATACCTGAAGCGGTCCATGGCTCCGGCGAAGACGAAATAGAGAGCCCGCAGTCCGAGCACGGCGAACGCATTCGAGGTGAAGATGACGAATACGTTGGTCGTGACGCCGAAGATCGCCGGTATCGAATCGGACGCGAAGATGAGGTCCGTGACCTCGATCGCAACGAGGGCGACGAGCAGAGGGGTACCGAACCGCCGACCGTCAACCCGAGTGAAGAAGCGGTTGCCTACGTAGTCAGGGGTAATAGGAACGACGCGCCTGACGGCGCGTACGGCGAGGCTGTGGTTCGGGTCGGCGCCGTTCTCTCCGCGCAGCATGCGCACGCCAGCGACCACCAAGATCGCGCCGAACAGGTAGAGGACCCAGCTGAAGCGCTCAAGGAGGGCTGCTCCACCAGCGATGAACGCCCCCCGCATCACGAGTGCGCTCATGACGCCGAAGTAGAGGACCCGGTGCTGCAATCGTGCGGGAACCGCAAATGATGCGAAGAGCAGTGCAAACACGAAGATGTTGTCGACACTGAGCGATTTCTCGAGGAGATAGCCGGCGAAGTACTCCTGGGCGATGACCGATCCATAGATCACCCCGAGCAGGACGCCGAAGGCCACGCTGACACCTATCCATGCGGCGCTGGCGATCACGGCGCGCCGGAAGGTCGGTTCCACATCTCCTCGATTGCTGAGGAAGTCGAGAGCCAACAGGAGAACGATGAATCCACCGACCGCGAACCACGCCCACAGTGGTGTGCTCACGTCGGGGACCGTGATCCGCCCACTGGAGGAGCCGACTCGAGTTCGGACAGCTCCTCAACGACCGAAGTCCGGTGGTCCACGCGGAGAACCTAAGCGAAGAGCGGATGCTCAGGCACGCCTGGAACAGCGGAGCAGCTGGGAAGACCCGCTGGAGTGCCATCGAAGTGCCCTACGGCCGCACCTACCCGATTCCCTGGGGATCACTCGGACCAAGAGGCATAGGGACGCGGCCCCTCGTCATGCAGCCGACCCGAAGCTCCCAGAGCTTCCGTACATTCTTCAAGCTCGATCAGTGCAGAATGGACCGACCGGCTTGCCTCTTCGAAATGGGTGAACGCGGAGCCGTGCGTCAGACAGGACTGGTCGATCGCCAGTCGTTCCAGACCGACGCGGGCCTTCCTCAGGTGAGCCATCACCTCGGCGGCCGTCGGGTCGATGGTGCGGACCCACTCAACCTTCGAATGACGGATCACCGCCGCTTCCAGGGGCCGGTTCACACCCGGCGACGTGAAGTGGCGATTGCGGCCTTGCTGAACGTCGGTGGACATGGACGTCAATCCCTTCGCCGGATGCTTCCTCCACGCCATCACTTCGTCTTCCGAAGGCGGAGCCTGATCACTGGACACCACCCCAACGTATCCAGCCGCAGTGTTGCGGGATCTTTTCGTCGGTTACAGGATCATTGCGAAGCTCGGGCGAACCTGGGCCGGGCGTCGCGAACGTCCCGTGGCCGGCCCTCTGCCCGGCGAGCATCCGGGGTCGTGCACCCTCCCGGCAACACGCCCTGTGGAGGGCCGGGAATCGGACGCCGTGTCCGTGGTGTCAGACGGTCGAACGGGTCTGCCCGGTCTCTGGCTGACTCCTCATTCTGCGAGCGTTGCCTCTCCGGAAGGATCTCCCCTTGCCGAACGCGCTCTCCGAGGAGTTCCGGCAGGACGTCGTCGCCGCTGCCCGCAAACGTAAGGCCCTGATTGCCGAGGTGGCTGCCGACCTCGGAGTCCCCGAGTCGCGTCTCCACCGCCAGCTGAAGGATGCTGACGTCGAGGAGGGGTGCGTGACGGCAGACCCAGTAGATTCCTCAGTACGCTGGTGTCCCGCACTCACCCTCCCTCGCCATGTTTGGCTTCGAGAACCAAAAACGGTGGTCACGAGGCGGTACGTCACCGCGGTTGGGTGCGGTCGACGGTGGTCAGGCACCCACTACCGCGACGCAAGATCCCTGAACAGTCGCACTTCACATAGGTCCTCTTCCTCTGGCGTCGCGGGCGGAGCACCTGAGACACTTTCCGCTGGAGGATCGCACATGGGGCCATCACGTCGAGCAACAAGGAATTCGTACCCCTGGTACCAGTCGAACAGGCGCTGCGGCACTAGCCACCGCTGTGGGTCTGTTCGTCGCCGTCACCGTTGCACACGTCGTTGTCAATGGGACGGGCGAGGCAGTCGACATCCTGTACTCGCTTCCGGTTGCGCTCCTGGCCATGTCCTTCGGGCTCCGGGGTGGACTGGTCGGAGCGACGACCGGCTTCACCCTGTTCGCGATCGTCGAGCTGGTCGACGGTGTGGGAGATATCGATGCCACCGGGTGGATTGCCCGGGCTTCAGGCTTGTTCGTACTGGGTGCCCTCCTCGGTCGATCCACTGATCAGATCGAATCGGCACAACTCCACGCGCTGGCGGCTCAAGAAGAGCGTCAGGTCTTGGCGGAACGAGCACGCCGCCAGTCGGAAGGTCTCGAGATCAGCGATTCGATCCTGCAGCATCTCGCGGTTGCCAAGTGGATGGTGGAGGCCGGCAAGAACGATGAGGCCATCGAGATCCTGACCTCGACCATGGCAACCGGCGAGCGCATGGTGGCCGAGCTCCTCCCCATCCGGCACGGTGAAGACGATGACGAGTTCACCAGTCGTGACTCGCAGAAGAGCGGCCGAACGGCGTGGTGGACGTAGGTCGGGCAGGAAGGACTCAGCTGGGAATCCCCTGTAGGACCCGTCCGGGGGCCCCGTCCGGGCAGTCAGGGGCAGGTGACGAGCCAGCTTCGGCCTCGTCGCTAGCAGTTCCCGGAGCATTCCTCGTCCAGCGTGGAGCGCTCGGAAGTCGAGAACTGGACCGGTCCAGTCGGCGTGAGCATCGTCGGTGGAGCGACTGTGGCCGATGATGCGCATTGGCGAGAGTGCGGAGTGACGGACCGAGTATCGGTGCGTCGTGAGTGCTGGCGCAATGGCATAGAGAATCATCGGCTCATTCGGAGCCGTAGTACCCCACACCGAAAGCAAACACGCCCCCATCGCTGGCGACTTCCCAGTAGCCGCCAGTCGTCGCATCAGAGTTGATCCCAACCACCGGAGCATTGAGGAGGATGCCTCCCATCGATCCGCGGAATGGGGCGTCGCCAAACGCGAACACGCCGCCGTCAGCACCAATCAATCGGTATCCACCACCGGTTGGGCTGGAGTCGATGCCGGTCGTCGCTGCCACATGGGGGATCGAGGTCACTGAGCCGAAGTACGGCGCGTCGAAGGCAAACACCCCACCGTCCAGAGCGACCTCCCAGTAGCCTCCCGTTGCCAAGTCTCGAGCGACGTCGATCACTGGCGCGTTGAGTGGGAGTCCGCCCATCGAGCCATGGAACACGGCATTGCCGAAAGCAAAAACACCGCCATCGGCGGCCACCAGCCAGTACCCGCCGCCGTCACGGGTGGAGGTCATCGCAATTATGGGCTCATTGAGTTGGTGACCTCCCATGGACCCGTAGTACCCGGCGTCACCAAACGCGAACACGCCGCCATCGCCCGCCACCAACCAGTAGCCCCTTCCGTCCGGCGTGGCAACGATGTGGCTGACGGGAGCCGCGAGTGGCTGGCCAGCCATTGATCCGTAGGACACAGCATCGCCGTGCGCGGTGACCTCTCCATCGGCCGTGACCAGCCAGTACCCCCGGCCAGACGGTGTGGCAGTGATACTCATTGTTGAGTCGGTGTTGAGAGCGGCGGCCCCGACGAATAATCGGCGAGCCCCCCCACATGCGTAGTTCGTGCATCCTGGCCGCCATGCCGCATAGGCCAGCATCCAGTGCCCGGAATTGTCGCGAAACAGGGATCCTCCGCCGGGCCCAGAAGCTGATCCTGAGGAAGTTACAATTTGAGTGGCGCTCCCAGGCGTGCAGGCACTCGTCGGCGATGTGCAGAGTACGTACGCTTCGGAGTACGAAGCGGAGTCCCATAGCCCCGCTGAGTACATGAGCAGATAGCCACCCCCCTGCTCGATGAGTTGGGGATTCTCGATCGTGGATTCCCAGGGGTAGCGGACCCTGTCCTGGTCCAAGAGTCCGGTCGGCGCTCCGACCAGTGACATGCCGTCGGCACTGAGTTGCTGAGACCAAATCGTGGCCCCCCGGGAGGATCCTCCGTCGTTTGACTTCCACACCAGGTAGGCGATGCCCGTCTTCGTGTCGATGAACGGGCTCGGATCGATGGCACCACCCAGTGCAGCATCGCAGACAAGCGGCCCTGAAGAGGTATCGGTGAAGACCGCATGCGTAGGAGTCAGCATTGACGTGGTTGCCACGCTGAGGCAGTCGTAGCCCGTGTCACCGGCATGTCCACTCTCGGCAGCGTCGTAATACATGATCCAACGCCCGTTCCAGTAGAAGACCCCAGGGGAGGTCTGGGTGTCGATCTGCTCCCACGACGGCACAACGGGGAGGGCCGACGAGCCATGGTTCTGACCAGTTGTCGAGCGCCAGTCGGATGTCGACGAACCGGAGGTGTCGACCAGCACTTGGATATGGTTCCCAAGTGCAGTGCCCGTGGTGAACGCGTAGTAGGTGGATCCGCTGGACACGATGTCAGGGTCTGGTGCATCACCGTCGAACGCCGGCGCCTCAGGCGCTGCCACGGTGAGCGTGGAAGAGGAACTGGGCCGAGCCGCCCCGACGGAGTTGACCGAGACCGCTGCAAGCTCCGCACCTACTCCTACGACCGCAAGAGCTCCGCCGAGGACGAGCCGAAGCCAAGTCTGATTGACGCAATGTCGCCAGGTCGTGAGTCCCCGGTGAGCGCGGGTGGAAGTCCCCCCGAGGTCGGAGCAGGGAAGAGACTGGCTGTGGTGTTGCGTGTGGATCGAGACAGGAGAGACCATGGTGTCCAGACGGTGAAGGAGGGTTGTCCCCCACTATGAGGAGGCCGTCTGGCTGTTCGTTGAAGGTCTGGTGAGTACCTGCTGTGCGGGACCGGGCCTTACGGTTGGCCCTTGGCTGGCGCCAGTGCCGTTCGCTCAGGCCGAAGGAAGCCGGACAGTCACCGTGGTTCCACGGTCACGACCGGAGTCAAGGGTGACGGTTCCATGGTGGGCAGCCACGATCCCGGCAACGATCGCAAGCCCGAGCCCAGTGCCCGACCGTGTCCTGCTGGCATCGGCTCGCCAGAAGCGGTCGAAGGCCTTGCTGGCTTCGTCAGGGGTCATTCCCGGGCCCGAATCGACCACGTCCACTGTCACTCGATTCCCGGCCGTAAAGGCTCGGATCGTGATCGTCGCCTGACTCGGAGTGTGGCGCAGCGAGTTGGTGACCAGATTGGCGGTGACTTGGCGGAGCGCGGCCTCATCGCCCATCACCACTACACGACCGGACACTTCCAAATTGATGTGGCGGAGGGGATCAGTTGCAGACGCATCGTGAATTGCGTCGTGGAGCAATGGCTCGAGATCGATGCACTCAATCTCCATCGGTCGACCGTCGTCCAAGTGGGCCAGCAGTAGGAGGTCTTCGACCAAGCCACCCATGCGTCGCCCCGATTGACCTATCCGGCGCATGGCGTCGTCACTCGCGTCACCCGCCCGCAGTGCTCCTTGACGCCAGAGATCGGAGATTCCCAAGATGACGGAGACCGGCGTGCGAAGTTCATGAGACGCGTCAGCTATGAACTGACGGAGCCGCGTCTCCGCAGCCTGCTGCTCATCGAGCATGACGTTGATCGCTCGGGCCAAGTGCGCAGCCTCGGTCTTTCCACTGGCGCCCTCGACCCGTCGTGATCGATTCCCCGCGGCGATGGCATCGGCGACATCGGTGACCTCTGCGATCGGACGTAGTCCGAGTCGGCCCACCCAGAACCCTGCCGCCAGGACTACGCCGAGGACAATGATGCCGGCACCGATGGCTGCCAACCTCAGACGATTTGCCGTGGCGTCGACTTGGGCCAGTGAAGCTGCAACCAGGAGCTTCGTCGGTTGGCCCGGCGAGGTGATCAAGATGGCTCGCCACCGCTCCGACCCCGACAGGGAGCCCACCGTTGACACGATCACTGGGTGCCCAGCCGACGTTGTTGCTGCAGGCAGCTGGGGAACCGATCCCCGTCCATCCAATGGGGTGAAGAGGACGTCGCGCTTGGAGCTCTTGACGATGGCAATGTAGAACTCACTAATGCGATTGCTGCTCGCGGGGCGCTGGGTCGAGACAGGCGGCCGGATCAGCGTGCCATCGGGCGCTTGGCCGGCCGAAGGGCGATCAAATGCGCCGACTACCGGGGCTGCGGTCTTCAGCTGTTGGTCAATCTGCTGCAACTCCGAGTGTTCCACGGAGCGGACGAGAAGCATGCCAAGGAGTGCAACGACCGAAAGCAATACTGCTGCGGCAATGTAGAGACGCAGGCGGAGCGTCATCGAAGCTCAGGTCCCGTCCAGCCTGTATCCAAGTCCTCGAATGGTACGAATCAGGGTGGGCGGCGACGAATCCACCTTCTTGCGAAGCATGGAGATATAGGTCTCTACGACGGTCGACTCTCCATCGAAGTCGTAGTCCCAGACGTGATCCAGGATTTGGTCTCGCGAGAGCGCCCGGCCAACATTTCTGAGCAGGAACCGCAGGAGCTTGTACTCCGTGGGGGAGAGTGCAATGTCCTGCCCCCGTTGCGTCACGATGTGTGCAGAATCATCGAGCTCAAGGTCCCCGCAGACGAACACCTGGGATTCGGGAGTCCTGCCGGTCCGATGGAGAATCACATGCACTCGGGCAACGAGCTCCTCGACGCTGAAGGGCTTGGTGAGGTAGTCGTCGCCTCCAATCGTGAGACCGCGAACCCGGTCGTCGACGGAATCCGCAGCGGTGAGGAAGATGAGCGGAGTGTTCACTCCGGCGAATCGGAGTCTTCTGCACACCTCGAACCCATTGAGATCGGGGAGTTGCACGTCCAGGATGATCAGGTCCGGGGGATTCTCCTCCGAGGCGAGGCGTAGCGCGTCTCGTCCACTTGACGTCTCACTCATGGAGAAACCAGCGAGCTGGAGCGCCGTGCCGATGACGTAGGCCACGTTCTCCTCGTCCTCGACAATCAAGATTCGGGGGGCCATGCTGCCACTCTGGCCACGGAATCTTGAGGTTTGTTGAAGAGAACCTGTGAGTCTCCCGTGAATGGAGCTTCCGGTCTCCACCATGGGGACTGCTCATCGGCGACGGGGCGATGGCTAGGGACTTCGCCAAGACAGATTCGATGCCCGAAGGCGGGATCGGGCACTCAGGAAACTCGCGAGATTACCGGATGGAATCCCCAGATCCAGTTGTCATTGTGCCTGCATGGCTACGACAACCCCCACTCACAAGCGCTCACTGGTCGCTCCGATGCGACTGGTCCTAGTACTCGGATTGGCTGCCTCCGGTGTCCTGGTGGCTGCGTGTGGTGGCAGCAGCGGTGCCTCGTCGACTGGCAGTGGTTCATCCACCGCGAAGAGCTCGACATCGGCATTTCAGTCCTGCCTTGCCAAGCACGGCGTCACGTTGCCGAAGGGGGCGAATGGTGGCGGACCGCCCTCGGGCGGATTCAGCGGAACACCCCCGACCGGCGAGGTACCTCCCGCCGGCGCTAGTGGGAATCCCCCATCGGGTGCTGGCGGCTTTGGCGGCAATTCGAAGTTTCAGAAGGCCATCCAGGCGTGCGCCAGCCTCCAGCCCAAGGGAGCGAAAGGCCCAACTGGAGCGAATAGCTCGGCGTTTGCTTCGTATCGGAACTGCATGAAGCTGCACGGGGTCACAATCGGGAACTTCAGCCCGGGATCATCCAGCACCACGGCGACCACCGTCGACACCACGAGCGCTGCCTACCAAGCGGCAGCTACTGCGTGCAAGGCCCTGCTCCCTTCTGGGGGCGCCCCGCCCGCAAGTAGTCCGGCGGGCTAGCGAGCCACTCGCACCTACGCACGCTTGCACTCGCAATCGACCATCGAAGGGACCTCCCCCATGTCGTCCGACGCACCTGAACGCTCACGAAAGAAGCTGATCGGCTATGCGGCATTGGCCCTTGGGGTCGTCGTGGTCGCCACGCTTGGGCTCACGTCGATCTACGGATCATCGTCATCGGCCAGTACGGGTGTCGCTCGGACCGTGACCGTCACTAGAGGAACCGTGCAGTCCAGCGTGTCGGCCTCGGGCAACACGTCTGCGGTCTCGACTGCGAACGAGAACTTCGACACGAGTGGGACGCTCACGGCGGTCGATGTGGCCGTGGGAGACACGGTGACCGCAGGGGAAGTACTGGCCACCATCGACTCGGCGCAAGCCAAGGCCAACCTGCAATCGGCCGAGGCAACCCTCGCCAGTGCCCAGACGACGCTCGCACACGACCAGGCGGGCGGGACACCCGCCCAGCACGCACAGAACCAGGCGTCGCTGGTCTCCGCACAACAGCAACTCACCACAGACCAGAACCAGTTGACTTCCGATCAGACGAGCCTGCAGACCGCACAATCGGCCCTGGCGTCGGACCAAGCGCTCGGATGCCCGGCTTCGTCGTCGACAGGAGCATCAAGTGGGTCATCGACAACTTCCCCGAGTGCCTCCGGAGGCGCGACCAAGACCAGTGCGACCACTGGCGCTACGGCAGCCCCGTCGGTGACTACCGGCTCGGCCGGCTCGACCACTACGACCACGGTGACGCTCAACGGAACCGTAAACCCAAATGGAGGCTCGACCACCTACTACTTCCAGTACGGCACCAACACTGCGCTCGGCTCCTCGACCTCGTCGGCCGATGCCGGGTCGGGCACCACACCCACCTCGGTCTCGACCGTAGTCACCGGGCTCAATCCGAACACGACGTACTTGTTTCAACTCGCAGCCACGAACTCTGCGGGCACATCGACCGGCATCAGCGCATCCTTCACCACGGCCCAGAGCTCGTGTGTGACTGATCAGAACAGCATTACGACGTATCAGCAAGCAGTGGCCAAGGACCAGTCGACGATCACGGCCCAACAGCTCACGGTGCAGTCCGCTCAGGCCAATCTTCAGATCACCGCGGCCACGATCGCCCAAGATGAGGCGAACGTCTCGCAAGACCAAGTAGCGGTGACCGCCGATCAGAAGGCCCTCGCGGGGACGACGCTGACCGCGCTGATCAGTGGCACGGTCACCGCGGTCAGCAGCTCAGTAGGTCAATCCGTGAGCGGATCGGGGTCAACGACCAATGCGTCAACGGGGTCGAGTTCAAGCTCGACTTCAACGGGGACCTCGTCGGGTTCGACTTCCGGTGGCGGCGCAGGCGGAGCCGCATCGAGTGGCGGGGGCGCAAGTGGCGGGAGCTCCTCCTCGGGAGGATCTTCCGCCGGCGGGTCGTCAAGCAGCGGCTCGACCAGCAGCGGTTCCTCCTCTTCGAGTTCCTCGTCGAGCTTCATCACAATCCAAGGGCTTGACAGTCTTGAAGTTGTGGCCAACTTCGCTGAGTCAGACGCCTCCAAGATCGCCGTAGGACAGCCGGCCACAGTGACCCTCTCGGCGCTCTCGGACACCGAGGTGAGTGGTGTCGTCACGGCGGTGTCGCCCACGTCGTCAGTGGTGAGCAACGTGGTGACGTATCCGGTCACCGTGGTCCTCACCAATCCGCCATCGACGGTCAAGCAAGGAATGACCGCACAAGTTGCCGTAATCGTGCAGACCGCCACCAATGTCCTCGAACTTCCCAGTGCGGCCATCACGACGACGGGGAACGTGTCCACCGTCAAAGTGCTCGATGCAAGCGGCACGCAGAAGACGACGCCTGTCACGCTTGGTTTGGTGGGCACGTCGTACACCGAGATTGCCAGCGGACTCAGCGAAGGGCAGAAGGTCGTGGAGCCCACGGCAAGTGTGAGTGCCTCGTCGGGAGCGTCGACCTTGGGCGGTGGCTTCCCCGGCGGCGGTGGAGGAGGCGGATTCGGAGGTGGCGCACCGTGACCGTCCTTACGGACAGCAATCGCCGCACGGGTAGCGACGAAACGGGTGGGACGTCGAATGCTCGGGAGCACGCCGTCATCGCCCTCGCCGACATCGTGAAGCGCTACCAAATGGGCGGACACGACGTGTTTGCCACCCGCGGCGTATCCCTGGTTGTCCCTCGTGGAGAGTTCGTGGCCATCATGGGGGCATCTGGCTCGGGCAAGTCGACGCTCATGAACATCATCGGGTGCCTGGACATCCCGACAAGTGGGCACTATCGCTTGGATGGCGTGAACATCCGAGACCTCGATGACAGGGAGTTGTCCAGGATCCGAAATCGGAAGATCGGATTTGTCTTCCAGGGATTCAATCTCCTTGCGCGGATGTCAGCCGTGCAGAACGTCGAACTGCCCATGGCCTATGCAGGACTGAAGGCGAAGGATCGCCACGCGCGGGCAGAGGCAGCGCTCAAGACCGTCGGTCTCGCCGATCGAATGGGCCATTTTCCCAGCGAGATGTCTGGTGGCCAGCAACAGCGTGTAGCCATCGCGCGGGCGATCAGCACCAATCCGGCACTCATCCTGGCGGACGAGCCAACGGGCAACCTCGATACGACGTCCACGATTGACGTGATGAAGATGTTCGCTGACCTCCACAAGCAAGGCCGGACGATCGTCATGATCACCCATGAGGAGGATGTAGCTGCGTACGCCACTCGGGTGGTCCGGCTTCGGGACGGAGTGATCGTGGGCGATCACCAACAGGTGCCGCTCCACGCCCGAGACGAGCATGTAGCTCATGTACAGGCGGCTACCGCACGGCACGACAATCGGGAACTGCCCTCATGAACATGATGGGCAATGTGGTGATGGCCCTGCGGGGCATCAGTTCGAACTGGCTCCGATCGCTACTGACCATGCTCGGGGTGCTCATTGGTGTGGCCGCCGTGATCGTTCTCTTGGCCGTCGGTACCGGGTCATCGGAAGCAGTGGCCAAGTCGATCAATAGCTTGGGCACCAACACACTGACGGTGTTCAGCGGTGGCCGGAGCACCGCACAGACCGGTACGAAGTCCAGCAATGCCACTCTGTCCACCACCGACGTCAAACTCATCGGCGACTCCAACAATGCTCCCGATGTCCAGTCGGTGTCACCCGTCATCTCGACCAACGAGACAGCCACGTACAAGGGCGCCACATACTCGACGTCGGTGATCGGCTCCACGCCGTCCTATCTGCCCGCGTCGAACTACACGATTTCCGCCGGTCGGTCCATCTCCACTGCCGACGTAAAGTCGCACGCGCAGGTTGTCGATCTCGGCTCTTCGGTGACGAGCAGTCTCTTTCCTGCCGGATCGGATCCCTTGGGCAAGCAGATCCAATTGGGCTCGTCGGAGTTCACGGTGGTCGGTCTCCTCGCCTCCAAGGGCAGCAGCGGCCTTTCCAATGGCGATGCTGTGGCAATTGCCCCTTACACCGCAGTGCAGGATCAGTTGACGGGCCAGTCGCAATCGTTCTCCCAGCTGCTGGTACAGGGGAAGTCGTCGGCGACGCTCACCCTGGCCCAAAGCGAAGTGGAGAGCATTCTCGCGGCCCAGAACAACACGACCGTGGCAAACCTTCCGTTCTCCGTGCTCAATCAGGCCAGCCTCCTGTCGACCGCCACGTCGAGCTCGAAGACGTTCACCGCACTGCTCGGCTGGGTGGCGGCCGTTTCACTACTGGTCGGTGCAATCGGCGTCATGAACATCATGCTGGTGACCGTGACCGAGCGGACGCGTGAGATCGGCATCCGCAAAGCGATCGGCGCGCCCAAGTCTGTCGTATTGAGCCAATTCCTGATCGAAGCGGTAGTCATCTCGATGTTGGGGGGCGTGATCGGCATCCTGGCCGGTCTCATCGTCGTTCGATTCAAGATCGACGGGGTGCAACCCGTGTTGGCAACGTATTCGATCCCTCTTGCTTTCGGGGTCGCGTTGCTGGTCGGCGTGTTTGCAGGCCTGTATCCCGCGTATCGGGCGGCTTCACTTCGCCCCATCGATGCGCTTCGCTACGAGTAGCTGTCGGAAGGAACCCCTATGGCTGATGCGACGACTGAGACCGTGCTTGACGAGGAGCACCCAACAGGTGAACTCCGCCTTGATGAGACCGCGCAGGTTCCCGCGGTCAATTCAGGCGGTGCGGACCATGGTTCGAACGATCTCAGCGAATTGTTCGAGGGCGAACCGGACGAGTGGCCAACGCAAGGTCCAGCCAAGGGACTACGTCTGCCGTGGCCGGTAGCCGGGCTGTTGGTCCTCCTACTCGCGTTTGGGGGGATCTGGGCGGGCTCGTATATGCAGCGCAGTTCGTCGTCATCGTCCAGTGCCTCGTCTCCGTTTGGCGGATCGTTCTCACTCCCCGGTGGCGCTGCCCTGGGTCGAGGAGCGGGTGGATCTGGCAGTTTCCCGGGTGCGACAACGAACGGCACGTCGGGCACGGTGACCGACATCATCGGAAGCACGCTCTACGTCACCACGGCCAGCGGCAGTCTGGTGGCCGTCAACGTCGGCACCAACACGACCGTCAATCGAAATGCGAAGTCCTCACTTTCCGCCCTTCAGCCAGGTGACACGGTGACGGTGCAAGGTACCAAGGCCAAGGATGGGACCGTCACTGCCTCGTCAGTCTCCGCGACACAAGCAGGTGTCTCCTCTGGGACAGTCGGCTTTGGAGGCGGGGGATTCCCGGGAGCACCTTCCGGAACAACAGGTGGCTGACAAGGCTCGGCCGAACTGACGGGCAGAAGGTATGAGGCAATTCCGCAGAGTCTGGACCACTGAGCCGAACTGCTCACTTCATGCCTCCCACTATTGGTTCGACACGGAGGCCTCGCCCACAATGTCCACGGGTGGCTTGGGGAACCAGAGCAACTCGGTCATGATCGAGGCGCCGAATGGATCTGGCTCAACGGTAGAACGCGGGGCTTTGCCTCGCGTACTTCGACGAGTGCCACATCCCCTGACATCCCGCTTCCTTCCCGCGAGTGCCTTGGCTGGACTTGCGATCTGGCAGGTCGGCGCCCTCCTCTCCGAGCTTCAGGAACTCAACGTCCGGCCCGGATGGATAGTGCTCGGGGAGTGTCTGCGCAGCGTGCTCTACGTACTCTTCCTCTGTTTTCCGATTGCGGCCTTCCTCACGCAAGAGCCTCCTCGTTCCCGGGACGGACGGCCAGGGATGACGTGTGCAGCTGTCACGGCGTCGTTTCTGCTTGTGGGTCTCGGACTGCTCGTGCCCAGCGGACCGGAGTTCTGGCGCCCATCATCTCAAGTAGTGGAAGTCGCCCTGGCGGTCACTCTGATGGGTGTTGTGCTGGCTGTTGTCAGCGCCCATTCACTGGGGGCCAGCTTTTCGTTCGCCCCCCAAGGCCGAGCCCTCGTGGTGCGGGGGCCATACCGCCTGGTTCGCCATCCGATCTACCTGGCTGAACTGCTCATGATTCTGGGTGTCACGGTCGTGGACCCGCGATTGGTGCCCATACTCGGTGCATTGTGCGTGGCCGGCCTGCAATTGGCGCGGATCCGAGCCGAAGAGCGACTCCTTCGCTCAACGTTTCCTGGATTCGGAGCGTATGCAGCTGTGACTCGACATCGCCTCGTTCCCCTTGTTTGGTGAGGGGTGAAGCACCGGGCCCGGAGCGAGCTGGCGGACGCTCGCTCAACGGTCGCGGCGATCCGTTCGTGACTGAAGACAGGTAGTCACCTTGAATCGCCGCCATGTCGGCGGCCCGCAGCAAAGACACCTACTTGGCCGCGAAGTTCCGGCGCATTGCCTCACGGCGGGGTCCGATCAAGGCCATCGTCGCACTCGAGCACGCCATGCTCGTCGCCATCTGGCACATGATCACCGACGGCATCCCCCACAGCGATCCCGGAGGCGACTACTTCACCCGGCTCAACCCGGACAAGGCCAAGCACCGCGCGCTCCACCAGCTCCACATGATGGGCTATTCGTCGACGCTTGAGCCCCTGGCGGTTGCTGGGCAACAGCGAATCTTCGCCTCAGAGTGGGGTTCGAACATCGCCAGTTCGTCTGGGTTGCGAATTGCCAACGAAATGTCGCTTCTGACCAGGTAATACGTTGTGAATCCGACAACCGGTGGAGGCGATGGTGGAGGTTATGGGACTATGTTCGAACCCCTCATGGGCCCCTGACCTGGGGTTATGTTGCGGCAGAGTGTGAAGATTGACCGAATCCCGATACTCCGTGGTCCGCCGCAGGGCCGGCTGGTGAAGTGATGGGACTAAGTTCGAACCCCCGCCGAGTGGTTTACTTCCTACTGCCCGTTGGCCAGTGACGCCGCCTGTCGATACACGTCCAGGAGTTCCACGCCACAGCCCTTGCACACCTGATCGGTCGCGGCGGTGATTCCGTCGCAGTGGTCGCAGAAGATGACCCGACCGTGGTTGGACGCCATCTCCCAGACGGCGGAGAAGTGGCTGTACTGCCACCGCTGCTTGTACAGGTCCCGCACCGCCGATCGATGCTCGTGTGAATCGGCGAACGCCTTGGCGTCGGCCGCAGTTCGCCACAAGGCGATCAAGGTGATGTTCGGCCCGTCAGGGAAGCTGTAGCGACGGATGAAGCCCGGTGCTGCGGCCAGCAGCTCCATCAGGGGTACCGCTGCGGCCCAGAACTTCTCGGCCCCGTCCGCCTGAGTGAATGTCGCCTGCAGGATGAGGATGGCCCCGGCTGATTCGGGACCCAGGTCTCCATCAGGGCCCTGCTGCGTGGCGAGGATCGTGGGCGCGATCGACATCTTGGGGATCCCGATCATCGCGGTGATTGCTTCCGGGGTCGGCGGCAGGGTGAGGAGTTCGGTCACGTGGATGCTCCGATCGGTACAATCCGATGAGTACCGGATTCAATAAAGTGATACTGGACCCAAATGTGACCCCTGTCAAGAAGCGTGCCTATTCGTCGCCCGTCCGCCAGGAGCAGGCCGCCCTGACCAGGGCACGGATCCTGGATGCGGCCGGTGATCTGTTCGTCTCCGAGGGGTATGCGAGAACGACCATCCGTCAGATGGCTGAAGCGGCACAGGTCTCGCCGGACACGGTGTACGCGGTCTTCGGCTCCAAGGCGAGGGTCCTCACCGCGCTCATCGACCAGCGCCTCGCGCCCGCACCCGGCGTCGAGAACGTCCTCGACCGGCCGGAGGCCATGGCCGTCCGCGACGAGACCGACCAGCGTCGCCAGATCCACCGGTTCGCCCGCGACATGGCGGCCATCTCCACGCGGGTGCGGCCTGTCTACGAGATCCTACGAACCGCCTCTGCCGTGGAGCCGGAGATGGCGGCCGTCCGAGCGGAGATGGACGCCTACCGGCTCCGCAACATGCGCCAGGCGGCGGAGTGGATGGCGGCCCGTGGCCCGCTCCGGGTCGACGTGGAGCGTGCCGGGGAGATCATCTGGACGCTCGCCAGCCCAGACGTGTCTCGCATGCTCTGTGACGACAGGGGTTGGACCCAAGAGGAGTATGCGGCATGGCTCGAAGACACCCTGATCGGCGCACTGCTGCCGGCCAATGATCGGGCGTAGGTTGCGGAGCGGCTGCCATCCCCGTCATCTCCGAGCACGAGGGTGGGGCGGCGTGCACATCGAGTCGAGACTGCGGCAATGGGAGCGAACTCCTGACGGGCGACCATTCGGCCACCCTCTCCCTATGCGCCAGCTGAGGCGATCCGAACGTCATAACCATCAGCGAGGGAGCGCAATGCCTTGGCCCCATCGCCCGCGAAACACGAACCGTGCATCACGGCCAATGTGGTGGGGGCAAGATCGGCCAGGGCTCGGATCGTCGGTCCCGTTCTGGGGGTCAGGCACGAGTACCCGAAGATATCTTCGGCCTGCGCAGCCGGCCCGAGGATGTCATCAGTCGAGATGGCGGGCGGATCACCGAGTTGGGTGAACAGGTCACCGCACAAAAGCGTGTTGGTGGTCTCCTCGAACAGCAGTCTGGCCTCCCAGCCATGAGGGACATGTGGCGTGTCGATGTGGCGGACCCGATGGTCGCCCAACTCGATGACCTCGCCGTCGGCCAGCGGCACCGGCGGACGGTCGGCCAGGTCGTTGATCGACACCATGCAACCGAGAGCTCCGTGGGCGACCTGGGCGCTGGGTGCGGCGGCAAGGAATTCGTTCATCGAGCCGCACTCGTCTGCCTCGACGTGGCCGAACGTGATCCAGCGAAGTCGATCGACTGGGGTCAATGTGGCGATGGCCTCGGACACGAGTGGGAACATGGCGCGGTGCCCGGTGTGGAACAGCAGTGGCTCCTCGTCATCGATGAGGTACTGGTTGAACGTGAATCCCGTTGGTCCGATGTCGGGGACGAACGTTGACAGCCGGAATATCCGGTCGGCTACTTCGTCGATGCGAGTGTCCATAGTGCTTCTCCTTGCGAGGCGATCGGGAATCTTGTTCAGAACGGGACGACGGTGGCCAGGAGGCCGGTCGCGGGCGCACGTCCGGCAAGTGTCCGGCAGAACTCAATGGCGTCGAGGGAGACGTGCTCGGCCCCCGGGGCGTCCGGATCACTCACGTAAGTCCCACCGATCGGCCCGGTGAGTTCAAGTACGAACGCCTGGCCGTGGCGTCGAGCCCACTCCGCCACGACGTCGGCCACAATGGAACCGTCGTGTTCGGGACTGAGCTTCATCGGCTGGCCGAGGGCTCGGGTGGCATCGACGCGGTGCATCCAGAGGTCCCGCAGGTAGATGGTGTCGATGAGGTACCCGAGCTTCCAGGTCTCGTGCACCGGACCGTCGACCGCCATCTTGGCGTGATTGCGAATGATGGCCGGAGTGCGCGTGCGTCCTCGTACCGTCCTCGGTGCGATTGCCGTCAGTCGCTCGACCACCTGAACTGGGCTGAGATCAGCGCGCTCGCTCACCTGCACGTGGGACAGCGCGGCTTCGAGCGGACCACCATGCTGCTTCCGGTACGCCCGTCCTCGGCGAAGTTGGTGGATGTTCTCTCGCATGGATGCGCCGGCCTCGCACGAGCCCAGCACGTGTCGGTACATCGCCAGAATGTCCCACGCTGGACAATCGGTCGGAGTTGACCACGCGTTACCATCCAGCGTCCGGAGCATCTGGAGTGTGCATTCCAGCTCTTGCCCCTGCTGGCTCATGGCGTGCTGATGCGTCAGTGGTCTGAGCGTTGTCACGTCGATGGTTGTCATGGTCATGATCGGGATCCTTTGGTTCGGTTCGGGCGCGGTGAAGGCTTCCTCGTTGTTGGGAGCCGCTGGCAGTGGGCGAGGAACATGTCGATCGACTCACCGATCAGTCCGGTCCAACGGTCGCCTCCGGGATCGTTGGACACCTGCTGGTCGACAAGACCCGTGATCAGCGCGGTCCACAGGTCGAGGTGGCGTGCATCGGTGACGCCGTTCAGAACCAGAAGCTCCTGTGTGTTGGCCAGCGATCGGATTGCCGGCGCATACGCCTCGGGTGATGGCTCGAACCCAGGGAGTGTGCGTTGGAACAGGAGTTGGTATCGGGCCGGATCGTCGGTACAGAACTCGACGAAGCGGCGCACATAGCCAACGAGGAGCGCTCGAGGGTCGTCGCCGTCAATCGGTTCGGCCATCCTGTCGGCGAACTCCGTGGCGGCCTGGCCGAACATCGCGTCGTAGATGGCGTTCTTAGATTCGAAGTACGCGTAGACGGTCGGCGTGGTGATCCCGGCCTGGCGGGCCAGATCCCGGAGGGACAGACCCGCGAGGCCTACTTCACCCACCAGCGTCCACGCCGCCCGGACGATCGCCTCCCGAGCCGAACGTCGCCGATCCTCACGCCAGTCGGTGGATGGCGAAGAGTTGATCATCGATTGAGATACTTATACACCGTACAGATTCTGTCAAGGGATGTATTATTGGCGCGGCGATCAGAGGACACCGGGTCCGTGATCCGGTGGGGGAGTCTGGATCTTCCTCGGCAGGGAAGTGCCGAGGGAATTATGGCCGTGACTAGGGAAAACGTTCCCGAGGAAACGTTGTATTTCCTACAACATCGGTGGAGGTTATGCGACTATGTTCGAACCCCCACGCCGGAGCGTCTCTCATGTCGAGCAAGCCTGGCGACGACCCGAGGCAGGAGCGGCCGTTGAGACATCGGCCTTCGGCAAGACCGAAATGCTCGGCCCTCTGAGCGCTCGAGGAGAATTCCAGCACCCGACCAGGCACTTGAGGGGCACGCGGCTATTGACGCCCTATTTCGTTCCGACGATGCAACGTGCCACGCCCGGTACCCGGACCTTGCCGTCCTTCTCGAACGAGCTCACCTCCGCAATAGCGGTTGCCCGAATCCGCTCTCGAGTCGGATCGTCGACCTGCTCAAGTGCTGCAGCTGCGAGCGAGACGTGTTCGCTGATCATCTCCCAATACTCCTCAGGCGACCGCGTCACCAGCTCGACTTCGACGTCCCACTCGGCAATGTCGTGCAGCCCCGCGGCCTCGTACAGGGCACCAACTTGGCCAGGGGCAGCGCACCGGAACATGTTCGGCCCACCTGGATCGGGTGGTGCCACGTCCACCTCGGTCGCGATTGCCTCCATGGCGATCGTCGTCCACGGATTCTCCTCGGGTTTGACCCAAACCGATGAGCAGAGACGTCCACCCGGCTTGAGCACACGTGCGAACTCGGCCGTCGCCTTGTCCATGTCGGGGAAGAACATGTACCCAAAGCGCACCGAGACGCTGTCGAAGGATGCGTCGCTGAAGGGAAGATCATCGGCGCTGCACACCTTCGTCTCGACATTGGCGATCCCTTGCGCCTTGGCTCGTCGCGCAGCGACGTCCAGCATCTCCGCTGCGAGATCAGTCAGTACGACGCGTCCCTTCGGTGAGAGTCTCGCAATGCTCAATCCCGGCTCACCCGTGCCTGAGGCGATGTCGAGGTGCTGCTGAACCATCCGTGATGTCGAGGTGCTCGATCATCGCTGCGCCCACAGAGCTCAGCTGTTCCACAATGACTGAGTCCCACTTCTCCCAGCTCGCGGACAGCCCGGCCCATGTCGCTCGCTGCCTGTCTCGGATCTCGTCGGCGTTCGGCATCGGCTCTCACGCTATCGACTCATCAAACAGGCGCGACGACGCTCCTTGGCCGCAGTGCAATGCGCCCGCGGGTCGCTGGCCCAGGTGTCGACTGGATGGAACGCGTGTCGAAGTGTCCCGCCCTGCGCTCTTGATGGCCCCGCCTCGCCCTATCGCCGCTCACGGATTGGGCGGCGCTATCGACCGGGCGTACTTGCCGTCCGCCAACCGCCACGCTTCGTGACTTCCGGGGCGGTAGGAGGCGAGGGCGTGCCGTACTGCAACCGGAACCACCCGAGGCCTCTAGGAACTCACCGAGGCAATCGGAGGGCCCGTCGGTGGTTATTTGCCGCGGGCCACGCCAGCAAGGATCGGGTGCTGGCCGAACCACTCCGGAATCCGTCGCGTGAGTTCCGTCGGTCCGTGCATCGTGATGCCTCCGTCGGCAGAGGCCGTCGACGAAGCGAGCATCGCCCATCCACACCTCGGTCAGCGTGCGCAGGTCGGCTTCGATTGTCACGTCGACGTCGAATCCAGGGTCGATGAGGCACAGGTCCACGTCGTGTTCGTCGACGACGATCCAGAAGTATCGGCTCTTGGCAGGCATCGACGGGAACGTGAGCTGGACGACCACCCGATCCGTCCCGAACGCTCCTGGGGACAGGAACCGCCGGACATCCCAGAGCAACAGTCCGGGGTCGAGGTCGTCGGGCCGGTAGTCGCTGCGCACCCACCGCTGGCCCCATTCTCCGAGTCCCTGGATGAGGGGGAACAGCTCCCATCCGGCCTCGGTCAGGCTGTAGGACGTGCCGGCGCCAGAGGAGCGTGCGCTCGATGACGCCGGCGGCCTCCAGTTCCTTGAGCCGTTTGGACAGGAGCGCAGGCGAGCAGGTGGGCACGCCTCGGCGGATCTCATTGAAGTGAGTGCTGCCGACCAGCATCTCCCGCAGGATGAGCGGCGTCCACCGCTGGCAGATGACCTCGGCGGCCTTGGACACCGGGCAGAACTGGCCGTACCCGTTCACGCCGCCCAGGATAGGCCCACTTCAGTATTTGAACTAGTCGGATGGTCTCCGAACTTCGATGATGGTCGTAATCGACCGATCGAAGGAGACGCGATCAGCCATGCCAAGCAAAGCCGCCATCAGCCTCACCACAGGTCTCGAGGATCCCGAGAAGGTGACCGTCGCCTTCCTGGTGGCAGTCGGAGCCGCCGAGCAGGGTCGTCCGACGGTGATGTTCCTCACCAAGGAGGCCGTGCGACTTGCCCTCGATGGTCTGGCGATCGGTGTCGCCTGCGACGGATGTCCGCCACTGGCTGATCTGCTCGATCGATACACGAAGGCGGGCGGCACCCTCCTGGTGTGCCCCATCTGCTTCAACGCCAAGGCACTCGACCAGACCCAACTCATCGACAATGCCCAACTCGGCGGAACGGTGCAGCTCTGGGAGTGGATCGGCGAGGGCGCCACCACGTTCAGCTATTGACGAAGTGGATGATCAAATGGCGAAGGTGTGTCCCGGTCAGGATTCGCCGCCGACCAGTGCAACGAAGGGCGCTCGATTCACCTCGAGCGCTGGAGTGCTCTGCAACAGTGCATCCGGCCAACCGTGCAGTGGGGAAGTCCGACCTACATCGCCACCCAGCCCTGATCGCCGCCTGTAGAAGGAGGATTGCAGTCATGACGGAAACTTCAGCCACCGGAGTAGGTGGGGCGTTCGCCGAAGCACTCCTGGCCAAGGAGTGGGCACACCTGGAATCGCTCTTGAGTGGCGAGATCGACTTCCGCGGGCTCACACCCAGGAAGCAATGGGAGGCTTCGACACCGAAGAGGTCTGATCGACACGGTATTCACCCAGTGGTTCGGGCCAACGGTCGACATCTACGAAATCATCGACATTGCCACCGATCGCATCGCCGATCGTCATCGTGTCGTCTACCGGTTCCGAGTGCGCAAGGACGAGGACGACTACGTCTGCGAACAGACGGCCTACTTCGACGAGGTCGACGGCAAGATCGTGACACTCCGCATTCTGTGTACAGGGTTCCTTCCCGTCGGCTGACGGCGGTCGATGAGTCATCTGCTCGACGGGGCATCGATGATCGCCGGGAGTGTGAGGCCTAGATTCGACTTCGCCCCGGAATCGCCTCCGATGAAGTTGTCGGCCGCGCAAGTATCGTTCAGCAACCCTGATGAACGGAGGCCGATGAACAGCGATGAGTTGAAGGCGATGCAGGCTCCCCTCAAGGATCGCTATCGCGAGCAGCCGGAGGCTGCCCTTGTCACGCTAAAGGCGGAGGGTCGTCTGGGGGACGACCTCTCGTGCTCAGTGCAGACCGGCCAGGCGCTCATTGCCGCTGGACTGCATCCCGCCACCGGAGGCGATGGTTCCTTCGCCTGCTCGGGTGACATGTTGCTGCAAGCACTCGCCGCATGTGCCGGAGTGACGATGCGCTCGGTGGCAACTGCGATCGGGGTCGACGCAGCTGGAGTGGTTCGAGCCGAAGGCGACCTGGACTTCCGGGGCACACTCGGCGTGGACAAGGAAGCGCCCGTCGGATTCTCCGACATCCGTCTGTCGTTCGAGCTCGAGAGCGACGCATCGGAGGAGGAACTTGCCACGTTGCTACGACTGACCGAGCGGTACTGCGTGGTACTCCAGACCCTTGCCAACAGCCCCAGGCTCACGGCCACGATCGCCTAGAGCTCGACCGATTCGAAGTGCCGTCCGCCCCC
>CAWIFO010000003.1:0-407577 GCA_963835445.1 uncultured Actinomycetota bacterium
GGGCCGGGTCATCGTGGAGGGCGTGCACGTGGCCGAAACGTCACTCCAAGCCGACCCGCGCCACCATGCAGGGCGGTGTGATCGACAAGTTCATGCCGATCTCGGTCTCGTCGGTCGCCATCGTGTGCGGCTCGTGCGGGCCCACCCGCATCGGCATGCGGTCGACGAGCAGGGTCGCAAGCTGCGGTCTGCCGCAAGTGCGGGGCGGACCTGTGATGGCCTCCACGTCGGCGCCCGAGCGGCCGCGGCTCAAGCAGCGCTACGACGACAGGTGCGGGCCGAGCTCCAGGAGACCCTGGGCCTGGCCAACATCATGGAGGTCCCGCGCCTCACCAAGATCGTGATCAACATGGGCGTCGGCCGGGCCACCCAGCAGAAGTCCCTCATCGAGGGGGCCATGCGCGACCTCGAGATCATCGCCGGCCAGAAGCCGGTGGTCACCCGGGCCAAGAAGTCGATCGCCTCGTTCAAGCTCCGCGAGGGGCAGGAGATCGGCGCCAAGGTCACCCTGCGGGGCGACCGGGCCTGGGAGTTCTTCGACCGCCTGGTGTCGATGGCCATCCCCCGCATCCGTGACTTCCGCGGGCTCTCGCCCCGGTCGTTCGACGGGCACGGCAACTACACCTTCGGGGTGACCGAGCAGCTGATCTTCCCCGAGATCGACTACGACAGGATCGACACCACCCGGGGCATGGACATCACCATCGCCACGACCGCACGAACCGACGACGAGGGCCGGGCACTGCTCGCCGCCTTCGGCTTCCCGTTCCGCAAGGAGAACCAGTAACCCCATGGCGAAGAAGGCTTTGATCGAGAAGCAGCAGCGCACGCCCAAGTTCAAGGTGCGCGGGTACACCCGGTGCCGCCGGTGCGGCCGGCCCGAAGTCGGTGTACCGCAAGTTCGGCCTGTGCCGGATCTGCCTGCGGGTGATGGTCCACGCCGGGGAGATCCCCGGCGTGACGAAGGCCAGTTGGTGAGAGGAGGCGACGGACGATGACGATGACCGACCCGATCGCCGACATGCTGACCCGCATCCGGAACGCCAACACCGCCCACTTCGACACCGTGTCGATGCCCGGCTCCAAGCTCAAGGAGTCCCTGGCGGCCATCCTCGTGGAGGAGGGCTACATCGGCGGGTTCCAGGTGAGCGAGAACCCGGGCAAGCCCGGCAAGACGCTCCAGATCACCATGAAGTACGCGCCCGACCGTGCCCGGACCATCTCCGGGATCAAGCGGGTGTCCAAGCCCGGCCTGCGCATCTACGCCCGTGCCGACAAGATCCCACCGCGTGCTCGGCGGGCTCGGCGTGGCGGTGGTCTCCACCTCCAAGGGCCTGATGACCGACCGCGAGGCGCGCAAGCGGCGCATGGGCGGCGAGGTGCTCTGCTATGTCTGGTAGCCGCCGCGTGCCCGCCGTGCCGGGCCGGACCGCACGGGAGGTATCCGCTGATGTCCCGCATCGGACGTTCGCCCATCGCCGTGCCCTCCGGGGTCACCGTCGCCGTCGACGGCGACCACCGCGTCACGGTCAAGGGACCCCAGGGCGAGCTGGCCCGCCAGGTGCCCGCCGCCATCAGCATCCGCCAGGACGGCGACGTGCTGGTGGTGGAGCGCCCCGACGACCAGCGCCAGAACCGGGCGCTCCACGGGCTGACCCGGTCGCTGGTGGCCAACATGGTCGCCGGGGTGACCGAGGGCTTCTCCAAGGAGCTCGAGATCGTCGGCGTCGGCTACCGGGCCGTGCCCAAGGGCCCCGGCGCCCTCGAGCTGGCCCTCGGCTTCTCGCACCCGGTCAACGTCGACCGCCCCCGAGGGCGTGACCTTCGAGGTGCCGAGCGCCACCCGCATCATCGTCAAGGGAATCGACAAGGAGAAGGTCGGCCAGGTGGCCGCCGACATCCGCAAGCTCCGCAAGCCCGAGCCCTACAAGGGCAAGGGCATCCGCTACGCGGGCGAGCGGGTCGTCCGCAAGGCCGGGAAGGCAGCCAAGTAATGGCACGCACTGATCACAAGCTCGAGCTCCGCCGTCGCCGCCACAAGCGCGTCCGCCGGCGGGTCGAGGGCACCGCCGAGCGTCCGCGCCTGGCCGTCTTCCGCTCGAACAAGCACATCTCCGCCCAGCTCATCGACGACCTCGCCGGCCGCACCCTGGCCGCGGCGTCCTCGGTCGAGGCCGTCCCTGCGGGGGCGCGCGGGCGGCAACATCGACGCGGCCAAGGCCGTGGGCGCCCTCGTGGCCTCCCGGGCCAAGGACGCCGGGATCACCACCGTGGTCTTCGACCGCGGCGGGTTCGCCTACCACGGGCGGGTGGCCGCCCTGGCCGACGCCGCCCGCGCCGAAGGACTGGAGTTCTGAGATGGCCGTGAACAACAACGAGCTGCAATTCGAGGAGCGCACCATCCGGGTCAACCGGGTGTCCAAGGTCGTCAAGGGCGGCCGCCGGTTCTCCTTCGCCGCCCTGATGGTGGTCGGTGACGGCAACGGCCGGGTCGGCCTCGGCTACGGCAAGGCCAAGGAGGCCGGGCTGGCCGTGCAGAAGGGCATCGAAGAGGCCCGCAAGAACATGTTCGACGTGCCGCTGGCCGGCTCGACCATCACCCACCCGATCATCGGGCGAGAGCGGCGCCGGCCGGGTCATGCTGAAGCCGGCCGCCCCCGGTACCGGGGTCATCGCCGGCGGCGCCGCCCGGGCCATCCTCGAGATGGCCGGCATCCGCGACATCCTGGCCAAGTCGCTCGGCTCGTCCAACGGGATCAACGTGGCCCACGCCACCATCGCCGGGCTGAAGGGCCTGAAGCGCCCCGACGAGATCGCCGCCCTGCGGGGCAAGCCGGCCGAGGAGGTCGTGCCCGGCCGCCATGCTGCGCGCCTACCGCGAGCGCCAGCGCGAGGCCGACCTGTTCACGGAGGTGAGCTGAGATGGCGTCGCCCGACCGACACGCCGCTGTCGACGACGGGCTGGATCCGGGTCACCCAGGTCCGCTCGGCCATCGGCACCAAGCCCAAGCACCGCGGCACCCTGCGCGCCCTCGGGCTCCGCGGCATCGGGCGCACCAACGTGCTGCCCGACCGCCCCGAGATCCGTGGGATGATCGCACGGGTCCCGCACCTGGTGGACGTCACGTCCGCCGGCGAAGACGAGAAAGGCTGACCATGAAGGTCCACGACCTCCGCCCCCCGGCGGGCTCGAACCGCGCCCGCAAGCGCCGGGTCGGCCGCGGCATCGGCGGCAAGGGCGGCAAGACCGCCGGCCGGGGCACCAAGGGCCAGGGCGCCCGCGACACCATCCCCTGGGCTTCGAGGGCGGCCAGCTGCCCCTGATGCAGCGGATCCCCAAGCTGCGCGGCTTCACCAACCCGTTCCGGGTCGAGTACACCCCGGTCAACGTCGGCGCCCTGGGCGCCGTCGACGGTGACACCGCCGACCTCGCCGCCCTGGTGGCGGCCGGCCTCGCCCACAAGGGCGACCTGGTCAAGATCCTCGGCGGGGGCGAGCTGACCCGGGCGCTGCGGGTCGAGGCCCACGCCTTCTCCAAGTCGGCCGAGGCGGCCATCACCGGCGCCGGCGGGATCGGTCATCGTCGTCCCGCTGCCGTTCGGCAACGGCCGTCCGCCGGCCAAGGGCAACGCCCTCACCAACCGGTAGCATCTTCCGAACGCGGCGTCGAGGAGTCCCATGCTCGCCAGCCTGGCCAACATCTTCCGGATCCCCGACCTTCGCAAGAAGGTCCTCTTCACGCTGACCGTCATCGCCCTGTACCAGTTCGGGGCGAACGTGCCGGTGCCGTTCGTCAACTTCTCGAAGATCGCCCAGCTCGAGGCGGCGTCGAAGTCGTCCGGGGTGCTCGGGTTCCTCAACCTGTTCAGCGGCGGCGCCCTGACCCGCATGGCCGTCTTCGGGCTCGGGATCATGCCCTACATCACCTCGAGCATCATCATCCAGCTCCTGGCGACGGTGATCCCGAAGCTCGAGCAGTGGCGGGACCAGGGGGCCGTCGGCCAGAAGAAGCTGACCCAGACGACCCGCTACCTGACCGTCGCGCTGGCCCTCATGCAGTCGACCGGCCTCGTCTACCTGTTCCACAAGGGCGGCGGCGGGCTCTTCGGCACGTCCCAGCAGCATCGACCTGATCCTGAACTACTCGATCTGGCGGGGCGGCTTCATCGTGCTGACCCTGACCGCCGGCACCGCCTTCGTCATGTGGCTGGCCGAGCTCATCACCCAGCGGGGCATCGGCCAGGGCATGTCGATCCTGATCTTCGCCAACGTGGTGGCCGGGATCCCCTCGGCCTCAACACCGTCCTCCAGGAGGGCGGCAGGGTGAAGTTCGCCACCATCCTGCTGGTCTCGCTGGCCCTGCTGGTCCTCATCGTCTTCGTCGACCAGGGCCAGCGCCGGATCCCGGTGACGTTCGCCAAGCGGGTGGTGGGCCGGAAGATGTACGGCGGGTCCAACACCTACATCCCGCTGAAGGTCAACCAGGCGGGCGTCATCCCGATCATCTTCGCCAGCTCGGTGCTCTACATCCCGGTGCTGCTGTCCAACATCATCCCGTCGGCCGCCTTCCGGACCTGGGTGAACCACAACGTGACGCCGACCAGCGTCTTCTACATCCTCACCTACTTCCTCTTCATCCTGCTCTTCACGTTCTTCTACGTCTACGTGGCCTTCGACCCCCACCAGCAGGCGGACATCATCCGCAAGCAGGGCGGGTACATCCCGGGCATCCGCCCGGGCCAGCCGACGGAGCGCTACCTGGCCCACATCCTCAACCGGATCACGTGGCCGGGCGCGCTCTTCCTCGGGGCGGTGGCGGTCACGCCGTCGCTGCTGATGGCCGCATGGAACATCACCAGCTATCCCTTCTACGGAACGACGCTCCTGATCGCCGTGGGTGTGGCACTCGAGACGATGAAGCAGATCGACAGCCAGCTCATGATGCGAAACTACGAGGGCTTCCTCAAGTAGGTGGCAGCCGGCGCCAGGCTCGTCGTCCTCGGCAAACAGGGGGCGGGGAAGGGGACGCAGTGTCTGTCCCTCTCCCATCACTATGTCGTGCCCCACGTCTCCACGGGTGACATGCTCCGCGAGGCCGTCAAGCAGGGCACCCCGCTCGGGCGCAAGGCCAAGGAGCTGATGGACCGGGGCGAGCTGCTCGGCGACGACCTGATCATGGAGATGGTCTCGGGCCGCCTGGACGAGAGCGACACCCGGGACCGCGGCTTCATCCTCGACGGCTGCCCCCGCACGGTCGAGCAGGCCGAGATGCTGGCCGACTATCCTGGCCCCGGTCGACCTCGACCTGGTCATCGACATCGAGGTCCCGACACCCAGGTGCTGCGCCGGCTGGCCGTCGCGGCGGGTGTGCGTCGACTGCGGCGCCAACTACTCGCTGTCGGCCCGCCCGCTGATCAACTGGACCTGCGACGTCTGCGGCGGCGAGGTCGTCCAGCGCGAGGACGACACCGAGGAGGCCATCTCCCGGCGCCTCGAGCTCTACGAGCTCCAGACCGCCCCGCTCATCGACTGGTACCAGGCGCGGGGCCAGCTGGCCCAGGTGACCGGCACCGGCACGCCCGAGGCGGTCACCAAGCGGATCGTGCGGGCCATCGAGGACCGGCGGAACCGCAAGGGCGGGCGGTTCTCGTGAACCGGCCGTCCGTGACCGGTCCCCTACGATGACGGGCATGTCCGACCGAGAACACGACCCCGGCGGGGGACCACCCGTGAGGCGCAACGCCGACGAGCTGGCCAAGATGCGCAGGGCCGGGCGGGTGGTCGCCGAGATCCACGAGGCCACCCGGCCGTGATCCGGCCCGGGGTCACCACCGCCGAGATCGACCGGGCCGCCCGCGACGTGCTCGACAGCGGGGCGCCGGCTCCAACTTCCTCGGCTACCACGGATTCCCGGCGGTGGTCTGCACGTCGCCGAACTCGATGATCGTCCACGGCATCCCCTCGCCGACGGTGGTCCTGGCCGAGGGCGACATCATCTCGGTCGACTGCGGGGCCATCGTCGAGGGCTACCACGGGGACGCCGCCTACACGGCGCCCGTCGGGGAGGTCTCGGCCGAGGCCGCCCGGCTGATGGAGGTGACCGAGGAGAGCCTGTGGGCCGGGATCGAGCAGCTCACCGCCGGCAACCGCCTCCACGAGGTGGGCCGGGCCGTCCAGCGGTGGCCGAGGCCGCCGGCTTCTCGGTGGTGCGGGAGTACGTCGGCCACGCCATCGGCACCGCGATGCACGAGGAGCCCCAGGTCCCGAACTACTGGCCGGGGACCCCCGGGCCCACCCTCAAGGCCGGGATGGTCTTCGCCATCGAGCCGATGGTCAACGCCGGTGGCCCGGGGACCGCCCTGCTGGACGACGGCTGGAGCGTGGTCACCGCCGACGGGCGCCTGTCGGCCCACTTCGAGCACACCATCGCCGTCACCGACGACGGTCCGGAGGTCTTCACCGTCCTCTGAGGCCCTGACCTGGGCATTCTCCACTGTCCGGCGGGCGGCGGGACCAGGTGGAGGGGTCGGACTGGTAATTTGCCGTCGAGGGGCTAGACTGTTCATTCGGCTGGCCGCGGGTGTGTGGTGGCGTGCCGGTCCCGCTCCTGGTGGTGCGTGCTCCGGCACGCCCCGACTGCGGCAGTCCGGACGACGAACTCCGTGGTCCGAGGCGCACGTCGACCCCCGGGCCGACGACGGACGAGAACGACAGAGTAGTAGGAGATTCACCTGCCCAAGCCCAAGGAAGACGCCATCGTGCTGGAGGGGACGGTCGTCGAGCCGCTCCCCAACGCCATGTTCCGGGTGGAGCTCGAGAACGGCCACAACGTGCTGGCGCACAGCTCGGGAAAGATGCGGATGCACCGCATCCGCATCCTGCCCGGGGACAAGGTGCAGGTGGAGATCACCCCCTACGACCTGGCCCGCGGGCGGATCACCTACCGCTACAAGTGAGCCGGGCCGCCCTGCGGGGCGGGGCGCAGCGAGGAGCCGGCGGCCGAGCGGCCGTGCGGCACGAGGACTAAGGACGACAACGTGAAGGTTCGACCCAGCGTCAAGCCGATGTGTGAGAAGTGCAAGGTGATCCGCCGGCACCGGCGGGTCCTCGTCATCTGCGACAACCCCCGCCACAAGCAGCGGCAGGGCTGACGGCGACCCGGCTCGAGTAGAGAGAAAGAAGAACACGTGGCCCGTATCTCCGGCGTGGACATCCCCCGCGAAAAGCGGTTGGAGATCTCCCTGACCTACATCTTCGGCATCGGCCGGACGACCGCGCAGCAGATCTGCGCGGCCACCGGGACCAGCCCCGACACCCGGGTCCGGGACCTGACCGACGAAGAGGTCACCCGTCTCCGCAACTACATCGACGCCAACCTGCAGGTCGAGGGCGACCTGCGCCGTGACGTCTCCCAGGACATCAAGCGCAAGATGGAGATCGGCTGCTACCAGGGGATCCGCCACCGCAAGGGCCTGCCGGTCCACGGCCAGCGCACCCACACCAACGCCCGCACCCGCAAGGGCCCGAAGAAGACCGTCGCCGGAAAGAAGAAGGTTCGCAAGTAATGGCCAAGCCCACCAAGCCGGGAGCCGCCCGACGGCCCCGCAAGCGCGAGCGGAAGAACATCACCTTCGGCGTCGCCCACATCAAGAGTTCGTTCAACAACACGATCGTGTCGATCGCCGACCCCGAGGGCAACGTCCTCGCCTGGGCCTCGGCCGGCAACGTGGGCTTCAAGGGCTCGCGCAAGTCGACGCCGTTCGCCGCCCAGCTGGCCGCCGAACAGTGCGCCAAGCGGGCCATGGAGCACGGGGTTCGCCGCGTCGACGTGCTGGTGCGCGGACCCGGCTCGGGTCGCGAGACCGCCATCCGCTCACTGGCCGCCGCCGGCATCGAGGTCGCCGGCATCAAGGACGTCACCCCCATCCCGCACAACGGCTGCCGCCCCAAGAAGCGGCGGCGGGTGTAGGGACGGGAACGAAGGGAACCAAGGACCACCATGGCTCGTTACACCGGACCCGTCTGCCGGCTCTGCCGCCGGGAGCGCACAAAGCTCTTCCTGAAGGGGGAGCGCTGCTACTCGATGAAGTGCCCCGTCTCCGAGGCGGTCACCGACCGCCACAGCCGCGCCTACCCGCCCGGCGAGCACGGCCGCGACCGTATGCGGCAGGGGTCGGAGTACCTCGGCCAGCTGCGCGAGAAGCAGAAGGCACGTCGTATCTACGGCCTGCTCGAGCAGCAGTTCCACAACCTCTACGTCGAGGCCTCCCGGGCCCCGGGCATCACGGGTGAGAACCTGCTGGTGATGCTCGAGCTCCGTCTCGACAACGTGGCCTTCCGCGCCGGCTGGGGCGCCAGCCGCTCCCAGGCCCGTCAGTTCGTCCGCCACGGCCACGTCCTGGTCAACGGCAAGCGGGTCACCATCCCCAGCTACCGGCTGCGCCAGGGGGACACCGTCGCCCTCAAGCCGTCGTCGCGCGAACTCTTCCACGTCCGCCGCAACATGGACACGCTCGACCGCTCGCTGCCGCCGTGGCTCGAGACGGTGGGGGACCGCTTCGAGGTCAAGGTGTTCTCGCTGCCGTTGCGTGAGCACATCGACGAGCCGGTGCAGGAACAGCTGATCGTCGAGCTCTACTCCAAGTAGCCCCGGACGGCGTACGCCGGCCGACCACCCGCACCACTGACCGAACCTACCGAACCCGAACCTGCGCACCACCTGCCGAGGAGCCACACACGCATGCTCATCATCCAGCGACCCACCGTCGAAGCCATCGGTGAAGAAGAGGACAACCGCCAGAAGTTCGCGGTCGGCCCGCTCGACCCCGGCTTCGGGCACACGCTCGGCAACTCGCTGCGGCGCACGCTTCTGTCGTCCATCCCTGGTGCAGCCATCACCCAGGTCCGGTTCGACGAGGCCCTCCACGAGTTCACGACCCTGCCGGGCGTGAAGGAGGACGTCACCGACATCATCCTCAACCTGAAGGACCTCCTGTTCAAGGTCCACAGCGACGAGCCGGTGACCATCCGCCTCGACAAGCGCGGGCCGGGTGCCGTCACCGCGGGCGACCTCCAGCTCACGTCCGACGTCGAGGTCCTGAGCCCCGACCAGCACATCGCCGCCCTCAACACGAAGGGCCACATCGCCGTGGACCTGACCGTCGAGAGGGGCCGTGGCTACCTGTCGGCGGACAAGAACAAGGGCAACGGCAGCATCGGGGTCATCCCAGTGGACGCCATCTTCTCGCCCGTGCGCCGGGTCGCCTTCACGGTCGAGCCCGTCCGGGTCGAGCAGTCCACCGACTTCGACCGCCTGGTGATCGAGATCGAGACCGACGGCTCGCTGACGCCCCGCGAGGCCCTGGCCTCGGCGGGCGACACGCTCCGCACCCTGGTCGGCCTGGTGGCGGACCTCGAGGATGAGCCCATGGGGCTCGAGCTCGGCGAGTACGGCACGGTGACCACGGGCTCGCCCGATCTCGACCTGCGCATCGAGGACCTCGACCTCACCGAGCGTCCCCGCAACTGCCTCAAGCGGGCCCAGATCAACACCATCGGCGAGCTGGTCGACCGGACCCTCGACGATCTCCTCAACATCACCAACTTCGGGCAGAAGTCGCTCGACGAGGTGCTCCAGAAGCTCGACGAGCGGGGCCTGTCCCTGCGCGGTGAAGGACTGAGGTCCCCCCATGCTCGGCACTCCGAAGAAGGGCCGCCGGTTCGGCGGCAGCTCCGCGCACCAGAAGGCGATGATGGGCAACCTCGTCGCCTCACTGATCGCCGCGGAGTACCTGGTGACCACCGAGGCCAAGGCCAAGGCCCTGCGCCCGGTGGCCGAGAAGGTCATCACCGCCGCGTCCAAGGGCGGCGTCGCCCGCCAGCGGAACGTCGTGGCGTTCATCCGTGACAAGGACATGGCCCACAAGCTGTTCGCCGAGATCGGCCCCCGATACGCGGACAGGCCGGGGGGCTACACCCGTATCCTCAAGCTGGGCAACCGCCAGGGCGACAACGCCCCGATGGCCCGCATCGAACTGGTGTGAGCACACCCCCCGTTCCCGGGGGGAGTGACACCGTCGGCCGCGACGACCACCCGGACGGCACCGTCCGATGGCGCCTCCGGGTCGCCTACGACGGCTCCGGCTTCCATGGGTTCGCCGCCCAGGAGGGTCTCGCCACCGTGGCCGGCACGCTCGCCGCCGCGCTGTCCCGCGTCGCCCGCACCCCGGTGACCCTGACCTGCGCCGGCCGCACCGATGCCGGCGTGCACGCCCTGGGCCAGATGGTCCACTTCGACATTCCCGCCGACCGGTCGGCCGCCCTCGAGCCAGCCGCCCTGGTCAGGTCCTGCAACAGTCAGACGGGCCCGTCCATCGTCGTCCGCTCCGCCGAGATCGCCCCCCAGGGCTTCGACGCCCGGCACTCCGCCACTGCCCGCCGCTACCGCTACCTGGTGGTGAACGCCCCGGTGGCCGACCCGTTGCTGGCCGGCCTGACCTGGCACGTGGCCGAACCGCTGGACCTCCGCGCCATGGCGGCGGCCGCCGACGCCCTACTGGGCGAGCACGACTTCCGGGCATTCTGCCGCCGCGTCCCGGGCACCTCGGCCGACGCCGCCATCCTCCGCCGGGTCCTCGACGCCCGGTGGACCAGGCTCGACGGCCGGCCCGTCGGGGCCCGGACGGCCGGCACCTCCGGACTGGCCGACCACGACGCCTCGACCGGCCCGTCGCTGACGCCGGTGGTGGGCGACCTCCTCGCCTTCGAGGTGGAGGCCAACGCCTTCTGCCACCAGATGGTCCGCTCCCTGGTGGGGACCCTGGTCGACGTGGGCCGGGGCCGAAGGCGCCCCTCGGACATCCTCCACATCCTCCGCTCCGCCGACCGGGCCCAGGCAGGCCAGCCGGCGCCACCCCAGGGCCTCACCCTGATGGCGGTCCGCTACTGACGGGCGGCTTGCCCGCAGCCCCCCATCCGACCTAGTGTGGGAGGTCGCCGGGTCGGGCCCGGGCCGGTTCCGGGTGTGTCTGCGCCCCGCCGGTCGCCCACTCCCGAGGCCCCGCACCCGCAGGTGCCCGGACACCCAGCACCATCGAACAAGGATCCCCGTTGCGCACGTACACCCCCAAGCCCGCTGACCTCACCCGCGCCTGGCACATCGTCGACGCCGATGGCATGGTGCTCGGCCGCCTCGCCACCGAGGTGGCCTCCGTGCTCCGCGGCAAGCACAAGCCGACGTTCGCACCCCACGTCGACACCGGCGACCACGTGATCGTGGTCAACGCCGACAAGGTCGTCCTGACCTCGGGCAAGGCCGACCGCAAGATCGCCTACCGCCACTCCGGCTACCCGGGCGGCCTGACCGCCACCACCTATGCCGACCTGATGATCGACCGGGCCGACGACGTCGTGCGCGACGCCATCCGGGGGATGCTCCCGAAGAACCGGCTGGGCCGTCAGATGGCCACCAAGTTGAAGGTCTACCGCGGCGAGGACCACCCCCACGTCGCCCAGTCCCCCGTCCCCCTCGAGATCCCCGGGGCGCGCCGGACGGCGTCGGCCCGCAGCGGCGCGTAGCCGGCGCACCGGACCGATCCCGACCACGCCACCACGCACCGAGCGAAGGAACCACCAGTGACTGCCCCCATCTGCCAGACCACCGGACGCCGCAAGCAGGCTGTCGCACGGGTCCGCTTCCGCCCCGGCCAGGGTGCCATCACCTGCAACGGGCACACGTTCGAGGAGTACTTCACCTCGGCCACGCACCGGATGATCGTCACCGAGCCCCTGCGTCTCACCGAGACGACCGAGTCGTGGGACATCGACGTGACCATCGACGGCGGCGGCGTCTCCGGGCAGGCCGGCGCCTTCCGCCTCGGCATCGCCCGTGCACTGTGCGAGCTCGACCCCGAGCTGCGCGGGGCGCTCAAGAAGGCCGGATTCCTCACCCGTGACGCGCGGGAGAAGGAGTCCAAGAAGTACGGCCTCAAGAAGGCCCGCAAGGCCCCCCAGTACTCGAAGCGGTAGGTCCGGTGTCCCGAACCTGGTTCGGCACCGACGGGGTACGGGGCAACGCCAACACCGAACTCACCCCCGAATTGGTCCTGGCCCTCGGCCGCGCCGTGGCGCGGACCATCACCGCCACCACCTTCCTGATCGGTCGCGACACGCGCAAGTCCGGTCCCATGCTGCAGGCCGCCCTGGCGGCGGGCCTGGCCAGCGAGGGTGCCGACGTCGTCGACGTAGGCGTACTGCCCACGCCCGCCCTGGCCTGGCTGTCGGTCAAGCGCGACCTGCCCGCCGTCGTCATCTCCGCGTCGCACAACCCGTTCCAGGACAACGGCATCAAGCTGTTCGGGGCGGGGGGGACCAAGCTCAGCGAGGAACTCGAGCGGACCATCGAGGACGAGCTCCACCGGGTGCTCGACCCGATGACGAAGGGTCCCCGTCCACTCGAGGGCCACGGGGTGGGCACGGTCCGGACCGAGCCCGATGTGGGCGCCGCCTACGTCGACCACCTGCTCGGCGCGCTGGACGGCCGCACCCTGGACGGGCTCCGGATCGTCGTGGACAGCGCCAACGGCAGCGCCTCGGCCCTGGCCGCCCGACTGTTCGAGCGGGCGGGCGCCGAGGTGATCGCCATCGGCTGCGAGCCCGACGGGACCAACATCAACGCCGGCTGCGGATCGACGGCCACCGAACTCCTGTCGAGGGCCGTGGTCGAGCACGGCGCCCAGGTGGGGCTGGCGCTCGATGGCGACGCCGACCGCCTGCTGGCCGTTGACGAGACCGGCGCGCTCGTCGACGGGGACGCACTGCTGGCGCTGTTCGCCCGGGACCTGGCCGACCGCGGCCTGCTGGCCGGCAACACCGTGGTGGTGACGGTCATGACCAACCTCGGGTTCCGCCGGGCCATGGACGAGCGCGAGATCCACGTCAAGGAGACCGACGTCGGCGACCGGCACGTGCTGGCCGCCATCGACAAGGAGGGCTTCTCGCTCGGGGGCGAGCAGTCCGGCCACATCATCTTCCGGCGCCTGGCCACCACGGGCGACGGGCTGCTCACCGGGCTCGTGCTCGCCGATCTGCTGGCGCGCACGGGCGCCTCATTGGCGGAGCTCCTCGACGGCCTGATCGAGCCGGTACCACAGACCCTCGTCAACGTCACGGGTGTCGACACCTCACTGTTCGGCACGGTCGAGGCCGTCGGCATGGCCATCGAGCAGGAGCGGGCGGCGATGGGGGACACCGGCCGGGTCCTGGTCCGGCCCAGTGGGACGGAGCCGGTCGTGCGGGTGATGGTCGAGTGCACCGAACCGGGCGTGGCCGAGGCCACCGCCGCACGCCTGCACGCGCTCATCGAGCACGAGTTGGTGGTCGCCGCCGCGGCCCGCGAGGCGGAGACGCTGGCCGCCGCAGCCGCCCTGGGACTCGACGCCGCCGTCTGAGCACCCGGGCCCCTCCTCGGGGGACGCTCCGACCGTGGTCGGGACAGGTAGCGTGGGCATCCATGTGCGGCATCATCGGCATCACCAGCGGAGCGGCGCCGGAGGCCGGTGACCGTCAGGTCCTCGACGTCCTGATCGAAGGCCTCGCCCGCCTGGAGTACCGGGGCTACGACTCCGCCGGGCTGGCCCTGGTGGGCCCGAACCCGGACGACACGCTGTGGCGGGCACGTGCGGCCAACGGCACCCGCTCCCTCGACGACCTGGTCAAGCGGACCGAGGCCGCCCCGAGCCGGGCGTCCGCCGGCATCGGCCACACCCGGTGGGCCACCCACGGCCGTCCGAGCGAGGACAACGCCCATCCCCACGTCGACTGCACCGGCCGGCTGGCGCTCGTCCACAACGGCATCATCGAGAACCACCTGGAGCTGTCCGACGCGCTCATCGCCGACGGCCACCGCCTCGAGTCCGAGACCGACACCGAGGTCCTCGCCCATCTGGTCGAGTCCCACCTCGCCGCCTTTCCGGACGAGGGGCTGGCCGGTGCCGTGCGGGCCGCGCTGGCGCAGGTCCGGGGAGCGTTCGCCCTCGCCGTCGTCCACGCCGACGACCCCGAGGTCGTCATCGCCGCCCGACGCGTCTCGCCCCTGATCATGGGCGTGGCCGACGGCGTGGCCTTCCTGGCGTCGGACATCCCGGCCATCCTCGGCCTCACCCACGACTTCTTCATCCTCGACGACGACCGGATCGCCGAGCTGCGGCCCGGTGCGATCACGGTCACCGACCTCGACGGCGAGCCGGTGGAGCCGGCGCCGCTGCACGTCGACTGGGACCTCGACGCCGCCCGAAAGGACGGCTTCGACGACTACATGTCGAAGGAGATGCACGAGCAGCCCAAGGCGGTCGCCGACACCCTGCTCGACCGGCTCCTGCCCGACGGCACGCTGGTGCTCGACGAGGTGCGCATCACCAACGAGGAGTTCCGCGCCATCACGAAGGTCTTCGTCGTGGCGTGCGGCAGCAGCTACCACGCCGGGTTGATGGCCAAGTACGCCATCGAGCACTGGGCCCGGCTGCCGGTCGAGATCGACATCGCCAGCGAGTTCCGCTACCGCAACCCGGTGGTCGACGAGCACACCCTGATCATCGGGGTGAGCCAGTCCGGCGAGACCGTCGACACCTTCCAGGCCGTCCGCGAGGCGAAGGCCCTGGGCGCACGGGTGCTGGTCATCTCCAACGTGGTGGACTCGTCCATGGCCCGCGAGGCCGACGCCGTCCTCTACACGCGGGCCGGCCCCGAGATCGGCGTGGCCGCCACCAAGACCCACCTGGCCCAGATCGCCGCCCTCGAGGTCCTCGCCCTCTACCTGGCCCAGGTCCGCGGGACGCTGTCCCCGGCCGACGCCCGGGGCCTGCTCGACGCCATGGGCTCGCTGCCCGACAAGGTGGCGACCGCCGTGGGCCGATCGGCCGACGTCCACGAGGTGGCCCAGCGGTTCAAGGACTCGCCGTCGTTCATCTTCCTGGGGCGCCACGTCGGGTACCCGGTGGCGCTCGAGGGCGCACTGAAACTGAAGGAGATCTCCTACCTGCGGGCCGAGGGCTTCCCGGCCGGCGAGCTGAAGCACGGCCCGATCGCCCTGGTCGAGCCGGGCACCGTGGTGGTCGGCGTGGCCACCCGCACGCCGGTGTGGGAGAAGATGATCGCCAACATCGCCGAGGTGCGCAGCCGCGGTGCGTCGGTGGTCCTGGTGGCCAACGACGGCGACGAGGAGACGGCCCGGCACGCGGATGCCGTACTGTGGGTCCCGCCCACCGAGCACCTGTTCTCGCCGGTCATCGACGTGGTCCCGATGCAGCTGTTCGCCTACTCGCTGGCCCGTCTCCACGGCCTCGACGTCGACCGGCCCCGCAACCTGGCGAAGACGGTCACCGTCGAGTGACGGCGCATCCCGTCGCCGACCTGGCCACCGAGGCGGCGCGGGACCTGGTGGGCCGGATGGCCGGGGCGTCGGGCGCCGGCCCGGCGGACGCCGGCCTCGTGGGCGTGGGGATCGACGCCGTCGACCTCGAGCGGTTCCGCACCGTGCTCGGACGCCGGCCCCGACTCGCCCGGCGGCTGTTCACCGCCGGTGAACGGGCCTACGCCGCCCTCGCCCCCGACCCCGTGCCGCGCCTGGCCACCCGGTTCGCGGCCAAGGAGGCGGTCATGAAGGCGCTCGGGGTCGGCCTCTGGTCGTTCCGCCTGACCGACGTCGAGGTCGCCCGGGACGGGCTCGACGCACCGACCCTGACGCTCCACGACGGGGCCGCCGGCCTGGCCGCGGTCCGCGGGGTGGCCCGCTGGCACCTCTCGCTGACCCACACCGACACGGTGGCGATGGCGGTGGCCGTGGCCGTGCGGACCGGGACCCCGGTCGTCCCGGTGCCCGGAGCGTAGGAGTGCAACCCGTCCTGACCGTCGCCGAGATGCAGGCCGTGGACGCGGCCGCACTCGCCACCGCGCCGCTCGATGCGCTGGTGGAGCGGGCCGGCACGGCGGTCGCACTGGCCGCGCTCGACCTCATGGGCGGCGCCTACGGGCGGCGGGTGGTGGTCGTGTGCGGCACGGGGAACAACGGGGCCGACGGCAGGGTGGCTGCCCGGCTGCTCACCGGGCGCGGCGCCCGCGTGCGGGTCGTGGCTCCCGGTGAGCCCGCCTCGATCGGCGACGCCGGACCGGACGTCGACCTCGTCATCGACGCCGCCTTCGGCACCGGATTCCACGGTGCGTACGAGGCCCCCTCCGTCGCCCCTGTGATCCCCGTCCTGGCCGTGGACATCCCTTCGGGGGTGGCCGGCGACACCGGCCGGGCGTCGGGCCGGGTGCTCGCCGCCGTGCGCACCGTCACGTTCGTGGCCCCGAAACCCGGCCTCCTGCAGGGCGACGGTGCCCGCCTGGCGGGTGCGGTCGAGGTCGTCGACATCGGCCTGCCCGTAGGCGACCACCGCATAAGCCTGATGGAGGACGCCGACGTGACCGGCCTGCTGCCCGGGCGCGACCCCGAGGGCAACAAGTGGTCGGCGGCTGTCGCCGTGGTGGCCGGCTCCCCGGGCATGACCGGGGCCGCCGCGCTGAGCGCCCGGGCCGCCTACCGGGCCGGGGCCGGCATGGTCCGCCTGGGGGTGCCCGGCGGGGACCCGACCCACCTGCCCGCCACCGAGGCCGTGGGGGTGGCGCTGCCCGGGACCGACTGGGTCACGGCCGCGCTGTCGGCCGCCGATCGCTGCCGGGCGGTGGTGGTGGGCCCGGGCCTCGGGCGGGCCGACGGCACCGGGGACCAGGTGCGGCGTCTGATCGCCGGGTCGCCGGTCCCCGTGGTGGTGGACGCCGACGGACTGCACGCGCTCGGCCGGGTCGACGGCGGCACGCTGGATGCCGGCGCCCCCGTCGTGCTCACGCCCCACGACGGCGAGTACGCGCGGCTCCTGGGTGCGACCCCCGGGCCCGACCGGGTGGCGGCCGCCCGCCGCCTGGCCGCGGCGACCGGGGCGGTGGCGCTGCTGAAGGGCCCGACCACGGCGGTGGCCGACCCGTCGGGCCGGGTACTGCTGGCGTGCGCAGGCACGCCGGCCCTTGCCTCTGCCGGGACCGGTGACGTGCTGTCCGGCGTGATCGGGGCCTTCCTGGCCCGGGGGGTCCCGCCGCTCGAGGCGGCCGCGCTCGGCGCGCACGTCCACGGTCGGGCGGGGGCGCTCGGCCACCCGGCCGGGCTCCTGGCCGGCGACCTGCCCGACCTGGTGGCCCGGGTCCTCGACGCCCTCGGCTGACCGGGTCGGACCGGGGCGGACGGAACGGCGGGCCGGGCCCGGTCGTCGGGACCGGGCGGTACCATGCGCCCGTGGCACCCGGAACCCGACTCGCCGAGCTGGCTGACCTGGCGGCCGGGTGCACCCGGTGCCCGCTGGCGGCCGGTCGGACCCAGGTCGTCTTCGGCGTGGGGGATCCGGCGGCCGACCTGATGTTCGTGGGCGAGGCGCCCGGACGTGACGAGGACCTCCAGGGGGAGCCCTTCGTCGGTAGGTCGGGCCGGCTGCTCGACCGGCTCCTGGCCGAGGAGCTCGGGATCGACCGGAGCGCGGTCTACATCGCCAACGTGGTCAAGTGCCGGCCGCCCGACAACCGGGACCCCCGGCCGGACGAGATCGCCGCGTGCCGGCCCTACCTCGCCGCCCAGGTGGACCTGATCGCCCCGAAGGTGGTCGTCACCCTCGGCAACTTCGCCACCAAGCTGCTGCTCGGGACGGACCGGGGCATCACCTCAGTCCGGGGCGCCTCCTATCCGGTGGGGGACGTCCAGTTCGTGCCGACCTTCCACCCGGCGGCCGCCCTGCGGGGCGGAGGCGTGGTGCTGGCCCAGATGCGGGCCGACTTCGTGCGGGCCAAGCAGCTGATCGGCGCCGACGCGTGAGCAGCGGGGTCACCCTGGCCACCACCTCGGCCGGGGCCACCCGGGACCTGGCCGCCACCGTGGCCGCACGGTGCATCCCGGGCGACGTGCTGCTGCTCTCGGGGGACCTCGGGGCCGGCAAGACGACCTTCGCCCAAGGGTTCGGCCGGGCCCTCGGGATCGTGGAGCCGGTGACCAGCCCCACGTTCACGCTGGTGCGCCAGTACGAGCTGGCCGACGGCCACGGGGGAATCCGGGTCCTGCTGCACGCCGACGTCTACCGCCTCGAGCACCTCGCCGAGGTGGTCGACCTCGGCCTCGGCCAGCTCGTCGAGGATGCCGGTGTGGCCCTGGTCGAATGGGGCGATGCCGCTGAGCCGGTGCTGGGCGACGGGGCGTTGTCGATCCGGCTCGAGGCGGACGCCGACGACGACGACCGGCGAAGCATCACGGTGTCGGCCGACGGGCCGGCCTGGGCGGGCCGCTGGCCCGGCCTGGTCGCCGCGCTGGCGCCGTGGACGGCCGGGGGCACGTCGGCCGGGGGCACGTCGGCCGGGGGCACGGCGACCGGCGACGGGGGAGCGGGCTCGTGACCCTCCTCGCCCTCGAGTCGGCCACCGACCTGGTCGGCGCCGCACTGCTCCGCGACGACGGTGCCCTGGCCGAGCGGAGCCACGTGGGGGGCCGGGCCCACGCGGAGCTGCTGGCCCCGGCCGTCGAGGAGGTGTGCGCCCTGTCGGGGTGCACCCTCGCCGACCTCGACGCGCTGGCCGTCGACATCGGTCCCGGGCTGTTCACCGGGCTGCGGGTCGGCGTGGCCACGGCCAAGGCGCTGGGCCAGTCGCTCGGCCTCGCCGTCCTCGGCGTCACCAGTCTCGACATCCTGGCCGCCGGCGCACTCGAGGCGGCCGGGCCGGAGCGGGCCGCCCGGGTGGTGGCGGTCGTCGACGCGCGGCGCCGTGAGGTCTTCGCCGCCGCCTACGCGTTCTCCGGTGCGGGGTCCGGGGGAGGTCCCGTCGACCCGGCCGAGGTGCGGGACGACCGGACCGAGGCGCTGGATCCCGACGCTCTGGTCGCCTGGCTCGACGCGCTGTCCGCCGGGGGTCCTGTCCTCGTGGTGGGCGACGGCGCCGTCCGCTACCTCGAGCTGCTGGCGCCCCGCCCCGGTGTCGACGTGGGTCTGGTGGGCGTGTTGGCGGCCCCGTCACCGGCGACGCTGGCCCGGCTCGCCGCCCGCCGGCTGGCCGCGGGCGTGGTGCCGACCGCCCCCGTCGACCTGGTCCCCGACTACCGGCGCCACGCGGACGCCCGCATCAACTGGGAGGAGCGGGCCCCGCAACCGACGCCGCCCGCTGCCGACCCTTCGTGACGCTCCCGCCGGACCCCGCCGGGGTCCCGCTCCGCGTGGTCGTGGCCCCCCTGCGCAGCCGCGACCTGAAGTCCGTCCTGCGCATCGAGGACGCCGTCTTCGACGAGCCGTGGTCGAAGCGGCTGTTCGCGGACGAGCTGGCCCAGCGGACGTCGCGGGCGTACCGGGCGGCCTGGGTCGGGGACGAACTGGTCGGCTACGCCGGCCAGATGTCGATCGACGACGAGGCCCACGTGAACAACATCGGGGTGGACCCGGCGTGGCAGGGGCGGCGCCTCGGGACCGTTCTCCTGTGCGACCTGGTCCGCACGGCACTCGCCCGCGGGTCGGCCCACCTCACGCTCGAGGTCCTGGTGGGCAACGAACCGGCCATCGCCCTCTACCGACGGTTCGGCATGGCCCCCGTCGGCGTGCGCCCGAACTACTACCCGAACGGCGGGGACGCACTGATCATGTGGGTGCGTGACATCGACACCACGGCGTACGCCGAGCGGCTGTCGGCAATCGAGGCCGCGATCGCCCCCGACGTCACCGTCGAGCGCCGGTCCTAGGGTCGATAGGGTCATCCCCGTGACCGACGACGCCTCGACCGCCGAAGGGGGGCGACCGATCGCCCGCGTCCTCGGCATCGAGACGTCGTGCGACGAGACCGCGGCCGCAGTGGTCGAGGACGGCACCACCATCCTGTCCTCGGTGGTCAGCAGCCAGATCGACCTGCACGCCCGCTACGGCGGGGTCGTGCCGGAACTGGCCGGCCGGGCCCACGTCGAGCTCCTGACCCCGGTGCTGGCCGACGCCCTCGAGCAGGCCGGCTCCGACCACACGGGCCGGGGCATCGACGGGATCGCCGTGACCCACGGCCCCGGGCTCATCGGGTCGCTGCTGGTCGGCGTGGCCGAGGCCAAGGCCCTGTCGATGGCCTGGGGGGTGCCCCTGGTCGGCGTGAACCACCTGGAGGCCCATCTGTTCGCCTCGCTGCTGGAGCAGCCCGACCTGGGCTGGCCGCTGGTCGTCCTCCTGGTGTCCGGTGGTCACACCCTGCTGATCGAGGTCATCGCGCCCGGCGAGTACCGCCTGCTGGGAGGGACCATCGACGACGCCGCCGGCGAGGCCTTCGACAAGGTGGCCCGGTTCATCGGCCTCGGCTACCCGGGCGGGCCGGCCATCGACCAGATCTCGGGCGAGGGCGACCCGCGTGCCTACGCCTTCCCGCGGTCCCTGCCCGGCGACGGCTTCGACTTCTCGTTCAGCGGGCTGAAGACCTCGGTGGTGAACCGGGTCCGCAAGGAGCCCGACGCGTCGACGGCCGACGTCGCCGCCTCGTTCCAGGAGGCGGTGGTCGACGTGCTCGTCACCCGGGCCCGTGCCGCCGCCTCCGCCGTGGGGGCACGGGCGCTGTGCCTGGCCGGAGGGGTCGCCGCCAACTCGCTGCTGCGGGCCCGGATCGAGCAGGCCTGCGTCGAGGACGGCATCGGGGCCTTCCTGCCCAGCCGCGCCCTGTGCACCGACAATGCCGCCATGGTGGCCGCCGCTGGACACTGGCGGCTCCACCACGGGGACCGCAGCCGGCTCGACCTCGGGGCCGACCCCAACCTGCGCCTGGTCTCGACGGTCTGAGCCGTGCCGGCCGGCCGGTGGGTCGGTGGACCGGGACGGCCGGTGGGCACGGGTCGGGGCTGGCACTCTCGCCCCGCGGTTGCCAAACCGGTCAGGGCCGGTTACCATTAGCACTCTCAACCTTCGACTGCTAGACGTGCCACAGGAGGCCCGAACCATGAGTCTGCACCCCCTCGACGACCGCATCGTCGTCCAGCCCGGCGAGTCCGAGGAGACCACCGCTTCCGGTCTGGTCATCCCCGACACCGCCAAGGAGAAGCCCCAGCAGGGTGAGGTCCTCGCCGTCGGCCCCGGCCGCCGCTCGGAGACCACCGGCGAGCTCATCCCCCTCGACATCGCGGTCGGCGACACCGTCGTGTACTCCAAGTACGGCGGCACCGAGATCAGCGCCGACGGCAAGGACCTCCTGATCCTCTCGAGCCGCGACATCCTCGCCAAGGTGACCAAGTAATGCCCAAGATCCTCAAGTTCGACGAGTCGGCCCGCCGTGGGCTGGAGGCCGGTGTCAACAAGCTGGCCGACGTGGTCAAGGTGACGCTCGGGCCGAAGGGCCGCAACGTCGTCATCGAGAAGAAGTTCGGTGCCCCCACCATCACCAACGACGGCGTGTCCATCGCCCGTGAGGTGGAGCTCGAGGACGTCTTCGAGAACATGGGCGCCCAGCTGGTGAAGGAGGTCGCCACCAAGACGAACGACGTCGCCGGCGACGGCACCACCACCGCCACCGTGCTGGCCCAGGCCCTGATCCGCCAGGGGCTGCGCAACGTGGCCGCCGGCGCCAACCCGCTCGGCCTCCGCAAGGGCATCGACAAGGCCGTCGCCGCCGCCGTGGAGTCCATCCGGAAGCAGGCCAAGGAGATCGACTCGAAGACGGAGATCGCCCAGGTGGCCTCCATCTCGGCCGCCGACACCGCCATCGGCGAGGTCCTGGCCGACGCCATCGACCGCGTGGGCAAGGACGGCACCGTCACCGTCGAGGAGTCCAACACGTTCGGCATCGAGCTCGAGTTCACCGAGGGCATGCAGTTCGACAAGGGCTACCTGTCGCCGTACTTCGTGACCGATGCCGAGCGCCAGGAGGCCGTCCTCGACGACCCGCTGATCCTGTTCGTGAATTCGAAGGTCAGCGCCGTCCACGACCTCGTGCCCGTGCTCGAGAAGGTCATGCAGACCGGCAAGCCGCTGCTGATCGTCGCCGAGGACGTCGAGGGCGAGGCCCTGGCCACCCTGGTCGTCAACAAGATCCGCGGCACGTTCACGTCGGTGGCCGTCAAGGCACCCGGCTTCGGCGAGCGCCGCAAGGCGATGCTCCAGGACATGGCCGTCCTGTCCGGCGCGCAGGTGATCTCCGAGGAGATCGGCCTGAAGCTCGAGACCACGACGGTCGACCTGCTGGGCACGGCCCGCCGGGTCATCGTGACCAAGGACGACACCACCCTCGTTGAGGGCGGCGGTTCCGAGGACGACGTGAAGGGCCGGATCGCCCAGCTCAAGCGTGAGATCGACGACACGGACTCCGACTGGGACCGCGAGAAGCTGCAGGAGCGGCTGGCCAAACTGGCCGGCGGCGTGGCCGTGGTCAAGGTCGGCGCGGCCACCGAGGTGGAGCTGAAGGAGAAGAAGCACCGCATCGAGGATGCGCTCTCCGCCACCCGTGCCGCCGTCGAGGAGGGCATCGTCGCCGGAGGCGGAACCGCACTGGTCCGCTCCCGTGCCGCCGTCCAGACCGTGGTCGACTCCCTCGAGGGGGACGAGGCCACCGGTGCCACCATCGTGCTGAAGGCACTGGCCGCACCGTTGGAGGCCATCGCCAACAACGCCGGCCTCGAGGGATCGGTCTTCGTCAAGGAGGTGGAGGGCAAGAAGGGTCACATCGGCCTCAACGCCGCCACCGGCGAGCTCGAGGACCTGGTGAAGGCCGGCGTCATCGACCCGGCCAAGGTGACCCGTTCCGCTCTGCAGAACGCGGCCTCCATCGCCGGCCTCCTGCTCACCACCGAGGCACTCGTGGCCGACAAGCCCGAGAAGTCCGACCCGGCCGCAGCCGCGGCCGCGGCCGCCGCCATGGGCGGCGGCATGGGCGGCATGGGTGGCATGGGCGGGATGATGTAGCCATGCTGCCGGCCGCTACCTGGCCGGCACGCTGCGCCACGCAGCACCCTGACGTACGAGGAGGTCGGGCCCCCGGGCCCGACCTCCGTCGCGTGCGCGCCTTGGCCCGAATGGCACAGGGCGCCGCGGCCCCGGCCCGAAGCCGTTCAGCTCTGTTGCTCGGGCACGTAGTGGCGCTCGCCGGCCCGGTCGACCCAGACGCGCATGGTCCGCCCCGTCCCCGGGTCGTTGAAGACCTCGTCGGTCGGGGTCCACCCCGACCGCGGTTGGTCGGTCTCCCCGTGACGGCGCACGAAGAGGCTGATGACCACGGCCACGACGACGGCGACGCCGACGAGTGCGAGGATCACCACCACAGGAGCACCCGGGCCCGGAGGGCCGACCCCTTGCGGCTCACCGTCGGGGGCCGACGACCACGCCGGTCCCGTACGCGACGATCTCGGTCAGCGACTGGCCGATCTCCGACGAGTCGAACCGGAACTGGACGACCGCGTTGCCCCCCAGCAACTGCGCGTTCTCGATCATCCGGTCGAGGGCGTGGCGCCGGCTGTCCTCCAGCAGTTTCGTGTACTGCTTGACCTCGCCCCCGGCCAGGGCCTTGAACCCGGCCGTGAACCCCTTGGCCGCGCCCATCGACCGGACGACGAGCCCGAACACCATGCCGACGTTGCGCTCGATCGTCCACTCCGGGAACTCGAGGGCAGTCGTGATCGGGAACTGCGGCTGCCCCGTCGGGGCTGCACCTGGATCGGACACCGGGCCTCCTTGGATCCGCTCCGCCGGTCGGGCGTGCGGCCTCGTCTGCCCCGAATGGTACCGAGCACGGCAACCGCTCCGCCGGATCCCGGCGGGCGACACCGACGGCTGCCCCTAGTCTCGGGGCGATGCCTACCACCGACCCCCGCCACCGGTCCGGGCCCCAGGTCATCCCCCGGCCTCCGATGCACCGGCCCGGTCGTCCCGCCCCGTGGTCCCACCTCGCTCCGACGGCGCGTGCGTCCGTACCGCTCGCCGCCGTGGTGGATGCCGTAGCGTCCCGCGACGGCTCGGGCGACGCCGCCGCCACCGCAACCGACGTCTCCGAGTTCTCGCGCACGTTCGCCGATGCCTTCCCGGACGCCAACCCGGCCGCCGTGCTGGTGGCCCTGTTCGAGGAGGACGGGGAGGCCCGGGTGCTGCTGACGGTCCGGGCGTCCCATCTGCGGTCCCACCAGGGCGAGGTGGCGTTCCCCGGCGGCAAGCTCGACGGCCACGAAGCGGTCGAGGACGGGGCCCGGCGCGAGGCCGAGGAGGAGGTCGGCCTCGACCCGTCGCTGGTGACGGTGGTCGGACACCTGACGGCCATGCCCACGGTGTCGTCGAACACCCTGATGACGCCCGTGGTCGCCGTCCTGGACGGGAGGCCGGCCACCGTCGCCCGCTCCCGACGAGGTGGCCCGGGTCTTCGACGTGGCGCTGGCCGAGTTGCTGGCCGACGGGGTGTTCGCCGAGGAGCTGTGGGCGGTACCGGGTCGCCATGGGGCGGACGGGCAACCGGGGGGCGAGTTCCCGGTCTGGTTCTTCAGCGTGGCCGGCGAGACCGTCTGGGGGGCGACCGCTCGGGTGCTCACCGAGCTGCTGTGCCTGGCTGTCGGGGTGCCGGGCCCGTCGTCGACCCGCAGGCGCTGACGGCCCTCCGGCGGCCGGCCGCGCCCCGCCCGCAGGAGCGACGTCCCGGGCCCTTGCAGGGTGCGGACGGGGCCGTGCGGCGGGATACGGGCCCGGTGCGCAGACGGTATCGTGGGGGATGGTCGGTCGGTGCGGTGTCGGAGCTGCCGCCGTCCTGGAGGTATGTCGAACCGCTACCAGGGTCCGGAGGACAATTCAGTGGCTGAGCTAGAGATTGGCATCTTCAAGTCGGGACGGAGGGCCTACGGGTTCGACGACATCGCCATCGTCCCGAGCCGCCGCACCCGCGATCCCGAGGATGTCGACATCAGCTGGCAGATCGACGCCTATCAGTTCGAGCTCCCCCTCATGGCCTCGGCCATGGACGGCGTGGTCAGCCCGTCGACCGCCATCGAGATCGGCCGCCTCGGCGGGCTCGGCGTCCTCAACCTCGAGGGCCTGTGGACCCGTTACGAGGACCCCTCCACGCTCTTCGACGAGATCCGCGAGCTGCCGACCGAGAAGGCCACCGCCCGGATGCAGCAGATGTACGCCGAGCCGGTCCAGCTCGACCTGGTGACCCAGCGCATCAAGGAGATGAAGGCGGCCGGCATCACCACCGCCGCCTCGGTCACCCCCCAGAAGACCGAGAGCTTCGCCCCAGCTCTGCTCGCCGCCGAGCTCGACATCCTGGTCATCCAGGGAACCGTCGTCTCGGCCGAGCACGTGTCGAAGACGGTCGAGCCGCTCAACCTCAAGCGGTTCATCCGCGAGTTCGAGGTCCCGGTGATCGTCGGCGGCTGCGCCTCCTACCAGGCCGGCCTCCACCTCATGCGCACCGGCGCCGTCGGCGTGCTCGTCGGCGTCGGCCCGGGCAACGCCTGCACCACCCGCGGCGTGCTCGGGCATCGGCGTGCCCCAGGCGACGGCCATCGCCGACGTGGCCGGCGCCCGCATGCGCCACCTCGACGAGACGGGCGTCTACTGCCACGTCATCGCCGACGGCGGCATGTCCAAGGGCGGCGACGTCGCCAAGGCCGTCGCCTGCGGCGCCGACGCCGTCGATGCTGGGCTCGCCCCTCTCCTCCGCCGTCGAGGCCCCGGCCCGCGGCTTCCACTGGGGCATGGCCACCTTCCACCCGACACTGCCCCGTGGCGCCCGGGTGCAAGACCACCACCCGGGGCACCCTCCAGGAGATCCTGCTCGGCCCGGCCCACGAGAACGACGGCCGCATGAACCTGTTCGGCGCCCTGCGGACCGCCATGGCGACGTGCGGTTACCAGACCGTCAAGGAGTTCCAGAAGGCCGAGGTCATGGTGGCACCGGCACTCCAGACCGAGGGGAAGGACCTGCAGCGCTCGCAGGGCGTCGGCATGGGCCATTGAGCCCACCCGTCCCCACCGACGACCCTCGTGAGGGGCCGGTCCTGGTCGTCGACTTCGGCGCCCAGTACGCCCAGCTGATCGCCCGCCGGGTCCGCGAGGCCCACGTCTACTCCGAGATCGTCCCGCACACCGCCGCCGCCGCCGACCTGGCCGCCCGCCGACCGGCCGGGATCATCCTGTCCGGGGGCCCCAAGTCGGTCAACGAGACCCGGCGCCCTCGATCGACCCGGCCGTCTACGACCTCGGGATCCCCGTCCTGGGCATCTGCTACGGCGCCCAGCTGCTCACCCAGCAGCTCGGCGGCGAGGTGGCCCGCACCGGCCGGGGCGAGTACGGGCGCACCCCGCTCACCGTCACCGGCGCGTCGCCGCTCTTCGCCGACTGGCCCGGGTCGGCCGAGGTGTGGATGAGCCACGGCGACGCCATCACCGCGGTGCCCGACGGGTTCGTGGCCACGGCCAGCTGCCCCGACGCGCCCGTGGCCGCCCTCCACGACCCCGAGCGGGGCATCTTCGGCGTGCAGTTCCACCCCGAGGTCGTCCACACCGAGCACGGTCGCGACCTGCTCGAGCGCTTCCTCTACGACATCTGCCACTGCCCCCCGTCGTGGACCCACACCTCGATCATCGAGAGCCAGGTGGCCGCCGTGCGGGCCCAGGTCGGGTCCGTCGCCGGTGCTGTGCGCCCTGTCGGGCGGCGTCGACTCGGCCGTGGCCGCCGCCCTGGTCCACAAGGCCATCGGCGACCAGCTCACCTGCGTGTACGTCGACACCGGCCTCATGCGGGCCAACGAGAGCGAGCAGGTGGAGGAGACCTTCCGCCGCCAGTTCCACATCGACCTCGTCCACGTGAAGGCAGCCGACCGCTTCTTCGAGGCGCTGGCCGGGGTCACCGACCCCGAGGCCAAGCGCAAGATCATCGGCGAGCTGTTCATCCGCATCTTCGAGGAGGTCGCCCGCGACCTGGTGGTCGAGAAGGGGCACCTCGACGAGGGCGGCACCGACGACGAGCCGGCCGGCTACCTCGTCCAGGGCACCCTCTACCCCGACGTGATCGAGTCCGGGCTCGGGCACCGCGGCCACCATCAAGTCCCACCACAACGTGGGCGGGCTGCCCGAGGACCTGGCCTTCGACCTGGTCGAGCCCCTGCGCCTCCTGTTCAAGGACGAGGTCCGCGCCGTAGGCGAGGAGCTGGGCCTGCCGCACGAGATCGTGTGGCGCCAGCCGTTCCCGGGACCGGGCCTGGCCGTGCGCATCGTGGGCGAGGTGACCCCCGAGCGGGCCGAGATCCTGCGCGCCGCCGACGCCATCGTGGTCGAGGAGGTCCGCAAGGCCGGCCTCTACCGCGACCTGTGGCAGAGCTTCGCCGTGCTGCCCGCCGTGCGCACCGTGGGGGTCATGGGCGACGGCCGCACCTACGCCTACCCGATCGTCATCCGGGCCGTGACCAGTGACGACGCCATGACCGCCGACTGGGCCCGCCTGCCGTACGACCTCCTCGAGCGACTCTCCTCGCGCATCATCAACGAGGTGGAGGGCGTCAACCGGGTGGCACTGGACATCACGTCCAAGCCGCCCGGCACCATCGAGTGGGAATGACCACCTGGGGCGGGGGCCCGAGCGACCTCCCCGACGGCGGACAGCTGGCCTTCGGTGGTGCCCCCCGGATCCAGCCCACGGGACTCGACGAACTGGTCGCCGGCCTCACCCCGTCCCAGGAGGCCTCGGTCGTCCACCGGGGCGGTCCGCTGCTGATCGTGGCCGGGGCCGGCTCGGGCAAGACCCGGGTGCTCACCCGGCGCATCGCCCACCTCATCGCCACCGGCGACGCCGCGCCGTGGCAGATCCTGGCCATCACCTTCACCAACAAGGCGGCCGACGAGATGCGCGCGCCGGGTGGCCGAGCTGGTCGGCCCCCGGGCCGAGCGCATGTGGGTCTCCACCTTCCACTCGGCCTGCGTGCGGATCCTGCGCGCCCACGGCGACCGCCTCGGCTACAAGGGCTCGTTCACCATCTACGACGACGCCGACTCCCGCCGACTGGTCGAGATCATCGCCCGCGAGCTCGACATCGACACCAAGAAGATCTCGCCCCGTTCCATGCTCGGCCAGATCAGCCAGGCCAAGTCCCGCCAGCAGGGTCCGGCCGAGTTCCGTGCCGCGGCCATCTCGATCTTCGACCGCCGGATCGCCGACGTCTTCGACGTGTACCAGCAGCGGATGCTGGCGGCCAACGCCATGGACTTCGACGACCTGCTGCTCAACGCCGTGCGCCTGTTCGCCTCGCACCCCGACGTCCTCGAGCACTACCGGGCCCGCTTCACCCATGTCCTCATCGACGAGTACCAGGACACCAACGCCGTGCAGAACGCGCTGGCGGTGCAGCTGGCCGGCGGCCACCGCAACATCGTGGTGGTGGGGGACAGCGACCAGTCGGTCTACCGGTTCCGAGGCGCGGACATCTCGAACATCCTCGACTTCGAGCAGGCGTTCCCGGACGCCACTGCCATCACCCTCGACCAGAACTTCCGCTCGACCCAGACCATCCTCGACGCCGCCAACGCCGTCATCACCAACAACGTGTCCCGCAAGCCCAAGACGCTGTGGACCGACCAGGGGGCCGGCGAGCAGATCGTCCGGTACCGGGCCGAGGACGAGCACGACGAGGCCGAATGGGTGGCCCACGAGATCGTCCGGCTGCGCTGCGACCGAGCACTCCGGTGGGGCGACGTGGCCGTCTTCTACCGGACCAACGCCCAGAGCCGCGCCCTCGAGGAGGCCATGGTCCGCGGCGGAGGTCCCCTACAAGGTGGTGGGCGGTACCAAGTTCTACGACCGCAAGGAGGTCAAGGACGTCCTCGCCTACCTGCGGGTCCTGGTGAATCCCGGACGACGAGGTGAGCTGGCGGCGCATCGTCAACGTCCCCAAACGGGGCGTGGGGGACACGTCGGTGGCCAAGCTGGCCGGATTCGCCGGCCAGCGTGGGATCTCCTTCGGCGAGGCGGTGGCCGAGGCCGGCGAGGCCGGGGTCGGCGGCAAGGCGGGAAGGCGCTCGAGGACCTGGCGGACCTGCTGGCCGAGTTGCGCAGCACGATGGCCGTGCCCGACCTGGTCGACGAGAACGGTGATGCCCTGGCCCCGGGCGCACCCCCGGGCCGCCGCGGACGCCGGTGCCCGACGGCACCGTCGCCGTCACGGCGGAGGCGGACGATGACGGGGCGGCGGCCGTCCCATGCTGGGGCCGGGCGAGCTGGTGACCGCCGTCGTCGAGCGCACCGGCTACCGCAGCGAGCTCCTGGCCGAGGGGACCATCGAGGCGCTCGGCCGGGTGGAGAACGTGGACGAACTGGTCGGCGTGGCCGACGAGTACCGGACACTGGCCGAGTTCCTGGAGGCGGCGTCGCTGGTGGCCGACTCCGACCAGCTCGGACGGCGACGGCACCCGGGTCTCGCTCATGACCATGCACATCGCCAAGGGCCTCGAGTTCCCGGCGGTCTTCCTGGTCGGGATGGAGGACGGGGTCTTCCCCCACATGCGCTCGCTCGGGGACCCGGTGGAGCTCGAGGAGGAGCGGCGGCTCTGCTACGTCGGGATCACCCGGGCCGAGCGCCACCTCTATGTGTCCCATGCCTGGAACCGGATGCTGTGGGGCAACACCAGCTCGAACATCCCGAGCCGCTTCCTCAACGAGATCCCCGCCGAGCTCGTCCGCGACGTGGTCGTCGAGCGGGGCTGGGGCTCGTCCCGGTCCGGGTACGGCGGCTCGTCGGACGACTTCGGGCGCCGCTCCGACGGGGAGGGGCGTACCGGCACGCCCGGTCGCTCGGTATTCGGCTGCGGGGTGTCGCCGGCGCGACGGTGCCTTCGACGCCAACGGCCGCCGCAGGCGGGCACCGGCCTCGACCGGCGCCGAGCTGCTCGGCCTCGAGGTGGGCGACGTGGTCGTCCACGGCCAGTGGGGCGAGGGCCGGGTGGTCGGGACCGGGGGCGAGGGCGACGACGCCGAGGCCGAGGTCATCTTCACCTCGGTCGGCCGCAAGAAGCTCCTGCTGCGCATGGCCCCGGTCAAGCGGGCGTGAGCACCGGCCCCGGTGCCGCTGCCGGCGCCGCTCCTTCATGCCGCCGTCAGGATCGCGTCCCTACGATGGTCCGGTGCCGTCCCGTGACCCACGCCCACCCGACGCGTCCGTGCGTTCCCCGGCCACCCCGACGGGACGGCCCGGGGAGGCCGGGCGGTCCGGCACCGGTCCTCGGTGACCAGGGAGTTCACCCCGGACGCCGGGGTGGCCGCGCGGACCGGTGGCCCGTGGGAAACTGGGAGTCCGTGACGCTGCCGTCCGCGGCACGTGCGCGTGACGCCGCCGCCCGGACGCACCATCTACGACGTAGGACGAGGTCCCCGGAGCACCGTGCCCGCAGACATCATCTTCGACCAGGACGACGCCGTCACCGACGGCGCCGGGCGGCCTCCCCTCGGTCGACTCCACCCCGCGGCGTGACGAGCCGATCGGGACACCCCGCCACGCCCACGCCCTGGCCAAGCCGCACCCGGCGCGAACGCCGGGCCCTGCGCAAGCAGAAGCGCCGGGAGCGATCGACGGTCGTCGGTCGCCACCCGAAGACGACCGTCCTCGCTCGTGATCCTGGTACTGCTCTCGCCGGTGTGGGTCTCGCTGGGCTCGGCGGCCACCGACCCCGCCCTCGGGCCCACGGTGGGCAGCCGGCTGACCGAATGGGTCCGCGACCACGGCGGCGGCGGCATCGTGACCTGGGCCGAGAACACCTGGTACACGTGGCACGCCCCGCCCAAGGGCGGCAAGCCCGCCGCCGGCGCCATCCCGAAGCCGACGTGGTCCGGCCACCACCGTCCCCGTCGCCGACCGGCCCGGCCCACCTGCCGGCCCCGGCCGCCATCGTGCCCTTCGTCTCCACCCCCACCCCCGGTGAGGGCCAGTGGCACCCCATCGGCCGCAGGGTCGACGGCATCCCGACCATGTACGCCGCCTACCTCCGTCCGAACGCCGTCAACACCAGCCTGGTGACCGGCGTGGCCTGGATGGACACCAAGCTGCTCAGCGCCACAGCTGTACGCCGGGACGACCATCCCGGGCACCGGCCAGACGTTCGCCAACATGGCCCCGTCAGCCGGCGCCGCTGCTCGACACGCTCGACGCCGCCTTCAACTCCGGCTTCCGCATGCAGGACGCCCGCGGCGGCTTCTACCTCGACGGGTGACCACCGCCGTGCCGCTCGTGCCGGGCGCGGCCTCGCCTGGTCATCGACTCGTCCGGCAACATCAACATCGGCTCGTGGGGCACCGAGGTGGCGATGACGCCGACCACCGTCGCAGTGCGCCAGAACCTCGACCTGATCGTCGACAACGGGGCAGCCGGTGCCGGGCCTCAACGCCAACGACAACTACCAGTGGGGCGCCACCCTCGGCGGCAAGGTCCAGGTGTGGCGGTCGGGCTCGGCGTGACCGCCGACGGGGCCCTCGTCTACGTGGGCGGCAGCGGGCTGTCCATCGTCGACCTGGCCAACCTCCTCGCCCGGGCCGGGGCGGTGCGGGCCATGGAGATGGACATCAACACCGGCGTGGGTGAACTTCACGCCACTTCGACCTGCCGCCGGCGGTGCCGGCGACGGCCGACCAACGGCACGCTGCTGACCTACGACGAGGCCGACATCGCCCAGCCGGTACTTCTACCCGCTGTCCCGTGACTTCATCACCGATGTCGGTGCGGCCGTGACCGCGCCGACCGCGTCCACGGCGCCACACGTAGGCCCGGACGGCTAGCGTCGGACGGCCCGACGCCGCCTCCGCACGGACGACGACCCCGAGGAGGTGGCGTGGCCCGCGAACGATGCCGAAGAGCCGCTACGAGGCCGAGCTGCTGCGCCTGCAGGCCGAGCTGACCACCATGACCGAGTGGATCCGGGAGACCGGGTGCCCGGGTGGTCGTGGTCTTCGAGGGGCGGGACGCCGCCGGCAAGGGCGGCGTCATCAAGCGGATCTCGCGAGTACCTGCCGCCCCGCACTGCCGCATCGTGGCCCTGCCGGCCCCGACCGAGCGGGAGCGGACGCAGTGGTACTTCCAGCGCTACGTGGCCGAGCTGCCGGCGGCCGGCGAGATGGTCCTCTTCGACCGCAGCTGGTACAACCGGGCCGGCGTCGAGCACGTCATGGGCTTCTGCACCTCCGAGGAGTACCACCGGTTCCTGCCCAGTGCCCGGTGTTCGAGCACCAGCTCATCGAGGACGGGATCATCCTGGTCAAGTACTGGTTCTCGGTGAGCGACGAGGAGCAGGAGCGGCGGTTCCAGGCCCGGGTCGACGACCCGCTGCGGCGGTGGAAGCTGAGCGAGATCGACCTCGAGGCCCGCCAGCGCTGGTCGGACTACTCGCGGGCGAAGGACGCCATGTTCCTCCACACCGACACGCCGGAGTCGCCCTGGTACGTGGTGGACGCCGAGGACAAGCGGGGGCCCGCATCAACTGCATCGCCCACCTGCTGGCGCAGGTCCCGTACACCCAGGTCGACGAGACCCGGCTCGAAGCTCCCGAAGCGGGTGAAGGACGACGGCTACCGCCGCCCGCCGCGCGACCTGTACACCTACGTGCCCGACTACGCCGCGCACGCTGGTCGACTGATCCGGGTGGCGGCCGCCGGCTCGCGATCAGCCGGGCATGCGGCGCCAGACCGCGCGGGGCAGCTGGCTCATCACGGCGAAGACCCACCGCAGTACGGGCGGGGCGTAGACGACGTCGGCCCCGGACGCGATGCCCCTGACCACGGCCGCGGCCACGGCCTCTGGGGTGGTGGAGAACGGCGCCGGATCCATCCCCTCGGTCATCCGGCCGACCACGAAGCCCGGGTCGCACGATGGTCACCGCCGACGCCGGTGCCGACCAGCGAGTCGCCCAGCCCCTGGGCGAAGGCGTCGAGGCCGGACTTGGTCGACCCGTAGATGAAGTTGGCCTTCGCGGGCCCGCTCGCCGGCCACCGAGGAGATCACCACGATGCGGCCGTAGCCCTGGGCGCGCATCCGGGCGGCGGCGGCCAGGGCGCGCGGCCAGGCCGGTGAAGTTGGTGGTGATCAGGTCGGCGGCCGCCCTCGGGTCCGACTCGAGCTCGGCCTGGTCGCCCAGGGCCCCGGCGGCGGCCAGGACGAGGTCGATGTCGCCGAAGCGGTCGAAGACGGCGTCGACGACGGCCGGGTTGCCCGGCCAGGTCGGTGGTGTCGAACGCCACGGTCTCGACCACGTCGGCCCCGGCGGCCCGGGCCTCGTCGGCGGCGGCACTCGAGGCGCTCGCTCGGGCCGGCCGGCCAGGACCACCGTCCGGCAGCGTCCCGGCACGAGCCCGGCCACGATGGCCTGGGCGATCTCGGAGGCTCCTCCGAGCACGAGCACTGACTGGGGGCGCCCGGTGGCGTCGATCATGGTGGTCCGTTCCTGTCGTTCGTCGTGGTGGGTCGGTTGCGGGGTGGTGGCGTCGGCGTCGGAGCAGAGCCCGAGGCGGCGGCCGAGGTCGGACCGGAGGACCCCGTCGGGGTCGACCTTGAGCTGACCTCGAGGAACCGGTCGACCCGGGGTACATGGACCGGAACGTGTCCGGGGCCAGGCGCGAGTCCTTGGCCAGGTAGATGCGGCCGCCGGCGGCCAGCACCTGCTCGTCGAGGTCGTCGAGGAGCAGGTCGAGCGTCCGTCGTGCCCGACGGGAGGTCGAGGGCGAGGGTCCAGCCCGGCATGGGGAACGAGAGCGGGCCGGGGTCGCCCGGGCCGAAGCGCTTGAGCACGGCGAGGAACGACGGCCAGCCGCACCTCGGTGAGCCGTTCGATGACGTGGCGCACCGTCTCGCCGGCCGGCGTCGGGCACCACGAACTGGTACTGGAGGAACCCACGTCCGCCCGTAGAGGCGGTTCCACTCGCCGACGCCGTCGAGCGGGTGGAAGAACCCGGTCATGTGGTGCGGCCTGCGCCAGCTGCGGCTGCCGGGCGCCTTGCGGAACCAGAACTCGTTGAACGCCCCGACCGTCAGCGGGTTGAGCAGGCCGCTCGGCGGGGTGAGCGGGACCTTGGCCAGCTGGCGGGGCACGAAGGCCCGGGCCTGGTCCGGGTCGTCGGCCAGGCGGCGGGGAGGTCGTCGAGGCGGGCGTGGTCGCCCCGGGTCAGGACCGAGCGACCGAGCCGGCTCCCGGTCGACTGGCAGTCGATCCAGGCCACCGAGTACCGGTAGGCGTCGTCGCCGGTCAGCATCTTGGCCATGACGTCGTCGAGGTCGCCCGCCCGCTCGGTGTCGACCAGCATGTAGCTGGTCTCGACCGGGATCATCTGGAGCGTGGCGTCGGTGACGACGCCGGTCAGGCCCATCCCCCCGGCCGTGGCCCAGAACAGGTCGGGGTCCGACTCCGTGGGCGACACGGTGTGGGTGCCGGTGGGGGTGACAAGGGTCAGCGACGCCACGTGGGAGCAGAAGCTGCCGTCGACGTGGTGGTTCTTGCCGTGGATGTCGGCCGCGATCGGCCCCGCCCACCGTCACCAGGCGGGTGCCGGGGGTGACCGGCACGAACCATCCGAGCGGCACGAAGCGCTCCATCAGGGTCTGGAGGCTGATGCCGGCCCCGACGGTGATCCGGCCGGCGTCGAGGTCGACCGAGTGGACGGCGTCGAGCCAGGTGGCGTCGACCACGGTGCCCCCGGCGTTCTGCGCGGCGTCGCCGTAGCTCCGCCCCATGCCGCGGGCGACCAGGCCGCGGCCCCGGTGGGTCGGCGGCGACCTGGACGGCGGCGGACACGGCTTGGTCGACGACCGACGGGTGCACGGCGTGGACCACGTCGGCCGACGTCGGCGGCGGTCCGGCCCCAACCGGTGAGCAGCTCACGGCGGGCGCGGGGTCCGGTCATCCGGCGTACACGCCGATGGCGAAGAGGGCCACCCAGCACGCTCCGTAGATCTGCAGGCGGTGGTCGTGCAGCGCCAGCTCCTCGGGGGCCGCCCCGGCCCCCGAATCGAGCAGACGGAGGACGTGGAGGAGGGCGATGACGAAGGGGATGATCGTGAGCTGGAACCAGATCGGGTCGTGGCCCGGGTGGACCTGGGCGGCCCGCTCGAATGCCCACAGGCAGTAGGCACTGACGGTGACGGCGGCCGACAGGGTGCGTACCGAGGTCAGGAACGACGACGTGTAGAGGCCGAGGGTCTGGCGGATGGCGGAGTCGTCGGCACGGTCCTCGGCCAGGAGCGCTTCTCACCCGAGCGCTTTCCGGTCACCACCAGCAGCGAGCCGAACGAGACGACGATCAGGAACCAGTTGGACAGCGGCACCGAGGTGGCCACACCTCCGGCCACGGCCCGCAGGATGAACCCGGCGCTCACGCAGGCCAGGTCGAGGATCGGCTCGTTCTTCAGGCCGAACGAGTAGGCGAGCTGGATCACGACGTAGGCCCCCATGACCACGGCGAGGTGCCACCCGGCCAGCAGCACGGCCAGCCCGACGGAGGCGGCGAGCAGTGCCACCCCGACGGCGATGGCCAGTGGTGACGGGGACCACGCCGGCGGCCACCGGCCGGTTCCGCTTGGTCGGATGCTGGCGGTCGGCGGCGGCGTCGATCGAGTCGTTGAGGTAGTAGGTGCCGGTGGCGGCCAGGCAGAAGATTCCGAAGGCCGCCGCAGCGTGCCACAGGACGCGGCCGTGGAGGACCACGCCGGCGGCGGCCGGCGCCACGAATACCAGGAGGTTCTTGATCCACTGACGGGGCCGGGCCAGGCGGACGAGGCCCGTGCGCCAGCGACTCCGGCGGCGGTTCGGGCGTGGGCGGGGCGGTCGTCGGGTCGGTCCACGGCCTCGGCCGGCGTCGTCACTGCGTCCTCATGGATGGTCGGGTCACTCCCGCGGATGCGTCGGAACGGGCCTCCCGGTCGGTGAGAGGGGCACCCACAGGGTAGGTCCTCGACGCCCGGGGGGTGGACGATCGGGCGACCCCGTCGGATCCCGGATGGGCCTGACGGCCCGTCAGCGCCTAGTATCTGCCGCCGTGAAGCGCCCCTATCGAGTGGTAGTCGCCAAGCCCGGCCTGGACGGGCACGACCGCGGTGCGAAGGTGATCGCCCGGGCCCTCCGCGACGCCGGGTTCGAGGTCATCTACACCGGCCTCCACCAGACGGCCGACCAGGTCGTCCAGGCGGTCATCCAGGAGGACGCCGACGCCGTCGGGCTGTCGCTCCTGTCCGGTGCCCACCTGACTCTGGTCCCCCGGGTGATCGAGGGCCTCCGCGAGCAGGGGCGCGACGACGTCCTGGTACTCGTCGGCGGGATCATCCCCGAGGCCGACATCCCGGTGCTGAAGGAGATGGGCGTGGCCGAGGTCTTCACGCCGGGCGCACCGCTCCCCGCCATCGGCAAGTGGCTGGGCGAGGCGCTCGACGAGCGGGAGGACGGGGAGGGCGGAGGAGTCGCCTGAACCCAGTCCGCGGGTCGGGCTCCGTCGCCGAGGCGATCCGCTCCCGCACGTCCGCCGGCCGGTGGACCCCGGCCCGTCCCGGGTGACCGTCCCGCGCCGGTGCCGGCAGGGGCTCCGAGCACAGCCACAGTCGCCAGTCGCAGTCGCCAGTCAGTCTCAACCAGAACCAGCCAAACAGGCAGAGAGGAACGGATCCGGTGGATCTCTTCGAATACCAGGGTAAGCAGTACTTCGCCCGGTACGGCATCCCCATCTCCAAGGGAGGGGTGGCCGACACCGTCGACGAGGCCGTGGCCCAGGCGGAGGCATCGGGCTACCCGGTCGTCGTCAAGGCGCAGGTGAAGGTGGGCGGCCGCGGCAAGGCCGGCGGCGTCAAGCTCGCCAACGACGTCGACGAGGTCCGGCTCCACGCCGGGAACATCCTCGGCCTCGACATCAAGGGCCACGTGGTCAAGCGGCTGTGGGTCGAGCACGCCTCGGACATCGCCAAGGAGTACTACGCCAGCTTCACCCTCGACCGGAGCGCCAAGAAGCACCTCGGCATGCTGTCGGCCGAGGGCGGCGTGGAGATCGAGGAGGTGGCCGTCTCCAATCCCGACGCCATCGCCGTCGTCCACGTCGACCCCGTCGACGGGCTCAGCCTGGAAGCGGCCACCGAGTGGGTGGCCCGGGCCAACCTCGACGAGGAGGCCCGCGCGCAGGCTGCCGAGCTGCTGGTCAAGCTGTACACCTGCTACACCGAGGGCGACTGCGACCTCGCGGAGATCAACCCGCTCATCCTCACCCCCGAGGGCCGGGTGCACGCGCTCGACGCCAAGGTGACCCTCGACGACAACGCCGCCTACCGCCACCCCGAGTGGGAGGAGTTCGCCGGCAGCGACGTCGAGGACGAGCGCGAGACACGGGCCAAGGAGCGCGGCCTCAACTACATCGGGCTGTCCGGCTCGGTGGGCATCATCGCCAACGGCGCCGGCCTGGCCATGAGCACGCTCGACGTGGTCAACCAGTGCGGCGGCTCGGCCGCCAACTTCCTGGACATCGGCGGCGGCGCCAACGCCGACGTCATGGCGGCCGCGCTCGAGGTCATCAACTCCGACCCGGCCGTGCAGTCGATCTTCGTCAACATCTTCGGCGGGATCACCCGGGTCGACGAGGTGGCCAAGGGCGTGCTCGAGGCCCTCGACCGGGTGGAGATCAGCTCGCCCATCGTGCTCCGGCTCGACGGCACCAACGCCGTGGCCGGCCGGGAGATCCTGGCCGCGCACCTGTCCGATCGCCTGGTCGCCGAGCCGACCATGCTCGATGCCGCCCGCCGGGCGGTCGCCCTTGCTGGAGGCCAGTCGTGAGCATCTTCGTAGACGAGAACACCAAGGTCGTGGTGCAGGGCATCAGCCCCACCAGCCAGGGCCTCTACCACGGACTCCGCAACCGGGCCTACGGCACCCAGGTGGTGGCCGGCACCAACCCGAAGCGGGGCGGTGAGGAGATCGAGGGCATCCCGGTGTACGCCACCGTGGCCGAGGCCGTCGAGGCGACCGGGGCCAACGCCTCGTTCATCTCGGTGCCTCCCAAGTTCGCGGCCGACGCAATCGTGGAGGCCGCGGCCGCCGGCGTGCCGTTCGTGGTGTGCATCACCGAGGGCATCCCGGCCCAGGACGAGGCACTGGCCTACAACCGGCTGGTCCGGGACTTCCCGGCCACCCGGCTGCTCGGCCCGAACTGCCCGGGCATCATCTCGCCCGGCAAGTGCAACATCGGGATCACCTCGGGCGACATCGCCATGCCCGGCGGCCCGGTCGGCATCGTCAGCCGCTCCGGCACGCTGACCTACCAGGCGCTCCACGAGCTGAGCCAGCAGGGTGTCGGCCAGACCACGTGCGTGGGCATCGGCGGCGACCCGGTTCCCGGTACCAGCTTCATCGACTGCCTGGCCGCCTTCGAGGCCGACCCCGACACCCGGGCGATCATGATGATCGGCGAGATCGGCGGCTCGGCCGAGGAGGAGGCCGCTGAATTCATCGCCTCGTCGGTCACCAAGCCGGTGGTCTCCTACGTGGCCGGGGTCACCGCGCCCCCCGGGCGCAAGATGGGCCATGCCGGCGCCATCATCTCCGGCTCCAAGGGCACCGCACAGGCCAAGATGGACGCCCTGTCCTCCGCCGGGGTCACGGTCGCACTCAACCCGACCGAGGCCGGCGAGGCCATGGTCGACGTCGTCCGGAAGCTGGGCTGACCGTCACGCCTGACGGCCGGCCGGACGGCGCCCCGGGGCCGGGCACGGGGTCCCCTCCGCCGACGCGCACGCCGGGCGCCCGGTGGGCGCGGTGGTGTTCGACCTCGACGGCCTGCTGATCGACTCGGAGCCGTTCTGGCGCCGGGCCGAGATGGAGGTCTTCGCCACCGTCGGCGTCGAGCTGACCGAGTCCGAGACGCGCCAGACCATGGGCCTGCGCATCGACGACGCCGTGCGCCACTGGTTCGAGCGCCGGCCGTGGCAGGGGATGGCGCCGGTCGAGGTCGAGCGGGCGGTCACCTCCCGCGTGGCGGAGCTCATCGAGGCCGGGGGGATCCGATGCCCGGCGCCCTCGAACTGATCGCCCTGTGCCGCGCCCGGTGGATCCCCATGGCCGTCTGCTCGGGCTCCTACGCCCAGGTCATCGAGGCGGCGCTCGACCGGCTCGGGATCACGTCGTCGATGGCTGCGTGGCACTCGGCCGAGTGGGAGCCGCTCGGGAAACCCCACCCCGGGCGCGTACCTGTCGACGGCGGCCAAGCTCGGCGTGGACCCCACCGCGTGCCTGGCCTTCGAGGACTCGTTCAACGGCGCCATCTCGGCCAAGGCCGCCCGGATGCGCGTGGTGGCCGTGCCCGAGCCCGACGCGCTGGACTCGCCCCGGTGGGGCTTCTGCGACCTGGTGCTCGGCTCGCTCGAGGCGTTCGACGAGGACGCACTCACCTCGCTCGGGCATCCTGCAGGCTGAGTCCGCGGCGCCCGGCGCCCGGTGACGAAGGTCCCGTCGATCGGGGCCGTTGGTTGCAAGATCGTTTCAGCGACGTCGAAACCCTTCGGTTACGGCGTCCGCGAGCCGATGGATTCATCACGAGGGGCAGTCCCCGGGGCAGGGGGACCGGGTGGTGTCGATCCCAGTTCGGCGGGCAGGCCGAACTGGCGACATCACCCGGGCACCTCGCCCCGCCGTCGGCGTCGGCGTCGGCGCTGCGGACCGGACCGGATCCCCGGAGCGGACCGTGCCACCGGGTGACGCCACGGTGCCACAGGACCGTGGCGCGCCACGGGTCGCGCCGCTGGGACCCCACCCCGAGGGCGCTGGTAGCGTGCGCCCGTGGCCCCCGGAACGACACGAGATGCCGAGTCGGCGCCCGTCCGGATCGGTGTGCTGGTGTCGGGGAGCGGCACCATCCTGGAGGCGATCCTGGCCACCGATCTCCCCGTCGGTCTGGTGGTCGCCGACCGCCCGTGCCGGGCCCTCGACGTGGCCTCGGGGCGGGGGACCCCGACCGCACTGGTCGACCGGGCCGGGTTCGGTGGCTTCGGGCCAGGGTTCGACCGCTGGGCGTACACGCAGGCCGTGGCCGAGGTCCTGCTGGCGGCCGCCGTCGACGTCGTGGTCATGGCAGGCTTCGGCACGGTCCTGGACCAGCCGGTCCACGACGCCTACCCCGGGCGCATCCTGAACACCCACCCGGCGCTGCTCCCGGCGTTCCCGGGGTGGCACGCCGTACACGACGCCCTGGCGGCCGGCGTCCCCGAGACGGGCACCACCGTCCACGTGGCCCATCTGGAGATGGACACCGGTCCGATCCTGGCCCAGGCCACCGTGGCGATCCTCCCGGGCGACACCGAGGACACGCTGCACGAGCGCATCAAGGCCGTCGAGCGCACGCTCTACCCGGCCACCATCCGCGCCTTCGTCGACGACCTGGCGCCCCGGGCCGTCGTCGGGGGACGATCGACCGAGCCCCACCCACCGGAGGAGACCACCGAATGAAGGCACTGCTGTCCGTCTACGACAAGACCGGCATCGAGGAGCTGGCGAGGGGTCTGTCGGCGCTCGGTTGGGAGCTCGTCTCGAGCGGCGGCACCTCGGCGGCGCTGACGGCCGCGGGCATCGACCACGTGGAAGTGGCCGACCTCACCGGTGCCCCCGAGATGTTGGGCGGCCGGGTCAAGACCCTCCACCCGGTGATCCACGGCGGGATCCTGGCCGACCGGTCCAAGCCCGACCACCTCGACGCGCTGGACCGCCTGGGCATCGGCCTCATCGACCTCGTGGTGTGCAACCTCTACCCGTTCTCGTCGGACCCGTCCATCGAACTCATCGACGTCGGCGGGCCGACCATGGTCCGGGCCGCGGCCAAGAACCACGACCACGTCGCCGTGGTGGTCGACCCCGCCGACTACCGACCCGTGCTCGAGGAGCTCCGCACCGACGGGGCGATCTCGCTCGACACCCGGCGCCGCCTGGCCCGCCAGGCCTTCGCCCACACCGCCGGCTACGACGCCGCCATCGTCGCCTGGCTCGACGAGCGGGAGCACGTCACCCGGGCCGGGGGCGCCGACCTCGAGGTGGCCGTCCTCCTGCCCGAGTCGATCCACCTCACGCTCGACCGGGCGGCTACGCTCCGCTACGGCGAGAACCCGCACCAGCACGGTGCCCGGTACCGGGTCGCCGGCCAGCGCTCCTGGTGGGACGAAGTGGTCCAGTACGGCGGCAAGGAGCTCTCCTACCTCAACGTGTTCGACGCCGACGCCGCCTGGCGCCTCGTGCACGAGCTCCCGTCGGGCCCGACCGATCAGGCCGTGGCCATCATCAAGCACGCCAACCCGTGCGGCGTCGCCCTCGACCCCGACCTGGTGCGCGCCTACGAGCGGGCCCTCGAGTGCGACCCCCAGTCGGCCTTCGGCGGCATCGTGGCCATCGGCGGCCGGGTCACCGCAGCGGTGGCCGAGGCCATCGCCGCCGGGCCGCAGGCGGACGTGATCATCGCCCCCGCCTACGACGACGACGCCCTCGGCCAGCTGTCCTCCAAGCGCAAGGCGACGCGGCTGCTGTCGGCCCCGGCGCCCGAGGCACTGGTGCGCCAGTACCGGTTCCTCGGCGCCAGTGTGCTGGTCCAGGACGCCGACCGCTTCCTGGTCGACCCCTCACAGTGGGAGGTGGCCACGGAGCGGCGGCCCACCGAGGACGAGTGGCGAGACCTGGCGGTGGCATGGAAGGTGTGCGCACGCACGACCTCGAACGCCATCGCCGTGGTGACCGGCGCCCAGGCGGTCGGGATCGGCGCCGGACAGCAGTCGCGGGTGGTCGCCGCCGAGATCGCCGTCGGCAAGGCGGGGGAGCGGGCCCGGGGCGGGGCGGCGGCATCCGACGCCTTCTTCCCCTTTCCTGACGGGTTGATGGTGCTGGCCGACGCCGGTGTGTCCGCCGTCGTCCAGCCCGGCGGGTCGATCAAGGACGAGGTCGTGATTGCCGCAGCCGACGAGGCGGGGATCGCTATGGTCATGGCGGGCGGCGAGCGCCACTTCCGGCATTGAGCCGCAGCCCCCGGGCGACGACGGCCGGGATGTGCCGGCCTCCGGAGCGTGCCGATGGCGGTGCCCGCCGACAGGACACACGAGTGATGGGACCAGTGGTGAGGGAGAGACGATGACGGCGACCCTGCTGGACGGCGAGCTGCTCGCCGCACGGGTGCGCGCCGAGGTGACCGACCGGGTTGCCCGGCTCCGGGGCGCCGGGGTCACGGTGGGCCTCGGGACGATCCTCGTGGGCGAGGACGGCCCGAGCGCCCGCTACGTGGCCATGAAGCACGCCGACTGTGCGGAGGTGGGCATCACGTCCGCACACGAGCACCTGCCGGCGGACGCGTCCCAGGAGGAGCTCGACGCGGTGGTCGCCAGGTTCAACGCCGACCCGGCCATCCACGCCTACCTGGTGCAGCTCCCGCTGCCCACCGGGCTCGACGAGGAGCGGACGCTCCTGGCCGTCGATCCCGAGAAGGACGTGGACGGACTCCACCCCGTCAACCTCGGTCGACTCGTCATGGGCGCCAACGGCCCGCTGCCGTGCACGCCGGCGGGCATCGTCGAGCTCCTGCACGCCAACGACGTCCCCGTGGAGGGCAAGCATGTGGTGGTGATCGGGCGCGGCCTGACCATAGGACGACCGCTGGCCCTCCTGCTGGCCATGAAGCGCCCCGGGTGCAACGCAGCCGTGACGGTGGTGCATACCGGGGTGGAGGACCTGGCCGGCCTCGTCCGTCAGGGCGACGTGGTGGTCGCCGCCGCCGGCCGGGCCGGCCTGGTGACGGCCGACATGATCAAGCCGGGTGCCGCCGTGGTCGGCGCCGGCACCTCGTGGGAGGGGAAGAAGCTGTTGTCCGACGTCGACGAGGGCGTGGCCGAGGTCGCCGGATGGATCACCCCGCGGATCGGCGGGGTGGGCCCGATGACCCGGGCCATGCTTCTGCGCAACGCCGTGCGGGCCGCCGAGCGTGCATCATGAGCGAGGTGGCGCGGAACGCCGTCGGCCAGGAGACCGATCAGCGCCCGTGGGGGAAGTACACCGTGCTCGACGACGAACCGACGTTCAAGGTCAAGCGGATCGAGGTCCTGCCGGGCAAGAGGCTCAGCTACCAGCGCCACGCCCGCCGGTCGGAGCACTGGTTCATCGTCCACGGCACCGCCGTGGTGACGCTCGACGGCGAGCGCCGCTCCGTGTCCCCGGGTGATGCCGTCGATGTCCCCGTGGGCACCGACCACCGCATCGAGAACGCCTCGGACGCGCCTGTCGTCTTCGTCGAGGTCCAGCACGGCGACTACTTCGGGGAGGACGACATCGTCCGTCTCGAGGACGACTACGGCAGGACGGGGGCGTGAGCGCGACCCGCCGCGCCGTCCGCCGGATGGCCCGCCCCGCTGCATCGGCTGTCGTCGGCCTGCTCGTCCTCGCCGCCGTGGTCCCCACCGACGTCCCGTCGGCGGCTGCCGCGGCGCCTGCCGCCGGCGCCGTGCTGGTGGCCACGACCACCACGGTCCCGGCATCGACGACCACCACGGTCCCGGCGTCGACCACCACATCGATCCCGGCCCCGACCACCACCACATCCTCGACGACCTCCACGCTCCCTTCGACCACCACCACGACGAGCACGCTCCCTTCGACCACCACGACGTTGCCGATCACGCTGGTCCCGTCGTCGTCGACGACGCCGTGGGGCCTGATCGCCCTGGTCGTGGTACTGGTACTCGCCATCGTCGGCGTGATCCTGCTCTACGTTTCGCGGACGAAGAAGGCTGCCGCCGGTGCCTGGCGCCGCCGGGCGCTTCCGGCGCTCAGTGACGCCCGGCTGGCCCGCGAGGCACTGCTGTCGCCCTCGGCTGTGGCCGACGATGCCGAACTTCGGGGCGCCGTCGCCGCCCAGGTCGAGCGGGCGGCGAACGCCCTCGACCATGCCGGGTCCACGGCTCCCGATCCGGCGGCAGGGGGCTCGGCCACCACAGCGGCGGGAGCACTGCGGGGCCTGGCCTTCGCCATCGAGGCCGACCGGTTGCTGCGCAACGGCGCGGCGGCGCCGACCGGGATCCAGTTGGCCCAGGCAGACGCGGCCCGGCGGGACCGCGACGGTGAGCTGCAGGGCGCGCTCGCCCGCCTCCAGTCACACGTGACGCCGCCGTCCGGCAAGGGATGACGCCGACTCCACCAGGACGGTCGGGTGGAGGTCGCCGGGCACCGTGACGGTGACCGTCGTCAGTCCGGGTGCGGCACCGTACCGGGCGCCGATCCCGGCGGCGAGATCCGGTGGGAGCCGTACCGGCGCGCCGTGCGCCGCCAACGCGTAGCCGAGGCCCGGGAGGACGGCGAACAGCCGGGCCCGGTCCGGACCGACGAGGACGAGCTCGAACGGCCGGTGCGGCGCCACGGCCAGCACCGCGTCTGTCGACCGTCGGACGACGGTCGCCGCCGCCGGTCCACCGCCCACGCTCAGGTCGTTCGGCACGCCGTCGACATCGAGTGCGGCCAGGGCGACCGACCCGACGAGCACCAGCCCGATGGTGGCGCCGGCCGCCCAGGTCGGCACGCCGACCCGACGCCCCGAAGCGGCGACCGCTCCCCGCACCAGCTCCACGGCGCCGGCGACCAGCACCACCCAGGCGAGCATGCCTGCCGGCCAGTAGACGACGGACACGTAGCCGAGCTCCAGGACGTCCGACTGCGGAACGGCGGCAACGGTCACCACCGCGGCCGCACCGGCCACCAGCGCGATCCACGCAGCTGCGGCCAGTCCCCTGCGGCCGGTGCGGTCGGCCACCACGGCCACGACGGCCAGCAGGGCCAGGGTGGCCGCCCCCTGCCAGGCGGCGGCGTCGAACACCGTGGCGTAGATGGAGAACAGGGCCGCCGCACCGTCGGAGGGCAGCCGGTGCATCCAGGACAGCGACCGGTGCCGTCGCCGCGCCGTAGCCCCGGAGCGCGAGTGACAGGCCGAGGGAGCCACCGCGGCCCCGGGCCCCCTCCCACAGCAGTGTCAGGTTCCCGGGCCGGCCGAACGCCTGGTCGACGAGCGTCGGCAGCCACAGGACGACCCCGAGGGCACCGCCGGCTCCCAGGGCACGGAGCCGGGCCGTCCGGTCGCCGCCGGCGGCGGCGGCGGACCGGTCCTGCAGTACGGCGACCACCGGGCCGACGGCGCAGACCCCCAGGGCGACCAGGACGAAGACCACGTGTGCCTGGGCGGCCACGGTCGAGGCGGCCACCGAGCCCGGCCACCACCACCATCGCCCCGTGGCCACGGCCCAGGCGCACGCCAGCGCGGCCACCGTCCACACGGCACCGAGCCAGGGCGTCCAGACGGGGTTGAAGACGATCTCGGGCTCGGAGACCAGGAGCCCGAGTACGGCGGCCGCCGCCAGGACCCCGCCCCACGGGGACCAGGCCGCCCGCCCGGCCTCGACGGCCAGCGAGGCTCCGGCCACCGCCAGCAGGACCGACCCCCACAGGACGCCGGTGCCGGGGGTCACGTGGACCGGGACGGCCAGGAGCCACGAGAGGACGGGCCCCGGGGCGAACGTCTGGTGTGCCGTTCCGGACGTGTGGGTCGGTGCGCCCAGGAGCGTGGGGTGGGCGGACAGCACGTCCCGCGCCCGCCAGGCGAACACCGCCGCGTCCGAGGTCGGCAGCCAGCCCGTGGCCAGGGATCGGATCCCGACGACCACGACCGGGAGCCAGGCGGCGACGTGGCAGGTCAGGTGCACGACGGTGTCGGGGCCCGATCGACGGCGTCGTGCTGACTGGTCGTCCACGTCGGTAGCTCCCCGCCCCTTCACCGGTCGACCGGCAGTCTAGGACCCGGGGTCCCCGGGTCGAGGGTGGACGCGGACCGGTCCGCCGGACCGGTGACCCTAGTGGCGAACACCCACCCCGCAGTAGTCTGTCCGGACCATGACCCGTATCGCCGACCTGCTCGGGAAGGGCAAGACCTACTCGTTCGAGTTCTTCCCGCCGAAGACCGACGCCGAGCAGGCCACCCTGGTCACGACGCTGCGCGAACTCGAACCGCTGGGGCCGTCGTTCGTGTCGGTCACCTACCGGGGCGGTGCCGAGTCCCGTCGTCGCACCGTGGACCTGGTGACGGGGATGCTGCGGACGACGAACCTGGTGCCGATGGCCCACCTCATCTGCGTGGCCCACACCCGCCTGGAGCTGGCGGAGATCCTGGTGGAGCTGCGCCGGGCCGGGGTCGAGAACCTGATGGCCCTCGGCGGCGACCCGCCCCTCGATCCCGACGCCTCGGTGGGCGAACTGGCCCACGCCTCCGAGCTGGTGGAGCTGGCCCGGGCCATCGGCGGGTTCTCCATCGGGGTGGCGGCCCAGCCGGGGTGCCACCCGAACTCCCCGGACCGGGCCACCGACCGTGACTTCCTGGCGGCCAAGCTGGCCCTGGCCGACTTCGCCGTCACCCAGTTCTTCTTCGAGGCGTCCGAGTACACGTCGCTCGTGGCCGACCTGGCCGAGCGCGGCGTGACCAAGCCGGTCCTACCGGGGATCATGCCGGTGACCAGCCTGTCCTCGGTCCCGCGGATGGCCGCCATGGGGGCCGCCGTGCCTGGGTGGATGGTGGAGCGCCTGGCGACGGCCGACGCCCGGGGCGGGGCCGAGGCCGTGCGCCACGAAGGTGTGGCGTGTGCCACCGAGCTGTGCCGGCACCTGCTGGCCGTCGACGTGCCCGGCCTGCACTTCTACACGCTCAACCGGTCGAGCGCGACCCGCGAGATCTACTCGGCGCTGGGGCTGGCCAAGGGCTGAGGGCGGGGTCGAGGCCGACCCTTGGGGCATTCCGTAGCGGTGCCCCTTGCAACCGGGGGATGTATCCCTTGTCGCCATATGCACGTTCCGCCAGGATTGGCCTATGTTTAGGAATCCAGCAGGCGGCTCAGGGGGCAATGGCGTGGGCGTAAAGGCGGCATTCGACAGGTACATGCGCGAGCTGAAGGACTGGTTCGACCTTCGGCACGGCGACCGGAACTCGCGCGCGTTCGTCGCTGTCGGCCTGGTGGCGGTAATGGTCGTCAGTGGCCTGGCGATCACCCTCGGTTCGTCCCAGAAGACGAGTCTGCTGAACCTCCTGGACGGACATGGTTGGCTGTCGAGTAACCAGGCATCGACCCTCGTGCTGGCGGACGGGTCCACGGCCAAGGTCGACCTGAGCCTCAGCGTGAAGAACAGCGGCACGTCGGAGATGGTGCGGGTGGGCGGCACCGACGTGCTCGTGAACAAGTCGTCCGGTGGCACCTCCACCAGCTATCTGGACCTCGGTTCTTTCAAGGTCCGGCCCGGTGTCGTGGTGTCCCAGGGCAGTTCGAGCATCGACGTGGTGGCCGGCACCAAGGTCCTCTACACCATCGACAAGAACACGGGAGTGATCACCGCCCGGAATCCGGTCACTATGCACAAGGTCGGCTCGGTCAACCTGGGCGGGCAACTGACCAATGGTCAGACCGATTCGGCCGGCCGGCTGTGGGTGGTCAACACCTCGAACGGCCTCCTCGAGTCGGCCAACGTCGTGGCCGGCCAGCTGGTCAGTGGGAACGGCGCCCAGATCGTCGCTCCGCACACGGCCCGCAGCCAGGTCGAGCTGACAATGGCGAACGACCATCCGGTGGTGCTCGACCTCGCCAAGCAGCTCCTGGTGGCAGCTCCCGACGGGACGCCGGGCGCCAGCTTGTCCGTGCCGAAGCTCCCCTCCGGTTCGAATGTGGAGATGCCCGGCACGGTCCAGAGCCACGTGATCCCGCTCTCGGTGTCCGGCCAGTCCGATGCCGAGGTCCTGCTCGCCCAGGTGACCCCTGACGGGAGTCCCAGTGCCTTCATCACCCGTCAGCCCGGATCCATCAACGCGGGTGACACGCTCGGCACACCGCAGGCCTACACCGGCAAGGTGTACGTGCCGGATGCCACGACCGGAGAAGTCGTTGTGCTCGACGAACAGGGCGAGCAGACGGACGCGTTCAAGGCGGGTAACCCAGGCGCGAACCTCGATCTCTCGTTGCAGGGTGGTGACCTGTGGATCAACCAACCGGATGGGAACAACGCCTTCGTCGTGAACCCCTCTGGTATCCCGCAGGAGATCAACAAGCAGGACGCTCCGATCACGAACGTGTCGACGCCACCGACGACGATCCCGCCGCCGACGGTGCCGCCCACCACGCTCCCCCCGGTGGCTCCGGTCGCCACCCCGTCGACGCCGTCGGCTCCCACGGCGACCACGGTGCCGCCCCAGGTCCCGCTCGCCCCGACCCTCACGGCGAACGGCGGCAACGCCACGGCCACATTGACCTGGTCCGTTCCTTACGACGGCGGGAGCCCGATCGACACGTGGACGTATTCGTGGACGGTGGCCAAGGGCAAGGGGAGCAGCGGTAGTCAGACCGTCCAGGCAAGCACCGATCCCACCGGGGTGACCGCCACCGGACTCACGAACGGAAGCACCTACTCCTTCACCGTCACGGCCCACAACGCGGTGGGAAACAGCCCTGCCTCGCCCGCCGAGACCGCCTCGCCGACAGCTGATGTCCCGAGCGCCCCGACCGGCGTGACGGCCATGGACAACCATGACGGAAGCATCAAGGTGAGCTGGAACCCGGCCGACGGCGCCGGGCACGTCATCACCGGCTACCAGCTGGCGGTGACCGACACGACCACTGCGGCCAACAGCCCGGTGCCGGTGCCGGTGACCGCTCCCTCGGATGCCACGGCCAACGTGACGCAGACGTTGACGACGAAGACCGGTCTGATCCTGGGTGACTCGTACACCTTCACGGTGATTGCGAAGAACGACCTCGGGAATGTCAGTGTCAAGTCCACGGCGACTGCCGCAGCTACGTCGGACTCGGTGCCGCTCGGCGTGTCCGCACCGGGTGCCTCAGTGGGCGTCGGACAGGCGACCCTGACCTGGACGTGCGTCGTGACCAACGTGAGTTGCTCAGGCGGAAGCACGGTGACGCAGTTCAAGATTGTCACTGTGCCGGCAGTCGCGGTCCCGCCGGTGCAGGCGGGCACCTCGACCTCTGGTTCCTACTCGGTCACTGTTTCCGGGCTCGCGAATATGACTCCCTATACCATGACGATTGCGGCGTGCAACGCCAATGGGTGTCAGGTGTTACCGACATCCGTCGGTACGCTCACCACTCCCGGACAACCGACCTTCTCCTTGGCACCCACGGGTTCAGCCAACGGGCTGACCGGCACCGTGAGCTTCGGTGTCAATACGAACCGCGCCACGGGAGTCACATGCTCCGTCACCACCACGTTCGGCAACTCGTCGAGCTGCACCGGGTTCAGCGCGGGTCTACCGTTTTACAGCACGGCCTATTCGGGGACAGTGACAGTGTCGTCGATAGGGTTTTCCGCAATCTCTGCACCGATCAACGCCTTTAGCTCTGGCCCGAAATCTCTCACGGCCGATGCGACAGGTGCGTTCGGAAACTGCACGTCCCCCGGCGTGCCGGCTTACTGTGGCTCGGGTTCACACTCCTGTCCGTCCCCGGCCTGGTCAAGCACGGCCTGCGCGAATGCCGTGGCCGGCGGGACTGGGCTCACTGCCGACTCCTGCACCACTGGAGGGCCGGACAGCGGGAATGGTGGCAACTCGTCAAGTGTGTGGGTTCACATCGTTGGTTACGGGGGCTACCCCTGGATGAACCTGATGTTCCTCAATGGGGGAGCCTGGCAGTCGGCGGCGGCCAACCTGCCCGGCTGTTGATTCACAGACGTGGAAGACGTGAGATGCGGCCACCTCCAAGGGTGCAGCCATGTGCATGGTTTCTCGGAACCCTGTGGAACCGATGGACGATTCAGTTCACGTAATCAGAACAGAGAGATTGAGGAGACAATGGACCAAGGAGTCTTTGCAGATCGAGCGAAGGGCCTGGCTGAGAATATCGGCCAGGTCATCAAGGGGAAGCCGGAGGTCATCGACCTCGCCCTGACGTGCCTGTTCGCAGAGGGTCACCTGCTGATCGAGGACGTCCCCGGGCTCGGGAAGACCTCACTGGCGAGGGCGATGGCGGCATCAATCGCTGGTTCATGGAGCCGCATCCAGTTCACTCCGGATCTACTGCCCTCCGACGTCACCGGTGTCACGGTGTTCAACCAGGGTTCGCAGACTTTCGAGTTCCACCCGGGCGGCATCTTTGCAAACATCGTGGTGGCCGACGAGATCAACCGGGCGTCGCCCAAGACCCAGTCGGCGCTGCTGGAGGTCATGGAGGAGCGACGTGTCACCGTGGACGGCACCGGCCATCCGGTGCCGCGGCCCTTTGTCGTCGTCGCCACCCAGAACCCCATCGAAATGGACGGGACATACCGACTGCCCGAGGCCCAGCTCGACAGATTCCTGATGCGGATCAGCATCGGATACCCGGACGCTGCGGCCGAACGGGAGATCATGGTCGGTCACCACGGAGGTCGTGCGATCTCAGAGGTCCGCCCGGTCCTGACGACCGACCAGGTGGCCGAGATGATCGACGAAGTGTCCACGGTGCACGTCGCCGATCAGATCTTCGACTACATCATCGCCATCGGCGCCGCCACACGCTCGCTGCCGGAGGCTCGGCTCGGCGTGAGCCCCCGCGGCTCGATCGGTCTGATGCGGGCATGTCAGGCCACAGCGGCAATCGAAGGTCGGAACTACGTGACCCCGGAGGACGTCAAGGCTCTGGCACCCAGTGTTCTGGCTCACCGCATGATCGTCCAGCCCGAGGCAGAGCTGCGCGGCATGACTTCCGAGTCGCTCGTCGGGCGCGTCCTGAGCGCAGTCCCGTCTCCCGTGCCGCAGACGTCCGGAAGCTGATCCCGCGATGATCACCGTTCGAGGAGTGGCGCTCGCGGTCGTGCTCGCGGCCCTGTTCGTCATCGGGTCCCTGACCCACTACCCCGAACTCGGCGTGCTCTTCGTCGCAGGCCTGGCGACCTTGCTCCTCGGACTCGGCTGGGTGTTGCGCCGTCCGAAGCTGCGGATCGAGCGTCAGATCGAGCCCGACCGCGTGGTGCGCGGTGAGGTCGCCCTCGGCTTGCTGAAGGTGGGGAACCAGTCGTCGTTCGCGTCGACGCCGATGATCGCCTATGAATCGGCGGGTGCGACGAATGTGGTCGTCGACATCCCGCGCCTCGCCTCGGGTGAGGCGACCAACGCCACGTACCGATTGCCGACGGCGCACCGCGCGGTGATCTCCGTCGGTCCGCTCAGCATCACGAAGCAGGATCCGTTCGGATTGTGGAAGATCACCCAGAAGGTCGGAGACATCCGCCAGCTGTGGGTGCACCCCGTCGTGCATGCACTCACCGGGCTGCCCACCGGGCAGAGTCGCAGTCTCGATGGGCCGGACGATGACCGTGCGTTGAACGGCAGCATCACGTTCCACTCGTTGCGCGAATACGTGGTCGGCGATGACCTCCGACGGGTCCATTGGAGGTCATCGGCTCGGCTCGGAACACTGATGGTACGCGAGCACGTGGACACGAGCCTCGCCCAGATCACCCTCGTTCTCGACACGCAGACGGACAGTTACCGAGGCGATGGGTTCGAGGAGGCAGTCGAGGTGGCGGCCTCGATCGCCGTGGCGGCAACCTCGGACCGGTACTCGGTGCGTTTGTTGACGACGGGTGGACAAGGAGCTTCGGGCCGAGGGATCAGTGCGGATCGGACCATGCTCCTGGACTGCTTTGCCGGACTCGAATTGTCGGATTCCGGCACGCTGGGTGACGTGGCTTCAGGACTGGCCCGGGAACGGAGGGGCGACGTCATGATCGTGGTGACCGGTCGTCCGAAGCCCGGCGATCTGAGCAGCATGGCGGCCCTGGGTCGTCGATTCGACGTCGGCGTCATCGGGATCGTGACCCGCGACGCCGATGCCGTCGAGTGTCCGACCCTTCCCAACATCACCACCGTACGAGCGTCCTCACCCACCGAGTTCGCCTCGATGTGGAACGCGATGGCCTCCCGGTGACAGAGTCCGTGGATTCTGTACGTCGGTCCCGAATCCTCGCCCTGCTGGGTCTGATCGCGGGAGCGTCCTTCATCGTGGGCGCTGAATGGTTCCGTGTGTTCGGAGCCGCCACCGTCGTACTCCGACTTGCCGTATGCGCAGTCGCCCCTGTTGCCGTGGTGGTGTTCCTCGCCAGGAAGCGATCCTTGGCGGTGAGCGGGATCGTGTCGCTGTTGGCCATGCTGTGGTTCCTTGCGGTGGCGGTCCTGCAGGACTCGGCCCTCCTGGTGATTCCCACGCCCTCTGCGGTCGATGGCATCTATCAGGGCATCGTCAGCGGTTGGTCCGACATCCTGTCGTTGCCCTTGACCGTGACGGTGACGGGTTCACCGGGCCTGCTCGTCTTCCCCTGTGTCGTCGCGTGGATCTGTGCGATGGTCGGTTCGGAGCTCGTCCAACGGACACGTGTCCCGCTCGCCGGAATGGTCCTTCCGGTCCTGAGCTTCATCTGCGCACTGTTTTTCGGCATCGGCGGAGGAGGGAGCCGGGTGCTCCTCGCGCTGGCGTTGGCCTTGGCCGTCCTCGTCTTCGCCGGAATCAGCGCCCGCCCGCTGGTCGACCCGAGCACTACGGGGCCGACCAAGGCCTCCGGCCGAAATGTCGGATCGGTGCGGCGAATGCTCGAGGCCGGCACCGTCAGCCTGTGTGCGCTGGTGATCGCCCTCCTCCTCGGAAGTTCCGTCCCGCTGATCGCCTCGGGCAAGCCCTATGACGCCCGTGTCACCGAGGTGCCACCCAGCGCACCGGTTCAGGCGATCAATCCACTGGATCAGTTGGCCGTCTGGGCGGCCCAGCCGGCCAAGCCGGTGATGATCGTGCATTCGTCGTATTCGGGTCCGTGGCGCCTCGCCGTGCTTCCCACCTGGGATCCGGTCGATGGTTGGACGACATCGGACGCCTCGACGTTCTATCGGATCGGCAACGAAGTTCCCGGACCGAACCTTGCGCCGGCCCAGGTCGGCACCGGCGACGCGACCGCAGCGCAACAGGTGCACATCCTGGACCTACCTGGACCCTGGCTTCCCGCCGCGCAGCGTCCCCTGACGGTCACCGGAGTGGCAGCCCTGGCGCAGCCCTCGACCGGCGAGCTCCTGGCTGCTTCCGGTCGGGCAGCGGGTGCGCAGTACGACGTCACGTCGTCGGTGCCCACCACCACCCCGAATGCCGCTGCCGACGGACCTGGCAACTTCCCGCTCATCGCCGGGATCCCGCCAGACGTGCAGAGCCTGGCGGTGCAGTTGACCCAGGGGGCGGTGACGCCCTGGGCGAAGGCATCGGCACTGGTGAGCGCTCTCGGCGGCAAGGGGAGCAAGTATCAGTTCCTGGCGACCGCTCCGTCGGGCACCGATACCCAGGTGCTCCAGAACTTCCTCGTCGGAACCGGACCCAGTGCACACCAGGGGACGTCGGAGCAGTTTGCCGGCGGATTTGCACTCTTGGCCGAGGCACTCAATCTCCCGACCCGGGTAGTCGTCGAGTTCCATGCGGGCACCGAGGTCGACGGGGTCTGGCATGTCTCGACAAAGGACGCGTTCGCGGCAGCCGAGGTCGAGTTCGCCAACATAGGCTGGGTGCTCTTCGATCCGACGCCGCGTCCGGACTCCGCACCTGCCCCGAAGGACGAAACCGTCAAGGGTTCGAGCACGATCTCGACTTCGACGCCCCCTGTGCCAGCGGGCAAGCGCTTCGTCCAGGGAACTCCTCCCGCTGCAACGTCTTCCTCCGGAGGTACGGCGCTGATCCACGGCCTGGTCGTCGCCGGCCTCGTGGTGGGCCTGATCCTGGCGGTCCTGGGTGCGATGGCACTTCTGGTCGGCAGCGCCCGCGGGCGACGGACCCGAAAGCGCCGGAACGCGTACGAAGCGAGGGACCGGGTCATGGGCGCCTGGATCGAGTCGCTCGAACTGGTCCGTGACCTCGGTCCGCCGCCACCGACCTCGGATACCGCAACGGAGCTGGCGGCCGTCGGAGCCCAGCGCCTCGGGGTTTCGGACGCGAGTGACTTCCAGCCGCTGGCCACAATGGCCAATGCCACGCTGTTCTCGACGTGGGTACCGGACGACGACGCCGCACTCGAGGCATGGAGGCACACCGACCGGGTTGCGGAGCAGATCGGCGACCAACTTGGCAGGAAGGGTCGGTTTCGGCGCGCAATCGACGTCCGGGTCCTGTTCCGGTGATCGCAGTCGACGGCGGCGTTTTGTGCACGGCCGATCAGCGATGAGAGAGGTTCCTGGAGGTCGCCAGGCTGTGCGAGCAGTGGGCACGTTGTCTGGATGCACTAACACCACTGCGTGAGATCTCTCCGGGATGACGTCCCGAGAGTAACCAAGAGAGGAAGTACGGATGAAGTGGCGCAAAGGCGGAATCCTGGCTGCGGCATGTCTGGTCGTGGGGTCAGGGTTGATGGCGTTCGCACCGGCGGCCTCGGCGGCTCCTGGTCCGGCAGGCAGGGGTGCGGGCACCACGAATGGAGCAGGCGACCTGGTCGCGTCGCCCGAATTCGCAGCCCTTCCCAGCGGGTCGACCACCGGGCTCACCGGCTACGTGAGCTTCGCGGTGGCACCAGTCATCCACGGGACGGTCAGGTGCGTGACGAAGGTCTCCGGGTTCCGACGCGTTGTCGGCTGCGGGATGGTGACGATCGCGCTCCCGAGCTACTCGGTAACCATTTCCGGGACGGTCACGTTGAAGCTTCGCGGCGCCGCGCCCACGATGGCCTCCTTCACAATGAGCACGGGCCAGAAGGCCTTGGTGGCGGACGCCTCCGGCGCGTTCGGGGTCTGCCCCACGGGGGGTATCTACTGCGGGTCGAACTCGCACTCGTGTGCGACCACGGCGTTCGCCACTGGCCAGTGCCCGAACCTCGTCTTCGGAGGCACGTCGCTGTGGGCCGACTGCTGGACCACCGGGTCGACGGTGAGGACCGGGACCGGCAACCAATCCACCGTCTGGATCCACGTCCCCTCCTATGGGCCCTTCCCGTGGATGAGCAACATGTACTTCTCCAATTGGACCCATGCTGCCGACAACCTTCCTCATTGCTGAGCTATCGAGGTGCCACCCGTCCGCCGGTCCGGACGAGCGGGAAGGCCATTCGTCGACGTGGACCCGGACAGCACGCCAGGAGCCCGGGGACGGACACGGCATGGTCAATGGTGAGTATGGGCAGGCAGGAAGGGTGAAGACTCCGGCCGGGAATCGGATGTGGCGCTGGTGGTGCAGGAGTGGACGACCGCTTGATGACGGCAACCGGGCGGACCTGGCTGTGGCACGAACGAGGAGGATGGATGAGAATTGCGAAAAGGGCAATTCCGGTATCAGCGGGGCTCCTTGCCGCGCTCGCCCTGGCTGCGTGCTCGACATCGACGTCGTCGACGTCAACGACGGGCCAATCGAGCGGCACGAAATTCGTCGGGTGGTGCTTAGCCGGGAGCAAGCGGCCACAAGATGCTGACTGCTGACGCCTCGGAGGCGTTCGGTTCGTGTCCCACCGGTGGGACCTACTGCGGTCCGAACGCACACTCCTGCAACGCGACTGCGTTCACCACGTCGGGCTGCCCCAATCCGGTCAGCGGCGCCACCCAGGTGGTCGCCGACTGCTGGACGACCGGCTCGACGGTGACCTCAGGCACCCGGAACACCTCGACGGAGTGGATCCACGTTCCGACGTACGCTCTGAACCCCTGGATGAGCGCCATGTACTTCTCGAACTGGACGACGGCGACGGACAACCTGCCTCGATGCTGAGTCGCTGCTTGGCGGATGACCCGTGACCCCGCCGAAGGTGGGCCGGAAGCTCCAGAGGCACTGGACGGTCAGGACTGGCTGCAGGTCAGGCTGGTGAAGGGTGAAGGTAGTGTCGGCTTGCCCTGATTGAGGCATGCGCAAGCACCACCGACCGCGTCCACGCCGTTCTTGAAGCCGACCACCAGGAAGCAGACGCCTTGTCCAGGGGTGAGGCCCGTTGCGTTGTAGACGGTGGAAGTGCCCGTCCCCGCGGTCGCACTGCCCCCTGGTGCCTGCTCGACGCTGAATCCAACATTGCCGGGATTCGGACTGGTCCAGGAGAGGGTTGCCAGAGTCCCCCCTCCACCGGGTTTGATGGTGAGGTTGAGAGGAGCGAGTGCGGCGTCGTAGGTGGTCTGGGCCACCTTCACGGTAGGTGCCTTGCCGGACGACGCCAGGATCACCCCGGCCACCGCCAGCAACAGGACGAGGCCCCCGGCGATGGCGCCGATCAGGACCTTCGGAGGCCCTGTCCGCTCCGGTGTCGAGGGGAGCGCGGCCTCCTCGACGGTAGCGCGCCCGCGCAGCACGGTCGACGACGCGTCGAACCGTTCGGGAATCGAATCGAACGGCCCGAGCGACCCGGACGTCACCGGGGGAGTCGGAGCGTGCTGCGGTCCGACCAGTGCGAACGGGCTCGGAGCTGTGTCGATCGGCGGCAGAGGCGACCCGCCAGCCGGTGCGGCCGCTGCTGTCGCGGTCCCACCCGGTGCGGTTGCCTGCGGCGGTACACGGTCGGATCCAGTCAGGGCCTGCGGTTGGAATGGCGTCGGCGACGCCGGAGCGCCGACGGTGGTCGGCTGGGCCGGTGGCAGTCCCAACGCCCATGGCGAATGGGCCGGTGGGCCTTCTGCGGCCACCGGGGCGGTTGGACTGGTGGCGACACGCGGGGTCGTGGCATCGGCAGTCGTCCCGGCGGTTGACCGGTTCACGGTCAGGTCGCTGCCGAGGTCATTCGTGACCGCCGGCGCTGACGCATTAGGAATGAGGGGCTCGGCGCGTCCGGCCGGAGGGGCAAACGGAGACACCGGGGTTTCGACCGGAGCGAACGGTGACGCCGACTGCGCACTTGTCGCATCGGGCTCGCCGTCCAGGTGCTTGAGGGCATCACGGAGCTCGCCGGGTGACCCGTAGCGGTCGGCGGGATCCTTGGCCAGCGCGGTCATGATCACCGCGACGAGGGCCCGGGGCACGTCCGTCCGTGCGATGTCCGGTACGACCCCCTGGGCCGCCCGCACCTGGTACTGCAGGAGCGTCTCTCCCGGGGGACCGGCATGAGGCGGCCGTCCGGCCAGCATCGTGTAGAGCGTGGAGCCGATCGAGTACACGTCGGAACGGGCCGTGGGGCCTTCGCCCAGCAGCACCTCCGGAGGGGCGTGCATCGGGGTGATCTGGTCCAGGCTCTGGGACCATTCGAGATTGGTCGCCGACCGGGCGATGCCGAAGTCGGCGAGAGCCGGGCCGTACTCGGACACCAGCACGTTCTGCGGCTTGATGTCCCGGTGCAGCACTCCGGCCTGATGGGCCGCCTCAGCCGCATCGGAGATCTTGATGCCGATGTCGATCGTCTCGGCGGCTGAATAGGTGCCCTGGGTCCGGATCCTGTCGGCGATGGAACCGCGTTCGAACAGCTCCATGACCACATAGGGGAGTCCGTGCGAGGTGAACCCGGTGCCCAGCACCTGCACGATGTGCGGGTGCTTGCCGAGGTTGGCGGTGATCTCCCGCTCGCGACGGAAGCGCTTCCTCGCCGGATCGCTCGGGTCGTCCGCCTCGAATACCTTCACAGCCACCCAGCGGTTCAGCTCTTCGTCGTGCGCCCGGTAGACGGTGCTGCTGGCCCCCCTGCCGATGGGGCTGAGGTCACGCAGACCGGAGATCTCACCGGGTCCGCCCGCCTGCTGCTGTCGCTTCCTCGCCATGAACAGTCGTCTCTCTCCGGCAGTGGTCGGTGTGGTGCCCCTCGGTCCCCGGCCACGGCACTGGGTCGGTTCGTTCGCCTCCGACAGACTAGTGCCAGCCCCACTCACGGTTGCTCTGACGAACCGGCCACGTTCCACGCGAGGCACGTCACCCCGCGGGCGCTTCTGGCGGGGGTTCTGCCCTCTCGGATCGGCACCGATCGTGGGCGAGGATCCGATCGTCAAGAGGCCGAAATCGAGGCTTCCTCGCACATCGGAACGGCGTGACGATCGAGCCTCGCGTCGTCCCGGCCGGGCGTGGCCCGCCTGTCTATACTGCCGACGTGATCTCCTCCGGACGGCGGTCGGGGAGCAGGTATCCAGGAACGCCGAATGCACAGATGACCGACCATGGCCTCCTCGTGGGCCATGACGAGGATCGGTATGTCGGACGCCCCGGCGACGCGGTCACTTTCGGGCGCGGCACCGGGGTGACCGTTCGGATCGGCATGGACGACCTCCACGTCCACAGACTGGTGGGTTCCTTCGTCTGGGCGAACGGCAATTGGGTGCTCAACAACGAGGGGAACTCGACGACCCTCGCCGTGGCCATCGATGGTGGCCTGCAGGCCACCATCGCAGTCGGTGCCCATCCGCTGATCCTCCCGACAGGTGCGACCGGCACGGTCCGGATCCTGACGCCCTCCCCCTACGTGCTCGCGATCGAGACAGGTACCGGAGATGGTCAGTTCGTCGACAGCGTCGAACTGGGCGACGACCTGGACTCGCCCACCATCGACGTGCGCCAGGGGCTCGGCCTGAGCGATGCCGAGTTCGACATGCTCGTCGCCTTGTGCGAACCCCGGCTCCTCGACCCCTCGCTTCCGGCGTTCACCGTGCCCAGCACGAAGGACGTGTGCGAGCGCCTGGGTATTCCGGCCAAGCGGGCCGAGGACATCATCGACAGCCTGGTGACAAAGGTGACCCCGTTCGTCGACGGGGTGTCGGGCAGCAACCAGGGACGGGCGATGAACCGCCGGCACCGTATCGCCGCGTTCGCCCTCGAGACCCGATGCGTCGTCCCCCGCGATCTCCGGATCCTGGACGTGTCGCCCTGACGGTCCGACGCAGGTTCGGCCACGGCTCGAGAGCCGCAGTGGGCGAGGGGGATCGATCCCTGGTGATCGCCCGGTCGCCTTGGTTTACTGACTCTCGAGGGACGCAGTCCCCGTAGTCGGAAGGTGCAGCGCAGGACTCCCGGACAGGCCAAGTCGGTCCCGGGTCGAAGAAAGGGAACACATCATGGCAATGATCAAGGTCACGTCGGAGCAGCTGGCCTCGTTGGCGGCAAACCTGAAGTCCGGCAACGAGCAGGTGCAGCAGCAGCTCGCCTCGATGCGGGGACAGGTCGCCCCGGTGGCAGCGGACTGGCAGGGCGCCGCAGCCGGCAACTTCCAGCAGCTGTGGCAGGAGTGGGACCAGGGCGCCAAGCAGATCCAGGAAGCCCTCGACGGCATCGCCATGCTGCTCCAGAAGGCCGCCCAGACCTACGACGCCGCCGAGAGCTCGATCTCCCGGTCCATGACCTCCTGATCGAGTCGTTGTGGCCCCCGCACAAGGCAGTGCCTTCACCGTCCACTTCGATGAGATGGACACCCTACTGAAGGCGCTGACCGGTATCCGTGACAGTTTCAGCAAGCTCCCGGGCCACCAGCCCGTCGATCACGCCGCACTGGGCGACGGCCAACTGGCCGACGAGCTCCAGCGGTTCCTCGACGGCTGGAGGACTGGCAGGCAGCACATCGAAAAGGAACTGGATGGGATCACCAAGCACGTGCAGAGGGCGCTCCAGGAGTACGTGGCCGCCGAAGGCACGGTGTCCCAGACGGAGGGCGACGTGGTCCACGGCGTTCTGGCGACTGCGCTGACAGGCGGGCACCAGGTCCTGTCCGGGGTGGCGAATGGAACGAGGGTCGTCGACCCGAAGTTCGCTCCCGCCCCGGGCCTGGCCGGCGAGGTCGCCGCCGCCGATCAGACGGCCGCACGGATCGATGCCGACGTGATCCGGGACGTCGGACAGGGCGGCATCGTCCTCGGACCCGAGGGAGGTCCACCGGTCGCACGCGAAGTGGTGGAGGCGACGAACCGGGCCGAACGGATCGATCAGGACGTGTACCGAGACCTGACCGAGGACCCGGGGGCACCGGTCGGAGGTGGCGACGATCGCGACCCACGGTTCCACACCGGACCCGTCCACGGGGGTCCGGTCCAGGGTCCGATCAGGATCGAGCCACTGACCCCCGCCCCGGGGGCCGGTGCGCCGTCGGCGCCGGAACAGGTGCCGACGGATACGACTACAGGAGTGACCGATGACTGATGGATGGGATGGGGGACTGCTCGGGCCCGATCCGGTGCCCGGCAACCCGGGCTGGGTGTCGGGGCAGGCGAATCAGCTCCGGACGATCGGGGAAGATGCCGGGAGGTCGCTGACCTCGCTCCGTGGGATCCACTCGCAGCTCGCCGGAGCCGCGTGGAAAGGGGTGGCGGCCGACGCCTTTGCCAAGACGGTGCAGGAGGTGGTCCTCTCCGATCTGGGCAAGCTCCACGACTCCTATGGCGGTGCAGGCGACGCGCTTCGGGCGTTCGGCGAGCGGATGACGCAGCTCCAGGGTGAGGCGGCACAGCTGCTGGCCCAGGCCCGCAAGGCGGCGGCGGACCGTGACAGCGCCAATGCCGGGATCCAGTCCCAGTCCCAGGCCAAGTCGGACGCCGAATGGGGTGCAGGTGTCGCCGACGGCGAGATAGCCGGACTGGTGACTGACGTCGAATGGCGGATCACTGCCAGCGGGGCGGATCCCGTGGCCATCTGGGAGGCCGGGCGCCATGTGCCCATAGTGGCCTCTGAGGGCGAGGCCGCTGTCAGGCGCGGCCACCTCGTCGATCAGCTCGGTGCTGCTGGGCACAGGCGTGAGTGCCGGCACGGTCGGATCGATCGAGTCGTTGGTCCGATCGATCGGCAACTACGCCCAACAGCGCAACGGTCATCAGGCTGCGGCCGCCGCCGCATCCCAGCAGCTCGGCAACTACCAGCGGGCGCTGGCCGACGCCCAGGGCCGGATCGATTCGCTGAAGCGGCAGGCCGCCGACCTCCACCGGGACCAGTTCCTGCCGGCGGCGAGGATGGCCGGCGACAAGCTCGACGCTGCGGCCGAGGCAGGGACTCCACAATCCGTCGTTCCTCGAGCGGTACCTCCACGACGTGGGGCAGTGGGTGTGGGACGCCGGCAAGTTCGAATTCCAGACCCTCAAGTGGGCGTTCGACTACTACACGTTTCCGCTGGTGGCTGCGACCGACCTCCTCCGCTATGCCTCGGGGGACAAGACCGCGCTCCACGACCTGACCCAGAGCCGCGGACGCTCTCGGCAAGGAGTCGGTCACCCTGTTCAACGAGGACATGCGGATCATCAAGGACCTGCAGCCCATCGTGGCGATCCTGGCATTCGTGCCGTGCCTGACACCGATCTGCCTCCCGCTGGCGGCCGCCATGAGCGTGGCGATCGCGGCCGACGATGCCCTCCCGGTCGTGGGCGACGTGGTCGACACCGCCGAGGGCAAGCCGGTGAGTGCCGACAAGTGGCTCGGCGACACCGGCCAGTTCGGATTCGACCTGGTGACCTTGCCGCTGCCCGATGCCCGGGCCGGAACGTCTGCGCTGAGGGCGCTCGCCCACGGGGACTCCAGCCAGCTGGTGACCGCGACGCTCTCGGTGACCGCCCCCTTCGACGGGTACGCCTACTCCTACCTGTCCACCGAGGTGCCCAAGCTCTACGAGGCGAACAAGCCGCTGGTGGGTGCCGCCGTCCGGGCAGCGACCCAGCCAGCGGTCGACACCGTGGACTTCCTCCCCGATCCGACCTATGTGATGGAGTGACCCGATGACCGTGGATCCAGATGTGCAGACGGGGCCCTCGTTCGTCGTCGACCTGGCGATCTCGGAGGAGTGGACGATCTTCGACCCCCGGAACCCCGCGGACGAAGCCGCCGCAATTGCCCAGTTCGACGCTCTGACCGACATCGTCGACACGTACGGGGCGTCGGACCGGCAGGCGGACTATCACCGCACGAAGGACCTCGCCCATGTGGCGTTCGACTCGCTCGGCCTGGCCGGCGTCTCCATCCTCGGCACCTGGGGCAGGCTGGTGCTGAACGGCGACCGGGTCGAACCGCTCGCCGGTTGGTTCACGGTGGCGGTACGCCAGACGCCTGGCGCGGCCCCACCGCAGCTGGCAGCCGAGCGGGACGCGCTGGTCGCCGATGCGGCCGCTGCCGAAGCGGTCCCCGGACAGGCGGTCCTGGTGTCGGCCGAAGAGGTGGCGCTCACCGCCGGCCCGGCCCTGTGCGCCGTGTGGGAGACCCGGCCGCCCGAGGGGGCCGATGGCCCCCTCGGCCTGCGTACCACCGAGTACCGATTGCCCGTCGGGTCTGCCGCCTTGGTGGCGCTCACCTGCTCCTGCCCGTTGTCGACGTTCGCCGACACGTGGGACGAGGTGTTCCGGTCGGTCGCCGACGCCCTGGCCCCCCGCGAGGCCAGTCCGGACGACATCGTCGACTTCGCGCCGGTTGGGGGCACCGCCCCTGACTGACCCGGACGGTGGGCTCCCGGCGGACACCGGGTCAGCCGTGTGGCACCTGGACGAGCGACACGTAGCGTCCGCGGACGAAGAGCTGGCCACGGCCGGCCGGTCCACTGAATGCCGATCCCCGCGGAAGCGAGACGCCGAACATGTTGGCGTCGAGGTGGCTCTTCGGAGACAGCAGCAGCCCCGTCCCCGACTTCCGGGCCTGGACGAGGAACCCGCGGAACGCATCGCGGATCTCGTCGACGGGACCGGCGACGATGACCGCGTGGTCGACCCCGCCGGCCGTGAGGAGCTGGTTGAGGCTCGGATTGTCCGGGTCGAGTTCCTCTGCATCGTCGACGAGCACGGCAACAGGCCCGCCGCCCAGGAACGGGGTCAGATCGGGAGACCGTGCCTCCGGTCCGGTCAGCACGGTGACCTCGGCCTGGGCGGAGGTCAGTGCCGACAGGGGGGACGGACGCGGCACCAGGGCCACGATCCGGGTGCCCTGGGCGGCCAGGGTGCGTCCGATGGTCAGGAGCGTCGTGCTCCGCCCCGACTCGGGCGAGCCGGCGACGACGAAGGACGAGCCCGTCTGGGCGACGTCGACCCATGACGCGCCGAGCTCGTCACCGCCGACTCCGGCCAGGATGCAGAAGGGCGCCCGCTGGCCACCGCCGAGCTGGACCGCGTCGGCCAGGCTGATCTGCGTGGGGAGCGCGTCGACCCGGAACGGCGGCTGGGTGGCCGCGCCGGCCGATCCGCCGGGCCCGGAGCTGGCGATCCCGGCCAGTGCCCTGGCCTGGGCGGGGCCTGAGGGGTCCTCATCCAGGAGGGCGATCTGGATCTCGTCCCCGGTGACCGCCCGGAAGGCGCGGCCGGCGGGGACGTCGGCCGGCAACGACTTGGGGGACAGGTTGGCGAGGGTGAAGTCGTCCCGGTCGTTGAAGCGCAGGACCAGCTTGTCCTCGACGAGCGAGGCGACCCGCGAGGTGCTGAGAAGCAACCGGTCCCCGCTCAGCACCACGGTCAGCCCTACCGCAGCCCCGTCGCGGCAGCAGTTGGAGGAACTGCTGCTCGACGGCGCCGTCCTTCAGGTCCCGGAAGACGTCGCTGAAGCCCTCCCAGTTGTCGACGAGCAGGAACAGGTACGGCCACGGCACTGCCGAAGGCCCTTCGTCCTGACCGGCCCCCTGGCGCTGCTCGGCGGCGGTGGCGACACCGAGTGCGGCCAGCGACGCATGGCGGCGCTCGACCTCCTTGCCCAGTCGGTCGATCAGCCGTTCGGCGCGGTCCAACTGGGTGCGGGGGACCACCGCACCGCAGTGCGGTAGCTGGTCCAGGTTGGCGAGGGCGCCGCTCCCGAAGTCGAGCACGTAGAGATGGACGTCGTCAGGGGTGCACGACGATGCCATGGAGGCGGCCAGGGTGCGGAGCATCGAGGTCCGGCCCGACCTGGGGCTCCCGGCGATCAGCAGGTGGCGACCTGCGGTGATGTCGAAGGTCGCCGCTTCCTGCGCCTGGAGGTCGGGTCGGTCCTCGATCCCGAACGCGAGCGGGGCGGGTTCGCCGTCCACGGACTCCGGCCGTGGCAGGCTCCCGAGCACGAGGACCGGGGGGAGCGGGTCCAACCACGGCTGACGTTGCGGCGGGATCCCTGCGGTCTGCGCCGCCTCGCACACCGCGTCGACCAGTGCGTGCAGGTCGGTGGCATCGTCGTCGACGCTCGAGCCTCGGGGCGGAAGGGGGTCCGGGAGACCGAGGTGTGCCCACTCGGCGGCGACCGCAGATGCCGGTAGGCGTCCCTCGGCGACGCCGGGCCGCCGTCCGCCGATCCGGGCGGTCTGGAAGCACACCGGCTGTTCCTGGGAGATGCGGAGATAGGCGCGTCCGGGGGACGACGGCGAGATCGTCGACGCGGCGGACGATCCGATGATGTCCGAGCTCTCGGCGGGGTTGACCACACGCAGGGCGATGGCGAAGTTGGAGTTCGCCCGGATCTCCGGCGAGACCACGCCCGACGGCCGTTGGGTGGCGAGGACCAGGTGGACGCCGAGTGCACGCCCGAGCTGCGAGATCCCGACCAGTCCCTTGATGAAATCGGGGAACTCCTCCACCAGTGAGGCGAACTCGTCGATGACGATGGCCAGGCGGGGCAGTGCGGGGAGCACCTTGCCGGACCGGCGCCGGGCGTCGCGGTAGTCCTCGATGTCCTTGGCCCCGGCCCGTGCCAGGACGTGCTCCCGTCGCTTGAGCTCCGCCCGCAGCGAGCGCAGGGCGCGTTCGGTCAGGTGGCCGTCGAGGTCGGTGACCAGTCCCACGGTGTGGGGGAGGCGCTCGCAGTCCCGAAACGCGGCCCCGCCCTTGTAGTCGACGAGGACGAAGTTGAGGTCCTCGGGCGAGTTGGCGACGGCAAGCCCCGACACCAGCGTCTGGAGCAGCTCGCTCTTGCCCGCCCCGGTCGTGCCGGCGACCAGCCCGTGGGGCCCGTCGACCCGCAGGTCGAGTGCGAGCCTCCCGGTCGCCGTCACGCCGATGACTCCCGCCTCCGAGGTGGATACCTCCCATCCCTGGGCGATCGACCCGGCCGCCGGTGGATCGAGGCCCAGTACATCGAGCAGGCGGGCCGAGGTGGGGATCGCACCTGCGTCGTCACCGCCGGTCCGGTGGATCGGGGACAGGGCACGGGCGGCGGCCTCGGCGAGTCCCGCGGACACCTCGTCCGCCACGACCTCGAGGCGTGGCGGTGCCCCGTGCAGTGCGACCTCGACACTTCGATCGTCGGGATCCCAGACGATCACGCCACCGCACTCCTCGGGCAGGAGCTGGCGGCTCGCATCGACACAGATGCAGTAGATGCCCACGGCCGGCCCGTGCTGGAGGAGCGGGAGCATGCCGGGAATGCTGCGCATCCGGTTGGCACCGTCGATCACCACCAGGACATCGGGGGTGGCATCCCCGATCATGGACGCCGCACGGCCGGCGGAGCGCTGGGGCCGCGATAGTCAGGAGGCCCTGCAACTCCTTGACCCTCCGAGCCACGGTGTCGGGCGAATTCCCGACGGCGACGACGCCCCGTGCCGGGTCGATCTGGGCGTGGGGCAGCCACTCGATCCACTTCCAGCTGGACTCGCGGTCGGCGTCGGTCAGCAGCACGATGCGGAGGTCGTCGGGTCGGTGGAAGGTCGCGGCCTGCAGTGCCATCCACCTGGCCATGCCGGTCGCCTGTTCGAACGGTGCGGCGATCCCCAGTACTCCGATCGTCGGCAGCGGGATGATCACCGGTACTCCCCAGATCTCCGGCTCGTCGTCCGACTCCTTGGTGTTGACCCGGTGGGACAGGTCCGAGCCCAAGCCGACGCGCAGGTTCAGGTGGTCGGCGTCGTTCGGGCGGCGCTCCCACAGACGGTCCCGCGGACCGACGGCGGTGAGGAGCGCCAGTGCCGGATCCGGCGCAGCCTGGCGCAGCTGGTCCCGTTCGGAGGTGATCGCTGCGTCCCGCTTGGCCTCCGCCTCGTCGAGGGCCTTCTGGTAGTCCGCCTGATCCTTTGCACCCCGCCGCTTTCGGTTGCGCCGGTCGTTCATCGTGCTTCCCACGGTCATCACCGGACTCATGACGGCGAGGAGGAGGAACGTGGGCTGCCCCGTCACCACGGCCATGATCCCCGCCACCGCCAACGGTGCGATGGCCATGATCCACGGGAAGCTGGGCTTGTCGCCTTCGGTGGGCTTCCTCGGAAACTCGACGTCGACGTCCTGCGGGTTCTGGCGGATGCGGTAGCGGCGGTTGAAGACGAACCCGCCTTCGCCGTCGGGCACGAGGGTCTGGTCGGGCTTGTCGACGGCCATCACGCTGAGGAACGACCGACCGACCTCGACGTATTCGCCCAACCGGAGCGTGACCCCGCCGTCGGTCACGTCGGCACCTTCGATCCGGGTCCCATTGGTCGAGCCGAGGTCTTCGACCGTCAGCTCGCCGCCCGTGCTCAACTCGATCGCCGCATGCTCACGCGAGCATTCGTGGTCGTCCAAGGTGATCGCACAGCCGTGCTGGCGGCCGATCACATGTCGACCGGGACCGATCCGGAACACCAGACCGGCTGACGGGCCACCGACCACCCGGACCTCGACGCCCGAGGACGCCAGGTCGCGGACCGAGGCCCCCGGCCCGCCTCGATGGACCACCGCACCGTCGTGGATGCCACTACGGCCGATCGGGGCGGCCGGATCGAGCGGGTCGGCGCCGAGGTAGGCGGGTACGGATGGGTCCGCGCCGACCGCCTCCAGTACCTCCGCCACCGGAGCGTCGGGCTCGGCGTCGACCGTGAAGTCCCTGCGCCCCCGTTCATCGGCGACGGTCAGTCGGATCTTCATGGCGCCCCCCGGGCACCTTCGATGCATCGGAACGCCGCACGTGATCGTGGCACCGCAGGAATGATGCAGGTCGTCCCCACCGATCTCCTCATCGCTCGCTCTGGAAGCTGCCGGATGCCCGCCGCCGTCGTTGCTGTGCAACTGCGTAGAACTTAGTGCCTGCCATTCCGGCACTGCCGTGGGGTGGCGTTCGCTGCGGGATCGTCCTGGACGCGGTCGCCTGGGGCACCCGGGCAAAGTGCCCGTCGTACACTCCGTGGGTGCCCCAGACGCCCGAGTCCCAGGCGAGCGGCGACGACCCCGCGATCGCCGTGCTCGACGAAGGGATCCGGATCCTCCTGCGCCCGGCCGGGCACGTCGACGGCCCGGCCATCCTGGACGGGTTCTCCCGGTGCTCGTCCGACACCCGGTACTTCCGGTTCTTGTCCGGCGGCTACAAGCTGACCGACGAGCGCCTCCACGCCCTGACCGATGCCGACCACCGCGACCACGCCGTGTGGCTCGCCCTCGACCTGGACACACCCGGCACCCCGGTGGTCGCACTCGCCCGGTTCGCCCGGTCGACCGCCGACCCGGTCGTGGCCGAGGTGGCCTTCATCGTGGCCGACGCCTACCAGGGCCGGGGCCTCGGCCGTCTCCTGCTGGACGCCCTGCGGGTGTCGGCCGCCGTCGACGGGATCACCGCCTTCGTGGCCAACGTGCTGGCCGAGAACGCACCCATGAATCTCCTCCTCCTCCACCGGGGCGCCCATGTCGTCGGGAGGGACGGTTCCCAGCTCCGGATCGCGCTGGCGCTGGACGACCCGATGCTGGGGGCGGTGGAGCCCGGGCTGGAGCATGCGCTGCGGGCGGCGGCCGAATCGGCCACCCGAACCGACTGACGGCCACCCTTCCAGCCGGGCGACAGGCCCCTCCCGCTCAGCCGCCGAGCAGCCCGGCGAGGGCGTCCATGGTGGCATTCCGGAGTGCCTCGTCCGAGGTCCCGATCCCGAGCCGCAGATCCGTCACCCCGGCTTCGACGTAGGCGCCTACACCGTCCACGATGCGGCCCACCGAGCCGGCGACGAGCAGGTCGGCCGCGCTGGCCACCCCCTCGAGGTCGAGTACACGGCGGTAGCTGGGGAGCCGGGCGTACAGCTCCTCGGCCTCCACCGCCCGGGCGTGTGCCGCCGCGGGGTCGTCGGTCACCACCACCTGCACCAGGGCCTGGACCCGAGGGGACGGCCGACCGGCGTCGGCCGCGGCGGACGCCAGCACCGGCACGATGTGGCCGGCGATCGTGCGCGGCCCGCACGACCCGAGTGTCGTCCCGTCGGCGAGCCTGCCGGCCAGGCCGAGCATCCTCGGGCCGAGTGCGGCCAGCAGTAGCGGTACCGCGGCGGCGTCGATGGTGAGCCACCCGTGGGTCTCGACGAGCTCCCCGGGCACGTCGACAACCTCCCCGGCCAGGAGCGGGGCCAGGGCGGCCACGAACTCGGCGGTGCGGGTGAACGGCCGGTCGAAGGGCTCGCCGTAGAAGCCCTCGGACACCATGGCGTGGGAGGGCCCCACCCCGAGGGTGAAGCGGCCGCCGAGGGCGCTCTGGGCCGTGCGGGCCTGTGCCGCCAGGGCCAGGGGATGACGGCCGGCGAGCGGCACCACCGAGGTGCCGAGCTCACCCAGTCCGTCCCCGTCGGGCCCGACGGCGGCCAGCGCCACGATGGGGTCCACTCCGAAGATCTGCGACACCCAGAGGCTGGAGAACCCGCCGTCGGCGGCCCAGCGGGCGGTGGCGCGGACCGTGTCGAGGTTCGTGATGCCGGTGCCGGCCCCGAAGCCGGCGGGCACGCCCCACGGGTTCGCCATGGGGCGAGGCTACCCACCGGGATCGCGTCGGGCAGCCCCGCCGACCCGGGCTCGCCCGCTCTCGCACCCGCGGATTAGCCTGCCCCCATGGCAGCCAAACCACCCATCCACGTCACCGTCACGGGCGCCGCCGGCCAGATCGGCTACGCCCTCCTCTTCCGCATCGCCTCGGGTGCGCTGTTCGGCCCCGACCAGCCGGTGGTGCTCCGCCTGCTCGAGATCGAGCCCGGGATGAAGGCCCTCGAGGGCGTGGTGATGGAGCTGGACGACTGTGCGTTCCCCCTGGTCAGCGACATCGTGACCACCACCGACCTGAACACCGCCTTCGACGGCACCTCGTGGGCGCTGCTGGTGGGCTCGATTCCCCGCAAGGCGGGCATGGAGCGGGGCGACCTGCTCACCGTCAACGGCGGCATCTTCGGCCCCCAGGGCCAGGCCATCGCCAACAACGCCGCCACCGACGTGCGCGTCCTGGTGGTGGGCAACCCGTGCAACACCAACTGCCTCATCGCCCGGTCGAACGCGCCCGAGGTGCCCGCCGACCGCTGGTTCGCCATGACCCGGCTCGACGAGAACCGTGCGAAGAGCCAGCTGGCCCAGAAGGCGGGCGTACCCGTCTCCTCGGTCACCAACCTGGCCATCTGGGGCAACCACTCGGCCACCCAGTTCCCCGACGTCGCCAACGCCCGCATCGACGCCAGGCCGGCCGCCGAGGTCATCGGTGACGCCGACTGGTTGCAGGGCGACTTCCTCTCCACCGTCCAGAAGCGCGGCGCGGCCGTCATCGAGGCCCGGGGCCTGTCCTCGGCCGCCTCGGCTGCCAACGCCGCCATCGACTCGGTCGCCGCCGTCCACAACGGCACCGTGGGCGACGACTGGACCTCACTGGCCGTCGTCTCCAACGGCGAGTACGGGGTGCCCCAGGGGCTGCAGTTCGGGTTCCCCGTCCGGACCAACGGCGCCGGCGGGTGGACCGTGGTCGAAGGGCTCACCCACGACGAGTTCGCCGCCGAGCGGATCAGGATCACCACCGAGGAGCTCGAGTCGGAGCGCAAGGACGTCGCCGGTCTCCTTCCCTGACCGGGCCCGGCGGCCCGGCCGCAGGAAGCCCTAGGGTGGCCGCATGCACGACTCGGTGACCGTCCACATGAACGCCGACCCCGACCGGATCTGGGGCCTCGTGAGCGACGTCACCCGCATCGGCAGCTACAGCCCCGAGACCTTCGAGGCCGAGTGGCTCGAGGGTGCGACCGGGCCGGCGGTGGGCGCCAAGTTCCGCGGCCACGTGAAGCGCAACGGGCGCGGCCCCGTCTACTGGACCAATTGCGTGGTCAACTCGTGCGTGCCCGGTGCCGAGTTCGGTTTCGACGTGCTCACCGGCGGCAAGCCGACGAACACCTGGACCTACCGGATCGAGGCGGCCGGCGGCGGTTCCGACGTGACCGAGTCGTTCCGGCTGGCCCCGACCCTTCCCCTGAAGCTCTACTGGGCGCTGTTCGGCTGGACGAGGGGGAAGACCAACCGCAACGGGATGCGGGCGACGCTGGAGGCGATCAAGGCCGAGCTCGAGCAGGCTCCCTCCTGACGGGCCCCCCGGGCGATCTGCGGGGCCCCGGGCCGCTCAGGCAGGGACGAGCTCGACCCGGTTGCCGAACGGGTCGTCGACGAACCACTGGGGCATGCCCGGTACGTCCTCGGCCCGCCGGACGGGATGCCCGGCCGCCTCGAGTGCGGCGCACAGCGCATCGATCCCGGTGACGGCGAGCGCCGGGTGGGCCTTGCGGGCGGGCCGGAAGTCCTCCTCGACACCCAGGTGGACGCGGAGGCCGTCGCGCTCGAACCAGCAGCCGCCGCGGACTGCCAGATCGGCCGGCTTGGGCACCCGGGGGATGCCGAGCACCCCCTCGTAGAAGGCGGTGGCCCGGTCCTCGCCGCCGGCCGGCATGGCCAGCTGCACGTGGTCGAGGTGCTCGACCCGGTGTGCGGTCGTCACGGTCCGGGGCCTACTCCCGGATCCCCGGGACCGTGCGGGTATCGCGGCGCAGCGGGTGGTCGGCGGGGATCTCGACCAGGTGGATGCGCACGCCGTCGGGATCGTCGACCCAGGCCTCGACGAGCCCCCAGGGCTCCCGCACGGGTGGCCGGGCCAGGGCGACGCCCCGGGCGAAAAATTCGGCCACGGCCTCGTCCATCGAGCGGACCTGGAGCCAGAGAGCGAACCCCGGTCGGCCCGGCCCGGGACCCCCGGTCCCCGACACTTCGAGGAACCCGCCCCCGGCATGGAAGACCACCCCCCGGTGGTCGCCCTCGCCGAACTCGCGGGCGACGGCCAGGCCGAGGTCGTCGCCGTAGAAGGCGAGGGTGCGCCCGAGGTCGGCGGGGCGGAGGAGGGTGCGGCTGCTCAGGATGTCCACGGTGTGCCTCCCGTCTCGGTGCGACGGCCCCTGTCTACACCGGCCCGGGTACGAGCCGGTGCCCGTCAGTAGGTGGTGTGGGCGTCGAGGTCCCGGGTGTGGTCCCTGGCGGCCTGCAGGAGCCCCTGGCCGGCTGCCAGCACCGACAGGTCGCCCCGTACGCGGATGCGCCCGGCGTTGAGCGCCTCGGCGGGGGAGAGCGCGCCCTGGGCGAGTGCCACCGCGTCGGCGTACTCGAGCGCGATGGTGACGTCGGCGTCCGGGGTGGGACCGGTCGCCGCCTCCAGCGGACCGAGCTCGAGGGCCAGGACGCCGTCCCCGGAGCGCAGCACCAGGCGCATGTCGCCGTCCGGCCCGCCCCGCACCTCCTGGGCCACGGTGAACCGGCCGTCGACCGCCGCCAGTCCGGCGTCCGGCCCCGGTGCCGGGAGGCGCACGCCGGCGAGCGCTTCGTTGAAGGCCACGACCCAGTCCTCGGTCAGGAAGCGGGGCACGCGCCGCTGCCTCGGGTCCGGCTCACGCAGGGGTGTCGTCGTGCGGCGGGGTGTCGGACTCGACACCCGTGCCCGGGGCAGCGGGCAGGTCGCCGCCGCTCCCGAGCCCGGCACCTACCGGCGCCGCGGCCAGAACGGCGCCCCCGTACTGGCCGGGCTGGGGGACGCCGTGGACGCCGCCGACGGGCAGCACCGCGGCCGGCCCGGAGGCGGGTGCCTCGGCTGCAGCCTCGTCGGCGGTGCGCTTGGAGCGGTTGCGGATCTTGCGCCCGAGCCATGCCACCGGGTCGTACTTGGCGTCGACGACGCGTTCCTTCAGGGGGATGATGGCGTTGTCGGTGATCTTGATGTGCTCGGGACAGACCTCGGTGCAGCACTTGGTGATGTTGCACTTGCCGAGGCCCTGCTCTTCCTGGAGGAGCTGCCGGCGGTCGTTGGTGTCGAGCGGGTGCATCTCCAGTTCGGCCGAACGGATGAAGAACCGGGGGCCGGCGTAGGCCGTCTTGTTCTCCTCGTGGTCGCGGACCACGTGGCAGACGTCCTGGCACAGGAAGCACTCGATGCACTTGCGGAACTCCTGGCTCCGCTCCACGTCGATCTGGGCCATGCGGTAGCCGCCGGCCTCCTCCTCGTCGGCCGTCTTCGGGCGGGCGCTGAGCGGCGGGATCCGCTTCGCCACTTCGTAGTTGTACGAGACGTCGGTGACGAGGTCGCGGATCACGGGGAACGCGCGCATGGGCGCCACGGTGACCGTCTCGCCGACGGGAAGCGTGTCCATCCGGGTCATGCACATGAGGGACGGTCGGCCGTTGATCTCGGCGGAGCACGAGCCGCACTTTCCGGCCTTGCAATTCCACCGGCAGGCGAGATCGGGGGCCTCGGTGGCCTGGACGCGGTGGATCACGTCGAGGACGACCTCGCCCTCCTGGGCCGGCATCACGTACTCGGCGAACTCGCCGCCCTCCTCGTCACCGCGCCAGATGCGCATGGTGACCTCGCCGCTCTGGTCGCTGCGGATGATCTCTTCGGCCATCAGTTCGCCTCCTCGAGTAGCGCCTTCAGGTCGTCCGGCATCAACGGGACCGGCTCGGGCTGGCTGGTGATCGACCGCACCGACGGGGTACCGCCGACGCCGCGCTGGGCTGCCGACGGGTCCGGGATGCGCTCGACGAAGTTGACCTTGCCCATCTCGGGGTCTGCCTTCGGGAAGTCGTCCCGGGTCTGTCCGCCCCGGCTCTCCTTGCGGTTGAGGGCGCCCATGGCGGTGCACTTCGAGACGGTGAGCATCGAGGGGAGGTCGGTCGTGAGGTTCCACCCCGGGTTGTACTTGGTGCCGCCCGTGAGCGACACGTTGGCGGCACGGTCCTCGAGTGCCTCGATCTTGCCGAGGGCCTCCTCGAGCTCGGGGCCGGTGCGGATGATCCCGACCAGGCTCTGCATGGTCTCCTGCAGGTCCTGCTGGATGTCGTAGGGGTTCTCGCCGCCCTCGCGCGTGAACGGGGCGACGGCGGCGTCGATGGCTTCCTGGATCTGCCCCTCGTCCAGGGTGATCTCACCGGTGCGGCCCGAGGCGAACTCGGCTGCGCCGATCCCGGCACGGCGACCGAACACGAGCAGGTCGGAGAGCGAGTTGCCGCCGAGGCGGTTGGCGCCGTGCATGCCCCCGGCCACCTCGCCGGCGGCGAACAGGCCCGGCACGGTGGCGGCGGTCGAGTCGGCGTCGACCCGGACCCCGCCCATGATGTAGTGGCAGGTCGGACCGACTTCCATGGCCTCGGCGGTGATGTCGACGCCGGCCAGCTCCTTGAACTGGTGGTACATCGACGGCAGGCGGCGGCGGATGTCCTCCGCCGTGCGCCGTGTGGCGATGTCGAGGAAGACGCCGCCGTGCGGGCTGCCCCGGCCGGCCTTCACCTCGGAGTTGATCGAGCGGGCGACCTCGTCCCGGGGGAGCAGCTCAGGTGGCCGGCGCCCGGCGGTGTGGTCGTCGTACCACTTGTCGGCCTCGTCCTCGGAGTCGGCCGTCTCGGCCCGGAACATGTCGGGCACGTAGTCGAACATGAACCGGGCGCCCTCCGAATTGCGCAGCACGCCGCCGTCGCCCCGGACGCCCTCGGTCACCAGGATGCCCCGGACCGACAGCGGCCAGACCATGCCGGTCGGGTGGAACTGCACGCACTCCATGTCGATGAGGTCGGCCCCGGCCCACAGGGCCATGGCGTGTCCGTCACCGGTCGACTCCCACGAGTTGGACGTGTACATCCAGCTCTTGCCGACGCCACCGGTGGCCAGTACGACGGCCTTGGCCTTGATCACGACGAACTCGCCGCTGGGCCGCCAGTACCCGACGATGCCGGACACGTTGCCGTCGGCGTCGTGCAGGAGGCGGAGCACCTTCAGCTCCATGAAGACCTCCATGCCGTCGGCCACGGCCTTCTGCTGCATGGTGCGGATCAGCTCGAGGCCGGTGCGGTCGCCCACGTGGGCCAGGCGGGCGTAGCGGTGACCGCCGAAGTCACGCTGGAGGATGAGCCCGTCCTCGGTCCGGTCGAACAGGGCGCCCCACGCCTCGAGCTCGCGGACCCGGTCCGGGGCCTCCTGGGCGTGCAGCTGCGCCATACGCCAGTTGTTGAGGAGCTTCCCGCCCCGCATCGTGTCGCGGAAGTGGACCTTCCAGTTGTCCTCGGCGTACACGTTGCCCATGGCGGCGGCCATGCCGCCCTCGGCCATGACCGTATGGGCCTTGCCGAGCAGGGACTTGCACACCACCGCGGTGCGCAGGCCCATGGCCTGGGCCTCGACGGCCGCCCGCAGGCCGGCACCGCCGGCCCCGATGATGATGACGTCGAATTCGTGGCTCTCGTAGTCGGTCATGTGCTCGTCGCTCTCAGAAGTGGAAGCCGGCGTCGTGGATGGCACCGCTGGCCACCAGGCGCACGTACAGGTCGGTCAGGGCCACGAAGACCAGGCTCATCCAGGCGAACAGCATGTGCTTGCCGTTCAACGGGGTGAGCGCCTTCCAGATCTTGTGCCGGATGGGCGCCTTGGAGAACTGCTTGACGCCACCGCCGCACAGGTGTCGGCAGGCGTGGCAGCTCAGGGAGTAGAGCCACAGCAGGGTGGCGTTGATGCAGAGCACGACGGTGCCGACGCTGATGCCCCAGCCGAGGCCGGGCTGGCGGAAGGCGACGACGGCGTCGATCGTGAGGATCACGTTGAAGACGAGGCCGAAGTAGAAGAAGTACCGGTGGGCGTTCTGCAGGAGCAGGGGGAACCGGGATTCACCTGAGTAGGAGCCGTGGCCGTCGGACACCGCGCAGGCCGGTGGGGCCAGCCAGAAGGACCGGTAGTAGGCCTTGCGGTAGTAGTAGCAGGTCATCCGGAAGCCCAACGGGAAGATCAGGATGAGCAGCGCCGGCGAGATCGTCCACCAGGTGATCACCGTCGACGGATGGCTGCCGGGGACGCAGCTCGCCGTGAGGCACGGAGAGTAGAAGGGCGAGATCAGGTCCCGGTTGAACGAGGAGCCGACGTAGTAGTTCTTGTTCACGAAGGCGGCCCAGCTGGCGTAGGCCACGAAGGACGTGAGAACCGCGAACGTCACGACGGGCTGGACCCAGTAGCGGTCGGTCCGAAGGGTGGCGACGTCCGGTCCGCCCCGCGCCCCGCCCAGAACGACCGGGGTGACCGCCGGGCTCACTGATGGGTCCTCCAACGTCGTCAACGTTCATCTCCCTCATCGGGCCGTGCTCGGCCGAATTGTGCGGCCGTTCCGGGCCGTGATCCGCGTGGCGCTCGGCGCCACGACGCGCGCAGCCCCAAGGGTCTGCGAGCTGGCAGGCCCTCATCATTCCATTCCTGGGCGCGGCGTGCGAAACACGGTGTCCCGCCCGTGCCCGGCGGGCTCCACGACCGCGCCGTGCCACACCGCCGACGCCCCGCGTAGGCTCGTCCCCATGACGACCCCGGAGCCCTCCCGCCACACCGACGACGCCGGCACGCACCTCGACCAGGCCGCCCGGCTGACACCGCCTCCGGACATCACGACGCTGGGCGCGCTCCGCCAGGCCGGGTGGTCCCCGATGTCGGTCGCCGACGAGATCCGCCGGAACGCCTCGGTCCGCATCGCCGCCGGCCAGCCCCTGGTCACCGGAGTGCTCGGGTTCGAGGACACCGTCCTTCCCCAGCTCGAGAACGCCCTCCTCGCCGGGCACGACCTGATCCTGCTGGGGGAGCGGGGCCAGGCCAAGACGCGGATCATCCGGTCGCTCGTCGGCCTGCTCGACGAGTGGCTCCCGATCGTGGCCCACTCGGAGGTCAACGACGACCCGTTCCACCCGATCTCCCGGTTCGCCAAGGACCTGTTGGCCGAGGCGGGCGAGGACCTCCCCGTCGCCTGGGTGCACCGCAGTGATCGCTACGGGGAGAAGCTCGCCACCCCTGACACCTCGATCGCCGACCTGATCGGCGAGGTCGACCCCATCCGGGTGGCCGAGGGTCGCTACCTGTCCGACGAGCTCACCATCCACTACGGCCTCGTGCCCCGGCTCAACCGCGGCATCTTCGCCGTCAACGAGCTCCCCGACCTGGCCGAGCGCATCCAGGTGGGCCTGCTCAACGTGCTGGAGGAGCGCGACGTCCAGATCCGTGGCCACCGGGTCCGGCTCCCGCTCGACATCGTGCTCGTGGCCACGGCCAACCCCGAGGACTACACCAACCGCGGCCGGATCATCACCCCGCTGAAGGACCGGTTCGGCGCCCAGATCCGGACCCACTACCCGCCGGACGCGGCCACCGAGCTCCGCATCGCCGAGCTCGAGGCCGACCTGCCGGGTCGGGGCGACGCCGACGGGCCCGGAACGGTGGGCGCACCCCGGGTGGCCGTCCCCGCCTTCATGGCCGAGGTGGTGGCCGAGCTCAGCCAGCTGGCCCGCCAGAGCCCGCACCTGAACCAGCGCTCGGGTGTGTCGGTGCGCCTCACCATCGCCAACTACGAGACGCTGGTGGCCAACGCCACCCGCCGGGCGCTGCGCAACGGCGAGGCCGAGGCCGTGCCCCGGGTGTCGGACCTCCAGTCCCTCCTCTCCTCGACACAGGGAAAGGTCGAGATCGAGTCGCTCGAGGAGGGACGGGAGGAGGCCATCCTGTCCCAGCTGCTGAACGGGGCCGTGCTGGTGGTGTTCCGGCGGCGGGTGCACCTGGCGGAGCCCCAGGCGGTGGTGGGCGCGTTCACCGAGGACACCGTGGTCCATGCCGGTGACGACCTGCCGTCGGCCGCCTACGCCGAGACGCTCGAACGGGTCCCGGCGCTGTCGGCGCCGGTGCTGGCGCTGACCGGCGGCTCCGAGGACCCGGCCATGGTGGCGAGCGCCACCGAATTCATCCTCGAGGGACTCCACCTGACCAAGCGCCTCAACAAGGAGGCCGCCGGCCCCCGTGCCACCTACCGGGGCCGGGGATGACCTGGCGGTTCGACTACCGGAGGTGGGACGGCTCCCAGGAGTCGGCGGCCGACGACGCCGACGCCGTCCTCGCGCAGCTGACCGATGACCTCCTCGCCAACGGTGACCTGCAGGAGGCGCTGCAGCGGATGCTGAACCGGGGGTGGCAGACCCCCGACGGCGACCAGGTGCGGGGGCTGCGCGACCTGCTCGACCAGGTCCGCGCCGAGCGCGAGGAGCTGCTCGAGCAGGGGGACCTCGGCGGCACCTTCACCGAGATCGCCGAGGAGCTCCAGGACGTGCTGCGTGAGGAGCGGCTCGGGATCGAACGCCTCGAGTCCGATGCACGCGACTCCGGCGACCAGCGCCGCCGGGAGGTCACCGACCAGGTCGCCGCCGAGCGCCGCATGGAGCTCGACCTGCTGCCCAACGACCTTGCCGGCCAGGTACGTTCGCTTCAGCACTACGAGTTCGTCTCCTCCGAGGCCCGGGAGCACTTCGAGGAGCTGATGGAGCGCCTGCGCGAGGAGGTGGCGAAGACCTACTTCGACCAGATGTCCGATGCACTGGCGAACCCCGACCCGGCCCAGCTCGAGCACATGCGCCAGGCGTTCGACGCCCTCAACCGCATGATCGAGCAGCGCGAGGCGGGCGAGCCGATCGACCCCAGCTTCGCCTCCTTCATGGAGCGGTTCGGCGACCTCTTCCCCGGCGACCCGAAGGACCTCGACGAACTGCTCGAGCAGCTGGCCGACCGCATGGCGGCGGCCCAGGCCATGTGGAACTCGATGTCGCCCGAGCAGCGGGCCCAGCTGCAGGGGCTGGCCGAGTCCCTCCTCGAGGACATGGACCTCCGGTGGCAGGTCGACCGGCTGGCCGGCAACCTCCAGAAGGCGTTCCCCGACGCGGGCTGGGAGCAACGCTTCCGATTCCGGGGCGACGACCCGATGGGCATGGGGGAGGGGACCGACGCCGCCGGCCGGCTGCGCGACCTCGACGAGCTCGAGGGCTACCTGCGATCGGCCAACTCGCCGGCCTCGCTGTCCGAGGTCGACCTGGACAAGGTGCGCCGCAGCCTCGGCGACGACGCCGCCGACTCACTCGACCGGTTGGCCAAGCTGGCCAAGCAGCTCGAGGAGGCGGGCCTCATCGACCAGCGCGAGGGCCGCTTCGAGCTGACGCCGAAGGGCACCCGTCGGATCGGACAGCAGGCGCTGTCCGACCTCTTCTCGCAGCTGACCAAGGACCGGGTGGGCAACCACGCCACCACCTGGACCGGTACCGGCCACGACCGCGAGGAGACCACCAAGCCCTACGAGTACGGCGACCCGTTCAACCTCGACCTGTCGCGCACCGTCCACAACGCCGTGCGCCGGGCAGGCAGCGGCGTGCCCGTACGGCTCCATCCCGACGACTTCGAGGTCGTCGAGACCGAGGCGCTCACCCGGTCGGCCACCGTGCTCCTGCTCGACCTGTCGCTGTCGATGCCGATGCGCGACAACTTCGTGCCGGCCAAGAAGATGGCCATGGCCCTGCACACGCTGATCTCGTCACGGTTCCCACGCGACTACCTCGGCCTGGTCGGGTTCTCCGAGGTGGCGCGCGAGATCGAGCCCGAGGACCTGCCCACCGTCAGCTGGGACTACGTCTATGGGACCAACCTCCAGCACGGGCTGATCCTGGCCCGCAAGATGCTGGCCCATCAGCAGGGGACCAAGCAGATCATCCTGGTGACCGACGGGGAGCCGACGGCGCACATCGTCCCCTACGACGGCGGTCTGGGTTACGACGTCTTCTTCAACTACCCACCGGTGCCCGAGACGCTCGAACTCACCCTGGCCGAGGTCATGCGCTGCACCAAGGCGCAGATCACCATCAACACCTTCCTGCTCGACCCCGACCGGGGCCTGTGGGGCTTCGTCGACCAGCTGTCACGGATCAACAAGGGCCGAACGTTCGCCACCACGCCGGGCGAGCTGGGCGACTACGTCCTCGTCGACTTCCTCAACCACAAGACGACGGTCCGGTCGCGGGGACGCCGGGCCGGCTGACCGGGCCACCCGGGCCGGGGGCGTCAGGGCCGGGTACTGGCGGGCCCCACGCCGTCGCGGATCTCGCGCTGGACCTTGCGCATCTGCGAGCGCAGCACCAGGCGCCGGACCTCCGCCACGTCGACACCGAGGTAGCGGCCCAGGGCCTCGAACTGTCCGGGCCCGGGGACGAGTCGGTCGGCCGCCCACCGTCCGACGGCCGCGGCGGTCGCGCCCACCGCCACCGCGACGTCCTCGCAACTCTGGTCGCGCTCCCACATCAGCTCGTCGAGGCGATCGCCCAGCGTGGGCGGTCTCGTCGTGGTGTGCTCCATGTGCTGCCCCTGTCCTCCGGACCGGCTCCCGGCGGCAGTGCCGCACGAGCGCCCGGACGGGCCTGCCCCGGCCCGCTCCCAACGATAGAACGGGCAAAAGGGGGCGCGCTGGTCAGGGTCAAATGTGCGCTCCCGAATTTGTCGATCGGTTGCCGGTCCGTTGCAGCTCGAGTGCAGAAGTGGGTCGTCCGCCGGGGAGCCGGAGGGCCCTCGGACCGGCTGGGGCAGACCGAACTGCGGCCTGCCTGGGCCGACATCCCGTCACGCCCACGGTCGGGGTGTCGGCACCGCTCGGCGGGCAGTGACGCGCACCTGCATATTTCTCTTGCGTTTCCGCTGGTTATGGGGAAGGATTACATACCTGTAGTTACATCCGTGCTATGCGGCTTCACGCGAAACCGCATGGATGAGTGGGAGGGAGGTCTGGCGATGGACATGGTGTCATTGATGTACGGGCCCCAAGAACGGACATGGCAGACCAGGGCGAATTGCATGGGGGTCGACCCCGATCTCTTCTTTCCCGAACGGGGTGCGTCCACCCGCGAGGCGAAGGAGGTCTGCCGTGGGTGCGTCGTGCGCGAGGACTGCCTCGAGTACGCATTGGCCAACGGCGAGAAGTTCGGCATCTGGGGCGGGTTGTCGGAGCGCGAGCGTCGGCGGTTGCGTCGGCAGCGTGCGATGCAGCGGCGGGCGGCGACCGCCTCGTAGGCGGCGCGTCCGTGGCGGGCCAGATCGGCGGTCAGCCCCGACGGTCGCCCAGGCGGGATTCGATCGTGTCCTCGGAACGTAGGCCGAGTTCGGCCCAACGTCGCCCCGGCACCTCCGTCAGTGCGGAGACGGGGAGCAGTCCGACGAGTTCCCCGCGGCGCGCCTCGCACCCCTGGGCCGCTGCGCCCCGCGCCACGTCGTCGTAGACCTCGGTCAACGACACCCGGTCCGGGTCGACGACGTTGCAGCTCACCTGGGCACCGTCGCCGACGGCGAGCCCCAACGTCCGCAGGCCGGGTCGGCGCATGTGCGTGGCGAGGTCCCGGGCCACCGCGAGCACGTCCACATCCGCGTCCCGTGGTCCGTCGGGCCGGGATGCCGCGATCCACACGTTGTAGGCGATCAGCACTGTGCGTGCGCCGACCGCGGTGGCCCCGGCCGTCGGGTGCGGCGCGCGTGGGCCGGTGTCCGGCGCGATGGTGTCGAAGGCACCCCTGCGGACGTCGGGGAGGCTCCGCTCGGGTCCGTAGAGGAAGCAGGGGACCCCGAGCTCGTCCCCGGACCAGCGGGCGAAGGCGTCCCGGGCCCCGAGGACCGCCTCCCAGGCGGTGGCGTCGGGCGCCCGCAGCGGTACGAACGGGACGACGTCGACCGCTCCCAGCCGGGGGTGGACGCCGGCATGTCGGGTGAGATCGATGCGCTCGACCGCGGCCGCCGCCACCTTGCGGGCCGCCGCCTCGACGTGGGCCAGCGGACCGGCGAGGGTGAGGACCGACCGGTGGTGCTCGGCGTCGGTGTGGACGTCGAGCACCACGTGGCCACCGGCGGCGGCCACGGCGGCCACGACGTCGGGGTCACGCCCCTCGCTGATGTTGACGACGCACTCGACCGGCGCGCCGCCCGGGGTCACCGCCGGGTCAGGCGCGGGCGCCGACGACGCTGAGGCCGACCCTGCGCCGACGCAGGATCCGGCGCCGCTCGCGCTCGGACTTGCCGCCCCACACCCCGTGGTCGACGCGCTCGGACAGGGCGTACTCCAGGCACTGCTCGGCGACGGGACACTCGGAGCAGATCCGTTGGGCCTCCTGCACGCCGACGCCGTCACTCGGGAAGAAGATGGAGGGCGACAGGTCCTTGCACTTCCCTACTTCCATCCAGTCCGTGTCCATGGATCCTCCGTGATCCTCGAGGATGTCCTGCGCTGCCGTGGGCCCTTCCGGCCGCTGGTGCGCTGGCATCCGTTGCCAGGCCAGTGTCGCGCCCTGCACCGGGGGATGGTGCGGAATCGGGGCGTTCTGCGGCTTTCCTCACCGGATTCTTATGTGTCACCTGGGGCTTCTTATGTTCGCCTGCGGGGACGGTCCGGGTGGGGGGTCCCAACGGGCCGGGGCGGCGGTCCACCCGTGCGGCGGTAGGATCGGCGCACTGACGTCCCAGGAGGAACCACTGCCATGACCCCGGTCACCGATGATCCGACCCTCCCCGAGGAGGACGCCGAGCCGCAGCCGCCGGTCGGCCACGTGCGGATCGTGTACCTCGGCCCGGTCGCTCCCCACTGGGACGTCCGGTCCGACTTCGGCGACCCGGCGCTGATCGAGGAGTTCCGTCGGCGTACCAACGCGCGCCTCGTCCTGCTTCCCCCGCACGACCCGCAGTACCGCCGCAACAGGGAGCGGGTCATCCGCGACGCCGAGCGCGAGAACATCCTCCTGGAGTGGGACCTCGGTGTTCCCGAGGAGGAGCCGGCGGTCGACGCGGCAGCCGTGGTGGCTGCTGAGCCGGCAGCGGACGCTCCCGCCTGACCTCGTCGCCGACGTAGTCGGCCTGACCTGGCCGACCTGCCGGTCGGGGACTGCTGGTCGGTCCCGCCGGCCTGACCTGGCCGGCCGAGCCGTTCAGTCCCCGTCCGGGGCGTCCAGCTCCGGGAGGTCGATCCGCTCGAGCCACAGGCCCGGCGCGTCGACCTCGGCCGGGGTGGGCAGATTGCGGGCCTCGCTCCACAGGCGACCGAGGCCGTCCTCGTCCGCCCGTTCGACGACCCCGGCCACGAAGGCGCGACCCCGGTCGACCTGGGCCTGGTCCAGGTCGAGGCCGAAGAGCGCACCTGCCGCCTCCTCGCCCTTGCCGCGCTCGGTGCGACGTCGGTACCACGCCTCGGCGAGCTGGGTGTGGGCGCCGACGAGCTTGGCCCCGACGGCGGTGGCGATGTGGTCGGCGTAGGCGTCGATGACGACGGCCAGCGCGGTCAGCTGGTCCGAGCTCCGTCGTGTCTCGGGGGTCAGGAGGTCACCGAGGAGCGCCTCGGGATCGCCGAACATCCCCTGCAGCGACTCGAGGTCCATGCCCGTGCCGCCGACGCCCGGGTCCTCGCCGCCGGTGAGGCCGCGGAGCCGGCCGGCCAGGTCCTGCTGGGCGGCCGCCTGCGACTTGGCATAGCCGTTGAGAAGCTCCTCCATCCGGGCCCGCACGGCAGGCCGGGTCAGCACGGAGTTGGTGGCCAGTTCGCGTGCGCAGACCCACAGCAGGGCCTCCTCCTCGGGGAGGCTCCAGTCGCGGGCGAACTCGGCGATGTTGGAGGTCACCAGTAGGAGCTCCTCAGACGGCGCCCATGGGAGCGCGAGCGGATACTGCCCGAGTGTCCGCTGCGACAGGTGGCCGACGACGGAGCCGACCTGGAGTCCGAAGAACATGGGGCCGATGGCCGACGCCCACTGGCCGAGCATGGCCGCCATGCCGCCGGACGGGTCGAGGGCGGGGTCGACCTCATGCGGGTCCGCGACCGGGCCGGTCGCGTCCGCGGGCGGCGGTGCGGCCATCTCGGCCAGCACCGGGCGCCACGACTCGAGGGCACGCACGGTCCAGTCGCCCCGCCCGACCGGCACGCACGTGAGCCGCCGGCCGTCGGGTGTCACCGGCATCCCGGTGGCCTCGATCACGTTGAGCTCGGCCACCCGGGACAGCTGCTCGACCTGGATCCGGTGGAGCGGTTCGACGTTCGCCTCCGGCGTGCCGCCAGTGGCCACGTTGAGGGCGAAGGCTCGGGTCATCTCCCACGAGTCCGGGCCGTTCGACCCGAGCATGTTCATGAGGTCGCCGAGGAGCGACTGGAAGGGGTTCCCCGGATCGACGGGATCGGGCGGTGCCATGGGTCCATGCTACGGCTACCGTCCCGCCACCGGTGCGTCGCCCGGGGCACCGCCCTCCCGCCGGCGTAACCGGCTAGGAGTCGCCGAGGACGGCGGTGGTGCTGATGATGACCCCGGCGCGCACGAAGGTGACCGGGAGCTCGGTACCGGGTGGGTCAGCGTAGAGGCGGGTGACGAGTTCGGCCACCGAGCGGACCTCGGCGCCGCCGACGGACACGATGCGGTCCCCGTTCTCGAGGCCGGCCTGTGCCGCCGAGCCCCCGGCGACGACGTCGGCCACCAGGGCCCCGGCGCCCGAACCCGAGGTGCCGGCTGCCGGCGGGTCCACGACGTCCGCTCCCAGTTCGCCGTGGTCGACCGAGCCGTGCGACACGATCTGCGCGGCCACATCGCGGACGAGCTCCGCCGGAAGGAAGACCGCAGTGCGGGAGCCGCCGGCCCCCGACACCGAGTCGAGCATCCCGGCCACGGCTCCGGACGGTTCGACGAGCGGGCTCCCGATGTCGTCGGCGGTGAGGGGGGCGGCGATGGCCGTCCCGCAGAAGCCGACCGGATGGCCCGCGCCCACGGCGATCCCGGCGTACAGCACGGTCCCGGCGTAGAGGCGGGCAGTGGGGATGCCGCCTGTCGCCCGCGCCTCCTCGGACATGGTCACGGCCAGCGATCCGATGGTCGGGTCGCTTGTCGTGAACGCCGCGGCGGGCAGGTCGTCGGCGATGCGCAGCACCACGATGCCCGTCGTGGGATCGCTCCCCACCTCGACGGCCGGTTGCCGGGAACCGTCGGTCTCGACCGCGGTGACGGTACGGGCCCCGTCGACCGTCGGGCGGAGGGCGACCACGATCCCGCCGGCCTCGGCCACGACACCGGTCCCGACCCGTTTGCCGTGGCCGGTGGTGACGACCAGGGCGACGGTGGAGTCCCGCACCGACGACGCCAGCGTCACCATCCGGTGGGGCGTCGTGAGCCGGCTCAGGTCGGCCTCTGTCGTGGGAACGCCGGTGAACACCGGACCGGCCGACACGGGCCGGGCGCCGTCGCCGGCGGCGACGACCATGCCGCTCAACACCAGCGCGAGCACGACGCAGACGGTGAGCCCGCCGACGACCCACTGCCCGCGCTGCCCCGGCCGGCCCGTCTCGGGTCGGGAGCGGGGGAAGGTGCCGGACGCCGCCGCCCGCTCGGACGGGTGCAGCCAGAGCCGGTCGTCCGGGGGGACCCAGCCCCGGATGGGGCCGTCGTCGCCCCAGTCGCCCTCGTCGCCCTCGTCGCCCGACGTGCCGAAGCCGTCGTGGTCTTCTCCGTGCACGGGTCGAAGGTTACTGACACCGGAGTCCGAAAGGACGGCGCGACCCACCGCCGCGCCGCGCCGACCGCCACCCCGGGGGGCAGGGCCCGCCGGGCCACCCGACCACCTACGATGGTCCGGTGGCCCGGGACCTCGCAATCGACCTCGGGACCTCCACCACCCAGGTCTTCGCCCGGGGAAGGGGGGTCATCCTCGAGGAACCGACGGTGATCGCCCTCAACACCCGGACGCACGAAGTCCTGGCCGTCGGCGACGAGGCGTGGCAGCTGATCGGTCGCACGCCCGGGTACATCGTCGCCGTCCGCCCGCTGCGCGAGGGGGCCATCACCGACTTCGACATCACCGAGCGGACGATCCGACTGCTGCTGAAGCGGGCCGGGGTGACCAAACTCAACCGGCCCCGCGTGCTGATCTGCGTGCCGTCCGCCATCACCTCGGTCGAGCGGCGCGCCGTCAAGGAGGCGACCCGCCGGGCCGGAGCGTCGGCCGCACACCTGATCGAACAGCCCATGGCGGCGGCCATCGGCGCAGGCCTCGACATCCACGAGCCGGTGGGGAACATGGTCGTCGACGTGGGCGGCGGCACGACCGAGACGGCGGTCATCTCGCTGGGCGGGATCGTGGCGTACCGGGCGGTCCGGTGCGGGGGCTTCGACATGGACGCGGCCATCCAGGAGTACGTGCGACAGAAGTACGGCGTGGCCATCAGCGAGCGGACCGGCGAGGAGCTGAAGCTCGCCATCGGCTCGGCCCTCCCCTACGAGGGGGAGATGCAGGCCGAAGCCCGCGGGCGCGAGGTCACGACCGGCCGGCCCCGGACAGTCGTCCTCACGCCGGACGAGATCCGCTTCGCGCTGCGCGACCAGGTGGACCTGATCGTCGACACGGTGCTCGGTTGCCTGTCCGACTCACCGCCCGAGCTGGCCCAGGACATCATCTACGAGGGGATCCACCTGTTGGGCGGGGGATCGAGGCTGCGCGGCCTGGCCGAGCGGCTGGCCCAGGAGACCGAGGTGCCGGTCCACGTGGTCGAGGATCCGGTGGAGTGCGTCGTACGGGGGGCGGGGCTCTGCCTCGACTCGTTCGACAGCCTCCGGCCGATCTTCGCCGCCGCCGAGTCCTGAGCCCGTCGGCCCGGCGCCCCCACGGCGGCGACGGGTACGACGAGTGGGCCGACCCCTCTGTCAGTCGACGGCCAGAAGGTCCTCGGCCACCTGACGGACCTGCCAGTCGCGGTCATCCAGACACCGGCGCAGCGCTGCCTCCACCTCGGGACCCTCGAACGCGGCGAGTGCCACCGCGGCCCGGCGCCGGATCGCCGGCTTGTCGTCCAGCGCGACCAGCACGGCGGGCAGGCCGGCGGCATCGCCGATGGCCCCGAGCGCGGCCACAGCCGCCTCGCGGCACAGCGGGTCGTCATGACCGCGGTCGGCGGCCGAAAGGAGGGACAGTCGGCCCACGGCCCCGGTCTCCACTCGCTCGCCCATGGCCCACGCCGTCATCTCGACCACCGAGGGGTCGGGGTCGTCGAGTAGGGACAGGACGCCCACCGCCGGCCGGGTCGCGGACAACTCCGCCGCCCGGCGGCGCACCGCGGGGTCGGGGTCGGCGAGGGCGGCCCCGAGCTCGGCATCGGCGAGGGCACCCAGCCGGTCGAGGGCGCCGAGGGCCGTCGATCGCACGACCGGCGCCGGGTCGGACAGTCCGGCGCGCGCCCGGTCGGCGTCGCCGACGTGCCCGGCCCGGGCCACGTCACGGCGCCTGCCGGTGACGGCGTCGGCGCCGGGTTCCGTGGCAGGCTGCACGACACCACTATGACCGACGACGAGCAGCCGACCATGCCGGGAGTCCCCGCGGACCCGGAGCCGAAGGCGCTCCACCCCTTCGCGAACTCGGCGCCGGTCCCGACCGTCCCACCTCCGACGGACCCGCCCCCGCAGGTCCCGCCGCCACAGGTGATGCCGGAAACGGCGCCACCGCTCGACCCGCCCGTGGGGCCGCCGGCCGCCACGGACACCCCCCGAACCGTGCCGATGCGCCCGCCGCCCGCAGCCCGCCGGCGCCGGAGGGTCTGGGTCTGGGTGTGGGGGGTCCTCGGCGTCCTGGTCCTCGCCGCCCTCGTCGCCAGCCGGATCAATCTCGACTACTACGCCATCCAGCCGGGCACGGCGCAGTCGGTGCAGCCCTTCATCACCGTCCCGCACGCCAAGAGCCACCCGGTGACCCACCCGGTGCTCCTGACCGACGTGCGTGAGGCGCGGGTGAATGCGCTGACCTACCTCTTCTTCAAACTGGAGCCCGACACCGTGCTCTACTCCCTGCCGTCGGTGACCGGCGGGACGTCGCCGGAGGAGCTCGATGCGCAGGGGGCACTCCAGATGTCCCAGGCGGAGCAGGCGGCCAAGACCTCGGCGCTCCGCCATCTCGGCTACGCAGTGCCCGCCACCCCGGCCGGTGCCGTGATCGCCGGCACGTTCGCCGGAACGCCCGCCTACGGGGTGCTCGAGGTCGGCGACGTGGTGACCGCCCTCGACGGCACGCCGACCCTGACGGCCGAGGCCCTCTCGCAGGCGCTCGCCACATACCACTCGGGCGAGACGGTGACCTTCACCGTCCGAAAGCAGGGGGCGGGTGCACCCGTCCCGGTGCCGCTGACGCTGAAGCGCACCAAGGTCGAGCTCGGCGGGCAGACCGTCTACGTCGACGTGGGGATCGAGCCACAGGACCAGGTCGACTACACCTACCCGTTCCCGATCACCATCAACGTGACCGATATCGGCGGTCCCTCGGCCGGCCTGGCCATGACGCTCGGCGTCATCGATGCGCTCAGCAGCGGGTCGGTCACCGGCGGCCACGTGGTCGCCGCCACCGGCACCGTGGACGCGTCCGGCAACGTCGGCGACGTGGGAGGCGTGCCCCAGAAGACGGTTGCCGTCGAGAACGCTGGGGCCACCATCTTCCTGGTGCCGCCCCAGGAGCTCAAGGCGGCCCTGTCCAAGGACCGACCCGGCCTCAAGATCTACGCGGTGTCCACCCTGGACCAGGCGCTGCGGGTCCTCGAGGCGAACGGGGGCCACGTGGGCCCCACGACGCTCGACGCCGGATCCAGTCGTTCCGCGGGATGAGCCGTTCGGGCGACGCGCAGTCGTAGGCTCTCCGGCATGCCCGAGGAACGCCGGATGACCATCACCTCGTCCCCCCACCTGGCCCCGGATGACGTGGCCCGGCACACGTTCGCCTCGGTCCGTCGGGGTTTCGATCCGACCGAGGTCCGGGACTACCTCGAGTCCATCGCAACCGGGCTGCGGGGCACGGCCCAGCGTGAGCAGGAGCTGCTGGCCGCCCTGGCCGATGCCGAGCAGCGGGCCGCCAACCCGGTCATCGACGAGACGATGCTGACTGCGGCGGTGGGCAAGGAGACGGCCCGCGTCCTGCAGAGTGCGCACGACGCCGCATCCGAGATGGTGGCCAACGCCCAGGCCGAGGCGTCCCGGATGCTGGCTGAGGCCACCCAGACCTCCGAGCGCCTGGTGACCGAGGCCACCGAGGTGTCCGAGCAGGCCCAGGTCCGGGCCGACACACTGCTGGCCGAGCGGATGGCCGAGGCCGAGACGGCGTCGGCCGCCCTGCAGCTGAGGACCGAGCAGCAGGTGGCCGCCGCCCTCGACAAGGTGCGGTCCGACGCCGAGGAACTGGCCGAGCGGGCCCGCGCCGAGGGACGGGTCATGGTGGAGGAGGCCCAGGCGCTGCGGGCCAGGGTCCTGGCCGACCTGTCCCGCCGCCGCAAGGTCCTCCACGCTCAGATCGACCAGCTCAGGGCCGGACGCGAGCGCCTGGCCGAGACGGTGAACGACGTGCGGCGGGCGGTCGAGGCGATCGCCGAGGACGTGTTCCACGCCGAGAACGAGGCCCGGCTGGCTGCCGAGGTCGCCGGGCGCGAGGCGGCCGCCCGGCCCGACGAGGGCACCCCCGAAGAGTTGGCCGCGCTGCTGCTCGCCGAGGAGGCGGAGGCCGAGACCCACGCCGCCGTTCCCGAGGCCGACACCGACATCGACACCGAGACCGAGGTGGAGGCCGTGCCGGATGCCCCGGCGGCCGCCGGGACCGACATCGACGTAGGCGCCGGTGTGCCGGATGCCGGAGCGGAGGACGGGGGCACCTCGGCCGCCGCGGCCGCGCCACCAGTCGAGCAGGTCGATGCGCTCTTCGCCAAGCTGCGCGCCGCCGCCCAGGACGGCGAGGACGGCGGCGAGGACGGCGGCGAGGGCGGCGCACCGGCGGCCGACCGTGTGGACGGGGGCGAGCCCGAGGCCGTCGCCGACGGGGAGCCGGCCGACACGGACGAGGGCGACGGTCCGCCCGAGGCCCGCAATCCCCTGGCGGTCCGCCGTGACGAGCTGCTGGCCCCGATCGTCACCGGGCTGGGCCGTCGGCTCAAGCGCTCGCTCCAGGACAACCAGAACGAGCTGCTCGACCGCTTGAGGGCCAAGGGAACGACCTGGTCGACCGCCCTACTTCCCGACGAGACCGAGCAGGTCGACGCCATCTCCACCGCCGCGCTGCCGCTCCTCGAGGAAGCGGCCGATGCCGGCGCGACGTTCCTCGGATCCGGAGGAGCGCGCCCCGCGGGTGACGCCCTGGTCGCCATCGCCCACGAGCTGGCCGAATCCGTCGTCGGGCCACTGCGCAAGCGCCTGTCCGGAGGCGAGGGCCTCGAGTCGGCGGAGGAGTCGGTCGTGACCGAGCACGTCGGCTCCGCATTCCGAGAGTGGAAGGGCGAGCGCGTCGAGCGGCTCGCCGGCGACCACGTGGTTGCGGCCTTCTCCCTCGGCTCCCTGGCTGCGGCCGACTCGGCCGGCATCCCCCTCGAGTGGGTGGCTGTCGCCGTCCCCGACGAAGCGCCGTGCCCCGACTGCGAGGACAACGGGCTGAACGGTGCCCAGGCCGCCGGCGAGGGGTTCCCCACGGGGCACACGCACCCTCCCGCCCACCCGGGCTGTCGGTGCCTGCTCGCCCCTGGCACCCCCTAGGCTGCTGGCGTGCGAACTCCCAGCGACCTGCCGTCGGCCACGAAGCCGGTGAGCCATCGTGGCCGACGGTGGATCATCATCGCGGCAATCCTCCTGGTGCTGGTCGTGGTGTTCCTGCACACCTTCGCCGTGTTCTACACGGACGCACTGTGGTTCTCGTCGGTGCAGCTGCACTCGGTGTGGGCAAGGCTCTTCGAGATCAAGGCCGGTCTGATGTTGGTGTTCAGCGCCATCTTCGCCGTCATGCTCCTGGTGAGCCTGGTCGTGGCCGAGCGCCTCGCCCCCAAGGGCCCTTCGATGGACGCCGAGGACGAGTTCGTCAAGCGCTACCGCGAGGTCATCGGGCCCTACGCCCGCTGGCTGCGGGCCGCCGTCGTGATCGTGCTGTCGCTGATCGTCGGCTCCCAGGCGCTCGGCCAGTGGCAGAACTGGATCCTGTTCCGCAACAGCACCCCGTTCGCGGCCACGGACCCGCAGTTCCACCGCAACGTCGCCTACTTCGTGTTCACCCTGCCGTTCCAGCAGTTCGTGATCCACTGGACCCTGGTCGCCCTGATCATGGTGCTGCTGGTCACCACGCTCAGCCACTACCTCAACGGGGGCATCCGCATGCAGGGCCAGCGACCCCGGGTGCGCCCGGCGGTGAAGGCCCACCTGTCCGTCATCCTCGGCCTGATCGCGCTGACCAAGGCGGTGGGCTACTACCTGGCCCGGTTCAACCTCGATCTGTCGTCCAACGGGTACGTACAGGGGGCCGGGTACACCGACGTCCACGCCCGGCTCCCCGCCCTCGAACTGCTGATCCTGGTGTCGCTGGCCGCTGCGGCACTCCTCATCTACAACATCCGGCGGCAGGGGTGGGCCCTGCCGGTCCTCGGCGTCGGCCTGTGGTTCCTCGTCGCCCTCACCGCCGGCACCATCTACCCGGCCGCCGTCCAGGCGCTCAAGGTCAACCCGGCGCAGAACACGCTCGAGCGCCCGTACATCCAGCGGAACATCGACGCCACCCGGGCCGCCATGGGGATCACCAATGTGGTGTCCACCCCGTACGCTGCGTCATCCACCGTGTCGGCGAACGAGCTGTCGGCGAACGGCGACACATTGGGGAATGTCCGGCTGTGGGATCCGCTCCAGACCCAGCCGACCTACGACAAGCTCCAGGACATCCGGTCTTATTACCAGTTCAACAGCCTGGCGATCGACCGCTACCCGGTGAACGGGGCCGAGACCTCGACGGTCGTCGGCGTCCGCGAGGTCAACGACCAGGACCTGCCGTCCTCCTCGTGGGTGAACACCACCCTCCAGTACACACACGGGTACGGGATGATCGTCTCGCCGGCCAACGTGGCCACCTCCAACGGCGACCCCGAGTTCGCGGTGGGAGCGCTGCCGCCGGTGTCGAACAGTGGCCTGCCGAACGTGACCCAGCCCTCGGTCTACTTCGGACTCAACAATTCGGGCTACGTGGTGGCCAACACCAAGCAGCCCGAGATCGACTACCAGCTGACCAACGGCACCAATGTCGAGACGCACTACAAGGGCGACGGGGGCGTGCAGCTCTCCTCGTTCTTCAACCAGGTGATGTTCGCCACCCGGTTCAACGACCTGAACCTGCTGATTTCGAGCCAGATCACCAACGACTCCCGGCTCATGTTCGATCGCGGCGTGCAAGCCCGGGTGACCAAGGCGGCGCCGTTCCTGAACTTGGACGCCGATCCGTACCCGGTGCTCCTCAACGGGCACATCGACTGGGTGCAGGACGCCTATACGACGACGGCCAACTACCCCTACGCCCAGAATGCCGACACCGGCGCGGTGGCCTCGGGCAGCGGGCTGTCGGGCAGCTTCAACTATGTGCGCAACTCGGTCAAGGTCCTCGTCGACGCCTACACGGGCAAGATGACCTTCTACGTGATGGACCCGAACGACCCGATCATCCGGACGTACGAGAAGGCGTTCCCCGGGATGTTCACCCCGTCCTCGCAGATGAGCTCGGAGCTGCGGTCCCACCTTCGCTACCCCGAGGACATCTTCACGGTCCAGGCCACCATGTACGGCAAGTACCACATCACCAAGGCGCAGAGCTTCTACAGCGCCGCCGACGCGTGGACGCTGTCGCCCGACCCGGGCGCAGGTCAGCCGGCCCAGGCTCTCGCCACCACCCAGACCGTGAACGCCCAGGGCCAGGTGGTCTCGACCGGCCAACTGGTGCGGATGTCACCGATCTACCAAGTGATGCGCATCCCGGGTGAGACGGGCCAGTCGTTCAACCTCATCGACGCGTTCGTGCCGGTGTCGTCGGGCAGCCAGATCCAGACGCTGTCCGGGTTCATGATGGCGGGGTCCGACCCGGGCCACTACGGGCAGCTGAAGATGTTCGTCACGCCACGAGACAACCCTGTCAACGGACCGGCCATCGTCGCCGCCAAGATCGACGCCACACCGGCGGTGTCGGGACAGATCTCACTGTTGAACCAGAACGGCTCGTCGGTGCTCCTCGGCAACGTGCTCATGATCCCGGTCGCCAACGCGCTGCTGTACATCCAGCCGCTGTACGTCGAGTCGTCCCGCAACGCCTTCCCCGAGTTCCAGCGGATCATCGCCGTGTACGGCAACCAGCCGGCTGCCATCGGGACCTCGTTGTCCGATGCCCTCACGAAGCTGTTCTCCGCCCCGGTGTCGACGTCGACGGGCGGGGGTCCCGTCGGGACCGGCACGTCCTCGTCGCTGTCGCCGCAGGCCCTGGCGCTCCTCGCCCAGGCCCAGCAGTCCTACCAGCAGGCGCAGACGGACCTGAAGAACGGCAACCTGGCCGCCTACCAGAGCGACATCAACGCCATGGAGACGAGCCTCCAGCAGGTCCAGGCACTGACTGGCGGCCCGGTGGCCAGCACGACCACGACCACCACGACCAACCCGGCGTCGGGGGCGATCGCGGGACTGGGCAACTGAGTCGGGCGACGGATCGCCTTCGGGGCCCGGCGCGGACGAAGCAGCGTTGGACGGAGGTCGCGGATGAAGTGGTAACCTCATGATCCACCGACGCGGGGTGGAGCAGTCTGGTAGCTCGTCGGGCTCATAACCCGAAGGTCGCAGGTTCAAATCCTGCCCCCGCCACCATTGTGATGTCGCGAGACATCGGAGACAGATGTCGCGAGACATCGTAGACAACCAGGGACTATCGGTCACGGCTGTGGCTGGTAGTCCTTTGTTGTATCCAGGGTCAGGTGGCGCAGTGGTGAGCCGTCGATCCCGAGGATCCGCACGTCGGTCCCGGCCACGAGCAGGATCACCCGCCAGCCGGCGTAGGCCCGTCCCACTCCGATGTGGTGGATCCGGCTGTGATAGCGGAGCGTCACCGAGCCGGTCCTGTCGACCTTGTCCCGGCGGACCCGGTAGCCGGTGGTGTCGATCTTCGGCCCCGTCGGGACCGCCTTCGTCCGAGCGTTGAAGACCTCGAGGGGTCGCCTCCGGTCCAACGACCGGTGGGGCCGGACCTCGTTGTAGTAGCTGACGAACCGGTCGAGCTGGGCCTGGAGCTGACGCTTGGTCGTGGCGGCAGGTTGCTTGGCCACGTACTTCTTCAGCGTCTGGTGGAAGCGCTCGATCTTGCCCTGGGTCTGGGGATGGTAGGGCTTGCCATGCTTCGAGGTGATGCCCAGCGTCAGCAGCTCGGCCTCCATGGCGCTCGTCCCCTTGACCGCACTGGCCGTGAAGATCGCCCCGTTGTCGGTGAGGAACGACCGGGGATAGCCCCAGGTGGCAGCGGCTGCGTGCAGGGTGCGGACCACGTCGGGCGACGTCACCGTCACGAACGCCCGCGAGGCCACACACAGTCGGGAGTGGTCGTCGATGATGTTGAGGACCTCGAACACCACCTGGTCGGCGACCACCACGTGGGTCACGTCCGCCTGCCAGCACTCGTTCGGGAAGTCCGCCTCGAACCGGTGGTAGGAGCTCGTCGGGCGCTTGTGGGGCTGCGGAGTGACGAAGCCCCTCGCCTTCAGTACCCGCCAGATCGTCGGGACCGACGGGACGACGTCGTGGTGGTCGCCCAGGTGGGTCTGGATGGTGGCCGCCCCGGCGTCGACACCGAGCTCGGTGAGCTCCTTTCGGAGCCGGACGATCTCCTCCTCCCACAGGTCGGCGATCCGGGTCGGCGAGGTCTTCGGCCGCGTCGAACGCAGCTCGAGCCCGGCCTCGCCCTCCCGCCGATAGCGGGCGAGGCGTTTGTAGAGCCAGCTGCGGTGGACCCCGTGGGCCTTCGCCAGCTCACCGATCGACTGGCCGGTGCGCAGGTGTGTCTCGATAAGGAAGCGACCCTTGTCCACAGAAGACCCTCCTCAGCAGGTGTCTCCTATGTCTTGACACAGGTGTCGCTTAAGTCATGAACTCACACACTGCCCCCGCCACCATTCTCCGAGATACTCGTCGGAGAGCATGCAAGGCCCAGGTCCTGACCTGGGCCTTTGTGCTGCCCGGGGGTCGGTAGGCGGCCCCTCGGAGGGAGTATCTCGGACGATTCCGGGGGTTTCTCCGACTGGGCCTGTGCACCTGCGAGTGCAGCACAGCCCTGGCCAGGCCTGCCGGTTCCTCACGATCGGCCGCCCGTGCACCACTTCCCCCTGTGCCGCCCGGGGCACCGCCGCGCCCGGAGCCCCAGATCTCTTCGCGAATCGAATGCCCCTCGTCGCGGGCGGCTCACGGGTCATTGGGCCGGGGCGATCGTCGCAGGGGCAGAGGAGGACCGAGCGATGAGCGACAACCACTACCTGACGTGAAGGGAGGCAGATCATGGTGGATCTGCTGGCCGTCATCGAGCCCGGTGTGGACTACCCAAGTCCGACGCCTTCGATGTCCGCCTGAGGCGCGATGTCGGGGAGCCGCAGCATTCGGAACGCGTTGGCCAGGCCGAGGAGTGACGCCAGGAGGGGGATCAACAGCGCGAACTGGAGCGAGCCATTCCGGGCGTGGGTGCTGATGGCCAGGACCCCGTCCTGGACGACCTTAGGTTCACAGGCAATCTGTCTCTGCAGCGCCGTACTGCTCATGACTTCGGCGTCGTGCTCCATGTGAGCCGCGATCTGCTGCTGGGCCGGGGGGATCACCACGCTGGCCTCGGTCTGATGGGTGAAGCTCAGCGCCAGGGCCCAGAGCATGATGCCACCGGCCACCGCCAGCCCGAAGGACAGCCCGAACGAGCCGGCCGCCGAGTTCACGCCCGCTGCTTCGCTGACCCGGTCCTCGCTGATGGGGGCGAGCGTGAAGTTGTTGAGTCGGGCCACGAGCATGCCAAGACCGCACCCGGCGACGATGAGCGGGATCACCAGGTACCACCCCGAGTCGACCCGTGGCACCAGGGGGATGATCACCCCCTTGCCGATGGCGCTCAGGGCGAAGCCGGCCAGGACGATCTGGGCGGGACGCCACCTGCCCGCCTTGCGCCCGGCGAGCATGGCCATGCCGAACATCGACAACGACAGGGGCGCGAGCGACAGCCCGGCCTGCATGGCGTTGTACTCGAGGGTCATCTGCAGGAAGAGCGGCAGGACGATCATGGCGCCGCCCAGGGTGACCTGCTGGAGCATCTGCTGGGAGATGCCGATGCGGAAGGTCAGGTGCTTGAACAGCTCAGGGTCCCACAGCGTGGTCTTCCCCTGGCGCTTGCGGTAGACCAGCCAGTAGGAGAAGGCGGCGAGCGCCACCGCGCCGAGTCCCATGATGGGCCCGACGTACTGACCGCCCTCCTGCCACACCAGGATGCCGAGGACGAGGCCACCCGTGCCGACGACGGAGAGGACGGCACCGACGCCATCGATCTTGCGTGAGCCGGCGTAGGGGACGTCCTAGACCAGTCGGATCTGGGTCAGGATCACCAGGATCACGAGGGCCTCGAGCCCGAAACCCACCCGCCACGACAGGTACGTCGTGAGGAAGCCCCCCAGCAGTGGTCCGACTGCTGAGGCGATGGCCGCCGAGGCGCCCACCAGCGCATAGTCCCGCTTCTGAGCGCCGCCGGTGAAGTTGCCGTGGATGAGGGACTGCATTGCCGGCAGCAGTAGTGACGCGCCGAGCCCGCCGACGATCGCTCAGAAGATGATGATGGTCTGCAGGTTCTGGGCCAGCGTCAGGCCACCGCACCGACGGCGTAGCCCAGGAGCCCGGTCACATGGGCGCGCTTGCGTCCCATGAGGTCGCCCAGCTTCGAGTTGGTCAGGATGTAGGCGGCCGAGACGAGCGCCTCGAGGGCGATCGCCGACTGGACCCCGCTGGCCGTCGTGTGCAGGTCCGTGATGACGGCCGAGATCGACACGTTCATCAGCGACGTGTCGACCACCAGCACGAACATGGCCATGGCCAACAGGGCGGCCACGCGCGGGTTCCCCTCGTCCTAGGCCTCCACCCCGGGTTCGGAAGCGGAGCTCATTGCGGTGCCGTCCCTTCGTCGGCGCTTCCGGGATCGTCCCCGGGGGCGGTGGTGATTGCAGCAAGTGCCTGGTCCAGGCTCGGGTAGAAGTGGGCCTGGTCCAACGTGGTGTCGAGGCCGTAGCGGCGGACCAGCTCCTGGAGGCGGTCACGCAGCTCGACGAAGGCCACCCTGGTGCCGGCGGCATTCAGCTCCTCGTCCAAGCTCTTGAGCACCTCGGACGCCGTGACGTCGATGTCGGTAACCGCCTCGCACTGGAGCACGATCCACGCGGGGGTCCGTTCACGCGCCAGCTTCCGCACCTGATCCCGGAACTGCCCGCAGTTGGCGAAGAAGAGCGGCGCCTCCCATCGGTAGACCACGATGCCCGGCAACTCGGTGGCGTCCGGGTACCTGGAAGTGCTGTGCCAACCTCCCAGGTCGGACACCTCGCCGAGGACGGCGCCGTGGGGCCACCAACTGCGCTTGAAGAACAGGAGCACGATCAGGACGATCGCAATGACAATCCCCTGGAGTACGCCGAAGAGCATGACGCCGGCAGTGGCCACCAGGCTGACGACGAACGAGGACGTCCGGACCTGGGCGAAGCGCCGCACCGCACGGAGGTCGGCGAGCGAAAGGGCGGCGGTGATGACCACGGCCGCCAACGCGGTCTGGGGCAGGTCGGCCAGGAGCCCGTTGAGGAACAGGAGCAACAGGACGACCAGCCCCGCCCCGACCACGCCTGTCAACTGCGTCTTGGCACCTGACTGGTCGGCGACCGCCGTGCGGGAGCCGCTGACAGACACCGCGAAGCCCTGGAAGAAGCCGGCCGCGATGTTCGAGGTGCCGATGCCGACCATCTCCTGGTCCGGATCCACCTCATCCCCCCGGCGGGCGGCGAAGCTCGTCGCCGTGGCGATGGTGTCGGTCAACGACACCAGCGTGATACCCACCGCACCGATGAGAAGGGGGCCGATGTCGGACAGCTTCGTCCACGGCAATGCCGGGGCGGGGACGCCCTGGGGGAGTATGCCGACGGTCTTCACCCCGTGCGAGGCCAGGTCGAGGACGACGCTGACAACTGTGACGCCGACCACCGCAACCAGGACGGCGGGTACCCGGCGGGTAAGCCGTGGGAGGACCAGCAGGACGGCAAGCGTGCAGAGACCGGTCACCAGCGACGTCCGGTTGGTCTGGTCGAGTCCGTGGAAGAAGGCCCGAACCTCGGCGATGAAGCTGTCGGCACTTGTGGAGAAACCGAAGAGCTTGGGCAGCTGACCGACGATGATGGTGACGGCCAGGCCGTTCAGATAGCCCACGCGGACCTCACTGGAGAGCAGGTCGGCGACGAAGCCGAGCTTGGCCACCCCCAGTCCGATCTCGATCAGGCCCACCAGGATCGCCATCATGCCGGCGAGGGCGATGGCGCTCGCCGGATCGTTGGTGACGAGCAGTGGCGTGATGGCGGCGAGGATGAGTGGCGACACCGATGAGTCCGGGCCGAGCACCAGTACCTTCGACGGACCGAACACGGCATAGGCCACGAGGCAGGCGATCGTCGTGTAGAGCCCCGTCACTGCCGGGAGTCCGGCGAGCTCTGCGTAGGCCATGCCCTGGGGGACCAGGATCGCGGCCAGGACCACTCCGGCGACCAGGTCGGATCGCAGCCACCTGCGCCGGTAGGTGCGGAGTGTGCCCAACCCAGGCGCCCAGCGCTCCAGGATGCGTGTCATTCCCGCCATCTCGTGGCATGCACCGGCTCGGGCATACCGGAACCTCCGACCGGACGGCAGACGGTGCCAGGGTCCGCAGGCATCACGGTGGGAAGTCGCCCTGATGGTGGTCTTGGCCAAGGTCCTGCATGACTCCTCCTCGCTGGCCGGAGCGAACCCAGTTGCCGCACCATGCCTGGTCGACGACGTCTTGCCGTGGACCCACGGGACGGCACCGGAGGTGGGGTACCTCGACCAGACGCTACGCCGGACGCTCCCCGGCCGCGTGGGAGTCGTCCTCGGACCCCGGTCCACATTCGGTGACCGCATTACCCGGTCCCGGGATCGACGCCGCGCGCCTCTGATCCCTGCCATCGGTATGGGTCAGTTCCGATGTGGCTTCCGGGAGCCACGATGTACCTTGGCTCCAGGCCACGCCTGGCCGATGCCTCCACGATCGACCACGGTGTGTGCGGCGTTACCGGTGTCCCATGTGGGCGTCGGCCCCGAACCGGACGGAGACAAGCTGATGAGCAAGCACAAGCACGACAGCAGGCACGTGAAAGGTGGTGCTGACGGGACGGACCGGGCATCCTCCCCCGGCGGAGACGCCACGTGCGCCGACGGAGGAATCCCCGACCACGTCATCGGCGTCCCGAAGATGAAGCGCAAGGAGTACGAGCACGAGCTGCGGCGCCTGCACGGCGAGCTGGTCGCCGTCCAGGAGTGGGTCAAGGACACCGGGGCCAAGGTCTGCATCGTGTTCGAGGGCCGCGACACCGCCGGCAAGGGCGGCACCATCAAGGCGATCACCGAGCGGGTCAGCCCCCGGGTGTTCCGGGTGGTCGCGCTGCCGGCGCCGACCGAGCGCGAGAAGTCCCAGATGTACATCCAGCGGTACCTGGCGCACTTCCCGGCGGCCGGCGAGGTGATCATCTTCGACCGGAGCTGGTACAACCGGGCCGGCGTCGAACGGGTGATGGGATTCTGCACCCCCGAGGAGACCCGGCGCTTCCTTGATCTGGCGCCGGGGGTCGAGAAGGCGATGGTCGACTCGGGCATCCTGCTCCTCAAGTACTGGCTGGAGGTCAGCCCCGACGAACAGACCCGCCGCCTCCAGAGCCGGATCGACGACCCCCGGAAGATCTGGAAGCTGTCCGAGATGGACCTGCTGTCCTACCAGCGCTGGTCCGAGTACTCGCAGGCACGCGACGACATGTTCGCCGCCACCGACACCGCATGGGCGCCGTGGTGGGTCGCCCACTCCGACGACAAGAAGCGGGCGCGGCTGAACATCATCTCCCACCTGCTCGGACCGCATCCCCTATGCCCCCCTGGAGCACCGGGACGTCGAGCTGCCGCATCGCGAGGCGCTGGACGACGACCCGACGTCGAACCCGCTGCTGCGGTACATCCCGACTCCCTACTGACCGCCACTGGCCGATCCGCCGACGCGATCGGCGGAACTCCGCGGCGCGGGCCCTACGGGTCTGCTGCTGCCAGCGGGTCCCGTCCGCGGGCGATGTCGATCAGGTCCCGCACCGAGATGTCCCGGGCCCGGCGCTGCTCGGCCGCGGTCAGGTTCCCTTCGGGAACCAGCAGCCGGAGTCCGCGTGGGTGGATCCGGAACTCCAGCGGTGTGTCCAGCTCGAGCGCCTCGCCGTCGATGCCCGCATACGCCTTCCCGGACCTCGACCGCACCTCGAACTGCTCGGCGGTGAACTCGTGCCAGTGCCGGCTCCGGCGCCGCTGGCCGAGCGCCGACAGGGTGAAGACCTGGGCCGCCTCGGCGCCGGTGCTGGCGGAGATGGCGACGACACCGAGCGTTCCGGTGTCGAGCCGCCGGCGCTGCGACGCGTCCAGGGTCGCGCCGAGCACGTAGGGGTTGTTCGACACCTGGATCAGGAACGCACCGTCCACCTCCCCCTGGCCCGGGTCGGTGAACTGGAGGTCGAAGGGCTCCTTGGTCCGTCCCAGCATCTCGGGCAGCAGCGCCTTGGTGGTCTCCGACTTGGCCTCGCGGTAGCCCTCCTGCTGCACGATGGTGGCGTAGATGCCGAGCGACACGTTGTTGACGAACAGCCGGTCGCCGACGGTGGCGTAGTCGATCCGGCGTTCGATGCCGTCACGGAAGGCAGTCCAGGCTCCGCCGCGGGTCCTCGCGGTCGATCCCGAGGTCGAGGGCGAAGTGGTTCCGGGTGCCCGCCGACACGCAGACGAACGGCAGGTCGTGCTCGATGGCGATGGAGGCGACCAGCGCCTGGGAGCCGTCGCCTCCGGCCATGCCCAGGCAGTCGGCGCCTCGTGCGATGGCGTCCCGGGCCAGCTGTTCGAGGTCGAGGCCCCGATCGAGCATGACGACCTCGACCCCCATCTCGCTGGCCAGTTCCGCCAGACCGAACTTCTCCACCTTTCCGCCACCCGACCAGGGATTGCAGATCAGTACCGGGTGTCGGGGAAGGCTGACGGTCACCGGGCGCAGTTCGTCGTGCGCATGGAGGTCGCGGGCGAGTGCCGCCCGACCGAGACCGACGGCCCCCGCCAGGAGGACGGCCAGGACCACCAGCCGCAGACCGACGTTGTCACCTGACGGGGTCGCCCGGACCAACGCCACCACGATCCCTGCGGCGCCGAGTGCAGCACCGACGATGCCGATCGCCCGGCGGGGCATCCGTTCGGTGATCGCCCACCAGGCCCCCGCCGATGGCCAGCCCGAGTCCGACCACTGCCAAGGCGAGGAAGCCGAGGTTCCGGACGATGAACCCGATGAGGAACCCGGCGAGCAGTAGACCACATGCCAACGAACCCAGTGCGTAGGCACGCTCCGGCCAGCTGATGCGGTTGGGGGCCGTGCTCATCGCCACACACCTTCCCCGCCGGCACCACGCTGCTCGCCGGGCTGTCCACGATGACCGGGGTGTCCCATGCCGCTCACCGTAGGTTCCGGCCGCTGCTGCCGAGTAGGGCCTAAAGGCCCGCTGCGGTGCCCCGATGGCGCCCGGTAGGTTGACCTGGTGCCGCCGGACTCGCTGTCGACGCGGGCGTTCGCGTCCCGCTCCTGCCTCCTCGCTCTGGGGTGGTTGGCCATCACCGCCGGGCTGTTCGGCGTCGGTGAGTTCGTCGTGCATTCCCATGCCATCACGGATGTCGACCGGCACATCACCAACTGGGTGGTCGACCATCGGACTCCGGCGCTCGACGCGACGATGAGGGTGGTCACCTGGATCGGCTCGTGGGTGGCGGTCGCCATCACCGGTTGCGTCGTAGTTGCGGTGACAGTGGCGAAGCACCTGACCCGTGCCGCCCTCTTCCTCTTCGTCGTCGGCCTGGGCGGGTGAGTACGCGACGGTGAACAGCGTCAAGCACCTCGTCGGCCGCCCACGACCCCCCAGGGCCATCTGGTTGGTCACTGCACACGGCGCCTCGTTCCCCTCGGGTCACGCCGCCAACGTGACGCTTGTCGGCGCCGCGGCCATGGCCATCGCCTTCCTCGTTACGCGCCGGCGTTCGGTCCGCGCCGTGGCGACCACCCTGGGAATCCTCGCGATCGCGGCGGTCGGGTTCTCACGCGTGGAGCTGGGTGTCCACTGGACCACCGACGTTCTGGCCGGGGGCCTGGTGGCCCTGGTGTGGCTGGCGGCAATCGCCTGGCTGTTTGCCACGACGGTGCCGCTCGCCGTGCCCCGATCGGGACCGGACGAACCGGGGATCCGGCAGCACGCCGTCTGACCCAATGGCGGGCATGCGATAGTGCACACGTGCCGGTCCTCGTCCACCTGTCGGGCATCCACTTCGGAGCCCACAGACAGGACCTCGCCGAGTCGCTGTTGGCCGACATCGCCAGTATGGGTCCCGATCTGGTCGTGATCTCGGGAGACCTGACCCAGGGGATCGCGCCCCGCTTGGCTGTACATGGCAAAGAGGTCGCAGTTCGCAACAGCCGAAGCCAGTGGGTGTTGTACGACACCTCCGACGGAGGGTGGGCGACGTGGAGGTGGCGGCGAGAGCGCGACATGGTTACCAACGGCTGCACCTGAACAGCACACTTCCGACAGCGGCGGTGCTTGCGCTGGTAGGGGTCGGCATGGCCGGATGCGGATCGGCCCCGGTGGCCTCGACGCCACGCGTCGTCCACGCCTGCTCCCTGTTGCCCATGAGGGAAGCCGAAGGCGTGTTCGCTGTGCCCCCCGGCCCGCCGCCGAACGGGACGTCAGCGCTGGAGAGTTCGTGCACCTACCTCGGGATCATCCAGGGTGTGTCCCTGACCACCGACGTGACGTGGGATCGGCGGCGACTCGCCAACTTCCGGAACACGGCCAATCCTCTGGCCATCTCGCGGCCTGGCACGACTCCCTCCGGAGCGACCATCACGGCCTTCCACTGGGTCCACCTCACCGTCGCCGGGGAGCCGGCGCTGTGGCTTTCCCCGGTCCCGAGCACTGGTCCTGGGTCTCCCACCGGCGTCAGCGAACTCCTCGGGTCGAAGCACGGCTACGTCCTGATGACCCAGTCGACGGGCCTGGACGAATTCCAGGCGACCCGGGTGCTCGGGATCATGCTGAGCCGCCTGTGAGCACCGAGCGCCCCGCTGCTTGCGGCTCGAACTGAATCGTCTCGAGCCAGTGCCGGACCGCCCATTTGCCCGTGGGCTTGGACGCGGTACAGTAGTTGAGCAGTCGCTCAATTTGGAGGTGCCCCGATGTCGGAGGCCCGAGTCACCGCAGCACCTGCCGTGCGGACGACCCGGGGCGAGGCGACGCGCCAACAGCTGATCGACGCCGCCATCGAGACCCTCAAGGACCACGGGTATGCCGGTGCCAGCGCCCGCGTCATCGCTGCCCGGGCCGGTGTCAACCAGGGCCTGATCTTCTACCACTTCGACTCGGTCTCCGGTCTACTCCTCGCCGCCCTCGATGCGGTCAGCGCCATGCGCCAGGACCGATACGGCGCGGCCGTGGAGGGAGTGACCTCGCCGGCCGAACTGGTGGACGTGGCGTCGTCGATCTTCCGCGACGACCTGGACGCCGGCCACGTTGCCGTTCTCGTGGCCATGATCGCCGGGGCGACGACGACTCCAGGTCTCGGTGAGGAGGTCGCCAAGCGCATCGATCCGTGGACGGGCTTCGCCCGCGACGCGGTGGCCGGCCTGCTGGCGGACTCGCCGCTCGGCGGACTCGTGCACGCCGAGTCCGTGGGGTTCGCTGTGGTCGCGCTCTACCTCGGCATGGAGATGCTGACCCACCTCGACGGGGACCGGGCACCGGCTACGGCGCTGTTCGACCAAGCGCTCCAGCTCGCATCGCTCCTCAGTGGCCTGGGCGGCGCGGGAGGAGCGACAGCGCCGCGGGACGGAGCAGGGACGTGAGTGCTCTCGAGGTCACTCCACGAGGATGGTCGGGGCGAACAAGGCACGTCCTGCTCCGCTTCGTCCTGCTGTTCGGTGCCTACCTCGCCTGGGGAGCCCTGGCATGGATGATGGTCTCGGTCGCCACCGGCTCGTCGACCATCGTCAGCTCGGGTACGGGTCGGCCGACGACCGTCACCCAGTCGAGTACCACCCTCTACCAGGAGCAGCCCGGGACGGTCCGTGTCATCCTCATCGCCCTTGCCATCGCCCTGGCGACCTCCACGGCCAGCGTGGTCTGGCGAGTGGTGCGCCGCTCGGAGCGGCTCGGCGTGACCGGATTGATCGTGGCTGGTCTGGTGGGCGCCGTGGCCGTCCTCGGCGCGATGACCATCGGGATGTTCATCGCGCCGCTCGCGGCGTTCCTCGTTCTCCTCGCTCTCCCCATTGCTCCGGAGCGCAAGCCCACCCCGGCACGAGCGAGTGCGCCGCCACCTGGGTGGTACGGGGATCCCAGTGGGAGCGCTTCGTGGCGGTACTGGGACGGGCGGACCTGGACAGTCCATTGTGCGCCGATGCAGGTTCCAGGTTGAGACGGCGGATCCCCGTGCACTGGGGAAGGCAGGTCAGCAGGTGGTGCCGGCCAGACCGTCCCATCTACCCGCCGCTCGGGGGCGGACGCCGGCAGGCTCCTCCCAACCATTGGTGCCCAGCTCCCGCACCGCATCCAGCGCGGAGACCGGTCTGCCCCTACCTGGCGTCTGCGTACCTCTTACGACGAGAGATCGAGTCTGACCGATGTTCCTAATCGTTGTGCTGGTGATGGTCGGTTGCGTGAGCGTCGTTGTGGCCCGCACGATTCAGCACGGCATCGACCGAAGGCGGCCGGTTGAGGACGGCCGCCGTTCCCCCTCGGCATCGGAGCGGTCGGCGACGGCAGGCGTGATGACGGCTCTCCTGGCCGTGGCCGCGTTCGTTCCGCTCTTGGTCGTCGCATACCTGGCGATTGCGTTGGTGCGCCACGTCGTCGGGCCGTGACTGATCCTCTGCCGACCATCCCCGACATGGCATTGGGAACGGTGGGACAGTGGCCCAGGCTCCCTTCAATGCCGTGGGTCCACGCTCGGGCGCGCCGACGTACTTCAGGCGAACGTCGAGCGATGGCGTGACGCCCGCCTCCAGTGATCCACCAATCGGCAGCCGGTCTCGCGTATCTCGCTGCTGCCGGTGCAGGTCGACGCGCACGGGAAGTGGGATGTCCGGTGGCCGTACCGGCCGGCAGGGTGTGCCGGGAGCCCGGGCTGACCTCGGGCGTACGGGTGGTGGACGTCGACGGGGGTCAACACTCACGAGGACCCGGAGGCACCACTGCCCCGGCGGGCCCGGTGATTCCGGTGATTCCGGGAGCCGGTCCCTCTCGGCGGCACAGGGGTCCGGTCCGCATCAGCTGGTCCCGTCCCGTCCAGCCCGCTGGATCGGTGGTCGTCACCCGCGGCCGGCGGGTCCTCGGTGAGGCGCTAGCGAGTGGCCAGCAGCCGTTCGGTCGTCCGGGCCGACCACCGAGTGGGGTGGGTGGCCACCAGGTCGGCGATCCGGGTCGCCGATCCCCCGCTCCGGACAGTGGCCACCAGCAGTGTCTGGTCGACCAGGTCCCGCTGGGCGGTGGAACCACCGATGGACGGCGTTACCGCTCGGGCATCGGACAGTCCCTGGGCCGCCAGTGCGAACCGCCCGCCGGCGAAGTCCGCGAAGCCGCGGAGCAGCTGGCCGGCGGCCGGGTGCGCAGATCCCGGGCCGTAGCCGGCGATCACCCGCTCGAGTGCGCCAGCCTCCCCGGCCAGGGCGAGGCCGGCGACCGCATGGAGGTCGTTGAACACCGAGAGATGCTCGTCGGCCCGCGCGATGAGCACCTCCGTCAAGGTGGGGGGCAGGGCGACGTCGGTGCCGAGCAGCCCGAGCCTCCACCGGAGGGACACCTGGTTCACAATCTCGAACCACACGGTCGGGGAGGCGGCGTCGACCGGGCCACGCAGCAGTTCGGTGGCGCCGGCCAGATCGTCGCGCTCGATGCAGAAGAGGGCGAGGTGCCACCAGTTGTGCGAGGCGAAGAAGCTCGGTGACCACCGGGGCGCGCTGTCCCGCAGGAAGGCTGCCCCTTCCGCGCTCCTGCCCTGCATCTCGTAGACATGGGCGAGGGCATGGGCAGCCCACGGGTCGGTCGGGTTCGCGTCGAGCGCTCCGGCGGCGACGTCTTCGGCGTCCCCGTAGCGTCCGTGCTCCTCGAGGCCGAAGGCGACCATGCCGGCGACGATCCCCCGCTCGGACTCGGTCGGTAGCCATGACGCGAGCGCACGGGCCGGCACCGCCAGCAGCGCGGTGCGGTCACCGATGAAGAAGGCCAGGTCCTGGGCGACCCGGAGCGCCAGGAGGTCCCGGGGTCGGTCCCGGAGCCACCGGCCGAGCGTGTCGAGCGCCGCGGCGGGCTGTCCGGCGTGCCACTGGCGGGCGGCACGGAGGTGGGCCTGCTCGCGCTCGGTCCGGTCGGGGTGGGAGGCCTGGGCCGTGTCCAGACACGCGCCGGCCGACCGGTTCCCTTCGATGGTCTGGGCGTACAGTTCCAGATAGGCCGAGGCGATGTGTGGCATGGCCCATCCGGGCTCGGCAGCGACCAGCTCGGCGATGATCACCGATGGCTGGCCCACCATGAGGCAGAGGTCGAGCACCGCGTCGTCGAGCCGGACGGCAGCGGGGTCACTCCCTGCGGCACTGGGCACGCCCCACCGATCCATCCGGGTCATCCGGTCTCTCCTGTTCCCGCCGGCCGTGTGCCGTGCATCCGTCCCGGTACCGTACGTGGAAGTCCGGGTCGCGCACACGGCGCGCCGCCTGCCCAGCGGCTCTCGATCGTTCGCCCGCTACGTGGTCGAGCGGAGCAACTCCCCCTTCGACTCGAGGCGCTCGACCAGGTGCAGGCGGAGCTCGCTCACTGTTGGGCACGGGCGGTCGTGCACGCGGAGCGCCGTCCCCAACCACTCGAGGTGCCCCACGAGGCGAGGCGTGCGGACGGAGCGGCCCCCGGCCCGGTCGTGACGATCGCCGGAGTCCTGACCCGCGTGGCCCGGCTCATCCGGGATCTCCATCGGGATCGGAGGGCAGTACTCAACCTCAGCTCAAGGTAGTTTCGCCACGGTGGGGGGTGACCCCTCCCACGTGATTGAGGGGAGGTAGACCGGTGACGGGTTCGCTCATCCGAGTGCCCCTTACCGAATCCGGGCGGGTGGATGACTGCCTGCTGCACCTCCGACAGCAGTTAGGTCCCGCTGTCCTCCGCCCCCTGGGCGAACGGCATCTGCCTGGCTAGGGTGTCGAGGAATGCCGCTCGGCGGCCAGGTTGACGAGGAGATGCGCCATGGCTGAGCCAGACTCGATTCGCCCCGATACGTCGGATATGGCGGCGGTCCACCAAGTCTTCAGATCTTCGTTGGCCGCAGCTCCTGTTTTGATCGAGAGCGCAGCCGGAAATGACGATCGTCGTACTCTCATCACCAGCTACTACACCAACGTGCTGGCCTTTCTCGAAGCACACCATGACGGGGAGGAGGAACTCCTCTTCCCCCTATTGATCGAGCGGGCCCCCCAACAGAAGAGCGAAGTCGATCTGGCCATCGAGCAGCATCAGGACGTGCTGACGCTCCTGGCGGCAGCCAGTACCTCCGTCACCTCTTGGGAGGCGAAGGGCGACGGCGAAGGCCCAGAGCTAGTACGCAACCTCGGGTCCCTCAATGAGGCCCTGGCGGCCCACCTCGACCAGGAAGAAGCAAGGCTTGTCCCTCTCGCCACGGAACACGTCACCGCGGAAGAGTGGGGGATGCTGCCCGGGCACGCCATGGCGAACTTCAAGGGCGACAAGATCTGGCTGATCATGGGATTGATCCGAGAGAACTTCACGCCTGCACAGAAGGCCATGATGCTGGAGCACATGCCTCCACCGGCACGTCAGATGTGGGAGACGATGGGAGAGGCGTCATTCAACGAGATGATCGCCAACGTCCGGCAAACCGACTGATACTTCTCTGCCCGATTCCGGTCAGGGCCGATGCTGTGCGGGGTGCTTTGTGGACCACAACGTCGGGAGCGGGGCAGCCTTCCGCAGGGTGTCCCCGATCGCCGGGACGGTCACAGGTCCATGCGCACCTGTGTGGTCTCGATCACGCAGGTGCGTCGGCGATACGACCAGGCGGCAGCGTGACGGCATCGACTGCGTTCAGTCGTCGTCCCTGGTACGAATCCGTCCCGTGCGCATGTCGACCTTGTTGCCGACCGTTCAGCGCAGGTCCGCGATCGGTTGCAGCACAGCGCCCTCCCCCGCGCCGAGGGCCCCGACGAACAGAGCCTCGTGACGGATGGTGCGACGCCACAAATAGGCGGCGAGGTCGGCGTCGCGGGACGGATCGTCCTCAGCGATCACCCCGACGAGCTCGGCATCGCCGGATATCGGATCGAGCGGACGGTGCCCCAACACTGTGCCCAGGTCGTCGAGCTCGAGTGCCGTGAGCTCCCGTTCGCAGCTGGCGGCGTTGCGGATCATGCGGGACAGGCGCATCGCCTGATCCGCTCGTGAGCTGCCGAAGGGGTCGGCGGGCCGGAATTCGCGATCCACGACAGCGTCCATCACGTCGAGGAACCCGCCGACGATCCCTACCACCGGCTCCGGGAGGACGACGTCGTCGGCGGCGGTCACGACCCCGGTCGCCTCCGCCAGCGCCTGTGCCGTCGCCCGCGAATAGGTGGCGTTCATTGTCCACCACTCGGCGTAGTCGGTCGTCCAGGGCATTGACTGGCACAGGCCGGCCAGGGACATCGGGGTGAGCGCCAACGCCTTCACCGAGTAGACGGCGAGTGCGTCCCAGTCGATCGCCGTGCCCGACAGTTCCTGGTAGGTCTGGAACCACCGGCGGAGGTCGGCACCGGGATTGTAGAAGTCGCGTCCGCGGATGAGGGCCAGGTCCAGGTGCGAGTCGCCGAGTTGGGCGAATTCCCAGTCGACGATGCCCGTCAGGGTGGATCCGTCGAACATGAACTGGCCCGGGCCGGTGTCCCCCTGGAGGACGGAGGCCCGAACCGGCGGCGGTGGCACGTGTCGCCGGAGCCAGCGGCAGAGGAATTCGATGAGCGGGACCGACCGGGTCGTCATGGCCCGGTACACGGTCTCCCACCGATCGAGGTCGTCGAGCAGGAACGCCGGAGCGTCCCGGGGTTCGACGAGCCCCACGGCCCGGAATGGCGCCGTGTCGATGGCGTGGAGCTTCACCAGCTCCTCGAGGAATCTGCGGTCGACGTCCCAGCGGGCGTCCTCGTCGAGTTCGGCGTAGTCACCGGTCCCGGACAGACATTCGAGGAGCAGACCGGGAGGGTCCGAGTGCACGCCGAGCACCCGGGGTACAAGGATCCCGCCCGCGGCGAGCGCGTCGAGCACGGCGCCCTCACGCTCCAGGGCGGCCCCGCCGTCCCGCAATTCCGGTCGCTGGAGTCGGGCGTAGACGCGCAGCGGACCGTCGTCACGCTCGACGTCGACGAACCATGCCGGCCGCCCACCATGAGGTCGGTCGCTCTGACGTTCGGCGGCGAGAACGCGCCCACCGACTGCACGGCCGACCCACGCCAGCTCCTCGACGCCGCTGGCTCCGATGGCTCCGATGGACATCGGGCCACGGTACCAATCGGGGAGCGCGGTGGGAGACCCCGCTGGCGGCGGCCAGATCGGGATCCGCTGCGATCTCGCGTGTCACCGCATGGTCATGTACTGCTGGATGCCTGACTGACGAGTGCCTCCGAACGCCGGCTATGGGCGTGGGCCGGTGTCGGGTTTACCTCCCCTCAATCACGTGGGAGGGTGAACCCCGTAAATGGAAGCCTCGGGACTAGGGAAGAGAGGCGGGAATGGAGAAGAACGGGTCGCAGGAGGGCACGTCACCTCCTGAGCTGATCGACGCGAGGATCAAGGAGCTGGGCGACTGGCGGGGCACGATGCTCGGCCGGCTCCGTGCCCTGGTCAAGGATGCCGATCCCGAAGTCGTCGAGGAGTGGAAGTGGAGAGGGGTTCCGGTGTGGTCGCACGGCGGAATGATCTGTACGGGCGAGACGTACAAGAGCGTCGTGAAGATGACCTTCGCCAAAGGAGCGGCTCTGAGCGATCCTTCGGGCCTCTTCAACGCCAGTCTCGGCGGCAACACGAGGCGTGCCATCGACTTCCACGAAGGCGAGACGGTAGACGAGGAGGCGTTGAAGTCTCTCGTCCGCGCCGCCGTGACCTTGAACAAGTCCAAAGAGCGGGGCTGATCCACGGGGTCAGACCTCTTCGGGAGGTCTGACCCGGTCGTGGGTCATGAGGTGGTCGACCACGACAGCTGAGGGGGATGCCCGCCGGGTTGAACATGGACATGGTGACGAAGCTCTCGGGTCTGTGGGACCCCCCGGGCCGCAGACCGGATCCTGCCGGCCAGGTGGCCGGGCCGGCACCCAGCGCCCCGGACCCGCGCTCCGGCCCCGTCACCGATCCGGCCGGGTGAAGGCGCTCGGCGCACGCCGGAATTCCTCGGCGCACGTCTCGGAGCAGAACGCGTACCGCGTCCTCCGTGCAATTCCGAGACGGCGGCGGCCTGTGCGCCGCGGCGCACTCCACACACGGGATCGCGTGGGTCGTCGCCGAGTCCCGAACTCCCGGAAGGCCCGGTGCCGACGTGCTTCCCCATGAGTGATGCGTAGAGGCGAAGTTCGTCGGCCACGAGCCGGGTGAGGAGGAAGCGCGAGCGCACCACGTCGCGGCCCGAGTCCCCGAGTGATCGACGGAGTTCCGCGTTGCCCAGAAGCTCGATGAGGCGCGAGGCGCACTCGGCGGTGCTTCCGACGAGGAAGCCTCCGGCACCGTCACGCAGCTGGAGCGGAATACCGCCGGCATGGCCGGCCACGACCGGAGTGCCCTTCCAGAGCGCTTCGGATACGACGAGGCCGAAGCCTTCGCGAATCGACTTCTGAACGATGACGTCCGCGCGGAGCTGGAGCACGTTGACCTCGACGTTCCCGACGCCGGTGAGGTTGGTGAACAGGTGGATGTCCGGGTCGTTCCGTCCGACCTCTCGGATCGACCGGTAGACGTCCCAGCCATCGGGGTCGTCGAGGGCCATCGAACCGGCCAGGACGAGCTGGACGTCGGGCACGTCCTGCTTGACCAGCCGATACGCGGCGATGACACCCAGCGGGTCCTTCCATGGGTCGAAGCGCGAGATCTGGACGATGAGGGGCCGGTCGGACTCGACCCCGATCCACTCGAGGACCCTCGTTGCCAAGGGGGCCGGCAGCTCGAGGTTCTTCGGGCTCTGCGGGTCGATGGCCGGCGGGAAGATGGCCACCTGGGCGAGGGGGAAGTCCGGCGGGACGAAATTGCCCATGGTGAAGACGGCGCTGTCGTAGGCGGTGATGAACGGCCGCAGGAACGCCCAGGTCTGTGGGTTCGGTGCTGACGTGTCGATATGGCAACGCCATACCCATTTCGCGCCGCCCCGTCCGCGTGTCGACGGGATGGCAAGCGGTTGGGGATCGTGCACGACGACGACGTCGTAGTCATCGCCGAGCCGAGCGGCGTTCGCCGCCGTGTGCTCGAGGTACTCGGCACGCTCGCCGGCGTCGAGTGAGCGTTCGGCCCCCTGTAGCCCGTTGTGGATGGCCTTCGTCACCGAGAAGAACTCTCTGTCGCCGCTGATGATGCTCCAGTCCGCATCCAGCCCGAGGTCACGTAACAGCGGGATCTCGGAACGCAGGATCTCCGCCACGCCGCCACCGTAGGGTGTGGCGTTGAGGTGCAGTACGTGCAGGCCCTGCAGCGGTTCGGCGAGCACGAGGAGCGCGTCGATGGTCCCCGATGGGGCGTCGCGTTCGTAGGCGTGGACGGATTGGGTGCCGACATCGACTATCTCGAGCATGGTCCGCTCCTTCGCGCCGGAAGGGACCGGTCGGAGCGCTTCTCCGACCGGTGCACCACCGCCGATCCCGCTCGGTCCGTGCAACATCGACGTGGAACGGCCTCGTCCGGGGTGTCCGTGCCGACGATCACTGCGGAAACACCTGGCCACGAGGCGGGCCTGGCACCTCGGAGGGCGCCGAGGGCGATCGTGCCCGACCCGTGCCGCCAGGTCCACTTCCGCCAGGCGACTGCGGCCCGCCCGGACCGGGCGGCCTCGCCGGCCACCCCGCCAGGTCACCGGCATCAGTGTGCCGGCGTACCGAACCGCTCATCTCGGCTCCCTCCCTGCTCGGGCGACCGGGTCAGGTGTCCGGTCGCACTGCCATTGAACCGGCACCTTGGGGCGGCGGACAGGGTCCAAGGACCCTGACGGTGGGTGATCGTCCCGTGGCCCAGGTGGGGATCGGCGTGTCCGGTGCACCCCGGGTCGAGACTCTCCCGCGGTGCGCCCGACCGGGCGGCCTCGTCGAGGTCCATCACCGTGTGCGGGTCGGTCGGCGGTGCCACCATCGGGGATCGGCCCGAGAGCGCTCGGTAGTGTGAGGCTTCCGGCTATCCGAAAGGAACCTGCATGGCCGCGCTCGAGCATTTCGCGGCCCCCCCGGCGGCGACCTGGTCACCAGTCCCATCGGTCGGGTGGAGTGCTGCATGACCGGCAGCTCCGAAGGCGAGCAGAAGGGCCGGCCGGTTCCGGGCTCCTGGTTCGGGGCCCTCGACCCGGTGGTCGTCGCTCGTGGGACCGTGGGGGAGGACGCCGGATCGGGGGCCATGGACGGATCGCCACCATGACCGACGAGCCGTTCAGCGACCAACTGGAGGCCTGGCTGGCATCGGACAGCCCGAAGACGGTCGGGGACCTCGGCAACGTGTTCGCCGAGAAGAGCTTCGCCGTCACGATCCTCTTCCTCATGTTCGTGCCCGCGCTGCCCCTTCCGACAGGAGGGATCACCCACGTCTTCGAGCTCATCACCATCCTCCTGGCAGTAGAGCTCGTCCTCGGCGCGCGTTCCATCTGGTTGCCCGCCCGGTGGAGGGACCGCGAGCTCGGGGCCGCGACGACGGGCAAGGCCATCCCGTTCATGATGCGCCGCATCCGGTGGCTCGAGCGGTTCTCGAGGCCCCGGGCCGCGTCGCTCTTCGATCGACGGTGGTTCCTGCGGATCCTCGGGATCGTCTTCATCGGACTGGCCGCCTCCGCCGCCCTCGCCCCGCCGTTCTCGGGGCTCGACACCCTGCCCGCCCTGGGCGCCGTCTTCGTCGCCCTCGCCATCATCCTGGAGGATGTGGTCGCGCTCGGTATCGGACTCGGCATCGGGGCCGGCGGGGTGGTCCTGATCCTGACGGTGGGCCTGGCGCTGGTGAACCTCATCCGGGGGTTCTTCTGAGGCACCGCGGGCATCCCCGCCGGCCACCCCGCGTACGCCTCCGGACCGGACCTCCGGCCCCAGGCCCCGGGGTTAGGATCTGACGCGCCGTCAGACAGGAGCGCGCCGTGCCCGCAATTCCCTGGATCATCAGCGTCGACGACCACGTCGTGGAGCCGGCCCACGTCTGGACGTCGTGGCTGCCCGCCGCCTTCACCGAGCGGGCGCCCCGCATCGAGCGGCGGGGGATCGGGCCCATGCGCCACACCGGGGGCGGCAACTACGACATCACCTGGGACGACGACGGGCCGCAGGCCGACTGCTGGTTCTTCGAGGACCTCGTCTACGTCCACAAGCGCCACGTCGCCGCCGTCGGATTCGACCGGGACGACATGACCATGAGCCCCATCACCTACGACGAGATGCGTCCCGGCTGCTACGAGCCCGGGGCCCGGCTCCAGGACATGGACGTCAACCATGTCGAGGCCTCGCTGTGCTTCCCCACCTTCCCCCGCTTCTGCGGCCAGACCTTCCACGAGGCCACCACCGACCGCGCACTCGGCCTCGCCTGCGTCCGGGCCTACAACGACTGGATGATCGAGGAGTGGTGCGGCGGGTCGGGCGGCAGGCTCGTCCCCCTCTGCCTGATCCCGCTGTGGGATGCAGATCTGGCCGCCGCCGAGGTGCGACGCAATGCCGCCCGGGGCGTCCGGGCCGTCGCCTTCAGCGAGATCCCGCCCCACCTCGGGTTGCCGAGCATCCACTCGGGGCACTGGGACCCGTTCTTTGCCGCGTGCGCGGACACCGGCACCGTGGTGTGCATGCACATCGGCTCGTCCTCGAAGATGCCGGCCACCTCGGCGGACGCGCCGGTCGCCGTGGCCGCCACGCTCTCGTTCGGCAACGCCATGGCCTCGCTGGCCGACTTCCTCTTCTCCGGTGTGCTGATCCGCTTCCCCGACCTCCGGCTCGCCTACTCGGAGGGCCAGATCGGCTGGCTCCCGTACATCCTCGAGCGGGCGGACGACGTGTGGCGCGAGCACCGGGCGTGGGGAGGGGTCCGTGAGACCATCCTCGAGCCGCCGTCGACCTACTACTACCGCCAGGTGTTCGGCTGCTTCTTCCGGGACCGCCACGGACTCGAGTCGCTCCACCGGGTCGGCGTGGACAACGTCACCTTCGAGACGGACTATCCCCACACCGACTCGACGTGGCCCGACACCCAACAGGTGGCCGAGGAGATGATGGCGGGACTGACGGACGAGGAGGTCTACAAGATCGTCCGCGGCAATGCCATCCGGATGCTCCAGCTCGACCTCGACCGGGACCTCGATGCGAGCGGGCGCCGTGCGGCTGGGTGAGTCGGCCAACGACGCGGCCGCGCCGTTCGGCCGGCCGCTGGACGGCGTCCGCATCCTGAGCCTCGAGCAGATGCAGGCCCTGCCGTACGCCACCCAGCTGATGGCCCGGCTCGGCGCCGACGTGATCAAGGTGGAGCAGGCGGGGCGCGGCGACGCCGGCCGACACTCCTCACCGGTCGTCACCCGGGAGAACGGGGAGACGGTCGGGGCGACCTTCCTCCGCAACAACCTGAACAAGCGGAGCGTGGCCGTCGACCTGCAGTCCGAGGCCGGCCGCCGGATCGTCCTCGACCTGATCGGCCATGTCGACATCGTGGCCGAGAACCTCGGCCCGGGCAAGGCGCGCCGGCTCGGCCTCGACCATCCCTCGCTGGAGGTCGACCATCCGGCGCTGGTCTACCTGTCCATCTCCGGATTCGGCGCCGACGGCACGTCCCCCTATGCGGACTGGCCGGCCTACGCCTCGGTGGCCGAGGCCATGTCCGGGATCTACGAGTACTCCCGCCTGCCCCACCAGCCACCTGTCCTCAGTCCCACTGGCGGGCTCGGCGACTCTGGCACCGGCCTGTTCGCCGTCATCGGCGTGCTGGCCGCGCTCCGCCAGCGGGACGCCACCGGCGTCGGCCAGCTGGTCGACGTGTCGATGCTGGACGCCATGGTGGCCCTGGGCGACGTGTCCTACAACTTCGCCTCACTCGGGCTCGGCCGGGCGCCCGACGAGCCGATGCGGATGCCGATCATCCTCACCTCGTGCCGGTGCGCCGACGGCTGGTTCATCCTCCAGGTCGGCCGGGAGCACCAGTTCGAGCGCTTCGCCCGCATCGTCGGCCACGACGAGTGGCTGGCCGATCCCCGACTTGCGGACCGCGCCGGGTGGAGCGGCCACTTCGAGGCGGTGATCCGACCGGCGTTGCAGACGTGGGCGTCCGGGCTGACGATGACCGAGGCGGCCCGCCGCCTCGCCGAGGGGGGCATTGCAGCCGCGCCGTGCACCCGGCCCGAGGCGGTGGCCGCCGATCCCCATGTCGTGCAGCGCCACATGGTGGTGGAGCTCCCGCGGACCGACGGCGCCGGACCGCCGGTGCTGGTCGGGGGCAACCCGGTCAAGCTGTCGAAGATGCAGGAGGGACCGGACCGCGACGTGCCGCTCCTCGGCGAGCACACGGCCGAAGTACTCACCGGGCTGCTCGGCGCGGATGCCGCTACCGTCGCCCGGTGGACCGCCGAAGGGGTCGTCCGACCGGCGGCGGCCCGGGACGGCGACGGGACGTCCCGATGACCGACGACGCCGCGTCCGCTGCGCTGGAGCGCCTCGAGGCGCACGAGGCGATCCGCCAATTGGTGGCCCGCTACGCGGTGGCGGTGGACGCTCGTGACCTCGACGCCCTGGTGGCGCTCTTCGTCCCCGACGTCCAGGTGGGTGCCGGGGCGACGGGTCGCGAGGCGCTCCGCGACGTGTTCGACGCGTCGTTGCGGGCGATCGGGATCTCGGTCCTCAACGTGGGGACGCACGTCATCGACCTGGTGGACGCCGACCACGCCACGGGCATCGTCTACTGCAGGGGCGAGATCCAGGACGGTGACCGATGGATCCACCAGGCCATCGTCTACGACGACGAGTACCGCCGGGTGGACGGGTCCTGGTGCTTCGTCCGCCGGGTCCACCGACTCTTCTACGGTGCCGAGGTGGGCGTGAACCCGCTGGGACTCCCGCCGGCGGACTGGCCCGAGCACCACGACGGCTCCGGCACCCTGCCGGCGGCGTGGGCGACCTGGGCGGACTTCTGGTCGCCGGCGGACGGAGGTGCGGTGCCGGGTTCCCCGTCCTGAGCCTGGTGCGGGTGGGTACAGCGTCCTGCGCTTCCCCCCTCCGGCGTGTCCGCGCCTCCGGGGCACCCCCGGCACTCCGTCTATCGTTGGTCGACCATCCGAGGACCGACGACGGAGCACGCGTGACCGAATCGACCATCATCTACACGCACACGGACGAGGCGCCCGCCCTGGCGACGTACTCCCTCCTCCCGGTGGTGCAGGCCTACGCCGCCCGGGCGGGCGTCGACGTGGTGACCCGTGACATCTCGCTGGCCGGGCGCATCCTCGCCACCTTTCCCGAGCGCCTCACCGAGGACCAGCGGATCGCCGACGACCTTGCCGAGCTGGGCCGCGACGTTCTGACCCCCGAGGCCAACATCATCAAGCTCCCGAACGTGTCGGCATCGGTGCCGCAGCTGAAGACGGCCATAGCGGAGCTGCAGGCCAAGGGGTACGCCGTGCCCGACTACCCCGAGGACCCGACGACCGACGAGGACGCCGCCATCCTCGCCCGGTACCGCACGGTGCTCGGCAGCGCGGTCAACCCGGTGCTGCGCCAGGGGAATTCGGACCGCCGGGCTCCGGCCTCGGTCAAGAACTACGCCCGCTCCCACCCGCACCGCATGGGCGCCTGGTCGCCGGAGTCGAGGACCGACGTGGCCCACATGGTCGCCGGCGACTTCCGGTCGACCGAGCAGTCAGAGGTGGTGGCGTCTGACGGGTCGCTGCGCGTCGAGCTGGTCGCCGCCGACGGCTCCACGACGGCACTGCGGGCGCCCATCGCCGTGCTGGCCGGCGAGGTCGTCGACGCCGCCGTCATGCAGGTGGCGGAGCTCCGGGCCTTCCTCGACGGCCAGATCGCCCGGGCCGCCGCCGGCGGCGTGCTGTTCTCGGTCCACCTCAAGGCCACGATGATGAAGGTCTCCGACCCGATCATCTTCGGCCACGTCGTCCGTGCCTTCTTCCCGAGGACGTTCGCCACCTACGGCGACGTGCTGGCCGCCGCCGGCCTCAGTCCCAACGACGGGTGGGGAGCCATCCTCGACGGGCTCGCCGGACTGCCCGATGGCGACGCCATCCGCGCCTCGTTCGAGGCGGAGCTGGCCGCCGGCCCGGACCTGGCCATGGTCGACTCCGACCGGGGTATCACCAACCTGCACGTGCCGAGCGACATCATCGTGGACGCCTCGATGCCGGCCATGATCCGGAACTCGGGCCACATGTGGGGCCCTGACGGCGCCGAGGCCGACACGCTCGCCGTCATCCCGGACAGCAGCTACGCAGGCGTGTACCAGGTGGTCATCGACGACTGCCGGGCCCACGGCGCCTTCGACCCGGCGACCATGGGGACCGTGCCGAACGTCGGCCTGATGGCCCAGGCCGCCGAGGAGTACGGCAGCCACGACAAGACCTTCGAGATCCCGGTCGACGGGACCGTCCGGGTCACCGACGACGCCGGCCGGGTCGTGTTCGACGTGCCCGTCGCCGCCGGCGACGTGTTCCGCATGTGCCAGGCCAAGGACGTACCCATACGCGACTGGGTCAAGCTCGCCGTGACCCGGGCACGCGCCACGGGCGACCCGGCGGTGTTCTGGCTCGACGAGGGCCGCGCCCACGACGCCAACCTCATCGCCAAGGTCCGGACCTACCTGGCGGACCACGACACCGAAGGTCTCCGGATCGAGATCCTGGCGCCCGAGGCGGCCACCGCACTTTCCCTCGAGCGCATCCGTCGGGGGGAGAACACGATCTCGGTGACCGGCAACGTGCTGCGCGACTACCTGACCGACCTGTTCCCCATCCTGGAGCTCGGGACGAGCGCCAAGATGCTGTCGGTCGTCCCCCTCATCAACGGCGGCGGCCTGTTCGAGACGGGCGCCGGAGGCTCGGCGCCCAAGCACGTCCAGCAGTTGCTGGCCGAGAACTACCTGCGCTGGGACAGCCTGGGCGAGTTCCTGGCCCTGGCGGTCAGCTTCGAGCACCTGGCCCAGCGCACGGGCAACGCCCGGGCGCAGGTCCTGGCCGACACCCTCGACCGGGCGACCGAGGAGCTGCTGGACGAGGACCGGTCGCCGAGCCGCACGCTCGGTGGGATCGACAACCGGGGGAGCCACTTCTACCTGGCCCTGTACTGGGCGCGTGAGCTCGCCGGCCAGACCGACGATGCCGATCTGGCCGCCGGGTTCGCCGATCTCGCCGCACTGCTGGGGGCGAAGGAGTCGGCCATCGTCGACGAGCTCCTCGCCGTGCAGGGATCACCCGCCGACATCGGCGGGTACTACCTCCCCGACGTGGCGTTGGCATCGCTCGTGATGCGGCCGTCGCCGACGTTCAACGAGGCGCTCGCCACCCTGGGCTGACCCCGGGAGCCCCGGCGTCCGGCCCCGGGGGCCCGGGAGCACGCCGGGCGGCCGGTAGCCTGGGCCGGCACGACTACACGACGAGGGAGCTGCCCGATGGTGATGGCCGACCGGCCCGAGGTCCGGACCGCCCCGGCACCGGTGGTGGCGATCGACACGGTGCTGCTGGCCCAGCAGATGGCCGCCGCCCTGGCCCGCCTCCCGTTCCGGCGCCCGCTGCGGGGCAGCTCCGGCCCGCTGTCCAACATCGGGGCCAGTGTCACCCGCGAGGTGGTGCGCTCCTTCATGGGCTACTGCTCGTCGCTGCCCATCGCCGAGTTCCGATCGATCGAGCAGTTGCTCGATGACCTGTGCAAGATCGTCATGCCGCCGATCGTCCACGCCCGTGACGTCGATCGTACGCTGACCGAGATCGGAGGCGTCCCCGGGATCCTCTACGTCCCTCGTGCCGTCGAACCCGAGGGTGTCGTCCTCTACCTGCACGGCGGGGGCTACATCGGCACCTCGCCCACGATGTACGCCTTCTTCACCTCGCGGATCTGCGCCATCACCCGGTGCGCGGTCTTCGTGGCCGACTACCGCCTCGCCCCCGAGTTCCCGTTTCCGGCCGGGCTCATCGATGCCGCCCGTGTGCTGGCGGCCATGGTGGCGGCCGGCATCCCGGCCGAGCGGCTCTTCGTCGCCGGCGACTCGGGAGGCGGTGGGCTCGCCACCTCGTTGGTGGTGGCTGCGCCCGAGGACGGCCACCTGGTGCGGCCGGCGGGGGTGATCCTGTACTCGCCCGAGGTCGACCTGCGGCTCGACGAACCCTCGTTGACCGACAACGCCGAGTCCGACATACTCCCGTGGAACATCCCGACGGCCTCGTACCTGCACGGGTTCGACGCGTCGAGCGGGTTCGTGTCGGCCGTCGACGCCGACCTCGACGGGTTCCCGCCCGTCTCGGTGTCGTGGGGCGGCGACGAGATGTTCCGCGACCCGATCCGCCGGTTCGTCGAGCGCCTGGAGAAGGCCGAGGTCCCGACCCACGCCCACGAGGTGCCGGGGATGTTCCACGTCTTCCAGATCCTGATGCCGTGGGCCGGGCCGAGTCGTGCCGTCTACGCCCATGTGGCGCGGTTCACCGAGGAGGTGATGGAGGGGGTGCCGCCGCTGCCCGACGGTGTGGTCGCCAGGCTGCCCGGTGCCCCGTTGCCCGCCGAGTGACATCCCGTCTCACGACGCCGGGCGGGCATCGCGTTCGGCCGCGGACAGCCGGGCGGCCAGGAATTCGACCTCGACGGCGTTGTCGGTGAGTGCGAGGGCGTGGCGGTAGGCGTCGGCCGCCTCGTCGGGCCGTCCGAGCTGGCGCAGGAAGTCGGCCCGGGCCGAGGCGAGGTAGCTGTAGGTGGCGAGTTGGGGCTCCTCGGCGAGGGCGTCCAACGCATGGAGCCCGGCGGTGGGTCCGTCGGCGAGACCGACGGCGACGGCCCGGTTCAGCGACACCACCGGGGACGGCCAGATCCGGACCAGGAGGTCGTAGAGGCCGACCAGCTCGGCCCAGTCCGTGGCCGACCACGTGGGTGCTTCGGCGTGTACGGCGGCGATGGCCGCCATGAGTGCGAAGCGTCCCGGCGGCCGCCGCCCGAGTGCCTCGCGGACCAGCCCCAGCCCTTCGGCGATCTCATCGGTGCCCCACCGGCTGCGGTCCTGGTCGGGCAGGAGCGTGAGCGAGCCGTCATCGGACGTCCGCGATGCCCGGCGGGCGTCGGTCAGCAGGATCAGGGCCAGCAGGCCGGCCACGTCCGGGTCGTCGGGCAGGAGGGTCCGCAGCATGCGGGCGAGGTGCAGGGCCCGTTCCACGAGTTCGGGGCGCACCAGGTCGGACCCTGTCGGCGCGGTGTGGCCGGTGGTGAACACCAGGTGCACGACCGTGAGCACGGCGTCGATCCGCGCCGGCAGCCCGTCGGCTCCCGGTACCCGGTAGGGGATGCCGGCGGCGACGATCTTCTTCTTGGCCCGGGTGATACGGGCAGCCATCGTCGCCTCCTGGACGAGGAACATCCGCGCCACCTCGGACGTGGTGAGGCCGCACACGAGGCGCAGGGTGAGCGCCACCTGGGACTCGGGGGCGAGGGCGGGGTGGCAGCAGGTGAAGATGAGCCGGAGCCGGTCGTCGGCGATGGCCCCGTGATCGGCGTGCTCGTCGGCACGGTCCGGTTCGTCCTGCCCGGTGCCCGTCCCGACCAGCTGGGGCAGGACCCGCTGGTGCGCGGCGCTCCGTCGGAGCAGGTCGATGGCCCGCCGGCGGGCCACGGTGGTCAGCCACGCCCCGGGCCGCGCCGGCACCCCTTGGTCGGGCCAGGTGGTCAGGGCGCGTGCATAGGCCTCCTGCACGCACTCCTCGGCCAGGTCGATGTCGCCGGTGACACGCACCGTCGCGGCGAGCACGAACGCCCACTCGCGACGGTGCGCATCGGCGACTGCCGCCTCGACCAAGGGGTCCACCGTCGGACCGGTTCTCAGCCCAGCGGTCGGACGGGCCGGACCTCGACGCCCCCGAATTCGGAGGGGATCTCCTTGGCCAGGGCGATGGCCTCGTCCAGATCGGCCGCCTCGAGCAGGTAGTAGCCGCCCAGGGCCTCCTTGGTCTCGGCGAATGCGCCGTCGGTTATGGTGAACCCTCCGGCACCGTCCCCCCGGAGGGAGGTGGCGGTGGCCGACGGCTGCAGCGCATTGCCGCCGCGGACGGCCGCACCGTGCTTCTCGCCGAAGGCCGAATGGCCGTCCATCATCGTCTGCCATGCCGACGGATCGGCGTGCTCCATCGCAGTCTCGTCCTGGAAGATCAGGACCAGGTACTCAGCCATCTCGGCTCCCTTCGACGGACCCGACGCTCGGGCCCTCCAGTGATCCCGACGAACAGACTTGCCGCGAATCGACAGCTCTGCACGAACCACCGCCGGGTCCCCCGGGGACCGAGGCCGACACCGCCTGCGGGACGGCGGCTGGTTCAATGGTCGGACCATGGTCTCCCCCCGGCGCCCGAGCAGGCAGCAGGCCGCCGTCGAGGCCCGGGCCCGGGTAGTGCGTCGCCGGCGGCGTGTACTGGTCGTCCTCGTCCTGGCGGTGTCCGCCGCCACCGTCTGGCTCGTCGTCCCCCGTCCGCAGTCTGCCGCCGGCGGCGTGCCCCTCGATCCGGCGGCGTTCTCGCCGGGCGCCTGCGTGGCGTACCCGCCGACCGTCGGCGACCGCCACACGACCGTATTCCTCGACGCCGGCCACGGCGGACTCGACCCGGGTGCCGTCGGCACGACGTCGTCGGGGGCGACGGTCGACGAGGGCGCGGTGACGCTGCCCGTCGAGCTCGACACGGCGGCCCTGCTTCGGGCCAGGGGGTACCGGGTCGTGGTGTCCCGCACCACCGACTCGAACGTCGTCCGTCTGGCCCCGCCCGAACTGTCGGGAGGCGTGCTCAGCCTCCGGGGCGCGCACGACGACGTGGCCGCCCGTGACGTGTGCGCCAACCTCGCCGGCGCCGCCGTGCTGGTCGGCATCTACTTCGACAGCGGCGCCAGCCCTGCGGACGCCGGCTGCGTGACCACCTACGACACGGCCCGGCCCTTCAGCGCTGACGACCGGCGACTCGCCACCCTGCTGCAGCGCGACGTCCTCGCGGCCATGGACGCCCGCGGCTGGGCCATCCCCGACGGAGGTGTGCAGCCGGACTCGGTGGAGGGCTCGCTCGTGCCGACCTCGTCGGGCGGCCCGATCGCGGCGAAGGCGGCGACCTACGGGCACGTCCTGCTCCTCGGGCCCGCCGAGGCCGGGTACTTCGCCACGCCGAGCCGGATGCCAGGCGCGCTCGTCGAGCCGCTCTTCGTGACCGACCCGTTCGAGGGAACCCTGGCGGCGAGCCCGTCGGCCCAGCGGGTCATCGCCTACGGCCTGGCCCAGGCCGTCGGCCAGTACCTGGCGCCGCCGCCACGGGGCTGAGCACCGGGGTCAGAGGCGATGCGGGCCGAGGGCGTCGACGACCAGTGCCGCCAGCTCGTCGGGGTCGGCAGTGGCCAGCTCGTCGAACCAGCCGAAGGAGCGCCCGAGCACCACACCGACCACGGCGGCCACCGCCACCTGGGCCCGCAGGGTCGTCCGGTCGGCCCCGGCGGCGCCGTACTCGGCGGCGATCGGCTCCACCATGCGCCGTACGAGGCGGGCGGTGGCCGCATCGCGTATCTCCGCCGACGCGTCGTCGCGCACGAGTGCCTGGAGGACGGGGCCCGGACCGTGCCGGGCGGAACGGCGCAGGACGACCCGGGCGACCTCGGCCAGGCCGTCGAAGGGTGCCTCGACGTGGTCTGGGTCGACCGGGCCCTCGCCGACGTCGAGACGGTCGGCGGCCACCGCCGCCAGGTAGAGGTCGGCCTTGGACCCGAAGTAGCGGGCGATGAGCGCCGGGTCGACGCCGGCGGCCTCGCCGATCTCGCGGGTGGTCGTCCGCTCGTAGCCCCGCTGGCCGAACAGGGACTGTGCCGCCGTGAGCAGGGCCAGGCGGGTGGCCGCCGCGTCCCGTACCCGCTTCCCGCCCGGACCGGACCGGGTTCCCGGGGTGCCCGTCACGGTCGCCGCTCGCCGGCGTCGAGGTCGAGCTCGTCGACCAGGAGGGCGCCGCCGGCTTCGAGGAGTACCTCCTCCTCCATCCGCTCCTCCAACGGATCGAGGGCGGCGGTCGGGGGCCGGGGGCCGGCCGGCCCGGGACGGCCGGGCAGGACGAAGGCGAGGACAGCCGTGAGCACGGCGAGGCCGGTCGAGAGGAGCAGGGCGACCCGGAACCCACCGAGATCGGGGAAGGTGGCACCGTGGGCGGTGTAGCCGAGGAGGACGGCGGCGCCGAGGGCACTTCCGACGGACAGTCCGATGTTGCGGAGTACCTGGTAGAAGCCGGTGGCACTCCCGGTCTCGGTGGTCGGGACGGCGCGGATGATGAACCCGGGCATGGCCGCGAATGTGAACCCGATGCCCAGGCCGACGATCCCCATGGTGAGGAAGGCCTGCCACAGCGACCCGTGGTCGAGCGCGAAGTAGGTGGATGCGGAGCCGAACACGAGCGCCCCGACGGGGATCATGCTCCGGACGCCGAAGCGGCGCTCGTAGGGGACGAGCAGGCGGCTGGCGAGGAACGTCCCGATCGACAACGGGGTCAGGACGAAGCCGGACAGGAGGATCGAGGCGCCGAACCCGAACCCGGCGGACGGGGGGATCTGGATGAACTCGACCACGATGGGCACCACCAGGTACATCGACAGGCTCATCAGGAACCCGGCGATGTCGGCCATCAGTACCGACCGGTTGGCCAGGTGGTGCAGGTTGACCAGCGGGTCCACGGTGCGCAGCTCGTGGGGGACCCACGCCGCCAGCAGGACGACGCACAGGCCGACCACCCCGAGGGTGCGTCCCGAGGCCCACCCCCAGTTGCCGCCCTCGCTGAGAGCGACCGAGATCCCGGTCACCGCCAGGCTCAGCAGGACGGCACCGAGCACGTCGAAGGAGATCGGGGCGGCCGGCGTCCGCGCCGGGAGCACGACCAGTGAGCAGGCCAGGGCACACACCACGACGATGGCGCCGAACCAGTAGGCGGCGCGGACGTCGAACAGCTGGGCAACGAGGGCGGTGAGCGGGTAGCCGAGTCCGGCGCCGATGGCGGTGGACACGGACAGGGTGGCGATCGCCCGGGCCGCGCGTGGGCGATCGAGGTTGCGCCGGGCGATGGCCATGTTGACCGGGAGCAGCCCGAGCCCCACGCCCTGCAGGCCACGGCCGACAACCAGGACGACGAAGGATGTCGCCAGGGCGGAGAGCACGCAGCCGGCGAGCACGACGGACAGTGTGACGAGGATGACGGCGCGCTGGCGGGCGCCGTCGGCCAGACGGCCCATGACCGGGGTGGCAAGCGCTCCGGTCAGCAGGGCGGCGGTCAGGACCCACTGCGCCGTGCTGAGCGTGACGTGATCGTCCTGGGCGATGGTGGGGATCAGGGGGGCGCCCAGGCTGCTCACGACGGCGACGAGCAGTCCGATGAAGACGAGGGTCGGGACGAGGAGGGCGGAGCGCCGGTCAGAAGTCATCAGGCGATGACATCGTAGCGGACCGAGGCACCGGGGGATCCGGGTCGCCCCTGGGCCTCCCCCGACCGGGTGCTGCCGTCGGTGCCCGCGGTCCTGTGTGGCTCAGGCGCGCGCTCCCGTGGTCGTCGGCACCGGGTTCGACAGCACCATGCCGTCCACCACCGGGCCGTGGCGCAGGAGCCAGGTGTCGCGCAGGTAGTTCTGGTGGAGCCGCCACGGTGCGGTGACTCCCTGTTTCGGCAGCTCGTCGACGGCGCGGGTCACGTACCCGGAGGAGAAGTCGATGAACGGCTCGGTGGGCAGCGACGGATCCGGCGCCGACGGCGTGCACTGGCGCATCCCGCACGCCTCCATGGTGGCCAGGAGGCGGCAGACGTACTCGGCGGTCAGGTCGGCCTTCAACGTCCACGAGGCGTTGGTGTATCCGAACGTCTCGGCCATGTTCGGGACGCCGCACAGCATCATGCCCTTGTAGACCACGGTCCCCCCCGGCCTGACCGGCTCCCCGTCCACGTCGAGCGTGACACCACCCAGGAACTGGAGGTTGAGCCCGGTGGCCGTCACGATGATGTCGGCCGCCAGTTCGGCGCCCGAGGTCAATCGGATCCCCGACTCGGTGAAGCTCTCGATCGTGTCGGTCACCACCTCCGCCCGCCCGGAGGAGATCGCCTCGAACAGGTCGCCGTCGGGGACCAGGCACAACCGCTGTTCCCACGGGTTGTACCGCGGCCGGAAGTGGGTGTCGACGTCATAGCCCTCGGGCAGGGCACCGGCGACGCCTTTGCGGATCCCCTTCTTCACGAACTCGGGGTTCCGGCGGCTCAGCTGGAAGCTGAGGTGGGTCAGCAGCACGTTCTTCCAGCGGATGACCCCGTGGGCGGTCGTGGCCGGGAGGTACTTCCGCGCCACGTCGGCGATCCGGTCGTTGCCGGGTCGGGACACGACGTAGGTGGGGGAGCGCTGGAGCATCACCACGTGGGCGGCCTGCTCGGCGAGCGCGGGCACCAGGGTCACGGCGGTCGCGCCGCTCCCGATCACCACCACCCGCCTCCCCGCCCAGTCGAGGTCAGCGGGCCAGTGCTGGGGGTGGACGACCGTCCCGCCGAACCGGTCCTCGCCCTCCCAGTGGGGTCGGTAGCCCTCGTCGTAGCGGTAGTAGCCGGTGTTGGCCCACAGGAACCCGCAGGTGACCTGCTCGCGCTCACCGGTGTCGGTGTGCTCGACCTCGACCGTCCACCGCGCGTCGGGGGTGGACCACGACGCCGCGACGGCGCGGCGCCGGTACACGATCCTGTCCTCGACCCCGTGCTCGTGGGCCGTGGCGCGGATGTAGGACAGGATCGACGGTCCGTCGGCGATGGCCTCGGCCTCGACCCACGGCTCGAACGAGTAGCCGAGTGTGAACATGTCCGAGTCGGACCGCACCCCGGGGTAGCGGAAGAGGTCCCAGGTGCCGCCCAGCACGTCACGGGCCTCGAGGATGGCGTAGCTCGTCCCCGGCCGCTCGGTCCCGAGGTGACAGGCGGCGCCGATGCCCGACAGTCCGGCACCGAGGATCAGCACGTCGACGTGGTCCATGGGCGACGAGTCTACGCCCGACCCTGATCGGACCCCCGGGGCTGTCTGCCGCCCGGGCCCCGGACTCCCGCGGGGTCGTCGTCGACCGGTCCGGTTGCTGCAAGAGTGGACCGGGTGAACGTCCTCCTCGTGACCCTCGACGAGTTCCGGGCCGACTGCCTGTCGTCCGCCGGTCACCCGGTCGTGACGACACCGACGCTCGACCGGCTGGCCGCCGAGGGCATCCGCTTCGCCTCGCACGTCAGCCAGGCGGCGCCGTGTGCACCCGGGCGGGCATCGCTCTACACGGGCATGTACCAGATGAACCACCGGGTGGTGGCCAATGGTGCCCCACTCGAGGACCGGTTCGACAACGTGGCCCGGTTGGCCCGGCGGGCGGGCTACGCACCCGCGCTGTTCGGCTACACCGACCAGGGGGTCGACCCGGCGACGGTGTCAGACCCGTCCGATCCCCGCCTCGACACCTATGAGGGCGTGCTCCCCGGGTTCGACCCGGTGCTCCCACTCGACGGCCGCTTCGCCGGGTGGCTGGCCTGGCTGGAGGAGCTCGGGTACGGCACGCTCGCGGCGTCCGACGCCCTCCGGTCCGAGCCGGACCGGCCAGCCGACCACAGCGCCTCCGCCTTCCTGACCGAGGGCCTCATCTCGTGGATCGATCGCCAGGCGGAGCCGTGGTTCGCCCATGCCAGCTACTTCCGCCCGCACTACCCCTACGCCGCCGCCGGCGAATTCTCGACCCGGTACGCTCCCGAGGAGGTGGGTGCCCCCCTGCCCGCGGTGCCGGGGCTCCACCCGCTCTACGACCTCGCCCTCGGGATCGACCTGGTGCGGGCACCCACCGACCCGGCCGAACTGGCCCGGATGCGGTCCCAGTACTTCGGCATGGTGTCCGAGGTCGACCACCAGCTCGGGCGGGTCGTCGAGCACCTGCGCTCGTCCGGACAGCTCGACGACACCCTTGTCGTGGTCACGTCGGACCACGGGGAGCAGCTCGGCGACCACGGCCTCATCTGGAAGCTCGGGTTCTTCGAGGAGAGCTACCGGATCCCGTGCATCGTCCGCCACCCGGGGCAGGCCGCCGCCGGCGGGGTGGTGTCGGCGTTCACCGAGGCCGTCGACGTGCTGCCCACACTGGCCGAGCTCCTGGGCCAGGAGGTGCCGGTGCAGTGCGACGGGGTGTCACTGGTCCCGTTCCTCGACGGCAAGGTACCGGACGACTGGCGGACGGCCGCCCACTACGAATGGGACTGGCGCGACCTGGTGATGGGGCCGACGCGCACCACTGGCGGCCCCGACGCCGGCCTCGAGCGCTACAACCTCGCCGTCGAGCGCAGCGGGACCCACGCCTACGTGCAGTTCGCCGACGGATCCTGGCTGTGCTTCGACCTGGCGGCCGACCCGACGTGGGCGACCACGACCACCGATCCGGCAGTCGTGCTCCCGCTGGCCCAGTCGATGCTGACCTGGCGCTCGACCCACCTCGGGGGCACCTACACCCAGCGGCTGCTCGGCCCCGACCGACGGGGGCTGTGGCCGGAGTCCGCGACCGCATGACCCGTCGCCTCCGACGGGGTCGGGCGTCCGCGGTCAGCCGAGCCCGGCCGCCGCGGCCACCTCGGCCACCGCAGGACCCGGGTCGTCGACGCTGACCACCCACCGCCGGAAGGGTTCGTCGTCGAACTCCACCACCACGCCGGGCCCGCGGCCGTGGACGGCGGCGAAGTCCTTCCCGAACGTGCCCCGGCACGTGCACACGGCGATCACCCCGGGGATCCCGGTCCCGGGAGCCCGGACGCCCCGCAACTCGGACCACAGGTCGTCGCTGGCCCGTACGGCGGTGACCGAGTCGGCCGGCGCGGTGATGTCGCCGCGGAACCCCTCGAGTCGCTCGACCCGGCTCAGGACGAGCCGCACCGAGCCGTCGGCGGTCACCAGTCTGGCCATGGTCCGAGGCTACCGGCCGTGCCCGCCCCGCTCAGGCCCCGGCCAGGTCGCGGAAGGCGACGACCCCGGCGACGGCCAGCGCGACGGCGACCGCAGCCCCGACTATGGACGGTCCCGGAAGACCAGGACCGGGCTGTGGGCGTGGGTGGCGCAGTGCTCGCTCACCGAGCCGAGGAACAGACCCGAGACCTCGCCGTGCCCGCGGGTCCCGACGGCGAGCAGGTCCGCCCCGCGGGACGCCTCGACCAGCACGTCGGCGGGACGTCCCTCGACGACCAGGGGGACGAACTCGACCCCGGGGTGGCCCACGTGGGCCTCGTCGACCGCCTGGCACACGAGCGCGCGGGCGTCGGCCGCCGGGTCGTAGCCGTTGGGGATCAGCACGCCCTGGCCGAAGCCGCGGGGCCACTGCCAGGTGGCGACGACCACCACAACGGAACCCGTGGACTCGGCCATCCCGGCGGCCCAGTCGAGTGCGGCCAGTGATCCGGGGGACCCGTCGACCCCCACCACGGTCCGGCGCGTGCGCTCGATGGTGTCCACCGACATGGCCCACTCCTCTCTTCGGGACCCGGCCCGGTGACCGGCTGCCTTCAGGGCACCGGCCGGGTCCTTCTCCCACGCTAGGGCGCGCCCGATCGGCCGAGTAGGGCATTAGGTCCCGCGGTCACGCCCGTCGGACGGGCCCCGCTGCACGGGGTCGGCGAACGCCGGAACCAGCCACACGAGCGTCGTGCCGCCGGTCTCGGGCTGGAGGATCTCGAGGGTGCCGCCCAGGTGCTCGGCCCGGCTCCGCATATTGGGGAGTCCGTGCCCACCCCCGGGGGCGGGACCGTCCACGATGCCCCGTCCGTCGTCGCGGACCTGGAGCCGACAGTCGCGTCCGACGACGGCGAGCGACACCGACGCTTCGGTCGCCCGAGCGTGCCGGGCCACGTTGGACAATGCCTCGCGCAAGGTGGCGAGCAGCTGCTCGGCCACTTCGTCGGACACCGAGGCGTCGACCGGTCCGACGAAGTCGACCGGCACCCGGAAGCCGATGACTGCCTCGAGCTCCGCGACCAGTGCGAGCACGCCGGTGCGGATCCCCCGTCCCCGTCCCTCGTTGCCGAGCTCGAAGATGGTCGCCCGGACCTGGCGGATCGTCTCGTCGATCTCGTCGACGATGGCACCGATGCCGTCCGCCGCGGTACGTCCGACCTGGACGGCGGTCATCCCCTGCAGCGACAGGCCGATGGCGAACAGCCGCTGGATGACCCCGTCGTGGAGGTCCCGGGCCATCCGGTCCCGCTCCTCGTAGACGGCCGCCTCACCGGCGCGCTCTTGGAGCCGGGCGTTCTCGACGGCGATGCCGGCCGCCACGGCCAGGGCGGCGATGACGGCCTCGTCGTCGGCGGTGAACTCGACCGCCCCGATCTTGTCGGTCAGGTAGAGGTTCCCGTACACCTGGTCGCGGACCTTGATCGGCGCCCCCAGGAACGAGGTCATGGGGGGGTGGTCCGGGGGGAACCCGATGCTGGCCGGGTGGTCGTTGATGGCCTGGATCCGGATGGGGCGCGGATCGTCGATGAGCACGCCGAGCACCCCGCGCCCGGTCGGCAGCGGTCCCTCGAGCAGGCGGGCCTCGTCCTCGGGCAAGAGGCCGGACACGTGGAATTCCACGAGCTCCCTGCCGGTGGCGTCGAGCACCCCGAGCGCCCCGTAGCGGGCGTTGGCCAACGAGAGCGCCTCCTCGACGATGTGGCTCAGCAGGCTGCTGACGTGGAGGTTCGACTCGAGCAGCAGGGTGGCCTCGAGGAGCCTGCGGAGCGTAACCGGGTCCTCGATGGCGTCGTATGCGGACCGCCTGATCGCTCCGTCATCGGGCACGCCGTCCAACGTAACGACAGGGACGGGGTGCGTCCACTTGCGCCAAGTGTGTCCCGGCGCTCCCCGACGTGCTCAAATGGTTGCCAATGACCATCCGCGTGTTCCTCCTGGACGACCACGAGATCGTGCGCACGGGGTTGCGCGCCCTGCTGGAGTCGACCGACGACCTCGAGGTCGTCGGCGAGGCCGGGACGGTCGCCGAGGCCCTCAGTCGCATCCCCGCCCTGCGACCCGACGTCGCCATCCTCGATGTCCGCCTGCCCGACGGGAGCGGCGTCGAGGTCTGCCGCGACATCCGGGCCCAGCTGCCGTCGACGGCGTGCATCATGCTCACCTCGTACGCCGACGACGAGGCCCTGTTCGCCTCGATCATGGCGGGTTCGTCGGGCTACGTGCTCAAGCAGATCGGCGGGAACAGCCTCGTCGACGACGTGCGCCGTGTGGCCGCCGGCGAGTCGCTGCTCGACCCGGCCCTGACCGAGCGGGTCCTGAAGCGGCTGCGCGAGGGACCCGAGGAGGAGCCGCTACTCGCCACCCTCACCCATCAGGAGCGCCGGATCCTCGACCTGATCGCCGAAGGCAAGACCAACCGACAGATCGCCGAGGCCATGTACCTCGCCGAGAAGACCGTGAAGAACTACGTCTCCAATCTCCTCACCAAGCTCGGGATGGAACGCCGGACCCAGGCCGCCACCTACGCCACACGGGTCTACGAGCGCGGCGAGCGCGAACGCCGGGCCGACTCGACCGGCACCTGACGGGCCGACCGCCGGCAGTCCCGCGCGCCGGGCGATCGTCCGGCCCAGGGGCGCCCGGATCGGGCGTGCCTTCAGCGGGCGTCGTCCGCCTCCGGACCCGGGACGGAGCGTGGCGGGAGACGGACCCCCTTGTCGATGAGCGCCTCCTCGAGTCGGGCCCGGCCGTACTCGGGCACGTCGAAGCTCCCGAGGTCGATGGGGACGCCCCGTCTGCGGGCCAGTCGCACCAGGGCGGCGTCGTACGCGAGCTGGTCGGCGACCCGTTGGAGGGCCCAGCCCGGATCAGTGCGGTCGGCATGCTTCTCCAGGACGTGACGGAGGCGGACCACCTCGGCGAGCGGCCCTGAAGTTCGGGTGGGCGGCGCCGCCGACGGATCACCTTCGTCGCTCAGCACTGCCTCCAGGAGTTGCGCGTACATGGGGTTGTTCCGGGGGCGCCCGGGGCCGGTCGGTTCCGGGCGTGCCCGGGGTCCGGCCACCATGGGCATCGGCCCTCGTCCCTCCGCTAATCGACAGGCCCGCGCCGGATCACGGCCTCGGCGGACTGGTACGCCTGGCGCATGTCCTCCAACAGCTTGTCGAAGCCGTCCCGCAGGGAGCCGAGATTGGCACCGGCGTCCCTCGGCATCTCCCTCAGCCGGTTCTTGGCGGCCAGGTAGGCGTTCTCGGCGAGCGCCGCCTTGGCGCGGACCACCTCGCCGACATCCTTCGAGGCCAGGTCGGCCTGTACCAGGAGGTCGTCGATCCGTGCCCGCCACTCGTCGAGCAGCCGCTCGAGCCTCTCCACCGTCGCACCGTCGTCCGGTCGCCCGGTGTCGCCGCCGGCGGCGGCATCCTTGTCGGTCGTCGTGGCCATGTCTCCTCCTCATCAGGGGTTTCGTCCGTTGTCGTTACGGCCAGAATGGTCGCGTCCCGGAGGTCCCGGTAGGGCCGAACGTCCCGAGGCGACGCCCCCGGACGGCCCTCCAGTCGGGCCGTTCGGCCCTAGGTCCGCACGACCGGCATGGCCATGATGGAGGTGCCACGGCGTCCGGACGGACGTGAAGTGAACCGGCCGCCGTGGCGTGGTACGAATGCACGGGGTCACTACGAGCGGAGGTGGCGGACATGGGTGTCGAACCGGTCCTGACTGAGGGGTCCGAGCAGCTGGTCGGGCCGGCGGCCTACATGGCGCCCGAAGGGGGACCGGTCGGCCCGGCGGGCCTCGCCGACTGGCGCGGCGACGTGGCCCTCGAGCTGTGGGTCGAGACCGAGGTCCGGCCGCCCAGGGTCCGATTGGCCGGCCGGCTGGACGCCACGACGGCGGCCACGCTGTCCCAGGTGGTGCGCGAGCTGCTGATGGACGGCACTCGGGAGATCGAGCTCTCCACCGACGGGCTCCGGGTGGTCGACTCGTCGGCCCTGGGCGCCCTGGCCGACATCGAGCGCATGGTGCGTGCCGGCGGCGGCTCCCTGGTCCGCGTCGGACCGGCCAACGGGCCGTTCGCGCGCTCCCGTCGCAATTCCGTTCCGCCGGTCGCCGGGGTCTGAGCGCCGATCCCGACGTCCGTTCCGGTCCCCGTCCTGGGTCCCGACCGCGGTCGGCACCACGCGTAACATCGGGGCCGATGCCCGAAGGCGACGACTCCGGCACTCGCGAGGTGCCCGATGCCTATCCGTTCGGGCTCGAGGTGGACGAGCCCCTCCGCGACGGGTCCACCGTCCGGTTCCGACCCATCCGACCGTCCGACGGCGACGCCCTGGTCGCCTTCCACGACGGGTTGTCGGCCCAGTCGGTCTACCGTCGCTTCTTCTTCATGCACCCCCATCTCACCCGGGACGAGGTGGAGCGCTTCACCCATGTCGACTACGCCGACCGGATGGCCTACGCCGTCTTCGACGGCGCCCGGATGGTCGGTGTGGGCCGTTACGAGCGGCTGCCCGACACGACCGAGGCCGAGGTCGCCTTCGTGGTGACCGACGACCACCAGCACGTGGGCATCGGCAGCCTCCTCCTCGACCATCTCGCCGACGTGGCCCGGGACCACGGGGTGGCGACCTTCGTGGCCCAGACACTGTCGGACAACCGGGACATGCTCGGCGTATTCCTGTCCTCGGGCTTCCAGGTGGCGACGACGACGGCTTCGGGGACGGTGACCATCCGCTTCCCGGTCGACCCCGGTGCGGACTACGTGGCGGCGCGTGCGTCCCGTCGGGCCGCCGCAGCTCGGCCGGTCCCGCCGGTCCCGCCGGTCCCGGGCATGTAGCGGCCCACGTCGCGTCCGTCGTCGACCACCACCACCTCGTCGACGTGGGCGAGATCCTCGTCCCGGTGGGTGATCAGCACCAGCGTGGTCCCCTCGGTGGCGGCCAGGACGTCGTGGACCAGCCGGCGCGCCGTCGGCCGGTCGAGCCCCGACGTCGGCTCGTCGAGAACGAGCACCGGCGCCCCGGCCAGGAGCGCCCGAGCCAGTGCCACCCGTTGGCGCTGCCCACCCGAGAGCTGGGCCCCTCGTTCACCGACCGGCGTATCGAGCCCGAGTGGGAGCGCGTCGATCCAGGGACCGAGTTGGGCGGCGCGGGCAGCCGCTGCCACCTCGTCGGGCGACGCTCCGGGTCGGGCCACGGCGATGTTGCCGCCGATGGTGGTGGGGAACAGGTGGGCGTCCTGGCCCACCCACCCGATCCGGGACCGCACGTCTACCTGGCGGAGCGTGTCGAGTGGCGCGCCGCCGAGGCGCGCGGTGCCCGACTCCAGGCTCCAGAAGCGGAGGAGGACGTTGACGATGCTGCTCTTGCCGGCACCGCTCGGCCCGACGACGGCCACCCGTCTGCCCGGGGCGACCTCGAGGTCGAGCCCGTCCAGCACACGCGGCCCGTCCGGCCGGTAGCGGAGCACCGCGTTCTCGAGCCCCACGCCGGTTCCGTCCGGCAGGGGGGCGGGCTCGTCCGGGTCGACCACCGGGACGTCCAGGTCGGCCACCGACACCAGGCGCTGGGCGGCCTCGGTGTGGTCGGCCAACCGGGACACGGCGTCGGCCGCAGGCAGGACGACGTCGAACACCCCCAGGGCGGTCATCGGGAGCACGGCCACCATGAAGGCGGGTAGCCGGTGGGTAGAGATCGCGTCGGTGGCAGCCACCAGCGTCCCGACGACGGCGGCCCCCGTGGCCGCGACCACGACCGCCGCCGCGGCCCCGTCCGACCACGACCGCCGCCGCGCCCTGCGCTCGAGCTCGGCGCCGGCAGCGAGGACGCGTCCGAGGTACTCCTCGTCGCGTCCCATGGCGACCAGGTCCGGGGCGGCCGACAGCAGCTCCACCACGTCGGCGGCCAGGGCGCCGCGCAGGGCCCGTTCGCCCGTGCCGCCGTTTCCGCCCGGCCGCTGCCGCGACCAGGCGAGGGCCGAGGCGCCGGCCGTGCCCGCGAGCAGGCAGGCGGCGAGTACCAATCCGGCGGCGGGCAGCACCAGGGCGACCGCACCGACCGTCACCAGTGCGGTCACCACGGCGGTGACGAGCGGCGCCACCCCGCGCAGGTAGACGTCCTGCAGGAGGTCGACGTCGGCGGTGGCCCGGGCCAGCAGGTCGCCGTTGCGCCACCCGGCGATGCCGGCCGGCGACCGGGGGACGACCTGGTCGTAGAGCCAGAGACGGACCCGGCCGAGCGCACCCAGGGCGGCGTCGTGGGAGACGAGCCGCTCCGCGTAGCGGAGCGGGCCCCGTCCGAGCGCCAGCAGCTGCACGGCGGCCATGAGCAGCGTGAGGGTGTCGAGGGGTGGCCGCAGGGCCGCCTTGTCGATCAGTGCGCCGGAGCTGGCCAGGAGACCGACGGTGCACAGGGCGGCAGCCGTGCCCAGCGCCGTCCCGAGGAGGAAGCGCCGCATATCGGGGGCGCCGATGCGGAGGATGCGGGCGAGCGGTCCGTCGGCCCGGCCGGGGTTCCAAGGGGCCCTCACCGGGGGACACCCGACGGCAGGGCCTCGGCCGCCCCGGACGCCACCAGCCGGCCGGACACCAGGGTGAGCGTCCGGTCGACCCGGCCGACCAGTCCACCCCGGTGGGCGGCCATGACGACCGTCCGGCCCTCGAGCCACGGTGCCAGGAGGTCGCGGAGCGAGTCCTCCCGGTCTGCATCGAGGTGGGCGGTCGGCTCGTCGAGGAGGACCACCGGCACGTCGCGGAGCACCGCCCGTCCGAGGGCGATGCGTTGACGCTCGCCGGCGCTGAGGGTCAGCCCGCCCTCGCCCACCGGTGTGGACAGGCCGTCGGCCAGCCGGGCCACCAACCCGTCCAGTCCGGAACGCTCGACGGCGCGCGCCACCTCGGCCCCGGTCGCACCGGGGTTCCCGAGCCGGAGGTTGTCCTCGAGCGTGCCGCGCACCAGGTTGGGTCGCTGGGGGACCCAGGCCACCCGCGCCCGCCACTCGCGGAGCATGGACTCCCTCAGGTACGCACTGCCGACCCGGACGTCGCCCCGGTCGGGGACGGTGAACCCGAGGAGCACCGACAGCAGGGTCGACTTGCCCGAGCCCGACTCGCCCACCACGGCGACGTGCACACCGGGATCGAGTGCGAGGTCGACGCCATCGAGCACCGGGAGCGTCCGTCCGGCAAACCGCACGGTGACATCGGAGAGGCGCACGGTGTTCGTGGCCGGGTCGGGCAACGGGCGCCCGTCGGCCCGGCCATCGGCATCGGCGGCGCGGTCGGCATCGTCCAGCACGTCGAGGATCCGCCCGGCCGCGGCTCGGCCCTCGGCACTGGCGTGGAACTCGGCACCGGCCCGCCGCAGTGGAAGGTAGACCTCGGGGGCGAGCACGAGGACGGCCAGGGCCGTGCCCACCGCCAGCGTGCCGTGGAGCAGGCGCAGGCCGAGGAAGAGCGCGACCAGCGCGGTGCCGACCGAGGCCAGGGTCTCGAGGGCCAGCGAGGAGAGGAATGCCACTCTGAGCGTGGACATGGTCTCGTCCCGGAGCTCGCGGTTGGCCCGCGCCAGCGTGGCTCGTCCGTCGTCGGCCCGCCCGAACGCACGCAGGGTCGGGAGTCCCTGGAGCAGGTCGTAGAAGGTGGCGGCCAGGCCCGACAGACGTTCCCACTGACGAGAAGCGTTCCGGGTGGCCTCGAGGCCCAGCAGGATCATGAAGATCGGGATCACGGCCGCGGTCACCAGGAGGATGACGGCGGAGAACCAGTCCTCGGTGACGATCCAGGCCAGCAGCACGAGCGGCGTCAGCCCAGCGAGTACGGCGGTCGGCAGATACCGGGCGAAGTAGGCATCGAGTGCGTCGATTCCCTGGGTTGCGGACGTGGTCAGCTCGCCGGTGCGTTCGCCGGCCAACCAGGCGGGGCCCAGTCCGACGGCCCGGACCAGGAGTTGACGCCGCAGCGTGGACGTCACCCGTGCCGAGGTCCGGTGGGCGGCCACCTCACCGGCCCACGCGCCGAGGGCCCGTACGACGAAGGCGGCGGCCAGCCCGACCAGCTGCGGCACGATGCTCCTCACCACGGCGTGCCCGATCAGTACTTCCTGAACCACGGCGCCGAGCAGGACGGCCTGGGCCACGAGGGCCACGGTCCCGACCAGTCCGACGGCCACGGCCCCGACCAGGTAGTGCCGGGTGGCGGTGGCCCGTCGGATCAGCCGGGGATCGACGGGGCCCCGCGCTGGGGAGTCCGACGCGCTCAGTGGGTCCCGCCGTCGCCGGTCGGCGAGGCGGCCGTGTCGGCAGCGCCCGGCGTGTCCCCGGGGACCTGTCGGTCGTCGACCGGCAGCACGGCCCCGATGGCGGGGCGGCGCACCCGGGCCCGGAACACCCAGTAGGACCAGCTCTGGTAGACGAGCACCAGCGGGGTGAAGATCAGGGCGACGATCGTCATGACCTTCAGCGTGTACGGCGCCGACGACGTGTTCCCGATGGTCAAGCTGTAGGCGGGGGAGATGCTCGACACCATGACCCGGGGGTACAGGTTGAGGAAGATGGTGGCGATCAGGCCCACCATGGCCACGGCGTTGGCGATGAACGCCCAGCCCTCGAGCTTCTCCCGCATGAGCCAGCCGACCACGGCGACGGCGGCGACGGCCAGGATCGGCACGAACGGGGGCACGATCCCGACGTCGTGGGCGTTGCGTGCGTTCACGTAGGTCCACGCCAGGAAGCCGAGCAGCGCCAGGGTGGCGACCGGCGCGAGCACCTTGGCCGCGCCCTCCGCCCGTTCCCTGATGTCCTCGGTGGTCTTGAGGCTGAGGAAGATGCTGCCGTGGAGGGCGAACAGGAGCAGGGTCGTGATCCCACCCAGCAGGCTGTAGGCGTTCAGCAGGTTGAAGAAGGATCCGAGGTACGTCTGATGCGGCCCGATCGGGGTGCCCCGCAGGATGTTGGCGAAGGCGACGCCCCACAGCAGCGACGGGACCAGGCTCCCCCAGAAGATCGCGTGGTCCCAGGCGAGGTGCCACTTCGGCTGCTCCCGCTTGGCGCGGTACTCGAACGCCACGCCTCGGAAGATGAGTGCGGCCAGGATCAGGAAGAGCGGGAGGTAGAACCCGCTGAAGAGCGTGGCGTACCAGTTGGGGAAGGCGGCGAACGTGGCGCCGCCGGCAACCAGGAGCCACACCTCGTTACCGTCCCACACGGGACCGATGGTGTTGATCATCACCCGTCGGTCGAGGTCGCTCCTCCCGACGACGGGGAGGAGCATCCCCACCCCGAAGTCGAAGCCCTCCAGGGCGAAGTAGCCCACCCACAGGACGGCGATCACCAGGAACCAGAAGATCTCGAGACCGGTGTAGGCGGGAACGGCGGCGGCGATCGTGGTCATCGTGGACTCTCCCTGTTGCTCAGTAGATGAGGGCCGGAACCCGGTCGTCATCAGGCCGCCCGTCGCCACCGGCGTCGGTGTCGTCGTCACCGGACTTCCTCGTCCCGCCGTGCTCGTCCACGCTGTCCGGGTCGAGCCCGGCGTACCGGGCCATCAGCCCGAAGTCGATGATCGCCAGCAGCGAGTAGATGACGGTGAAGCCGACCAGGGTGGTGACCACGTAGCCGGTCCCGACGGGTGACACCCCCTTCGCCGTCTTCAACAGTCCGTAGACCACCCAGGGCTGGCGGCCCATCTCGGTGAAGATCCATCCGGTGGCGTTGGCCACGAACGGGAGCAGCAGGGCGGGGACCGCCAGGCGGAGGAACCATTTCGAGGTGTCGACCTTCCGGCGGTACATCAACCACAGGCCCCAGGCCAGGCCGGCGAGCATGAGCATTCCGCAGCCCACCATGATCCGGAAGGTCCAGTAGGTCACCCACAGGACCGGCACGTAGCTGCCCTTGCCGTAGGTCGCCTCCTCCTTGGCCTGCACCTGGTTGATGCCCTGGACCGGACCGTTCCAGCTGTTGTCGGACAGCACCGACAGGGCGTGGGGGATCCGGATCTGGAAGATGGGGTCGCCCGACAGGTTCCCGATGGTCAGCAGCGAGAAGCTGGCGCCGTTCTGCGTGTTGTACTGCGCCTCGGCCGCCGCCATCTTCATCGGCTGCTGGGTCTCCATCAGGCGGGCCTGGTTGTCGCCGAAGAACATGGTGGCGACGACGGCGACCGACCCGATGATCAGGGCCAGTTTGGCCGAAGTGGAGAAGACCGGGTGGGGGCGGTCACCGGCCTTCTGCGCCCTTCGCAGGTGCCAGGCGCTGACGCCCAGCACGAGCATCGCCGCCGTCACCAGCGCCGCCGTCAACACGTGGAGGAACGAGCTGATCAACGTGCTGTTGGACATGACGGCCCAGAAGTTGGTCATGATCGCCCGGTTGCCCTCGATCCTGTAGCCGACCGGGTGCTGCATCCAGGCGTTGGCCGCCAGGATGAAGTACGCCGACAGCATCGTCCCGATGCTCACCAACCAGATCGAGGCCAGGTGGATGCGATCCGACACCCGGCCCTTGCCGAAGATCCAGATGCCGAGGAACGTCGACTCGAGGAAGAAGGCCAGGAGCGCCTCGATGGCCAGCGGGGCGCCGAAGACACTGCCCACGTAGCGCGAGTACATCGACCAGTTCATGCCGAACTGGAACTCCTGGACGATGCCGGTCACCACGCCGATGGCGAAGTTGATGAGGAACAGTCGTCGCCAGAAGACGGTCATCTGCTCCCAGGTGGCCCGTTTCGCCTCATCGTCGCGTGCTCGGTAGGCGGCGGTCTGCATGATGGCGAGCAGCAGCGCCAGGCCGATCGTGAGCGGGACGAAGATGAAGTGGAAGACGGTCGTGATCCCGAACTGCCACCGCGAGAGGAGGAGTGTCATCATCGATGACTCAACCAGCCCGCGACGGGCCCACCTAGGGGCAAAGGTCACAACGTGAGGGGGCGAGGCGTCCGCTGCGCCGGGTCGTGGTAGGCGACCAGGCGCTCCGGTCGCCTCCGGGGCCTCGGCCCAGTCGCCGTCCGACGCTGCCGCGAGCGGTCCCGACGGCCGGCGTCGATTCCGGGGCCGGATCCGCAACCGGTGCGGCGGTGCGGTCGGTGTGGTCGGTGCGGTCAGTACGGTGTCAGATCAGATACCAAGTCTCGTCATTCTCGTCACCTTCGTCACCCTCGTCCGGCGAGCTGCCGGGGCCGGTGGCCGCCACCTCGGCGCGGGGCGACGGCGATGGGACGGTTCCGCTCTGCGGGCCTCCGGCGGGTCGGGGAACCCGACCAGGCGCCCGGTCTCGAGGAGTGTCCGTTCGAGCACCGGCTCGGCGTCCTCGATCACCCGGTGGAAGTGGCCGAAGAGCTCGAACGAGATCATCCCGAAGAGCTGCGTCCAGGCGATGACGGCGCGGACGACCACCTCGTCGGACGCATGGGGGAAGGCCAGGTCGGCCAGCCGGCGCGACTGGTCGAGCACGGCGACGTCGAGTGGCGGCAGGCGTCGGTCGTCGACGGGGTCGACGAGAGCGCCGTCGCCGCGCCGCGTCGTCGACCATCCGGGCGAGCACGAGCGTCACGCGACTGGCCGGGTCGACCGTGTCCTCGGGGGCACGGTAGCCGGGCACCGGCGAGCCGTAGACGAGCGCGTACTCGTGCGGATTGGCGATCGCCCACGCCCGGATGGCCAGGCCGACGGCGCGCCACCGGCCGCCGTAATCGTCGCGTCCGCAGTGGGCGTCGGCTTCCTCGGCGGCCCCGCCGATCGCGTCGTAGGCGTCGACGATCAACGCCGTGAGCAGCTCGTCCCGGCTGGGGAAGTAGCGGTAGATGGCGGACGAGGCCATCCCGAGGGCCCGGGTCACCGCCCTGAGCGACAGACCCGGGGCACCTTCGGCGGCCAGCTGCCTACGGGCCTCGTCCTTGATCTCGTTCGTCAGCTCGGCCCGCATGCGGGCCCGCAGTCCGGTCGACGGTGGCATGGAGCCAGCCTGGCAGATGGTGAGCGCGCAATCAATACAAGAGCAACGCTCTTGCAAAGTTGCTTCGAATAGTGAATACTGGTCAACAACAAGAGCACTGATCATAAAAGGGAGGACCCTCCATGGGCACGCATGCCATCGTCGGTGCAGGACCGGTCGGGACCGCTACCGCGCTGTCCCTCGTCGATTCGGGCCACGAGGTCGTGGTGGTCACCCGATCGGGGTCGGGGCCCGACACCCCGGCATTCGCACCACGGCAGCTGACGCGTCGGACCCGGTGGCCCTGGCCACCGCCGTAGGGCGCCCCGACGCCCTCTACAACTGTGCCAACCCGCCCTATCACCGCTGGCCGGAGCTATGGCCTCCCCTGGCCGCGGCCATGCTCGGGGTCGCCACGACCGCGGGCGCCGTGCTCGTGACCATGGGGAACCTCTACGGGTACGGACCGGTCGACCACCCGATGACCGAGGACGACCCGTTGGACGCCGTCGGCGCCAAGGGGAAGGTCCGGGCGGACATGTGGGCCGATGCCCTCGCCGCCCACCGAACCGGGCGGGTGCGGGTGACCGAGGCCCGGGCCTCGGACTTCTACGGTCCGGGCGTCGTCGAGACGAGCTTCTTCGGTCGCAACGTCGAGCGGCTGCTCGCCGGCAGGAAGGCCTACGTTCTGGGCGACCCCGACGTCCCCCACGCCGCCACCTACGTCCCCGACGTCGGGCCGGACGCTCGCCGTACTCGGGACCGACGCACGCGCCTGGGGCCGGCCGTGGCACGTCCCGACGGCCCCGGCCGTGAGCCAGCGGGGCCTGGCCGAGCGGTTCTGCCGGGTCGCCGGGGCGCCGCCCGCCCGGGTGGGGGCGCTGCCCGGAGCGCTGATGGCGGCGGCCGGAGTGTTCTCCCCCCAGGTGCGCGAGTTCCGGGAGACCAACTACCAATTCGACCGGCCGTTCCTGCTCGACTCGTCGGCCTGCACCGCCACGTTCGGCATCGAGCGCGACCCCGATGGACGACGCGCTCGCTGCGATCGCCGACCACGCTCGTCGGACGACGGGAGGGGCGTCGACGACCCGGGCGGCCTGAACGCCCGCCGACGGGACGGAGGTCCCGACGGCGGCATCCCGGCACACCCGCCGGCGTCGCTAGGGTCGGGACCACGTATGGAGGTGACCTGGACCCACCCGTCGACGGCGGGGCGCACCCGATCCCGTCGCCGGGTCCTCACCGTCGCGGCGGTCCTGTCGGCCCTCCTTCTGGCCGGCTGCTCGGTGGCGGCCACCCCGGACTCGGCCCCGGTGACCGGTGGGCCCTTCGCCTCCCACGGGGCGATGGGCTACGTGGTCTGTCCGACCGCGGTGACCCCGCTCGAGCTCGCCACACGGACTGCCGAAGCGCCGATCCCGCTGCCCGTGCGGGGGACGCCGCCGCTCGGGAGCTTCGCCATCACCACGTCCCCCGACGGCCGCACGGCCTATGTGGTCACCCAGACCGTGACGGCGAGGGGTTCGACGGACGACGTGGTGATCCCGGTCGACCTTGTCACCCAGCGGGCGGGGCGGCCCATCGTCCTGCCCGGCCACGGTGCCACCCATGCCGTCGTGGTCATGCACGACGGCCGGACCGTGCTGGCCGGCAGCGGGACGACCATCGTCCCCGTCGACCCGGTCAGGCGTGCCGTGGGCACCCCGCTCGACCTCGGCCCGGCCCGGACGGTGGCGGGTATGGCCCTGAGTCCGACGTCGTCCACGCTCTACGTGCTGGTCCCCGACGGGGTGGTGCCGGTCGACACCTCGACCGCCCGGGCCGGGGCGCCCGTCCTGACCGGCCTGAGCGTGTCGTCGGTGACGTCGCCCCACGGGGTGGTGGTGAGTGCCGACGGTGCCACCGTCTACGTCGTCGGGCAGGGGGGCGCCGACTTCGGGGGGCGCCTGGTGTCGATCGCCGCCGCCACCGGCTCGGTCGGCGCCGCCACCGGCTTCGACCAATTCGGGATCGCCGACCCTGCCGCAGTGGCGGTGACGGCCGACGGGTCCGCGGTCCTGGTGGCCGATTCGGCCGACAATTGGGTCGTCCCCGTCCCGGTCACCGACCTCGGCACGCCGTCGAGCCCGGTGCGTCTGCCGGCCGGCGGCCCGGCCGCGGCGGCCGGCACCGGCCATCCGAGCGACCTGGTGGTGGGGCCGGGCACCACCGGGGCGTTCGTCGTGGCCGGACTCGACGCCGTCCTCCCGTTCGACCCGTCGACCGGCACGTTCGGCCGCGCCATCCGGGTGTGCCCGGGCGCGTCGTCGATGGCGGTCACCGCCGGGTAGGCGAGGGGTCGCCGGGACCCCAGGTGGTCCGGGGCGGGACCCGGCGCTCAGGTGCCGACGGCCCGGACCGGGTCGCCGGGGTCGCCCGTGGAGGTGCCTGGTGACGAGCCGGCGACGGTCCCGTCGGCCCGGTACGCAGCCGGCTCCTGGCCGGCGGCAGCCAGGAGCTCGTCGAGGGCGAGCGGGACGTCGGCTGCCAGCTGCCACACCTTCGGCATCGTCTCGGGGCAGGAGATGATCCCCCAGTAGAGGACCCCGCGGTAGCTCATGATCGTGATGTTGACGCCGATTCCGTCCATGACCGGCCCGAGCGGGAACCCGGCCGTCATCTCCGCGCCGGCCAGGTACAGCGGGAAGTCGGGACCCGGTACGTTCGAGACGATGAGGTTGGCGACCGGGCGGTGGCGGTCGGCCAGGTGCATCCGGCTGTAGAGGCGGGCCGCGGCGGCGAACACGTTGGGCGTGGCGTGTTCGGCCCAGTTGACGAGCATGTCGGCCCCCAACGCGTTGTGCTCCTCCTTCGCCCCCTTGGTCCCCTCCCGGATGGCGACCAGGCGCTCCATCGGGTCCTCCACGTGGGCCGGTAGCTGGACGAACAGGGCCGACACCTTGTTCGAACCGAAGGGCGCTCCGTGGTCCGGCTGCACCGACACGGGCACCACGGCGACCAGCGGCTTGTCCGGCAGTTCGTCGCCGTCGATGAGGAAGCGCCGCAGCGCCCCGGTGCACACGGCCAGCACGACGTCGTTGACCGTCGTCCCGGTGGCGTTCTTGAGCCGCTTGACGTCGGCGAGGCCGATGGCGGCGAACGCCACCTGGCGCCGCCTGGTGAGCGTGCCGTTGAAGGACGTCCGCGGGGCGGACAAGGGGAGGGCGGCCCTCGACTGGGGCGCCCGGTGCGCGGGCTCGTTGCGCACCCGCCGGACGTCGAGCAGCCGCCGCCCGGTGCGCAGGATGTCACGGCTCAGCTCGAACGGTCGGAAGACGCGGGTCGCCAGGGCCTCGCTGATGAGCTCGGCGCTCGACGGGATGCGGGAGGGTGCGGCCTCGGCGGGCGGCCCGGGGTCGGGTCCGGGGTCGGGCTCGAGATCGAAGAGGACCGAGAGGAGGGCGGCGCCCGACATCCCGTCGACGGTCGAGTGGTGCATCTTGGCGATGACGGCGATCCGGCCGTCTGCCAGCCCTTCGACGACCCAGATCTCCCACAGCGGCTTGGTCCTGTCGAGCTGCCGGCTGGCGATGTCGCCGGCCATGTCGGCCAGCTCGCGCCGGCCGCCCGGCTCCGGGACGGCGGTGCGCCGGACGTGGTACTCGATGTCGAAGGCCGGGTCGTCGACCCATACCGGGTGGCCCAGGCGCAACGGGACCTCGACGAGGAGCCGCCGGAAGACGGGGGCCTGATGGGTGCGGGAGGCGATCTGGGCCTGCATCTTGGCGAAGGAATAGCCGCCGGGCACGGTGGACGGGTCGAAGACGGCCACCATCTCGACGTGCATGTGGAGGGTGGGGGTCTCGAGGTAGAGGAAGCTGGCGTCGAGTCCGCTGAGCTGTTCCATGCCACTCCTTCCGCTGATCGGTCGCCAGCCGGCGCGCTGTCGGCTGCCCGCCGTGCGGCGACGCCCCCGGCCGGCGTCGCCCACTCGGGGCCCGGTACAGATGATGCCCCACCCTGGCCGGCGGATCCACGGGCATCCGGCCGGCGAGCCCACCGTGCCCGCGGGTTACCTCCTGCGGCCGCCGAAGGTGTTTGATGTGGGGGTGCCCTGGGTGTCCCTCGCCTTTGTCCTGGTGTTCGCCCTGCTCGCCGTGGGCACCGCCGTGCCGGTCCGTCGCGAGCCGTGGTCGGTGCTGTCCTTCGTCGCCGTGTTCGTGGTCGGTGAGCTCCCGTTCCACGCGGCGGTCGTCGTGCTGGCCGGCACCGTCTCCTTCGCGTCCGGTATCCAGCGCCACGGTTGGGCGTGGTGGACGGCCCTGGGCGTCGGACTGGCCGCGACACTCGCCTACGTGGTCCTCGGCATGGTGGCCCACCGCTCGGGTCGGCTCGTGGCGGCCTCCCTCGACGGGGCCACGGGCGGCCCACTCGTCGCACCCGGGGTGGACCTCCGCCCGGTGTGGCTGTCCTGGTGGCGCCTGGTGGTCGCGGTCCCGTTCCGGTTCCGTCGGATCCGGCGCATCCGCAACATCGACTATGTGGGCGACGGCCACCACCGGCACCGGCTCGACGTCCTCGTCCGCCGTGACGACCCGCCGACGGCCGGTCCGGTGCTCGTCTACATCCACGGCGGGGCGTGGATGATCGGCGACAAGCGGGAGCAGGGCATCCCTATGATGCACGAGCTGGCCGAGCGCGGCTGGGTGTGCATCGCCGTCAACTACCGACTGAGTCCGAGGGCGACGTGGCCGGACCACGTCGTCGACTGCAAGCGGGCGCTCGCATGGGTGCGGGAGCACGCCGGCGGCTATGGCGCCGACCCCACCTTCCTGGCCGTGTCGGGCGGGTCCGCCGGCGGCCACCTCGCCGCGCTCGTCGCCCTCACCCCCAACGAGCCCGAGTGGCAGCCCGGGTTCGAGGAGGCGGACACCTCAGTCGACGCCTGCGTTCCCTTCTACGGTGTCCACGACGTGACCGGCGACCCCGAGTCGAGCGGTGCCCACGGCCCGGGCCTGGTGGACCTGCTCCAACGGCGGGTCATGAAGCGGACCGTGCTCGAGGATCTCGCCGCCTTCGAGCAGGCCTCCCCCGACCGTCGCGTCACCGAGTCGGCGCCCCCGATGTTCGTGATCCAGGGTGCGAACGACACCCTGGTGCCGCCCCAGGTCGCCCGACGGTTCGTCGAGCGCCTGCGGGCCGCCTCCCGGCAGCCCGTCGCCTACGTCGAGCTCCCGTGCGCCCAGCACGCATTCGACATCCTGGCGTCCGTCCGGACTCGGCACACCACCCTCGGCGTCGTCCGGTTCCTGGAGGCGATGCGGGCCCGCGGCGGGGCCTGAAGCGGACGTCCGCCGGATCGGTGCCGACCCCGACCCCACCCGGCGAGACCGGCGTGCCACCATGCGGGACCGGAACCGGCTGGACAGCCCCGGATTCCCCGGAATCGGCCCGGATCTCTGGACAGGCGGCCGAGTTTCTGACGTAGAGTCACATATTCGTGTCGGCCCGGCGCTGCTGCGTCCCGGGTGACACACGACGAATTCGACACCAAGGGGGAGTCTTGCGTTCAGGTTCACGGAAGAGTCGGTCGGCCGCGTTGGGCATGGTGGTCACGGTCGCCCTCGTCGCGGCAGCGTGCAGTTCGACGAGTTCGTCGTCGACCACGACCACGGCCGCGTCGGGCTCCAGCACCACGTCCGGCGGTGGATCCTCGTCGATCCCGCAGAGCGCCTTCAGCGACCACACCGGAGTCACCGCCAATTCCGTCAAGGTGGCAAACGTCTCCACCCTGTCCCTGGGCCTGTTCAAGGGTGCCCAGGTCGGCACGCAGGCCTACCTCGACTACATCAACTCGACGGGTGGGGTGAACGGCCGGAAGATCCAGCTCGACAACGCCGACGACGGCTTCACCGGGGCCGGAAACAAGCAGGCCACCCAGAACGCCGTGCAGAACGACTTCGCCCTGGTGGGTGACTTCTCCCTCGAGGACAGCTTCGGCGGAGTGGTCCTCGCCCAGAATCCCGGGTTCCCGGACGTGTCCCAGGTGCTCGACCACACCACCACCAACCTGCCCAACGTCTACAGCGCCGTGCCGCTGAACGACGGGTGGGAAGAGGGACCCATCCAGTACTTCAAGAAGAAGTTCCCCGCCGACGTCAAGGGCGTCGGGGCACTGGTCGCCGATTCGCCCTCGGCCGCCCAGACCTGGGCCGGCGAGGAGTACGTCGATGCAGAAGGTCGGCTACAACGTCATCTACCAGGCCACCTACCCGGTGACCCAGACGGACTTCACCCAGAACGTGATCGCCATGAAGAACGCCGGGGTGAAGATCCTCTTCATCGACCAGATGCCGTCGAACTACGCGTCGTCGGTGCTGAAGGCGCTGACCCAGCAGAACTACCACCCCCAGGTGGTGCTCGGCGCCGCGACGTACTCCAACCAACTGGTCGCCCAGTCCGGAGGGCCGACCGCGGTCAACGGCTCCTACCTGGATCAGAACGCGTCGCTCTACCTGGGCGGCGACTCGACGGCCATCCCGGCGGTCGGCACCTTCCTGCACTGGGTGCAGGTGGCGTCGCCCGGATTCCAGCCCGACCTGTTCACCATGTACGGCTGGGTCAACGCCGAGCTGTTCGCCCAGGCCCTCAAGAACGCCGGGTCGAACCCGAGCCGGGGCTCGCTGCTCCAGGCCCTGGGTAAGACCACCACGTTCTCGGGTGGGAACATCGTGACCCCGTCGAACCCGTCGACCAAGAGCCGTCGAACTGCTATCTGATCGGCCAGGTCCAGAACGGCACCTTCGTGCGGGTCGACGACCCGCCGGTGTCGAGCAGCACGAACGGGTACCGTTGCGACTACTCCTACGTGAAGAAGCCCGGAACCTGAGCGCACCCGGACGACGCAGCGGTTCGTGACGAGACCCCGGGGGGGATGAGGTCGGAGTGAGCAACTTCCTGCAGTTCACGGTCTTCGGGGTGATGCTCGGGGCCGGCTATGCGATCGCCGCCACCGGACTGGTGGTGACGTACACGACGTCGGGCGTCTTCAACTTCGCCCAGGGCGCGGTCGGCATGATCGCCGCCTTCGGGTACTGGGAGCTGGTGTCGACCCACCACGTGCCGGTGCTGGCCGCCCTCGTGATCGTCCTGATCCTGGGCGCGTCGATCGCCGGGGCCTTCGTCGAACGTGTGCTGATGCGCCGCCTGCACGGCGCCTCGGCCGAGCGTCCCGTCATGGTCACGCTCGGGCTCATGGTGATCCTCACCGGGATGGCGACGATCGTCTGGTCGCCCACCACCCAGCGGACCGTCGAGCCCATCATCAGCGGCCAGTTCCGGCTGGTCGGCATCAACATCCAGTACCAGTACGTGCTGATCATCGGCGTCGCCGCGGCCGTGGCCGTCGGGCTGCGGGCGCTCTTCTACAGCACTCGCACCGGGTACGCCCTCCGCGCCGTGGTGGACGACCCCGAGCTGCTCGGGATGTCCGGCGTGTCGCCCCACCGGATGAGCCAGTACGGGTGGATCCTCGGCTTCATGATGGCGGCACTGTCCGGCGTGCTGCTGGCGCCGACCCAGACGACGGGCATCAGCATCGAGGCCATGACCCTCCTCGTGGTGAGCGGGTACGCGGCGGCCATCGTCGGCCGGCTCAAGAACATCCCCCTGACGTTCGCCGCCGCCATAGCCATCGGGCTCGCCGAGAACTACGTCCTCAACTACGTCGAGCCCCATCTGTCGTCCGCACTGCAGACCGACGTGACCAGCGCCCTCCCCATGGTCTTCCTCTTCATCGCACTGGTGACACTGCCCTCGGTGCGGCTGCGGGCGGTCGGGCGGCTGACGTCGATGCGGGCCCCCCGGGTGGCCGGCGGTCGCGAGTCGCTGATCGCCGGTGGCGTCTTCCTGGTGGCGGCCGTCGTCATGGCGCTGTTCTTCGCCGGCACCAACGTGAAGGGCACGACGCTGCTCACCTTGGGCGGCATGGTGATGACACTCGGCATCGTCGGGCTGTCGCTGGTGCTCCTCACCGGCTACTCCGGCCAGGTGTCGCTGTGCCAGTTCTCGTTCATGGGCATCGGCGCCTTCGTCATGGGCAAGGTGGCGGGTGGCGGATCCCTCCTCGGCCTGGTGGCGGCGACGGCCATCTGCGCCGGGATCGGCGCGCTGATCGCCCTGCCGACCATCCGGTTGAGCGACCTCTACCTCGCGCTCGCCACGTTCGCCTTCGCCGATGCGGTGGCCACCGGCTTCTTCGCCGACGGACGGGTCTACGGGGCCGGCGGACTGTCCATCGGCCGGATCGTGCTGCCCGGGCTGTCCCTCGGCAGCGACCAGGCCGAGTTCCTGATGGTCACCGTATTCTTCGTCCTGTCGGCGTTGCTCGTCCTCGCCATCCGACGGAGCCTGTTCGGCCGGCGGCTGGTGGCGGTCAACGACTCGCCGGCCGCGTACGCCACGGTGGGGCTCAACATCGGCTTCACCAAGGTGGCCGTGTTCGCCATCGCCGCCGCCATGGCCGGACTGGCCGGTGCGCTCTACGGCACGGTCCAGCAGATCGTCGGAACGACCGACTTCGACATCTTCCCCGGCATCATCTTCGTGCTGTTCGTCACCATCTGGAGCATCCGGACGGTGTCCGGCGCCTTCCTGGCCGCCCTCACCTATGTGGCGCTCAACCAGATCTGGCCGAGCAGCATCGGCATCTTCGCCGGCATGGGCGTGATCCTCATCGGGCGGGCGGCGAACGGGATCCTCGGCATCGAGGCGCTGCACGTGCGGTTGCCCTGGGTCAAGCCGCCGACGGACGGAGGCGGCAACCGTCGCTGTGGGTGCGTTCGCCGGGCCGCCTACCGGGAACGAGGGTCTCAGTGCCGCAGGCTGAGTCGACCGACACCGACGTCCTCACCGTCGAGGGGGTGGCCGTCCGCTTCGGCGGAGTGGCCGCGCTCAGCGACGCCAACCTGTGCGTGAAGGCCGGTACCGTCACCGGGCTCATCGGCCCGAACGGCGCCGGCAAGACCACGCTGTTCAACGTGATCAGCGGCCTCCAGGCCCCCGACCGCGGCACGGTCCACCTGTACGACACCGACATCACCCGGATGAAGCCCCACCGGCGGGCGAAGCTGGGACTGGCGCGGACCTTCCAGCGACTCGAGCTGTTCGGGACGCTGTCGGCCGGCGAGAACGTCCAGGTCGGCCTGGAGTCGTCGGTCAAGTGGTGGCAGTGGCGCCACGTGAGGCGCACCTTCCCCTGGGTGAAGCAGGGCGTGGCCACCGTGGGCGGCGTGCCCGAGGGCGAGCCGACCGGACCGGGCTCGATCGCCGTGGCCACTTCCGACCGGCTGCTCGAAGGCGTCGGTCTGGGCGGACTGGGTGCCGAACAGGCGAGCGCGATGCCCACCGGCCTCGCCCGCATGGTCGAACTCGCCCGGGCACTGGCCATGGCCCCCAAGGTCCTCCTGCTGGACGAGCCCGGCTCCGGCCTCGACGACGCCGAGTCGCAGGCCCTCGGCGAGCTCCTCACCACGCTGGCCAAGGGGGGCATGGGCGTGCTCCTCGTCGAGCACGACATGGAGTTGGTCATGCGCATCTGCGACTACATCTACGTCCTCGACTTCGGTGACGTGATCGCCGCTGGCACCCCCGAGGAGATCCGCAAGGACCCGATGGTGCAGGCCGCCTACCTCGGGACGGTGACGGGGTCGGAGGCCGACGCCGACGCCGACGCCCGATCATCCGACGCTCCGGGCGCCGACGGCGGGGAGGTCGTACCGGTGGGCGGGTCCGACGGCTCCGACGGGTGCGGCGAGGAGGTGGCCGAAGGATGAGCGACCAGACCATGACCGCAGGCGGGGCCACGACGACGGTCCTGCCGCCCAGCGTCACCGTGCGGGGGGTGCGGGCCTCGTACGGGCGCATCGAGGTGCTGCACGGTGTCGACCTCGAGGTGCCGGCAGGCAGTGTCTTCGCACTGCTCGGGCCGAACGGTGCCGGCAAGTCCACCCTCCTCAAGGTGCTGAGCGGCCGGCTTCGGCCGACGGCCGGCGAGATCCTCGTGGGCGACACCCCCATCGGCAGGATCTCGTCCGAGAAGCTCGCCCGCGACGGGATCTGCGCGGTGCCCGAGGGACGGGGCATCTTCCCCAATCTGACGGTGCGCGAGAACCTGCGCATCTGGACCTACCGGGGCGGGATCTCCATGAAGGATGTCGAGGAGCAGACCTACGAGACGTTCCCGGTCCTGAAGGAGCGCCGTCGGCAGATGGCCGGCACCATGTCAGGCGGTGAGCAGCAGATGCTTGCGATCTCGCGGGCACTGGTCACCAGGCCGCGGGTGCTCTACCTCGACGAGCTGTCGATGGGGCTCGCACCGCTGATCGTCGCCGAGCTCTACGAACTGGTGGCGAAGCTGGCCCGCCAGGGGATGACAATCGTACTGGTCGAGCAGTTCGTGACCACGGCGCTGGCCGTGGCCGACCACGCCGCGATCATGGTCCACGGGCGGATCGAGCAGCAGGGCACGCCGGCCGAGATGGGCGACGCCGCCCTCAGCATCTACCTGGCCCACTGACCGGCCCGGTCGGCCCGGTCGGCCCGGTCGGCGCCGCCGCGTGCCGCACACGACCCGGCGGCCCCTACGGGTTCGGGACTACTCCTCGGCCAGCTCGACGTCGACCGATGGCCCGTCGCCCACCTTCGCCACCAGCTCCACGACACCACCGGCGTCGCGCAGGTCGCGCTCGGCGGCGGCGAGCGCCTCGAGCCGGGCGGCGGTGTCGGTCACGGTGAGGCGGGCCACCGGCGCCCGCATCGAGCGCTTGGCCGTGGTCTTGGCCCGGCGCACCAGGCCGAGCACCTCGGCGGCCACGTCGAGCACGGCGTCGACATCGGGGTCGAGCGCAGGTGCCGCGCCGTCGGGGACGAGTCGACGCCCAGCTCTTCCACGGATGGCCAGGGGGCGGTGTGGATGGAGCCCGCCTGCCACCACGACCACACCTCCTCGGTCACGAACGGCAGCACCGGCGCCAGCAGGCGCAGGAGCACCGACAGCGCCCCGGCCAGGGCCGCCCGGGCCGAGACCGTGGCCGGGTCGACGGTCGAGCCCGTCCCGCCGGCCTGGCCGTAGGCACGGGTCTTCACCAGCTCGAGGTAGTCGTCGCAGAAGGCCCAGAAGAAGGCCTCGGTGCGCTCGAGCGCCCGGGCGTAGTCGTAGGACCCGAACGCCGCGGTGGCCTCGTCGACGACCACGGCCAGCCGGCCCAACATGGCCCGGTCGATGGGTACGGTGGCCACGTCGATCGGGGGCACCACCACCGACCCGTCCTCGTCGACCAGGCGGCCGAGAGCGAACCGCGAGGCGTTGAGCACCTTCATGGCCAGGCGTCGGCCGACCTTCATCTGGCCCTCGTCGACGGCGGTGTCTGTGCCGGGCCGGCCGCTGGCCGCCCAGTACCGCACGGCGTCCGCACCGTGCTGTTCGAGCAGCGGGAGGGGGGTGACCACGTTCCCCTTCGACTTGGACATCTTCTTGCGGTCGGGGTCGAGGACCCAGCCGGAGATGGCGGCGTTGGCCCACGGCAGGGCCCCGTGCTCGAGCTCGGACCGCACCACCGTCGAGAACAGCCACGTGCGGATGATGTCGTGGGCCTGGGGCCGCAGGTCCATCGGGAAGACGCGGGCGAACAGATCGGTGTCGTCCTCCCAGCCGCCGGCGATCTGGGGGGTGAGCGACGAGGTGGCCCAGGTGTCCATGACGTCGGGGTCGCCCACGAAGCCCTTCGGAGCGCCCCGCTGGTCCTCCGTGAACCCGGGAGGCACATCGGTCGACGGGTCGACGGGCAGCGACGTCTCCTCGGCCAGGATCGGCGTGTCGTAGTCGACCTCGCCGTGGGCATCCACCGGGTACCAGACGGGTAGGGGCACCCCGAAGAAGCGCTGGCGGCTGATGTTCCAGTCGCCGCTCAACCCCTCGACCCACGCCCGGAACCGGTGGGCCATGTATGGCGGGTGCCAGGCGAGCTCCTCGCCCCGAGCGAGTAGGGCGGCACGGTGGGGCATGGTCTCGACGAACCACTGGCGCGACGAGACGATCTCGAGAGGACGGTCGCCCTTCTCGAAGAACTTGACCGGATGCGTGATGGGGCGGGGCTCGCCGATGAGGTCACCCGACTCGGCGAGCAGTTCGACGATGCGGGCCTGCGCCTGCTTGACGGACTTGCCCACCAGCTCGCCGTAGCGGGCGGAGGCCGCCGCGGGGTCGTCGGACTCCCAGCCCTCGGTTCCGAACGCCACCGGGAGCAGTCGGCCGTCGCGGCCCACGACGGTCCGGGTGGGCAGGCCGAGCTCACGCCACCACACCACGTCGGTGGTGTCGCCGAAGGTGCAGATCATGGCGATGCCGGATCCCTTGTCGGGGTCGGCCAGCTCGTGGGCGAGGACGGGCACGCGCACGTCGAACAGCGGCGTGGTCACCGAGGTGCCGAACAGCTCGCGGTAGCGCTCGTCGTCGGGATGGGCGACGAGGGCCACGCAGGCCGGCAGCAGCTCCGGCCGGGTGGTCTCGATGTCCACACCACCCTCGGCATCGGCACGGGGGAAGCGCAGGCGGTGGTAGGCGCCGGGACGCTCCCGGTCCTCGAGCTCGGCCTGGCTGACGGCGGTGCGGAAGTCGACGTCCCACAGGGTCGGGGCCGTGCGTTGGACGACCTGGCCCCGGCGGGCGAGCCGCAGGAAGCCTCGCTGGGACACCCGCTGGGCCCGTTCGCCGATGGTCGCGTACGTGTGGGACCAGTCGACCGACAGCCCCAGGGTGCGCCACAGGTGCTCGAAGACCTGTTCGTCCTCGAGGGTGAGCTGATGGCACAGGGCCACGAAGTTGGGCCGCGAGATGGCGACGGGGTCCTTCGGCGGGTCGGCCGGGGGTACGTAGTCGGGGTCGTAGGGGAGGCTCGGGTCGCACCGGACGCCGAAGTAGTTCTGGACCCGGCGCTCGGTGGGCAGTCCGTTGTCGTCCCAGCCCATGGGGTAGAAGACGTGCTTGCCGCTCATCCGGTGGAAGCGGGCGACGGCATCGGTGTGGGTGTACGAGAACACGTGGCCGATGTGGAGCGAGCCCGACACGGTGGGAGGCGGGGTGTCGATGGAGAAGACCTGGTCGCGTGTGGCCGTTCGGTCGAACGCGTAGACGCCCTCGGCCTCCCATCGGGCGGCCCAGGTGGCCTCGAGTCCCTCGAGGCCGGGCTTGTCGGGGATGCCGCGGCCCGTGGGCGGGGGGGCGGTCGGTCCGTTCGTCGGCTGCGGCATGATCGGGTTACCGTACCCTGCGTGCTCCAGCTCCACGACACGGCCACCGGCGAGGTGGCCCCGCTCCGGCTGCGCCAGGCGGGCCGGGTCTCCCTCTACGTGTGCGGCCCGACGGTCGACGGGGTCCCCCACCTCGGGCACGGGCGGTTCTCGCTGGTCTTCGACGTGCTCCGCCGCTACCTCCTGTTCAGCGGGTTGGCGGTGACCTACGTGTCCAACATCACGGACATCGAGGACAAGATCATCGACCGGGCCGCGGACCAGGGTGTGCCCATCGCCGAGTTCACCGCCGCCAACGAGGCGCAGTGGTGGCAGATCATGGATGCCCTCGGCGTGCTGCGTCCCGATGCGGCCCCGCATGCCACCGCCTACGTGGACCGGATGATCGCCCTGATCGACGACCTGGTCGTCCGGGGGGCGGCCTACGAGACCGGCACCGGCGTCTACCTGTCGGTCCTCGACGTCCCCGGCTACGGGCTGCTGGCCCGCCAGCCCCTCGACACACTGCGGGCCGGGGCCCGGGTCGAGGCCGACGAGGAGAAGCGGTCGCCGCTCGACTTCGTGCTGTGGAAGAAGGCCAAGCCGGGAGAGCCGAGCTGGGAGGCGCCCTGGGGAGCGGGCCGGCCCGGCTGGCACACCGAGTGCGTGGTCATGTCACTCGACCTGCTGGGAGAAGGGTTCGAGCTCCACGGCGGCGGCCAGGACCTGATCTTCCCCCACCACGAGAACGAGCGCGCCCAGGCCGTGGCCGACGGCAAGGAGTTCGCCCGCCACTGGATGCACAACGGCTGGGTGACAGTCGGGGGCGAGAAGATGTCCAAGTCGCTCGGCAACTTCACCTCCCTGGCCGACCTGCTGGAGCGGAGCGACGCCCGCGCCTACCGGCTGCTCGTGCTCCGGTCCCACTACCGCTCACCCATCGAGGTGACCCCCGACACCGTTGCCCAGGCCGAGGCGGGGCTGGCCCGCCTGGACGAACTCGCCCGCCGCTTCGCCCTGCCCGACCTCCTGGCGCCGGGCCCGTTGACCGGCGCCGGGGGCTGCCGGCGATGAGGCCGACCCCGACGCCCTCGCCGCGATTCTCGACGGCCATGGACGACGATCTCGACACCCCGGGCGCCCTGGCCATCGTGTTCGACCTGGCCCGGCGGGCCAACGCTGCGGCAGACGCCGGCGACGCCGTGGTCGCCGAGCGGGCCGCCGGCACGGCCGCGTTGCTGGCCGCCGCGCTCGGTCTGCGGTTGCACGGCGATGCCGGCGACGAGATCGACGAGGCGGCGGCTTCGATGGTCCGGGAGCGGGACGAGGCCCGGACGGCGCGTGACTGGCCCCGGGCCGACGGGCTCCGGGCCGAGCTCGAGGGCGCCGGATGGCTTGTCGAGGACAGCGCCGAGGGGACCCGGATCCGCCGTCGCTGGGCACGGGTGCCAATCCGGCGCCATCTGGACGCCACCGGGGCGCGCGAGGGCGCCCCGTGAGCGTCAAGCCCGGTCGTGAACGCCGTGTGAACAGACGAAGAAGTGGCCGTTTGGCCCGCGAAACCGGCCGGGACGGCTGCTAGCGTTTTTCGCAGTCGGAGTGTCCCCGTCGGTGTCGGGCGCCGGCCCGCTCCCATCGGGCGGCCGGACCCCCGGTGCCGGTGGTGGCTCTGTGAGCACCATGCAGGTGAAGGAAAGGGGACGCCACCGTGGCTTCCGGAACGGTCAAGTGGTTCAACGCGGAGAAGGGCTTCGGCTTCATCTCCCAGCCCGACGGAGGGGCCGACGTGTTCGTGCACCACACCGCCATCCAGATGAGCGGGTTCCGTTCGCTCGACGAGGGCCAGGCCGTCGAGTTCGATCTGCAGGAGGGTCCGAAGGGCCTGCAGGCAGTCGACGTGCGCCCCGCCCAGGTCTAGCCCGCGCTCCACGGTCCCGGTCGACACCGGGTCGCCCCCGTCGCCCCCGGTCCGACCTCGACTGTCCAGCCCACGCACCACTGTCGGGCACGCCGGTGCGCTCCCGACGGCCCCGGCCCGGACTGGGGTGGTTGCCCTTTGCGCTCTGCCGTGGTTACTATTGAGTAACTAGGAAGAGACCCGTCGGAGCCCGGCGTGCGTGCGGCCACAGCGCCGACACCGGTCGCAGCAGTGCTGAGGGGCCCTCGGGCCGGAACGGAGCAGTGCACGATGTCCGAATTCTCCCTGGACCTCGACGAGGATCAGCTGCAGCTCCAGAAGTGGGTCCACGACTTCGCGGAGAACGTCATCCGACCCGTCGCCCACGAGTGGGACGAGCGGGAGGAGACGCCGTGGCCGATCATCCAGGAGGCGGCCAACATCGGCCTGTACTCGTTCGACTTCATCGCCAACGCCTTCATGGACAAGAGCGGCCTCCTCATGCCCATCGCCGCCGAGGAGCTCGCCTGGGGCGACGCCGGCATCGCCCTGGCCATCCTGGGTTCGACGCTCGGCCTGGCCGGCATCGCCGGCAACGGCACCCCCGAGCAGCTCATGGAGTGGGGCCCCCAGTGCTTCGGCACCCCCGAGAAGATCCAGCTGGCCGCCTTCGCCGTGTCCGAGCCCGACGCCGGGTCCGACGTGTCGTCGCTGCGCACGCGGGCGGTCTACGACGAAGCCAAGGACGAGTGGGTCATCAACGGGACGAAGACCTGGATCACCAACGGTGGCATCGCCGACATCCACGTGGTCGTGGCTTCGGTCGACCCCGAGCTCGGCTCGCGGGTCAGGCCAGCTTCATCGTCCCCCCGAACACCCCGGGCATCTCCCAGGGCCAGAAGTTCCAGAAGATGGGCATCCGCGCCTCCCACACGGCCGAGGTCGTGCTCGACGACTGCCGCGTCCCGGGCCACTGCCTGCTCGGCGGCAAGGACAAGCTCGACGAGCGCCTGGCCCGGGCCCGCGAGGGCAAGAAGAGCGGCGGCCAGGCAGCCATGAAGACCTTCGAGGGCTCCCGCCCGACGGTCGGCGCCCAGGCCCTCGGCATCGCTCGTGCGGCCTACGAGTACTCGCTCGACTACGCCAAGGAGCGCAAGGCCTTCGGCCGGGCGATCATCGAGAACCAGTCGATCGCCTTCAAGCTGGCCGATATGAAGACCCGGATCGACGCCTCGCGGATGCTCGTCTGGCGGGCCTCGTGGATGGGCGCCAACGGCAAGGAGTTCACTTCCGGCGAGGGCTCGATGTCCAAGCTCTACGCCGGCGAGACCGCCGTGTACGTGACCGAGGAGGCCATCCAGATCCTGGGCGGTTACGGCTACGTCCGCGAGTACCCGGTCGAACGGTGGCACCGTGACTCGAAGATCTTCACCATCTTCGAGGGCACGTCCGAGATCCAGCGGCTGATCATCGCCCGGGCCATCTCCGGGGTGCACGTCAAGTAGCCGACCTGGGGTCTTCCTTCTGGGCAGGTCTGTCCGAATGTCGAGGGTACGCGCCCCCGCTCTGAGCGGGAGACTTTCCTGCGCCGCATTCCCGGTCCGCTGTGAGCCGGGCGCCCTCGACGGGGCGGCGATGAGCCACGTAGGTGGGTTCCATGGCCCGGAGACCACCCGTGTCACGACACTCCTGCCATCGTGGGCCTTGTCATGCGGAAGCACGGTCATGCGGAAGCACGCTCTCACGACAGACGCGCCCGGCGTCTCGACCGTCCATCGCCGGTTGCCCTGCTCGGCAGGATCCGTCCCACTGGTTCGATTGTGAGTCCCACGGGCGTGAACCCGGTGGACCCACCCCTTGACCCGTCATGTCGAGCGATGTTCAACTGGCCGACGGGTTGCCAGACCAGGCACTCAATGAAGAGGGGTCCCCATGGTGCAGAGATCGGTGAAGCTCTTGGCGGTGGCTGCGCTCGGGGGAGCGCTTGTGCTGGCGCTGTCCTCGCCCCGGGCGAGTGGAGCGGCGGCACCTGCGGGGGTGGCCGTCGGCGGTGTGTTCCAGCTCAAGTCGGCGGCCGACCAAAGCTTCTGTTTGGACATCGACAACCGGGGCCCGACGCCGCAGCTGATCCTGTCCCAGTGCACCGCGGCGTCCAGCCAGCGGTTCTCGTTCACGCGCGGCGCCGACGGCTTCAGCCTGATGATCGACTCCCAGGGGAATTGTCTGTCGACCGGTGCAAAGGGTGGCCCGAACTTCTTTGGCGTGTCCGATGCCCCGTGCAGGTACACGGGGAAGGAACGGTGGGCACTTTCGTTGACCGGAACCTTGACTCAGGGAACCAAGGGGCGTTGCCTCGTCATCCCCCGAGTGGCGGCGAATGTCTCCGTCGACCTTGTTCCGTGCCAGGAAGTGGCCCTTCAACAATGGAGACTTTCCCAATAGGTGATTCGCCCTGGATCTGATGGAGGCTCTGGCCTGTCCTGCGGATGATCTGGTCCAAGACCGACGACGATTGCCACAATCTCGCGCAACCGATCCTGAGCTCGTTGTCTGTCGTGTTCGTGGCGCGCGCCTTGCCAACGGGTCGCAGGATCATCGCCCACGAGAGTCCGACCGTAGAGCGTGCAGACGACCGGCTGGCACCTCGAGCAGTGCGCACACACCGACCTGTCGTCGAACACGAAGGCCCCGTCGCCGGTGGGCCCGTCAGGTCAGCCATCGTTCCTGAAGCGTTTGTAGTTCCTGACGGCCCGCCCGAAGCGGCGTTCGGCGGCACGCCGGCCGTGTTCGTCGGCCCGAAGCGCAGCGGCCGCTGCCTCCTGGCGAAGTGACTCCCACGCGGCGAACCGCTCGGCGGACACCTGGCCGCCCGCCACTGCCGCCCGTACGGCGCAGCCGGGCTCGGACCCGTGGGTGCAGTCCCCGTAGCGGCAGGCCAGGGCGTGTTCCTCGATCTCGGGGAAGACGGAGTCGACGGTCAACTCGTCGGTCCAGAGGCCGACCTCCCGCAGCCCGGGCGTGTCGACGAGCACGCCTCCGCCGGGCAGCGGGTGAAGCTGTCGTGACGTGGTCGTGTGACGACCCCGCTGGTCGATGGCTCGAACGGCCGAGACCGATGCGACCTCGCCACCGACCAGCGCGTTCACCAGCGTCGACTTGCCCGCCCCCGACTCGCCCACCAGCGCCAGCGTCCGCCCATCGACATGGCCCCGCAGGCCGTCGAGGCCCGCTCCGGTCACGCACGAGACCGCCACCGCGTCGAGCAGCGGGTCGATCTCGTGCACCCGGCCGATGAGCGCCTCGACCCCACTGTCGTCCTCGACGAGATCGGTCTTGGTGAGGACGACGAGAGGTACCGCGCCGGCATCCCAGATCTGCGTGCGCATGCGGAACAATCGACCGGCTTTGAGTGGTCGATCGGCACCGAACACCATGGCGACGACGTCGACGTTTGCGGCCAGCAACTGCTCTTCGGCCCCGGGAGAGCGGCGGCGCAGCAAGGACGAGCGTTCGAGGAGGTCGATGATCACCTCGCCGTCTTCGACCACGACCCAGTCGCCGACCGTCAGCACTCCGACGTTGCGCCGCACCGGCAAATGGACGAGTCCGAGCGGGGTCGCGACGAGCGGCGCGGCCCGATCGTGGCGCACGATGCGGCCCGGCTGGGTGTCACCGACCGCAAAGCGGGCGAAGAGCGCCGACCAGTGGTCGTTCCAGCCGTAGGTGCTGATCATCTCATCCATAGGGCGCCGGGCACCGAAGCGCCCGGCGTGACGACCCTACCGTCGACACCGACTGAAGCGAACTCACGGCTGCCGACCACCATCTGAACCGGAACACGGACCAGACCGGGTCACCGCCGCGTCCTGGATCTCCGGGTCGGCGGTGGTCGTGGGGCGAAGCTGAACTGAACATGTGCCATGCCACCTCGGGTACTGAGATAGGACGAGCACTTCTTCCGCTGCGAGCCGGGCGGTCACCAAGTGCATGTGTCCTTCCGGTACCTCCGGATGCACGTGGGCGACGCCACGATCGAAGTCCATGTGGACCCGGTCGGATCGTACGGGTGACCTACCAGTCGCCGCCGGTCTACTCGCTGTTCCTGACTTCCCGGGCGGGCACTCTTCGAATCGCCGATCCCTGGACCGACTGGGTTGGACCCGTTCCCGATCGGCCGGGACTGCGGTCATGCGTCCGGCGAAGGTGGCTCTCCCGATGATTCGGTCCCAACTTCGCGGAGCACGACAGTCCTTGGACAGGTTGACCAGTGATCCTCGGCTCTCGCTTTGGCCTGGAAGAGTGTGCCAACACCAGGCAGAGCCGGACCCAGCATCGACTTCATCAGGTGGAAGACCGGGTTGTCGCTGACCACCGGTGAATTCTGGCGATCGAAACCACCATTCGGCTCTCGCCGTCGAGCGTCGCACTCGAGCGAGATGCACACTGACAATGGTGATGGAGGCGACCCGTCAGTGACCCCAGCGGCGTGCCGACAGCCGCATTGTGCTTGCGACCACTTCAGAGGTAGTGCCTGGCGGAGGATCCCGACGCCTCGCCCACGAACCAACTCGACGGGGTGCTGTCCCTCGAAGGGGAAGGCGAGCCCCCGGATATGGCGGCGATGAGGCGAGAGCTCCGACAGGTTGCATCCGACGCGGCTCAGGGCTCGGGGCAATCGCCCGGACGAGTGGGATCAACTCGGTCACCGCCGCCGTCAACTCGGCACGGCCTCGGCTCGACTCTCCCACGTGGAGGCGTGAGAGCGGCAAGGCGACGTTGATCCGGTTCGTTGGAGCTACCACGTCGGGTGCAGCACCTTGCCTGGCTTGCGAAGAACCTTGCTTGTCTTCCGCAGAGCCACTCGGACGTGGAGGCATGCCGGTCACCTCCAGTCATCGACGCCTGCGACCCGGGGGACCTGTCACCGCCGGTGGCGACGCATCTCGGCGTCGATGTCGGCCTCGGTCACGGGACGGCGCCAGAATGTGTCCCACGCGTGCAGCACCAGGCCGATGCCCCAACCGCAGATGACCCAAACCGGCCAGAAGTACCCGGCTCCCGTGAGTGCCCAGATCGCGACCAAGAAGCCATTGACGACCACGTAGGCGACGACGTGGGAGACGAAGTCGCGCCTGGCGTGCAACCTCCGCCGCGCCGCTTCGCGCTCGCTGACCACCTCGTCTGCCTCAGCTGTCTGATGTTCGGGACTGTCGGACATGGTGCACTCCCTGATCCTCGACTTCAGGTTGCACCCGGGACTCGGGGGTCGGTAGGGCCAGTCGGCCGTTTCTCCTGCAGCGAGTGCCCCCAGCCGTCGACTCGCTGTTCACGCGTCCCGGCCCGGGCACGCTCTCTTGGCCTGTCCGCCACGGTGCCCCACCGGGGCAGGTGGACCGAAACGACACGCGACGGGAAGGCGTCTTCGCCGATCTCGAGCACCTCCGACCGCCGGAGACGTGGCGATCTCAGGGCGTGTAATGCAGCCTGAACTCGAATGTGTGCTGGCCGTCCGGTAGGGACGAGTCTTCCTGGACCGGGATGATCTCCAGTTCTCCGGCCGGAGTCTTCGAATCTTGGGCGATCAGTTCTTCCAGATTCTGTCGCTCCTGAGGTCCGACCACCAGAAGCGCAGCGTCCAGAGGTTCCTCGACGGTTCGCTCACTTCGCACGTAAGGAAGGTCGTCCATGGCCCATCCTCCCACAGACCCCGTCCCGTCATCCGCGGATCGGTCGGCCATCGGCGACGGCAGGCCGTCCCCTTCTGGACGGCCATGGCACTGGACACGGAACCGCCCCGGGACAACGACATTGGCCGGCCGGGGGCCAGTTCTCGCATCCAGTCAGAGGCCGACGATGGAGCGCATCGCCGAATTGTCCTATTCCTCTGTGTCGACAGGTGCACGACCCTGCGGAGTTCGGAGTCGGCGAACCGCGACCATCCGGACCTGGTCGCAGCGAGCGAACGACACGTGATCGGGACCTGTCGTGCACGGTTCGAGTCCGACGTGACTCCTGAGCCCGTAGTCCCGTGACGTGATCGGAACGACCCCCCACGATCTGTCCGCAGCCGTTGGTGACGAGGTCAGCGCAGACGACGAGCCCCGGCCGAACCCGATACCGGTGCATGCGGCCCGCACCCGGCCTGGTCCACGGGGGACGTGGGTGGGCGCGGGCTCCCGTGACCGTTGCCGTCGGGACGGTCGGTTACCGTGGCCCGGTGCCCGGCACCCTACTCACCCTCTGCACCGGCAACGCCGCCCGCTCGGTGATGGCCGGCGCCATGCTCGGGCCCGGCCCCCTGTCCGTCGTGACGGCGGGCACCCATGTCGTCGAGGGCCAGCCGATGAGCAGGCGCACCCGTGCCGCGCTCGGGGCGGTCGGGCACTCGGCGGACGGGCACCGGAGCCACCAGATCACCGATGCCGACATCGACGGCGCCGTGCTCATCCTGGCCATGGCCGCCGAACACGTCGCCTACATCCGTCGCAAGCACCCCGAGGCCGCCCCCCGGACCGCCTCGCTCAAACGACTGGTGCGGGACCTGCCACCCGGTCCCGAGCCCCTGGCCGACCGCCTCGCCTCGCTCGACCTGGCCGAGGTCGAGGTGGAGGCGTGGGAGGACGTGGAGGACCCGGCAGGGGGCGACGACCCCGTCTACGTGTCGTGTGCCGAGGAACTGGCCGACCTCTGCGCCCGGCTGCTGCCGCTGCTCGACTGACGGACGTCGCAGGAGCGCGTCAGGACGGGGCCACCTTGGTAGGTTCGCCCGATGGCCGCCGACCCGTCCGTGACGGACCCGACCGCCGAGCCGTCCGGTCCACGGGGCGCCCGTGCGTGGCTGACCCGCCGTGACCCCGGCCTGCGGGCGACCAAGCGGTCGGTCCGGGCGGCTGTGCTGGTGCCGTCCGTGTTCGCCCTCGCCGAGTACGGCACGTCCAATACCCAGACGCCCCTGTTCGCCGTCTTCGGCTCGGTCGCCCTCCTCCTGTTCACCGATTTCGGCGGCCCGCTGCGCCTGCGGGCACGCTCGTATCTCAGTCTCTGGGTGGTGGGCGCGACCTTCGTCACCGTGGCCACGCTGTGCTCGACGAACACCGTGGCGGCTGTGGTCGGCATGGCCGTCGCCGCCTTCGTCGTGTTGTTCGCCGGAGTCGTCAGTCCGCAGGCCGTCGCCGGGTCCACGGCGGCACTACTGACCTTCGTCCTGCCGGTGTCGGAGCAGGCCGGGGCGTCGGCCGTCGGGGACCGCCTGCTCGGATGGGCCCTGGCCGGCGCCCTCTGCGTCCCGGTGGCGCTGTTCGTGTGGGCGGGCCGATGGCACGACCCCCTGCGCCACGCCCTGGCAGACGCAACCCGGGCGGTGGCCGACCTCGTGGAGACCGCGTCCGCGGCGGGCGCGATGTCCGTCGGGCGATCGGACGTCCGCCGGGCCCTGTGGGCCCTGCGGACGCAGTACGAGGCGACTCCCTACCGCCCGACCGGCGCCGGCCCGACGGACGTGGCGCTCACCAACCTGGTGTCGCGCCTCGAATGGGCCGGCTCGCGGCGGTGGCAGCCACGGCCCACCCGCCACCCCCGGGGGAACGGGCGCGGGTGGAGGCGGTAGAGGACGCCGGCGCCGGTGTGCTTCGGGCGGTGGCCGACCTTCTGGCATCAGGGGACCCCGGCGCCAGGCCGGAACTGGCGACGGTGCTGCGCGCCTCGGTGGTGGAGCTGGCAGCGGCGCGGGACGCGGCCTCCGACGCCGTCGTCTCGTCGCTGGTGTCCGGGGCCGGGACGCCGGGCGGCGGCACGGTGGACGTCTCGACGGACCCGGCAGATGCGTTGGGTGGGGTCGACCCCACCTACCCGGTCCGCATGCTCGCCTACGCCCTCGAGATGCTCGCCGACGTCGCCCTCGACGCGCTCGGGGCCCCCACGGGAGGGCACCGGCACCGTCGCCCGATGGTCGGCCACGCTTCGGTCGATCGCCCGGGTGGCATCCGGACACCTGACGCCGCGGTCGGTCTGGTTCCGCAACAGCATCCGGGGGGCGGTGGGCCTGGCCCTGGCCGTGCTCGTGGTGGAGGAGACCACGGTGCAGCACGGGTTCTGGGTCGTGCTCGGGACCCTGTCGGTGCTGCGCTCGAACGCACTGGGCACGGGTGCCACGGCCGTGCGCGCCGTCCTCGGGACCGCCATCGGCTTCCTGGTCGGCTACGTGGTGCTGTCGACACTCGGGCCGCACGACGCCGAGCTGTGGCTGCTGCTCCCGGTCGCCGTGCTGGTGGCCGGGATCGCCCCGACAGTGATCTCCTTCACCGCCGGCCAGGCCGGCTTCACCGTGTTCGTGGTCCTGGTCTTCAACATCCTCGAGCCGGTCGGGTCGCGGATCGGCCTCGTCCGCATCGAGGACGTGCTCATCGGCGCCGCCGTCAGCGTGGTCGTCGGGCTGCTCTTCTGGCCGAGGGGTGCCGGCGCCGAACTCGCCCGGGCGCTGGGCCATGCCTACGCCACCGCCGCATCCTGGCTCGCGGCGACCGTGGACGAGGTGGACCGGGCCGATGACGGATCGGTCGCCACCGGAGGGGTCCGGTGGACCCCCGAGCGCACCGCGGCAATGGCTGCCGCCCGCCGGCTCGACGACGCCTACCGGCAGTACCTCGCCGAGCGGGGGGCCAAGCGGGTGCCCCTCTCGGTCATCACCCGGCTGGTGACCGGGACCGCCCGGATCCGGCTGACCGCCGTCACCCTCGACGGGCTGCCGGACCTGGCCGTTCCGGGGACCCCGGGACCGCTGCCCGAGGTGGTGAAGGCTCGGGCCACGGTCTCGTCCGAGTGTGCCGCCGTCGAGTCGTGGTTCGACCAGTTCGCCAGCTCGCTCGGCGGTCGTTCGCCAGCGGTGCCGGCCGCTCCGCCCGTGGACGAGCGCCTGGCTCCGGAGCTGGCCGACGCCTGGGCCGCGGTGCGCCGGGAGGGGCGGCGCGAAGGCGTCATCGCCGTCCTCCGGCTCCTGTGGGTAGAGGAGCGGATGGCCGACCTCCGTCGCCTCCAGGCCGACCTGGCCGGCACGGTGCCCGGCCCGGTGACCTCCTGGACTCCGAGGGTCCGGTAGAACGGCGCGTCGGACGGCGCGTGGCGGAAGGTGGTGGGGGTGAACTCGCACTGCCCCGAGGAAGCGGCCCACCCGATGGCCGCTCCGAGCAGTGCCCGGCCGATCCCCCGGCGGCCGTGTGCGCCCAGCACCGAGACCCGGGTGACATGGGCGCCGACGACGCGGCGGCCCCGCGTCGTTCGGTCCGGGACGACCTGGGGCGGTTCAGCGGCTCGGGGCGGTCGCCAACTCGGGATGGCGGCGGGTCAGGTCGGAGCACTCCAGGCACACCGACTCGGGGATGGCCCCGACCCTCATCAGGACGGCGAACGCCTTGCAGCCGAGGCACAGGCCGAAGGCGGCCTCGAGGAAGGCGGCAGCGGTCAGCATGGCCACGACGACCCAGGCGGCGGCATGGAGGCCGAAGCCGAACCAGAGCACGAGCGCCGAGGTGGAGAAGACCACGCCGATGGCCTGGGCGAAGCGCTTGGGCGGACCGGGCACGAGCTTCGGGACCCAGGGGAGCCGGGGGGCCACCACCCGGGTGGCGAGCTGGCCCAGGGGGCTGAAGCGTGGACCGGACAGGACCCGGGCCCAGAACCCGTAGGCGAGGGGGACCAGGATCCACGGCTGGCGCAGTGCGAGCGCCGCCGCGCACATCAGGACGACCCCGGTGGCCACCGTGCGGGCAGCGTGGTCGTCGACGGGGTTGGGGAACGTGAACACGCCGATACCTTACTTGTTGGGTCGGGTATTCCGCACACCCGGCGCCGGCACCCGATGGGGATCCCGGCCGGGACCTGGTCCGATCCGGGGTCAGGATCACCGACCCGTCCCATCCGGGGACGGGAGCGGCCACGAATAGGCTCCGTGCTGGTGGACTTGGAGCAGGCGAGCGATGCCAGTCTGGTGGTGGCGGTGGGACGCTGGTACGAGCCTGCGCTGGCCGAGGTCTATCGCCGCCACGGCGGAGCCGTGCATGCCCTGGCCCGGCGCATCCTCCGCTCCGACCCGCCGGCCGAGGAGGTCACCCAGGAGGTGTTCCTCGACCTGTGGCGCAGCCCCGAGAAGTTCGACGCCCAGCGGGGCACGCTGCGCTCGTTCCTCCTCGCCCGCACCCATGGAAAGTCGGTCGACGTGGTCCGGGCCGAGGAATCGCGTCGCCGCCGCGAGGAGCGCACCACCCGCGAGACGGCCACCGCCGCCTACGACATCGACCGTGAGGTCTGGGACATGGCCGTCGCCGATCAGGTGAAGGATGCACTGGTGGCGCTGCCCTACGAATTGCGCCAACCCATCGAGCTCGCCTACTTCGGGGGCCACACCTACAAGGAGGTGGCGTCGATGCTGGACGAGCCGGAAGGCACCGTGAAGAGCCGGATCCGGTCGGGGCTGGGCCGGCTCCGCGTGGATCTGATCGAGCGGGGCATCGAGCCGGCGGGGGCGGGGCGGTGAGCACGCCGCCGACGCCGATGAGCCACACCGAGATCGAGGAGCTCCTCGGCGTCTACGCGCTCGACGCGGTCGACCCCGAGACGGCGGCCGAGGTCGAGGCGCACCTGCCGGGGTGTGTGCGCTGCACCGTCGAGGTGGCACAGCACCACGAGGTGGCCGGGCTCCTGGCCAATTCGGGTGGCACGCCGCCCGCCGACCTGTGGGGCGGCATCGCCGAGCAGCTGGGTGGGACCACCGACCGCTCCTGGGACCGCCTGGCCGCCCGGCTCGACGCCCCCGGCGGTGGCGGCACGGACGCCGTGTCCCTCGCCGGGGGCGACGGGCGTGCCCCTGTCGTCCCCATCGCCACGGCCACCCGCCGCCGGCGCTGGGCACGGGCTGGTGTCGGCCTGGTGGCAGCCACGGCCGCCGTCCTGGCCCTGGTGTTCGGGCTCCAGGTCCGCCACCTGAACGACCGGGTCGACGCCCTCCAGGGCGGTCCGCAGCTGCCGGCGGCCGAGCGGGCGGCCCTCGCGTCCCCGTCGACCCGCAGGATCCCGCTGGCGGCCACCGCCTCCACCGGGTCAGACAGCACGCCGGCGACGATCGTTCTCACGGCCGCCGGGACCGGGTTCCTCGTCGACGAGGCCTCCGGCGGTCTGCCGCCGCTGCCTGCCGATCGGACCTATCAGCTGTGGGGGGTGGTGGGCGCCCGCGCCATCTCGCTCGGCCTGCTCGGGCCCCACCCCGGGATCGTTCCCTTCAGCGTGGCCGGCAGCGCTCAGGTCACCGAGTTCGCCGTCACCGACGAGGTGGCGGGCGGCGTGGTCCAGTCGGCGCACCATCCGGTGGCTGTCGGCGCGCCGCGGGCCTGAACCCGCACGGTCTGACGGGCGGGCGTCGAGCCGGGATCCCCCGAACGGGGCATGCCATACTGCCGCCCATGGAGTCCGACGACACGGGTCCGGATGCGTCGCAGGCCGTCGGGCCGGAGCCCGGGGGCGCCGGTGGGTCCCGTTGGGAGCAGTCGTTCGCCGAGCAGGCGCGACGGGGTGGACCGTCCCGGCTGGTGTCCTGGGTGATCGGCGGTGTGGTCGCCGTCATCGTCCTGACTTTCGTACTGGGCGCCCTGCTCTGATCAGATCCGGTGGACCTGGCGCAGCCCGGCCCACGCGAAGTCGGCGAGCTGGGCGGCCAGTCGTGTGGCCTCGGCGGCACGGTCGATCTCCTCGACCGGCGACGCGGCCCCCGCCGGTCCGGCCGGGCGGTAGCGGTGGGACTCCAGCCAGTGCCGGCTCGCCCCCTCGGCCATGCCGACCACGGCGTGCGCCAGCAGGAGCCGGTGCGCCGGGTCCAGACCGGCGTCGATCAGCGGGTCGATGGCCTCGGCGATGGCCTCCTCCACCCGGTGCAGCGCGGCACCGAGCTCGGGGTCGTCCGGTGCGTCGCGCCCGTACAGGAGGCGGAAGGCGCGCTCGTCGTCGACCATGAGCTCGAAGTACGCGGCGAAGCCGAGCTCCACCTGCTGCCGGGGGCCCTCGGCAGCACCCGTGGCCTGCACGATGCGCTCGATCATCTCGGAGGAGACCACGTCGAGCAGCTCGAGGTAGAGGGCGCGCTTGGACTCGAAGTGCTGGTAGACGAGGGGCTTGGTGACGCCCGCCGCCTCGGCGATGTCGTCCATCGTGGTGGCGGCGAAGCCGTGCGCCGCGAAGAGGTCCAGGGCCACGTCGAAGAGCTGGCGACGACGGGCGTCGGCGGTCAGCCGGCGGGTCCCGCGCCCGGCAGACCGGCGACCGGGCTCTCGGCGGTCGGCGGTGGCGGTGGGCGACATGGCGGTCATGGTAGCCCCGGGGGCCGAAATCCCCCGTGGACGAGTAATTCAGACCCGACGGTCCGGACGGGTCCGCTCAGTGGTCGGGGAGGACGGCGGCGATCCGTCCGGGGAGGTCCTCGAGGTCGAAATGGGCCCGGGCCACCGCCAGGTTCCGTTCCAGGAGCCCCGGGTCCGGGGCGCCCAGCCAGGCGTCGAGGCGCCCGAGGTCGTCGAGACCGAACCAGTCGAATCCGAAGGCGGCCAGCTCCCGGGCCACCGGGTAGGGACCGATCACCAGGGGGCGGCGGTGGGTCACCGACTCGAGGCTCGGGTTCCCGAAGCCCTCCCAGGTCGAGGGGAGCGCCACCACGTCGCAGGCACGGTAGGCGTCCTCGATGGCGACGGGAGCCGACCCGCCGAACTCGGGAGCACCGAGCACGACCGGGCACGGCGCTCCGGCGACGAGGCGTTCCAGCTCGGGTCCGTAGCCGTCCTCGGCCGGTCCGAGGAGCCAGAACGTGGCACCCAGGCGGGCGGCCGCCGCCATGCCGCCGGCCACGTTCTTGCGGGCCAGGGCCCGGGTCGGCTGGAGGACGAGACGACCGTCCGGATCGACGCCGAGCGCGTCCCGCACGACCAGCGTTGCGTCATCCTGCGGGACGCTCCCGCCGTCGCCGGGAGCGTCCTCCCGGGGTACGGCGAACGAGTTGTACACCGTCGTCGCCCCGATCCCGTGTCCCGCCAGCTCGTCCCGGCTCAGCTCGTTGATCGTGACGTGGGTCCAGCGGGGATCGTCCGGTGGCGGCGGGTGGTCGGCGAACCGGGGGCGCTGCCAGGGCAGGTCGTGGTGATGGAGAACGGCTGGCCGGCCGGCGAGTGTGGCGGCGACGACGTCCCAGGCCGCCTGGTTGAGCGGCAGCGAGCAGAGGTTTTCGACCACCACGACATCGGCCCCGGCCACGGCGTCGACGACCTCGGCCCGGGTCGGTGGCCCGGGGGCGTCGATGGCGAGTCCCGGGACGGTCACGTCGACGGGCCCGGACCCCGCCACGGTGTAGGTGGCGAAGCCGAGCGCCCCGAGCGCGTGCCGCCACTTGGCAGCCTCGACGGCCACACCGTCGGACCCGCCGAGGCGGAAGGAGAGCAGGGCGGCGGTCGGGATGGCGTCACCGTAGCGGGGGGAGCCGACCCCGGGGGCCGCCGACGGCAGCCGTCCGGTGCGACCGTGCGGGCCCGCGGGGAGTACCGTCGGGGCGTGTCCGACGCCGCCATGACCGACCCCCCGAGCTCCGAGCCGCCGGACGCCGACGACCTGCTGGCCGAGCGGGCGGGCCCGGTCCTCACCCTGACGATCAACCGACCCGAACGGCGCAATGCCATGACCTGGGACGTCATCGCCGGTCTCCGGCGCGAACTGGCCCGGGCCAAGGCCGACCCGGCCGTGCGGGTGGTGGTGCTGACCGGCGCCGGCGACCAGGCGTTCTGCGCCGGGGCCGACCTGTCGGGCATGGTCCCGAGTGACCCGGGCGGTACCTCCGACGAGTACCTCGACCACCACCTGGCCCGGGGCTGGTTGGCCGAGTTGTTCGAGGAGATGTGGGCATTGGGGAAGCCGACCATCGCCCGGGTCCAGGGTTGGGCCATGGCCGGCGGGTTCGGGCTGGCCCTGGCCTGCGACATGGTGATCGCCTCCGAGGACGCCCGGTTCGGCGCACCCGAGCTCAACGTCGGACTGTGGCCCTACATGGTGACCGTGTCGCTCCTGCGCTCCATGCCACCGAAGAAGGCGCTCGAGCTGATGCTCACCAGCCGGGTCGTGGGCGCCGAGGAGGCGGACCGCATCGGGTTCGTCACCCGGGTGGTGCCCCGGGACGACCTCGACGCGGCCGTTTCCGACCTGGCCGCCGTGCTCGCCTCCAAGCCTCCCGGGGTGACGAAGCTCGGCCGCGATTCGTTCTACGCTGTGATCGATTCAGCGGCCTCCGAGGCCCTGCCCTATCTCCATGCCATGCTGACCGTCACCAGCCAGACCGCGGAGGCGAGGGAGGGGATCACCGCCTTCGCGGAGAAGCGCCCCCCGTCCTGGCAGGTGGTGCCGGGTGCCGACGGGACCGCCTGACAGCAGCACCGGCCGCGGCACCGAGCGGGCACGACACCACCCACCGGCACACACGACACCCCGAGGAGCATCCACAGCATGGCGAAACGAGCACTGATCACCGGAGTGACCGGTCAGGACGGCTCCTACCTGGCCGAGTTCCTGCTCGACCAGGGATACGAGGTCAGCGGGATGGTCCGCCGCTCCAGCACGATCAATTTCGAGCGGATCGCCCACATCCAGGACCGGATCAACCTGGTCGCCGGCGACCTCCTCGACGAGGTCTCGATGATCAACATCCTGAAGGAGATCCGCCCCCAGGAGGTCTACAACCTGGCGGCGCAGTCCTTCGTGCAGACGTCCTGGAACCAGCCGGTCCTCACCGGCGAGACCACCGCCCTCGGCGTCACCCGCGTCCTCGACGCCATCCGCACCGTCGACCCCGGGATCCGCTTCTACCAGGCGAGCTCGTCGGAGATGTTCGGGAAGGTCCAGGAGGTCCCCCAGGTGGAGACCACCCCCTTCTACCCCCGCAGCCCCTACGGCGTGGCCAAGGTCTACGGCCACTGGATCACGGTCAACTACCGGGAGAGCTACGACCTCCACGCCTCGTCGGGCATCCTCTTCAACCACGAGTCGCCCCGGCGCGGCCTCGAGTTCGTCACCCGCAAGGTGACCCATGGCGTGGCCCGCATCGCCGAGGGCCTGGAAACCACGCTGGCGCTCGGAAACCTGGACGCCCAGCGCGACTGGGGCTTCGCCGCCGACTACGTCCGTGCCATGTGGCTCATGCTCCAGCAGGACCAGCCCGACGACTACGTGGTCGCTACGGGGGAGACCCACTCGGTCAAGGAGTTGGTGGAGCTGTCGTTCGCCGCCGCCGGCCTCGACTGGGAGGAGCATGTGGTGATCGACGAGCGCTTCCTCCGCCCGGCAGAGGTCGACCTCCTGGTCGGCGACCCGGCGAAGGCCGAGCAGACCCTCGGGTGGCACCGGGACGTCGAGTTCGCGCAGCTGGTCCAGATGATGGTCGAGGCCGACCTGGCCCTGGTGAAGAGCCAGCGGGCCTAGCGGTTGGACGTGGTCGGACCGGCGGTGATCCACGCCGACCCGCTCGGCATCCTCGTCGCGTTCGGCGCCGGGATGCTGTCGTTCCTGTCGCCGTGCGTGCTGCCCCTGGTGCCGGCCTACCTGTCGATGGTCTCCGGCCTCAGTGCCGCCGAGCTGAGCGCGCTGGCCCCGGCGCCCGTCGTCGTCCCGGACGGGGTCGTCGTCCCGGAGGCGGAGCCGGTGGGGGCACGGGGATCCGGTCCGTCCCCGTCGGGGGAGGTCGACAGCGCCCCAGCGCCCGGGCCCGACCCCGACGAGCTCCGGCGCCACCGCAGCCGTCTGCTGCGGGGGATCCTCGCCTTCATCGCCGGCTTCACCGTGGTGTTCACGATCCTCGGTGCGTCGGCGTCGGCCGTCGGGCGCCTGTTCCTGACCCACCAGCACGCCCTCGAGGTCGTATCCGGCGTCCTGATCGTGCTGTTCGGCGCCGTACTGGTGGCCATGGCCGCCGGCGTCACCCTGCCCATGGCCCTGGCCGGGGAGAGGCGGTTCCTGGTACGCCCGTCGGTGCTGGGTGCCTGGGCCCCGCCCGTGCTCGGGATGGCCTTCGCCTTCGCCTGGACGCCCTGCATCGGCCCCGTGCTCGGGAGCGTGCTGGCACTGGCCGCCGGCACCGGGGGATCGGCCGCCGGGGGGATCGCACTCCTGCTGGCCTACTCGCTGGGCCTGGGCGTCCCCTTCCTGCTCAGCGGCCTGGCATTCGGACGGATGACGGACCTCCTGGCCCGGGTGCGGGGCCGGCTCCGCGTCGTCGACCTGGTGGGCGGCGTCATCCTGGTCGCCTTCGGGATCCTGCTCCTCACCGGCAACGTCGACCTCTTGTCGGCCCATATCTCGAACTGGCTGCGGGACCTTCACCTGGACCGACTGTCGACCAGCTGAGGCCACGGAGGCCGGCCGGGCGGCGGTGGCGACCCCGTCTGGCTCCGGGCCGCCCGCCCCCGTAGCATTGGGCGAAGCCCATGGCCTCCGCAGCTCCCTCCCCCTCTGCAGTCTCCCTCCGTGACGCGGTCGCGCTCTCGGGTCGGTTCCCGTTGCTCGCCGGGGTCGACCTCGAGGTCGCCGTGGGGGAGACGGTGCTGGTGGAGGGCCCGAACGGGGCGGGCAAGTCCAGCCTCCTGCGGGTCTGTGCCGGACTGGTCCCCCTGGCGTCGGGGCGACTCACCGTCCTGGGGCTCGACCCGGTCCGTCACCGGACTGCCGTGCGGCGCCGGGTGGGCCTGCTGTCCCACGCCTCCCACCTCTACGACGACCTGACGGTGCAGGAGAACGTGCGTTTCGCCGTGCGGGCCGCCGGCGGCGACGTGGCCCGGATCGCGCCGGCATGCGAGCGCTGGGGCCTCACCGGCCGACTGGCCCGTACGCCGGCAGGCAAGCTCTCCGCCGGCCAGCGCCGACGTGTCGCCCTTGCGGTGCTGACCGCCCGCTGGCCGGAGCTGTGGCTGCTCGACGAGCCCCACGCCGGGCTCGACTCGGCCGCCCGGGTACTGCTCGACGAGGCCGTGGCCGAGGCGTCAGCGGCACGCGTCACCATCCTCATCGCCAGTCACGAGTCGGGGGCCGTCGAGGACCTGGCCCACCGCGCCGTCACCGTGACGGGTGGCCGGGTCGCGGCCGGGCGCGTGCTCGCCGCCCCGGCACGGCACGGCGACGGGTCCAGCGGGCCGGCCGTCGGACCCGACGACACGGCCGGCGCTCCCCGGACCGCGATGGCGAGCGGGCAGGTGGCCCATGTGGCGTGACGCCGTCCTCGTTGCCGGCAAGGACCTCCGCATCGAGGCACGCTCTCGGGTCGCACTCTCACAGGTGGCGCCCTTCGGCATCGTCGCCCTGGCGCTGTTCGCCTTCGCCCTCGGCCCGGACCGCGGCGTCATGGCCAGGGGCGCGCCGGGTCTCTTCTGGGTCGCCGTCCTGTTCTGCACCGTCCTCGCCGTCCAGCGCAGCGTCTCGGTCGATTCGGCCGACGGCGCCCGGGACGGCCTCCGCCTGTCGGGGATCGATCCGGCCGGGCTCTTCCTGGGCAAGGCGGCGGCCGTCGGCGCCCAGCTGCTCGTCCTCGAGGCGATCCTCGTGGCCGGCGTCGTCGTCCTCTACGGGGCCCGGATCGAGGTCCCGTGGATGGTGGTCGTGTCGTGCGCCCTGGGCACGGTCGGACTGGCCGTCACCGGCACCCTCTACGGCGCGCTGTCGGCTGGTCTGCGGGTGCGCGAGACGCTGCTGCCCTTCCTCCTGCTCCCCATCGTGGCTCCCGTCCTCCTGGCCGGTACCCGGATCTGGCAGGCCGCCATGGTGGGCGGCACCCCCTCGGACGGCACCCAGTGGCTGCGCCTCCTCGTCGCCTTCGACGCCGTCTACCTGGCGGTCGGCCTGATCCTGTTCGGCCCCATCCAGGAGACGGCATGAGCGACCTCGCACCGGCCACCGGCCGTCCCGTCCGTCCGCCGGTCCCGGCCCTGCCCGACACGGGGACGACACCGCCGCCGGTGCAGTCGGCGCGCTCCCGGACGACCGAGCGGGTGATCGGCCTCATCGCCCTGGTGGGCACGGCGGTCACGGTATGGCTCGGGTTGTGGGTGACCCCGCCCGACAGGACCCAGGGCGATCTCGTCCGCCTGGTCTACCTCCACCCGGGCGTCGCCTGGATCGCCCTCTACCTCGCCTTCGGCCTGGCCGCGGTGTCGAGCGTCCTCTACCTGTGGCCACGCACCCGGTCGCTGTTCTGGGACCGCCTGGCTGCGGCCTCGGTCGAGGTGGGGGTGGTGTTCAACGTGTGCACGCTGGTGTCGGGCTCGATCTGGGGCAAGCCGACCTGGGGCGTGTGGTGGGCATGGGACGCCCGGCTGACCCTGACCGCCGTGCTCCTGGTCCTCTTCCTCGGCTACCTGGCGCTGCGCCGGGTCCCGGCCGAGCCCGAGGTCCGTGCCCGCCGGAGCGCGTTCATCGCCCTGTTCGCCGTCCTCGACGTGCCGCTGGTCCACTTCTCGGTGAACTGGTGGAACACGCTCCACCAGGGCGCGACGGTCCTGAACCCGGGCCTGACGCTCAAGATCCACGGGTCGATGGCGTGGACCCTGCTGCTCGGCTTCGTCGCCCTGACCCTGGCCTTCGTGTGGATGCTCCTCGTGCGCTACCGGATCGGGGTGCTCGAGGACTGGCTCGACGCCAACGAGCTCGACGTGGCACTGGCCGAGCGCCGGTCGGAGGGCACCGGCCCCGGTGACACGGCCCAGACCGAACGGGTGGGGGTGGCCTGATGCGCTACATCGTGGCCGGCTACGTGGTGATCCTCGGCCTCCTGTTCCTCTACACCGTCCAGCTCGTCTGGCGCCGCCGCCGCCTGACGCGCGCCGTGGCCCGTGTGGTGGCCGCCGGCGCAGGACACGGCGGCCCGACGGCAGTCGCCGACCACTCACTCGGGCGTCCTTCGTGACCACCGCGCCGCCCGCACCTCACGGGGTCGGTCCCGCCGACGGGGCCGGGGCCGGGCCGCCCCCCGGGCCCCGCCCACCGGCCGCCGCCGCCCGACCGCGCCACACCGCCCGCTACGTGGTGGTCGGCCTGGTACTGGTCGGCGCGCTCGCGTTCCTGCTGGCCAAGGGGCTCGGCACCGCCCTCGACTTCTACCTCCCTGCGGACCAGGCCGCCGCCCAGAGGGCCGCACTGGGTGACAAGACCTTCAACCTGGAGGGTGTGGTGGAACCCGGATCGATCCACTCGACCGCCACCGGCGTCGACTTCGTGGTCACGTCAGGGTCCACCCACGTGACGGTGCACAACACGGGGAGCCCGCCCCAGCTGTTCCAGTCGGACATCCCGGTCATCGCCGTAGGCCATTTCGCAGGCGACCTGTTCGCCTCCGACCAGATCCTCGTGAAGCACACGTCGACCTACATCGCCCAGCACCCGACACGGGTGACCGCGCCCGACGGGAGCAGGCAGTGAGTGACGCGGCGCGGGAACCGGTCGGGGGCACGGCGTCGGGCCCGGTGCGCGGCCGCCCGTGAACGGGACCCTCGGCCACACCGGCGTCCTCCTGGGGTTCGCCGCCGCCCTCGTGGGGATCGCCGTCCTCGTCGTCGGCCTGGCCCACGGGCGGGCGGGCCCGCTGCGTGCCGCCCGCGTCTATGCACCCCTGATCCTCCTGGGAGGGGTCGTGGCGGTGGTGGCCATGCAGCGGGCGCTGGTCACCCACGACTTCTCGCTCACCTACGTGGCCGACAACAACAGCCGCTCCACGCCGCTGGTCTACTCGATCACCGGCATGTGGTCGGCGCTGGCCGGGTCGATCCTGCTGTGGGGCGTCATCCTGGGCGGCTATGCCACGGCCATGGTCTGGCGGTTCCGGGCGCGGGCCGACGACCAGCTCATGGCCTGGGCCACGCTGGTCATGTATGCGGTGGCCGCCTTCTTCTTCGGGCTCATGCTCGGCCCGGCCGACCCCTTCGCCCACGTCACCGGGGCGGTGCCCGCCGACGGTCTCGGGCCCAACGTGCTCCTCCAGGACAACCCCCTCGTCCTCTTCCACCCACCCATGCTCTACCTGGGCCTGGTCGGCTTCACCCTCCCGTTCGCCTTCGCCGTCGCCTCGCTGGTGACCGGACGGGTGGACGAGGACTGGCAGGGGGAGACCCGCAGGTGGACCCTCTTCGCGTGGACGTTCCTCTCCATCGGGATCGTGCTCGGCGCGTGGTGGTCGTACCAGGTGCTCGGCTGGGGCGGCTTCTGGGCCTGGGACCCGGTCGAGAACGCCTCGCTGCTGCCGTGGCTCGTGGGCACCGCCTACCTCCACTCGGTCATGGTCCAACAGCGACGTGGCCTCCTGAGGGTGTGGAACCTCTCGCTCGTCATCGCCACCTTCAGCCTCACCATCCTCGGCACGTTCCTCACCCGCTCGGGCGTGATCCAGTCGGTGCACTCGTTCTCCACGTCGGCCATCGGCCCGCTGCTGCTCGGCTTCTTCGGCCTGGTCCTGGCCGTCGGGGTCGGGCTCATCGCCTGGCGGGGGGACCGCCTGCGGTCCCCCGGGGGCATCGACTCCCCGTTCAGCCGGGAGGGGGCCTTCCTGGCCAACAACCTGGTGTTCGTCCTGTTCGCCTTCGTGGTCCTGCTCGGGACCGTCTTCCCCCTCCTCTACGAGGCGATCAACAGCGGGGCCCAGGTGTCGGTGGGGGCCCCGTACTTCAACCGACTGGTCATCCCTCTCGGGCTGGCGCTGCTGTTCCTGATGGCGGTGGCACCGGCGCTGCCGTGGCGGAAGTCCTCGGCCGAGGTGATGCGTCACCGGCTCGCCGTCCCCGCCGCCCTCGGCGTTCTGGTGGTGGTGGCGTGCGTCCTCGGTGGCATCCACGGGATCGAGCCCCTGCTCGCCTTCGGACTCGGTGCGTTCGCTGCCGCCTCGGCCGGCCGGGCGCTGGTGCTGTCGGTGCGGGGGGCGTGGCGTGCCGCCCGGGCTGCGGGACTGCCCCCGGGCCGCGCCGCGCTGGCCGGGTGGCGGGGCTTCGTCGGGCGGGCCAACGGAGGAATGGTCGTCCACATCGGAGTGGTCGTCATCGCCGTCGGGCTCGCCGGCGCGACCGCCTTCGGCCATCGTGGCACCGTCGTGCTCGCGCAGGGACAGACGAGCTCGTTCGCCGGCCACGCCGTGGAATTCGTGGGCACCCGCACGGTGCGGACACCGTCCCACGTGAGCCGGCAGGCCCTGCTGCGGGTCGACGGCGGCGCCGTCTTCACGCCGGCGATCAGCCAGTTCGGCACGGGTTCCCAGGCCGTGGGCACACCGGCCGTCGACTCGAGCGTGACGGCGGATGTCTACCTGACCATCAACTCCATCCCCGACAAGGGCGGCGCGTGGACGTTCGGTGTCGTGGTCCAGCCGCTCGTCATGTGGCTGTGGATCGGGGGTGCCCTGGTGGTGGCGGGCTCGGTGCTGTCGGCCATCCCGGGACGTCGCCGACGCCCGACCGACCCGGTGTCCACACCGGTGGAAGGTTCCGCACCGCCGGTCGAGCCGGAGGGTTCCGGCCTGGTGGCGGTGGGCACAGCCACGCACCGCACGCCGGACCGCACGCAGGATGGCACGTCGGCCGGCACGCCGGCCGGAGGGGCGGTCCCCGCCCGCGGGGAAACGGCGGTGCCGGCCCCGCGTGAGCCGGTGGTGGCGGGGGAGGCCCCGTGACGCTCCCGGTCGCACCTGGCGCGGACCCGTCGGCACCCGAGCCGCCGGCGCGCCACGCCGCCCGGTGGATCGGCCTCGGTGTGCTGGTCGTCGCCGCCGGTCTGATCGCCGTCCTCGCCACCCGCCCTCCTGCAGCGGTGGCCGAGGTCCAGAGTCCCCTGGTGGGGCACACCGCCCCTCCGGTGGAGGGCCTCACCGTGGATGGCCACGCCTTCGCCCTGCCCCGGGCTCCGGGCGTGTACACGGTGGTCAACTTCTTCGCGAGCTGGTGCGGACCGTGCCAGCAGGAGGGCCCCGAACTCGTGAAGTTCGCCTTCGAGCACCAGCAGCCTGGCGACGCGCGATTGGTGGGCGTCGTCTTCGACGACACGACGTCGGCGGCCCGCTCCTACCAGTCAACGCTGGGCGTCACGTGGCCGTCGCTGGCCGATCCGAGGGGCACCCTGGCCCTGAGCTTCGGGGTCCGGGCCCCGCCCTCGACGTTCCTCATCGCGCCTGACGGCCGGGTGGTGGCCTATATCGTCGCCCCGGTCACGGCCGCCGACCTCGATGCGCTGATCGCCCGGGCGAAGGCGTCGGGCGCGTGAGCCGCCGGCACTTCCCCTTGTGGACCCTGCTCGGGGTCGTCCTGGTGGTCGCCCTCCTGGTCGGCAGCGGCGTGTTCTCGTCGTCGTCGCCCACCGATGCCCAGCGGGCGGCGGCCATCGAGTCGGTCATCCGGTGCCCGAGCTGCGAGGACCTGTCGGTCGCCGTGTCGAGCGCGCCCACCGCCGTGACCGTCCGGGCCGCGGTGGCCCACCTGATCGCCCAGGGGCAGGGCGATCGGCAGATCAAGGACTACCTGGTCGCCCGCTACGGAACCGCAATCGTCCTGGAACCGCCCACGAGCGGCTGGGCGGCCCTGGTCTGGGTCCTGCCGGTCGCGGCGGGCCTCCTCGGTGCGACAGGACTCGTGGTCGTGCTCGTCCGCCGCCGACGGGGCGACCGGGACCTCGACGCGGACGTCCGCGGCGGGTCGGTGGACCCCGTGGTGATCGAGGAGCGCCGCCGGTTCCTCGCCCAGTCGTTGGCCGACGCCGACGCCGAGTACCTGGCGGGGGACCTGTCCGACGCCGACTACCTGGCCCTCCGCCAGCGGGACCTGGCCCGTTTGGTCGCGCTCGGGACGGCACCGGCCGGTGGTGCGGGTGCAGCGGGAGGCGGCCCCGCCCCGGCCGAGGACTTCCCGGTGGCCGCGGCGGAGTCGGCGGAGTCGGCGGCCACGACGTCAGCGGTATCGGTGGTGTCAGCGGCCGAAAGACGACCGACACCGAGAGGCGGCCCGGCGAGGTCGAGGCCGTACCGGGGGCCGGGGAGGAGTCGGCGCGGGACACACCGGCCCGACGACGTGGCCGAAATGCCTGGTTCCTCGCTGCCGCCGTGGGCTGCTTCGTCGCCGCCCTGGTCGTCGCCGTCCCGCTGTTCACCTCGGACCGGCTGCCCGGCCAGACGGCGACCGGGTCGGTGAGCCTGAGTCCGAGCCAGCAGCTCGCCCGGTCCCTCGACCAGGCGGCCACCGTGGAGAACCAGGGCCAGCTCGGTTTCGCCGCCCAGCTCTACCAGTCGATCCTGGCGTCCCACCCGGACGACGAGGTGGCGCTGGCCCAGCTCGGTTGGCTGGAGTACCGGATCGGGCAGCAGGGGTCGAGCGCCAACCTCGTCGCCGATGCCCGGACCAAGCTGAACCAGGCGGCGGCCCTGGTCCCCGGCGACTACGCGGCCCACCTCTACCTCGGAACGATCCTCCTGCAGGAGGACGGCAATGCCGCCGGCAGCGTCCGACCAGTTCCGGCTGTTCCTGGCGGCCCGGCCCCCGGCGGCGGTGCTGACCCAGGCGGCGCCCACTCTGCGATCCGCCTTCTCCCAGGCGGGAGAGCCCGTTCCTGCCGGGGTTCCCGCCGGGGCGTCCACCGGCTGACGCCCGAAGGCGGGCACGTCGTCGGTTCTGGAGTGGGTCGGGAAGTGGTGCCCGGACCGTCAGGGGACGAGGACGACCTTGCCGGCCACCGACCGGTCGATCAGCGCCTCCATGACGGCGGCCGCATGGTCGAGCGGCCGGGTCGACGGAACGGTCGGGTGCAGGCGTCCCTCGGCCACCATGCCCATGAGCTCGTCGACGAGTGTGCGGTTGCCGAGCGGGTCCTTGAACGTCCAGCCGCCCCAGTCGACCCCGACAAGCGTCCGGTTGTTGAGGAGGACCTGGTTGATGGGGATCGACGGGATCGGGCCCGACGCGAAACCGATGACGCAGAAGCGGCCGAGGTGCGCGGTGGCCCGCAACGCCGGCTCGGCGTGGCGGCCGCCCACAGGGTCGACCACGACGTCCACGCCGCCGCCGGAAAGCTCTCGGGCCCGGGACTTCAGGTCTTCGTCCTCGTAGGCGATGGTGGCCTCCGCCCCCATGGCCACCGCCGCCCCGAGCTTGTCCGGGGTGGAGGCGGCGGCGATCACCCTCGCTCCCAGCGCGGTGGCGACGTCGACGGCCGCCAGCCCGATCCCGCCGCCGGCGCCCAGTACCAGCACCCACTCGCCCGGTGCCACCGTGGTCCGCCGGGTCAGGGCGAACAGCATGGTGCTGTAGCTCTGGATCAGGGCTGCCGCCTGGGCGAGGTCGATGGCGTCGGGCACGGCTACCAGCGACAGGGCGGGGACCACCACCTGGTCGGCGAACCCGCCGAACCCGCAGAACACCAGCACCCGGTCGCCGACGGACCAGGAATCGACGCCCGGCCCGACGGCGGAAACGACCCCGGCGACCTCGCTCCCGGGCACGAACGGGGTCGGTGGCTTCAACTGGTACCTGCCCTGGCAGATGAGCCCGTCCACGAAATTGACCCCGGCGGCGGCCACGTCGACGACCACCATGCCGTCGCCCGGCTCGGGGGTCGGTCGCTCCTCGACCACCAGGGTGTCGAGGGGTCCGAACTCGTTGCAGACGACGGCGCGCATGGCGGCAAACCTAGTGCCGTGGTCCTTCCGAGGGACCGGTCGGCGTGCGTCGGTGGCGAACTCGTGGGCCGGCTCAGCCGGCGAGGTGCCGGAGTCTCCCGACCACCCCGGCGAATGCCTGTACGAACGCCTCGACGTCCTGGTCGGTGGTGGACCAGCCGACGGACAGACGTAGCGAGCGCTCGCCGTCCACGCCCATCGCCTCGAGCACGGGCGACGGTTCGAGCGACTCGGACGAGCACGACGAGCCCGAGTGCACGGCCACGCCGGCCTGGTCGAGTCCGAGCAGGACCGGCTCGGCCTCGACACCCCCCACTCCGAGGCAGACGATATGGGGCACCCGTCGGACGGTGTCCCCGTGGGGGACGACGCCGTCCACCGCCACGGCAGCCGTCAGTAGCCGCCCGGTGTGCCTTCGCGCCGTCGCGGACTCGTCCTCGAGGCGGCCCGGCTCGGCCAGCACGGCCGCCGCCGCGCCGAACCCGATGGCCCCCAGCACGTGCTCGAGTCCGGCCCGCCGGCCCCGTTCCTGTTCACCGCCGACGACGAACGGGTCGATCCGCAGGCCCCGGCGGAGGATCAGCGCCCCCACCCCGGCCGGCCCGCCCAGCTTGTGCGAGGACACCGAGACCAGGTCGGCACCTGACGCCTCGACGTCGAGGGGAACGTGCCCGGCGGCCGCCACGGCATCGACGTGGAGCGGGATCCCCAGCTCGTGACAGCGATCCGCGACGCCGGCCACGTCGTGTTCGGTGCCCACCTCGTGGTTGGCCGCCTGGCAGTGCACGAGGACGGGGGCCCGACCGTGCTCGGCGCCCGACCGGGCCACCGCGTCGGACACGGCGTCGGGGTGGATGCGCCCGGCCCTGTCGACCTCGATGCTCACCACCGTCCCTTGACGGGCGGAGGCGTCGCGCACGGAGGCGTGCTCGACGGCGGCACAGGCCACGGGTGCCGGCCGGCCGTCCGCCCCGGACGGTGAGGCGGCGACGACACCCCAGACGGCGGAGTTGACGGCCTCGGTCCCCCCGGAGGTCAGCACCACCTGGCGGGGACGGACCCCGAACAGTGCGGCCACCTGGTCGCGGGCGTCCTCGAGGGCGGCCCGTACCATCCGGCCCTCGGTGTGCACCCGACCGGGGTCGGCGGTGACGCCCAGCTCGTCCCACGCGGCCATGGCGGACCGGGCCTCGGGTCGGAGCGGCGTGGTCGAGGCGTGGTCGAGGTAGTGGCGGGCCACGGTCGCCGTCAGACCACGGCGGCGCAGGAGTCGTCGCCCTTGGCGCGGGACGACGAGAGCACCACGGGCACGACTGCGGGGTCCTCGCCGCACAGTCCGGCGAGCAGTCCCTTCACCATTCCCCGGTCGACGGCGCAGAGCACCGGGTACTGCGAGGCGGCTTCGCCGAACGGGCAGTTGTCGGCCACCACGGCGGTGGACGACCCCTGGTCCTCGGCGTGGGCGGCGAACCCGTGGGCCGTCAGGGTGTCGGCGATGGCATGCATCGCCGTGCGCAGGGAGCGTTGGCTGTCGCCCGGCGACATCTGGTTCGCCAGTGTGCGTCCGTACTCCTCGCCGACCCGTTCGGCCATGCCCTCGGCAGCGAGGGGACCGAGCATCTGGAGGGCCTCCTGGAGCAGCAGGACCAGCAGGTCGTCGCGGCGGGTCAGCAGGTCCAGGGTGGGGTCGTTGCCGACGGCCCGGAACCGCTTCGAGGGGCGCCCCGCCCCGTGCCCCGCCGCCCGCTCCATGGTGATCTCGACGTAGCCGCCGGCGGCTAGCCGCTCGAGATGGTGACGGGCGACGTTCGGGTGCAGGGAGAAGTGGGCGGCCACCTCCGAGGCGGTCGCGCCCGGGTTGGCGCGCACGAAGAGGTAGATCTCGCGCCGGGTGGGGTCGCCGAACGCCGAGGTGACGGCGGTGACTGCCGCGGCGAACTGACTGTCCGAGTCCGAGGCGGCAATGGCCACGGGGCTGTCCGGGTCGGGCTGCACGTCCCCTAGTCTACCGGGGACGCCCAATTCGCCTCAGGAGAACCCTCATGTCCATCGACGAGTCCCAGGTCGCAGCCACGGTTGCGCACGTGGTCGACCCCGAGCTGCGGCGCCCGTTGGGGGAGTTGGGCATGGTCGGCCGCATCCAGGCCAGGCGCAGGAAGGTCACGGTCGAGCTGGCGCTCCCGGTGGCCCACTACCCGCAGGTCGACGAGCTCGAGGCCCGGGTGCGGGCGGCGGTCGCCTCGCTGGGCGGTGTCGACGAGGTCCTCGTCGACCCCGTGGTCATGGACGAGGAGCCCCGGGCCCGCTTGCGGATGCTGCTGAGGGGCGACGCCGTCGACGGGGGGGTCATGCACGCCGCGGACGACGGGCACGGCCATGACCACGACCACGGCGGGTCCCTCGGGCACGAGGAGGGCCGGCCCAACAAGTTCATGGAACCCCGTTCGAAGACCCGGGTACTCGGCATCTCGTCGGGCAAGGGCGGTGTCGGCAAGTCCTCCGTCACGGTGAACCTGGCCGTGGCCCTGGCCCGGGCCGGCTACGACGTGGGGATCCTCGACGCCGACGTCTATGGGTTCTCGGTTCCGAAGATGCTCGGTGTCCACACCGACCCGCTGATCATCGGCGACCTGGTGGTACCGCCGACGGCGAATGGGGTCCGTTGCCTGTCGATGGGGTTCTTCGTGGCCGACGACACCCCGGTGATCTGGCGGGGCCCGATGCTCCACAAGGCGCTCGAGCAGTTCCTCGTCGACGCCTACTGGGGTGAGCCCGACTTCCTGCTCATCGACATGCCCCCGGGTACCGGGGACGTGACCCTGTCGCTCGGCCAGTACCTGACCAAGACCGAGGTCTTCGTGGTGACCACCCCGCAGCCCGCCGCCCAGCGGGTTGCCCAGCGCTCGGCCTACGCGGCCCGGAAGCTCAAGCTCGCGGTGCGAGGCGTGATCGAGAACATGAGCTGGTTCACAGGCGACGACGGCACCCGCTACGAGCTGTTCGGCAGCGGGGGAGGTCAGTTGCTGTCCGAGGAGCTCGGCGTGCCGCTCCTCGGCAAGGTCCCCCTGGTGCCCGCCCTCCGCCAAGGGGGCGACGACGGTGTGCCGGTGGTGGTGGCGGACCCGGACGGCGAGGCAGCTGCGGTGTTCACCCGACTGGCCGCCACCATCGCGGGCCTGGGTCCGGCCCGGGTCTACCGTCGGGAGCTCACCGTCAAGTAGCCGCCCACTCGTCACCGGGGAGCGACCGGGGGGCGACCTCCGGGCGGTCCTACACTCGACAGGCCCGGGTGCACACCCGGCCGCTGCGCCGACGGAGGGACGACGACGTGCATCTGAGATCAGGCCCCCGCCGGCAGGTGGCACGCAGCGTCGGGGCGATCGCCGCCGCCGCTCTGCTCCTCGTCGGCTGCTCGTCGACCCCCGTGACGACCCCTGTGGGTGGGGCCGCCGCACGTCATACGCCAGCGCGTGGATCCGCCGGCTCGATGCTCAGCCCTGCAACGACGCCATCGACCCTGCCTCCCTCCCACGACAACGACGCGGGGATCGCCCGGAACCCGGACGCGTACCCCGACGCGGACACCGATGCCGCACAGCGTCCCCCGGTCGGCCGCGGCTGACCGTCGGTCAGCCCCAGCTGTCGCGGGTGCGGGGCATGCCGCTCGACCCGTGGGCGTCGGGGACGACGCCGAGCACCTGGTGCACGGCGATGCCACCGTCATCGAACCCGATGGCCGAGCCCGCCATGTAGAGTCGCCAGATCTCGGCGCGGGCCCGACCGACCAGTGCGACGGCCTCGTCCCAGTGGGCCTCCAGGTTGGCCACCCAGCAGTGGAGCGTACGCGAGTAGTGCTCGCGGAGGGATTCGACGTCGCGGACCTCGAACCCGGCGCGTTCCATGGCCAGTACGACCTGGCCCACGTCGACGAGCTCGCCGTCAGGGAAGACGTAGCGGCCGATGAACGTTCGCGTCCCGAGCCGGGAGCCACCCGCTGACGAGATGGCGTGGTTGAGCAGCCTCCCCGTGGGCACCAGGAGCTCGCGCAGCGTGGCGAAGTACCGGGCGGTGCGGGCGGTGCCGACGTGTTCGAACATTCCGATGGACGAGATGGCATCGAACTGCTCACCCTGCAGATCCCGGTAGTCCTGGTACCGGATCTCGACGACGTCCTCGAGCCCGGCCGCCCGCACCCGCTCCGCCGCCCGGTCGACCTGCTCGTGGCTCAGGGCGATGCCCACCACCCTGGTGCCGTGATTGCCGGCGGCGTGGATGGCCATCGACCCCCACCCGCATCCGATGTCCAGGAGCCGGGCCCCGGGTCGCTGGTCGAGTCCGAGCTTGCGGCAGACCAACTCGTACTTTGCCGCCTGCGCCTCCTCGAGCGAGGTCGTCGCCGTGACGAAGCGCGCGCATGAGTAGGTCCAGCTGGGCCCGAGCACCAGTCCGTAGAAGTCGTTGCCGACGTCGTAGTGGTGGCTGATGGCCCTCGCGTCGCGCTCCGGCGAGTGAATGCGCCCGGCGGGCCGGCACTCCTCGGGCGGGGCAGGGAGGGGCGCCCCGAGCGCGCCGAGCCGACGGGCGGCCCTGGCGGTCGCGGCCAGGGTCCGGACGTCCATCTGGCGGAGTTCGCCCGGTGACGCCTCACGAAGTGCCGCCAGGACTTCGAAGATGTCCCCCTGCACCGAGATGTCCCCGGCGACGAACGCCCGTGCGATGCCGAGCTCGCCCGGGGCCCACATGATGCGCCGCAGGGCGTCGGGCGAGTGGAGCGCCAGGGTGCCGACGGCGGCGTCGGGCCCGAGGCTGCTGCCGTCCCAGAACGTGAACCGGATCGGTGCGTCCGCTCCCACCAGCGCGGCCAGTACCGGGACGAGGGCGGCAGCGACGGTGCCGGGCGGGGCGCCTCGTGGAGTGCCGGGCGGTCCGGACGGGGCGGCACGGGGAACACTGCGAAACCGACGTGCATCCTCACGGGTGACCATGACGACCTCCTCGACCGGGGTTCCGTCCCGACGGCGTGAATTGTAGGGCGATCGGTCGGGAGGTCAGACGGTCTTGCGGGCACAGGGTGCCGGCGGCCCGACACGGGCCGGGAGCCCGTCCACGGAGGGCGACCACGGAGGGCGACCACGGAGGGCCACCCCGCCGTACGGTGGCCGGCGAGCGCCTCGGTGCCATGCTGGACACTGTGAAGACGATCCTCAACATCCTCTGGCTGGTGCTGTGCGGCTTCTGGCTCGCCATCGGATACGCAATCGCGGGCGTCGTGATGTGCATCCTGATCATCACGATCCCGTTCGGCATCGCCAGCTTCCGGTTGGCGGCGTTCACCTTGTGGCCGTTCGGCAGGACCCTCGTGCCGAGGCCCGACGCCGGCGCGCCGTCGTTCATCGGGAACGTCCTCTGGTTCCTGCTCGCCGGGCTGTGGATGGCCATCGCCCATGTCGTCACCGGTGTAGTCCTGTGCCTGACGATCATCGGCATCCCGCTGGGTATCGCTGACTTCAAGCTGGCAGCGGCCGCCATCGCACCACTCGGCAAGGACATCGTGTCGACCGATGACCCGAGGGCGTTCTACCGGGGCTGACCCGAGCGGATTCGGACAGCGCAACGATCCCCGATGCCGTTGTGTTTCACGCAACCGTGCCCGGACGGCACGAGTCGAGGACCTCAGGAGCCAGCGCGCCGATCGGGCAACGCGATTCGCACCGTGCTCGTTCTGGAGAGTGCAGCCCGCCGGAGGAACTTCTGGTCGGAGGCGTGCAGCACACGTCGGGGGCGACCGCCGCCTGACTTCGAGCCCGTGGTGACGCGGGGAGATGAAGGATCGATCATATGATCCGCAAATTGCTTGTCATTGCGGCTGCGGTCGCAGTGCCTACGGCGACCATGGCCGGCGTGACCGCCATCACCGGTGCCGGGATCGCAGCGGCCGCCAAGCCGGCACCCGTCCCCGTGACCTGCAGCCTGAGTGGCACGGTGACCTTCAACAAGCCGGGCCTCTACCCCACGGGAAGCATTACCAAGATGACGACGGCGACAACCAAGACGGCGATCACACCGGGCGGCGCTTCTGCATGCGGGACGAAGACCATCAAGTCGGCGATCGAGGACCAGTACTACTTCGACACGGTGGGCTCGCTGCTGTCCGGACCTGCGGACATCCTGGCTGCCCTGGCCGCCGGCGTGAAGACGCAGGACAATGGGAACAACTTCGTCCTCGTCCCCACTTCGGCGTCGTCCATCCTTCCCGGTGACACGTGTGGTGCTAGCGAGGTCGGGTTCGCCATCTCCGGCAACGTCACCGGTGTTCTGGGGGTCCTCACGGCCTTCAGCATGAACGTCTGCCTGAGCGGCGACAGCGACCCCAGCACCACCAACAACTTCTTCGGTGGCCTCACCGGAGGCGTGGCGATCATCGCCTCGGCACTGCTGGACCCGGCCACCAGCTCGGTAGCGCTCAGCTGAGTAACACTGCCGCTCGATCCTGAGCTGCACGCGGTTCCGCGACGAAGGCGAGGCCCCGGCCTCGCCTTCGTCGCGGGCGCGCCGCGTCCGACCGAGCCGGGCGCGGTCGTTCTTCGGCGGTTGCCCGGCGACGGTCCGCTGACGGCAATCGACAGTGGGGCGAGACCGTGGACGTGTAATGGGACGGCACCGTCGGCCGTTGATACCTGTGTGCAACGACGTATCCAGGCAGGGGAATCACCGAGTCCGGTTCCAGGGTGTGGCCGATCGGCCCGCCGGTTTCCGAATCCAGCACGGCCTGAGCGAGGGTCGGTGGTGGCAGCCGGTGTGGGTCCGGAGCACCCTCCCGTGCTGCCCGGGCGGTGCTCGCCGATATCCGGTGCGGGCCTGCCGGGCCGGGCATGCCGAGGTCGCGTCGGCTCCGGCTGGCACCACAGGGTTTCGACCAGGTGCTCGTGCCGGGTGCGGACGTTCGACCCGGCATGTCCGTCGTCGGGTGGCTCAATCGGGCGTCGGGCTCCGGAGAGCCGGCAGTCGAGGTGTGCCTCCCGGCATGCCGCGTACGCGAGCAGCGAAGGGACATTCGAGTTCCGACTGCGCCAGGGACGGCAAGGACGAATCGTGGTCGAATTCCAGTCGACGCTGCGAGCCGCACGGCAGGGGAGCGAGGTGGCATTCGCACGGATGTGGCGGGAGTACCAGCCCGGGCTGCTCCGGTACCTGCCGGTGAAGGCGGGTTCGGATGCCGAGGATCTGGCATCGGACATCTGGTTGAACATCGTGCGCGCTCTTCCGGATTTCGAGGGGGGCGAGCACGGATTCCGCTCCTGGCTCGTCACCACGGCGAGGAACCGCCTCACCGACTGGTACCGCGGCTCGGAGCGTCGGCCGGAAGTGAACGAGCCCACTTCGTTCTACGCGATCCCGTCGGTCGGCTCCGTGGAGTCCGAGGTCGCGGAGCGGTCGAACACGGACAGGGGCGTGGCGCTGATCGGAACACTCCCCCCGGACCAGGCCGAGGCCGTAAGGCTGCGCATCGTCGTGGGCCTCGATGTCGCCCATGTCGCTCAGATCATGGGCCGTACCCCAGGCTCCGTCCGGGTCCTCTGTCACCGTGGCCTCAGACACCTGGAACGGTGTTTCGAGGGCACGACGCCCGAAGGGTGGGAGCGCTCTGGCGGCGGCCCGGAGCCGCGGCGTGGCCCCGCATCGCGTGCGTCGGGTTCCGCCGGTCGCCGTCTCGAACCCGGGCGACTGCATGCCTGACGCCCCGACCGTCTGCATCGGACACCGTTCCGGGCCGTGGCGTGCCCGTTGGGCCGTGCTGGGTGATCCTGCCGGCCAATCTCGTACCCGTCCGCATGGCCGAGCTGCCTGCAGCAGCACGCGGACCTGGACGGGTCCACGAGCGTCGCGCCGATCAGGCGGTTCCGACGACGCACAGCGCGACCACCTGGTTGCGACCACCGCGATGGTTGCTGCTCGATGCGGGAACCGATGGCCCACTTCCCGTGAGCGCCCAATCATGAGACGATGTTTGCCATGAGCAGGGGCAGACGGGGAGCGGGGGCACTGTGGCTGTTGGCCGGCTGCGCTGCGGCGATGTCGGTCGTCGCTATGGGCACTGCGTCCGGCACGGCTTCGGCGGCCACTGCGCTCGCCTCCCCGTTGATCCAGGGCGGTGGACAGCCGTCCCCCGACCTGGCTGCCTCGGGCACCACCGCGAGCGGACGGACCCGGTCCATCGCCAACTCCCTGGACTGGGCCGGGTATGCAGTGACGGGTCCGATCGTGACCAGCGTGTCCGGCTCGTGGAACCAACCTGCGGTGACCTGCTCGGGACCGAAGGTGCAGCAGTCGGCGTTCTGGGTGGGGATCGACGGGTTCGCCGCCACCGATCCGACCGTGCAGCAGGTGGGAACGGACTCGGACTGCACGAAGGGCATGAAGAAGCAACCGGGTGGCGCCGTGTACTACGCGTGGTTCGAGATGTACCCGGCGTCGCTCGTCGTCCTCCCTCCGGCGACGTACCCGGTGAGCCCCGGGGATGCGCTGTCGGCGAGCGTCACCGGGACGGGTGCCAGCTACGTCCTGTCGATCTCCGATTCCGGGCGCTGGGCGTTCTCGACGACGATGGTGGCCACGACGTTGCCGCTCGCTGCGTCCGCCGAGTGGATCGCCGAGGCGCCGACGTCATGCTCGAAGGGACGGTGCAAAGCGCTGCCCTTGGCCGACTTCGGTTCGGCCGCGTTCGAGGGTGCCACCGTCAACGGCCGACCCGTCGACGCTGCCGGCCAGACGGTCGATCAGATCACCATGACGAAGAACAAGAAGGGCACCGTGGTCAAGGCGGCCACATCCGCGCTCGACCCGACCGGTCACGCCTTCACGGTCACCTGGCTGACGAACTGAATGCGACGGGACCGGACGTCCGAGGACCTGAGGCTCCCAGGCTGAACGTGCACGGACCGGAGCTCCCCCGACTGCCGGAACTCAGAAGCGGCCGGTAACCCCGATGCCGGCCGGAAGCTCCGCCGGGTCCCAGCCCAGCAGGGCCACCGCCCGGGAGAAGGCGAACCGGTCGGTCATACCCGCCACGTACGCGACGGCTGCATGGACGGCCCCCGGTTCGCCGCCGCTCACTCCGAGGTCGTCGGGCCCGGCCGTCGGGATCAGGTGGGGCCGGTCGCCGAAGTGTTCGACCAGAGCCTGGAGGACGTCGACCACCGCCTCGCCCTGGGCCACCGAACTCGGGCGTAGGTAGATGTGCTCGTAGTTGCTGGCCCGGAACGCGGCGAGGGCCTCGGCTGTGGCGTCGTCCATGCCGATCCTTCCGGTTCGCAGGATGGTGGAGACCATGGCGTCGATGAACGTGCCGAGCTGCTGGCCCCGGCGGTCGCCGCACCGCTCGCGGACGACGGCCGGGAGCGCTGCCGGCGTCACGATGCCGCTGCGGACCGCGTCCTCGAAGTCGTGGCACACGTAGGCGATCCTGTCGGCCCAGCTCACCACCTCACCCTCGGGGGTGGTCGGCGCGGGCCGTGACCACGAGTGGTTGCGGATGCCGTCGAGGGTCTCGCCGCACAGGTTGAGTGACGCCAGGGACACGTCCGCCCCCCAAGGCGCATGGTCGAACCCGCCGTCGACGTAGGGGGAGAGTGCGTCTTCGCTGGCATGCCCACCGGGTCCGTGCCCACAGTCGTGACCGAGGGCGATGGCCTCGGTGAGGGCCACGTTGAGGCGGCAGGCCCGGGCGATGCCCACCGCCACCTGGGCCACCTCGAGAGCGTGGGTGAGCCGGGTGCGCTGGTGGTCGTCGGGGAAGACGAAGACCTGGGTCTTGCCGGCCAGCCGCCGGAACGACGGGGCGTGCAGGATCCGGTCGCGGTCGCGCTCGAAGCAGGTGCGCCAGGGGTCGGGCTCCTCGGCCCGGGAGCGGTTGCCAGCCCCGGACGACCGGGTGGCCCCGGGGGCGAGATGGAGCTCCTCGAGCCCCTCACGCGCCTCGCGGTCGAAACCGGCGGTCGGGATCTCGGCCCCGGTTCCGGCGCGGCTGTCCAGGTGGGCGAAGGTCACCCCTTCACCGCCGTGGCCGGCCATGGTCGCCGCCCACCTGCGGTTCCGCTCGGTCTCCCCCTGCCGGTCCCCGGGGACTGCGTCCGGTGTCTCGCCGTCCATACCCCAAGTGTGCCCTACGGCTGCGACGGCGGGACGACGGCGGGACGGTCGGGTCCCGCGGGGTTGTATCGTCGGGGTGACCGGGCGGTCCCACCGACCGCCGGGTTCGAGAGGAGCGTGCCAGGTGGACGTACGTATCGGGATCGTGCAGTCGATGAAGGAGCTCGACATCGAGCTGCCCGACGATGCTGACCGAGACAAGGTCCTGGCCGACATCGAGGCGGCGCTCGGCGATGAGGGCCGGATCCTCTGGCTGACCGACCGCAAGGGCCGCCAGGTCGGCGTGCCGGTGGGCAAGATCGCCTACGTCGAACTGGACCCGCCGGTCACCGACCGCCGCGTCGGGTTCGGGATCTCCTGATTCCACGACGTCCCGCGCCGCGCCCGACCCTCCCCGGACCGGAGGTGGCGTGACCCCGGACCCGCTGGCACCGCTCCTCGACCGCAAGCTCGTGTTCGTCACGGGAAAGGGCGGCACCGGTAAGACGACGGTCGCCTCGGCGCTGGCCCTGCTGGCCGCATCCCGGGGCAAGAAGGTCCTCATCTGCGAGATCGACGGCAAGGGCGAGCTCGCCGGCTACTACGAGGCGCCGCCGACGGGCTTCAAGGAGACGGAGGTCCAACCCGGCCTCTTCGCCATGACGATGGACACGGAGGCATCCCTCCGCGAGTACCTGAAGCTCCAGCTCCGGATCCCGATCGTGGGCCGCATCGGCCCCGTGGCCAAGGCCTTCGACTTCCTGGCCGCCGCCGCTCCCGGAGTCCGGGAGATCCTGACAGTGGGCAAGCTCTGCTTCGAGGTCCGTGACAAGGGCTGGGACATGGTCGTCGTCGACGCCCCCGCCACGGGGCACATCGTCGGCCAGCTGGCCGCACCGCAGGCTGTCAACGGACTGGTGAAGGTCGGGCTCATCCGCACCCAGACCGACTGGATGCTCGAGATGCTGTCGGACCCGTCGATCACCGGCCTGCTCGCCGTCTGCACCCCCGAGGAGATGCCCGTCACCGAGACGATGGAGCTGGCCGTGCGGGTCCGCGAGGAGACCACCGTGCAGCTGGCCGGGGTCGTGGTCAACCGGGTCCTGCCCGAGCTCTTCGGGCGCCAGGAGGAGGCCGTCTTCGACGCGCTGACGGAACCGGGACCCCTGGCCGCGCTCGACGCGCTGGTCGACGGGGACGCCGCACCCGTCCTCGATGCGGCCCGCCTGGCCGTCACCATGCGCCGGACCCGTGCCACCCACCTCGAGCGCCTGCGCGCCGGGATCGACCCGTCCGTCCCGCTGCTCTACCTGCCCTTCCTGTTCACCCGGTCCCACGGACTGCGGACGACACGCCAAGTGGCCGAGTCCCTCGGCGAGGAGCTGGGGTACTGATGGCGGCGCGTTCCCCCAGGGCGAAGGCGGTTGAGGCCGAGGCGCCGATCCCGACCCCGACGATGGACAGCCTGTTGGCCACCAAGGAGATCGTGGTGGCCTGCGGACCGGGGGGCGTGGGCAAGACGACCACGGCGGCGGCGTCCGCGCTCATGGCCGCGGTCAACCACGGCTCGAAGGTCCTCGTGCTGACCGTCGACCCGGCCAAGCGCCTCGCCGACGCCCTCGGGCTCGACGGCATCGGCAACACGGAGCACCAGGTACCGGCCTCGGCGTTCACGGCGGCCGGCGTCAAACCCCGTGGCGAGCTATGGGCCGCGATGCTCGACACCAAGGAGTCGTGGGACTCGCTCATCCGCCACCACGCGCCGGACGAGCAGAACGCGCGACGAGATCCTGGCCAACCCGCTGTACCAGAACATCAGCGGCCGGTTCATCCAGAGCCACGACTACATCGCCATGGAGCGGCTCTACGAGATCCACCTCTCGGCCGAGTACGACCTGATCGTCGTGGACACCCCGCCGACCCGGAACACGCTCGATTTCCTCGACGCGCCCGAGCGGCTCGCCGACTTCTTCTCGTCGCGGCTCCTCCGGTGGCTGATCGTGCCCTACCGGTCGAAGCTCGTGAACGTCGCCACCAAGCCCTTCTACCAGATCAGCGACCGGATCCTGGGCACGGAGTTCATGTCCGACATCGCCGAGTTCTTCATCCTCTTCCAGACGATGTACGACGGGTTCGTCGAGCGCTCGAAGGCCGTGGGCCGGCTGCTGTCCGACCGGCGGACCACGTTCGTGGTGGTGTCCACGCTCGAGGCGACCCCACTGCGCGAGGCGGAATTCTTCGCCCAGCAGTTGACCGCACGCAAGCTCCACCTGGGCGCCATCGTGCTCAACAAGGTCCTGCCCGACTACCTCCAGGGCCGGGCCGGGGCAAAGGTGGCCGAAGCCATGAAGGACCGGGCCGAGGACCTGGCCGCGGAACTCGCCCCGGTGGTCGGTGCCGGCGACCGCGCGCTCGGCGACCCGGAGCAGATCGCTCGGGTGCTGACCGAGGTGGCCGACAGCTACCTCAACTTCCAGGTGGTCGCCCTGCGCGAGATGGAGGAGCGGGCCACCCTGGCCGTCGCCCCCGACGTCCTGGCGACGGTACCGTTCTTCGACACGGACATCTACGACCTCTCGGGCCTGCTCCGACTGGGCGAGCAGATGTGGGGGTGACCCCCGGGCACCGGCACGTGCGCCCTCCGGGGAGCCGTACGATGCAGGGGTGACCGACATCGTCGACGCCGCCGTCGAGGCCTACGCCACCGACCACACGACTGCGCCTCCCGACCACCTCGAGGCGCTCGCCGCCGAGCTTCTCGTGACCCTGGACAATCCGCAGATGATGGTCGGCCGACTCGAGGGCCGCTACCTGGAGGTGCTCACCTTCGCACTGTCCGCCACCTCGGTGCTCGAGGTCGGGACGTTCGGGGGGTACTCGGCCCTCGCCATGGCCGCCGGACTCGCCCCGGGCGGTCGGGTCGTCACGTGCGAGATCTCCCCGACCCATGCCGCCTTCGCCCGCCGGCACATCGCCGCCAGCCCGTACGCCGACCGGATCGAGGTCGTCGAAGGCCCCGCCCTCGACACCATCGCCACGCTCCCGGGCCCCTTCGACCTCGTCTTCCTCGACGCCGACAAGTCCGGCTACCGCGACTACTACGAGGCGGTCTTCCCGAAGGTCGCCCCGAGGGGGCTGATCGTCGCGGACAACACACTCTGGTCCGGACGCGTCCTCGACCCCACCGACACCTCGACGGACACGGTGGCACTGCGGGACTTCAACGACTTCCTGGCGACGGATCCCCGAGTCGTCGTGGTCCAGACCACGGTGCGGGACGGGGTCACCCTGATCCGCAAGGCCGGCTGAGCCCGGCCGCCGACCCACCCCTCCGCCGGGCGGCGACCGGACCGCCCCTGCACCCGTTTCCGTCTCTGCCGACCGCCGGTCGGAACCGAAAGGATCGAACACCAGCGTGCTGGACTACCACCTCCATCTGTGGCCCCACAGCCAGAGCGACGCCCAGACCACCGTCGAGCAGGTGGCCGCCTACTGCGAGCTGGCCGCCTCCCGCGGGATCACGGAGATCGCCGTCACCGAGCACCTGTTCCGGTTCACCCAGGCCAAGGACCGCCTCGGCGGCTTCTGGGACGATCTGCCCGGCGACGCATTGCGCCCCGGGATGGCCGCCTACTGGGACCACCACGCACGGGTGGACCTCGACGACTACGTAGAGGTCGTCGAGGCGGTCAAGGCCGCCGGGCTCCCGGTCGTGCTCGGCCTGGAGGTCGACTACTACCAGGACCGGATGGACGACGTCGCCGACCTCCTCGACGGGTACCCGTTCGACGTGCTGCTCGGCTCCGTGCACTGGCTCGGGACGTGGCGGTTCGACGTCCTGTCCGACCCTCTGGTGCTGGCCGAGTGGGATCACCGCGTCATCGACCAGGTGTGGGACGAGTACACCCGTGCCCTCGAGGAGCTCGCCGCATCCGGCGTGTGCGATGTCCTCGCCCATCCCGACCTGGTGAAGATCGCCGGACGCGTGCCCGACGTGCCCGACGAGTTCTACGACCGCATAACCGAGGCGGCCGTGCGGTCGGGGATGGCGGCCGAGTTGTCGTCGGCGGGATGGCGCAAACCGGTGGGCGAGCAGTACCCGGCACCCCCGCTCCTCCGGCGCTTCGTGGCCCAGGGCGTGCCGCTCACCACGGCTTCGGACGCCCACACCCTGCCCGACGTCGCCGAGCGGGCCGACGACCTGCGCGGTCTGCTCACGGCCGCCGGGGTCGACACGCTACGGGGCTTCCGCCAGCGCATGCCGCAGGAGGTCCCGGTGGCAGCCGGCCCGGGACCGACCGACGACCTGGGCCCGTCGGGGGGCTGACGGTGGCGACCCCGGCCGAGCTCGCCTTCGAGCGCACCAACCTCGACGACGGCCAGCTCGCCCACCTGCAGCGTCTCCTCGGCACCTGGGGCATCCTGGCCGACCTGTCCTTCTCCGACCTGGTGCTCATGGCGCCGATGGCCCCCGACCGGGGCGACCGCCGGCCGAGCGGCGTCGAGCTGGTCATCCTCGGGCAGATGCGGCCGTCGAACAGCTCGACAGTGGTCGAGCACGACCTCGTCGGCCAGACGGTGGACGCCGACGTGTGGCCCCTCGTGGTGCTCGCCTTCGAGTCGGGGGAGCCGTCACGGGGCGAGATGGTGCTCGAGCCGGGAGGCGAGCCGGTCCGCCTCCAGTGCATCCCCGTGCGGTGCGAGGGGGAGACCGTGGCCGTGCTCGCCCGGATGTCGGCCGGTGCCGGACGGCGGCCCGGCCACCTCGAGCGCACCTACCGGGACGTGTTCAACCGGTTCGCCATCATGCTGTCCGAGGGGTCGTTCCCGTTCCCGAGCGAGGAAGTGGCAACCGAGGAAGCGCCCCGGGTGGGCGATGGCGTCGTCCTGGTCGACGAGGAGGGGCGTGTCCGCTATGCGTCGCCGAATGCCACCAACGCACTCCACCGCATGGGAATGTACTCCCAGATCGAGGGACGCCGGCTCACCGACCTCGGGATCGAGGAGTCGGCGATCGAGTGGGCCCTGGCCTCGGCGCTGCCGGTGGTGGAGGAGGTCGAGCGGCGTCCCGACGTGACCGTGCTGCTGCACTGCATCCCCCTGATCCAGGTGGATGAGGTGACCGGGTGCATCGTGCTCCTGCGCGACGTGACCGACGTCCGCCGTCTCGACCGGTTGCTCCTCTCCAAGGACGCGGCGATACGCGAGGTGCACCACCGGGTGAAGAACAACCTGCAGACGATCTCGGCGCTGCTGCGATTGCAGGCCCGGCGACTGCCCCCCGGCGGCGGGCGAGTCGCGCTGTTCGAGGCCGAGCGCCGGGTCCGGTCGATCGCCATCGTCCACGAGATCCTGTCCCGCGAGCCGAGCGACCAGGTCCCCTTCGACGAGATCGTGACCTCGTTGATCCGGATGGCCAAGGACTCGGTCATCTCCCGGCACCTGACCTTCGAAGTGACCGGCGGCCTGGGCGAGGTGCCGGCCGACGTGGCCACACCGCTCGCCGTGGTCCTGGCCGAGCTCGTGCAGAACGCCATCGAGCACGCCTTCCTCGACTTCGAGGCGGAGGGTGAGGACGACGGGGTGCCCGGACCGGCGGACCGCGAACACACGGGCACGATCCGGGTCGACCTGCATGCGCAGGGCGGCCTGCTGCGGGTGGAGGTGCTCGACGACGGGTCCGGTCTGCCCGACGGGTTCGACATCGACGAGACGCAGAGCCTCGGGCTCTCGATCGTCCGGGACCTGGTGCGCAGCCAGCTCGGCGGGACGATCACCATGCGGAACCGGTCTCGCGACGGCTCGGACCTGACGGGCACCTTGGTGGCCATCGAGCTGCCTGCACGTGACCCGCTGCCGATAGGCCAGTAGGCCGGTAGGCCGTGGGGGCACGTCCGTGCGTCACGGGCCGGGGCGCCGGTGGGTGCCGGTGGGACGGTGGGGCGCGATGGGCGCGGGGCCGCAGTCGCGACGGTGAGGCGGGAAGCCGCTCAGGAAGCCCGGCGACGGGCGGCCAGCCAGGCCTTGCGGAGCTTGCGGCGCTCCTCTTCGGAGGTGGCGCCCCACACGCCCGACTCCTGGTTCGTGGCGAGGGCGAAGTCGAGGCAGGTCTCCTGTACTTCGCACGTGCGGCACACCCGCTTGGCCGACTCGATCTGGTCGACCGCGGGGCCGGTGGTCCCGATGGGGAAGAACAGATCGGGCTCGGTGCTCCGACAGGCGGCGAACTGCCTCCAGTCACCTTCGTCCCACTCGACCGTGCGATTCCACATGAGGGCCACGCTGATTCCTCCACATCATCAGTCCGGATGACCCTCTTGTGATTTGATTCACAAAGCTCGGCGCTGAAAGTGTCACCGGCCGTTCAGGGTTCGTTCACTAGAGTATCCAGAGGCACTCACGCTTGCAAGCACTTTTGAGGCCTCCGACGTGGGATTTGACACAAAGTCCCCGATGTCGCGTCAGGTGTCGAGAGGAGCGCCCAGCGTGAGCGGACCAGTAGCGGTGCAGGCTCACCGTGGGAGTCCGGACCCGGAATCGGGTGTCCGGGAGAACACGCTGGAATCGTTCGCCCGTGCCGCGCGCTGGGCGCCGACGGCGTGGAACTCGACGTGCGCCTCACCGCAGATGGCGGGCTGGCCGTGCACCACGACCCGGTGATCGGCGGAGTGGGCGCCGTCCACGAGTTGACCACCCGCGACCTGCCGCCCCACGTACCGGTCCTGGCCGATGCGCTGCAGGCCTGCGCCGGAATGGTCGTGAACATCGAGGTCAAGAACCTGCCGACGGAGCCGGCGTTCGACCCGGCGGACCGGTGCGCCGCCGACGTGGTCGACCTGGTCCGGGCGATGGGAGCCCGGGAGTCGGTGATCGTCTCGTCGTTCTGGCCCGGGGCCCTCGCCGCCGTCCGGGCCTCCGGATCCGGCGTCCGGACCGGCCTGCTCGTGATCCCCACGTCCGATCCGGCCACGGCCGTCGACCGGGCTGTCGAATTCGGATGCGGCGCCATCCACCTGCCGGTGGGCATGGTGTCGACGGCCACGGTGGCGGCGGCCCACGACGCCGGCCTGGAGGTGGCCGCCTGGACGGTGGTCGATCTGGCCACCCTCACCTCCGTGCTGGCGGCCGGGGTGGACACCGTCGTCACCGACGACGTGGCCATGGCCCGGGACTGGCTGGACCAGGCCTGACGCGCCAGGTCCCGGAGGAACCGGCCGGTGCCAGGGACGGCTGCGGAGCCCCGTCCTCCAGGGCGTCCTGACCAGGGACGGTGCGCCGATTGGTCGAACGGGTCCGTTTTCGTCAACAATGCACGACTATGAACGTCGTCGTCTGTGTAAAGCAGATCCCCGATCCCGCCGCCCCGCCGGCGCTCGATCCGGGGTCGAAGAACCTTGTCCGAGACGGAAAGCTCATCCTGGACGATTCCGATGCCTACGGCGTCGAGATGGCCCTGCAGCTCGCCGATGCCGCCGGCGGGGGCGAGGTGACCCTGGTCTCCATGGCCCCGAACGGTGAGGTCTCCGGCCTCCGCACCGCACTGGCCATGGGTGCGGCCAAGGCCATCCTGGTGAGCGATCCGGCCCTGGCCGGCTCCGACGCCCTCGGGACCGCCAAGGTCCTGGCTGCCGCTATCAGGCGGGCCGAGCCCGACCTGATCCTGGCGGCCACCGAGTCGTCGGACGGCTACACCGGTACCACCCCGGTCCAGGTCGCCGAACTCCTCGGCCTGCCCTCGGTGACCTTCGCCAAGAAGGTGGAGGTGACCGGGTCCTCGGTCAAGGTCGAGCGCCAGACCGAGGCGGGCTACGACGAGGTCGAGTGCCCCCTTCCCGCCGTCGTCACGGTGACCGCCGGCGTGGTCGAGCCCCGCTATCCCTCCTTCAAGGGGATCATGGCCGCCAAGTCGAAGCCCGTCGAGAACCTCACCGTGGCCGACCTCGGCATCGACGCCGGCCAGGTCGGCGCCGCCGGCGCCCGTCAGGAGATCACCGACGTCGCCCCGGCCGATGCCCGGGCCGCCGGAGAGATCGTCGTCGACGAGGGCGAGGGTCACCTGCGGGTGATCGAGTTCCTCGAGCAGCTCAAGGTCCTCTAGGGCCGATACCAGGAGAACACGCACATGACCATCGCCAAGATCTGGGTCGTCGCCGAAGTCGTCGACGGCGCCCCCACCACCACCTCGCTCGAACTCGTCAGCCGCGCCCGCAGCCTCGCCGACAGTGTCGAGGCCGTCGTCTGGGGTGGCGGCGCCTCTGCCGCCGGCACCCTCGGCGAGTACGGCGTCACCACCGTCCACGATGTCGGTGACCTCGGCGGTGCCCTTCCGGGCGCCCCCGTGGCCGCATCCATCGCGGCGGCCGTCACCGGAGGTGCGGGACCCGGAGCAGTGCTCGTCCCCGCCACCTATGACGGGCGAGACATCGCCGGCCGCCTGTCGGTCAAGCTCGACCGCCCGGTGCTGACCAACGTCGTCGACCTCACCGAGGCCGACGGCGGTCTGGCCAGCCAGCACGCCATCTTCGGCGGTTCCGAGATCCTCACGGCCCACTTCACCGCCGAGGGACCCGGGATCTTCGTGATCCGGGCCAAGTCCTTCCCGGCGGAGCCGTCGGGCGGCGCCCCGGCAGCCGTGGTGGCCGCCCCGGCCCCCGACACCGGTGCTGCCAACGCGGCCCGGATCGTGGCCACCCACGTCGAGGAGCGCACCGGCCCCAAGCTGGACGAGGCCGACGTGGTCGTCTCGGGCGGACGTGGCCTGGGTGAGAAGGAGCAGTACTCGATGATCGAGCAGCTCGCCGGGCTGCTCCACGGGGCCGCCGGCGCCAGCCGTGCCATCGTGGACGCCGGCTGGGTGCCCTACTCGCACCAGGTCGGCCAGACCGGTAAGACGGTGAAGCCCACCGTCTACATGGCCTGCGGAATCTCCGGTGCCACCCAGCACATGGTGGGCATGAAGAACTCGAAGAACATCGTCGCCATCAACAAGGACCAGGACGCGCCGATCTTCCAGGTGGCCGATCTCGGCATCGTCGGTGACGTCCACAAGGTCATCCCGAAGCTCATCGAGGCTCTCCGGGCCCGGAGCTGAGGCCCCGGCGCCTTCTGCTGGAGGGATCGCCGGGGCACCTCGCAGCGAACTCGCACGCGGCTCCGGTCACCCGGGTCGGGCCGCGTCCACGGGGGTCGTGGGAACCGACAGGGCTCGGGTGGAGCGGTACGGGGATCCCGGGAGGGGCGGAATGACGGGCGGTCCACGATCCCGACGACAGAGCTGACGGACGCCTGTCGCAGCAGACCTGGTCATCACGGGGGCCCAGGGGTCCACCGGGTAATGTCCGCACGAGTGCCGCCGGCTGGTGGCGCCCGGCGCCCATCCTCCCCCCGAACGAAGTAGACGTGCTCTTTCCCACCATCGACTTCGCCATCTTCTTCGCCGTGGTCTTCACGGTGCAGTGGCTGCTGGTCCCGTATGCAGGCCCGTGGAAGGCCTTCATGGTGGTGGCCAGCTACGTGTTCTACGCGTGGTGGGACTGGCACTTCATCTTCCTCCTGGCGGCCTCGACCGGAATCGCCTTCGTCGGGGGGCGGCTGCGTCCATCCCGCCACCGGGTCGCGGCGCAAGGTCGTCCTGTGGTCCACGCTGGCCCTGCTCCTCGGGCTGCTGGTGTGGTTCAAGTACTTCGGCTTCGTCGCCGTCAACGTCGACAACGTCACACACGCCCTCGGCCTCGGCAGGCCGCTGCCGCTGCTGGCGATCACCCTGCCCGTCGGCATCTCGTTCTTCACGTTCATGGCCGTCAGCTATGTCGTGGACATCTACCGGGGAGTGCTCCACCCGGCGCGGGGGATCGACGTCACGGTGTACCTCGCGTTCTTCCCGCACCTGATCGCCGGCCCCATCGTCCGGGGCACCGAACTGCTGCCCCAGATCCGCACGATGCGGGACCCCGAGGACGTCCACTACGTCGAGGCGTTCTGGCTCATCGCGGCCGGCCTGGCCAAGAAGGTCGTGCTCTCGTCCTACCTGTCCACCTATGTCGTCGACCCGGTGTTCGCCGACCCGCACCAGCACTCGGCCCCCGAGGTCCTGTTCGCCGTCTGGGGGTATGCCGTCCAGATCTACGCGGACTTCAGCGGCTACACCGACATCGCCATCGGCCTGGCACTGCTGTTGGGCTTCCGGTTCCCGGTCAACTTCCGCCGGCCCTACACGGCGATCGACCTCCAGGACTTCTGGCGCCGGTGGCACATCACCCTGTCGTTCTGGTTGCGCGACTACCTGTACATCCCCCTCGGCGGAAATCGGGGGAGCGAGGCCCGCATCTCGTTCAACATCCTGGTCACCATGCTGCTCGGGGGCCTGTGGCACGGCGCATCGTGGACCTTCGTCGTCTGGGGCGCCTACCACGGTGTGGGCCAGATCATCGGGCGCCAGCGCCGGGCCGCCCGGGTGGAGCGCGGCCTCCCCCCCGAGCCGGTCGGGTGGGCCCGTGTGGCGTGGGCCCGGTTCGTGACCTTCCAGGTGGTCTGTCTCGGGTGGCTGTTCTTCCGCGCCGACTCGCTCGGCGCGGCGTTCGCCATGCTGGGGCGGCTCGTGACCGGCTGGGGCTCGTCGCCCCTGGTCACCCCGCTGGCGGCCCTGGCCATTGCCGCCGGGATCGCCAGTCAGTACCTGCCTGACAACTGGCTCGAGGTGGTCCAGCGCGGCTTCGCCGACCGCCGCCCGTTGGTCCAGGGGGGCATACTGGGCCTGGTGCTCCTGGCCATCACGACACTCGGTCCACAGGGCGTCGCCCCGTTCATCTACTACCGGTTCTGACGTTGCCACCGCCATCGCCGCCATTCCCGTCATCCCCGTCCCACCGGTCGCCCGCGCCCGACCCGTCCGCCGCCGACCCGGGCGACGTCCTCTACGACTGGTCGGACCCCGACTCGTACCGGGCACCGGCCCACGGGCCGGAGCGGGCCGGCCGCGGCGGTCGCGCCGACCACGCCTTCTGGGAGCGCCTGCCGTTCCCCGGCGTCCCTTGGCGGCGGGTGCTGGTCATCGGCGTGGTCTGCTTCGGGCTCTGGTTCCTCCTCGATGCACCTAGCCTCCAGCATTCGGCCCGGACGTCTCCGATCGGTACCCGGCGGACCGTGTCGATGGACGTCGTGGGTCCGGTCGCCGCCCTCAGCCGGACGCTGGGCCTCAACAACGTGGTCGGCTGGACCGACGAGGCGTTCGGGCGCAGCCCCGGGGGCGGCCCGGCGCTGGCCGTGCCTATCCATCGGGCGAAGCCCAAACCGTTGCCCACGACGACCAGTGGCTCCACGACGCCGACGACCCTGCCGCAACTCAACGACCACCCGACGCCGGCATCGCCGCTGCGCGTGCTCGTCGTCGGGGACTCGGTCGGCCTCGACCTCGGCCAGCCCCTGGTCAGCGCGCTCGGCGCCTACGGCGACGTCACCGCCTATCTCGACGGCCGCATCGACACCGGACTCACGCGACCGGACTACTTCAACTGGCCGGCCGAGCTCCAGGTGGACCTGGCCAACCGGCAGCCGCAGCTGGTGATCGTGATGATCGGCGCAAACGACCCTCAGGGGCTCGTCACCCAGGACGGGAGCATCCGCTTCGGCCAGCCCGGATGGGACGAGGCCTACTCGGCCCGAGTGGCGGCGTTCATCGCCGAGGCGAACGCGGCGGGGGCGCACGTGCTGTGGGTGGGGATGCCGCCCATGCAGGACCCGGGGCTCGATGCAGCCCTGAAGCACCTGAACGGTCTGGTCCAGGCCCAGGTGTCCGAGACCAAGGACGGAGGCGCCGCCTATCTGTCGTCGGTGCCGGCGCTCGGGGACCAACACCACTACTACGCCGCCTACCTCCCTGACGCGTCCGGGGCCGTCACCAACGTCCGCACCCCCGACGGCATCCATCTGACTCCCGCCGGCGGTGCCCGCCTGGCAGCAGCGGTGGTGGCGGCCATGCAGGACCAGCTGCACATCCAGCTGGCACCGTAGATCGGCGGCGGCGCCGGCCGGCGGACCTGACCCACCACTTCCCGTGGGCCCGGACATTCGGACGCCCGAACGTTCAGACCAGTGGCCACGGGTACGGCGGGCGGTCGCCGACAGGCTCGGGGAAGATGCCGGTCCGGGCCAGGCGGGCGGCCCGCTCGAGGACCGCCTCGACCTCGTCCGGCGACAGGAGCTCCTCCAGATCGGTCGACAGCCCGTCGGCGGCGAGCTGCTCGAGGTCGGCCACGATGTGGGCGGGCACCTCCTCCCCGGCAAAGTCCCAGATGACCGTGCGCAGCTTGTGGTGGGTGTGGAAGCACAGCCCGTGGTCGATGCCCCACAGTCGTCCGTCCGACCCGTGGAGCACGTGGCCGCTCTTGCGGTCGGCGTTGTTGACCACGACATCGAAGGCGCAGAAGACCCGCAGCTCGTCCTCGCGGCCGCCCTCCTCCAACAGCGTGAAGTAGTGCTGCTCGTAGTCGGACTCGATGAACAGCTGCAGCGAGCCGGGACCGAACGGCGCGTCGTCCCGGACCACCGTGGGCGGCACGATTCCCCATCCCAGTGCCTCCGACACCCGGTAAGCGGCCACCTCGCGCCGATACAGGCCGTCGGGGAAGTCCCACAGGGACTGCTCCCCCCGGTGCGGTTTGTAGACGGCCTGGACGGGTCCGTGGTCCGCGTCGGGCGTTGGGTCCGCGGCGATACCCGCAGCGGGCTCGTCGTCGCGATCGTCGCCCGCTGCCCCCAGGCTGACCAGGAAGGTCAGGTTGGAGCTCCAGGGGAGGCGCCCCTCGACGGTCAGCTCACGAGTGGCGAGCAGCCCGGCAGCCACCTCCAGGGACGGTCCGACCCCGGGCTGCCAGCCGCTCACACGGCCGGTGGTCGGTGGCCGTTGGTCCGGGGGCATTCGTGTCCGGAAGGGTCCAGTGGTGAGCCGCACAGCGGGCAGGGAGGCCTACCGGACTCGATGAGCCGGGTGGCCTGGATGGTGAACGCGGCCGCCTGCTCCCGGGTGATCGACACCCGGGCGATGGCGCCCACCTCGCCCTCGGGCACGAGTTCCTCGATGACCAGGACCACACGGTCCTCGGCCTCGTCGAAGGAGACGCCGATCGTGCCGACCGCCCAGTCCGGTTCCGTCGGCTCCTCGAGCATCTGGTCCTCGGGCAGGTGCCCGGGTCGCCGCTGGTCCTTGACCACCCGGGCCAGAAGATCGCCCATGGCGGCCACCTGCTGCTTCTCGACCTTGAGGGTCAGCACCGTGGCGCCCTGGCGGCACTGGACCAGGAACAGTCGGCGGCCGACGGGGCCTACCGTACCCACACACAGGCGTTCGGCCGACAGGTCGAAAGCGTCCGTCATGCCGGGGCTCCCTCGTCGTCGGGCGACCACGGTCTACTGCCGCTCTCCTTGCTCATGCGATGGCCAGTGCCGCGAGGGAGTCGGTCGAATTGACCGTGAGCACGAAGGGGCCGTGCCCGGTGAACGCCAGCGCCGACACGGAGCACGGTGCGACGGTCAACCGCTGGAACAGGTCGAGCGGGGTGCCGGCGGCCTGGGCCACCACCGCCTTGATCGGGTCGGCGTGGGAGACGGCCACGATCGTCTCGCCCGGGTGGCGCTCCCCCAGGCGGGCCAGCGCCGACGTCATCCGCGTCTGCATCTCGAGGAAGGACTCGCCGGACGGGAACCTGAAACCGCTCGGGTTGCGCTGGACCGTCGTCCATTCGGGCTTCTTGGCGAGGTCCGCGAGCCTGGCGCCGGTCCAGGCGCCGAAGTCGCATTCGAGCAGGCCCCGTTCGGACCGCACCCGCAGGCCGAGCCGCTTGGCGATGGGCCGTGCCGTTTCGGTGGTCCGCTCGAGCGGGGAGGCATAGACGGCGACCGGCGCCCGCCCGCCCGCCCCCTTCGACCCGTCGGTCCGGTCGGCGAGCTGGCCGATGCGCTCGGCCACCGCCTCGGCCTGGGCCCGCCCCTCGTCCGAGAGGTGGAGCCCCGGTGCCCGCCCGGGCAGCACCTGCCCGGTGGTCGGCGTCCGGCCGTGGCGGACCAGCAGGACCACCGTCGGTCGCTCAGGGGGTTTGGGTCGGCTGGCCACGCCCGCTCACCGTACTCGGTTCGAACACGGGCCCGACCGCTCCGAACCCTCCTGCCGGGTGGTCGATCATCCAGTCCGGGTCAGGCAGAGCCGAGCCCCGGTCGCGGTCGGTGTGGGAGAGCCGGGACGGCCACCAGTTCCACCGTCCGAGCAGCACGGCCGCCGACGGGACGAGCAGTGTGCGGACGACGAAGGTGTCGAGAAGGATGCCGGCGGCCAGTCCGACGCCGATCTCCACGATCTGGGTGTCACCCGTGGCGGTCAGCACGCCGAAGGTCCCGGCGAGGATCACTCCGGCGGAGGTGACCGTCGTCCCGGTCGCCCCTATGGCGGTCGCACCGCCGCCCGGATGGGCGCGTGGTGGGCCTCCTCGCGGATCCTGGTCATGACCAGGATGTTGTAGTCCTGCCCCAGCGCCATGATGAACAGGAACATGAAGAACGGGAGCACGAAGTTGATCCCGTCCTGGCCGCCGATGATGACGAACACGAGCACGGCGAACCCCAGGGACGCGAGATAGGAGAGCCCCACGCTCGCCACCAGGTAGAGCGGGGCGATCAGGCTGCGCAGCACGATGGCGAGCAGAACGGCCAGGACGACCAGGACGATCGGGATGATCCGGATGAGGTCGTCGGTGGAAAGGGTGCCGACATCGGCGGCCACCGCCGCGTAGCCGTCGACGCCCGATGCAGTGGCTCCGATCGACCGAGCCACGCCGTCGACAGCATCCCGCACGCCGGGCATGGCCGACGCCGCCGCCGTAGTGGTCGACGGTCCTGCGGCGAGTGCCGTCTGGAACAGGAGGGTGCGTCCGTCGCTGCTGATGAACTGCCCGGACGAGCGATAGGCGTCGTATGCGGCCGGCGTCCCGGTGAACCCGGCGGGAGGGGCAGTCGGGAGTTCGCCCACCGGACCGCTGCCGGCCAACTGGGCATGGGCGGCGGCCAGCTGGGCCGGGGAGACTGGGGTCCCGTTCGAGTCGAGTGCGCCGGTGACGGAGGAGAACTGCCCGGACGCGCCGCAGCCCGCGGCCGGCCGCCTCCAGGACCGAGGGCTCGTCCCAGACCGACCCGGGTAGCCGGAACAGGACGTTGGTCGGGTCCGATTCGGCTGCCGGGAAGTGGGCGGTCAGCAGGGCCTGGCCCCGGGCCGAGTCCGAGGTGGCCGACACGGACTGGTTGTCGAAGCCGGTCGGCGAATAGGCGAGCAAGGAGAGTGACAGTCCGACGAGGAACCCGATGCCGATGACCAGGGTGAGGACCGGGCGACCGACCACCCGGCGGCGACCCGGCTCCAGAATCCACGGTTCACCGGCCCCGGCAGGGGGATCCGGGGCCAGAACACCGCCTTGCCGAGGATGGCGAGGAGCGCAGGCAGGAGTGTGAGGTTGGCCAGAAGCGCCATGGCGATCCCGATGGCGAGTGCCGGGCCGAATCCCTGGTAGAGCCCGAACGTGGCGATGACAACGGTCGACAGTGCGGCGATCACCGTGAGTCCCGAGAAGGCGATCGACTCGCCGACCTTCTCCAGCGAGAAGGCGACGGCGTCGTGGGGGGCGAGCCCCCGACGGATCTCCTCGCGCACCCGGAAGATGAGGAAGAGCCCGTAGTCGGTCCCGGCACCGAGCAGCACCACCACCAACAGGACCGGTGTGAGGTCGGAGACCTGCACGCCGAGGTGGCTCGACGCGGCGATGACCGGCTCGACGGCGATGAGGGCGATCCCCGACGGGAGGAGCGCCACGATGGGCGCCAGAAGTGCCCGGAAGGTCAGGAACAGGAGCAGGATGATGAAGACGACCGACAGCAGCTCGGTCAGCGTCTGGGTCTTGGACTGCTGCGTCTGCTGGTCGACGGCCTGGGCGGCGGCCCCGGTGACATGGAGGGCGAGCCCGGGAGGCGCGCCGGCCGCGGCGACCGCCTTGCGCAGCCCGGCCACCGCCCGCTCGGCCGTCGGGTCGCTCGATGACGCGGGGACGTCGAGCTCGATCACGGCCTGACGGGCCCGCCCGTCGGACGACACGCCCCGGTCCACGACCCCGGTGACATGCGGGACGGCGGCGATGGCCTCCTCGACGCGCTCGACGGTGGCGTTGTCGGCCGGGGAGAGCGGGGCGAGGTTCGACGCGGCCACGAGTAGGGCCTGCGACGTAGCCGTGGATCGGAAGGGTGCGGCGAGCGTCGCAGCGCGCACGCTCGGTTGGTTGGCTGGTAGGAACTGAGAGGTACTGCTCTTCTCGACGCTCGAGATGGACGGCAGGCCCACCACCAGGGCGACGGTGACCACGGCCCAGGCGACGACCATCAGCCAGCGGAACCGGACGGTGATCCGGCCCAGGGCGGCGAAGAAGTGGCGATCGTCCAGCAAGGGCCCACCCTACGTCCGGGGAGGGCCCCCGGTAAGGGGCAATTGGACCTATTGGCGCGTGGACTATTGGCGGGGGACCACCGTCCAGGGGGACGACGGTGGCGGGGTGGGGGTCAGTCGACGGCGGGCATGCGGCGCGGCATGGGGACGGCCGTCTCGGGCCAGCGCCTGCGGCTCACGCGGGCGAGCCGGTGGAGGAGGGCGATGGCACCCGGGTCGTCGTCCCCCGGTCGGGTCTCGACGGCCCCGTCGTCGATCATGCCCTGCAGGAGCTCACGTCCCTTGTCGGTGCGCACGATGGTCAGTGTCCAGTCGTTGAACGCCCCGATGCCGCCGGTCGAGATGTCGGCGTGCTCAGCGGCGAAGTCCGGGCACGTGGTGCAGCCCTCACGGGTCCAGGCGTGGGCCTCCTTGAGCGGGATCTCGTGGAACCCGCCGTCCTTCGTCCAGACCTGGAAGACACCCTTGATGTTCATCTTGGCGATGTCGGCCCTGGCGATCCCGTACTTGGCCTCGAAGAGCTCGGGGAAGATGGCATCGTCGAACGTCTTCGAGCACAGCAGGCCGATCGTCAGGGAGAGGCGACGGGCGATCTTGCCGGCCTTGCGGGACTGCATCACCGGCGGAGCCGACGCCTGGCAGCCCATGCCAACCAGGGCGATTCGCTCGGCGCCGCCCTCGATGGCCTGCGGGTAGGCCAGAGGGTTGGCCGAATAGGTGTAGCGGGACCCGGCTGCGGCCAGGACCTCGGAGCGTGTGGTGGCCACCGTGGGCTTGGCCTTCCAGGTCGAGCCGTCCCCCTCGAGGTCGGAGACGAGCGCGGCGTCGATGACGTCGTGCTCGAGCGCCCAGATGAGCAGGGCCGAGACCAGGCCGCCGTCCTGGCCGGCGGTGTGGACCTCGGGGTCGGTGGCCCGGACCAGGAGGACGTCCTGGGAGATGCCGGCGACCTCCTCCTCGGTGCGTTCCCGTCCGTGAAGGTGGGTGTCGATCTCCGGCTCCCACAGACGGAAGCGGGGACAGGCGCGGGTGCACATCGTGCAGCCCTTGACCCCGTGGGTACAGCTGTCGGGTCCGCCGTCGGCGTCGATGTGGAACGGCTTGTAGCGGCCGCCCGTGTCGTCGTAGGCGAGGACGTCGTAGGGACACGCCACGACGCAGGCCGCGCATCCGGTGCACAGCCCCGACGTGACCACCTCGGTGAGCAGTTCGGACCAGTGCGGCTTCTCGGGCGGCATGGGGCACACCCTACCTGTGGCTCCCCGGACCACGGATCCTGGTGCGAGGGGCGACTGGGTACCCTCGTCAGGTGCCCGAACTGGTCGAAGTGGAGCGTTACCGGACCCTGGCCGAAGCTGCCCTCGGACGCGGTATCGCGTCGGTCGACTCGCCCGACCCGTGGTTCCTGAAAGGTTCCGTCACTGGTGCGGCGCTGGAGGGCATCCTCGTCGGCAACCGGTTCGTAGGTGCCCGTCGGATCGGCAAGCTGCTCCTGTTGGACGTCGACGGTGGGCCGGTGATCGGGGTGCGGTTCGGGATGACCGGCACGCTGCACGTGGACGGGTGCGACGCGGTCGGCCGGCTGTTGCACGCGCCGACCCGGATCGAGCCGGCCTGGGAGCGGTGGTCGGTGACGTTCGCCGACGGTGGGCGACTGGCGGTGCACGACCCTCGGCGACTCGGGGGTGTGTCGCTCGACCCGGATGTGAGCGGGCTGGGGCCGGACGCGTCGTCGGTCGGGGTGGCCGCGCTGGGCTCGGCGCTGGCCGGTTCGACGGCCCCGCTCAAGGCACGGCTGCTCGATCAGTCCCGGTTGGCCGGAGTGGGGAACCTCATCGCCGACGAGGTGCTGTGGCGGGCGGGCCTGTCCCCGCTGCGACCGGCCGGATCGCTGTCGCCGGTCGAGGTCCGCCGCCTGCACCGGTGCCTCGTGCGCACCCTGGCCGACCTGGCCGAGCGGGGAGGGTCGCATCGTGGTGACCTGATGGAGGAGCGCCACTCCGGTGGGGTCTGTCCGAAGGACGGGACGCCTCTAATCCGGTCCACGGTCGGAGGGCGGACGTCCTGGTGGTGTCCCGCACACCAGAAGGCCTAGCGACCCCCGCCTCAGGTCCGGGGCACCGGCTCCGGTGGCCGGTCGAGCCCGAGGTCGGGCTCCTGGCCGAAGGGCGGCAGCGGGGTGAAGGTCCAGCCGGGGTCCTCGTCGGTGGCACCGGTGCGCTCGAGGACCCACCCGTCGTAGGTCTTCATCCGGTGGTGGTGGCGACAGAGCAGGGCCAGGTTGGCGAGTTCCGTCCTCCCGCCGGACTCGAGGGGACGTACGTGGTCGATCTCGAGTGAGTAGGCCACCCCGCAGCCCGGCACCACGCAGCGGCGGTCCCGCAGGGCCAGGGCGGTGCGCAGGTGGGCGTTGATGGTCCGCCCCAGGTGGGCGACGGCACGGATGTCGCCGGCCTCGGTGAACACCAGGGCCAGGAAGGCGTCGTCGACCAGGCTGCGCACCACCGGGAGGGGGACCGGGCCGTGTCCCTCCAGCTCGCACAGCTCGCCGGGCAGGGCCCGGCCCCGCTTCAGGGCGGCCAGGTCCACCCGCACGATGACGGTGGCCGGGGGTGCGGCGGTGACCAGGTCGTCGACACCCCCGAGGTCGGCCGGATCGGCCAGTGCGGCCGGGTCGGGCCCGGGGCCGGGGTCGCGGGTGGGGCCGGGGTCGAGAGGCCGGACGACGCCGGGGGCCCCGGGTCGGTCCGTCGTCGGTTCCGTCGTCGGTCCGGCGGGGCCTGATCGTCCCGTGGTCCCCGTGGCACCGCTGGTCCCCGTGGCACCGCTGGTCCCCGTGGCACCGCCGGCACCGGTGCCACCGGTGGGCGGTTCGGGACGCCTGCCGGTCACCAGCAGGAAGAAGGCGTCGGCCCGCAGGGCCGCCTCGGACTCGGGCGGCGGTGCCGGTGGCGCCGGGGTGCCCTTCGGGCGCCCGGTGGCCGCAGCGGCGGTGTCCGCCCGGCGGTCGTGGCGCAGGCGGTTGGCCACGGGGACCAGCCGGGCCAGCAGCTTCGCCCCCCGTTCGGCACTGTCGCGTCCCTGGAAGCAGAACGCCCCTTCGGCGTCGGTCCAGGTGGCAAAGGAGCGCAGTGCGTGGATCCGGGCCAGCGTGCCCTCGGGGTCCCCACCGGCTGCGGTGGCCCGCACCTCCTGGCACCGCTCCTTGACCACGTGGAGGGGCTCGGCGTCCGAGCCGGCCAGCAGCCGTCCCTCGGCCGAGGGGTCCAAGGAGGCGGCCTGGGTGATCTCGACCAGCTTCGGGCCCGACAGGGCTCCCTTGCGCACCGCCGCTTCGCACCCGGGCAGGCCCGACAGCCGCTGTCCGGCCTCCAAGGTGCGCCTGGCCTGCCCGGCCGATCCCCCCTCCAAGGAGGCGAGCAGGCCGACAGGCGAACGGTGGCCCTGCTCCTCCCAGTGGCCGGAGTCGGCGATCCGGGGGGCGAGGAGCGTCTTGCCCGCCACCACCAGGCGCTCCAGGCGACAGAAGCCGGCATACAGCGAGGCCGCGTCACGCCCGAGCAGGAGCCCGGGGTCGAGGTCGGCCAGGAGCGAGCCCAGGGCGGCGTCCAGCGAGGACATCCGGGCCGACAGGCCGGGCCGGCCACCGGACGCCACGGGGTCGGACGGCACGGGGACGGACGCCACGGGGACGGACGGCACAGGGTCGGACGCCACGGGGACCCCGGGAAGTGCGTCGGAACAGGTGGCCAGCGCCATGGGGACAGCCTCGCCGGTGGGTGTGACAGCGTGTGGATGTGACGATCCTGTGCACGTCGACGGCCGCCTCGACGGCGGCGCCCGAAGCGTTCTTCGCCCGGTGGGCCGACATGCGCACGTGGCCGGAGTGGGACGATGCCCTGGCCTGGACCCGGCTCGACGGCCCCTTCGCCGAGGGGACGACCGGCGCGCTCAAGCCACGGCGCGGCCCGAAGGCCAGATTCGTCATCGAGACCCTGGAGCCCGGGGTGGAGTTCACCGACGTGTCCACCCTGCCGGGGGCCCGCCTGAGGATCCGCCACCTCACCGCGGTCGATGCGGCCGGCAGGACCCGGGTGACCGTCGAGGTCTCGATCGAAGGTCACCTGTCCGGACTGTGGGCCCCGTTGCTCCGACGGAGTGTCGCCCGGTCGACGTCCCGGGGGGTGCAGCGCCTGGTGGTGGCAACGGAGTGCGACGTCGCCGGAGGGTGACGCCGGTTCAGCCCTGCACCTCCTCCAGCACCTTGGCGGCGTGGCCGTCGGACTTCACGTGGTACCAGGGCCGGGCAATGGTCCCGTCGGCTGCGATCAGGAAGGTCGAGCGGATGACCCCGATCGTCTTCTTGCCGTACATGGTCTTCTCACCCCAGGCGCCGAAGGCCTCGCCCACGGCGTGGTCGGCATCGGTGAGCAGGGTGATCTTCAAGCCGTACTTCTCGCGGAACTTCCGGTGCTTCTCGGCGGAGTCGGCGGAGATCCCCAGGATCGGCACCTTGGACCTGTTGAAGGCGGCCAGGTTGTCGTTGAACTGGCAGGCCTCCTTGGTGCAGCCGGGGGTGTCGTCCTTCGGGTAGAAGTAGACGACGACCTGCCTGCCCGCGAAGTCCTTCAGCGAGACCTGCTTGCCGTCCTGGTCCGGGAGGCTGAAATTCGGGAGAAGTGTCCCCGGCGGCGAGTTTGCCCATGGTGGTTCCTTTCGATGAGGTGCGCCGGCGGTGGGCGCACGCTACGTGCACCCGGACCCGTGCTGCCCGGGCCCGGGCCCGGCGTGGATGGTCAGCGGACACCACGATGGCACACTCCGGATTCCACCGGGCCGGGTCCCGTGGAAGACTCGGGCAGCGAACCGTTCGAAGGGACGACCACCATGACCGACTCCACGCAACCCTCCGATCCCGGGACCACGGCGGCCGTGCCGGCCCACAACCGCTCGAAGGTCTACGTGGACGGGCCCCAGGGCGTCCGGGTCCCGTTCGTCGAGGTGGCCCTGTCCGATTCGCCGGCCCGCAACGGTGCCACCCACAACGTCCCCGTCCGCCTGTACGACACCTCGGGGCCGGGTTCGGTCCCCACGGTGGGGCTTCCCGCCCTCCGCCGGCCCTGGATCACGGCTCGGAACGATGTCGAGGAGTACGAGGGTCGCCCGGTCAACCGCCGAGACGACGGCCGTGCGGCGCTCCGGCGGGACGGGGACGGCCCGGCGGCCTTCCCGGTCGATGGCCGGAGCCCGCTGCGCTCGACCGGGACGCCGGTGACCCAGCTCCACTATGCCCGCAGGGGCGAGGTCACACCGGAGATGGCGTTCGTGGCCACCCGCGAGGGAGTCCCGGCCGAGTTGGTCCGGGACGAGATCGCCGCCGGTCGGGCCATCCTGCCCGCCAATGTCAACCACCCGGAGTCCGAGCCGATGGTCATCGGCTCCAGATTCCTGGTGAAGGTCAACGCCAACATCGGCAACTCGGCCGTCTCCTCGTCGATCGAGGAGGAGGTCCAGAAGCTCACATGGGCCACGCGCTGGGGTGCCGACACGGTCATGGACCTGTCGACCGGCCCCGACATCCACACCACCCGCGAGTGGATCCTGCGGAACGCCCCCGTTCCGATCGGCACGGTGCCCATCTACCAGGCCCTGGAGAAGGTCGACGGCACCCCCGAGGAGCTGACCTGGGACCTCTACCGGGACACGCTCATCGAGCAGGCCGAGCAGGGTGTCGACTACTTCACCATCCACGCCGGGGTCCTGCTCCGCTACGTGCCCATGACGGCCAAGCGCATGACCGGCATCGTCAGCCGCGGCGGTTCGATCATGGCCGCCTGGTGCCTGGCCCATCACGAGGAGAACTTCCTCTACACCCGCTTCGAGGAGATCTGCGAGATCATGGCCGCCTACGACGTGGCCTTCTCGCTGGGCGACGGGCTCCGTCCCGGTTCGATCGCCGACGCCAACGACGAGGCCCAGTTCGCCGAGCTGTCGACGCTCGGCGAGCTGACCGAGATCGCCTGGCGCCACGACGTGCAGGTGATGATCGAGGGCCCCGGCCACGTCCCGCTCCACAAGATCGTGGAGAACGTCACCCTCCAGAAGGAGGTGTGCCACGAGGCGCCCTTCTACACGCTCGGGCCGCTGACCATCGACGTCGCCCCCGGCTACGACCACATCACGTCGGCCATCGGCGCCGCCGTGATCGGCATGGCCGGCACGGCCATGCTCTGCTACGTCACCCCGAAGGAGCACCTCGGACTGCCGAACCTCGAGGACGTGAAGCAGGGGATGATCGCCTACAAGATCGCCGCACACGCCGCCGACCTGGCCAAGGGCCACCCCGGTGCCCAGGAGTGGGACGACGCCCTGTCGAAGGCCCGCTTCGAATTCCGCTGGGAGGACCAGTTCAACCTGGCGATGGACCCCGGGACGGCCCGGTCGTACCACGACGAGACCCTGCCGGCCGCTCCCGCCAAGACGGCCCACTTCTGCTCGATGTGCGGCCCGAAGTTCTGCTCCATGCGCATCAGCCAGGACGTGCGGGACTACGCCGAGCAGAAGGGCATGGACCTCGCCGTCGCGGTCGAGATCGGCATGAAGGAGAAGTCGGCCGAGTTCCGCGAGGCGGGCGCCGAGGTCTACCGGGAGCCGTCGGCCACCTGAGGGAGGGGCGGGACGAGCACAAAGCGCTTGCTTGACCTGGTCTGGCGGGTGCCGACCGGTACACTGGGTGCCGTGGTGGACGAGTGTCCACCGCCGGGGTCTTCCTCATCGTTGTTCTCCTGGCCGTCGGAACGGCCCGGACAATGGCCCGGGGCGGGCCCGCACGCGACCGTGACTCGCACGGCGCTGACGGTCGGCCACGGCCGTCTCTGAACGATGAGAGAGAGCTTCTGAACCCCATGACCACCCTGACCGATCCCACGGATCGCGCCGTCGATGCAATCCAGGCCAGCGACCCCGACGCCATGGAGGAGCAGCCGTCGTTCGCCGAGCTCGGCGTGAACCCTGCGATCTGCGACGCACTCGAGGAGCAGGGCATCCATGCCCCGTTCGCCATCCAGGCCATGACCGTCGTCGACGCCCTTGCCGGCCGTGACGTGTGCGGCAAGGCGAAGACCGGCTCCGGCAAGACCCTCGCCTTCGGTGTACCGCTCCTGCAGCGCACGATGGCCCGTCCTGCGACGGAGCCGGGACGCCCGAGGGCCCTCGTGCTCGTCCCGACCCGAGAGCTCGCCGTACAGGTGAGCGAAGTGTTCGAGCCTCTCGCCGAGGCGGCCGGGATCCGCGTCGTCGCCGTCTACGGCGGCGCCGACATCGAGCGTCAGATCAAGAAGCTGCGCCGTGGCGTGGACGTGATCATCGCCACGCCGGGCCGGCTCATCGACCTCGGCGACCGGGGCGAGCTGTCCGTCGCCGACATCGAGACGCTGGTACTCGACGAAGCCGACCGCATGGCCGACATGGGCTTCATGCCCCAGGTCGAGTGGGTGCTGCGCCGTCTCGAGCGAGAGCACCAGACCCTGCTGTTCTCCGCCACGCTCGACGGCGCCGTCGACCGCCTGGTCAGCCGCTACCTGACCGATCCCGTCCTCCACGAGGTCGCCTCCGAGTCGACGACGGTCGAGGCAATGGAGCACCGCTTCCTCGAGGTGCACCAGATGGACCGCGTGAAGGTCTGTGCCGCCGTCTGTCGGAGCGCGGACAAGGCCCTCGTGTTCGTGCGCACCAAGCACGGCGCCGACCGACTGGTCGAGCAGCTGGGCAAGGAAGGCGTGAAGGCCGGTGCCATCCACGGTGACCTGCGCCAGGCCAACCGGGAGCGCACGCTCAAGGACTTCACCGAGGGCAAGCTCCACGTGCTCGTGGCCACCGACGTGGCCGCCCGCGGACTGCACATCGACGCGGTGGACATCGTCGTCCACTTCGACCCGCCGGAGGACCACAAGGCCTACCTGCACCGTTCGGGCCGCACCGCCCGCGCCGGCTCGGCCGGACTGGTCGTCTCGCTGGTCCAGTGGAACCAGGTCCTCGAGATCGAGCGCATCCAGACCCGCATCGGCGTCCGGATGCCGATCGTGGAGATGTTCTCGAACGACCCCCGCCTCGCCGACCTCGCCGCCTGGACGCCCGAAAAGGTCTGACGCGGTAGGCCGGGGTGTGCGGGCACCCGCCCGAAGCACCGCCCGCCCGAAGCACCGCCCGCCCGACACCGGCGACCTGCGGTCACCGGAGATCACGAGGAGCCATCGTGTCCGTCCCCGCCGAGCCCATCACCGTCGACGACGGTTCCGACGACGTCGGGCGCATCCTGGTCGTCACCGCCCACCCGGACGACGTCGACTTCGGGGCCGCCGGCTCGGTGGCCACGTGGACCGACCGGGGGATCGACGTCTCCTACTGCATCGCCACCGACGGCGACGCCGGTGGATCGGACCACTCGATCACCCGACCCCAGATGGCCGCCATCCGACGGGAGGAGCAGCTGATGGCTGCACGGGCCGTCGGCGTGACCGACGTCACCTTCCTCGGGTTCCCCGACGGGCGGGTGACGCCGAGCCTCGAGCTGCGGGCCGCCATCTCCCGTGTGATCCGCCGGGTCCGCCCCGACCGGGTGGTCGCACAGTCGCCGGAGCGCAACTGGACGCGCATCTACGCCAGCCACCCGGACCACCTGGCGACCGGCGAGGCGGCGGCGTGCGCCGTCTACCCGGACGCCCGCAACCCGTTCGCCTTCCCCGAGCTCCTCGAGGAGGGCCTCGTCGAGCACACCGTGCCCGAACTGTGGGTCATGGCCACCGACCGGGTGAACCGTGTGGTGGACGCCACCGACGTCTACGACAGGAAGCTCGCCGCGCTGAGGTCCCACGTCAGCCAGGTGGGGGAGGGCGAGCACCTCGACGAGCTGCTGCGCGGGTGGATGGGCGGCACCGCGCTGGCCGCCGGGCTGCCCGAGGGCCGCCTGGCCGAGGCCTTCCACGTGGTGGACACGGCCTAGTGGTCCCTGCCGCCCCGGTGCCGTCGGGCCGCCATTGGGCGGTCCTCCAGCACGTGGCACACGAGGGCCCCGGGTCGATCGCAGGGGTACTGGCCGACAGTGGGGTCGACATGACGGTGACCCGCCTCGACCTGGGCGAGCCGCTCCCGCCGCTCGCCGGCCTGGACGGCCTGGTCGTGATGGGCGGGCCGATGGGCGTCCACGACATCGACGACCACCCGTGGCTCGGCCCCGAGCGGGCATTGATCCGGCAGGCGGTGGACGCCGGTCTCCCGACCCTGGGCGTGTGCCTGGGGGCGCAGCAACTGGCGGCGGCCCTGGGGGCAGGCGTGACCACCGGTCCCGTCGAGGAGGTCGGTCCCGGCCAGGTGGAGCTCACCGCCGACGGACGGCGGGATCCGGTGCTCGGCCCGGAGTACAACGGACTGTCGGGCACGTCGGTTCCCTGCGTCCACTGGCACCGTGACACGTTCTCCCTGCCCGGCGGTGCCGTCCACCTGGCCGCCACCCGGACCTTCCCCCACCAGGCCTTCCGTTTCGGCGACGGGGCCTACGGACTGCAGTTCCACCTCGAGGTCGACGAGGGCCTGGCAGCGGCGTGGCGGCCGCTGCTGCCCGACGGGGTCACCCTGGGCCCGGCCGACGTGGCGCGGGTGGCCGGGGTAGGCCGACGGATCCTCCGGCGCTTCGTCGGTCGGTCCCTCGAGGCCGAGGTTGCGGGGGCGTGAATCTGCCCGCGGGGACGGCGCCGACCGGGGCCGGTGCGGACGAGGGCGGAGATGCCGAAGGCCCGGTGAAGCCGAAGCTGCGCGGCGTGCTCCACCAGATCGCCTTCTACGTGTCGCTCGTGTCGGGGGCGGCACTCGTGTGGGCGGCGCCGACAGCGTCGTCGAAGCTGGTCTGCCTGATCTACGCCTGCTCGATCTCCCTCCTGTTCGGTGTCGAGCGCGCTGTTCCACCGTCATACATGGGGCCCCGTGGGTCGACGCCGGATGCGCCGCGCCGACCATTCGACGATCTTCATCGCCATTGCCGGGTCCTACACCGCCGTGGCCGGCATCGCCCTGACCGGATGGGCCCGGACCACGGTCCTGGTCGTCGTCTGGGCCGGTGCGGTCGTCGGGATCACCCTCCGGCAGGTCTGGCTGGACGCCCCCAAGTGGGTCATCGCCCTGCCGTACGTGGTGGTGGGCTGGGCGGCCGTCGCCGTGCTGCCCCAGCTGTACCGGGCGCTCGGGCCGACCGGCTTCGTGCTCCTGTTGATCGGGGGACTGGCGTACTCGGCCGGGGCGGTCGTGTACGCCCTCAAGAAGCCCGACCCGGTGCCCGGGGTGTTCGGTTACCACGAAGTCTTCCACGCGTGCACCATCGTGGGAGCGGTGTTCCACTTCGTCGTGATCGCCTGGTTCGCCCTGCCGCTGGCGTCGTGACGGCGTGGCCACCGCAGCGGCGGGCCGGCCGGCGCCCTGTCGTCGGCCTACGGTTTCGCCTCGGGTGCCTGGCCGTTCGGTGTGGTCGAGGCGGTCTGGACGGTGATCGCCCTCCGACGCTGGTGGACCCGGGCGCGTGGGGTGCCCACAGTCTGACGCGCCCGGACTCGGCGTGATTGGTTGTCGCCCGTTGGACGTGGGACCCTGGGACCTATGGCCGATCCCACGCAATTGGTGGTCTGTGAAGGTGACGAGACGGGCCAGGAGCTGCTCGACGAGGCACTCCGGGTCCTCGATCCCTCCGTCATCGGGATCCCGGTGGACCTGCTCCGGTTCGACCTCTCGCTCGGAAACCGACGTCGTACGTCGAACGCCATCGTGGCCGACGCGGCCGAGGCAATGGTGGAGGTGGGACTCGGACTGAAGGCCGCCACCATCACCCCGCCGCAGACGGGGGACGTGGGCTCCCCCAACCGCATCCTTCGCGAGGGCGTCGGTGGCTCCGTCATCGTGCGGACGGGCCGGCGCATTCCCGGGGTCGTCCCGCCGGCGCCGGTCGTGCATCCCATCGTGGTGGTCCGGATGGCGGTGGGCGACGCCTACGGTGCCGAGGAGGGACGGACCGGAACCGCCGGCGGACGGGACGAGCAGGCGTGGCGGACCGAGAGGATCGACCGCTCGGTCTGCCGGGCGGTGGCCGAGTACTCGTTCGAGGCGGCGGCCCACCTGGGGGCGTGCGTGTTCGGCGGGCCCAAGTGGACGGTGTCGACCGTGTACGAGGGGATGCTCAAGGAGGAGATGGACGCGGCAGCCAGCGCGCCATCCCGACGTCCCCTACCGGCCCATGCTGATCGACGCCGCCTACGCCGGGCTGCTGACCGAGGCGGACGACCAGTCGCTCGTGATCCCCGCCCTCAATCGGGACGGCGACTGCCTGTCCGACCTGGTGCTGGCCATGTTCGGTTCCATCGCCGGAGCCGAGTCGGTCCTCCTGGCGCTCGACGATGACCTGCGTCCCACGGTGGCGATGGCAGAGGCGCCGCACGGCACCGCTCCGTCGCTCGAGGGCAAGAACGTCGCCAACCCGATGGCCATGCTGCTGGCGTGCGCCGCGGCGCTCGAGCACGCGCCGGACATCGGGGACGACGGCGTGGCCGCCGCCGCCATCGCCATCCGCGAGGCGACGCTCGGAGCGGCTGCCGACGGGATCCGCACCTTCGACCTGGGGGGCGGTGCCTCCACCAGCGGGGTGGTCGACGAGGTGATCCGGCGGATCCGCCGGACGATGGAGGGCTGAGCGGCGACGGACCCGGGTGTGGGTCGGCACGGTCGGCACGGGCCCGTGGAGGGCGTCCCGGTCGACCGCCGGTTCGAGGAGGACGAGGAGGTATCCGTCCATCCCCACAGTCCGTGCACCCACGTCGATGCCCTGCGGACGGACCACGAGGTCGTGGGCGAGCTCGACGGCCAGCTCCTCGACCGCCTCGACGTGGACGTCATCCGCCTGGTGCTGGGTGACACGGTCATCTCGTGCCCGGGCAAGGGCACCACGAGCGCATGTCGCATGGCGGTCGACACCGTCCGCCTCGAGCCTCCGGTCACGACGTGTTCGAAGGCTGCGGGCTCGGGTGCGCCCGTTGCGGTCGCCCGTCAGGCGCGGAGGGGACGCCGGTGCGGATGGGCAGCAGGCCGGCGACCATCGCCTCGCCCGTGGCCATGGTCGACGTCAGGATCGCGATGGCCTCGTCGTCGTCACCGACTTCGATCATCCACTTGGCGACGGCGAGGTGCTGCAGGATCGAGTCACTGATCTCGAGCGCCTCGGCCTGGCGTCGGCCCCGATCGGCCAGCAGTCGACGCTCCTCGTGGGCGGCGAACGCCCGCCGCTGGCCCGCTTCGATCTGATCGGTGGCGTGGCCGAGGAGGATGCCGAGGAGGAACAGGCCCGCTCCCGGGTGATCCACCCCGTGACGTCGATGTCACCGACGCCGTGGAACACCTCGACCACCGCGAACATCGTGAAGCCGATGGCGGCCCCGATCAGGCCCCCTCGCAGTCCGAAGGACATGGCCAGCAGGGCGATCGGCAGCGCGTACAGGATGTCGACGGCCTGGCCGGTCCCGTTGACCAGGAGGTGGAATCCGGTCACGGCGACGAACAGGCCGGACGCGGTGATCAGCGCGGCGCGCGCATGCGACCGGTACCACGGGAAGGGATCCCCCCTGAGCGGACGGATGAATTCCATCACCACCTCCTCGGAGCAGACTCGCAGAAGCTCCGTCGCCGGGAACAGGGGAGAAGGTCCCATGCCGTCGGCGGACGGCCCGACCGGAGGCCCTCCCCGGCCGTGTTCGACCTGGTGCTGGACCGGTTGGGGGCCGACCCGGACGGCTCGGTCATGGTCGGAGACAGCTGGGAACGCGATGTAGTGGGCGCGCTCGCCATCGGGATGACTGCCTACTGGATCGCCGACGGGCGCCCGGCGCCGGGAGCCGACCTGCGGGTGACGGTGGTCGACTCGGTCCGCGACCTGGACGGCCTCCTCGGCTGACATGGAACCCGGCCCGACCTGCGTTGGTCGGGCCCGCACGGTCGCGGCCCCGACTGCGCCCGGTTCAGCCCGCCATCTGGCGCAGCATGTAGGGCAGGATCCCGCCGTGGCGGTAGTACTGCGCCTCCATCGGCGTGTCGATCCGGAGCCGAACCTCGAACTCCGTCGCCCGGTCACCGTCGGTCGCAGTGACCTTGACCGTCTTCGGGCTGACCCCGTGGTTCAGCGACTCCAGGCCGGTGACCGAGAACACCTCGTGGCCGGTGAGGCCCAGCGTCTCGGCGCTCACTCCGTCCGCATACTGGAGGGGCAGCACGCCCATCCCGATGAGGTTGGACCGGTGGATCCGCTCGAACGACTCGGCCAGCACGGCCCGGACGCCCAGCAGCGCCGTGCCCTTGGCCGCCCAGTCGCGGGACGAGCCGGACCCGTACTCCTTGCCCGCCAGCACCATGAGCGGCACGCCGTCGGCGACGTAGCGCTCGGAGGCCTCGAAGATCGTCGTCTGCCGGACGTCGGGGAGGTGCACGGTGACGCCGCCCTCAGTGCCCGGTGCGAGTTGATTGCGTAGGCGCACGTTGGCGAACGTGCCGCGGACCATCACCTCGTGGTTGCCGCGGCGGGCCCCGTACGAGTTGAAGTCAGCCCGGGCGACTCCGTGGTCGTCCAGGTACCGGCCCGCCGGTGTCGTCGGGTTGATGTTCCCGGCCGGCGAGATGTGGTCGGTCGTGACGCTGTCGCCGAGCTTGGCCAGCACCCGGGCTCCGACCACGTCGGTGACCGTTGCCGGTGTCATGGTGAGCCCCTCGAGGAAGGTGGGGCGCAGGACGTACGTCGAGGATGTGTCCCAGGCGAACGTGTCCCCCGTCACCGCCTCGACTGCCTGCCACCGCTCGTCACCGGCGAACACGGAGCCGTAGCGCCGGCGGAACATGTCCGAGGTCAGTGAGGTGCGGATGGCCTCGGTCACCTCCTCGGGGCCCGGCCACAGGTCCGCCAGGTAGACGGGTTCGCCGTCGCTGCCCGTCCCGAGCGGCTCGGTCGTCAGGTCCACGTCCATGCTCCCGGCCAGGGCATAGGCGACGACCAGGGGAGGGGAGGCGAGGTAGTTCATGCGGACGTCGGGATGGATCCGACCCTCGAAGTTCCGGTTGCCCGACAGCACCGAGGCCACGGACAGATCGCCTTCCTGGACGGCCTCGGACACCCCGGCCAGCAACGGACCCGAGTTGCCGATGCACGTGGTGCAGCCGTACCCGACGAGGTCGAAGCCCAGGTCGGCGAGGGGTTCGGTCAGTCCGGCCCGGTCCAGGTAGTCCATGACCACCCGTGAGCCGGGGGCGAGCGTGGTCTTCACCCACGGTTTGGCGTCCAGCCCACGGGCCACGGCGTTGCGGGCCACGAGGCCGGCCGCCACCATGACCTGGGGGTTCGACGTGTTCGTGCACGAGGTGATGGCGGCGACCACGACATGGCCGTCCTCGATCTCGTCGGTGGTGCCGTCGGGTCTGGCAGCGGAGTGGCTGCGGGCATCACGGCCGAGGGCGGTACGGAACGTGGCGGCGGCCTCGTCGAGGCGGACCAGGTCCTGAGGGCGGGCCGGCCCGGCGATGCTCGGCACCACGCTGGAGAGGTCGAGCTCGATCAGCTCGGAGAAGACCGGCTCGGGCCCGTCGGGGTCGTGGAACATGCCCTGGGCACGGGCGTAGGCCTCGACCAGATCGACGTGGGCATCCTCGCGTCCGGAGAACCGCAGGTAGTCGAGGGTCACGTCATCGATGGGGAACATGGCACAGGTGGCGCCGTACTCGGGGGACATGTTGCCGATCGTCGCCCGGTTGGCCAGCGGGACCGAGGCCACGCCGGGCCCGAAGAACTCGACGAACTTGCCGACCACACCGCGCCGGCGCAGGACGTTGGTGATGGTGAGCACGAGGTCGGTGGCCGTGGTGCCCGCCGGTTGCTCGCCGGTCAGCCGGAAGCCGACCACCGGCGGGAGGAGCATGGAGAGCGGCTGGCCGAGCATGGCCGCCTCCGCTTCGATCCCTCCGACGCCCCAGCCGAGGACGCCGAGCCCGTTGACCATGGTCGTATGGGAGTCGGTGCCGACCAGCGTGTCGCAGTAGGCGCGCCCGTCGTCGGTGGCGAAGACCACCCGCGACAGGTATTCGAGGTTGACCTGGTGGCAGATGCCCATGCCCGGGGGCACGACGCGGAAGCCGTCGAACGCCTGCTGGGCCCAGCGCAGGAGCTGGTAGCGCTCGATGTTGCGCTGGTACTCGATATCCACGTTCTCGTCGTAGGCGGACGAGGTCCCCGACGCCTCGGCGATGACCGAGTGGTCGACCACCAGCTCGACGGGCACCAACGGGTTGACCTTCGCCGGGTCGCCGCCGAGGGCGCCGAGCGCGTCCCGCATGGCCGCCAGGTCGACCACGCCGGGCACGCCGGTGAAGTCCTGCATGAGGACCCGCTCCGGGGTGAGGGCGATCTCGGCGGCATCGGTGCCACCTACGCCGTGACGGCCCGGGTTGACACCCCAGCCGGCCACGGCCTCGATGTCGGACGCGGTGACGGCGACCCCGTCCTCGTGGCGGAGCAGGTTCTCCAGGATGACCTTGATCGAGTACGGCAGTCGGGCCACGTCGAAGCGGTCGGCGAGAGTCGTGATGCGGAAGATCTCGTAGGTGGCGTCGCCGACCTGCAGGCTGCCACGGGCGCCGAAGGAGTCGGGGGAGGTGGGGGAGAGTGCCATGCCCCTATTCTGCCCCGTCCGGGCCGGCGGGAATTCCCGGTGGTGCCGGGTCTCCGCCGGGCGGCGTCAGGTGCGGGTGCGGTACTTGCGGATGGCCAGCGGCACGAAGACGATCAGCAGAGCGAGCGTCCACAGCAAGGACTGGACCACCCAGAATGCCGTGCTCCTCCCCGTGCCGGTCGAGGCGGGACCCACCATCAGGGACCGGCAGGCGCTGACGGTCACGCTGAAGGGCTGGTAGGTGGCGAAGCCCTGGAGCCAGCTCGGCATGGTGCTGAGGGGCACGAACGCGGCGGAGATGAACGTGAGCGGGAAGATCAGGGGGAACGACATGACCTGGGCGGTCTCGCTGTTCGGGGCAGAGAGGCCGACGATGGCGAAGCCCCAGGACAGTGCGTAGGCGAAGAACAGGATCAGCAGCACGCCGGCGGTGTAGGAGAGCACCCCGGTGGACGGGCGGAACCCGACCAGCAGGCCCACCACCGTCATGACGACGATCACGAAGATGTTGCGGATGAGGTCGGCGGTCGTGCGCCCGAGGAGCACCGCTCCACGCGACATGGGCAGGGCCCGGAACCGTTCGATGATCCCCTTCTGCAGGTCCTCGGCCAGGCCGATGCTCGTGCTCACCGAACCGAAGGCCACCGTCTGCACGAAGATGCCGGGCATCAGGTAGTTGACGTACGTGGTGGCGCTGGTATGGATCGCTCCGCCGAAGACGTAGCGGAACAAGAGCACGAACATGATCGGCTGCACCGTCGAGAAGAACAGCGCCTCGGGAATGCGGGTGACGGCCAGGAGGTTGCGCCGGGTCAGGGTGGCGGTGTCGGAGCCGAGCCATTTCAGGTTGTCGACGACCCCGGTCGAATGCGGTGCGCCCGGGACTTTCGGTGGGGCGACGGCAGTGGTCATGATGTGAGCTCTCCTGACGCCACGGGAAGTGCCTCTTCGAACTGCGCCATCCGCTTCTTCCTGCGCCGCTGCCTGGCGGACTGGTCAGGGTCCTCTTCGGGTGCAGGCGCCTCGGTCCGGTGTCCGGTGAGCGACAGGAAGACGTCGTCGAGGCTGGGCTCGCGCAGGTTGAACGTGTGCGGGGCGATCCCCTCCGCGTCGAGGGCCCGGAGCCCGATCATGGCGGCCTGGGGCCCGTTGTCGACGGTGACCTCGACCATGGTGCCGGTGACGATGGCCGCATGGGGACCGAGCGTGTCGAGGATGGCTCCGGTCCGCCGGGCGTCCTCGATGGACGGGAGTCCAACCTCGAGCACGGTGGCGCCGAGATCGGCCTTCATCGATTCCGGGGTCCCCTCGGCGATCACCTTGCCGTGGTCGATGACGGCGAGTGTGCTGGCGAGCCTGTCCGCCTCCTCGAGGTACTGGGTCGTCAGCAGCACCGTGGTGCCGCCGCCGACAAGCCGCTCGATTACCTCCCACAGGTCGTTGCGGCTCTGCGGGTCGAGCCCGGTGGTGGGCTCGTCCAGGAAGAGCACCGTCGGCCGGGCAACGAGGGCGGCGGCCAGGTCGAGGCGGCGCCGCATGCCCCCCGAGTAGGTCTTGAGCGGGCGGTCGCCGGCGTCGGTCAGATTGAACTGGGCGAGCAGCTCGACGGCCCGGCCGGCCACGAATGCCCGGGGGAGGTGGTTGAGGTTGCCCACCATCTGGAGGTTCTCGCGACCGGTCAGGTTCTCGTCGACGGCGGCGTACTGCCCGGCGAGTCCGATCAGGGTCCGCACCAGGGCCGCCTTCTTCTGCACGTCGTTGCCGAGGACCCGAGCCGACCCGCCGTCGGCGCGCAGGATGGTCGTGAGCACCCGGACCGCGGTGGTCTTGCCCGACCCGTTGGGACCGAGGAGACCGAAGACCGTCCCTTCGGGGACGGCGAAGCTCACGCCGTCGAGGGCCCGCACGACGCGCTTGCCCTTGAACGTCTTCTGCAGATTGTCGACTTCGATGGCGAACGTCATGTGGCGGGATCCCGTCGGGGCGTGCTGATGGGGTCGTGGCCGACCTGGTCCCGGGCACCGGTGCCGGGTGGGGTCGGGGTGGGGTCGGGGTGCACGATGCGCCGCGAGCGGCGCCGGCGCCTCGGCCCGGATCCCATCCTAGGGTGGACCTGCGGCGCTCCGATACACCTGGCGGGTCCCCGGCATGTGGTCCGGGGCACGCGTGGCCCGGCCTCGCTAGCCTCGAACAATGGACACCGGCGACCAGGCACCCGACTTCGAGCTTCCGGACGAGGACGGGGTCCCCCGGCGGCTGAGTGAGCTGGCCGCGGACGGCCCTGTAGTCCTCTTCTTCTACCCTGCGGCCATGACACCGGGGTGCACGGCCGAGAGCTGCCACTTCCGGGACATGAAGGCCGAGTTCGAGGCGGTCGGCGCCCAGCGGGTGGGCATCAGCGCGGACGACGTCGAGAAGCAGAAGCGGTTCTCCGACAAGCACGAGTTCGACTATCCCCTGCTGTCGGACCCCGACGGTGCCGTCGCCACCCAGTTCGGCGTCCGCCGGAAGTTCACCGTCCTGACACCCACCAAGCGGGCCACGTTCGTGATCGGCTCGGACCTGAGGGTCCTCGGGGTGATCAGGAGCGAGGTGCGGATGAACCTGCACGCCGACAAGGCCCTCGAGACGCTGAAGGCCTCCGCCGCCTCCGGCTGACCTCACGCCCGTCGGGCCGCCGGGGAGGGCAGTCCCCGACTCGGGTCGTGGCCGATGCGAAGCTGTGCGCATGCAGTCGACCACACCACGGGACAGGGGTTGAGCCCGCTGCCCGGATCCGGCCGGATGGAGCAGCTCGTCGAGTCGATCGCCGAGCGGGTGGTGGGCCTGGTGATCGAGGCCGTCGACGTGGATGCCATCGTGTCGAAGGTCGACGTCGACGCGCTGATCGACCGGGTCGACGTCGAGAAGATCATCGACCGGGTCGACGTGGACAAGATCGTGAGCCGGGTGGACGTCGAGCAGATCATCGAGCGCGTCGACATCCAGAAGATCATCGACCGGGTCGACGTGGAGAAGGTCATCCAGCAGGTCGACATCGACTCGTTGGTCGAGCAGACCGAGCTCGGCACGATCATCGCCCGCTCGACGAGCGGCGTGGCATCCGAAGCCCTCGACCTGGTCCGGGCCCAGGGCGTCGGGCTCGACGACTTCGTCGCCCGGTGGGTCAACCGGATCCTGCGGCGCAAGCCCGACGCCTGGCCGGTGGGCCCGCCCGAACTCGTCGCCGCACTGGCTTCGGTCGATGTCCCGACGCCCCTGTCCGAGGGAACCCCGTGACGTCCCGACCCACGGTGACGGCGCCACCGGTTGCCGGCAGGCAGGGGAACTACGCCGGTGCGGTGACCCGACTGGTGGCCTTCGCCGCCGACGTGGGTGCGTCGTGGGGAATCTTCACGTTGTCCGTGGCGGCGCTCACCTTCGCGATCCAGTTGGTGACCGGGAAGACGGTCGACCTGACCCACGGTCGGATCACGTCCCTGCTCACCCTGCTCGCCCTCGTGGTGTGGGAGTTCGTGTACTTCGCCTATCAGTGGTCACTCAGCGGCAAGACCGTCGGGATGGCGCTGCTGGGCATCAGGGTGGTCGGCGTCGTGGGCGACCCGATCTCGGGCCGCCAGGCGGTCGTCCGCACGCTGACGCTCCCGCTCAGCTTCCTGTTCTTCGGGCTCGGGTTCCTCGGCATCCTCCTGAACCGGGATCGCCACGCCTGGCACGACCGATTCGCCCGGACCGTGGTCGTCTACTCCTGGGACGCCCGCGCCGCCCGACTGCGGTGGCTGGCGAAGCAGGAGCCGGCGGCTCCGTCCTGAGCGGGCCGTGGATCGACTCCTGCCCAGCGGTCCGGCCGTCCTCGGCCCGGGTGCGGTGCACCTCCCGGCATGGCTGGACATCGGCCTGCGGGTGGAGCTCGTTGCCCGGTGTCGTGCGTGGGGCGAGGCGTCCGGAGGACCGAGGTCTCCCCGGATGCCGAACGGGTCGTCGATGTCCGTCGAGATGGTCGGCCTCGGGTGGCACTGGTACCCGTACCGCTATGTCCGCACCCGCGACGACGGCGACGGAGGCCGTGCACTGGCCTTCCCGCCGTGGCTGGGCGAGCTCAGCCGACGGGCGGTGGTCGACGCCGTCGCGGTCGACCCCCTGGTGGCGACCGACCCGGACGGGTTCGCCCCCGACGTGGCGCTGGTCAACTGGTACACGCCCGGAGCGACGATGGGGATGCACGTCGATCGCGACGAGGTGGTGCCTGCCCCGGTGGTGTCGTTCAGCGTCGGAGCGACCGGGATCTTCCGGTTCGGCAATGTCGCGGGACGCGGTCGGCCGTGGGTCGACGTCCCGCTCGACTCGGGAGACGTTGTGGTGTTCGGCGGGCCGGCACGCCTCGCGTACCACGGGGTGCCGCGACTCGTCCCGGGCTCGGGGGACCCGGTGATGGGCGTGCTCCCCGGACGGCTCAACGTCACTGTCCGTCAGACCGGGCTTTCGGGCTGAGTCCATCCGGATCCGGGGCGATCGGCGCCTGGCCCGGGTGTCCCGCCGCTGGCCGTGGTCGGGATCCGTGCGTCCCGCCCACTCTCCGTAGCGATGCCGGGTTCAGTCCGCCTGTGATTTCCGAGGTCCGGTAGGTTCGGCCGGTATGGGAGCAGGCCGAGGGCGATCGCTGTGCGCCCTGTGGGGCGGCATCTCGTTGGGAGTCGGCACCCTGGCGTTCGCGCTCTTCAGCTCGTCGTCGGCGGGGTGTTCGACGAACCTCGTGGTCCTGACCCACGGCGCCGTCACCGCGCGGGGCTGTGCGGCGTTCTCCGCGGTCTCCCGTGTCGGGGTCGGACTGGTCGTCGTCGGCGCGGTGCTGCTGCTCGGCTCGTTCGTCCTCGCGGTGCGGACCCGCCGCCAGGCGCCCGGCCAGGTTCCCGGGCTACCGGCCGAGGTGCCCACGGAACCGGAGCGCGCGGCCGTCCCGGTGGTGACCGTCCCCCCGGTGGTCGTCCCTGCGGGACCCGAGCCGGATGCCGTCGAGCCGGATGCCGTCGACTTCCCCGTCATGGCCCGCTCCCACGAGCCGGAGGCGGCGCCGGAGACCGTGTCGGCCCGCACCCGGCCGATCGCCCCGGGCGAGGACGTCGACGAGAGTGCCGGGAGGGACGACGTCGAACTGCCGGGCTCGGTCGTCCGCCTGCCGCCCGGCTGGTACGGCAACCCGGACAACCCGGGCCGGCCGGTGCAGTGGTGGGACGGGACGAAGCTCACCGACCGCCCCGGTTGACGGGACGCGGCGAGGTGACGGTGGCCGGGTCGGCGGCTACCCGACGGGGACGGTGAAGTTCTCCTTCACCTTTGCCCCCACGGCGATCGTCACCTGCCGGGGCGCCGACGTGACCGTCTGGGTGGTCTAGGTCCCATAGACGTAGACCACCCCCTGGACCCACCAGGTCCCTGGCGGGAGGTCCAGCTGGTAGGTGCCGTTGGGCCCGAGGAACGCGTCGACTTCGTTCGTGCACGAACCGGCGGCCCGGCCGCCCGCACGTCGCGCCGGCCGCCCCACGGGTGCCCCTGGCAGGACTCGAACCTGCGCTTTCGGCTCCGGAGGCCGACGCTCTATCCGCTGAGCTACAGGGGCAGCGTTGGGCCCGGTTCCGTGAGGACTGCGACCGGGACCCGCTGCAGAAGGAGCAACTCTACTGCCAACGCCGGGTCCCGCACTCCGGGCCCGTACCGACGCCGTCCGGGGGGGAGGCCCGTGACCGCGTATCCTCGGACCACGATGTCCGCCCCCGACGACGCCCCCTCCCCACCCGCCGCGCCCGGCTACCGGCCGATCCGCCACCAGTTGGCCGACGCCGTGAGCACGGCCGTCGCCGTCGTGGCCGCCGAGGAGGGCCTCGACGTGGCCGTGGCGGCCGACGCCGTGCACCTCGAGCGTCCCGCCAGTCGCGAGCACGGCGACTGGTCCACCAACGTCGCCCTGGTGACGGCCAAGCGGGCCGGGTCGAACCCCCGGGCCCTGGCCACCGCCGTCGTCGGAGTCCTCGACCGCGCCCTCCCCGACCACGTGGTGTCGGTGGAGGTCGCCGGGCCCGGCTTCGTCAACTTCCGGCTGGACGACGGCTGGCTGCACGACGCCCTGGCCGCGGTGCTCGCCGGGGGGGAGGAGCACTACGCCCGGCCCGACGTCGGCCACGGGGAGAAGGTCCAGGTCGAGTTCATCTCCGCCAATCCCACCGGTCCGATCCACGTGGGCAACGGCTGGTGGGGCAGCTACGGCGACGCGCTGGCCCGGGTGCTCGCCCGCAGCGGGCACGTCGTGAGCCGCGAGTACTACGTGAACGACACGGGCGGGCAGATCCGCACCCTCGGGATGAGCCTGCTCGCCCGGCACCGGGGCGACGAGGTCCCCGAAGGCGGCTACCAGGGCCAGTACGTGACCGACCTCGCCGCCGAGTACGACGGTCCCGACGACGTCACCGCCGCCGGCCGGTGGGCCGCCGATCGGATCCTCGAGCGGATCAAGTCCACCCTGGCCTCGGTTGGCATCGTCTTCGACGAGTGGTACTCCCAGGCCTCGATCGAGGAGAGCGGCGCCGTCGACGAGACGATCGCCCTCCTCGCCGCCAAGGGACTCGTCTTCGAACAGGACGGCGCCACGTGGTTCCGGGCCACCGAGCTCGGTGACGTCCGCGACCGGGTGCTCCGCAAGGCGAACGGGGACGCCACCTACCTGGCGGGTGACCTCGCGTACCACCGCGACAAGTTCCTCATCCGCGGCTTCGACCGCGTCATCGACGTGTTCGGCGCCGACCACCACGGCCAGGTGGCCAGTCTGATGGCCGGCGTGGAAGCCCTCGGCGTCGAGCCCGGCCGGCTCGAGGTCAAGCTGGGACAGATGGTCTCGTTGGTGGATGGCGACGAGGCCGTCAAGATGGGGAAACGGGCGGGCAACGCCATCGACCTCGACACCGTCATCGCCGACATCGGCCCGGACGCAACCCGCATCCTGAGCCTGATGAGCACGCTCGACCAGGCGACCACGTTCGACCTGGCCAGCGTGCGCGAGCAGTCCGCCGAGAACCCGGTGTTCTATGTCCAGATGGCCACCGCACGGATCGCCGGGGTCGGTCGCAAGGCGGTCGAACGCGGTGTGGTGCGGGCCCCGCTCGGTCGAGTCGACCTGTCGGTGCTCACCCATCCCCGCGAGCTCGAGGTGCTCAGGTGCCTCGAGGAGCTGCCCGAGGTGGTGGCCGACGCCGCCGTCGACCGCGCTCCGACCAAGGTCACCACATGGGTCCGACGCCTGGCGTCGTGCTTCCACGGCTTCTACCACGACTGCCCGATCCTGGCTGACGACGTCGACCCCCAACTGGTCCAGGCCCGCCTCTGGCTGGTGGAGGGGGCGCGGGTCGGGCTGGCCATCGGCCTCGGCCTCCTCGGCGTGTCCGCGCCCGAGGCGATGTGACGATGCAGGTCCCCACCGGTCCGGTCGACCTCGACCTCCTGCCGGCGACGGCGGCCGTCGGCGCTGACGGACGGCTGTCGATCGGCGGCTGCGACGTCGAGGAGCTGGCCGAGGTCCACGGCACGCCGCTGTTCGTCTACGACGAGACCCATCTGCGTGCCGCCTGCCGCGAGGCGGTCGCGGCCTGGGGCGACGGGGTGGCCTACGCCACCAAGGCGTTCCTGTGCGTGGCCATGGCGAGGCTCGCCCACGAGGAGGGCATGTGCCTCGACGTGTCCACCGGGGGCGAGCTCCATGTGGCTCTGACCGCCGGCGTGCCGGCCGGGCGGCTGGTCCTGCACGGCAACAACAAGTCGACCGAGGAGCTGGCCGCCGCGCTGTCGGTCGGGGTGGGCCGCATCGTGATCGACTCCTTCGACGAGATCGACCGGATCGAGCGCCTCGTCGCCGACCCGCCGGCGCTCGAGGGCGGCCCCGAGGACGCCGAGCAGCCCGTGCGGCTGCGGCCCCGTGTGCTGGCCCGGATCACCCCCGGTGTCGAGGTCCACACCCACGAGTTCGTCCGAACCGGCCAGGAGGACTCGAAGTTCGGCTTCGGGCTCGCATCGGGAGCAGCCGCCCGTGCCGTCGACCGCCTGGCTGCGCTGGACGCCGCCGGGGTCGTCGAGTTCGTGGGGATCCACGCCCATCTCGGGAGCCAGGTCTTCGCCCTGGAGCCGTTCGCCCAGGCCATCGACGTGCTGGCCGGGTTCTTTGCGCCGCTGGGCCTGCCCGAGCTGGTGGTCGGCGGCGGCCTCGGCGTGGCCTACGTCAACGGCGAGGAGGCGCCGCCGATGGCCGAGTGGGCCGCTTCGGTGCGCGATGCCTGCCGCCGCGCCGGGATCGCCGACACGGTGCGTGTCACCGCGGAGCCCGGCCGCTCCATCGTGGCCGCCGCCGGCGTCACCCTCTACCGGGTGGGCACCGTGAAGGACGTCCCCGGCCACCGCACCTACGTGTCCGTAGACGGCGGCATGAGCGACAACCCCCGTCCCGTCCTCTACGGCAGCGGTTACGAGGCGTTCCTGCCGCGGGAGACCGACGCCTTGCGCCCGGTGCCGATCCGACTGGTGGGCAAGCACTGCGAGACGGGGGACGTCGTGGTGGCCGAGGGGTTCGTCCCCGCGGACCTGACCGTGGGGGACGTCCTGTGCACACCGGTGACCGGCGCCTACGGGCACTCGATGGCATCCAACTACAACAAGGTGCCACGCCCCGCCGTGGTGTTCGTGGCCGACGGGACGGCGCGGACCGTGGTGCGACGCGAGACGCTCGACGACCTCGTCCGGCTGGACGTCTGACCCGCCCGGCAAGACCGGCGGGCCCCCGCCGAGGCGGTAGCGTGACCGGGTGACCTCGGCACCGACGACCCCTCGCGCCGTCCGCGTGGCCATCCTCGGCTGCGGCAACGTGGGCGCAGCCCTGGTGGGCATCGTGCAGGACCGGGCCGACGCCCTCGCGGTCCAGGCGGGCGCCCGGTTCACCATCGCCGGCATCGCCGTCCACGACCTGGACGCGCCTCGGCCCGCCCACGTCCCCCGCGAACTGCTCACTTCCGACGCTGCCGGACTGGTGGCCGACCCGGACGTCGACGTGGTGGTCGAGCTGATCGGTGGGATCGACCCGGCCGAGAGCCTCGTGCGTGCCGCCCTCGGCGCCGGTCGCCCTGTGGTGACGGCCAACAAGGCGCTGCTCGCCTCGCCCGCCGGTGTGGTGCTGCGCACGCTCGCGCGCGAGCGCGGTGTCGACCTGCTCTACGAGGCAGCGGTGGCCGGAGCCATCCCCCTGGTACGCGCCCTGCGCGAGTCGCTGACCGGCGAGCGCATCCACCGGGTGATGGGCATCGTCAACGGCACGACCAACTTCATACTCACCAGGATGGGGGAGCAGGGCGCCGACTACTCCACGGTGCTGGCCGAGGCCCAGGCCCTGGGCCTGGCCGAGCGGGACCCGACCGCCGACGTGGAGGGCTTCGACGCCGCCGCCAAGGCCGCGATCCTGGCCGGGGTGGCCTTCGGGTACAACGTGTCCGACGACGCCGTGCTCCGTGAGGGCATCACCGGGATCACGTCGTCCGACGTCGACTTCGCCCGGCGCGCCGGGTACGTCATCAAGCTGCTGGCCATCGTGGAGCGGTCCGGCGACGATGGGCTGTCGGTGCGGGTCCACCCCGCGCTCGTGCCCGACACGCACCCGTTGGCCGGCGTGCGCGACGCGTTCAACGCCGTGTTCATCGAGGGCGAGGCGGCCGGTGAGCTGATGCTCTACGGCCAGGGGGCCGGAGGCCTGCCGACCGCCAGCGCCGTGGTGGGCGACCTGATCGACGCCACCCGCAACCTGCTGGCCGGCACCACGGCGCCGGCCCCCGACCGGGAGCCGGCCCACCTGGTGCCCGAGGCCGATCTCGAGGCCGGGTTCTACATCAGCTTGGACGTGGCCGACCGCCCCGGGGTGCTCGGCGCGGTCACGACAGCCTTCGGGGCCAACGGGGTGTCCATCCGCTCGGTCGAACAGGAGGGCGACTCGGGCGAGGCGCGCCTGGTGTTCGTCACCCACCGGGCCCGGGAGGGTGACGTGCGGGCGACGCTCGTCACGTTGGAGGGGTTGGACGTCGTGGAACGGATCGGGGGCGTCATGCGGATCGTGGGTGCGTCGTGACGCCGGGCGGCGGGGAGGACAGGGACGGCCGGGGCATGAGGTCCCTCACGTGGCGGGGGGTCATCGAGGAGTACCGCGAGTTCCTGCCCGTCTCGGCGGACACACCGGTGGTGTCGCTGCTCGAGGGCGGCACGCCACTGCTGGAGGCGCCCCGGCTGTCGGTCCGTGTCGGCGCCCGGGTCGTTCTGAAGATCGAGGGCGCCAACCCGACCGGGTCCTTCAAGGACCGGGGCATGACGATGGCCATCTCCAAGGCCGTGGAGGAGGGCGCCAAGGCCGTCGTGTGCGCCTCGACCGGCAACACGTCGGCCTCGGCCGCCGCATTCAGCGCACGAGCCGGCCTCACCTGTGCGGTGCTGATCCCCGAGGGCCACATCGCCCTCGGCAAGCTGGCCCAGGCCCTCATCCACGGGGCGAAGGTGCTGCAATTGCGGGGCAACTTCGACCAGGCGCTCGACATCGTGCGCGACCTGGGCGAGCAGGCGCCGGTCACCGTGGTGAACTCCGTCAATCCCTACCGGATCGAGGGCCAGAAGTCGGGCGCCTTCGAGATCGTGGACCAGCTGGGCGACGCACCCGACGTCCACTGCATCCCCGTCGGCAACGCCGGAAACATCACGGCGTACTGGAAGGGCTACCTCGAGTTCAAGGAGGCCGGCCGGTCCACCCGCCTGCCGCGGATGCTCGGGTTCCAGGCCGCCGGGGCGGCCCCGATCGTGGCCGGTCACCCCATCGAGCACCCGGACACCGTGGCCACCGCCATCCGCATCGGCAACCCGGCCAGCTGGTACGGGGCGACCTCGGCAGCGTCCGAATCCGGCGGTGGCATCGACGCGGTGACCGACGACGAGATCCTGGCCGCCTACCGGTTCCTGGCCACCGAGGAGTCGGTGTTCTGTGAGCCGGCGTCGGCGGCGTCGGTCGCCGGCCTGCTGAAGTACGGCCTGCCCGACGGGCTGGGGGCCGGGTCGACCGTCGTCTGCGTCCTGACCGGGCACGGACTGAAGGACCCCGACATCGCCATCAGTCAGATCAGCGTCCCGACCGTGGTCGACGCCGACCTGGGCGCCGTGCTCCACGAACTGGCGCTCTGACCAGGGGCCCGGCGTCCGGCCGGGGCGCCGGCGGGATGGTTGCCGCTCGAGGGCGAGAACCTGTATGCTGAAGACACCTTCGCCTCCGCAGTTCGCCCGTTCGGGCCTGCGGGCGGGACCTCCTGGATCGACGCTTTCGACCAGCCCGTGCCCGGCGTCGGGGGAGATGCGCCCAGGACCTGTCCCGGGGATCCCACCTCCCCATCCCCCTTATTTCCCTGGCGGCGGGGTCCCACCCCTCTGCCAACGAGGACATGCTGAAACGAGGAAGCCGATGACTGCCGAACAGCAGCTCGAGCGCTCGGTGTTGGAGAGCAAGGAGCGCGACGAGCTCCATGCGATCGCACAGGCCCTGTCTGTGAAGACCAACACCCGGACGAAGAAGGCCGACATCATCGACGGCATCCTGAAGGCCACCGGTGTGGCCGTGGACGACGTCCAGGCCGCCGCCCCCGCCGCCCGTCCGGTCCGAGGACGCAGCCGGTCGAACGGCGCCGAGGCGAACGGCGGCGGCACGCCCGTGGTGGGTGGTGACCATGCCGATCCCGTCGATTCCCCGACCCAGACCCGTCGCCCGGCGGCCCAGTCGTTCGGTCCGGCCGACGACGCCGTCACCACCGACGTGGCATCCGAACTCGAGTACGACTTCGACGGCCGAACCGGTGCCGCCAAGTCCGGCGACGCCCCCACCGGGTCCGACGACGCCGGCGTGGACGACGCCGGGCGCCCGGGCCAGAACGGTGGTGGAGGCCAGGGCCGGCAGGCCAGCCAGGGCGGGGGCCAGGGCAACAACCAGAACCAGGGGAACCGCAGCGGTCGCAACCAGAACAACCAGAACCAGGGGAACCGGAACCAGGGCGGGGGCCAGGGCAACAGCCAGGGCAACAGCCGGAACAACCAGGGCAACAACCCGGGCAACCGGAACAGCCAGAGCCAGGGCGGCGGCAACGACGACGTGGGCAACCGCCGGTCGAACCGCCGCCGCCGCGGGCGCGACCGGCAGGGTGGCCCCGAGGGCGACCTGCAGGGCGGTGGCAACCAGGAGCAGCAGTACCAGGGCGAGCTCATTCCGGTGCGCGGCCTCCTCGACCTGCGCGACGAGGGCTACGGATTCCTCCGCTGCGAGGGCTACCTGCCGTCGGCCAAGGACGTCTACGTCTCGATCAGCCAGGCCAGGCGCTTCGCCCTCCGCAAGGGCGACAGCGTCGAGGGCTTCTGCCGCCCCGCCGGCTCCACCGAGAAGTTCCCGGCACTGCTCCAGATCGACACCGTGTCGGGCATGGACCCCGAGGTGGCGCGCCTGCGGCCCCGGTTCGAGGACCTCACCCCGCTGTTCCCGGATGAGCGCCTGCACCTCGAGATGCCGGGCGAGAAGGAGAACATGACAGCCCGCATCGTCGACCTGCTGTCGCCGATCGGCAAGGGGCAACGCGGCCTGATCGTCTCGCCTCCCAAGGCGGGCAAGACCACGGTGATGAAGCACATCGCCCACTCGATCGAAGCCAACAACCCCGACGTCCACCTGATGGTCCTCCTGGTCGACGAGCGACCCGAGGAAGTGACCGACATGCGCCGCTCGGTCAAGGGCGAGGTCGTGGCGTCCACGTTCGACCGCCCGGCCGACGAGCACACCGCCGTGGCCGAACTGACCATCGAGCGGGCGAAGCGCCTGGTCGAGGCCGGTCGCGACGTGGTGATCATCCTCGACGGCATCACCCGCCTGGCCCGGGCCTACAACCTGGCCGCCCCGGCGACCGGCCGGATCATGTCCGGTGGTGTCGACTCCGGCGCCCTCTACCCGCCGAAGAAGTTCTTCGGCGCCGCCCGCAACATCGAGGAGGGTGGCTCGCTGACGATCCTGGCCACCGCCCTGGTGGAGACCGGCTCCAAGATGGACGAGGTGATCTTCGAGGAGTTCAAGGGAACCGGAAACATGGAGCTCCGCCTCGACCGGCGCCTGGCCGAGCGGCGCCTCTACCCGTCGATCGACGTCAATGCCAGCTCGACCCGCCACGAGGAACTCCTCTTCGACCGGTCACAGCTCCAGCAGGTGTGGAAGCTCCGTCGGGTGCTCAACGCCCTGGCCAACGAAGGAAGTGCCGCCGCCGGCCTCGAGCTCCTGATGGACAAGATCCGCACCACGGCGAGCAACGACGAGTTCCTTGCCGAGATCGCCAAGGGCCCGGCGACCTGACCCGACCGACCGACCGCCGCCACGCCGAGCGCCACGCCTGGGCGCCGCCGGACGACGTGGGGCCGCGTTCCGATAGACTCTGTCCTCTGCAATCGGTCGGCGCCCGACGAGGGCACCGCCACTACAGGAGATCTCCATGAAGACCGACATCCACCCCGCCTACGCCGATGCCAAGGTGCGCTGCTCGTGCGGGAACACGTTCACCACGCGCTCGACGAAGCCCGAGATCACCCTCGAGCTCTGCAACGAGTGCCACCCGTTCTTCACCGGCAAGCAGAAGCTGGTCGACTCGGGTGGTCGGGTGGAGCGCTTCCAGCGCCGCTACGCAGCCTCCGGCCGCAAGAAGAAGCCGGCCACCCCGACCGAGGGCTGACCACGCCAGACCGAACCCGTTCGGCCGCATCCGCCTGTCTCCCGCCCCGTTTCCGGGGTGGCCGGCCGGTGACGCTACCCTCTCCATCGTGCTCAACGACCGCCTGAGGGACCGCCTGGTCGAGCTGGAGCAGGAGTACGAGTCGGTCCTGGGCGAGCTCAACGATCCGGGCCTGTCGGCCGATCCGAAGCGCCTGCGCGAGGTGTCCCGGCGCCACCGAGAGCTCGACGAAGTGGTGCGCTGCTTCCGGAACCTCGAGTCGGCCGGGTCGGACCTCGAGACCGCCCGCGGGATGGTGGCCGACTCCGTCGGTGCCGAACGGGAGCTCGCCGTGGCCGAGGTGACCCAGGCCGAGGCCGATGTCGAACGTCTCGAGGAGGAGCTCCGCCTGCTGCTCGTCCCACGGGACCCCAACGCCGGGCGCAACGTGATCATCGAGATCCGAGGCGCCGAGGGCGGCGAGGAGGCCAATCTCTTCGCCAAGGACCTCTACGACATGTACGCCCGGTATGCGGCGTCCAAGGGGTGGAAGGTCGAGGTCCTGTCCTCGAGCCCGTCCGAACGCGACGGACTGAACGAGATCACCTTCCTGGTCAAGGGCGAGGACGCCTGGTTGCGCCTGGAGCACGAGGGCGGTCCCCACCGGGTCCAGCGGGTGCCCGTCACCGAGTCCCAGGGCCGGATCCACACGTCGTCCGCCGCCGTGGCCGTGCTGCCCGAGGCCGAGGAGGTCGATGTCGCAATCGATCCGAACGACCTCAAGATCGACGTCTACCGCTCCACCGGGCCGGGCGGGCAGTCGGTCAACACGACGGACTCGGCGGTGCGCATCACCCACCTCCCGTCCGGGATCGTGGTGGCGATGCAGGACGAGAAGAGCCAGATCCAGAACCGCGCCAAGGCGATGATCGTGCTGCGCTCCCGCCTGCTGAAGGCGGAGCAGGACCGCCAGGCCGCCGAGCTGTCGGAGCAGCGCCGGAGCCAGGTGGGCACGGGCGGGCGGTCCGAGAAGATCCGCACCTACAACTTCAAGGAGAACCGGGTCACGGACCACCGCGTCAAGCTGACCCTCCACAAGCTGGACCGCATCCTGATGGGCGACCTCGACGAGCTGACCGATGCCCTCATGGCCGACAAGCGTTACCGGCAGCTGGACGACGGCTGAGGCGGATATGGCCCGGGAGTCCGACCGCACCACCGCTTCGACGGCCCCGACCTCCCCGACGTCGGGGCGCACGACCGCTTCCCCGCGACCTGGTGACCGATGTGACGGCGCTGGTCGGAACGGAGCGGGAGGCGGTCTGGATCGTGGAGCACGCCGTGCGGCACGGGGCCGGGACCGGCGCGGCCGCCGGAGCCTCCGAGGCGGTACGGGAGACGGCCCTCGCCCTGGCCCACCGCCGTGCCGCCGGCGAGCCGCTCCAGTACGTCCTGGGCACCTGGCAGTTCCGCATGCTCGAGCTGACGGTCGACCGCCGGGTGCTGATCCCCCGACCCGAGACCGAGCAGGTGGTGGGGGTGGCCCTGGCCGAGCTGGCCCGGATCGCAACGGGACGTGGCGCCGGCGGCGAGCCGCTCGTCTGCGCCGACCTCGGGACCGGCTCCGGGGCCATCGCCCTGTCGCTGGCGGTCGAGGGCGTGCACCCTGCACCGGCCGTGCCGCTCCAGGTCTGGGCGACCGACAGGTCATCCGATGCCCTGGACGTGGCACGCGTGAATCTCGCCGCGCTGGCCGAACGGGACCCGGAGGCCGCGGCCCGGGTGACGCCGGCCCAGGGCGCGTGGTTCGACGCCCTGCCGGACCGTCTGGCCCGACGGTTGGACCTGGTCGTGTCCAACCCGCCCTACGTGTCCGCCGAGGAGTTCGCCGACCTCGACCCCTCGGTCCGCGTGTGGGAGCCGGTCGAGGCACTGGTCGCACCCCGGGGGGGCTCGGGCGTGGCCGGCATGGCCGACGTCGAGGCCGTGGTGGCCGGTGCCGCCCGGTGGCTGCGGCCCTCGGGATCGCTGGTGGTCGAGCTGGCCCCCTCCCAGGCCTACGGGGCGATCGACGCGGCTCGCCGCGCCGGGTTCGCCCGCGTGGGGACGGCCCGCGACCTGGCCGGACGCCTGCGCATGCTGGTGGCCGAGCGGTGATCGGCGAACTGCTGGCCGCGGGCGAGCCGGCGTCGCTGCGGCGAGCCGCGGCCGCACTGGTCGACGGTGCCGTGGTGGCCGTGCCCACCGACACCGTCTACGGGCTGGCGGCAGACCCGTCCCAGCCCGACGCGGTGGCCCGGCTCTTCGCACTGAAGGGCCGCCCCGACGACGTGCCGATTCCCGTCCTGGTCGCCGGGCCCGAGCAGGTGGCACTGGTCGCCGGTGCGCTCGAGTCGGCCGCAGCAGAGCTGGCCGCCCGGTTCTGGCCGGGTCCGCTCACACTGGTCGTACCTCGCCGCCCCGGGTTCACCGTGGACCTCGGCGGCCCGCCCGCCGCCCGCCGGACCGTCGGGGTCCGGCGACCAGACCATCCGGTCGTCGTCGCGCTGTGCGAGCTCCTCGGTCCCCTGGCCGTGACCAGCGCCAACCTGCACGGGGCACCCCCCGCCACGACGGCGGACGAGGTGGTGGCGGCGTTCTCGGGGGCGGACCGGCCGGAGGTCGTGTTGGATGGCGGGACGTGCCGCGGCACGCCCTCGACCGTCGTCGAGTGCCGGGGTCCGGCGTCGCGCTGCCTGCGCGAGGGTGCGCTGGCCTGGGCCGACCTGCGCACCGAGCATCGGCCTGCCACGCCGTGGACCGACCTGCCCGAAGGGCCCCTGGGTTGACGGCGCGGGTCCCAACGGCGACACTGGAGGGATGCAGCGCAGTCAGTCGCCTCGACGCGTCACCGTAATCATTATCGACTAGGCACCCACCGTTGCCGGTGTGTGCCCTCTGACCGTCCACCTGGTGGGCGGTTTTTCAATTTCCGGGCAGGGGCCCCGATCGGACCGGGGTCGGCTCCGGCCCGATCGGTCCCGGCGGACCGAGCAGACCCGGGCGGAACAGGCCCGGACCGAGCAGACAAGGACAGCAGAACGTGAGCAAGTACAAGGTTGGCGTGATCGGCGGCGACGGCATCGGACCCGAAGTCACGTCCGAGGCCCTCAAGGTGGTCCGCGCCGCCGGGGTCTCCCTCGAGACCACCGACTACGACCTGGGAGCCGACCGCTACATCCGCACGGGCGACGTGCTGCCCGACAGCGTGCTGGAGGAGCTGCGCGGCCAGGACGCCGTCCTCCTCGGCGCCATCGGCGCCGCCGTGGGCTCCACCGAAGTGCCCCCGGGCACACTCGAACGGGGCATGCTGCTCCGGCTGCGCTTCGCCCTCGACCTGTACATCAACCTGCGGCCCTTCACCGGGGTCCCCGGTGCGCCGTCGCCGGACTGCGACTTCGTCGTGATCCGCGAGAACACGGAGGGAACCTACGCCGGCGAGGGCGGGTTCCTCCGCAAGGGCACGCCCTTCGAGGTCGCCACCCAGGGGTCGGTCAACACCCGGCACGGCGTGGAGCGGTGCGCCCGCTACGCCTTCGCACTGGCTGCCACCCGGCAGCGGAGGCACCTCACGCTGGTCCACAAGACCAACGTGCTGACGTTCGCCGGTGACCTGTGGCAGCGCACCGTCGACGAGGTGGCCCCGGACTACCCGGACGTCACCCGTGACTACAACCACGTGGACGCCACCTGCATCTACCTGGTTGAGGACCCGGCCCGCTATGACGTGATCGTGACCGACAACCTGTTCGGCGACATCATCACCGACCTGGCCGGCGCCGTGGCCGGCGGCATCGGCTATGCCGCCTCGGCCAACCTCAACCCCGACCGGACCGGGCCCTCGATGTTCGAGCCGGTACACGGGGCGGCCCACGACATCGCCGGGACCGGCCGGGCCAACCCGGCTGCCGCCATCCGCTCGGCCGGACTCATGCTCGAATTCCTGGGCGAGACCGCCGCCGCAGCCAAGGTCACCGCCGCCGTCACCCAATTCGTCAACTCCACCCCCGACCCGTCGCTCTCGACCACCGAGATCGGCGATGCCATCGCAGAAAGGCTCTGAGTCATGCCCATCATTCCCACCGAGAAGATCTGGATGGACGGCGAGTTCGTCGACTGGGCCGATGCGACCGTGCACGTGCTCACCCACACCATGCACTACGGCTCCGGCGTGTTCGAGGGCATCCGTGCCTACCCGACCGACCGCGGGGTGGCCGTGTTCCGCCTCCGCGACCACATCGAGCGACTCTTCGTGTCGGCCTCGGTCTTCCTCATCGACATCCCCTTCAGCGTGGACGACGTCATCGAGGCGACCCGCCAGCTGGTGCGCATCAACGGGATGGACGACGGCTGCTACATCCGGCCCCTCGTCTACCTCGGCTACGGCGAGATGGGTCTGAACCCCATGCCCTCCCCGGTGAACGTCTCCATCGCCTGCTGGCCCTGGGGCACGTACCTCGGGGACGACGGTGTGGCCAACGGGGTCTCGATGAAGATCTCCTCGTGGAGGCGCCACGACCCCAACGCGGTCCCCACCGCGGCCAAGGGCACGGGCATGTACGTGAACTCGTCACTGGCCAAGGTCGAGGCCATCAAGGCGGGCTACGACGAGGCGATCCTGCTCGCTCCCGACGGAAACGTCAGCGAATGCACCGGCGAGAACATCTTCGTCGTCCGCGACGGCAGGCTGCTGACCCCGCCGAGCTCCGACTCCGGCGCGCTGGAGGGCATCACCCAGAAGTCGGTGGAGACGATCGCCCGCGACCTCGGTCACGAGGTGCACTACCAGCAGCTCATCCGGACCGACCTGTACACGGCAGACGAGGCGTTCCTCACCGGGACGGCCGCCGAGGTGGTGCCGATCCGCGCCGTCGACGACCGGACGGTCGGGACCGGCAGACCCGGTCCCGTCACCCAGCAGATCCAGCAGACGTACTTCGGCGCCGTCCGCGGTGAGGTCGACCGGTACAAGGACTGGTTGGACTATGTCGAGTGACGGCCCCACGCTCAACGACGACTCGTACGAGGCGGCCACGCGGGGCGGCGGTCACGGCCATACCCATGGCCACGGCCACACGCACAGCCACAGCCACGCTGGAGGCCCGGCCCACTCGCACCCGCTGACGCCGGGCCAGGAGGCCCACGCGCACGGGCGTCGACCCGGTCCGGACCACGACCACCCGGTAGCCGGGTCCGGCCACGACTTCGACCTTCCCGACCTACCCGCAGCGGTCGACGTGTTCGACACGACCCTGCGTGACGGCTCCCAGCAGGAGGGCCTGTCGCTCACCGTCGACGACAAGCTGCGGGTGGCCGAGCAGCTCGACCACCTCGGAGTGACCTTCATCGAGGGCGGATGGCCCGGCGCCAACCCCAAGGACGCCGAGTTCTTCGCCCGCGCCCCCACCGAGCTCCACCTCGAGCGGGCCACGCTGGTCGCGTTCGGCTCGACCCGTCGGGCCGGCGTACGGGCGGAGGACGACGAGACGCTGCGCCAACTGGTCGACGCCCGGACCGAGGCGGTCTGCATCGTGGCCAAGTCGTCCGAGGTCCACGTCGTCGATGCCCTGCGCACCACGCTCGACGAGGCCGTCGCCATGGTCGCAGACTCGGTCGCCTTCCTGCGTGGGAACGACCTGCGGGTCTTCCTCGACGCCGAGCACTTCTTCGACGGCTTCAAGGCGAACCCCGAGTTCACCCTGCGCATCCTGCAGGCGGCTGAGGAGGCCGGTGCCGAGACGCTCGTTCTGTGCGACACCAACGGGGGCACGCTGCCCTTCGAGGTGGAACGCATCGTCGGCACGGTCCTCGACCGCTTCGAGACCCAGGTCGGAGTCCACTTCCACAACGACAGCGGCTGTGCGGTGGCCAACTCGCTGGCCGGGGTGTCGGTCGGGGCCACCCACGTCCAGGGCTGCGTCAACGGCTACGGCGAGCGGGCGGGAAACGCCGACCTGGCTGCCGTCGTGCCCGACCTTTCCCTCAAGCTGCGTGTGGCCACCATCCCGGCCGAGCGGCTCCCGCTACTCACCCCGGTGGCCCACCACATCTCGGAGCTCGTGAACATCGCCCCGAACCCCCAGCAACCGTACGTCGGCGCATCCGTGTTCGCCCACAAGGCGGGCCTCCACACGTCGGCCATCGCCCGCCGGTCGGACGCCTACGAGCACATCTCGCCCGACCTGGTCGGCAACGGCACCCGGTTCGTCGTATCCGAGATGGCCGGGCGGTCGACGTTGGCCATGAAGGCGGCCGAACTCGGCCTCGAGCTCGACTCGGATGCCATGACGTCGGTCCTCGACTCGCTGAAGCAGCTCGAGTACGAGGGATACCACTTCGAGGTGGCGGACGGGTCCCTCGAACTCCTCCTCCGCAACTCGACCGGCTGGCGGCAGTCGTTCTTCGAGCTCGAGTCCTACCGGGTCATCGCCGACCAGGGGCACGAACTCTCGACCGAGGCGACCGTGAAGGTGCGGGTGGGCGATGAGCGCATCGTCGCCACCGCCGAGGGGAACGGTCCGGTCAACGCGCTGGACGGGGCCCTGCGCTCGGCCATCGGGAGCCGCTTCCCGTCTCTCGGCGGGGTCCATCTGGTCGACTACCGGGTCCGCGTCCTCGACTCAGCCAAGGGCACCGGTTCGGTCACCCGGGTCCTCATCGACTCGACCGACGGCGACCGGACATGGACGACGATCGGCGTGTCGGAGAACATCATCGCCGCCTCGTGGCAGGCCCTGTCCGACTCGGTCGTCTACGGTCTGCTCCATACGGTCGGGGCCGAAGCCTGAACTGGACATCGCCCCCGGGGCATGGCACCTTCTCCATGCGCCCCACCGCACACCCGTACGCCAGGAGCACCCCGTGACCCAGCCCAGTTTCGTCCCCGTCGTCGAGGCGGACCAGGTCCGCCGCGCCTACCAGCTCCACGTCCCGTCGATCTGGACGGCCTCGCGGCCGTCCGAGCTACGGGGGACCCGTGCTCCGGCGGGTGCGTTCCTGGGCACGCCGGGTCCTGACCAGGGCTTCGCGTTGAAGCTGGCCCGCCGGTTCGAGGATCGGCTGGTCCTGGCGCCGGGCGAGCACTCGGAGGACGCCGTGGCGGGCAGCACGGCCGTCGCCATGCGGCGGTCGGCCAGCTACGGTCGCGCCCCGGTCATCCACGATCTGACCCTGGCGTTCACCCTGTGGGGCTTCCTCGAAGGGGCACCGGCCGACCTGGTCGATGCCCGCGGGCCGATGTTCCGCTCGGCGTCGCACCACTACCAGGCGCAGCGCATGATCGCCGACTGCGTGCCGGAGTCGACATTGCGGATGACGCCCGAGCAGGTTGCCGAGCGCCTGGGGGAGTGGCGCACGCTCCTCGTGCTCCCGGCGCACGACTGACGGTTCCGGCCCGGGGTGACCACCCCGGGGACCCCGACTGAACGGACCGGCGCTGGAGCAGCGGTGGGTCCTCGCTCCCCGGGGGGTGGGAGCGTCAGCCGGAGGCCCCGTCCGAGGTGATCGGTGGGGAAGAACTGCGGGGGAGGCCGCGCCTCAGAGGTGCCACCGGCGCTTCTTGGCCGAGGCACCGGTGAAGGCGCCCACCTCGCCGGGCGCGGGACTCGCCGCGGACACGAGGAATTGGGTGGCACCGATCGGGCCCGAGGATTCCGGCACGTCGAGCGAGTCGCGGTGCTCCCCGTCGGCGAAGTGCACGGTGATCGTGTCGGCCAGGCGGGAGCCGGCCACGGCCTGTTGGAAGAGGTCCGGGAACATCGGTCCGACGTCGGGCCGTGGGTCGGGCTCGCCACTCCAGGCCGGGGGCTGCTGCACGTCGTCCAGGGACGGCACGGCACGTGGCGGCACGGCACGTGCCGGCACGGGACCGAGCGGGGGCATCTCCACGGTGGCGACCTGGAGGTCGACCGTGGCGTCTGGAGAGGTCGACGTGACCGGGGGCACCGGGGTGGGCTGGACCATCGGGGTGGCCTGGGCGACGGGTGCGAGCTGGACCGGCGCTGCGGGCTGGACCACCGCCGCCGGCTGGGCGACGGGTGCGATGCTGGACCGGCGCCGCCGGCTGGGCCACCGCCGCCGGCTGGGCGACGGGTGCGAGCTGGACCGGCGCTGCGGGCTCGGTCACTGTGGTGGGCACCGTCACCGGTTCGGTCGGGGCTGCGGTCACGGCGCCTTCCATGGCCGGGAGCCCGGGTACCGGGGCGGCCTGGGCCTGGGCCTGGTGCACGGTGTCGGGGGTCGGGACCACCGAGGCAGCGGAGGGGACGATGATGTCCTCGCCCGCCGACGGGTGAAGTTCTGGTGACTGCCAGGTGCCGTCGCCGGCCTGCCACCATCCGGGTCCCAGGGGCTTGTCGCTCATTGTCGCCTTCTCCACGTGATCCGAGGATGCCATCTGCCGGTTCCGCTCCCGACACGGTTCCATCGGCGTGGGGACGGCCCGTCTTGAGCAATTCGGTCCTGTCGAGTGTCCGAATTCGCTACCGATCGGTAACTTGGGGACATGGAGCCCCCCGCCTTCGCACTATCCGACACCCACCGTCAGTTCCGGGACTCGCTCCGGAAGTTCGCAGACGACCGGGTCGCCCCCCATGCCGCCGCCGCCGACCGTGACGCGACCTTCCCCCAGGCCTCGTTCGACGCATGCGTCGAGATGGAGCTGCCCGCACTCGGGATCCCGGAGGCGTACGGCGGTGCCGGGGCCGACATGATCACCCAGGCGATCATGGCCGAGGAGCTGGCCCGAGCCTGCGCGTCCACGGCGGTGACCATTCTCATCTCCAAGCTCGGGATGCTCCCGGTGATGAACTGGGCCAGCGAGGAACTCAAGCAGGAGTACCTGCCCAAGGTGGCGTCGGGCCAATACCAGGCGAGCTACTGCCTGTCCGAGGTCGACGCCGGCAGCGACGTCGCCTCCATGCGGACCCGGGCGGTGCGTGACGGGGATCACTACGTGCTCACCGGGGCCAAGCACTGGATCACCAATGCAGGGGTGTCCGACACCTACACGGTGTTCGCGGTGACCGACCCGGACGCCGGCCGGCGCGGGATCAGCTGTTTCCTGGTCGAGGCCGGTTGGGGGGTGGAGGTCGCCCCCCACGAGGACAAGATGGGCCTTCGGGGCAGTCCGACCGCCGGCATCGCCTTCAACGAGGTCCGCGTGCCCGCTTCCCATCTGATCGGCGAGGAGGGGAATGGCTTCACGATCGCCATGCACACGCTCGACCGGAGCCGGCCCACCATCGGGTCCCAGGCCGTGGGCATCGCCCAGGGGGCGATCGACGTCGCTGCTGCCTACATGGCCGAGCGCACGGCGTTCGGAAAGCCCATCGCCGACCTCCAGGGCCTGCGGTTCATGCTGGCCGACATGGCCATTCGGACCGAGGCGTCCCGGACACTGATCTACCGGGCGTGCTCCCTTATCGAGAACGGCGACCCCGACGGCGAGCTCACCATGATCGGCGCCATGGCCAAGTGCTTCGCCTCGGACACGGCCATGTCGGTCGCCACCGACGCCGTGCAGCTCCTTGGCGGTTACGGGTACACGAAGGACGTTCCGGCGGAGCGGTTCATGCGGGACGCCAAGATCACCCAGATCTACGAGGGCACCAACCAGATCCAGCGGGTGGTCATCGCCAAGAAGCTGCTCGGATAACAGCTTCCCCAGTTTGGAACGGCGGTTCAGGCGTCCGCTTGTGCAGCTGGGACGGCCTGGCGGTGGCCGGGCGACTGCTCGGTCCGGTCTTCTTGGGTGCATGAGTGGGTACAGCCCCAATCCGAGGGAGGCCCTTGCCTGCCCCCGACCGGCACTTACACGAGTGGGGCACCCTCTGGATCCACGAGGTCACTCGAGGGGTAGCCGAGCCAACTCAGTCTCCCGGTAGATAACTAACCGAGTTAGTTATAATGTGTACCCATGCCACGCCGGACCCCGCCGAACCGTCTCGCCGACATCGCAGAGGCCGCTCGAAAGGTCTTCACGGAAAAGGGCTACCGCCGGACCCTGATGACCGATGTGGGCAAGGAGCTGGGGCTCAGCCATGCCCTGCTGTACAAGTTCGTCGAGAGCAAGGAGGCGCTGTTCCAGCTCGCTCTCCTTGGCACCGCCGCCCCCGACCGCCTCGCCGAGCTTTCCATCCCCCTCCCGACGCCGGCGCCGGGTGAGGCGCTCAAGCCACTCGCCGACTGGACGGCGGGCAACACCTCGTTCCCGCTCGTGAAGGAAGCCCTCGTGACTGACGATTGTGAGGACATCCGCCGGGAGTTTCACGGCGTCGTCGACGAGTACTACTCCGCCGTGGAGGACAACCGAGGGCTCCTAGCCCTCTTGGAGCGGTCCGCCGCCGACATCCCCGAACTGCGGGAGCTCTACTTCGGCAAGTCGCGACGCGGTCAGGTCGACATGTTGGAGGAGTACGTGGAACGCCGGACCCGCTCCGGCCACCTTCGCAGTTTCCCGGACACGACACTCGCCACCCAGTTCATCGTCGAGACGGTGGCGTGGTTCGCTTGGCATCGCCGCGATCATCCCGATCCCATCGCGGCCGATGACGACACCGTGCGACAGAGCGTCCATGCACTTCTGGCCGCAGCCTGCATCCCCGACATCGTTCCGCCCGACACCACTCCGGGCGCAGAGGTCTGATCCTCCCGTGGCGCCGGTCATCGACGAAGCGTCGGCAACGTCGACCGTCCACGATCCAGCCACCGGCACGACATCCGATCTTGCACCAGTGGACCGACGGACGTACATCGTCGCCGGCATCCTGTCCGCCGTCCTCATGGCACTCTCCGGGCGCTATGGCTTCCACCGCGACGAGCTCTACTTCCTCGACTGCGCCCGCCACCTCGCCCCCAGCTACGTCGATCAACCTGTCCTGAGTCCTCTCCTTGCCCGCCTGTCCCTGTGGGCCCTCGGCGTTTCGCTCCCGGGGCTTCGGATGTGGTCCGCGCTCGCCGGTGCGGGAACGGTGATCCTGGCCGGCCTCCTGGCCCGGGAGTTCGGCGGGAGAAGGACTGCGCAGTTCCTCGCAGCACTTGGTGCGGCCACCATGCCGGCGGTACTCGGAGCCGATCACCTGTTCGGGCCCACCGGCCTCGATCTGCTGTTCTGGACGGCACTGGCCTTCGTCGTGGTCCGAATCGGACGTACGGAGAATCCACGACTGTGGCCGTTCGCCGGCGCTGTGCTCGGGTTGGGCTTGTCCAACAAGCACAGCATCGGCTTCTTCGCCGTTGCCCTCGTCGTCGGCATCATCGCGAGCGGAGGCGGCCGCCAACTCGTCGACCGGTGGTTCGTCCTTGGTGTAGGTATCGCTGCCGCCTTCACCATCCCCGAGGTCTGGTGGCAGGCGACTCATCACTGGCCGACGATCGAGATGACCAGACGCCTGAATCGGGAGAACGGCGGGACCGCCCACATCGCCACCTGGGTCGTCGGCCAACTCTTCGAGGTCACCCTGGCATTGTCGTGGGTGTGGATCGTCGGCATCTTGTGGCTCTGGCGGTCAGACCGCTCCATGTGGCGCGCCCTGGTGTGGGCCTACGGGCTGCTCTTCGTCTTCTTCGCCCTGACGACGGGTGGCAAGGTCTACTACCTCGCTGCCGCCTACATCTACCTGCTGGCTGCCGGAGCCGTGCGAGTCGAGGGGTGGCTGGACGCGCGTGCGGTACGGCTCCGACGCCTTCTCGTATGCGCGGCATTGAGCACGCTGCTGACGCTCCCCTTGGTCCTACCCGTGCTGCCGGCCAACGACATCGGCTGGACCTACGGTGCCGATCAGGAGCTTGGTGAGACGGTTGGTTGGCCTCAGTTCCTCGGGACTGTCCGTGCCGTCTGGGACTCGCTTCCACCCAGCCAGCGAGCCCATGCGGTCATCCTCACGGCGGACTACGGCGAAGCTGGAGCCATCAACGAGCTGGGCCGTAGTGCCGGGCTCCCTGGCGCGGTGAGCGGACAGAACAACGAGTGGTTCTGGGGACCGGGCAATCCGGATGCCACGACGATCGTCGCTGTGGCGCCAGGGCCAGTCGATGTCACCGACTATGCCGCACTGCTCGAGCGGTACTGCACCCAGGTGAGAGTCGCCGCCAGGTTCACGAATCCGGAGGGGATCCACAACCAAGAGTGGGGTGGACACGTCTACATCTGCACAGGGCTGAAGCGCCCGTGGGGAGAGTCCTGGTCCTCGCTACGGCATGACAGCTGACGGGCCGATGGGTGCCCCAGATCGCCGGGTCGAGGTCGCTCATCGACCGAACGGCGCTTGCCGAGCGCGAGCTATCGCACTCCGGCACGTGTGGGATACCCCAGACCGCTGACATCCCGGCACTGGGCACCGAGGGATCGAACCCTGGCACGATGGAGTGGTGCAAGCGGTTGGCGACCTTGTTGATCCGGAATCGCTCGTCGGCCGAGAGATTCGAGGGGTCACCTCAAGCTGGTTCTTGAGTAGGGCCGGCGTTCGTGCGCTGTTCCACGCCTGGCTCAACATCGAGCACCTCGGGAATTTGCGGATTCACACGCAAGCTGGGATTCAACTGAACCTGTCCGAGCCTTACGACTCGTATGAAATGGCCGAACTGGGCTCTCGTGTGGATGTCGAAGCAGGGACGCCAAGTCTGCTCCAAGCACTTGTCGGCCAGCCCATCACGAACGTTCAACGTCCCAACGTGACGAAGTACGGATACCCAAGCGACATCATTCTGACAACTGATGTGGGTGCCGTCGGGAGAGCCGACGTGGGAGATGACCTGGTGATCGGGCCTTGGCCAGACATCGATCTCTGGCCCAGGTTGGGAATGGAACTTCACGAACCCTGATCCACAGAGTGACACCGGGTCTGCCCCACAACGCCGCGTCGCGGCTACTCAGCGTGTTCGATCCGTTCGGCGAGCCATTGGGCCATGCCTGCTTCATCACACTCACCTGCGGCGACCGCCAGCATGGTCGAAACTGCATCGTCAGCGGGAACCTCAAGCTGGTGCCCGTTCAGCATCACGAACATGACGAGGCAGCCCCAAGCGAGTCGCTTGTTCCCGTCGAGCAACGGATGGTTCTTCGCGATCCGTACGGCGAGCACCGCGGCCTTATCGACGAAGCCCGGGTAGAGCTCCTGACCTCCGAAGGAAGCCTGTGGTGCGTGGAGCGCCGAGTCGAGCAGGTCGATCCGTGGGCTTCGGGACAACATCGTGAGATCGAGACCCGTGACGGCTTCCGCGACGACGAGTGCCTCAGCCAAGCTGAGGTACCTCACTGCGCCAATTGGTCCAGGATCTCTTTGTCTCGCTCGGTGATCTCACGGAGCTTGCCCATGAACTCCTCGTCATGTCGTACCCGCTCGACCTCGGCGGTCAATGCGTCCACGACGAGCTTGTTGACACTGATACCTCGGCCTCGAGCGACGACTTCGACCGTGGAGGCCAGTTCCACTGGCAGCCGGACCGTGGTGGTCTTCTTCGTCATGCCATCATGATAGCCCGCTATCGCCTGAGAGTCATCGTCAGGGGTGTCCCCAATCACCGGGAAGGTGATCCATTGCAGCACACCGAGATGGGGCGGCAGGGTGCCGGCCACTCGATCGCCGGCATCCGCGTTCAATTCGTCATCCCGTGCACGAGTTTGGGCCCAGCGTGCCGTCGCCGCCTTCGATCTCGGACACTCGTTGGTTTGAAATGACGAAGGCCAGATTGCCTTCAGCACCGGAGACGACGTAGCCCGAGTAGTCAGTCATCCCACCTGTCGTCGGAGCAGGAACGAAGCGAGCCCGGGCGCCATAGACGGCGAGAACTCGTGACACTGGATCACCCAGCTGAAGCCCTTCTGGTGTCGACACCGTCTGTGCGGCTGAAGTTCCCGAGGTGCCCACGCATCGAACGACACCGTCCGGGCTGATCCCCGTTCCCCCGACAAAGTCGTGAGGAAAGCCTTGGGGAGGACTTGTCGGATAGGCGAAGCCGTCACCGAAGCCGTCGAACTTCACACCGGCTGCCTGCTGTGCATCCGCGAGCGTCATCCCGACACGTACAGCACCGAGAGATTGTGCCGTGATGGTCAACTGAGACGCGGTCCACTGAGCGGAAGCCGCAGATGGAGGGACTTGGCTCGTCAGCGTGGTCGTGTCACTGGCACCCGTACTGGTACTGGCCGATGAATCTGCTCCCGTGGGTCGAGTAGTCGTCGCTGCCCGATCGGCCGGATTGCTCGTCGCACCGCCAGAACCGCAAGCAGCCAGGACACCCATGGCCGGGAGGACCCAAATCACTGGTGACCGCCATTTCACAGTGCAAGACTGTAACAAGGCCCCGCGCGGCGAGCGCCGACACTGAGCGCTGTCCACCCGTTCCTGATCGAGATTCGTTCAAGGGTGATCTTTGCGTCGGGCTGTAGGATCGTCGTGCTCACCTTGAATGTGCACCAGTCCCATGCCACCCAGGTCTTCATCGGTAGTCCGCAAATCCAGCCTGGCAATGGGTTTGCTTTGGCTGCAGGGCTGATTACCGCAATCGCCGCCGCATCTTGGATCTTCCAGGGCACTCGTTCATCGGACCGAGCTGTCGCTGCCTAGCCCTATGCCGCCCGATCGGTCGGGCAGCAGAAGGTGGTGGTTTCGACCGCCAACTAGGCGCGATCGTATCGATCTTCGAGACGCACCACGTCATCCAGCTCGGTAGTGCTTGCCTCAAGGACGACCGTGTTCTCAAGGGCAGTCATGCGGTGTCGAGTACCCGGGCGGAGATGGACCGCTTCGCCAGGGAGCAGCTCGAAGGACTCGAGCGGTGCGTCGGGTCCACCCACCTCGAAGAGGAGTCGGCCCGACTGAACCGCGATCGTCTCCTCCTTCCGCTCGTGATACTGAAGCGAGAGAGCGTGGCCTTGGTTGACGTGCAGCGCCTTTCCGCAGTACCGACCATCAACGAGAGCGAAGTGCTCTTCGTGCCCCCACGGCTTTTCGACTCGGAGGACGGCAGACACCCACGACGACTTGGCCATTTCAATACGTTACCGATGGTTCACGGACCTGAAGCATCCTGGTCCAGGACCGGTGCCGCGGCCGAGACGCGGTGCGCCAGCCGCTCGAGGAAGGGTGACCCCTACCGCCGGGAGCGTGTCACGGTCTTCACGAGGACCGCACCCATCGTCGGGTCATTGTCCGTCGCAATCGACTGCGAAGCAGTCGCAGGGAGCTTCGCGGATCACTGGCATACTTCGCTCATGGGCGAGGAGCCGGTTCTGTGTTCCGGGGATGTGCGAGCGAGGGTCGATCTTCGATCGAGAGCGTGCCCGGCAAACCTCGCCGCGGTCGTCACCACATTCATGGACTGCCGGTCAACGACACGGAGCCACGTCGAGGTCCACCATCTGGCCCTGGCGCGTGGCGAGTGATGGAACTGATCCCGGCGCTTGACGTCAGCGGGATTCGCTTCGATGAGTCGACCGATGTAGCCGTCGTCGGTCTGGGCGCTGCGGGCGCGTCGGCGGTCATGGGGGCGCGGCAGGCAGGAGCGGAAGTTCTGGCCTTCGAACGTAGCGGGGAACCTGGAGGGACGTCGGCCCACTCCGGCGGCCTCATCTACCTGGGAGGCGGAACGGCCCTGCAGAGCGCCTGTGGCTTCCAGGACTCGCCGGAGAACATGGCGGCGTTCCTGCGGGCCGCTCTTGGGCCCGGCGTCGACGACGATCGCGTGAACGCCTATTGCGAGGGTTCGCCGGAACACTTTGAATGGCTGGTCTCGATCGGCGTGCCGTTCCGGGCGTCATTCTGCGACGAGCCGAACCGCGAATCAGCGGATGACGCTGGGCTGCTCTTCACCGGCGGTGAGGACACCTATCCCTTTGACGAACTCGCGGACCCGGTACCGCGCGGACACAAGCCGGAGTGTGTCGACTCCGCCGGCGGCTTCCTCATGGAACGTCTCGGTGCGGCCGTGTCGACCAGCGGCGCCCGCGTGGTGGCCGACGCGGGCGCCGAGGCGCTGGTCGTCGACAGCGGGGACGTCGTCGGCTTGCTGGTGAGCACCGATGACGGTCCCCGTGCCATCCGAGCGCGTGGTGGGGTGATCCTCGCCACTGGCGGCTTCATCCACAACGAGGCGATGGTCGCCGAGTACTGCCCGCTGGCCCACGTCCCGGACCCGGCCTGGCGGATCGGGACCCCGAACGACGACGGGCGCGGGATCCGCATGGGCGTAGGCGCCGGCGCAGCGACGACCAGGCTCGACTCCTTCGAGTGCGCGCTGCCCCTCGGGCCGCCTCACCGTCTGGCACGGGGAATCCTCGTCAACCGCGACGGTGAGCGATTCATCAACGAGGATGCCTACACCGGTCGCATCGGGCTCCACGCCCTACGCGACCACGACGGCTTCGTCTACATGATCACCGACGACGTGATCCACGAGCCGAATCCGATCGGACTCCGGATCGGCTACGCCGCAGCCACCCCAGAGGAACTGGCCGCCGACCTCGGTATTCCGCCGGACGTCCTGGCCCGAACGGTGCGCGAGTACAACGAGGCCGCGGCCTGCGGTGACGACCCGGCATTCCACAAGCGGGCGCCCTTCCTGCAGCCCATCGGCGCGGCGCCGGCGAGCGGCATCGGCGCCATCGACCTGCGCGTCGACCACGGTGCGATCTTCGCGACCTTCACCCTCGGCGGTCTCGTCACCGACCCCGACGGCGCCGCGCTCGACAGTGAGGGTCGTCGCATCTCGGGGCTCTACGCCATCGGCCGGACCGCCGCCAGCCTCGCGGCCCACCATTATGCCAGCGGCATCAGCCTCGGCGACGGCTCGTTCTTCGGCCGACGAGCCGGACACCACGCGGCAGCCCAAACTCGAGCGGACCGCTCCTCGCTGCACTAGGCCGTGTCAGTCCCGCTTCGAGGGATGGGCGGATGGACTGCTGATTCGGACCGCCCCCTGTCGATGACCGGGAGCGGGTCGCCTCAGTACCTCGGGGGCGGAGTAGTCGAAGCCTCCTTGCCACGAGACCGGCGGCGCCACCAGTCGACTGCCCAGACAATGCCGCCGATGAAGGCAATCGCCCCGAGCGTTGTGAGCAAGTTCCCTGAGGAAGCTGAGCCACCGGAGAAATCTGATGCGAAGCCGTTTATCACGAGGTGGGCATTCGCCGGGTCACTCTGCTCGTATGACACCGTTACCTGTTGGCCCGCTCCGCAATCGTCGGCCGAACCGGGCACCGTGCTCCTCGGGACGTGAATGATGAAGGTCCCCCGGGTAGGCACGGAAAACTGCACATCGCAGACCCAGTTGGTCCCTGGGCCATCGGAGGTCGCTGAGACGACGTAGCCCGAAGCCTGGTGCGCAGGCGATTTGCTGTTCAGTCCGATCGCCATCAGCAGAGCACCGACGACCAGAAGCAGGATGAATCCGATCGGGCTCCACCTGGGGCCGGGCCCACGGCGAGAATGGCGTGCTCCATTCGTTTGCGAACCCCCGTATCGGCCACCCTCGAGTGCCCCCTCGGCCACGGGGGCTCCGACCAGGCCCGGGTCGAGGACGACATGTGCATGCATGGCCGTCACCCCGTAGGAGCCGAGGTCGAGGGACACTTCATCCTCATCTCCGTCAGCTCGGATCACGTCCCGGCCGGTCATGCTTCTTGGGTCGGCGACAACCTCGACGAACGGACGAGGCGGAGGTCCATCGGGTGGCGGATCCTTCCCTTCGACGGTGCCGTCACGCACCAAGTTGGAGGGTCGCCCCTGGGAGATCCAGCGCTGCTCGTGGACACCGTAGGGATCGACGTGCCAGCCCTGCGCCTTCTCGACCTCGACATCATCGGACTCCGCATCCGCCACCGCCTCACCCTAGAGAAGACTGCCCCCTACTGCCGGGTCGGTGGGACGTGAACTTCAGCAGTCCCGATCCAGCGGGTGGTCATCGCCACGAAGCTGCTGGGGAGGGGGCGGTGACTGCGGCGAACGACGACGACGATAGGGCCGTGCCGTTGTGCCCCTCGAGCCGGCATCGCCCGGGAACCGGTCGCCGATCGGGTCGTGGAGGCAGGCGCGTCGCCTTCGATCGGAAAGCAGGCGATGGAGCGGGGCGGCTCAGGCGGCCGGTGCCGGACCGGCCGTCCGCTCCGCCCGCCGGCGCATGGCCCAGCCCGGTCCCCGCAGCACGTACGACAGTCGCTCGGCCCAGCCCGTCGAGGAGGCGATGTCCCGGGCCAGGTCCTCGTACTCGTGCGTGGCGATGCGAGCCGGGTTGAACGTGTCGATGTTGGTGGTGAGCCCGTAGACGACCTGCTCGTCCTCGGGTTCGAACGTCCCGAACAGCCGGTCCCAGACGATGAGGATGCCACCGTGGTTGCGGTCGAGGTACTGCCGGTTGGACCCGTGGTGTACCCGGTGGTGGGACGGTGAGTTGAGCGCCCGCTCCGCCCGGCCGATCCGGTCGATCGCCTCGGTGTGGATCCAGAACTGGTAGATGAGGTTGACGCCCCGCGCCGTGGCCACCGCCTCGGGCGGCACGCCGACCAGGCAGAGCAGGCCGTAGGGGAGCATCGTGCCGAGGGCGTCGGCGACCGGCTGGCGCAGGGCGGTCGACAGGTTGTACCGCTCGCTCGAGTGGTGGACCTCGTGGACGGCCCACATGTAGCGACTGGTGTGCATGAACCGGTGGTTCCAGTAGTAGATGAAGTCCCACCCGACGAGTGCGACGGCCAGTGGGGCGGGCCCGTTGCCCAGCGACGGCACGAGGCGGCGGCTCCACAGTCGCTCGGGGGTGGTGGCCGTGGCCCAGGCACTGGTGATCGCCACGCCCCCGACAGCCACGGCCGCCACGCCGCCGACCGAGGCGACCCGGCGGGCGGCCGACGGTGGCCCGGCCGACGGTGGCCCGGCCGACGGTATGTCGCCGTCCCCGAGCGTCACGGGCCGGAATCCCCGGCGCTCGGTCCGACGGGCGACGATGTCGGCAGCGGTGGTGACCACGACGGCGGCGGCGGCCAGGCCGACGGCGGCCTTGGCGAACCGGCCGCGGCCCGGGGTGATCGGACGGAGGAGCTTGGGCACCACGAAGGGGGCCAACAGGCTCAGGTTGCCCATTGCCAGGCTGGCCAGCGTGTCGCGGCGCTCGTAGTCACCGGCCGACGGCGCCCCACCCCGGGCCAGGCGTCGGCGCTGGGCGAGGTACTCGATGCCCATGGCGGCGAAGTAGCCGGGCACGGCCACCACGGTCAGGTCGACGGCCTCGGTTCCCGGTTTCGACAGCCAGGCCACGGTCAGGCCTTCCGTGTGACGGTCACGGTGAACCCCGGGAACTGGCCCGGCACCGGTGCGGGGACGGTGGCGGTCGGGTGGCCGCCGAACTCATCGGCCAGCTGGAGGACCGTGTAGAACTGCACGATCGGCCAGAACCGCTGGGGTGCGGCGTCATCCGGCTGACACCCGTTGACCCCGAGTTGCGCCAGGGCGGGGCTCACGAAGTGGTTGGCGACGGCGTAGGTGATGAGTCCCCCGCCCGCCCGGATCCCGGTGCAGATGTCGGTGTAGGTGTTGTGGCCCTCGCCCGAGATCTCCACGAGTGCCTTCGGACCACGGAACGACCGGTAGGTCGCTGCCAGCGAGGCCGGGGTGACGGCCGTGTCCCCCTCGGCGCCGATCAGCAGGACGGGCTTGTCGGACGGCGTGCCGACGGGACCCACCGGTGCCCATCCGACCGCCGTCCTCACCGACGGGGATGCGAGTGCGTCGAAGGCGGTCTGGCCCCCGGCGGAGTGTCCGACGGCGGCCACCTCGCGGGTGTCGGCCGAGCCGTGCAGCGGTGAGGCCGGGTCGCCCGAGGCCCGGAGCACGGCGGCCAACGAGGACTGCATGACGGCCGAGTCCTGGGTGGCGCTGGGCGTCACCGTGGACCGGAGCGCCTGGGCGGCGAGGCCGCGTTCCAGGTAGTCGGCGCTCACCACGACGTAGCCCCACGAAGCGATCCCGGTGAGGAGATGGGAGTAGTAGAGCCGTTCGCCGCCGTAGCCGTGGCTGAAGAGGACGACCGGGAAGCGGACCCGGTTGGAGGCCGGCGGGTCGACGTGGGCGTCCACCGAGGTGACCGTGTCGTACTTCGCCGGGAGGATGCCCCGGAGCGTGGCAGGCAGCGTCTGGGCCTCCGAGTAGCTGAAGCCCGGGTACCCGCCGAAGGTGGCCGCGTCGGCCGGGTAGTAGACGGTGGCGGACCGCTCACCGAGGACCGACCCGGCCGATCCCAGGTCGAGGGTGGTGACGCCCACGGGGTACGGACCGGGATGCTGGTAGCCCGGGGTCCGGGGCGCGGCGGCCGGGGCGCCGGTGGAGGACGGGGAGCAGCCGGCGAGCGTGAGGGCGGCCAGCGCTGCGCACGCCAGCACCTTCGTTGCACCCATCCGGTTCCTCCCCTTGCTCGGGTGGTCGTGTGAGGGGTCGACCGCCCGCACCCGGCGGCGCCGGGGCCGGACGGGCATCCCCGCCCATCCGACCGGCAGAGTACCGCACCGGTCGTCCACGGCCTCTGCCGTCCACGGCCCCCAGCCGGTCCAGCCGGTGACGACCCCGGCTCAGGAGGGGGCGTCCGAACGCAGTGGGCGCAGCGCGCTCTCCAGCCTGGCCAGCTCGGCCAGCATGCCGGCGGCGCCCATGGTCAGGGCTTCGTTCGGGACGAACCGCCCCTCGTCGTCGATGAACTGCGCGACGAAGGGGATGTTGACCGCCTCGACCGCCGGCGTCATCCGCAGTGCGGCCACCACTGGCTTCAGCGCCGTCATGGCCCGGGTGCCGGCTGCGACCCCGCCGTAGCTGACGAAGCCGACGGGCTTGTAGTTCCACTCGGCGTGAAGGAAGTCGAGTGCGTTCTTGAGCGCGGCGTTGAAGCTGTGGTTGTACTCGGGGTGCACGAGGACGAACGCGTCGGCCCGGTCGATGGTCTCGCTCCACGCGATGGTGTGGCGGTGCAGGTACTGGCGGGCCACGGGGTGTCCCGGCTCGTCGAGGAGCGGGAGGGCGATCTCGGCGAGATCGAGGACTTCGACGTCGAAGGCACCCTGCTCCCGTGCCACGCCCTCGAACCACTGCGCCACCGGCAGGCCGACCCGGCCGGGGCGGGTGCTTCCGATGATGACCTGGAGGGTGGGCTTGGGCATGGGGCTCCTTGCAGGGTTGTGGCGAACGGGTGGGCCAGGCGAAGTGGTTGTGTCCGCAACTATCCTACGTCTGCTGCCGGGTCGGCCAATCGGCCCCGCCCTGCGGCGCCGGCCAGCGGCGCCGGCCGGCGAGGTCGTCCGGGGCCCCGGATGCCGGGTTCTAGAACCGGTTCTATACTGCTGCCGCCGGGTTCCGGGCACCATCTCGCCGGACCGCCCGTCAGTCGCATCACACACGCCACCAACCGATACGCACAACAGGGGGAACCTCCATGGCCCAGCCGGTGATCGTCGAAGCAGTCCGCACTCCCATCGGAAAGCGCAACGGGTGGCTGTCGGGGTTCCACGCCGCCGAGCTGCTGGGCACGGCCCAGGTCGAGCTGGTGAAGAAGGCCGGCATCGATCCCGGTGCGGTGGAGCAGATCGTCGGCGGTTGCGTCACCCAGGCGGGCGAGCAGGCGTCCAACGTCACCCGCACCGCCTGGCTGAGCCAGGGCATGCCCTACGAGACGGCAGCCACCACGGTCGACTGCCAGTGCGGCTCGGCCCAGCAGGCCAACAACTTCGTCGCCAACCTCATCGGCGCCGACGTCATCCACGCGGGGATCGCCTGCGGGGTCGAGGCCATGAGCCGGGTCGGCCTCGGGGCCAACGCGTTCAACGGGCCGGGCAAGTCGCGCCCGGACGAGTTCCCGTGGGACATGCCCGACCAGTTCAACGCGGCCGAACGGATCGCCCAGAAGTACGGGATCACCCGCGCCGACGTGGACTGGCTCGGCCTCGAGTCGCAGCGCAAGGCCGCCGTCGCGGTGGCCGAGGGTCGCTTCGACCGCGAGATCGTGCCGGTGGAGGCCCCGGTCATGGGTGCCGAGGGTCCGACCGGCGAGCGGAGTCTCGTCGCCCGCGACCAGGGTCCGCGTGAGACCACGGCCGAGGGCCTGGCCGGACTCAAGCCGGTCCTGCCCGACGGTATGCACACCGCCGGCAACAGCTCGCAGATCTCCGACGGCGCCGCCGCGGTGCTGTGGATGTCCCAGGAGCGGGCCGGCGAGGCCGGGCTGCGGCCCCGGGCCCGCATCGTGGCCCAGACCCTGGTCGGCTCCGACCCCTACTACCACCTCGACGGGCCCATCGCCGCAACGACGGACGTCCTGAAGAAGGCCGGTATGACCATGGCGGACATCGACATCTTCGAGGTCAACGAGGCGTTCGCCTCCGTCGTCATGTCGTGGGGCAAGGTCCTCGAGGTCGACTGGGACAAGGTCAACGTCAACGGCGGGGCCATCGCCCTGGGCCACCCGGTGGGCTCGACGGGCGCACGTCTGATCACCACCGCCCTCCACGAGCTGGAGCGGACCGACAAGAACCTGGCCCTGATCACCATGTGTTGCGGCGGTGCCCTCGCCACCGGCACCATCATCGAGCGGATCTGACCGCTGGGGCGCCGGGACCCTGGTCGGGGCACCCCCCCGGCCCGTGGTTGCATGGAGGGATGCGCACTCCCCCCTTGCCCCCGACGCGGGTCGCCCTGCGGCTAGCGCTCCTCGTCGCACTGACCGTCGCCGGCACCGCCTGCACGGGCACGGCGGTGTCCCATGCTGCCGGCCCGCACCCGGGCGCCATGGCCCCCCGTACCATCGGCGACTCGTCGTGGACCACGTTCGACCAGAACGGCTTGCGGACCGGGGTCGACCCTTCGGGGACGTCGTTCTCGCCGGCCGCGTCGGCGTGGACCTCGCCGGTCCTCGACGGGCTGCTGTACGGGCAGCCGCTGCTGGCCACCGGGCGGGTCTACGCCGCCACCGAGAACGACACCGTCTATGCCCTGGCCGCCGACACCGGGGCCGTCCTGTGGGCGAACCACGTCGGGACGCCGTTCGACCCGGCGAGCTTTAGCGGGGGGATCTGCGGCAACATCCACCCGACCGTCGGCATCACGTCCACCCCGGTCATCGACACGGCCCGCCACGAGATCTTCGTCGTCGCCGCCGAACAGGCGGGGACGGAGGCCGCCCACCACCTGATCGGGCTCGACCTCTACAACGGTGCGGTGCTCCTCGACGAGCCGATCGACCCGGCGTCGGTCACATCTCCGGCACACGAGCTCCAGCGCAGCTCGCTGGCCCTGACCGACGGTCGGGTGATCGTCGGGTTCGGGGGCAATTACGGTGACTGCGACCCCTACCACGGCCTCGTCGTCTCGGCCCCGGAGGACGGATCGACCCCGTCCGCGTTCGTGGTGGCGAACCTGGCGGGCGACAGCCAGGGGGCGGTCTGGATGGGTGGTGCCGCACCTTCGATCGACGCCCAGGGGAATGTGTGGGTCGCGACCGGAAACAGTGCTCACACCTCTGTCGGCAGCACCTACGACGAAAGCGACAGCGTCCTGAAGTTGAGCCCCGTCGCCGACCTGCTCGACTCGTTCGCCCCGACCTCCTGGCCGTCCGACAACGCCTCGGACGCCGACCTGGGATCGACGGCGCCGGCGCTCCTGCCCAACGGGCTGGTGTTCGAGGTGGGCAAGGCCCGCACCGCCTACGTGCTGCACCAGTCCCCGCTCGGGGGGATCGGCGGCCAGGTCGCCGCGACGCCGGGGTTCTGCGGCTCCGAACCGTTCGGCGGCTCGGCCGACCTGAACGGGACGCTCTTCGTGCCCTGTGGTGACGGGATCCGTGCCGTGCAGCCGACGGCGTCGTCTCCGACGGCCCTGTGGCGGGCGGCGAGCGGCGTCCACGGGTCGCCCATCGTGGCCGGAAACTTGGTGTGGTCGGTCAGTGGCGGCACACTGTTCGCTCTCGACCCGGCCAACGGGAACACGGTCCAGCAGTTCGCCATCGGCTCGACGCCGTCGTCGTTCCCGGCTCCGGCGGCCGCCGACGGCCTGGTCGTCGCCCCGTCGGCGGACCAGCTCCATGCCTTCACGGGACCGGCCGGGCTACCCGAGCCGCCCTCGCCCCGTCCACCGACGCCGGGCTACTGGGAGGTAGCGGCGGACGGCGGCGTGTTCTCCTTCGGCTCCGCCGCCTTCTACGGCTCGACCGGATCGCTGCGGCTCGCCCTCCCGGTGGTCGGCATGGCCTCCACCCCTGACCACGGCGGCTACTGGCTGGTCGCCGCGGACGGCGGGGTGTTCGCCTTCGGTGATGCCCGGTTCTTCGGCTCGACCGGCGCGCTGCACCTGCGGGCACCGGTCGTCGGCATGGCCTCGACTGCAGACGGCAACGGCTACTGGCTGGTGGCTTCCGACGGCGGGGTGTTCGCCTTCGGTGACGCCGCCTTCGCCGGTTCCACCGGAGGGCTCACCCTGCGAGCACCGATGGTGGGCATGGCTGCCGGCCCCGACGACGGCGGCTACTGGCTGGTGGCTGCCGACGGCGGGGTGTTCGCCTTCGGCGATGCCGCGTTCCACGGTTCGACGGGGGGCCTGGCGCTGACCCGCCCTGTCGTCGGCATGGCCGTGCCGTCGGGCAGCGGTACCGGCTACCGGCTGGTCGCCTCCGACGGCGGGGTCTTCGCCTTCGGCTCGGCTTCCTTTGCCGGGTCGATGGGAGGCCAGCCGCTGGTCCGCCCGGTGGTGGGCACCGCCGCGTCGAACTCGGGGGCCGGCTATTGGCTGGCAGCGTCGGACGGCGGGGTGTTCGCCTTCGGCGACGCAGCCTTCGAGGGCTCGACCGGGGGACTGGCGCTGCGCGCCCCGGTGGTGGGGATGGCCCAGGGACCGTCACCGAACTGAGCCTGCCAGAAGTGCTCGGCCCGCCGCCGGGCGTCCGGTCCGCCCGGGTCGGGTACAGAAAGTAGAATGCGTTCTAGATTCTGTGGGCCGCCGGCACCGTCGGGGCGCGCACTGACACACCGCAGCGCTCCGGCGCACGAGGGGGAACCGGCGCTCGACGCCGCCCCGAAGGGAGCAGCACCATGATCGAAACCGAGCACCTGAGCTACGAGGTGGTCGGCACGACGGCCGTCGTGACGATGAACCGTCCGGAGGCGAAGAACTCGCTGTCGGGACCGATGCTGGTGGGCATGGTGGACGCCTGGACCGAGATCGACTCGAACGACGACATCCGGTGCGCCGTCCTGACCGGCGCAGGCGGGACCTTCTGCTCGGGTATGGACCTGAAATCGATGTCCGGCCCGGGTAACGAGGAGGTGTCGGCGCGGATGGCCGCCGACCCGGACCTGCACTGGAAGGCCCTGCTCCGCCACCACCAGCTGCGCAAGCCGCTGATCGCCGCCGTGGAGGGCTATGCCGTGGCCGGCGGGACCGAGATCCTTCAGGGGACCGACATCCGTGTGGCCGGGGAGAGCGCGGTGTTCGGGCTCTTCGAGGCGAAGCGTGGCCTGTACCCGCTGGGTGGATCGGTGGTCCGCCTGGTCCGCCAGATCCCCTACACGGTGGCCATGGACCTCCTCCTGACCGCCCGGTCCATGAGCGCCACCGAGGCCAAGGAGGTCGGTCTGATCGGCCACGTGGTGCCCGACGGCTCGGCGCTGGACAAGGCCCTGCAGATCGCCGAGGTGATCGGATCGAACGGCCCCCTGGCGGTGGAGGCCATCAAGACCTCGCTGCGGGCCACCGACGGGATGTCCGAGGCCGACGCCCTGGCCGCCGACCTCGAGATCGGCTGGCCCATCTTCGCCACGGCGGACGCCGCCGAGGGGATGCGGGCCTTCGCCGAGAAGCGGCCGCCCGTCTACACCCGCACGTGAGCAGTCTCGCCGGCGGCGGCCGCCCCATCTCGTTCCCGGTCGACCACCCCGACACCGCCCGGCTCCGCCTGGCCGACGCGCTGCGCCCGTTGATCACCATGACGGTGTCGGGCACGCCGGACGACGAGGAGCTGGCGGCCGCGGCCGCGGCCGTGGAGCGGATCGCCGCCGAGCTGGCGGAAGGCGCCGGGACCGACCGCAGGATGCGCCAGCCGCCCGACACGGACCGGCCCTCCGTCGAATACTTCCCGACCAGCCCGATCGCCGGGATCCTCAACCCGATCGCGCCGCCGGTCCGCCTCGAGGTGGTCGACGGTGAGGACGGAGGCCCGCCCGAGATCCGGGCCACGGCGTGGTTCGACTACCCCTACGAGGGTCCCCCGAGCTGCGTCCACGGCGGGGTCATCGCCGCCACGTTCGACGAGATCCTGGGGGCGGCCAACATGGTCGCCGGCAACCCGGGCATGACCGGGACACTCACCGTGCGGTACCGCAAGCCCACCCCGCTGCGCACCGAACTCCGGCTCGAGGCCCGCTTCCTCGAGCGCGACGGACGCAAGATCCGGACCTGGGCGGGGATGTACCACGACGACGTGCTGACGGCAGAGGCCGACGGTCTGTTCATCGAGGTGCTGCCCCGCCAGATGCTGGCCATCGCCGAGCAGAACGCCACCGGTCCCGACGACGGGCTCCTCGAGGCCATGCGCCGGGGGGTGGACGCCATCGAGTCGGGAGCGGAGCCGGGCACCCCCGCCTCCGACGGCTGACCGGCGGCTGACGGACCGGGCAGGACGACCTTGCCCCCGGACGGCCCGCCACCGGCCCGGGGCCTCCGGGTCAGATCTTCTCGCGGCCTTCCCAGTACGGGTCCCGTAGCTTGCGCTTGTAGAGCTTGCCGTTCGGGTCACGGGGCATCGAGTCGGTGAAGTCGATCGACTTGGGCGTCTTGAACCTGGCCAGGCGGGTGGAGCAGTACTCGAGGATCTCGGCGGCCAGCTCGTCGGAGGGCTCCACGCCCTCGGCGGGCTCGATGACGGCCTTGATCTCCTCGCCCCAGTCGTCGTGGGGGATGCCGAACACGGCCACGTCGCCCACCTTGGGGAAGCCGAGGAGCACGTTCTCGATCTCGGCCGGGTAGATGTTGGCGCCGCCCGAGATGATCATGTCGATCTTCCGGTCCCGCAGGAACAGGTAGCCGTCCTCGTCGATGAGGCCGACGTCACCCACGGTGAAGTACTTGCCGATGCGGTTGCCCTTCGTCTTCTTCTCGTCCTTGTGGTACTCGAAGTCACCGGTCGACATCGACATGTACACGGTGCCGATCACGTTCGGCTCCTCGATCTTGTTGCCCTCGTCGTCGAAGATGGCGATCTCCGAGATCGGCCACGCCTTGCCGACGGTGCCCGGCTTGGTCAGCCACTCCTGGGCGGTCACCAGGGTGCCGCCGCCCTCGGATGCCGCGTAGTACTCGTCGATGGCGTCGCCCCACCAGGCGATCATCTGGTGCTTGACGTCCACGGGGCAGGGGGCGGCGGCGTGGATCATGTGGCGCAGCGACGACACGTCGTAGCGGGCACGGGTCCCCTCGGGCAGGGCCAGGAGCCGGTGGAACTGGGTCGGCACCATGTGCGAGGTGGTCACCTGGTACTGCTGGATCAGTCGGAGCATCTCCTCGGGTAGCCACTTGTCCATCACCACGATGGTGTGGCCCAGGTGGATCGATGCGCCCGAGAATCGCATCACCGCCGTGTGGTAGAGCGGCGAGCCGACGATGTGGACGTTGTCGTCCTGGGGCTGGATGTTGAAGAGGAAGAGGATGCCGGACTGGCCGAGGGCGGCATCCTCGGGGGACAGCCCGCTGAGCTTGCGGAAGACGCCCTTCGGATTGCCGGTGGTGCCCGACGTGTAGTTCATGACGTCGCCGATGGTCCGGCCCTCGGGATCGGTGGTCGGCTGTGCGTCGCGCATGCGCGTGTAGGAGCCGAAGCCGGGGATGTCGCCCACCGCGAAGCAGATCGACGACGGCAGCTCGGCCTCCTCGGCGGCGTCCAGGGCCACCTCGGCGAACCGCTCGTGGGCCACGAAGATCTTGGCGCCGGAGTCGGCGAGGATGTAGGCCACCTCGGGGCCGACCAGGTGGTGGTTGATCGGCACCAGGTACCAGCCGGCCTGGAGGGCGGCGAGGTAGAGCTCGAACATCTCCACGCCGTTGGGCAGGAGGGTGGCCACGACGTCCCCTGGCTGGAGGTTGAGCCCACGCAGGCCGTGCACCACCTGGTTCGTGCGGGCGAGCAGCTCGCCCGACGTGTACTCGGTGCCGTCCGGCGCCACCAGCGCCAGGTGCTCCGGATGCTCGTGCGCCAGTGCCCAGAAGCCGAGATCACCCATGTCGTCGCATTCCCCCGTGTCGTCGTCGCTGCGGTGCCGTAGCGGTGTCGCCGTCAAACGGCGGTCGGCGGGGACTCCTGCACCCCGCCTCCGTGTCGCGCCCGTGCGGGGTGACCGGTGACCGGGAGCGGGGTGGCGCCGACCCGATGGGGACGCTAGAACAGGTTCCAGTAGATGGTCAACCTCCCCAGTGGGTGGCGCTCGCTCCGGCGACGGCGCTCCTGCGTGCGGGCGGGTCCGCCGTCGACGCCACAGTGTCACGCCGGTCGCCACGACGAACACCCGAACGACGAACATGAGGAGCAACGCGCAATGACTGCATTCCTGGACGGCAAGGTCGTCGCCATCACCGGCGCCGGTGGAGGCATCGGTCGGGCCGTCGCCCTGGCCGCAGCGGCCGAGGGTGCCAAGGTCGTCGTGGCCGACATCGGCGTGTCGATGGCCGGCGAGGACCCGAAGAGCGAGGTGGCCGAGGCCGTCGTGGCCGAGATCGAGGCGGCCGGCGGTGAGGCCGTGGCCGTGGCCGAGAGCGTGACCACGCTGGCCGGCGGGGAACGGATCGTCGGCACCGGCGTCGAGCGCTGGGGCCGGATCGACGGCGTCGTCGCCGTGGCCGGGATCCTGCGCGAACGGATGCTGTTCAACATGGCCGAGGACGAGTGGGACGCCGTCATCGAGACGCACCTGAAGGGCCACTTCACCGTGTTCCGGGCTGCGTCGGCCGTCATGCGCAAGCAGGAGGGCGGCGGCTCGCTGGTCGCCTTCACCTCGGGCGCCTTCGCCGGCAGTGTGGCCCAGGCCAACTACGCCGCGGCCAAGGGCGGGATCGTGTCCCTGGTGCGCTCGGCCGCCGCAGGCCTCCACCGCTACGGGATCACGGCCAATGCCATCGCCCCGGTGGCCCGCACCCGGATGTCGGCCAACGTGCCCATGGACCTGGCCGAGATGGGCGACCCCGAGGACGTGGCGCCGATGGTGGTCTATCTCCTGTCCGAGCGGGCCCGGCACGTGACCGGCCAGGTCTACACGTCGGTGGGGCCCAAGATCGCGGTGTGGAACCAGCCCCGCGAGGTGCGGGCCGTCTACGCCGACGGGCGCTGGACGCCCGAGCAGATCGCGGCGAGGCTGGACTCGACGGTCGGCCAGGAGCGCATGCCGCTCCTGGACCAGCTCGAGGCCTACCGCAAGGCCGCCGAGGCCAAGGCCGCCGCCGAGTCCGGGGGTGCCGGCTGATCCGCCGGCCCGTCCGGTCGGACGGGGTCCCTCAGTCCTCGACCAGGTCCTGCTCGTCGAGGACGCAGAATTCGTTGCCCTCGGGGTCGGCGAGCACCACCCAGGACTCGTTGCCCGTCTGACCGATGTTCGGGCGCGTGGCCCCGATCGCCTCGAGGCGCTCGACCTCGCGCTCGTGGTCGTCGGGGACGAGGTCGAGGTGGAGCCGGTTCTTGCCGGCCTTCGCCTCGGGGACGCGCATGAGGAGCAGGGGGCGCACCGTGCCGGCGTCGGGGTGGTCGTCGTCCGGCTCGATCCAGATGTCGCCGTCCTCGTCGACCCGCTGGACCCAGTCGAGCGCAGCGCACCAGAAGGCGGCGAGCGCCTCGGGGTCCACCGCGTCGATGGTCACCGTCTCGATGCGCAATCCCATGGGTGCCTCCCGTGGCCGCAGTCGGCCCGCCGGCCGATCGTGACGAGCCTAGGCGCGCCACGACCACCGAGCGTGGGCGATGTCGCCCGCTCCGCACCGATTGCCACCACTGTGCGCGAGGGAGTTCGTACAGTGGACCCATGCGCCGGGTCGTGTGGCGGTTGTCGCCACCGTCCCGCGCACCCGGAGGTCACCCGTGCTCGCTCTCGTCGTCGTGCTCGCTCTCGTCGTCGTACTCCTGGCCGTCCTGGTCGCCGGGCTGCTGCGAAGTCACGCCGACATCCTGAAGGCGCTGCACGACCTCGGGGTCGGCGTCGGCGAACCGTCGGAGGCGACGGGCCACGACCACGCCGCCCCCGACCGATCGGTGGCCGTGCCGCTTGCGATGGGGCCGTCCCTGGCGCCCGGGCGCGACGCCACGTCCGCTCCCGCCGTCGCCGGGGTCACCCCGGGCGGCGACGCCCTCGCCGTCGCCCCGGCGGGCTCCGGTGGGCTGACGCTGCTCGCCTTCCTGTCGACGGGTTGCTCGTCGTGCGCCGGGTTCTGGGAGGCGTTCCGCGACCCGGGACCGCCCGGGTTGTCGGACGGCACCCGTCTGGTCGTGGTCACCAAGGGTGCCGACCGGGAGATCCCGGGGGAGGTCGCCGGCCTGGCGTCGCCCGGGCTGGCCGTCGTGATGTCGAGTGAGGCGTGGACCGACTACGAGGTACCGGGGTCGCCGTTCTTCGTCCTGGTCGACGGGACGTCGGGCCGTCGGATCGGCGAGGGCGTGGCCAACCACTTCCACCAGGTCGTCGAGCTCGTGCGCCGGGCCGAGGTCGACGCAGCGGCGTTCGCCCCGGGCGCCCGTGCGAGCCGGGACGTCGGGATCGACGGGCCGGCCCGCGAGTCGGCCAACGACGCCGAGTTGCGCGCCGCCGGGATCCATCCCGGCGACCCGAGCCTGTACCCGACGTCACTCGAGGACCTCTACGGCCCGCCCGACGCCCGGATGCGCGCGTCCGACCGCCACGTCCGCAGGGCGGGCTGAACGTGGCGACGATGCGCGCCCACGGGATCACGGCCGAGCTCCCGACGGGATTCGAAGGGCGGATCTTCAAGCGCCAGGGGACCGGGCCCGAGCTGCCGTGCGCGGTGGCCCACTTCGCCACCTTCGCCCTGCCCGGCGAGGTGGGCGACTTCGGAGGCGGCGCGGTGCATCTCATGACCGGCGCCGACGTGTTCGCGTCCCTGTTCGAGTACGGGCCCGACAGCCTGGGTGCCCGGCTGTTCGCCCGGTCGGGCATGCCACGCGAGCTGTCGGCGTCGGACTTCCTGCCCTACGTGCTGCGCCGCGGCCTGGTCGGCCAGTCGGGGACCCAGTGGTTCTTCACCGAGGCCGGGCGCCCCTTCACCCTCTACGTGGTGCTGGGCAGTCATTCGCGCCGGGGGTCACTGGTCCCGCGGGTCAATGCGCTGCTGGGCCGGCTGGCGGTGGGCCCGGCACCGGTGCCCGCACCCCTGGGAGCACCGTGGAACTGATCGGCCCGTACCTTGCCGCCTGTGTGCTGCTCATCGCCGCTGGCGTCGCCAAGGCGGTTCGTCCGGGTGACACGGCACGGGCCGTCACCGCCTCGATGCCCGTGTCGCTCGCCGTGGTGGCCCCCCTCGTCCGGGTCGCGGCCGCCGCCGAGGCGCTCGTGGGCGCCGCCGGGCTGGTGCGCCCATCGGTGTGGTCGGCCGGGCTCGTCGCACTCTCCTACCTCGGGTTCGCCGCCTTCGTGACAGTGGCGCGGGCGCGTGGAGGCCCGTTGGCCAGTTGCGGGTGCTTCGGTACCCCTGACACCCCGGCGACCCGGCTCCACGTCGTCGTCGACCTCGTGCTGTCGGCGGCGGCGGTGTCGGTGGCCGCCGCCGCTCCCGCACGGTGGCTGCCGACCCTCCTGACCGACCAGCCGTGGCACGGCGTGCCCCTGGTGGCGGTGAGCGTCCTGGTCGCGTGGCTGGCCTACCTCGCCCTCGGCCGCATGGCCGGGGTGGGCGCGGCGCGCCAGTTGCTCGGGATCATCCGGCAGCCGGCATGAGCACCACCCTGGTGGACCGGGCGTCGTCGTTCCTCGGCAGCCGGCTGTCCCGCCGGAGCTTCATCAACCGCTCGGCCGTCGTCGGCAGCGCCGTGGCCGTGGGGTCCGGGGTGGACCTGCTCCTGCGTCCGGGAACGGCATATGCCGCGGTGTGCACCTGCGCCAATACGTCATGCGGCTGCGGCACGACGTGCTGCGCCGGGTTCTCGGAGTTCTGCTGCTCGATCAACGACGGCTACAACTACTGCCCGACCGACACGATCATGGGTGGCTGGTGGAAGGCGGACAACTCGTCGTACTGCGGCGGACCCCGCTACTACATGGACTGCCACGCCTCGTGCGGCTGTACCACCGGGTGTGGCAACGGCTGGGGATTCTGCGAGCCCGGGTGCGACGGGACGAACTGCGGCTGCGGCCCCGCCGGATGCGACTCGTGGGCGACCGGGTGCTTCCAGTTCCGCTACGGACAGTGCAACCAGCAGGTCGACTGCATCGGACGCATCGTGTGCCGAGTGGTCGCCTGCGTGCCACCGTGGACCATCGACCCGACGTGCACGACCACCCTCGCCGTCGACAATTCCACGGCCGAGATGAATGCGGCGTGTTGGACCACCGCCCAGCCGACACCCCGGCCCGCTCCGTGCTCCTCCGCACTGACCGACTGCCTCGTGACGGGTATGGCCGCCAGCGGTGACGGCGGCGGCTACGCCATGGCCACCTCGTTCGGTCGGGTCCTCGCCTTCGGCGACTTCCCCGCCCGCGGCGATCTGGCGGGCGGTCCGCTCAACCAGCCCGTCGTGGGCATGTCGGCCACCCCGTCGGGCGCCGGCTACTGGCTGGTGGCCTCCGACGGCGGCATCTTCGCCTTCGGCGACGCCGCCTTCCACGGCTCGATGGGCGGGCTCCCGCTCAACCGCCCCATCGTGGGCATGTCGGCCACCCCGTCGGGCGCCGGCTACTGGCTGGTGGCCTCCGACGGCGGCATCTTCGCCTTCGGCGACGCCGCCTTCCACGGCTCGATGGGCGGGCTCCCGCTCAACCAGCCCGTCGTGGGGATGTCGGCCACCCCGTCGGGTGCCGGCTACTGGCTGGTGGCCTCCGACGGCGGCATCTTCGCCTTCGGCGACGCCGCCTTCCACGGCTCGATGGGTGGGCTCCAACTCAACCAGCCCATCGTGGGGATGTCGGCCACCCCGTCGGGTGCCGGCTACCGCTTGGTGGCCTCCGACGGCGGCATCTTCGCCTTCGGCGACGCCCCCTTCGACGGTTCGATGGGCGGGCAGCGCCTCCAGCGCCCTGTCGTCGGATCGGCCTCGACACCGACCGGCACCGGCTACTGGCTGGTGGCCTCCGACGGCGGCATCTTCGCCTTCGACGCACCCTTCTTCGGGTCACCGGCCTGAGACGGTGACCGATCCCGTGACCGACCGGACCACCTGCACCCCGACCACCCGAGGAGTCCCATGACCATGACCTTCTCCTTGCTGGCACTCCTGGTGGCGGGCGCAGCCGCCGTGCGGTCGACGTGGTCGCCCTGCGGACTGTCGATGCTCTCGACCATCACCCCGATGGCCGAGCGGGCGAAGGGTCACCGCTACGGGGCGACCTGCGTCTGGTTCGTCCTGGGCGCGACCGTCGGTGGGTTGGCGCTCGGAACGGTCGTCGCCGTGTCCGCCGCCGTGGTGCACTCCACCGGCCCGACCCCCTCCGTCGCCGCCGCCATCGGGCTGGCCGCGGCACTGGTCGCCCTGGTGTCCGACGCCGGGCTCGCCGGGGTGCGGCTCCCCGTCCACTACCGGCAGGTCAACGAGCGGTGGCTCGACGCATACCGACCCTGGGTCTACGGCGCCGGATTCGGGTTCCAGATCGGGTCAGGCGTGGCCACCTACATCACCACGGCCGCCGTCTACCTGGTGGTGGTGCTCGGCGCTCTCACCGGCGACCCGGTGGTGGCCCTGGCGATCGGCGGCGCCTTCGGCCTCGTGCGGGGGGTGGCGGTGGCCCTCACCCGGCGGGTGACCAGCCCGACGGAGCTCCTCGCCTTCCACCGGAGCTTCGCCGCGCTGCTGCCGTGGGCCGAGCGGGCGGTGCTGGCGGCCACCGGTCTCACTGCGGCCGTGCTCGCCGCCGCCACCACGATCCCCGACACAGGTGCCGTGGTGGTAGGGACGGTGGTGTCGACGGTGGTCACGCGCGTCCTCGTGCGGTCACGCCGTCGGGCCGTCACGCCGTCGGGCGTCGGCCTCCCGACCGCCGACCGCGGTCGGTCGGTCCCGGTCGCCTGAACCGGGGGAGGTGCCCGGGGACGGGCCGCCGGACGCGACCGGGGCGGCCGCGTCCCCGTCTTCGGCCTCGGCTCGCTCCTCGTCCACCACCGGGTCGGGGGACGGCGCCACCGGGTCGGGCCGGGAGTCGCGCCACAGCCGGTAGGGACCGAGGCGGCTTGCCAGCAGGAGGAGGCCGACGACCGACAGTGTGATGCCGGCGATCTGGACCAGCAGCGAGCCGAGGTGGCCGTCCTCGCCGAGCCAGAGGTGCTCGTCCAGGAACCGCTCGATACCCCACAGCACCATCCCCACGCCGAGGACGATCCCGGCCGGCGGCGGCGGCGCCGTCGCCGGGGTCAGGACCGAGCCGTCGGACGCGACGGTCGGGGTGCGCATCCGCAGCCAGCGCTCCACGAGCAGCAGGATTCCGAAGATGGTGAAGTCCTCCATGGCCTGGAAGATCGGGACCGGCAGCACCTTCTGGTCGGGATGGTTCCCGGCGTAGTACATCCCGAACCACTGGTTGGTGGGGTGGCCACCGCCGTTGACCATCAGCTGGGGTCCGAGGAGCCGGCCCATGCCCCAGCACGCCATGAGCACGGGGGCCATCAGGTCGGCGAAGCGGAGCGCGGGGAGCTGGGGGCAGCGCCGGCGAGTGCTGACGATCGCCACCGGCACGGCGGCGATGAGGCCGCCGAACGACGAGAGGCCGCCCTGCCAGATGGCGAAGACCTGCGACGGGTTGGCCGCGTAGTAGGAGAGGTGCGAGAGCACGTGCATGGCCCGGGCGCCGACGATGGCGGCCACGATGACCCAGACGAACATGCCGGTCACCCACTGCCACGGGTAGCCGCGGTCGCGCAGCCGGCGCTCGGTGTAGCGGAGCCCGAACCAGAAGGTGAGGGCCAGTCCGATCCCGTAGGTGTGGACCTCGAGGAACCAGATGTGGAAAGCGACGGGGATCGGTCTCATGATGGCGTCCCGGACGGGTCGGGGGAGCGTCCCACGCGCCGGCCAGGCCCTCAGTATGCCCCAGGGTGCCGGTAGGGTGGCCTCGCCGTGCCGTCTCGCTCCGAGGACGGCCGGGCCGGTGCGCCGCAGGTGGCGGCCGCCGACCGAGTGAAGGGTCGCAGGTGACGCCGTGGGATCGTTGGCAGGCAAGGTGGCAGTGGTGACCGGCGGGGGATCGGGTATCGGGCTGGCGACGGCGACCCGGCTGGCGGCGGCCGGCGCGTCGGTGGCGGTCGTGGACCTCGACGAGGAGTCGGCCGAGCGGGCGGCGGTGGAACTCGGCGGCCTCGCCCTGCAGGCCGACGTCGGCCGTTCCGACGAGTGGCCGGGCATTGTCGACGCGGTGACCGCCAGGTACGGCGGGATCGACCTCGCCCATCTGAACGCCGGGATCACCACGGGCGAGTCCGACGTCACCGCCGTGACCGACGAGATCTACCGACGGGCCACCGGGGTCAATGTGGACGGCGTGTTCTTCGGGGTGCGGGCGCTCGTCCCGGCGATGGTCGAGCGCGGCGGCGGATCGATCGTGGCCACGGCATCGCTGGCCGGGCTCATCGGCTTCTCACCGGATCCGATCTACTGCCTCACGAAACACGCCGTGGTCGGCCTGGTGCGCTCGCTCGAGCCGCAGCTGGCCGACAAGGGGATCACCGTCAACGCCGTGTGCCCGAGCATCGTCGACACCCCGCTCATCGCCGATATGCGCGAGGTGCTCGAGTCGAGCGGATTCCCCCTCATCGACGTCGGGTCGGTGGCGACGGCGGTGGTCGACCTGATGTCGGGCGTGGCAACGGGCCAGGCCATGGTGATCCAGGCCGGTCGGGAGGCGATCCCGTTCCGCTTCGCCCGCCCGCCCGGCCCGCGCTCCGGTGGCACGGTCGGGCAGATGCCGCCCAAGGAGTTCGCCGCCCACGATCAGGCCTGATTCCGCCGGGCCCCGGTTCGGATCCCGGGCAAGTAGCGGGCCGGGTCCGGGCTGTCAGTTCGCCAGGGACGGCGGGATGAGTGCCCAGCCCCGTCGACGGAGCTCGTCGACCAGGAGCTCCTCGGGTACCCGCTGGAGCTGGTCGGCGAGGGTGGCGGCCCGCGCCCCCGACGTGCCCCGCCCACCGGGCGTGCCCGGAGCGGTCCGACGGGGAGCGACCGGTGTGGCGGGGGGCGACCGGTCGTGTCCGCCGCCCGCATCGCGCTCCTCGGCCTCGGCCTCGAGGCGGACGATGAGCGCCTCGGCCTCGTCCTGGGTGAACCGCCCGCCCGCCTGCCGCTGGGTGAGGCCGAGGGGTCCGCGAGCGTCACGGAACCCGGTGTGCCCGGCGGATTCGACCAGAGCGGTCAGGTCACGGAGCTGTCGGGCAGTGGCCGGTGGTCCCGACGGTTGGCCGAATGCCATGGGAGGAGGTCCGTGCGACCGGTCCCGCGCCTGCCGTCGACCCGGGGGCCGGCCGGACGCTGGGTCGGAGTGCCCGGGCTCAGACCACCCGGCCGACGCCGGTGAGGCCGCCGGTGCGGACCCCGGTGATCCAGACGCTGGCACCGGTGTAGGGCGCCTCGATCATGGAGCCGCCCCCCACGTACATGGCCACGTGGTCGCTGCCGCCGGGACCGTAGAAGAGCAGGTCGCCGGGCTGGATGTCGGCCATGGAGATGTGGGTGGTGCTGGCGTACTGGGCCCCCGAATAGTGGGGGAGGCCGATGCCGGCCTGCGCGTAGGCCCACATCACCAGGCCCGAGCAGTCGAACCCGGCCGGGGTGGTGCCACCCCAGACGTAGGGCACGCCGACCTCACGCTCGGCGGCTGCGACGGCGACTCCGGCGGCCCCGGACACCGGCGGAGGGGCCGCCAGGATGATCGTGGTCGTACCGCCACCGCTGGAGTTCGTACCGGAAGGGCCGGAGCCCGTGCTCGAACCGGGGCGCGGCGCTGCTGCCGCGGCCGCGGCCTGGGATGCCTGGGCGGCCTGAGCCGCCTGGGTGGCGGCGACCTTCTGATTGAACGCGGCCTGGGCGGCGGCCTGGGCGGCGGCGGCCTCGGCGGCCTGCTTCTGGGCCACGAGCGTCTGGATGTTGGCGTCGACACTGCTCAGGGTGGCCTTGTCCTGGGCGGCCAGGTTCGTGGCCTGCTGCTGGGAGCCCGCCAGGCTGTCCTTGGTCGCCTGCGCCTGGGACGTCTGCTGCTCGAGCGACGCCTGGGTGGCGGCGAGCTGCGCCTGGGCGGTGTGGAGGTGGTCGATCGTCGACGTCACGTTGCCGGTGGCGATCGACGAGTACTCCGACCGGATGCCGCTCGTGTTCACGTTCGAGGTGAAGAGCTGGGTGGACGTGCTCGACGTTCCCGAGCTGGTGTAGTCGGCGAGCGCCTGGGAGCGCAGCTGGGACTCGTCGACCGAGACGGTGTGCTGGTCCTTGGCCATCTCGGCCTGGCTGGCGGCGATCTGGCCCTGCAGTTGTGACAGCCTGTAATCGGCGGCGTTGACCTGGTCGGTCAGCGCCGCGATCTGGGCCTCGGTGGCGTTCAGCTTGGCCGTGATGGCCGCGGCCTGGGCCTGGGCGTCGGAGATCTGGTCTGCAGAGGCAGGTGCGGCGACGACGACCGTCGCCGACGTGGCTCCGAGGAGGGAGACCACTGCGAGCGTCGCTACGACCCGGTTCCGTGTTCGGCGGGAACGTGCGGGGCAGGCACCTGGCTCGACCGTCGAGTACTGCTCGGCGTGAGTCATATGGGTGCTGATGGTAGTCGGTCAGTCGGGGGGCCACAAGGACCCCCGGGCAAGTCAAGGCCCTGACCTGGGAGTTTACGAGTGCTCACCGCTGCGGGACCGTCGTCGATCGGTGACAGGGGCCTCCGGACGACCCACGGTCGGGGCGCCGTCGCAGGGGTGTGGCGAGTAGGGTCCGCTCCATGGGTGAGCGCATCGAATTTCCGACTGACGGGAGCACCGTGCCGGGTTATCTGGCCGTGCCGGACGGAGGATCGGAGGGGACCGTCGGGGTCCTGGTCCTCCAGGAGTGGTGGGGTCTGGTGGACCAGATCACCCGGACCTGCGACCGGTTCGCGGCGGCCGGGTTCACCGCCCTGGCACCCGACCTCTACCGTGGCACGGCCGTGCCGCTGACCGAGCCGGACGAGGCGGCCAAGCACATGATGGCCCTCGAGATGGGTCAGGCGGCCACGCACCTCAGCGGCGCGGTCGACGAGCTCCTGCGCCGCACCGGCAGACCGTCCGTCGGCGTCGTCGGGTTCTGCATGGGCGGCGGCCTGGCGCTCGTCCTCGCCTGCCAGCGTCCCGACGCGGTGGCCGCGGTGGTACCGGCATACGGGGTGATCCCGTGGCCCGACGCCCAGCCCGACTACTCGAAGATGACAGCGGCGGTCCTCGGCCACGTCGCCGAGCTCGACGGCTCCTTCACCCCCGAGGCGGCCAGGGAGCTCGAGTCGAAGCTCACCGCACTGGGGCGCGACGCCACCTTCCTCGTCTACCCCGGCGTGGACCACGCCTTCTTCAACGAGGACCGCCCCGCGGTCCACGACACGGCCGCGGCCGAGCTGCTGTGGGAGCGCACGGTGGCGTTCCTCCACGCCCAGCTCGACTGAGCGGTCCCTCCGGACGACGGACGTGGCCGGCAGCGGGATGGTCGAGGGCGGACTGGTCGAGGGCTACCTGACGCTGGGGCTCCGGCTGGGACGCCACATCGACGGGATGGTCGACGCGTACTACGGCCCGCCCGGACTGGCCGCGTCGGTCGCCGCCGAACCGCTCGTCCCCCCCGAGAGGCTGGTCGCCGACGCCCGTGCCCTCCTCGCCGCCCTCGAGTCGGGTGTCCCGCTCGACGGGCCGTCCTCGGAGGACTCGTCCGCCCCGCCCCGGCGCCACTGGGTCTCGGCCCAGGTCGTTGGACTCGCCACCACCTGCGCCAAGTTGGCGGGTGAGCAGATCGCCTACGCCGACGAGGTCGAGGCCTGTTACGGCGTCCGTCCGTCACGGGTGGACGAGGAGACGCTCGTCGACGCCCACCGGCGCCTGGACGGGGTGCTGCCGGGATCGGGCCCGTTGGCCGAGCGCCTGGTGGCGTGGCGCGAGTCGCACGCCGTGCCCGTCGACATGCTCGGCTCCGCCGTCCGGTCGCTGGCCGAGGACCTGCGAGCCCGCACCGACGAGCTGTTCGGCCTTCCTGACGGCGAGCATGTCGAGTTCGAGCTGGTGACGAACGAGCCGTGGTCCGGGTTCAACTACTACCTCGGCGGCCTGCAGAGCAGGGTCGCCATCAACACCGACCTGCCGGTCCTGTCGACCGGCCTGGCCCACCTGGTGGCCCACGAGGCGTATCCCGGGCACCATACGGAGCATTCCCGCAAGGAGGTCGGCCTCGTCCGTCGGCGCCAGTGGTGGGAGGAGTCGATCTTCCTCGTCGGCACCCCGCAGTGCCTGCTCGCCGAGGGGCTCGCCGACCTCGGGCTCGAGGTGGCCTGGGGCCGGCACCCCGAGGCGACCGTCGCCGCCCACCTGCGGCCGCTCGGCATCCGCTACGACACCGAGGTGGTGGCAGCTGTGGCCGAGGCCGGCGAAGCGCTCGGCGCCGTGCGCACCAACGCCGCCTTCCGTCTCCACGAGGACGGTGCCGACCCGGACACGGTGATCGACGAGGTCTCCCGGTGGGGCCTCCTGCCGCGTGACCGGGCGGCCAAGGCCGTCGAGTTCCTCACCCACCCGACATGGCGGGCGTACCTCACCTGTTACGTGGAGGGGTTCCCACTGTGCCGGGCCTTCACCGCTGGGGACCCGGCCCGGTTCGAGCGCCTCCTGTCGGAGCAGCTGACCCCCGGCGACCTGGCCGACCAGATCGCCCGGGACACCGCCGCCGATACCGCCGCCGGCTGACCGGTCACCGGTGCCGCCCGGCCGTGCACCGGGTCGGCCCGGCGGACAGCCCGCACACCGGTTCCTGTCCGCCGACCGGGGGCCGTCGTTTTGGCCCGTGCCCGCCGCCGCCCTACGATCGGGGCCATGTCCGAACGCTCCCGCAACCTGCCGCGCCGCTCCTGCATGTCCTCACCGGGGTCCAACGAGCGCTTCCTGGCAAAGGCCCCCACCGTCGCCGCCGACATGAGCTTCCTCGACCTCGAGGACTCGGTGGCCCCGTTGGAGAAGGAGGCGGCCCGGGCCAAGGTGGCCGAGGCCATCCGGACCCTCCCGTGGGACGATCGGGTGCTGTGCGTCCGGATCAACGCCTGGGACACCGAGTGGACCTACGGCGACGTGATCGAGGTCGTGTCGAACGCCGGCGAGCGCCTCGACGAGCTGATGCTCCCGAAGGTCCAGTCGGCCGCCGAGGTGGTCGCCCTCGACCTCCTGCTCACCCAGGTGGAGAAGACGTGCGGCCTGCCCGTCGGCCACATCGGGATCGAAGCCCAGATCGAGACGACCCGGGGGCTCATCAACGTCGAGGAGATCTGCGCCGCCTCGCCCCGCCTCGAGACCATCATCTTCGGCCCCGCCGACTTCGCCGCCTCGATGGAGATGCCGGTGCTGACCGGCGGCGTGGCCATCCCCGAGTACCCGGGCGACCACTTCAACTACGTGTTCTCGAAGATCCTGATGGCCGGTCGTGCCAACGGCCTCCAGGTCATCGACGGCCCCTTCCTCAAGATCCGCGAGCTCGACAGCCTCCGCGAGTTCGCCCAGCGCACTCGCGTCCTCGGCTACGACGGCAAGTGGGCCCTCACGCCCGACCAGGTCGGTGTCCTGAACGAGGTCTACTCGCCGACCCAGGAGCAGTTCGACAAGGCGTGGGACATCCTCGACGCCTACCGCACGGCGACCGAGGACGACCGCACCGGTGCGGTCATGTTCGGTGACGAGATGATCGACGAGGCCTCGCGCAAGATGGCCACCAAGTTCGTGACACACGGCGAGCGGGCCGGTCTCAGCCGGTCCGCCGGCTGACCGACCGGTCGGCGGCGCGTGCCTGGCCGCCGCCGGCGCCGGCCGGCCGCGGACGGATCCCGTCGAGCACCGTGCGCACCAGCGAGTCGGCCAGGCTCGGGGTCAAGGGCTCGTGGCCCATGGTGAGCCGGTAGTAGAGCGGGGCGTACAGCTGGTCGAGGACCACCGGGATGTCGGTGTCCGGACGGATCTCGCCGCGCTCGACGGCCCGGAGCAGGACCGCGGTCGACGCGTCGCGTCGGGGTTGGAGCCAGCGGGCCCGCAGGGTGCCCGCCAACGCGGGGTCGGACTGGGCCTGGCCGATGAGCTCGGCCATGATCGCCCCGGCCCGACCGCGGAAGGTCCGGGCGAGCAGGCGGATCTGACCGGTCAGGTCCGTGGACAGGTCGCCGGTGTCGGCGAAGGCGCCAGTCCGCCGGTAGCGGTGGAAGTAGGCGTCGACGGCCACCGATCCGCGGGACGGCCACCACTTGTAGATGGTCACCTTGCTCACCCCGGCGCGGGCGGCGACGGCCTCGATGTTGGCGGCGGCGAGCCCGCCTTCGACCAGGAGGTCTGCGGCCGCCTCCAGTACGGCGAGCCGCGCCCGCTCGCTCCGCGGTCGCCCGGCGCGTGCCGGAGCCGGGTGCTGAGTCGTGGCCACCGGCCCACCGTAGATCATGAACGCCGCGTACAGGAATAGTGTGCCGGTGTGGAGCGTTCACCCATGCGGGAGCATCCACGACCTGATGGTCCGACCACCGTGCCGACGACGACGGAGCCCTCCATGACCAACGCAGCCGATGCCACCGGGGCCAGCCACCCCAGCCTCCCCAGCCACCCGGGCATGCCGCGTGGCCTCGTGATCGTCGTTGCGGTGGCGTGCGGCCTGTCGGTCGCCAACCTCTACTACGCCCAGCCCATCCTGTACGACATCACCCGTTCGTTCGGCACGAGCGAGGCGGAGGCCGGACTGGTCGTGACCCTGTCCCAGATCGGGTACGCACTCGGACTGGGGTTCCTCCTGCCCCTCGGCGACATCCTCGACCGTCGCCGATTCCTGCCGGCGGTGCTGCTCGTCACCGCGGTCGGGCTGGTCGTGTCCGCCGCAGCCCCCTCCATCGGTGTACTGGTGGCCGTGGCGCTCCTCGTGGGCGTCGGGTCCACGGTGGCCCAGATGCTGGTCCCCATGGCTGCGTCCCTGGCGGACGACGCCAGCCGGGGCCGGGTGATCGGCCAGGTGATGAGCGGGCTCCTCCTCGGGATCCTGCTGGCCCGGACCGTCTCCGGGTTCGTCGCGGGAATCACCAGCTGGCGGGTGGTCTACGTGGTGGCCGCCGGGATGACGATCCTGATGGCCCTGGTGCTGCGCCGGGTGCTGCCGGGCGAGACCGAGCGCCCGTCGATCCGGTACGGCGCGCTGCTGCGGTCCACGGTGGCGCTGTTCCGGGCCGAGCCGCTGCTGCGACGACGGATCCTCTTCGGCGGCCTGGGCATGGCCGCCTTCAGCGCCTTCTGGACGACCATGGCCTTCGTGCTGTCCGGGTCGCCGTACCACTACGGCGCAGCCGTCATCGGACTCTTCGGACTGGTGGGCGCAGCCGGGGCCCTGTGCGCCAACTTCGCGGGCCGATGGGCCGACCGGGGCCTCACCCGCACGACCACCCTGGTCTTCGCCGTGCTGGTGGCGGCGTCGTTCCTGCCGTTGTGGCTCGGCGGCCACGACCTGGCCATGATGATCGTCGGCATCCTCGTACTCGACGTGGGCGTCCAGGGGCTCCAGGTGACGAACCAGTCGTTGATCTACCGCCTGGCGCCCGAGGCGCGCAGTCGCATCAATTCGGCGTACATGGTCTGCTACTTCGTCGGCGGGGCCCTCGGCTCGGCATCGGCCAGCTGGCTCTACGGGAGCCACCGCTGGGCCGGGGTCTGCCTGCTCGGCGCCGCCATCGGGGCGGTCGCCGTGGTGCTGGCCGTCGTCGACGTGCTGGCGCACCAGGCTCGACCGTCCGCGACGGCCGCCCCCGTCGTGCCGGCCTGACGGGTCAGTCGGGCCCCCAGGCGGCAGGCGATGCGCCGAGGTGCCCGGCCGGGAGCGTCCACCGCAGCGGTGCGCCGTCCACGATGACCGGGGGCGGGAGCCGGCGGGCGTCACCCCACGGGGTCCGCTCGACGGGGTCGTCGGTCCGCGGGGGAGCAGGTTCGACATCGGCCCCCTCCTGGGCCCCGTCGGTGCCGGCGTCGACCAGCAGGCGGGCCATGCGGGCCAGCGAGGTGCGCCAGCGGCTGCCGGTGCCGTCGACCTGCCGCTGTGCCAGACCGGTGAGCGCGGCCGCGGCCAGCAGGTAGCCGGTGGCGTGGTCGAGGGCCTGGACCGGCAGGGACACGGGCCGGTCCGCCCCGGCGGCGGCCATGCCGGCGTGGGCGATGCCCGTGCTCATCTGCACGAGGCTGTCGAACCCGCGCCGTCGTCCACGGACCCGACCAGCCATAGGCGTCGAGACTGACGTCGACCAGGCCGGGCCGGGTGTCGGCCCGCAGGTCGGACCCGAGCCCGAGACCCTCGAGTGCGTCGGCCCGGTAGCCGTGGACGAGGACGTCGGCGCCCGCCAGCAACTCGAGGAAGCGGTCCCGACCGGCGGGCATGGTGAGGTCGAGGTGGGCGCACCGCTTGCCGAGCGTGACCTCGGGCACGACGCCTGGCTCGTCCCAACCCGGCGGGTCGATCCGCAGGACCTGTGCACCCCACCCGGCGAGCGAGACGCGTGGCGACCGGACCGGCCAACACCCGGGTGAGGTCGAGGACCCGCAACCGGGCGAGGGGCCGCTCGGCACGCGCCGTCCACGACGGGCCACCCGTTGTGGCCGACGTGGTGTCCCGATGGACGAGGGGCTCACCGGCCACGGCGCGCCCCTGGGGGTGTGCGTCCCAGGCGGCCCCCGACCGGAGGGCGGCAGCCGCCCCCCCGGCGCCGACGACGGCGGCCTCGAGGTCGTCCGCCGCCCAGGTGGCCACGGCACCGGCCACCGAGTCGCGGTCTCCGGGCACGCCGAGGACGGTGAGGGCGGCGGCGCGGTGGTGCGGCGCGTTCGTGTGGAGCTTGATCCACCCGTCTGCGGCGGAGTAGTCGCCGGCCACCGCGTCCCACACGCTCGGCAACTCCCAGCCCTCGGGGCGGATCGAGAACCCGAACCAGGCCGAGGCCAGATCGCGGTCGACGACCACGGTGGGGGCGGTCCCTCCGCCGAGTGCCACCAGCCGGGCGCATGCGGCCCCGGCGGCGCCGACCGATGCCTGGGCGAGGTCGCTTACGGCGAACACGGAGGGGAGGGACCCGCCAGCGGCGAGCTCGACGCCGGTGATCGGACCGGGGCCGTCCAGCGCCCAGAGGAACTGGTCGAGCAGGAGGCGTCCCCGGTCGGTCATCCCCCCCATCGTGGGGTCGGGCCGGCGCCGCGTCAACAGGGTCGGATGCGTCAGGGTTGCATCAGGGGTAAAGAGACGGCACCGCGGTGTCGATAGGCGAACCATGGAATCGACCGTCCACTTCGATACCGACGATCCCGAGTTCAGCCGGGGCTTCGAGATCGGCATCCTCTGGGAGCGCCTGAGCTCGGACGGCGCCTGCCACATGGCGGTCAGTGCGGCCAACGCCGAGATGGTCCTCCGCGTGGCCAAGGCCTTCGACTGCGTGTTCAGCGGCCAGGAGCTGGCGGACGACATGATCTCGGTCGAGCTGACCCGGGTGAGCACCGACTCGTAGGGCCTGGTCCATGGTGCTTGTGCGGTGGCCCGGACCGTCCTAATCTACAACCATATGGTTGTACAAAATCACGGGCCCGACCGAACCGACCTGGTCTTCCATGCGCTCGCCGACGCCACCCGGCGGGACATCGTCACCCGGACGATGCGGTGCGAGCACTCGGTGTCGGACCTCGCTCGCAGCTATCCGATGAGCTTCGCCGCCGTCCAGAAGCACGTGGCCGTGCTGGAACGCGCCGAACTGGTCCGCAAGCGGCGGAGCGGACGCGAACAGCTCGTGCGTGGCAACGTCGACGCGATCCGCCGCACCCACCTGCTCCTCGACGAGTTCGAAGCCTCGTGGCGCGACCGGCTCGACCGGTTCGCCCGCGTGCTCGCCGACGACCTGGAGCGACGACCCGAACCGAGCGAGGACCAGAACCGAAGGAGCGCACCATGACCGTCACCGGAACCTCACGGGACACCGCGGACCGGACCCTCACCATCACCGCCGAGTTCGACGCCCCCGCCGAACGGGTGTGGAACCTGTGGGAGGACCCGCGGCTGCTCGAGCAGTGGTGGGGACCGCCGACCTATCCGGCGACCTTCGTCGAGCACGACCTGCGCCCGGGGGGCCGGTCCGCCTATTTCATGACGGGGCCGGACGGCGACACGCCACGCGGCTGGTGGCGGGCACTGGATGTCGACCCGCCGCGCCGCCTCGAGTTCGAGAACGGGTTTGCCGACAGTTCGGGAGAGCCTGATCCCGGCATGCCGGTGACGGTCATCCGGGTGACGATCGAGCAGCATCCGCCGACCGGAACCCGGATGACCGGCGTGGTGACGTTCCCGTCGCCCGAGGCGATGGAGAAGATCCTGTCGATGGGCATGGAGGAGGGCATGGCGGCGGCGATGGGCCAGATGGACGGGCTGCTCTGATCCGGACGTGCCGTTCAGCCCCCGGCGAGGAGGCGGCGGGCGATGACCTTCAGGCAGAGGGTCTCGTCCGCACCTTCGAAGATCGACAGCACCCGGGCGTCGACGAAGTAGCGGCTCACCGGGTACTCCTCGGCGTAGCCCATGCCGCCGTGGATCTGGAGGGCCTCGCGGGTCACCCATTCTGCGCTCCGGCACACGTAGGCCTTGATCATCGACGCCTCGAGCACGCCCTCGCCCTTCGACATGAGCCGGGCCACCTCGTAGGCGAACTGGCGCGACGCCTGGATGAGGACGGCCATGCGGGCCAGCTTCACCTTGGTGAGCTCGTACTCGGCGATGGGGGCGCCGAACACCACCCGGTTGCCGGCGTACTCGACGGCAGCCTCGTAGGCGGCCTGCATGAGGCCCACGGCCCGGGCCGCCGTCTGCAGGCGTCCGTTCTCGAAGCCCTGCATCTGGAGGTAGAAGCCCTTGCCGAGGCCGTCCTCGCCGCCGACGAGGTTGGCGTCGGGCACGAACCAGCTCTCGAGTGACACCTCGTAGGAGTGCATGCCGCGATAGCCGAGCGTGTCGATGGCCCGACCCTCCATCCTCCCGCCGGTACCGGCGGGGCGGCCGGCCTCGCCCGGGGCCTGGGTGAAGGTGAAGCCGTGGCCGTCGGCCGGGGGCTTCTCGACCAGGAAGATCGACAGGCCACGATGGCCCTTCGAGCGGTCGGGATCGGTGCGTGCCAGCAGCAGGAGCACGTTGGCCCGGGCGGCGAAGGTGCACCAGGTCTTCACGCCGTTCAGGATCCAGCCGCCGTCGACCTTGGTGGCCGGGAGCATGACGCCCGCGACGTCGGAGCCGAAGTCCGGCTCGGTGACGGCCACGGCGCCCAGGACCTCGGCGGTGGCGAGCTTCGGGAGCCAGTGCTGCTTCTGTTCCTCGGTGCCACCCTTGACGATGGCCCGGGTCAGGATCTCCGGTCGGGTGATGAGCGAGCCGCCCGCCCCCAGCGATCCCCAGGTCAGCTCCTCGGTGGCGACCACCATGCTCAGGTAGTCGGCCTCGCCCTCGGCGGCGAACCCGCCGTACTCCTCGGGGACAGACATGCCGAAGCCGCCCATCTCGGCCATGCCCTCGATGATCTCCTCGGGTATGTCGGTGTTGGCCCGGTGGATGTGCTCGGCCCGGGGGCGGATCTGCTCGGCGGCGAAGCGGTGGAAGGTGTCGCGCACCAGCTCGAAGTCGGGGTCGAGGTGGCGCTCGCCCTGGGTCTCGGCGAGCGTGGCCAGGTAGGCCGGATGGCGGTAGGTGGCGACGAACGCCTCGGCCGGCGCCATCCAGTCGGTGGCGACGCCCCACTCGGCGGACCGCCCCACGATGCGTCCGGCCAGCTCGGCCAGCGCGTCGGCCACGAAGGCGCAGGCGATCCGGGCCTCCGTGTCGCCGTGGGCCCCGTAGGCGAGGACCGATTCGGCCGTCCGCACGGCGGCGGCGGCGTGGGAGACGTCGTAGGCCAGGACCTGGGCCTGGTCCGGTCCACCGGCTGCGGCCAGCGAGTTGATGCCGGACTCCACGACGGCCTTGGCCACGCCGGCGGCGTCGGAGGCGGCGAGGAGGTCGGGGGCGGGGATCGGGTAGGCGGTCACCCCGCAATCGTATCGGCCCGCCCCGTGACCCGGATGCCCGTGGCCGTCCCGATGGCGGGTCAGGCGGGGGGCACCTGGGAGACCACGGTGACCAGTGGCGGGAGCACCACCGGGTCGTCACCGGGGTCGACCTCGGTCAGGAGTTCGAGGTAGTCGGCGACGGGACCCGGACCGGCGCCGGCCGGTGCCTCGGCCCAGGCGTCCACGATGTCCAGCCCGGCCCCGCGCACGAGCGCCGGCAGCAGGGCGCCTACGTCGGGGTGGCGGGCCTCGGGCATCGAGAACGGACGGCCGGCGATCCGGCCGGCCGACGTGATCGGCTCCTGGGCCACGACCCAGCCCCCCGGACGGGTGGCCGCCGCCATGCGGCGCAGGACCACGCCCGGGTCGACGACATGGAGGAGGAGGAACCGGCAGAACGCCAGGTCGACGGGCTCGGGTAGCCGTAGGTCCTCGCCGGCCTGGGTGATGGCCAGCACCTGGCTGTGGGCGGCCGCCGCCGCCGCCACCTCGTCGCGCGCCTTGGGGTCGCTGTCGACGGCATAGACCCGTCCGTCGCGCCCGACGATCTCCGCCAGGGCCACGGAGACGTCGCCCCCGCCGGCGCCGACGTCGACGCACGTCCAGCCGGGACCGATGCCCAGCCGGTCGAGGGCGGTGGCGAGGGGCCTCCGGTAGACGTCGTCCCGCAGACCGCGCAGCTCCATGGCCCAACGATACCGGTGCGCCGCGGCCCCCCGGCGGGCCCGGGGCCCGGCCCCGTTGCAGGGGCCTCCCAACGAACAGGTAGCCTCACCTCCTGTGAAGGTGACCATGATGTTGTGTGACTCCGCCCAGGTGGCTGACGGCAAGCTCTATGTGCTGGGGGGCGGCTGGAGCATGACGGGGCCCGACCCCGTGCCCTCGGCCATCGCCCTGAAGATCGACGTGGGCTGGCACGAGGCGGAGGAGGCCCACCACTGGGAGCTCTACCTGGAGGACGCCGACGGACGTCCGGTGCTCGTGCCGACACCCGACGGCGACCACCCGGTGGAGGTGCGCGGCGAGTTCACGGTGGGTCGGCCCACCGACGTTCCCGAGGGCTCGCCCGTGGACGTGGCCCTGGCCGTCAACCTCGGACCGCTGCCGCTGGCACCGGGGACCCGCTACACGTGGCGCATGGCGATCGACGGGGACAGCCATCCGGACTGGGTGCTGGCCTTCACCACCCGCCCCACCCCGCCCGCCGCCTGAGGCGGCCCACGGGCCCACGGGTCCACGGGTCCACCGGCCGGACCGCAACGGGGAGCCCGCGGCTGGACGGCCCGGTCCGACGCGGACGACACTGACGGGCATGACCACGTATGACCGTCCCTTCGGCCGCTACTTCGAGGACTTCGTCCCCGGCGACATCTACCGGCACTGGCCCGGCAAGACCATCACCGAGGCGGACGACCACCTCTTCTGCATGATCACGATGAACCACCACCCGCTGCACACCAACGCGTGGTTCGCCGAGAACGAGTCGGTCCAGAAGAAGAACGTCGTGGTCGGCAACCTGGTGTACTCCCTCGCCCTGGGCATGAGCGTTCCCGACGTGAGCGGCGCCGCCATCGCCAACCTCGAGGTCGAGTCGCTGCTGCACCGGGCGCCGACGTTCCACGGCGACACCATCTACGCCGAGACCAAGGTGATCGGCAAGGTCGAGTCGACGTCACGGGACGACCGGGGTGTGGTGACCGTCGAGACGAGGGCGTTCAACCAGCGCGGCGAGGAGGTCTGCTTCTTCCGCCGCAAGGTCATGGTCTGGAAGGAGGCCTTCGCACCGGCCAGACGTCGCCCCTACGGGGACGACGTCTGGGGTTGAGCCCCCGGCACGCCCGGTGACCCGCCGGCTCGCGGCGCGGGACACGTCCGGGCCGGTGCGGCCGGTACCCCAGGTCCGGGCGCTGGGCGACGCCATCGAGTGCTGGGGCGCAGCCGACGGGTCGTCCCGTCGGCCGGACCTGCCGTGGCGCCACACCCGCGACCCGTGGGCCGTCCTGGTCAGCGAGACCCTCGCCCAGCAGACACAGCTGACCCGGGTCGTCCCCGCCTACCACCGGTTCCTGGCGGCGTTCCCGACGCCCGCCGCCTGTGCGGCAGCGCCGCTCGGCGACGTGATCCGGGCATGGGAGGGCATGGGGTACAACCGACGGGCCGGGAACCTCCACGCAGCGGCACGGGCCGTCATGGCCCGGCACTCCGGAGCGGTGCCCGACGACCTCGACGCGCTGCTCGGACTCCCCGGTGTGGGCCCCTACACGGCCCGGGCCGTCCTCGCCTTCGCCTTCGAGCACGATGTCGGCGTGGTCGACACCAACGCCGGGCGGGTCATCGCCCGTGGCGTGGCCGGCCGACCGGTCCGACCGGCCGTGGCGCAGGCACTCGTCGACGCCATGGTCCCGCCGGGGCGGGGCTGGTCGTTCGGCCAGGCGCTGCTCGACCTGGGTGCCACGGTCTGTACCTCCCGCGCCCCGGACTGCGCGCGGTGCCCGGTGCGCAGGCGGTGCCGGTGGGCGTCCGCAGGCCGCTCCGGGCCCGACCCGGCGCGTGGCTCGGCGGGCGTGTCCGTGGTCCAGGCGCAGTTCGCCGGCTCGGACCGCCAGGGTCGCGGACGGCTGGTGGCCGCGCTGCGTGCCGGACCGGTGGCGCCCGGGGATCTGGCGGCGGCGGCCGGTTGGCCCGACGACCCGGTCCGTACCACCCGTGTGGCCGGCGCGCTGGTCGCCGAGGGGCTGGCCGTCCGGGACGACGACGGCGTGCTGCACCTCCCCTGACCGGCGTACCGGCCGGGCCGTGCCGGGCACCACCCACGTGCCGGAAGGCGCTGGCTACGCTCGGTGCATCCGCCCGACGGGGCGGCCTCCCGGGCCGGCGGCGCGGGACACGATGTAGGGGGACGGCATGCGACGACGGACGAACTGGGGGAGCGCTGCCTGCACCGTCATGGCGGCGGCGGTGCTGTCGGCGTGCGGGAGCGGTTCGTCCACCTCGACCACTTCCACGACGGTCCCGGGGAACCCGACCGCGCTCGGTGCCCCGGCCTCCGTGCCCGAGTCGGTCCTCACCATCGCCACGCCCCCGGTCGCGGGCACGCCGGCCAGGTACGACCAGGTCCAGGTCCGGCGCTTCGGCAACCCGTCGGCCTCGCACGTGCTGGTGCTCGTGCCGGGGACCAACGGCGGCGCCGGCGACTTCGACCTGGTGGCGCCCTATCTCGTCAACCACGTCCCCGACCTGCAGGTCTGGTCCGAGATGCGGCGGGAGGGCGTGCTGCAGGACGAGTCGGTCGTCCAGTCGACGCTCGCCGGGAGGACCACGCCCACCCAGATGTTCGACTACTACCTCGGTTGGATCTCGGACCCCACGATCACGCACCACTACCAACCCCTGCAGGCGGCCGACTACCCCTTCGTGGCCGACTGGGGAATGGCGGTGGCCATGAACGACCTGCACGCCGTCATCGTGCGGGCGGGCGATGGCGGGAAGCGCACGGTGACGCTCGGCGGCCACTCGCTCGGCGGCACCGAGGCCGCCGCCTATGCGGCATGGGACTTCAGCGGCACGGGGGGCTACAGGACCATCAACGGCATCCTGTGCATCGACGGGTGCGCCGGAGCGGCGGGCGCCTTCGGGACACCTCCGACCGTCCCCTCCGTCCAGGCCCAGATCGCACAACTGGCCACCAAGGGCCCGTGGCTCGACCTGCTCGGGGTCGGCCTGCCCTGGGCCACGGGCGCGTTCAGCGAGATCGGCGCGGTCACGGCGTACAAGGACCCGACGGGCCCAGCCACCACGTTCGAGCACTTCGCCCTCCTGCCGGCGGAGTTCAAGCCGCCCGAGCCCGTGACGAACGAGGCCCAGCTCGGGTACGCCTTCGACTACAAGACCTCGCCGCCGGGGCTCAAGCTCATCCAGGTCCACTCGGGCCACGTCGCCACCACCGGGGACCCGGCCGACTGGGTCGACACCGACATCACCCCGATCCGCAACGTGGTCGACGCCTTCGCCCAGACGCCCCTGGCCGCGGCCGAGTGGTACTACCCCGAACGTCTGTCCATCGACGCCGGGGCCTCGGCGTCCCTCCAGCAGACCGACGTGGCCACCTACCTCGGCCTCCACCTGCTGCACACGTCCCAGGTCGACGTGCCGCTGTATGCGTTCCAGACCGCACTCGGCGGGACGAACGACGCGGTGGCCGACAGCGCCCGGGCCTTCAAGGCGGAGTCGAGGATCCCGAGCGTGACGGTGGTCAGCCGGACGGGCACCTACAGCCACCTCGACCCGCTGCTGGCGACGCCGGGTCGGAACGCCTTCCTGCAGTCGGTCGTCCCCTGGCTGAAGCAGGTCGACAAGTAGGCCCGACGCCGGCAGGTGGCCGCGTGGACCGACCGGTCGGTCAGGTGCCGAGGAACCGAAGGACGTGGCCGTTGACCTCGTCAGGGCGCTCGAGGTGGAGGAAGTGGCCGGCCTCTTCGATCACGACCATCTCCGACCCCGGGGCGAGGTGGTCGGTCACCGGGCCGATGATGTCGAGGCCCATGCAGCCGTCCGCTGCACCGTGGAGGTAGAGGGTGGGCTGGGGGGCGTCCGTCTCGCCGGCGGCCTGGGCCGCCACGGCCGCCGGGTCCCCGGAAGGCGGCCCGAACATCGCCCGGTAGTACCCGATGGCGGCTGCCAGGTTGGCCTCGTCGCTGAGCGCCTCCTTGACCCGGGCTGCGTCCCAGGATCCGTCGTAGCCGGGGGACCAGTCGGCCCAGAGCCGGTCGATGAAGGCGTGGTCGTCCATCGCCACCGCGAACTCGGCCAACGGGGTCTGGAAGAAGAAGACGTACCAGCTGCGCCGGAGCTGCTCGTAGGCGAAGAATCCGAACCCCATCGACCGGGCGGGCGGCACGGCCATGGTGACGACCTTGGCCCACCGGTCGGGCTCGTGGGCCGCCGCCGGATAGGTGAGGAGCGCGCCCCAGTCATGGCCGATGATCACCGCGTCGTGGCTTCCGCCCAGGGCCTCGTGCAGCGCGCAGGCGTCGAGGGCGAGCGTCCCGGTGTCGTATCCGCCGCCGTCCGGCACCGAGGTGGGTGCGTACCCCCGCAGGAAGGGGGCGACGGCCCGATAGCCGGCGTCGGCCAGGCGGGGGAGGAGATGGCGCCAGGTGTGGGCGGTGTCGGGGAACCCGTGCAGGCACAGGGCGAGCGGGCCGTCCTCGGGCCCGGCTGACAAGTAGCCGAACTCCAGACCGTTCGCCGTGACGGTGCGGATGTCGGGGCTGATCGGTGTGTCGTCGTCCATGGGGAGCGACGGTACCCGCGGTCCGGCCGCCGTGGCGACTAGCCTCGTCAGCCTGTGCGAATCACCTACTTCGGCGTCCGCGGCTCCTGCCCCACCTCGTCCGACCAGCAGCGACGCTACGGGGGCAACACCTCATGCGTCCTGGTCGAGGTGGACGGCGAGCCGCCCCTGGTCCTCGACATGGGGACCGGCCTGCGGGCGCTGGGCCATCACCTCAATGCACCGCTGATCGCCGCCGGCAGGCCGCTGCGGGGCAACGCCCTGCTCACCCACCTCCACTACGACCACGTCCTGGGGACCCCGTTCTTCCCGCCGATGCGCGATCCCGGTGCCCTGCTCGAGATCTACGGCCCGGCCCAGGCCGCGGACTCCCTCCAGGAGACGATGGCGGGGATGGTGAAGCCACCGTTCTTCCCCGTGCACATGGCCGACTTCCGGGGCGAGCTGCGTTACCACGACCTCGGCCCCGACGACGAGTTCGCGCTGGGCGCCATCACCGTCACGGTCCGGACGATCCCGCACATCGGCAACACCCTCGGGTTCCGGATCGAGGCCGACGGCGTGTCCGTGGCCTACCTGCCCGACCACCAGGCGCCGCTCGACCGGACGACCGTCGCCGCGGCCGTCCTCGACCTGTGCCGCGACGCGGACCTGCTCATCCACGACGCCCAGTACACCGAGGACGAGTTCGTCGAGTTCTTCGACTGGGGCCATTCGACTCCGGCCTACGCCGTGCACGTCGCCACCCAGGCCGGGGCCAGGAGGCTCGACATGTTCCATCACGATCCGGGCCACACGGACCGCCAGATCGACACCATGGTGCTGCCGCCCGCAAGATCGCCCAGACCAAGGGCAAGGTCGAGGTGGCGGCGGCCAAGGAGGGTGTCTCCCTCGAACTCCGGGCGGCGTGAGGATGGACGACGACGCACTCGGGGAGGCGCCTGCCTTCGAGGCCGCCCGGTTCAAGGACGCCATGAGCCGGTTCGCCACCGGGGTGACCATCGTGTCCGGCATCGACGTCGACGGCGGCGACCCGGTGGGCTTCACGTGCCAGAGCTTCGTGTCCCTCTCGATCGACCCCCCGTACGTGGCCGCGGCGCCGGCCCGCACTTCGACGAGCTGGCCGAGGATCGCCCGCTCCGGCGCCTTCTGCGTCAACGTGCTGAGCGAGGACCAGGAGGAGCTGTGCCGGGGCTTCGCCGTGTCCGGCGGCCCGAAGTTCGACGGGGTGGTGTGGCACCCGGCGCCCGGAACCGGTTCGCCGGTCATCGAGGGCAGCCTCGCCTGGATCGACTGCCGGGTGGAGCTCGTCCACGACGCCGGCGACCACGAGCTCATCCTGGGCCGCGTGCTCGACCTGGGTGTGGGCGAGGGCTCCCCCCTCCTGTTCTTCCGGAGCCGGTTCGCTACTCTGTCGCACGACGACCGCACGATGGAGGGGTAGGACGCATGCCGAAGATCATCGAGTCCGATGTGATCCAGGACGTGATCATCGTGGAGCCCGAGGCCCACGGCGACGAACGTGGCCGTTTCGTCGAGACCTACCGCAGGAACTGGTTCCCGCTGGGCCGCGAGATGATCCAGGGCAACCGGTCGACCAAGCAGGCCGGCGCGGTCGTCGGGCTCCACTACCACCTGCACCAGTCGGACTACTGGTACGTGCTCGCCGGAACGGCCCGAGTGGTCCTCCACGACCTGCGTCAGGGCTCGCCGACCGACGGGGCCACCTTGTCCCTCGACCTGTCGGGCGACCACGACCGGGGCCTGTTCATCCCGCCCGGCGTGGCTCATGGCTTCGCCTCGCTGACGGACCTCACCCTCTGGTACCTCGTCGACGGCTACTACAACCCCGAGGACGAGCTCGGCGTCGCCTGGGACGACCCGGCCATCGCCGGCGACTGGGGACTCACCGACCCGGTGCTGTCGAACCGGGACAAGGCCAATCCCCTGCGCTCCGAACTCCCGGCGGGTCGCCAGCCCTACCTGGGTCTGCGCACCTGAGCACCCGGGGGAGGGAGGGGCCGGCCATCGAGACCGGCGGACGGTCTGGAAGACTCCGGCCATGACCTCCTCGCCCCGGCACACGCCCGCCGCCTCCGCCAACCCGCTGGGCACGCCCGGCTCCGGGGTCCTCGTGACCGGGGGCGGTTCCGGGATCGGACGGGCGACCGCCGTGGCCCTGGCCGAAGTAGGCCGGCCCGTCGCCGTCTGGGACATCGACCTCGACGGCGCCGAGGAGACCGCCGCCTCGTGCCGGCAGCTCGGGGTGGTCGTGCATGCGGCGGCGGTCGACGTGGCCGACTCGGCCGCCATCCCGCCCGCGGTGTCTGCGGCGGTCGGGGCGCTCGGCACACTCGGCGGATTCGTCCACGCCGCCGGCGTGTCCGGTGCTGCGCCGGTCGACGACATCGACGACACCGTGTGGGACGACACCCTCAATGTCAACCTGCGGGGCGCCGCCGTCATCTGCCGGTACCTGCTGGACCCGTTCCGCGCCGCCGGGCCCGGATCGTCGGTGGTGCTGATCTCATCCATCGAAGGGCTCTTCGGGAGCTCGGTGCTGACCGCCTACTGCGCGTCGAAGGGCGGGGTCCTCGGGGTGATGCGCGCACTGGCCCAGCGCTTCGCCGCCGAGGGGTTCCGGGTCAACGCCGTGTGCCCGGGGGCCGTGGCCACCCCCATGCTCGAGCCGGCCTTCGCCATCCCCGGGTTCCGCGAGCAGATCGAGGAGCGGACGCCGCTGCAGCGGATCTCGACCCCCGACGAGATCGCCCGGCCCATCCGCTTCCTACTGTCGTCGGAGGCCTCGTTCATCACCGGCGCCCATCTGACGGTGGACGGCGGGATGACGGCCGTCACCGCCATCTAAGGGCGCGACCAGGGACGACGCGACACCTGGTCGCCATCGTCGGGCCGGTCCGGCCCCGGTCGCCCCGCGACCCCCTGCGGTTTCGGGGTTGAATAGACCGGATGTGGGCCGTGGCATTCGTCCTGGTGGTAGTAGTGGTGGTGGCCGTGGCGGTCGCCCTCGTCCGACGACCCCGGGGCGACGATGTCCACTCGGTGCGCAACTACAACCACGCACTCGGCACCCTCGAGCACCTGTCGGAACGCATCGGGCCACCGACGGCCCGGCCGATCGCACGTCAGGTCACCCCGGGGGGTCCGACGGGGAGCGTGGTGCCCCCGGTGCCCGTGCGGGGGACCAGCGAGTTCCCGGACCCGGACGCCCCCATCGTCTTCGACGACGCCCGTCCCCACGACCGGCCCCGCCCGGGCTCCGGCGACGGCCTCCCCTCGGCCCGCACCGACCGGGCCCAGCGGATGGCCCTCGACTCCATGAACCACCGACGGCGCGGCGGAGCCGGGATCGCCGTGGCCGTCCTGGTCGTGGCCGTGTTCGCCGTGCTCGCCGTGCTCGGGAGCCATCGGACCCGCTCCACCACCCACTCGTCGACCACGACCACCGCCGCCGGGGTCTCACACGGGTCCGTGTCCACGACCACCCGGCCCCGACCGTCACCGACGACCCGACCGACGCCGACGACGCTCCCGACCCGGCTGGTGGCGACCACGACCTCGGCGGCCGGTACGTCGGCCACCTATGCCGTGCCCAACGTGTCCTTCCAGATCACGTTGACGGGGACGGGGCCCTGCTGGGTCCAGGTCGACTCGGCGGCCACGGGCGCGACGGAGTGGGCGGGCGAGCTGTCCGCCGGGACGGTCCAGAACATCCAGGTGTCGGGGGGCGCCACGGTGCAGTTCGGCACCCCCACCCTGACGCTGTCGGTCGACACGATCCCCGTGGTGCTGCCGACCCCACTGCGCACGCCCTTCACTGCGACGTTCACTCCCTCGGCTGCAGCGGTGGCCGCAGCAGCGGCGGCCGGGCCGACCACGACCACGACCACGACATCGTCCGCTTCGTCGACCACGACCACGACCACGTCGGCCGCAGGCTGAGCTGCCGGGCGGTCCTCCGCCCGGCCCTCCGTCGGGCCGCCTCGGTCGACTCCGGGCCGTCGGTGATCAAGCGGGGGGCGACCCCGGGAGCGGGACGGACGGGACGTCGGCGAGACCGAGGGCGTCGAGGACGAAGGCGTAGACGAACGCTTCGTCCTTCCAGGCGTCGTAACGTCCCGACGGACCCCCGTGCCCCGCGCCCATCTCCGTCTTCAGGAGGACGCGGTTCTCCGGATTGGCGGCGCGCAGCCTGGCAACCCACTTGGCCGGCTCCCAGAAGCCGACCCGGGGGTCGGACAGGCCGGCCGTGGCCAGGATGTCCGGGTAGCGCACGGGGCGGCCGCCGGCGTCGCTGGCGACCACGTTGTCATAGGGCGAGTAGGACTTCATGACGGCGTAGATGCCGGGGTCCTCGACCGGGTTGCCCCACTCCTCCCACTCGAGGACGGTGAGCGGGAGCGACTCGTCGAGGATGGTGGTGAGGCAGTCGACGAACGGCACCTCGGCCACGACCGCCCGGAACAGGTCGGGGGCCAGGTTGGCCACAGCGCCCATCAGGAGCCCGCCGGCACTCCCGCCCCGGGCCGCCAGCCGCTCCGGCGAGGTCCATCCGGCGTCCACCAGGTGGCGGGCGCACGCCACGAAGTCGGCGAACGTGTTGGGCTTGGCCGCGAACTTGCCGTCCTCGTACCAGTGGCGGCCGAGCTCGCCGCCGCCCCGCACGTGGGCGATGGCGAAGACGAAGCCTCGGTCGAGCAGGCTCAGGCGCAGGCTCGAGAACACGGGGTCCATCGACGCCTCGTAGGAGCCGTAGCCGTAGAGGAGGCACGGCGCCCCGCCTGCGGGGATGTCGGTGCCGGCGCCGGGGGCGGCGACGAGGTCCGGACGGTAGACGAGCGAGACGGGCACCTGGGTCCCGTCGGCCGACGTGGCCCACTGACGGGCCGTCCGGTAGCGGGCCGGGTCGAATCCACCGAGGACGGGTTGGCGCTTCAGCAGGGTCAAGCCCCCGTCGACCAGGTCGAGGTCATAGACCGAGCGGGGGGTGGCGAGGGACGTGTAGCCGTAGCGCAGCACGGTCGAGTCGTATTCGGGGTTGGACTCCCCCCACACGGTCGACGGCGACTCCGGCTGGCCCACCGGGGTGGCGACCCCGGTGGCGTGCTCGACCACCCGGATCCGGGTCTCGCCGCCCTCGCGCTCGTACAGGGCGAGGTGGCGGGCGAACGGGTCGACGGCGTCGAGGCGGACCCCTGGGCGCTTTCCGATGATCTCGGTCCAGTTGGCCCGGCCGGGAGCGTCCTCGGGCGCCGCCATGAGTCGGAAGTCCTCGGCGCCGTCGTTGGTGACGACGAGGAAGCGGGCCGGCCGCCCGGTGTCGGGGTCGCCCCGGTCGTGGTCGACGCTGTACTCGACGCCGTGCCGACGGGGCTCGACGACGGCGAAGGTGCCGTTCGGATCGTCGGCGTCCAGGGTCCTCACCTCCGACGTCACCTTCGAGTCGAGACCGCACAGGACGAACCGGTCGTCCTTCGTCCGGCCCACGCCGAGGTAGAAGTGATCGTCGGGCTCCTCGATCACGAGCACGTCGCCGGCCGGGTCGGACCCCACCCGGTGGCGCCAGAGCTGGAAGGGGCGCATCGCCTCGTCCACCCGGACGTAGAAGACGGTTGCGTTGTCGTTGGCCCACGCCGACCCGTAGGAGGTGTCCTCGATCGACTCCCCGGACTCGGCGCCGGTCCCGAGGTCCCGGAACCGCATGGTGTACCTCTCGCCGCCGGTCGTGTCCGTGGAGTACACGAGCCACCGGTGGTCGGGGCTGACCGCGAAGTTCCCGAGTGCGAAGTAGTCGTGGCCCTCGGCCAGGGCGTTCTCGTCCAGGAGGACCTGCTCGGCGCCGTCGGGCCCGTCCGCCGGCCTCCGGCAGTGGATGCCGTAGCTGCGGCCCTCGACCGACCGGCTGTAGTAGCGCCAGGGGCCCTTGCGGACGGGCACGGACAGATCGGTCTCCTGGATGCGGGCGACCATCTCGGCGTACAGCGCCTCCTGGAGCGGCACCGTGGGGGCCATGGCCGCCGACGTGTAGGCGTTCTCCGCCTCGAGATGGGCGATGACGGCCGGGTCGTCCTTGTCCCGGAGCCAGAACCAGTCGTCGGTGCGCACGTCGCCATGGGCCTCCAGGGCGACCGGACGGCGCTCGGGAACCGGTGGGACGGGCGTGTCGTGGGCAGGGATCGGGCGCGGGTCGTCAGCCATGCGCACACAATGGCACGGTGGCCCGCAGGGCCCGCACGGGACCGGCCCAGGAGTTGTTACTATCTGGATAGGGGAAATAGCGTCTCCCCACCCACCGACCAGGAGTGCGCATGACGGCCACCGACCTCGACCTCGGGAAGTACAAGCTGGGGTGGTCCGACGAAGAGGACTATGTCTTCAAGCCCAAGAAGGGGCTGTCCGAGGCCATCGTCCGCGAGATGTCGGCCATGAAGAAGGAGCCCGAGTGGATGCGGGACTTCCGGCTCCGCGCCCTCCAGCGCTTCGAGAAGCGCCCGATGGCCGAGTGGTTCGCCGTCAACATGCCCGACCTGGACTTCGACGACATCTACTACTACATCAAGCCGACGTCGGGTCAGGTGGAGGACTGGAACGACCTCCCCGACGCCATCAAGAACACCTACGAGAAGCTGGGAATCCCCGAGGCCGAGCGCAAGTACCTCGCCGGCGTCACCGCCCAGTACGAGTCCGAGGTGGTGTTCCACCGCAACCGCGAGGACCTCGAAGCCCTCGGCATCATCTTCTGCGACATGGACACCGCCGTGCGCGAGCACCCTGACCTCGTCGCCAAGTACTTCGGCACGATCATCCCGCCGAACGACAACAAGTTCGCCGCCCTCAACTCGGCTGTGTGGTCGGGCGGCTCCTTCATCTACGTGCCGCCGAACGTGATCGTGGACCAGCCGCTCCAGGCCTACTTCCGGATCAACGCCGAGAACATGGGCCAGTTCGAGCGGACCCTCATCATCGCCGACGTCGGCGCCCAGGTGCACTACATCGAGGGCTGCTCCGCTCCGGTGTACACCACCGACTCGTTGCACTCCGCCGTTGTCGAGCTCGTCGCCCTCGAGGGTTCGCGGATCACCTACACGACGATCCAGAACTGGTCGAACAACGTCTACAACCTGGTGACCAAGCGGGCAAGGGCCGAGGCCGAGGCCCACGTCGAGTGGATCGATGGCAACATCGGCTCCCGCCTCACGATGAAGTACCCGAGCGTCTACCTGATGGGCCCCAAGGCCTCGGGTGAGGTGCTCTCGGTCGCCTACGCCGGTGCCGGACAGCATCAGGACGCGGGGGCCAAGATGGTCCACGCCGCCCCCGAGACCACGTCGACCATCGTCTCGAAGTCCATCTCCAAGGACACGGGGATCACCACGTACCGGGGGCTGGTCCACGTGGACGAGGGCGCCAAGAACGCCAAGAGCTTCGTCCGGTGCGACGCACTCCTGCTCGACGACGTCTCGATCTCGGAGACGAAGCCGTACATGGAGGTCGGGGAGCGGGACGCCCGCATCGGCCACGAGGCCACCGTGTCCAAGGTCGGGGACGACCAGCTCTTCTACCTCATGAGCCGTGGGCTGTCGGAGACCCAGGCCATGGGCATGATCGTGAACGGGTTCATCGAGCCGATCACCCGAACGCTGCCGATGGAGTACGCCGTCGAGTGGAGCCGGCTGATCGAGCTGCAGATGGAGGGCTCCATCGGCTGAGCGGACGCTCGGGCGCGCCGGTGGGCATTCCGGGACGGGGCACAATGGTCGTGGAGAATTCGAGGGAGCCCCCCATGCCGATGCGTGAAGAGTGCAAGCACTTCCAGAGCCGGACCTACGACTCGGGCGAGGTCGCCCGGTTCTGCGTGCTCGACCTGGCCCCCGAGGCGCCGTGGAGGTGCCCGGACGACTGCCCCTCCTACGCCCCGCGGCTCGCCGATGTCGGCTGGTCCCACGGCTCGCTGGTGGAACCGGCGCTCGAGCCGATGCCCGACGTCCCCGGCGGCGAGGCGGCGGCCTTGCTCGACCGGGCCGAGGACATCATCAACGCGGTGGCCCCCGACGTCTTGGCCGAGGTGCGCAAGGACGACGAGCGGAGCGGCCGGAAGTGGTGGCGCCGCAAGCGCTGAGCTATCGGACCCCACCGGGGCCGGTTCGCGGCACTAGTTGCCTCTGAAGACGGCCGGGCGCTTCTCCATGAATGCGGCCATGGCCTCGGCCAGGTCGTCCGAAGCAAGGAACGCCGAGTTCCACGTGGCCACGTAGTCGAGGCCCTCGGCGACGGTGCGGTCCTCGCAGGCGGTGAGCACGGCCTTGGTGCCCTGGACGGCCAGCGGCGAGTTGGCGGCGATCTCGGCGGCCATGGCCCGGGCGTCGACCAGGACGGCTCCGGCGTCGGCGCTCACGTGGTTGACCAATCCGATGGCCGCGGCGCGGGCGGCGGTGATGTCCTTGCCGGTGAAGGCCAGCTCGGCCACGTGCCCCTTGCCGATGATGGCCGGGAGGCGCTGGAGGCTGCCCACGTCGGCGACGATGGCGATCTTGGTCTCGCGCACCGAGAACTGGGCCTCGGCACTGGCCAGGCGGATGTCGCATGCGGCGATCAGGTCGACCCCGCCGCCGATGCACCAGCCGTGGACGGCGGCGATCACCGGGAGAGGGCAGTCGGCCACCGCCGAGACGGACGCCTGCAGCCGGGTGATCTCGGCCCGTGCCTGCCATGCCCGTGCCGCGATCGACGGACGGGACCCGTCGGCCGTCTCGGGCGCTCCGCCGATCCCGGCCATCGACACGAGGTCGAGGCCGACGGAGAAGTGGGGCCCGCGTGCGGCGATCACCACGGCCCGGACCGTCGGGTCACCGCCGATGACGGCCATGGCCACCGGGAGGTCGTCCCAGAAGGCCGGACCCATGGCGTTGCGCTTCTCCGGGCGGTCCAGCCACAGGGTGGCGACGTGGCCGTCGAGCTCGATGGTGAACACCTCGGACGTGAAGGATTCGATGCGGGGAGCGGTCATGGACGCACAGCGTAGGGCGTGGTCCGGCGACCCCGGGGCGCCCGCCGGACCAGGTCCCGGGACCGGCGGGACCGTCCCGCCGGGCCGGTAGTATGAGGGACGAGGCTCGTCCACCGGGCCTCGAACCGCGAGAGGCCCCGTTCTGCCCACCTTCACTCCCGAGACCGCCGCCGGCCTGCCCGGCTCACCCTGGCTCACCCGGCGACGCACGGCGTCGGCAGAGGCCTTCGCGTCGTCACCGCTCCCGACCGAGAAGGACGAGGTCTGGCGGTACAGTCGCATCGACCGGCTCGACCTCGACCGCTTCCGTCCCGCGGGCACGGGAAGCGCTGGCGCCGAGGCGGCCGTGCCGTCGGCCCGGATCCACGCGCTGGTCGACGGCCTGGGACCACGCAGCGGCCTGGTTGTGACCATCGACGGCGTCCTCGCCACCCTGGCGTCCACGGTGGGCGACGACCTCCTGTCGCTCGACCGCGCCGCCGACCACACCGACGGGGAGTCGCTCCTCGGCGCCGTGGTCGGCGACGCGCACGACTTCCCGCTCCTGAACGACGCCTTCGCCGTCGACCCGATCGTGGTCGACATCCGACCCGGCGCCGTGGTGGCCGACCCCGTGGTCATCGTCCACGTGGTGTCGGGGGCAGCCGGCACCGCCGTGTTCCCCCGCACCGTCGTGCGCGCCGGCGAGGGCGCGTCCGCAGGTGTCATCGAGCTCGTCGTCGACGCCGTCACCGGGCTCCTGGCCGACGGGCACACGGCCTGGACGTCAGGGGCCGAGGTCCCGACCGAGCGCCTGGTCGTGCCCGTCACCGAACTCCAGGTCCACGACGACGCCTCGCTCGCCTACGTGTCGATCCAGTCCCTGGGCCCCGACACGTGGCAGCTCGCCCACCAGGCGAGCACCATCGGCGCCCGCGCCACCCTGTCGAGCTACGCCGTCGCCCTCGGCGGTGGCTACGCGCGGCTCCGCACGGACTCCGCTCTGGTGGGCGACTCGGGTGCCAGCCGCCTGCGGGCGGCGTTCATCGGACGCGACGATCAGATGCTCGACTTCCGCACCCTCCAGGACCACCGGGCGCCCCGAACCACGAGCGATCTGCTCTTCATGGGAGCGGTGGCCGACACCTCCCACTCCGTCTACAGCGGGCTGATCCGGGTCCGACGGGGCGCCGTCAAGACCGATGCCGTCCAGACGAATCACAACCTGGTGCTCGACGAGGGGGCCCACGCCGACTCGGTCCCCAACCTCGATATCGAGGAGAACGACGTGAAGTGCAGCCACGGGTCCACGGTCGGTCCGGTCGACGAGGACCAGCGCTACTACCTCGAGTCGCGGGGTGTCGAGCCCCAGCGGGCGGAGCAGCTCATCGTGGCCGGCTTCTTCGACAGCATCGCCGACCAGGTGCCCGTCGCGGGCGCCCGCGACCTGGTGGGCCGGTCGCTGGCCGAGCGTTCGGGGGTGTCCCGTGGCTGACCCGACCGGTGGTGCGCCGACAGGGGTGACGACGGCCCGGCTGTGCGCCGTGGACGAGCTGGCCCCGGGTCACGCCCGGCGGTTCGACGTCGCCGGGCTGCGGGTGGCGCTGGTCCGGATCGGGGACGACTTCTACGCCGTGGGCGACCGCTGCAGCCACGAGGACTTCTCACTGGCCGACGGCGAGGTCTGGTCGGCCGAGTGCGAGATCGAGTGCGCCAAGCACGGCTCCACGTTCGACCTGCGGACCGGCGCCCCGTGCTCGCTCCCGGCCACCAGGCCCGTGCCGGTCTACGACGTCGTCGTCGACGGCGACGACGTCTCGGTGGTGGTGCCGTGAGCACCTCCGAACTGGTGATCGAGGACCTGCGGGCCGGCATCCCCGGCCGCGAGATCCTGCAGGGCCTGAGCCTGACCGTGCGCAGCGGCGAGGTCCACGCCGTCATGGGGCCGAACGGCTCGGGCAAGAGCACGCTCGCCCACGTGCTGATGGGGCGTCCCGGCTACGAGGTGCTCGGTGGGTCGGTGACCCTGGACGGGGTCGACCTGCTCGCCCTCCCGACCTGGCAGCGTGCCCGTGCCGGGCTGTTCCTCGCCATGCAGCACCCGATCGAGGTTCCCGGCGTGTCACTGGTCGAGTCGCTCACCGCAGCCCGGCCGGTCGGGTCGGGCGACGGTGCCGAGGGTGGGGTGGGGGAGCGCCTCCACGCCGAAGCCGCCCGAATCGGCTTCGACGAGCGCTTCCTGGACCGCCCGCTGAACGTCGACCTGTCCGGCGGCGAGCGCAAGCGCAACGAGACCCTGCAGCTCGGCGTCCTCCGTCCCAAGTTCGCCGTCCTCGACGAGATCGACTCGGGACTCGACGTGGACGCACTGGCCGACGTGGGTCGCCGGGTGCAGGAGGCCACCGAGGAATGGGGCCTCGGCGTCCTCGCCATCACCCACTTCCACCGACTGCTCGACGTTCTGGCGCCCGACGTGGTCCACGTACTGGCCGGGGGCCGGGTCGTCGCCACGGGCGGCAGCGAGCTGGCCGAAACCGTCGACCGCACCGGGTACGCCGCCTACACCTGAGCGGAATCTGTCCGGTGGCGGCGAGAGCGCCTGATCACCGGTCCGGACCGGGGATTGGTAGCGTCGGGCAATGGCCCGCCGAGACCGCCGCCGGGGAGGCGCGCACAGCCCCAAGCGGCGCTCCGACGAGGCCGCCCCGCGCGGATCTGCCGCAGCGGATGCAGCGGAGTCACCGCATGAGCAGGGGGCCGGCTCGGTCGCACCCCCGACGGACGACGACCTGACCGGTGTCGTCCCCGCGTCCGGCCCGGCTGACGCACCGAAGACGGCCGCCGCCCCGTCCACTCCCGCCACCCCGTCCACCCCCGCCACCTCCGCCACCCCCGGGGTCGGAGCCGGAGCCGCGTTGCTCGAGGCCATGGGCTCGGCGACCGCGACCGGGGGCTCCGACCTCGGGGTCCCCCTGACCCGCAAGGAGCGGCGCGAGGCGGCCGCCTCCAGTGGAAGCCAGGCGTCGAAGCCGCCGAAGTCGAAAGCAAAGCGGACCTGGCTCGACTGGGTCCTGATCTCCGGGGTGGCCCTCGTCTCCCTCGCCATCGTGGCCGTCGGCTCCGGGTACGCCTACGTGCAGTACCGCTTCGGTCAGGTGTCCAAGGTGACCGTGAAGCACCTGCGTGCCGCCCCGACGGGGGCGCCGTTCAACGTGCTGCTCATCGGTTCGGACACCCGTGTCGGGATCACCGGCGCCGCCCAGAATGCCTACGGCAGCACGTCGACGGCCGGCGGCCAGCGTAGTGACGTCGTCAAGATCGTCCACGTGATCCCGGCCACCGGACAGGTCAATGTGCTGTCCATCCCGCGGGACACGGTGGTCGCGGTCACTGGCAACACCAGCGAGCTGGGCAAGTACAACCGGATCAACGCCACCTACAACAACGGCCCGGATCAGCTCGTCCAGACCATCGAGGCCAATTTCGGGATCCCGATCGAGCACGTGGTGCAGCTCAACTTCATCGGGTTCCGGGGAGCGGTCGACGCCATCGGCGGGGTGAACCTCGACTTCCCCTATCCGGCGAAGGACGCCTACACGGGCCTCGACATCACCACGTCGGGGTGCCAGCACCTGAACGGCGGTTACTCGCTGGCGGTCGCACGCAGCCGCCACTACCAGTACTACGCCAACGGCTACTGGCAGTACGACGGCACCAGTGATTTCGGCCGGATCCAGCGCCAGAACGCCTTTCTGAAGGCGCTCATCAACCAGGCCGAGAAGCAGTACAACCCGCTGACCCTCAACGCCTTCATCGGCTCGGTGGTCCAGGGGGTGACCATCGACTCGACGTTCACCATCAGGGAGTTGGTTTCACTGGCCCAGGAGTTCCGGTCGTTCGCCTCGTCCTCGCTGGCCACCGCGACGCTGCCCACGTACTCGTCGGACTCCTCGGAGTTCGGCTACCTCGGATCGATCCTCTACGTCCAGCAGCCCCAGGCGAACCAGGTGATCAGCCAGTTCCTGCACGGCACGCCCCCGGTCCCGCTGACCCCGCCACCCGGCCCGTACGGCCCGGTGTCGACGACGACCACCACATCAACGGTCCCACCGTCCTCCTACTCGACGGGCGGGAGTACGCCGGCCACGACGGCCCCGGCGGTCACCACGACCACGATCCAGACTAACTTCGACCCGACGCCCTGCTGAGGGGAGGGGGGCTGGGGGACCCCGGCGTTCGGCACCCGGTGCACGTGCGCCCCGGACGGCTGCGGTTGCCGGCGCGCCCGGCAGGTCAGGCGTGTCGGCGGCGAAGTCCGCGAGGCCGACCGGTTCCCGGTCAGGCGGGCGCCGAGGCGGTGGCCTCGTCCAGGCCCTGGGCCAGTGTGTTCCAACTGAGCGTGGCGCACTTGATCCGCACCGGGAACTTCACCACGCCCTGCAGCGCGGCCAACTCGCCCAGCGCGTCGACGTCGATCGCCTCGGGCTCGGGTGCCTCGACGGGCTCAGCGCCGCTCCCTGCCGGCAAGGACGCCTCGTGGATCGACATCATCCCCTTGAAGGTGGCGATCAGTTCACGGGCCTCCCCGACCGACCTTCCCTTGACGGCAGCGGACATGAGTGAGGCCGACGACTGGCTGATCGAACACCCGGTCCCGGCGATCTTGATGTCGGACACCACGCCGTCCTCGACGTCGATGGTGACCACGATCTCGTCGCCGCAGAGCGGGTTGAACCCCTCGACCCGCACCGCCGGCGGCGACTCGAGCTCGCCACGGTTCCGCGGCGAACGGTAGTGGTCGAGGATGATCTCGCGGTAGAGGTCTTCGAGGCCGGGCATCAGGCCGACATCCCTTCGTCTCGCGGGTGCGTCCACACCCGTGGCCCAGCGTACCGGGGCGCGCTCATGCGAAGAACTTCCTGGCGGCGTCGAGGGCCTCGACCAGGGTGTCGACGTCGTGTTCGTCGTTGTACGGGCCGAAGGAGGCACGGGCGGTGGCGTTGACGCCCAGCCGGCGCATGAGGGGCTTGGCGCAGTGGTGACCGGCCCGCACGCACACCCCGTACTCGTCGAGGATCTGGGAGACGTCGTGGGGGTGTACGTCACCGAAGGCGAACGAGATCACGCCGCCCCGGTCCTCGGCTCCGGGAGGGCCGAAGATCCGGATCCCGTCGCCGAACCGGCCGGTCAGCGCGTCGAGGGCGTAGGCGGTCAGCGACCGCTCGTGGGCACGGACCGCATCCATGCCGACGGCTCGGAGGTAGTCGACGGCGGCCCCGAGGCCGATGGCCTCGGTGATCGGCGGGGTGCCGGCCTCGAAACGCCACGGGATGTCGTTGGGCGTGAAGCCGTCCTTGCGGACGTCGAGGATCATCTCGCCCCCGCCGAGGAACGGCGGAAGCTCGGCCAGCAGTTCCTCGCGCCCCCACAGGACGCCGATGCCGGTGGGCCCGAGCATCTTGTGGGCACTGAAGGCCAGGAAGTCGACGCCCAGCGCGCCGACGTCGGTGGGCAGGTGGGGGACGGACTGGCAGGCGTCGGCCACCACGACCGCGCCGGCGGCGTGGGCGGTCGCGGCCAGCTGGGCCACGGGGTTCAGGGTGCCCAGGACGTTGGACATGCAGGTCAGGCTGAGCAGCTTGGCCCCGTCCAGGACGGCGTCGAGGTCATCGAGCACGAGCCGTCCGTCGTCGTCGACGGGGAGCCAGCGGAGCTCGATGCCCCGTTCGGCGGCCAGCATGTGCCACGGGACGATGTTGGCGTGGTGCTCCATCTCCGTGAGGACGACCACGTCGCCCCGGCCCAGGTGGGTTCGGCCCCATGCATGGGCCACCAGGTTGAGCGCCTCGGTGGCGTTCTTGGCGAAGACGACCTCGCGACCGGGGTCGGGGGCCCCGATGAACCTGCCGACGTTCACCCTCGCCGCCTCGAAGCGCCGGGTGGCCTCCTCGGCGATCGCGTAGACGCCGCGGTGCACGTTGGCGTGGGTGGTCTCGTCGTAGGCGCGCATGGCGTCGAGCACTGCGGTCGGCCGCTGTGACGACGCCGCCGAGTCGAGGTAGGTGATGGGCTTGCCGTGGACCTCGCGGGCGAGCAGCGGGAAGTCCTTGCGCAGGGTGGCGACGTCGAGTGCCGGGGCGGTCGTCTCGGCCATGGTCAGCTCCGCCATGCGTCGTAGCCCTCGGCTTCGAGACGGGCTCCGAGCTCCGGTCCGCCCTCGTCGACGATGACGCCGTCGACGAGCACGTGGACCCGGTCGGCGTCCAGCTCCTCGAGCATGCGCTGGTAGTGGCTGATCACGAGGACGCCCAGGTCCGGACGCGCCGTGCGCACGGTGTGGACGCCACGGGCGACGGTGCGGAGCGCATCGACGTCGAGTCCGGAGTCCGTCTCGTCGAGGACGGCGAGCTCGGGCTCGAGCATGGCCATCTGGAGGATCTCGTTGCGCTTCTTCTCGCCACCGGAGAACCCGTCGTTGAGGTGGCGCTCGCCGAAGGCCGGATCCATGCCCAGCTTCTCCATCCACTCCATCATCAGGAGGCGCACCTCAAGGACCGAGAGGTCCACGCCGCGGCGGGCGGACAGGGCCTGGCGGAGGAACTGGATCACCGGCACACCGCCGATCGACTCGGGGTCCTGGAATGCGAGGAAGATGCCCGCCTTGCCGCGGACGTCCGTCGCCCACGTGGTGATGTCCTCGCCCTTGAACAGGACGGATCCGGCGGTGACCTCGTATGCGGGATTGCCGAGCAGCACGTTGGCCAGCGTCGACTTGCCCGAGCCGTTGGGGCCCATGATGGCGTGGACCTGGCCCGACTCGACGGTGAGGTCGATGCCGCGAAGGATCGGCTGCCCCTCGACCGACGCGTGCAGTCCGACGATCTTGAGGAGGGACGGGGTCACGCCGTCGGCTGGAAGGGATTCGGAGGCGTCGGACACGGGGAGCACGACCCCGAGTGTAGCCCGTGTCCGATATTTCTCCTACGGTGATAGGGGGAATTGCGTCCGGACCCGGGCGTTCCCGCGGGTGCGGGCGCCGGCCAGTCGGAATTCCTGCCCCGCCCAGGTCAGCGGTACGGTACCGGGATGCCAGACCCCTGGAACTACGCCGGTCCGGTCACCCATCTCGGTTCGGGCACAGGTGCGGTGACCCTGGTCGACGAGTCGACGTTCGCCATCAGCGGCAGCGCCGGGGACATCTCGCCCGGGGCGGCCCAGGGGCTCTTCTTCCGGGACACCCGCATCGTGTCACGGTTCGAGGTCCTGGTGAACGGCGCCCGGGCCGAGTCCCTGGCTGCGGTCACCGGCGACCCGTTCAGTGCGACGTTCGTGTCCCGGAACCTGCCGGCGCCCGGTCGGGCCGACTCGACCCTCATGGTCTTCCGCAGCCGCCACGTCGGCCAGGGGATGCGCGAGGAGCTCACGCTGCGGAACTTCTCCGACGAGGCCTCGGCCTGCACCCTCGAAGTCCTGGTCGAGGCCGACTTCGCCGACCTGTTCGCCGTGAAGGAGGGACGGGTGGCCGCCGGGGTGAATGCCGGAGCGGTCACCTCCGAGGTGTCCGAGCAACCGTCGGGTCCGGGTCGGGACGGGGACGGGCCGCAGGTGTCGCTGACCTACACCTTCGAGCGGGGCGCGGTGGCCCGCGGCGTGGAGCTGCGAACCTCGGGCGCGGCCTCGGTCGCCCCCGGACTCCTCACCTTCGAGGTGGTCGTGCCGGCACGGGGCGAGTGGAGCACGTGCATCGAGGTGGGTCCCGTCATCGACGGCGCCGTGTTCGCCCCCAGGTACCAGTGCGGCCAGCCCGTCGATCGGGCGACGCCCACCGAGCGCCTGGCCGAGTGGAGGCGCCAGGTGCCGAAGGTGGAGACCGACCACCCGGTGCTGAAGGAGGTCGTGGCCCGCAGCGCCGAGGACCTCGGGGCGCTCCGGATCTTCGACCCCGACCACCCCGAGCGGGTGGTGGTGGCGGCAGGGGCGCCGTGGTTCATGACCGTGTTCGGTCGCGACTCGCTGCTGACGGCATGGATGGCGCTGCTCGTCGACCCCGACCTGGCCAGCGGCGTGCTGCAGACGCTGGCGCGGTTCCAGGGCACCGAGGTCGACCCCCGACACGAGGAGGAGCCGGGCCGCATCCTCCACGAGATGCGCTTCGGCGACGCCGCGTCGCTCTCCCTCGGCGGGGGCAGCATCTACTACGGAACGGCCGACGCCACTCCGCTCTTCGTCATGCTGCTGGGCGAGATGCGCCGGTGGGGTGTGGCGCGCGAACTGGTCGACGATCTCCTTCCCAATGCGGTGCGGGCCATCGAGTGGATCGAGCACTTCGGCGACTCCGACGGTGACGGCTACGTGGAGTACCGGCGGGCCACCGACCGGGGCCTGGCCAACCAGGGCTGGAAGGACAGCTGGGACGGCATCCGCTACGGCGACGGCCGTGTGGCCGAGGCGCCCATCGCACTCGCCGAGGTGCAGGCCTACACCTACGGCGCCTACCTGGCCAGCGCCCACTTCGCCTTCGAGGCCGGGGACTCGGCCACCTACGACCGGTTCCGGTCCAAGGCCGCCCATCTGAAGGCCAACTTCAACCGGGACTTCTGGCTGGAGGAGAAGGGCTGGTTCGCCGTCGGCCTCGATGCCGACAAGAAGCCGATCGACTCCCTGACCTCCAACATCGGCCACTGCCTGTGGACCGGGATCGTCGACGAGGACAAGGCGCTGCAGGTCGCCCAGGCCCTGGTGTCGCCGTCGATGTTCACCGGGTGGGGGCTGCGGACACTGTCGAACGACAACGGGGGCTACAACCCGATCAGCTACCACTGCGGCTCGGTGTGGCCGCACGACACGGCCATCGTGGCTGCGGGGCTGGCCCGCTACGGGTTCGACGGGGCCGCGCAGCAGCTCATCTTCGGCCTGCTCGACGCCGCCTCCGCCCAGGGCGGTCGCCTTCCCGAGCTGTTCAGCGGGCTCGACCGGAGCGAGCTGGACGTGCCGGTGGGCTACCCGACCTCGTGCTCGCCGCAGGCCTGGTCCGCCGCCTCGCCGCTGCTGTGCCTGCGCACGCTGCTCCGACTCGACCCGTGGATCCCCTACGGCAAGACGTGGCTCTCCCCGAACCTGCCCGAGGGCATCGGCTACCTGAAGGTGGAGGGGATCCCGCTGGCCGGCTCACGGGTCACGGTCGAGGTCGGGGACGAGGTACCCGGCGGGGTGTCGATCAGCGGCCTGCCACCCGAGATCGAGGTCATCCGCGAGCCCCGACGCCCGTCGACGGCGGTCTGAGCCCGGTCGGAACCGGACGTGCGGCGCTACCAGCCCCGCTCGACCCACTCGGCGAGGTGGGGGGACTCGGTCCCGATGGTCGTGCCCACCCCGTGTCCCGGCAGAACCAGGGTGTCGGGGGCGAAGGCGCCGAAGAGCCGGTCCTCGATCGAGGTGATGATGGTCCCGAAGTCGGCGTCCTCGAACGAGGTGTTGCCCGGCCCCCCCGGAAACAGGGTGTCCCCGCTGAACAGGAGCGGAGTCCCCTCGACGGCGAAGCACATCGAACCCGGCGTGTGGCCCGGGGTGGCGATGGTGGCCACCCGCAGACGTCCTACCGTCACGACCGACTGGTCCTCGAGGATCTGGTCGTAGGAGGGGAGCATGGCGGCGTCGGCCCGGGTGACGGCCACGTCGATGCCGGCGTCGCGCACGGCCTCCACGGCCTGGATGTGGTCCCAGTGGCCGTGGGTCTCGACCACCTGGCGCACGTTGAGGTCCCGGCACAGTTCGAGGAGCAGGTCGTGCTCGTTGGCGGCGTCGATCAGCAGCGAGTCGCCCGACTCCCGGCACCGCACGATGTAGACGTTGTTCTCGACGGGTCCCACCACCACGCGGTGGACCTCGACAGCGGTGTCCTGGTAGTCGATGACGGTGTCGGCCATGGGTGCCACCTCCTCGCCGCCGAGCGTAGCGGGGGCCGGTCACCCACTGGTCACCAGCCCGTCCCCTGTTGGTCAACGTCGGCACGGTTCTGGTAGACAAACAGGGCACGTTGCCCCGGTGCGGGCACCACACGACGTCCCCGGTGGGGGACTCCACCGGATGGAGAGATTATGAACTTCGCCTTCAGCGAGGAGCAGGACGAGCTCCGAAAGTCGGTGCGCCGGTTCCTCGACGACAAGTCGCCCGAGACCGAGGTCCGCCGGCTCATGGAGACGACCGAGGGCTACGACCCCGAGGTCTGGACCCAGATGGCGGAGCAGCTCGGCCTGCAGTCGCTGATCATCCCCGAGGAGTTCGGCGGCGCCGGGTTCACCTACGTCGAGCTGATCGTGGTGCTCGAGGAGATGGGCGCCGCCCTGCTGTGCGCCCCGTTCTTCTCCACCGTGGCACTGGCCGCCAACGCCCTCCTCACGTCGGGCGACACCAAGGCGCAGGAGCACCTGCTGCCGGGCATCGCCGCCGGCGAGACCATCGCCACCCTCGCCTTCACCGAGGACTCCGGCCGGTGGGACTCGGACGGGATCACCCTGGCCGCCGCCCCCTCGGGCGACGGCTGGTCACTCGACGGGCACAAGTCGTTCGTCATCGACGGCCACATCGCCGACCTGATCCTGGTCGTCGGGCGCACCGACGCCGGCCTCTCGTTGTTCGGCGTCAAGGGCGATGCCGCCGGCATGACCCGCACGCCGCTGGCCACCATGGACCAGACCCGCAAGCAGGCCCGCCTCGAGTTCGCCGGCACCCCCGCCTGGCTCATCGGGACGGACGGCGGCGCCGAGGCCGGACTGTCCAGGACCCTGGACCTTGCCGCCGTAGCGCTCGCCGCCGAGCAGGTGGGCGGTGCCCAGCGGTGCCTGGAGAGCTCCGTCGAGTACGCCAAGACCCGCATCCAGTTCGGTCGCCCGATCGGCAGCTTCCAGGCCATCAAGCACAAGTGCGCCGACATGCTCCTCGAGGTCGAGTCGGCCAAGTCCGCCGCGTACTACGCCGGCTGGGCGGCCTCGGAGGACTCCGACGAGCTCCCGGTCGTGGCCAGTCTGGCCAAGTCCTACTGCTCGGAGGCGTACTTCCACGCCGCCGCCGAGACCATCCAGATCCACGGGGGCATCGGCTTCACGTGGGAGCACCCCGCCCACCTGTACTTCAAGCGGGCGAAGTCCTCGGAGCTCATGCTGGGGGACCCGTCGTACCACCGGGAACTGCTGGCCCAGCGCATCGGCATCTGAGCCGGCACCCCACCCGGTAGCGTGAGCTCCGGGCCCCCTGCCCGGGCTGTCCCCGAGGTCCCGAGGACCACGTGCCCGCCACCCGTCCCGGAAGTGAGTGACATGCGGAAGTACCTGAGTTTCGTCCTGTTGGGTGTCCTGTCCCTCGTGGGCCTCGGCGCGGCCGTTCTCGGTGTCGTGCAGGGCAAGAGCGGTACCGACCTGGGGCTGGCGGTCAAGACCACGCTGGCGTCGTCGAACTACAGCGAGTACCTGGTCGAGAAGACTCCGCAGGGCAACCAGACGGCAAGCCTCGTCTACCAGGCCCCGGACCGGCTCGGTGGCTGGCTCCAGAGCGTCGGCCGCCGGACCTACCTGGTGATCATCGGGTCGACCGAGTACATCAGCGTCACCCGTCCCGCAGGTGCCGCCGGGGCCCCACTGAGCTTCTACACGCAGCAGACCACCGGTGCCCAGGCCGTGGACCCGGCCCACACGTACCTTCCCTACTACAACAAGGGTCCGGCCACCCGGTCCGGCGCCGTGACGACGGTGACGCTGTCCCAGGGCGGGCAGACCGAGAAGCTGACCTACACCGTCACCGGCAACTACGTGTCGAAGTTCACCGCCTCGACCCCGGGGGGGACCATCAGCCTCGACATCTCGGAGATCGGTACCTCGCCCACGGTCTCACTGCCCAAGGGGGCGAAGATCGTCGCCTCCCCGGGACAGAGCGCAGGCTGACCCGGCGCCGGGTGCGACCGGCCGGGTCCGGGTCGGGGGGTGCTGCCACCGTGTGCGTCGGCCTCAGGCGTTGACGCCATCCAGCGCGCCGTCGATGGCCGAGCGCAGTTCCCGTGCGGCCCGTTCGGGGTCGTCGGCGGCGACCAGCCACCGCACCACCACGAAGTGCCTTGCCCCGGCACGCACCAGTCCGCCGACGCTGGCCGGGTCGACGCCGCCGGTGATCCACACCGGCCACGGTGACCGGGTGACGGCCTCGGCGAGATAGCCGGTGCCCGTTCCCGGCCGGCCGGGCTTGGTCGGCGTGGGCACCACCGGGCCGGCTGACAGGTAGTCGACCGGAGCGGGCGCCACCCCCAGGGGGTCGCCGACGGCGGCGTCGAGCTCGGCGGAGGCATGGGTCGAGAGGCCGACCAGTGCATCGGGGCCGACGACGGCCCGGGCGACCTCCGCCGACGCGTCGTCCTGGCCAACGTGGACGCCGTCGGCCCCCACCTCTGCCGCCAGATCGGGCCGGTCGTTGAGCACGAAAGGAACACCCGCCGCCGCGCACACCCGCTGGACGACGGTGGCCCGTCGGGCCAGGGCCGCGTCGTCCAGGTCCTTCTCCCGGAGCTGGACGACATCGACCCCGCCGTCGATGCAGCGCCCCACGAAGACGTCGAGGTCGGGCCGGTCAGGGGTGCACAGGTAGAGACGCCGTCGGGCCAGGCCCCAGCGCTCCCCGCCGACGGACGCCGTCACCCGGGTGCGGGGAGCTTGGCCCGGGCCTCGGCCTTCATCGCCTGCTTGAACTGGCGCACCTTGGCCAGCGCCTCGGGCGAGTCGATGTCGGCCACCGACCGGTAGGACCCGGACTCGCCGTAGACCCCGGCGGCCACGTCCCACCCCGGGGGCCGGACCCCGAGCTGCTTGCCCAGCAGGGCCACGAAGATGCGTGCCTTCTGGTCGCCGAAGCCGGGGAGCGCCTTCACGTGGGCGAGCAGCTGCTTGCCGTCCGACGCCGTGGTCCAGATCGCCGAAGTGTCGCCGCCGTAGGTCTGGAGCACGGCTGCGCAAACCTCCTGGACCCGCCCGGCCATGGACCGGGGGAAGCGGTGGAGTGCCGGCTTGGCGCCGAACACGGCGGCAAGGTCGTCGGGCGGCATGGCGGCGATGGCCGCCGGATCGAGGTTGCCCCCGAGGCGCTCCTTCAGGTCGAACGGCGCCCGGAAGGCGCGTTCCATCGGGATCTGCTGGTCGAGGACCATGCCGATCAGGAGGGCCAGAGGTTCGGACGACAGCAGCGCGTCCGCATCGGTGTCGCCGGTGAGCCACTGCATCTACCCAGGCTAGCCGGGGCCCCGGGCTTCCCGGCAGGGGGACGGGTGGAGCGACGGACCGACCGGGTCGACGTCCGTGCTCACTACGCTCGGGCCGGCATTCGCCACATCCTTCGACTGCGGCGTGACGGGCCGCCTCGGGTGGCGCTGCTCCTCGGGGCCGTGTGTGTGCTCGCCGCCATGACGACGGCGGCACTCGCCTTCGTCGTCGCCACCGGTACCGCGGCAACGGTGCCGACCGGTCTGACCTTCGTGCGGACGGGTGCCCACTCCACCCGCTACGAGGCGTGAGGCGCACCGTCGGACCATCCGGTCGTGCTCGTACGCGGCGCCTTCGAGTCGGTGGCGTCCTGGCGACCGGTGGCCCGGTTGCTGGCCCCCATGACCCACATGGAGGCCTATGACCTCGAAGGCCACGGATACACCGGCCACGCGGGCCCGTACACGACGGAGTCGCTGGCGACCCAGCTCGCCGGCTTCCTGGCCGCCCGCCACCTCGTCCACCCGGTGCTGGTGGGTCACTCACTCGGGGCCGGCGTCATCGCCCGGTTCGTCCTCGACCACCCCGGCGTGGCGGCCGGCATCGCCTTCGTGGACGGGGACGGCCTGGCGGTGACCTACCCGGGCTCGTGGGTGCCGAATGCGCTGCCCGAGCCGTTCCGCACCGCCGCCTACCGGGCGCTCGTACGCAGCCGCGCACTGGTGGACACGATCTTCGGGCTCGCCTACGGTCCCGGCTGCCCGTCCCTGACCCCCACCCGGCTGAACGACGTGCAGCGCCCGCTCCTTTTGGCCGGGGCGGAGCAGGCGTTCCTCGCCTACGCGGCGCGCCCGGTGGTCGGGGTCACGGCCGGTGGGCTCGAAGACGTCCGCTCGCCGGAACTGGCGGCCGCCGTCGTGTTCGGTGCCCAGGACGACGAGTACCCGGCCCCCGCCGCCACTGCAGCCCGCATCGGCGCGCCGGTACCGATCGTGATCCCCTCGTGCGGGCACCTCTCAACCTTGTCCCACCCGAGCCGGGTGGCGGCGGTCGTGCTGGCCCTGCGGGCCCGGGCCGGCGGAGGGGCGGGCGACGCCGGCTCGAACTGAGCGCTGACAGAGCGTCCGGGAGCGGATGGGGCGCGAGGAACCATCCGCGAGCGCCGCACCCGACCGCGAATTATGGTGTCGTGAGCCTCGGCGGGTGCCGGGCCGACAGGAGAAGGCGAAATGGGTCGTACGAAGCGGTGCATGCTCACCGGAGCGGCGCTCGTCGCCCTCCTCGGTCCGGTGGGAGGCGGGGTCCTCATGACCCAGCCGGCCGGCGCCACCCCGATCCCCCCGGTCGACGGTATCGGCGCACTCACCGGGTGTGCCGCAAAGGGTTCGGTCAAGTTCCCGGTCGGTCCGACGCCGGGCTCCTACGACGCCAAGGTGTCGATCTCGTTCACGGCCTGCTCCGGCGGGCAGATCGCCACCACCGTCGCCAAGGGCAAGGTCACCGGGACCCTGGTCTTCACGCCGACCGACGCCTCGTGCGCCGTCAACCCTTACGCGATGACGGGGTCGCTGACGGTCACCTACAAGGTGACCCCCGGCAGTACGCCGCTCAACCCGTCCGTGGTCGAGTTCAACCAGATCCAGACCTATGCCGGGACACCCGCCCAGGGGAGCATCGTCGGCGTCGTCACCAGCGGATCGTTCACCACGGACGGCTCCTACCTGAACGTCGACCCACCGACGGGCCCGACGGGCTGCGCCAACAAGTGGAAGGCCGGCACGGGCAGCACCTTCGAGCTGGGCTGAGCGAAGCCGACCGGCCGACGGTGGCGGTTCAGCCGGACCAGGGGTCGGCGGCGTCGGGGTCGACGCCGTAGGTGACGACGGCCTTGGCCGCCGTGCCCGGCGGCACCGAGCCGTCCGCCTCGAGGCCCCCGAGCACGGCCACCACGACGTGGGCGGCGTCGATCTCGAAGAACCGGCGGAGCACCTCGCGGGTGTCGGAGCGGCCGAAACCGTCGGTGCCGAGCGAGGTGTACCGACGGGGCATCCACCGGGCCACCTGGTCGGGCACGGACCGCACGAAGTCGGTGACGGCCACGATCGGCCCGCCCGACCCGCCCAACTCACGGGTGACCAGCGGCACACGGGCCGGCTCGTCGGGGTGCAGGCGGTCGCGGCGCTCGACGGACAGGGCCTCCTCGCGCAGTGACTTGTACGAGGTGACCGACCAGGTGTCGGCGGCCACGCCCCACTCCTCGGCCAGCAGTTCCCGAGCCGCCGCCGCCGCCCGCCAGGTCGTCCCCGAGAACAGGACGGTGGCACGGGGGGCGTCCGGGGCCATGCCCTCGGGAGGTCCTGCGAACCTGTACAAGCCGCGGACCGTGCCGAGGCGGACCCGCTCGGCGTCGTCCGGGTCGGTGGGCAGGGCCGGCATCGCATAGTTCTCGTTGTAGAGGGTCAGGTACCAGTAGCGGTCCTCGGCGTCCGGCCCGGTCATCCGGCGGATCCCGTCCTCCATCAGCACCGCCAGCTCGTAGGCGAACGCCGGGTCGTACGCGGCCACCGAGGGGTAGGCCGAGGCCAGGAGCAGCGAGTGGCCGTCCTGGTGCTGGAGCCCCTCGCCGTTGAGCGTGGTCCGCCCCGCCGTGCACCCGAGCAGGAAGCCGCGGCCCCGGCTGTCGCCGAGCGCCCACAGCAGGTCGCCCACCCGCTGGAACCCGAACATCGAATAGAAGAGGTAACAGGGAATGAGCGACTCGCCCCACGTGGCGTACGAGGTGGCCGCCGCCGTGAACGTGGCCGTGGCGCCCGTCTCGGTGATGCCTTCCTGGAGCACCTGGCCGGTGGCGCTCTCGGCGTAGTGGAGGGCGAGGCCGGCGTCGACCGGTGTGTAGTGCTGGCCGTCAGGCGCGTAGATCTGGACCTCACTGATGATCGACTCGAGCCCGAAGGTGCGGGCCTCGTCGGACACGATCGGCACGATGCGCCGGCCGATCCCGGGGTCGCGGGTGAGGGTGCGGAGGAGCCGTGCGAAGGCCATCGTGGTCGAGACCTCCTGGCGGCCCGAGCCGGCCAGCAGGTCGGCGAATCCTGACGGATCGGGAGGCGGCAGCGGGGCGGCGCGCACCACCCGACTGGGCAGCGGGCCACCCAGTGCGCGTCGCCGCTCGGCCAGGTAGCGGCCGGCAGGGGAGTCGGGGGCGGGGCGGTAGTAGGGCGGGAGGTCGGCATCGAGGTCGGCCTCGGCGATCTCCTCGTGGAGGAAGAGCCGGTCGCGCAGTGCACGCAGCTGGTCCTTGGTCAGCTTCTTGATCTGGTGGGTGGCGTTCCGGGACTCGATCTCGGGACCGAGCGTCCAGCCCTTGACCGTCTTGGCCAGGATGGCCGTGGGGGCGCCGGTGTGCTCGGTGGCGGCCCTGTAGGCGGCGTAGAGCTTCCGGTAGTCGTGGCCGCCCCGGGGCAGGCTCTGCAGCTCGGCGTCGCTCAGGTGCTCGACCAGGGCCCGCAGGCGGGGGTCGGGCCCGAAGAAGTGCTCCCGGATGTATGCGCCCGGCTCGGTGGCGTACTTCTGGAACTCACCGTCGACCGTCTCGTTCATCTTCGCCAGCAACAGGCCGTCGACGTCGCGGGCGAGCAGATCGTCCCAGTTCCGGCCCCAGATCACCTTGATCACGTTCCAGCCCGCCCCGCGCAGGGTGGCCTCGAACTCCTGGATGACCTTGCCGTTGCCACGCACGGGACCGTCCAGGCGCTGCAGGTTGCAGTTGACGACCAGGGTGAGGTTGTCGAGGTGCTCGCGGCCGGCCATGCCGAGGAGGGCCATCGTCTCCGGCTCGTCGAACTCGCCGTCGCCCACGAAGCCCCACACCCGGCTCTGCGACGTGTCGGCGAGGCCGCGGGCCTCGAGGTAGCGGGCCAGGTGGGCCTGGGCGATGGCGTTGACCGGGCCCAGTCCCATCGACACCGTCGGGTACTCCCAGAACCCCGGCATCAGTCGGGGATGGGGATAGGAGGAGAGGCCGTCGCCCCCGACCTCGAAGCGGAAGTTGTCGAGCTGCCCCTCGGACAGCCGGCCCTCGACGAAGGCCCGGCCGTAGATGCCCGGCGAGGCGTGGCCCTGGAAGTACACCTGGTCGCCGGGGCCGGTGTCCTTGCCGCGGAAGAAGTGGTTGAAACCGACCTCGTACAGCGCGGCCGAGCTGGCGTAGGTGGCGAGGTGGCCGCCGATGGCGTCGGAGCGGATGTTGGCCCGGACGACCATGACGGCGGCGTTCCACCGGATGTAGGCGCGGATCCGGCGCTCGAGGTGCTCGTCCCCGGGGAACTCCGGCTCTGCGTCGGACGGGATGGTGTTGACGTACGGGGTCGAGACCGGGACCGGAAAGTCCACCTGGGCGTGCCGGGCCCGCTCCAGTACCCGCATGAGGAGGTACCGCGCCCGGTTGCGCCCGTGCACCCGGACCACGTCGTCGAAGGCCGCCAGCCATTCGTCCGTCTCGGCCGGGTCGAGGTCCGGGAGTTGGTGGGCGACTCCGTCGAAGAGCATCCCCCCATGCTCCCACCACTGCGGCACCTCCGCTCCGTCGCCCACATACAAGGCCGGCCGTCGGGTGGCCCCCGGGGGCCTGGCCGTGCCGTCGTCCGGGCCACCGGGCCCACACCGTGCGCCCGGTGCGCGCGCCGAACGGGCATGCTGGGGCCATGGACGACGCCCCGACCATCGCCTACACCGACGGCTCATGCCTCGGGAACCCGGGGCCCGGCGGATGGGCGTGGGCCGTCGACGGCGGGCCGTCCGACTCGGGCGGCGAGCCCCACTCCACGAACCAGCGGATGGAGGTCCTGGCCGTGATCCGGGCCCTCGAGTCCCTGCCCGGCCCGGTCCACGTGGTCAGCGACTCCACGTACGTCGTCAATTGCTTCCGCCAGCAGTGGTACACGGGCTGGCGGCGCCGGGGATGGAAGAACTCCCAGGGGAAGCCCGTGGCGAACCGGGACCTGTGGGAGCGGCTCTTCGCCCTGGCCCTCGACCCGTCCCGTCCCGTCACCTTCGCCTGGGTGAAGGGACATTCCGGCGACCGGATGAACGACGTCGTCGACTCCCTGGCCACGGCGGCGGCCGCCCGACAGGACGGCACCGGCCCCCCGCCGGAGGCCGGTTTGGGCCAAGGGCAGCTGCTCCCGTAATCTCTCGGCATGGAGATCAACGGAAGTTCAGCAATCATCACGGGAGGGGCCTCGGGTCTCGGTGAGGCCACGGCCCGCAAGCTCGCCGCCGACGGCGTGCGAGTCACCGTCTTCGACCGCAACGAGGAGCGGGCCAAGGAGGTCGTGGCCGAGATCGGCGGCACCGCCAACTACGTGGCCGGCGACGTGACCGACCCCGACGACTGTCAGAAGGCGGTCGACCAGGCGGCCGACGGGGGCAACCTGCGGATCGCCGTGAACTGTGCCGGAACCGGCTGGGTCGGGCGGGTCATCAACCGGGACGGCTCGCCCCACGACCTCGCTCCGTTCAAGTTCATCCAGGACCTGAACGTCATCGGCACGTTCAACGTGATGACGAAGGCGGCGTCCGCCATGGCCACGGTCGAGCCGCAGGCCAACGGCGAACGCGGTGTGATCGTCAACACCGCCTCGGTCGCAGCGTTCGACGGTCAGATCGGGCAGCTGGCCTACTCGGCCTCGAAGGGCGCCGTCGTCGGCATGACGCTGCCCGCCGCCCGCGATCTCGCCGTCGTCGGCATCCGCGTCCTGGCCATCGCGCCAGGCCTGTTCGACACCCCACTGCTGGCCATGCTGCCCGACGAGGCCCGCAACGCGCTGGCCCAGTCGGTCAACTTCCCGAAGCGCCTGGGAAACCCGGCCGAGTACGGCGCCCTGGTGGCCCACATCGCCACCAACAGCTATCTCAATGCCGAGGTCATCCGGCTCGACGGCGGCATCCGGATGCCGCCCAAGTAGCAGCGCGCGGCGCCCGGTCACGTTCCGCGGGCCACGTCGCGTCACCCACCTCCGGCCGGTCGGAGTCGGCGGGTAGGGTCGGGTCGTTCCCATGACCACGACCAGCCCGTCCCCGACCGCCGGACCGGTGGACCGAGTCCCCGACGTCATCCGGACCGAGCGACTGACCAAGGTCTACGCCGGGTCCGACTTCCGGGCGGTCGACGACCTCGACCTGGTGGTCGGGGCGGGAGAGATCTTCGGGTTGCTCGGCCCGAACGGAGCGGGCAAGACGACCACCGCCGGGATGCTCACCACCCGGGTGACACCGACCTCGGGCTCGGCCCGTGTCGGCGGCATCGACGTCGTCCGCCACCCGGCGCTGGCCAAGCAGATCCTCGGCATCGTCAGCCAGCAGAACACCCTGGACCGCCAGCTGACGGTCTGGGAGAACCTCTACTTCCACGGCCGGCTGTTCGGGATCCCGGCGAGGGAGTCCCGCCGCGAGGCCGACCGGCTGCTCGAGCAGTTCCAGCTCGACAATTGGGCATCGTCGTCGGTCTACGCCCTGTCCGGCGGCATGGCCCAGCGCCTCATGGTCGCCCGGGCGATCTTCCACCGACCGGCGGTGCTCTTCCTCGACGAGCCGACGGCGGGCCTCGACCCACAGAGCCGACTGGCGCTGTGGGAGGTCCTCCGCGAGCTGAACCGGGGCGGCCAGACGATCCTCCTCACCACGCACTACATGGAGGAGGCCGACCAGTTGTGCGGGCGGGTCGCCATCATGGACAGGGGAAGGATCCTGGCCCTCGACACCCCGGCCGCCCTCACCAGCCAGATCGACGCCGACACCATCGTCACCGTGACCGCGGTCGGCGACCGTGATGCCCTGGGGCGGGCGCTGGTCGAGCGGGTCCCCGGGATCACGCAGACCCGTCCGGTGGAGGGCGGGGTCGAGATCCACGTGAAGGGGAAGGGCCGACTCCTGCCGGCTGTCGTCACCGGCGCCGAGGACGCGGGATTCCCGGTCCTCGACATCTCGGTGACCGAGCCCACCCTCGAGACGGTGTTCATCGAGCTCACCGGCAAGGAGCTCCGCGACTGATGGCTGTCGCCGGCGCCTCCGCCCCTCCTTCCGTCCGACTGCGACCCGGGCACTCCGTCCTGGCCGCCGGCCGGAGCGCACTGTGGGCTCTGGTCCTCCGTGATCTCGTGGTCCTGCGCAAGCACCTCTTCGAGTTCGTCGCCCGGACGCTGATCCAGCCGTTCCTCCTGTGCTTCGTGTTCCTCTACGTCTTCCCCAAGATCGGCCAGGGGATCGGAGGCGCGAACCGGGCAGCGCAGTCGGAGTTCGCCACGGTCCTGGTCCCCGGGGTGGTCGGTATCTCGATCCTGTTCCAGGGCGTGCAGTCGGTGGCGCTCACCATGTCCCAGGAGTTCGGCTACACCCGCGAGATCGAGGACCGGGTCCAGGCCCCGTGCCCCATCTGGCTCGTGGCCGTGGCCAAGGTCCTCTCCGGGGCGGCCCAGGGCATGTTGTCGGCGGCACTCGTCCTCCCCATCGCCTCGGTCGTGCATGCCGAGGGGGTCGAGGCACACCTGTCGATCCACTGGTGGGTGGTCGTCACCGTCGTCCCGCTGGCCTGCGTGACGATGGCCTCGCTCGGGCTGCTGCTCGGTACCAGCTTCGAGCCACGCAACATCGGCCTCATGTTCGGGTTCATCATCCTGCCGGTGACGTTCCTCGGTGGCACCTACTACGCCTACACCCGGCTCGCCCCGGTCCAGGTCGGTGGATGGCACTGGTTGCAGACGCTCGTGCTCGTCAACCCGTTGATCTACATCAACGAGGGGATGCGGGCCGCCTTCACCGACGCCCCTCACATGCCGCTCTACGTGGTCTATCCCGTGCTCGCCGCCTTCACGGTGGCCTTCCTCACTACGGGCCTCCGGAACTTCCGCCGCCGGGTGCTGTCGTGAGCGCCCCCGGACCCGGGCCGATGGGTGGGGCCGGCAACGGGCGCTACCTCCTGGACAACCGGCTCGACGGGGCGAGCACACGTCTGGCCGCCATCGCCGGGCTCTTCGACCCGGTGTCGTTCCACCAGCTCGGGGCCACCGGGGTCGCGGCGGGCTGGCGCTGCTGGGAGGTGGGCGCCGGCGGGCCGACGGTGAGCGCCTGGCTCGCCCGGACGGTGGGCCCGACCGGCAGGGTGGTGGCCACCGACCTCGACCTCTCGCAGTTCGGGGAGCCACCGACCGGAGTGACCGCGCTGGTCCACGACGTCACCACCGACCCGCCGCCAGGCGGCCCCTTCGACCTCATCCACGCCCGCCTGGTGCTCGTGCACCTTCCGTCCCGGGCCGAGGTGGCGGTGACCCTGGCCCGGGCCCTGCGGCCCGGCGGCTGGCTGGTCCTGGAAGACGCGGATCCCGCCCTCCAGCCGCTCGCCTGCATCGACGAGCGGGGACCCGACGAGGTGCTCGCCAACCGCATCCGCGCCGGGTTCCGGGTGCTGCTGGCCGAGCGGGGTGCGGACCTGGCCTTCGGGCGCACGCTGCCGCGCCTGCTGCGCGGGGTGGGGCTGGTCGACGTCACGGCGGATGCCTGTTTCCCGGTCGCCGGCTCGGTCGGCGCCGTGCTCGAGCGGATCACGGTGGAGCAGACCCGGGACGCCCTCGTCGCCGGAGGGCTGGCGACCGACGCCGAGATCGATCGCCATCTGGCCAACCTGGCGGCGGGCGGGCTCGATCTCACGACGGCACCGCTCGTGTCCGCACGGGGACGCCGACCGGATGCACCCGGGGCGTGAGGCGGCCCACGCCGGCCGAGGTGGGGAACGAGTGGGGACCGATAGGCTGGTAACGACACGCCGCACGGACGCACCACCGCCCGACGGCCGACACGACGACATCCTGATGGAGGTGGTTCCCACGGAACCCGAGGTGGCAACGGAGCAGACCGCAGCGGGGGGCGCAGGGACGAGAGCAGGGGAATCGGACCACTTCGACGTGGTCGTCGTTGGCGGGGGACCGGGTGGGTACGCCACCGCCCTCTATGGCGCGGCCGCCGGGCTCTCGGTGGCCGTGGTGGAATTGGACAAGGTGGGAGGGACCTGCCTGCACCGTGGTTGCGTCCCGGCCAAGGCCTTCCTCGAGACCGCCGCCGTCCACCGGACCGTGCGGTCGGCCGCCGACTTCGGCATCACCGCCGGTGCCGACCAGGCCAATCCGACCGTCAAGTTCTCGGTCAGCCAGGACCGCAAGCAGCAGGTGGTCGACCAGCTCTTTGCCGGGCTGTCGGGACTGCTCAAGGGCCGGGGTGTGACCGTGTTCAACGGGAGCGGCACGCTCCTCGCCGGCCACAGGGTCCGCATCGCCGGCAACGACGGGACCACCACCGAAGTGACCGGTGACGACATCGTGCTGGCCGCCGGCTCGGTGCCCCGCACGATCCCCGGCTTCGACATCGACGGCGCGGTCGTGCTGACCTCGGACGAGGTTCTCGCCCTCGACGCGCTGCCGGCCTCGGTGGCGGTCATCGGGGGCGGCGCCATCGGCTGCGAGTTCGCATCGATGTTCGCCGACCTCGGCTCGACGGTGACCGTGTTCGAGGCGCTGCCGACCATCCTCAACGGCTGCGACGACGACGTCGTGCGCACCGTCGCCCGCTCGTTCAAGAAGCGGGGGATCGACGTCAAGGTCGGCGTCACCCTGCACGGACACGCTCCGGCGGCATCGGGGGGCACCGTCGTCGCCTACGGCGACGGTGAGGAGCTGTCCGTGGACGCCGTGGTGGTGTCGGTCGGCCGCCGTCCCCGGACGGAGGGACTGGTGGCCGACGGGGCGGGCGTGACCATCGACGAGCGCGGCTTCGTGGTCGCCGACGCCGTCATGCGGACGTCGGCACCCGGTGTGTGGGCGGTGGGCGACGTGGTCGCGGGGACTCCGCAGCTGGCTCACGTGGCATTCGCCGAGGCCATCGTCGTCATCAAGTCGATCCTGGGCGAACCGGTCCTGCCGGTCGACTACTCGCGGGTGCCGTGGGCCATCTACTGCCATCCAGAGGTCGCCTTTGCCGGCATGACCGAGGCCGAGGCCAGGGCCGCCGGCCTCGACGTCGTCGTCAAGAAGGACCCGTTCGGCGGCAACAGCCGGGCCCGGATCATCGGGGACACCGAGGGAATGGTCAAGCTGGTGGCAGAGCGGCGCCCGGACGGCACGACCGGCAGGATCCTCGGGGTCCACATGGTCGGACCGTGGGTCACCGAGCAGTTGGGCGCCGGCTACCTGGCGGTCAACTGGGAGGCCACGGCCGACGAGGTGGCGCAGTTCATCCAACCGCACCCGTCATTGTCCGAGACGTTCGGCGAGACGGTGCTGGCGCTGACCGGAAGGGGGCTGCACGTTGTCTGACGTGACCATGCCGCAGCTGGGCGAGACCGTGACCGAGGGGACCATCACCAAGTGGTTCAAGGCCGTCGGTGACGCCGTCGCCCGTGACGAGCCGCTCTTCGAAGTCTCGACCGACAAGGTCGACTCCGAGGTTCCCTCCCCGGCCGAAGGGGTGCTGACCGCCATCCTCGTGCAGGAGGGGGACACCGTCGACGTCGGAGTCGCCCTCGCCGTGATCGACGGAGCCGCGTCGGCGGCCGCGCCTCCAGCCGAGCCCGAGCCGCAGGCGGCGGCCCCCGCCCCGGCCCCGGCACCTGCCGTGGCCCCCGCCCCCGCCCCGGCGGCGACGAAGCCGACCCCTCCCGGCCCGGCGACCCCGTTGCGGGCACTGCCCGACGAGCCGGTGGCCGCCGCCCCGACGCCCCCGCCCGCACCCGCTCCCGTGGTGACCACTCCGACCCCGCCGACCCCGCCGGCCGCGCCGACCACTCCGACCCCGCCGGCGCCCCGCGGTGCAGTGGACCAGCACCAGGTCCTGTCGCCTGTGGTCCGCCGACTGCTCACCGATCACGGGCTCGATCCCGGTTCGATCCCGGGTACCGGCCTCGGAGGGCGAATCACCCGGGCCGACGTGGAGGCGGTGATCGAGCGGGGAGCAGCCCCCTCACCGGTCCCGAGCATCCCGTCCGTCCCGAACCCGGTCCCTCCGGGCGCGCCGACCCCGGCGTCGGCCGGCGGTCAGGCCCCCGGTGAGCGCGACGAGATCGTCCCGTTCACCAACATCCGGCGTCGAACGGCCGAGCACATGGTCCGGTCGAAGGCGACCTCGGCCCACACGCTGATGGTGAGGGAGATCGACTACGAGCGGGTGGAGCAGGTCCGACGACGCCACGGTGGGCGCTTCCGCGAGGAGGAGGGCTTCACCCTCACGTACCTCCCGTTCGTCGCTCGTGCGTCGGTCGAGGCCCTGGCCGAGTTCCCGCACATCAACGCTTCCGTCGGCGACGACGCCCTGGTCGTCCACCGCGACATCAACCTTGGCATCGCCGTGGACCTCGACAACGAGGGGCTCATCGTCCCGGTCGTGCACCGGGCCGAGGAGCTCAATCTGCGTGGCATGGCCCGTCGGATCCGTGATGTCGCCGACCGGGCCCGCACCAAGCGGCTCAGCCTCGACGACATCAGCGGAGGCACGTTCTCGATCACGAATTCCGGGCCGTTCGGCACGTTGATCACCGGGGCGATCATCAACCAGCCCCAGGTGGCCATCCTGTCCACGGATGGTGTCTCCCGGAAGCCGGTCGTCGTCGAGCTGCCCGACGGCACGGAGTCGATCGGGATCCACTCGGTCGGACTGGTCGCCATGAATTTCGACCACCGCGCCGTCGACGGCGCCTACGTGGCCCGGTTCCTGGCCCGGTTGTCGGCCATCCTCGACGACCGCGACTGGGCCGGCGAGCTCTAGCCGGTCGTGACGGGGACCCGCCTGGCACCGGCGTCCCGGTGCACGTCCGCACGGGACGAGCGATGAGGGCACGCTGGCTGGGCCGCGTCCCCTACGCGGAGGCATGGGATCTCCAGCGGAGTATCGCCGAGCGGTCGGACGACGACTACCTCCTGTTGCTCGAGCACGGCTCCGTCTACACGCTCGGAGCCCACGCCGACCCGAGCCACGTGCTGGTCGACCCGGCGACGGTGGGTGCGGAGATGGTGACGGTGGACCGGGGCGGCGATGTCACGTACCACGGGCCGGGCCAGCTGATCGGCTACCCCATCCGCACCGTAGGCGCCGGACCCCATCACGGCCCGGAGCACGTCCGGCAGGTGGAGCACGTGGTCATGGGTGCGCTGGTGACACTCGGCGTCCCGGCGGACCGTGTAGGGCGGCTCGACGGCTACCCCGGTGTCTGGATCGACCCTTCGGCCACGGGGGACGGCGACGCCGGTCCCCGGAAGGTCGCCGCCATCGGGGTGCGAACGGCGCGGGGGAGGACCACCCACGGGTTCGGCCTCAACATCTCCACGGACCTGTCGATGTTCGGGCACATCGTGCCGTGCGGGATCACCGACCGAGCGGTGACCTCCCTGGCCGCCGAGGGGTTCCCGGTGACCATGGCCGAGGCCGTGGAGGCGGTCCTGGCCTCGGCCAGCGACATCTGGGGCGTGCCGGACGACGTCGCCGCGGTGACCGGCGGGGCCGGGCCGAGGGGCGCCGCCCCCGTCGGGCGGGGCTCAGGCGCCACCGATGGGACGGAAGGCGCCGTTCCCGTGTCGTTCCGGGGTACCGGCACCACCAGGAGCTCCAGCCGTGACAGGGGCACGGCGCTGGATCGGCGGTTGGCCCGGTCGGGGGTCGACCCCGGTGCCGGGCTCCCGATCTCGGCCCGCAAGCCCGAGTGGCTGCGGGTCCGGGCCACGATGGCGGACGACTTCCTGGGGCTCCAGCGCGACATCCGGGATCTCGACCTCGTCACCGTGTGCGAGGAGGCCGGTTGCCCGAACATCTTCGAGTGCTGGTCCGACGGCACCGCCACATTCATGATCAACGGGTCGCGGTGCACCCGGAACTGCGGCTTCTGCCAGGTGGACACGCGCCACCCGATGCCGCTCGACACCGCGGAGCCCGGTCGGGTCGCCGAGGCAGTGGCCCGGATGGGCCTGGCCCATGCCGTCATCACGTGCGTGGCCCGCGACGATCTGCCCGACGGCGGCGCCGGCGCGTTCGCCGAAACGATCCGAGCCGTGCGGGCGGCGAGCCCGGGCACCGCCGTCGAAGTCCTCATTTCGGACGTCAAGGGCGAACGGGCGTCGCTGCAGACCATCCTCGACGCCCGCCCCGACGTGCTCAATCACAACATCGAGACGGTGGCGCGGCTCCAGCGGGCGGTCCGGCCGTCGGCCGGCTATGCCCGTAGCCTCACCGTCCTGGCCCGCTCGGCCGCCGCCGGTCTCACCACCAAGTCGGGCATCATCCTCGGCATGGGGGAGCGCGAGGACGAGGTGGTCGCCACGCTGGCCGATCTGCGGGCGGTTGGCGTCGACATCGTCACCCTGGGCCAGTACCTGCGACCGAGCACGAAGCACCTGCCGGTCGCCCGTTGGTGGCGGCCCGACGAGTTCGACGACCTGCGCCGGGCGGGTGAGGCGCTCGGGTTCGCCCACGTGCAGTCTTCGCCGCTCACCCGGTCGAGCTACCACGCCCGCGAGGCGGCCGACGCCTCAGGTGGCGGTGCCCCCGTACCGGTCACCCTGACTGCGGCACGGACGTGAGCAGTGGCGCCCGGTCCGACCGGATCGCACGGGTGCGGGAGCGGATGGCACTCCTCGGCGTGGACGCGCTGCTGCTCTCCCACGGAGCGGACCTTCCCTGGCTGACCGGCTACCGGGCGATGCCCCTCGAGCGGCTGACGGCGCTGGTCCTGCCGGCGACGGGGGACCCGGTCCTGGTCGTGCCCGGCTTGGAGGCGCCCCGGGTGCCCGATGCCGGCGGGCAGTTCGAGCTCCGACCGTGGTCCGACGCCGAGGACCCGGTCGACCTCGTCGTCGACCTGCTCCGACGGCGCGGCGCGGCGCGACTTGCCGTCTCGGACCGGGCCTGGGCCACCACGGTGCTGGCGCTGCAGCGACGGCTTCCCGACGCCGATTGGGTCGAGGCGTCCCGGGTGACGTCGCCCATCCGCGCCGTGAAGGATGCGGCCGAGCTCGCCGCGCTCCGGGCCGCCGCCGCAGCCGCTGACCGGGTCGCGGTCATGCTGCAGGCGGGTGGAATCCCACTGGTTGGCCGCACCGAGGCCGAGGTGTCGACCCGTCTCGGCGCACTGCTCGTGTCCGAGGGGCACCGCGCCGTGAACTTTGCCATCGTCGGGAGCGGGCCCAACGCCGCCAGTCCCCATCACGAGCCCGGGGACCGGGTGATCGGCCGGGACGAGACGGTCGTGTGCGACTTCGGCGGGACCCTGTCGCTCGACGACGGTCCCGGCTACTGCTCGGACATCACCCGTACGGTGGTGACTGGCACCCCGTCCGACGAGGTCGCCGCCGGTTACGAGGTCCTGATCCAGGCGCAGCAGGCTGCAGTGGCCGCCGCATGTGCCGGGGTGACGGCGGCCTCGGTCGACCAGGTCGCACGGGCCGTCATCGAGGACGCCGGGTACGGCGACCTGTTCGTGCACAGGACCGGGCACGGCATCGGCATCGAGGAGCACGAGGACCCCTACCTGGTCGTCGGCAACGACGAGGTGCTGGTCCCCGGGCACGCGTTCTCGGTGGAGCCCGGCATCTATCAGCCGGGGAGGTTCGGCATGCGGCTCGAGGACATCGTCGTGGTGGGGTCGGACGGGAAGCCGGAGTCACTCAACACCGCCGACCACCGTCTGGTCGTCGTCGACGTCTGAGGCGGTCGGTTGCGGATGCCGCCGGAGCGCACGAGGGGGATCGGGGGAGCATATGGATCTGGGGATTGACGGGAAGGTGGGCCTGGTCACGGCCGGATCGCGCGGTCTCGGGCGCGCCACAGCCCTGGCGCTCGCCGCCGAAGGTGTACGGGTCATGGTCTCGGGCCGCGATACCGACTCACTCGACGAGGTCCGCACGGCGGTGGTGGGAGCCGGGGGTGAGGCCGACGTGTGCGTCGGCGACGTGACCGACCCCGCCGAGCCGGCCCGGCTGGTGGCGGCCGTGGTGGAGCGGTTCGGAGGGTTGGACATCGTGGTGGCGAACGCCGGGGGTCCGCCCCCGGGCCGGGCGCTCGACCAGACGGACGACGCGCTCGAATCGGCGATCAACGCCAACCTGATGACTTCGGTCCGGCTGGTGCGCGAGTCGCTTCCCCATATGCGGGCGGCCGGGTGGGGACGCATCTGCTGCATCACGTCCTACACCGTGCGGCAGGCCTCGCCGGTCCTCGCCCTCTCCAACACGGCCCGCGTCGGGCTGTGGGGCTGGCTCAAGACGGCCGCGCACGACCTGGCGGCAGAGTCGAGCGGGATCACGATCAACATGATCTGCCCCGGGCCCCACGCCACCGACCGGATGAAGGAGCTCGGCGGCGCCGGGGTCATGGGGGACCCGGCCGACTTCGGCGCTGTCGCCGCCTTCCTCTGCTCGGACCCGGCCGGGTTCGTGAACGGTGCCGCCATCGTGGTCGACGGGGGCGCGACGCTCGCGCTGTGAGCCGGCCCGTCCGTGCGGTCCCCTGCCCGACCGCGCCTGCCGGTTCGACCCCGGCACGACGACGGTGACCACCATGGCGATCTCGAGCGTTGCGGCACCGGAGATCGTCCCGAGTCGCCCGGCCCTCGGGAGCCCGAGTGTCTCCACGGTGAAGTTCGACCCGTCGGCATGCCCCAGAGCGTCGCCGTTCGAGTGCAGAACGGTTGCGGTATGGAGCGACAGGCTTTGGCTCCGGTGCCGGGCCCCCGGGCCGCCGGGCCGCCGGGATCAGGCGACGAAGTACTTGGCCTGGGGGTGGTGGCAGATGATCGCCGTCGTCGACTGCTCGGGGTGGAGCTGGAATCCCTCACTGACCTCCACCCCGATGCGCTCTGCGCCGAGCAGCTCGACCACCAACGCGTTGTCCTCGAGCCGCGGGCAGGCCGGGTAGCCCCACGAGTAGCGTCCGCCCCGGTACTTCTGGCGGAACAGCCCGGTCAGGGTCGGCCCGTCCTCGTCGGCGAAGCCGAGCTCCTCGCGGATGCGGCGGTGCCAGTACTCGGCAAGCGCCTCGGCCATCTCGACACCGAGCCCGTGGAGGAAGAGGTACTGCTGGTACTCGTCGGCGGCGAACAGCCGTGCCGCCTCCTCGGATACCCGGGAGCCCATGGTGACCACCTGGAAGCTCGCCCAGTCCTCGTCGCCCGAGTCGACCGACCGGAAGAAGTCGGCGATGCACAGGAAGGGGTCCTCCGCCTGGCGGGGGAACGCGTACCGCATCTGCTCCGTGGTACGGGACTCGTCGGTCCAGATGACCAGGTCATCGCCGTCGGCGTTGGCGGCGAAGTGACCCCACGCCACCTGGGGAACGAGCAGCTGCTCGGCCTTGGCCTTGGCCAGCTCCTCACGGAACCGTGGCCGCACCCGTTCCTTGAACGTAGGGTCGTCTTCGCCGCCGTCGGGACGGAATCCCCACTGGTTCCGGAACAGGGCGGTTTCGTTGACGAACGCGGCGATGTCGTCGATGGCCATGCCCTTCGCCACCCGGCTCCCGACGAAAGGTGGGGTGAAGAGCTTGTTGTCCGTGGCGACCTCGGGGGAGCGGGCCGGCAGCTGTTCGCCACGGGCACGCGCCTCCTCGGCGGCCTGCTTGCGCAGTTCGCTCTTGCGGGGGCCGAGGTCGCGCCCGCCGATGGCCGTCCCGAATTCGGGGTCGTCGTCCCCGGTGCGGGCGAGTTCGACGAGCCGGTCCATGGTGCGCAGGCCCTCGAAGGCGTCCTTGCCGTAGAAGAGACGACCGTCGTACACCTGGCGGAGGTCCCGTTCCACGTAGGTGCGGGTCAGGGCGGCGCCACCCAGGATCACCGGGATGTGGGACAGGTCGCGCCGGTTCAGTTCCTCGAGGTTCTCGCGCATGATGAGCGTGGACTTCACCAGGAGGCCGCTCATGCCGATGGCGTCGGCGCCGAACTCCTCGACGGCGGACACCATGTCGTTGATGCCGATCTTGATGCCGAGGTTCCGGACCGTGTAGCCGTTGTTGGTGAGGATGATGTCGACCAGGTTCTTGCCGATGTCGTGGACGTCGCCCTTGACCGTGGCGAGCACCATCGTGCCCTTGCCCCCCTGGTCGGCCTTCTCCATGAAGGGTTCCAGGTAGGCCACGGCGGTCTTCATCGTCTCGGCCGAGCCGAGCACGAAGGGCAGCTGCATCTCGCCGGAGGCGAACAGCTCTCCGACCGTCTTCATGCCGGCGAGCAGGAACTCGTTGATGATGACCAGCGGGGTCATCCCCTGGGCCATCGCCTGCTCGAGATCGGCCTCGATGCCGTTGCGGTCACCGTCGATGATCCGATGCTCCAGACGGCGCTCGACCGCCCAGCCCGAGCGGTCCTCACCGGCCGCGACGGACGATGCGGACACACCCTCGAACAGGGCCAGGAGCTCGGTCAGCGGGTCGTACCCCTCGGAGCGCCGGTCGTAGACGAGGTCGAGGCAGACCTCGCGGGCCCGGTCGTCGATCTTGGCCAGGGGCAGGATCTTGGATGCGTGCACGATGGCGGCGTCGAGTCCGGCCTCCACGCACTCGTGCAGGAAGACGGAGTTGAGGACCTGGCGGGCGGCCGGGTTGAGCCCGAACGACACGTTGGACAGCCCGAGGACCGTGTAGACGCCCGGAAGCTCCGCCTTGATCCGGCGGATCCCCTCGATGGTCTCGATCCCGTCCCGACGGCTCTCCTCCATGCCTGTCGACAACGGGAGGGCCAGGGCATCGAACATCAGGTCCTCGGGTCGGAGCCCGTAGCGCCCGGTGGCGATGTCGTGGATGGCCGTGGCGGCGCGCACCTTCCAGTCGGCTGTCCGGGCCTGGCCCTCGGTGTCGATGCAGGTGCACACGACGGCGGCGCCGAACTCCTTGGCGAGCGTGAGGAACGAGTCGAGCCGCGTGCCGACCTCGTCGCCCTCCTCGAGGTTCACCGAATTGATGACGGCCCGGCCACCGATCCACGACAGGGCCGTCTCCACGACCGGCGCCTCGGTCGAGTCCACCATGAGCGGTGCGGTCGACTGGGTGGCGAAGCGGGAAGCGACCTCGTCCATGTCGGCCACCCCGTCGGCGCCGGTGTAGTCCACGCACACGTCGATGAGGTGCGAGCCCTCCTTGACCTGCTCCTTGGCCATGGCCACGCAGGTGTCCCAGTCGGCCTCGAGCATCGCCTCGCGGAACTTCTTCGAACCGTTCGCGTTGGTGCGCTCGCCCACCACGAGGAACGAGCTGTCCTGCGTGAAGGGCACGTGCGTGTAGATCGACGCAGCGCCCTCCTCGCGCTCGGGAGCGCGGGCGGCCGGAGTCAGGTCGGCGCATGCCTCGACCACGGCGGCCAGGTGGGCCGGCGTGGTGCCGCAGCAGCCGCCGATCACGGACACGCCGAGTTCGCTCACGAACTGGCGGTGGTACTCGGCGAGCTGGTGGGGCTCCAGGTCGTAGTGCATGGCTCCGTCGACCACCGAGGGCAACCCGGCGTTGGGGAGGCACGAGACCGGGATGGTGGCGTGGCCGGTCAGGTGCCGGAGCGGCTCGAACATCTCCGACGGCCCGGTGGCGCAGTTGAGACCGATCACGTCGACGTCCATGGCCTGCAGGGCCACGAGGGCAGCGCCGATCTCGGTGCCGGGCAGCATGGTCCCGGTGAGCTCGATGGTCACCTGGCACTGGATCGGGAGCCGGACCCCGGCGCCCTTCATGGCGCGTCGGGCGCCGTTGATGGCGGCCTTGGCCTGGAGGAGGTCGAACACCGTCTCGACGAGGATCAGGTCGGCACCGCCTTCGATGAGCGCGCCCGCCTGCTCCTCGTAGGCGTCGCGGAGGTCCGCGTAGCGGGTCTGGCCGAGCGTGGGGAACTTGGTGCCCGGGCCGATGCTGCCCGCCACCCACCGGGGCCTGTCCGCGGTGGTGAACTCCTCCGCCGCGTTCCGGGCGAGCCGGACGGCGGCGAGGTTCAGCTCGCGTACCCGGTGGCCCAGCCCGTACTCGGCGAGGACGGGGGCGAAGGCGCCGAACGTGTCAGTCTCGACCACGTCGCAGCCCACTTCGTAGAACGATCGGTGGACCTGCTCGACGGCGTCGGGGCGGGTGACCACGAGGATCTCGTTGCAGCCCTCGAGGTCCGGGCCGCCGAAGTCGTCGGCCGTCAGCTCGGCCAGCTGCAGGTTGGTCCCCATGGCGCCGTCGAACACGACGACACGCTCGGCGACGGCCTGGAGGTAGCTCGATTCGACGGGGTGGTCTGCCATGGCCCTCAAACGATACCGGGGCAGGGGGGTCTCCCGGCCCAATCGGACCCGGGCGACCCGCGGGCGGTCGGCGGGCGGTCGGCGGGCGACCCGCGGGCGGTCGGCGGGCGGTCGGCGGGCGGTCGATCCGAGAGCTGCCGGCCGGCTACCGGGCAGGTGGTGGTGAGCCGGCGGCGAGGCGCCGGCGACGGTACGACGGTGGCGTTCGTTTAGCATCGGGTCGGTGAGGACACCGTGCTGAAGATCTACACCCGCACAGGCGACGACGGGACGACGGGCCTCCTCTACGGGGGACGGATCCGCAAGGACGCGCCGATGATGCAGGTCACCGGGACGGTCGACGAGGCCCAGGCCGCCATGGGGCTGGCCCGCGCCGAGGCGGCACCGGGGTCCGAGCTGGACGAGCTGCTGACGAGCCTGGAACGCGAGCTCTACGTCCTCATGGCCGAGGTGACGACCGACCCGTCCCACCGGTCGAAGCTGGAGGCGGGCAGGACCCTGGTGACCGACGCGATGGTCTCGGCGCTCGAACTTCGGATCGACGACCTCATCGCCCGGGTGTCCATGCCGACGGAGTTCGTGATCCCGGGGGCGAACCGGGCTTCGGCCGCGCTCGACCTGGCCCGGACAATCGTGCGCCGGGCCGAGCGCCTTCTGGTGTCGGCACCGATCGACGGTTCGTTGGTCGGTCTGTACCTGAATCGTCTCTCCGATCTCCTGTGGGCCCTGGCCCGATGGGCCGAGGGCCAGGACCACCTGCTGGCCCGCGGCGCCCCGCGCCGGGTGGCCGCCCAGGCGGACGACGGCACCCCGGGTCGACCGGGCTGAACCGCTGTACGAACCGCCGACCGAGCCCATGGAGCACTGAAGTGATCGACGTGACCGTCCTGTCCGCTGCGGGACCACCCGACGACCTGGCCGCCGTGGGCGTCCCTGTCCACAGCTCCGCCGACGGCCCGGTCGTGGCCCTCGGCCCGGGCACCGTGGTCGGCGTGGACCTTCCGACCGCGCTCGACGGGGCATGGTGCGAACGGCAGGGATTCACCGGAAGGGCGGCCCAGGTCCTGGTGCTGCGGTCGCCCGCCGCCGCTACCGGCGCCGTGCCCGGCCCCGACGTGGTCCTCGTGGGTCTGGGCGCCGGCGATGCGCTCACCGGCGACCGTGGACTCGAGACCGTACGCCGGGCCGCGGCGGGGTTCGTGCGGTCCGCCGGCTCCGGTGGCTCCGCGCTGCTGGTCCTGCCCTCCGTCGAGACCGCGCCGGTGGCCGACGTGGCCGCAGCGGCGGCCGAAGGTGGCTCCCTCGCCTCCTACCGGTACGACGGGTTCCGCAGTGCGGAACCGGCGGCGGCGCTCGGGGCCCTGGTGCTGACCGACGGCGGCGCCGACCCGGATGCGGTCGCCCGGGGCGCGGCCCGGGGCGCGCAGGTGGCCCAGTCGGTGGCGCTCGCCCGCGACCTGGTGAACGAGCCGGCCGGATCGCTCACCCCCGAGCGCTTCGCCGCCGTGGTGGCCGAGCGGTTCGCCGGCAGGCCGACGCTCACGGTGGAGGTGTGGGACGAGTCCCGCATCGCCGACGAGCGGCTCGGCGGACTGCTGGGCGTGGCCGCCGGATCGCAGCGGCCACCGCGCCTGGTGCGGGTCGAGTACCGACCCGACGACCCCTTCGAGTTCGACGGGCGGGTGCCGCACCTGGCGCTCGTGGGCAAGGGGATCACCTTCGACTCGGGTGGGCTCTCGCTCAAGCCGGCCACGGGCATGGAGACCATGAAGACGGACATGGGCGGCGCCGCCGCCGTACTGGCCGCCGTGGACGCCGTCGCCGCGCTGGGCGGGCGGATCCCGATCACGGCATGGGCGCCGATGACCGAGAACCTGCCGAGCGGCACGGCGGTCAAGCCGGGCGACGTCCTCACCACCCGGAGCGGCAAGACCATCGAGGTGCTCAACACCGACGCCGAGGGTCGACTGATCCTGGCCGACGGACTGACCCTCGCCGTCGAGTCCGGACCCGACGCGGTCGTCGACCTGGCCACCCTGACCGGCGCAGCCGTGGTGGCGCTGGGCAAGGAGATCGCCGGCCTGTTCGGCAACGACGAGGAACTCATCGCCTCGGTCCGGGCCGCCGGGTCCCGGGCAGGAGAGCCGTCGTGGCCCCTCCCGCTCCACGAGGACTACGCCGTCCACATCGAGTCCGAGGTGGCCGACATGAAGAACATGGGCCGGCCCGGTCAGGCAGGTAGCATCGCCGCCGCCCTCCTCCTCCACGAGTTCGTCTCCGACGTGCCGTGGGCGCACCTCGACATCGCCGGCCCCTCGCGCACCGAGGACAGCCGCGGCTACAACACCAAGGGCGGCAGCGGGTTCGGCGTCAGAACGCTGGTGGCACTGGCCACCTCCGAGGACTTCGCCCACTGGATGACCGCCCGGCGGGAGGACTGAGCCCGGCGGGGGACCGGACCCGGCGGGGGACCGGGAATCCACCCGGCCCCTGCACTACCGTCTGGCTCGTGAAGATCGCAGTCCTCGGGGGAGGTTCGTGGGGCACGACGGTGGCGTCGCTCGTGGCCGCCCGTCACGACACGGTCCTGTGGGCCCGCGATCCCGAGGTGGCGCGGGCCGTCCGTGAGGACCACGAGAACCCGGCCTACCTGCCGGGCTTCGGCCTCGACCCGGCGCTGACGGCGACCGCGGACCTGGAGCAGGCCGTCTGCGGTGCCGATCTGGTCGTGCTGGGCGTGCCGGCATCGGGGCTGCGCCGGGTCCTCCAGGACGCCGCGCCCTTCATGCGCCCGTGGATCCCGGTGGTCAGCCTGTCGAAGGGACTCGAGCGCGGATCGCACCTGCGGATGACCGAGGTGGTCAAGGAGGTCGTCCCTGGGCACCCGGTGGCGGCGCTGACGGGACCCAACATCGCCAGCGAGATCCTGTCGGGCAAGGCGGCCGCCGCCGTCATCGCCACCGAGGACCTCGAGGTGGCCAGCGCCATCCAGGCCGTCTTCACGCGGGGTGTCTTCCGTGTCTACGTCAACGACGACGTGATCGGGTGCGAGCTGGGCGGTGCCCTCAAGAACGTGATCGCCATCGCCGCCGGCATGGGGGAGGGACTCGGCGTGGGTGACAACACCCGGGCCGCCGTGATGTCCCGGGGCCTGGCCGAGCTGATCCGCCTGGGGGAGGCCATGGGGGCGAAGCCGGCGACCTTTGCCGGGCTCGCCGGCATGGGCGACCTGATCGCCACGTGTGTGAGCCCGCACAGCCGCAACCGAGCCGTGGGCGAGCAGTTGGGCAAGGGGCGGAGGCTGGCCGACATCCTGGAGGAGATGCACATGGTGGCCGAGGGCGTGAACACCGCCAACGTGGCCCTCGAACTCGCCGAGCGGCACGGCCTCGACCTCCCCATCTGCCGCATGATCGACAAGGTCGTGAAGGGCGAGATGGAGCCGGTCGAGACCTATTGGGGGCTCACACCCGCAGGACACGAGGCCGAGCCGGGCTGATCCGTCCGGCCGACCCTCGCCCCGGGGCGGTCGTTCCGGGGCGGTAGCGGTCACCCCGATCCGCCCGGGAGGTCCGGCGCGCACGGCTGGACCGGGCGGCCGGGAAGCAGCGGATGCACCGGCCGCACCGGCCGCGCCGGGACCGGGGGTGCGCCGGCACCGGCTGCTCCCTCGTCGCGGCTGGTGCACACCACGTCTGCCGTATGGAATGCGATGGCTGGGTGGAACCTCCACTGGGCGAGCCGCCGCTCGATCGTGGCCCGATCGTGACCGGCCTCCGCCAGACCTGTGGCCAGGCGGAGCGCCCGGCGCCGCATCTGCTCGGGCTCCGGCAGGTGCTGCTCGGCCGACCAGCGACGGTGGCTGCGCTGGAGCGACTCGGGCAGGCGGCTCAGATGGCGCAGAGGTAGCGGGGGAATGCGCGACCGGACGGCGAGCTCGCCCGGACCCTGCGCCCGTGCCAGCTCGAACGTGATCAGTCGGGCCAGGGCTCGACGGAACGGCGAGTTCTTCCCCATCTTGTCGCCGAGGCCGAGCGACCGGGCCGTCTCGGGAAGGTGCAGGTCGTACCCGTCCCCGTGGACCTCGAGGCCGTAGTTGAGGCGTCGGAGCAGCCAGGTCGTGCTCGGGCCGATGATGCCGAGCCAGTAGAGCTCCACGTACCGGCTGCACGGGTGCACGCCGTGGGGGTCGGCCACCGGGTCCACCCAGGGGACGACCCGCAGGGTCGGGCCCCCGGGCGACGGCTCCGGCGGCTCGGGGCGGGAGACGACCGGGCGGAGCGGGCGGGCCGGCGGCGGGATGACGGTGGGCGTGGGCAATTCGGGAACCTCCAGCTCGGGACCGGCGGCGCCCTGGTGGCAGGAGCGTCGGGTCGATCGGGTCCGAGCAGCATGCGCGACATTCCTTGCCGGACACCTTGCCAGCGACCCGGTCGGCATCCGTGTGCCCGTGTTCCGGGGTGCCTACGTGGCGTCGACCGGCTGCCAGCGCGCCACGGAGTACGACAGCATGAGTGGCACGTCGACGGCGAAGAGCAGCAGCAAGGCGCTGAACAGGGTCAGCAACCGTGCGGGGGTGTGGTCGTAGACGAACACGTACTCGAGGATTCCGGCGATCACGGCGTACGCCAGCATCGCCCAGCCGATGACCCGGAAGAAGACCGGCCAGGCGAACTCCTTGATACGGGCGAGCAGCACGGCGTTCACCAGGAGCAGCACCGCGGCCACGCCCAGCAGGACCGTCGGGATCGTCAGGCGCGCGGGGCGGCCGTACTGCGCGGCGACAATGATCCCACCGGACACGATCAGTGCCAGCGTGACGATGGCGATGGGAATGACCGGCGGCAGGTCGGCCTGGCGGAGGTCCTCGGCGTCGGGCTCGCCGAAGCCGGGCGGCGGGGCGGCGGCGACCGTCGTCATCGGCTCGCCAGGAAGGTCATGATCAGGATCGTGGCGATCTGCAGGAGGCCCGTGATCCCCGCCGTGTAGATGAACACCTTCATGAGGCGCCCGATGCGCTCGCCATTCGGCTGTGGCTTCTTGAGCTCGAACAGGACGGCGAGGTTGGCTGGCTCGAGGAGGCCGAGGGCGATGACCGACATGACGCCCACGATGATGAACGAGGCCACGAGCCAGCCGTGGTGGGGGTAGGAGGCGTCGAGATTGCCGACGTGCCGGGCCAGCTGGAATCCGGCGCCGAGCGTCATGGCCACGAGCGTCGGCATGATCAGCAGCATCTTCGGCATGAACTTGGTGGTGAACTCGATCCGGGACGGGATCGTCATCGAGCCCATGATCGGTCCGAGCACGAGCCCGAGGAAGAGGTCGAGGCTCGTCCACAGGCCGCCGCCGGCGACATGGAAGAACGTGAGCGCCCACAGGTTGTCGGAGCTGATGGCGACGATCAGGCCGATGAGCACGACGGCCACGACGGGCAGCGCCCGGACCGGCACGATGTTGAAGCTCGGCACGGGCGGTGGCCCGTGCCCGCCGGTGCCCGGCGGCGCCGCCGCCGCCGGCTCGGCAGCGGGTGGGACCTCGGTCCGGACGACGGGGTCGACGGTGGTGTCAGTCATGGTCGGGCTCCTTCGGACGGCGTCGGTTCGTCGATCGTGCTCGCACCGACGGACTGCGCCACGCGTCCACGGATCCGCCGGCCCGATCGAATCGTACGCCGCGGTGCGGGAGCGTGCTCGCTTGACGTATCCCGTCGTGCGGGGCGTCCCTACCAACGCCCCCTGTGGACGGACTCGTCGACCGTCCGCCGGGGCCGGGCGGCCGACGACGACGGAGGGTCGGGCGCGGCCGGTCCGCCCAGCAACACTGCCCCCAGCCACCTCCGGGACGGGGGCACGCCGAGCGCCTGTTTCAGAGCGTCCTCGCCCCGGAAGTTGCCGAGGAAGGCCGCCCCGACATCGCCGTCGGCGGCGGCGAGCAACAGGGTCTGCACGGCAAAGGCGGCGTCGACGTGCCAATAGGGGACGATCCACTCGACCTCGGTGCCGTCGGCCCGGGCCTTGTCGGGTTCCCGGTAGCGCTCGACGTACGCGTCGGGATCACTGAACGCCAGCACGACCACCGGGGCCCGGGACAGTCCGGCGAACCGGCGGGACCGCTTCCGCCAGTCGGCATCGGTGGTGGCGTCCCAGTACCGCGCCGTCTGGTCGGGGCCCTCCAGTACGACGAACTCGCACCCCTGGGTGTTGCCCGCCGACGGCGCCCGCAGCGCCAGGGCGAGGAGCGCGTCGACCTCGTCGCGGTCCAGGGGCTCCCCGGTGAAGTTTCGGGTCATGTGCCTGCGGCTGACCGCCTCGCTCAATTGCACCCGGCGAACGCTAGCGCTCTCCTTCCGGGCATCCGGGCGGAAGGAGGGGCTTGTCGCCGGGGAGGTCCTCGTTAGGGTCGCACCATGTTCGAGTCGCAGCGGGTGTCACGTCGGGCGCTCCTCGGAGGCATCGCCGGTGCGGCGGCCGTCGGACTCGCCGCCTGCTCGTCGCCCAGGGGATCGTCCGGGACGAGCACGACTCCACCACCCGGGCGAAGGGATCGCCGGCCGGACCGGGCTCGTTGCCGAACCCGGGCGCCGCCGCCGGAACCGATCAGCTGCCGCTCATCCGCAACATCGTCGTCGTGATGATGGAGAACCACTCGTACGACAACGTGCTCGGGATGCAGCGCGGGCAGAGGCGAGGGGTTCGTGCTGGGCAAGGACGGCAGGCCGACGGCCACCAACCCGTGGCCGGCCACGTCTGTGATCCCGCCTCCCGGGGGGAACTCGGTGCTGCAGGCGTTCCCCATGCCCAACCCGTGCCAGCCCGAGGGGCACCCGTACAACACGTGGGAGGCCTTCTGGACCTCGTACGCCGGAGGGAGGAACAACGGGTTCGCCCAGAGTCAGAGCGGCCCGGTGTCGATGGGCTACATCGAGCCCTCGGTCCTCCCGTTCACCAACTCGTTGGCTGCCACCTTCCCCGTGTGCGACCGCTACTTCGGCTCGGTCGGTTCGCAGACCTACCCGAACCGCCGCTTCCTCATGGCCGGCACGTCGCTCGGGCTGCTGACCGACGTGTTCCCTGCAGCGGCTCCGCCCAACGGCACCGTCTTCCAGGCCCTCGACGCCCACGGGATCTCGTGGAAGAACTACTACTCGTCGCTCCCGTCGTCGCTGATCTGGTCGTACCAGGCGTCCCTGCCCGGGTTCACCTCGCACCTGGCATCGAATACGGCGTTCCTGGCCGACGCCGCTGCCGGCACGCTGCCGGCCGTGAGCATGGTCGACCCGAACTTCGAGACCCAGTCCCAGGAGGACCCGCAGGACGTCCAGTACGGGGACCAGTTCCTGGCCCAGGTGGTCAACGCCGTCATGGCCTCGCCCCAGTGGCCCCACACCCTTCTGGTCTGGTGCTACGACGAGTCGGGCGGTTACTACGACCACGTGCCTCCGCCCTCCGCCGTAGTGCCCGACTCGGTGCCGCCCGACGTGCCGCCCGGAGGCACCCCGGGGTCGTTCGACCGCTACGGGTTCCGCGTGCCGGCCGGGATCGTCTCCCCGTACGCCAGACCGGACTACGTGTCCCACGTGGTCCACGACCACACCTCGGTCCTCAAGCTGATCGAGACGAAGTGGAACCTTCCCGCACTCACCAACCGGGATGCTGCCGCCGACGACCTGCTCGACTCGGTGGACCTGTCCCGGCCGCCGCATTTCCTCCACCCGCCGAAGCTGGCCGCGCCGGCGGACCCGTCGGCCCTGGCCGGATGCCAGTCCTCCGGCGCCGGGTCCATCCCACCGGCGGGCGCCGTCCGGCCGGCCTGAGCGGATCGGGTCCTGTTCCGGCGCGGTTCCAGGTCCAGGGGAGCCGGCGAGTCCCGGATGAGCTGGTGGGCGTCCTCGACCCCGGCCGCCCCGGCCGCTCCGGCCGATAGGGGAATGTCGACCTCGCTGGTAGTGTTTAACCCGTCGTAGAGCAGTCCCCCAGTGCGCTGCACCGGCCGGTCCGACGGCCCCGCACCGCCGACGCAAGAGGAAGCGAGACCGCCGTGCCCACCTTCCGAGAGATGCTGGCCGCCGCCAAGGCCGCCATCCGAGAGATCACCACCGCCGAGGCCCAGGAGGAGCTGGCCCGCCCGGGTACGGTCCTGCTCGACGTGCGCGAGCCCGACGAGTACGAGCAGGGCGCCCTGGCGGGGTCGATCCACCTGCCGCGGGGCAACCTGGAGTCCTCGGTCGAGGGACGGATCCCCGACAAGTCGGCGCACGTGCTGGTGCTGTGCGCCGGCGGTGTACGTTCCGCGTTCGCCGCCGACACCATGCAGCAGCTCGGCTACACCGACGTCGCCTCGATCATGGGCGGGTTCAACCGGTGGAAGGACGAGGACCGGGCGTGGTCCGCGCCCCGAACCCTGTCGCCCGAGCAGCGCAACCGCTACCAGCGGCACCTGCTCCTGCCCGAGGTGGGTGAGACGGGGCAGCTGAAGCTCCTCGACTCGAAGGTCCTCCTGCTCGGTGCCGGGGGACTCGGCTCACCGGCCGCGCTCTACCTGGCCGCTGCCGGAGTGGGCACCCTCGGCATCATCGACATGGACGTGGTCGACGCCTCCAACCTCCAGCGCCAGATCCTTCACAACACGGACCGGATCGGCGAGCGCAAGGTGGACTCGGCCAAGAAGACGCTCACCCTCATGAACCCCGACGTCAACGTCGTGACCTACGACGTGCGCCTCGGTGCGGACAACATCCTCGACATCATCGACGGGTACGACGTCATCGTGGACGGCACCGACAACTTCCCGACGCGGTACCTGGTGAACGACGCGTCGCTCCTGAAGCGGATCCCGGTCATCCACGGCTCCATCTTCCGGTTCGAGGGGCAGGCCACGGTCTTCAACCCGTACGAGGGCCCCTGCTACCGGTGCCTCCTTCCCGAGCCGCCCCCCGCCGAGCTGGCGCCGAGCTGCTCGGAGGCCGGCGTGCTCGGCGTGCTTCCCGGCATCGTGGGCTCCCTCCAGGCCGTCGAGACCATCAAGGTCCTACTCGGGATCGGCGACACCCTCCAGGGCCGCCTCCTGGCCTACGACGCCCTCGAGCAGAGCTTCCGGACGTTCAAGGTCCGTCGGGACCCGGGGTGCCCGGCGTGTGGGCCCGACGCCGGTGAGATCGTGATCGCCGAGTACGACGACCTGTGCATGCCGCACGTGATCGAAGCACCGGCCGGCTGATCAGCCAGCGGCGTCGCCGCCCAGGATGACCCGGACGGCCGTGGGCACGTCTCCCACCACGGCGTCGGGCGCCGGTCCACCCAGGTTCCAGGTCCGCCCCCGGTGGATCCAGATGGTGCGCAGGCCCACGCCCTGACCGCCCCGGACATCCGCCGGCCCCGAGTCACCCACCATCCACCCCTCGAGATCCGCACCGCACCGTCGGGCAGCCTCGACGAAGATGCCCGGATCGGGCTTCCACGAGTCGACGACCGCCGATACGCACACGGCATCCACTTCGTCGCCCAGGCCGGTGACCTCGAACTTCCGCTCCTGGAACCTCGGTCCGTTGGTGACCACGGCCACCTTCCAGCCGGCAGACCGGAGCCTGCGCAACGCGGTGCGGGAGTCGTCGGGAAGCGAGAACGCGGCAGGGTAGTCCTGTTGGTATGCCGCCACGAGGTCGTCCACCGGGGCGGACAGCCCGAACGTGTCCCGCACGACGGCGAACAGCTCCTCACGCGGGGTCAGTCCGTCCTCGTCCATGGACACCAGGAGGGTGTGGGCGTCGTCGTCCAGTGCCCACACCTCGCAGAATGCGCGCGCCCACCGTGCGAAGGCCGCCTCGCGGTCGAGGAGTGTGTCGTCCAGGTCGAACATGGCGATCGGCATACCCGGGTTCCCGATGCCTACCGCACCGTGCACCCAGACGGACGGGTTTTCTCGGCCGCCCGGGATGACCGTAACCTGTGGCCCATGGCATCCGACCCCTCCCCCGGCAAGCCCTCGAACGAGCGCGTCACCGATTCCGGCATCACCATCGAGCAAGTCTACGGACCCGACGCCCTGGCGGGTTGGGACCCGGCCACGCAGCTCGGGGCGCCCGGAACGTACCCCTACACCCGCGGCATCCGCCCCGACATGTACCGGGGCCGCCTGTGGACGATGCGCCAGTACGCAGGATTCGGGACGGCCCAGGCGACCAACGAACGGTTCAAGTTCCTGCTCGACGCCGGCCAGACCGGCCTGTCGTGCGCCTTCGACCTGCCCACCCAGATGGGCTTCGACTCTGACCACCCCCGTGCGGAGGGCGAGGTCGGCAAGGTCGGGGTCGCCATCGACACCCTCGAGGACATGCGGTCGCTGCTGGCGGGCCTGCCCCTCGACAGGGTCACCACGTCGATGACGATCAACGCCACGGCGGCCATCCTGCTGCTCTTCTACCAACTCGTCGCTGAGGAGAACGGCATCGACCCGAAGCTGCTGGGCGGCACCATCCAGAACGACATCCTCAAGGAGTACGTGGCCCGGGGTACCTACATCTACCCGCCCCGTCCGTCCATGCGCCTGGTCACCGACACCTTCTCCTACTGCGCCGAGCACCTCCCGGCATGGAACACCATCTCCATCTCCGGCTACCACATCCGTGAGGCCGGCTCCACAGCCGTCCAGGAGATCGCCTTCACGCTCGCCAACGGAATCGCCTACGTGGAGGCGGCACTCGCCGCCGGCCTGGAGGTCGACGAGTTCGCCCCGCGCCTGAGCTTCTTCTGGAACGCCCACAACAACCTGTTCGAGGAGGTGGCGAAGTACCGGGCCGCCCGTCGAATGTGGGCGAAGATCATGACCGAGCGGTTCGGAGCCAAGGACGAGAAGTCCCTGCTGCTGCGCTTCCACACCCAGACGGGCGGGTCGACGCTCACGGCACAGCAGCCCGAGAACAACATCGTGCGCGTCACCGTCCAGGCCATGGCCGCCGCCCTTGGGGGCACCCAGAGCCTGCACACCAACGGGTTCGACGAGGCCCTCGGCCTGCCCACCGAGCACGCCGCCAAGATCGCCCTGCGCACCCAGCAGATCGTGGGCTACGAGTCGGGGATCGCCGACACGGTCGACCCGCTGGCCGGGTCGTGGTTCGTGGAGTCGCTGACCGACGAGGTGGAGAAGGGGGCCTGGGAGTACCTCGAGCGCATCGATTCGATGGGGGGCGCCGTCGACGCCATCGAGGCCCAGTACATGCAGCAGGAGATCGAGCAGGCCGCCTACGCCTACGCCAAGGACATCGACAGCGGCCACAAGGTGGTCGTCGGGGTCAACAAGTTCGTGGACGAGCACGGCGTGCCGGGTGACGTCTTCCCGATCGATGCCGAACTCCAGAGGTCCCAGGTGGCCGCGGTCGGCCGGGTCCGTGCCGAGCGGGACCAGTCCGGGGTGGACGCCGCTCTGGCGGACGTCGAGGCTGCGGCCCGGGGGACGCAGAACCTGCTCCTCCCGATGAAGGTGGCGCTCTCGAGGATGGCGACGCTCGGCGAGGTGTCCGACGTGCTTCGGGGCGTGTTCGGGGAATTCCACCCGAACGGCTGATCCCCGGTCACCGGCGCCGCGCCGAGCGGGAATCGCACCACCTCAGGGTCGCCCCGCAGCCGGAGGTGGGTATCGAGCCCGACAGCGCGCCATGACCGCCGGAGTGGCCGCCCGGTCCGGCCTTGGCGGCCCTGGCGGCCCGGGCGGGGCCCGCGGCCCCCGGAGGGTTCACGCGGCGTGCCCGGCGAGGAGCCGGTCGCGCAACCGGCCGGGCACTGCGGCGTCGATGGCGGTCCACGCCATGGCGAGGGCGCCGTCGCGTACTGCGGTGTCGGCCGAGGGGGTGATGCAGGCGGCGGCGAACTCGGGCTGGTGGTTCACGGACCCGCCGGCGTCGATGGCCAGCAGTGGGTGGATGGTGGGCACGGCCAGCGACACATTTGCCATGTCGGTCGAGAGCGTGGGCCGGGCCGCGCCCTCGTCGTCGAGGGTGAACCGCCGTCCCAGGGCCTCGGCGTTGGAGCGGTAGCGGTCGAGCAGGTCGTGGTCGCTGACCATGTGCGAGTAGTCGGGTGCGAGCGGGGTGAACCCGACTTCGGCCCCGGTGGCCTGCGCACCGGCGTGGAAGCAAGCCTGCACCCGAGCCTCGAGATGCTCGAGGCCCTGGAGCGTGAAGGAGCGGGCCATGAATCGGCCGGTGACGCGGGCCGGGATGATGTTGGCGGCCTCGCCGCCGTTGGTGACCACACCGTGGACCTGGTCCCCGGGCGGGAGCTGCTGGCGGAGCAGCCCGAGGGCCACCTGGGCGATCACCATGGCGTCGGCTGCGTTGACGCCCTGCCAGGGAGCCGCCGACGCATGTGCCGTCCGGCCCGTGAACTCCACGTCGAAGTGGGACACGGCGAGGCACGTGGCCTCGAGCCGGTCGGTCGGCCACGGGTGGACCATCATGGCGACGTGGACGTCGTCGAAGACGCCCCGCTCCAGCATCACGACCTTGCCGCCCCCACCCTCCTCGGCCGGGGTGCCCACCACCCGGACGGTAAGTCCGAGCTCGTCGGCCAATGGCAGCAGTCCGAGCCCGGCGCCCACGGCGGATGCGGCGATGATGTTGTGCCCGCAGGCGTGCCCGACATCGGGTAGGGCGTCGTACTCGGCGCAGATGGCGAGGACCAGGGGACCCGACCCCGCCTCGGCGGTGAACGCGGTGGGGAGGCCCGCCGTGTCGGTGGTCACCGTGAACCCGCCCCGCTCCAGCGCCGCCGCCGCCATGGCGGAGGACCGGACCTCCTCATAGGAGAGCTCAGGGTGGGCGTGGATGTCGTGGCTCAGGCGGAGCAGGTCGGGGAGGGAGGCGTCGACGGCCGTCTCGGCCGTGCGTTTGGCGCGGTCGGCGGGCGGTGTGGGCATCTCCGGCATGCGGCTTCCTCCGACTCGGTGGTGGCGCCGAGTCCGGCGCCGTGACTACTCGATGACGGCGATCACGTCGCCCGGCCCTACCGACTCGCCCGGAGCCACCCGGACCTCCTTGACGGTCCCGGCCCTCTCGGCGTTGACGTTGTTCTCCATCTTCATGGCCTCGAGGACGCAGACCGTCTGGCCCACTTCGACCGTGTCGCCCTCGGCCACCAGCACCTTGACGATGGTCCCCTGCATGGGGACGGCGACCGTACCCGACCCCGCCCCGGCGGCGGCGGCCTTGGGACGCTTCGGCCCCGAGCCCCGGCCCGAGGCGGTGGACGCCATCACGGCCACGGCGTCGCCGAGATCGGGGACCCACAGCTTGACCTGGTACCGACGCCCGTCCACCTCGGCGGTGACATCGCGGAGCACCCGCGGCAGGCTCTCCTCCCCCTCGGCAGGGACGGGGGCGGCGGGCATCGTCTCGGAGGTCACGGAGGACAGGTCGAGGTCCCGCTCCACCCAGTTGGTCGAGTGCCCGCCAGCGACGAAGTCGGGATGGCTCAGGATGGCCACATCGGCGGGGAGCGTGGTGGCGACGCCCTCGACCACCGTCTCGTCGATGGCCCGGAGCATGCGGCGACGTGCCGCCTCGCGGTCGTGGCCCCAGACGATCAATTTGGCGACGAGGTTGTCGTAGAACTGGCTGACGGTGTCCCCGGACTCGTAGCCCGCGTCGAGCCGCACGCCCGGGCCACCCGGCGCCACCATCCGGGTGATCGTCCCGGGAGACGGGGTGAAGGCGCCCCCGGCGGGATTTTCGGCGTTGATGCGGACCTCGATGGCGTGCCCGTTGCGCTGCACCTCGTCCTGGGTGAAGCCCAGCGGCTCACCCGAGGCGACGCGCAGCTGCCACTCGACGAGGTCCAGCCCGGTCACCAGCTCGGTGACCGGGTGCTCGACCTGGAGCCGGGTGTTCATCTCCAGGAAGAAGAACTCGCCGTCCTGATAGAGGAACTCGACGGTCCCGGCGTTGACGTAGCCGCACGCCCGGGCCACCTTGACCGAGGCCTCGCCCATGGCGACCCGGACCTCGTCGGGGAAGTTCGGGGCCGGGCTCTCCTCGACCAGCTTCTGGTGCCGGCGCTGGGCGGAGCAGTCCCGCTCGCCGAGCCACAGCGCATTCCCGTGGGTGTCGCAGATGACCTGCATCTCGACATGGCGGGGCCAGGCCAGGTAGCGCTCGACGTAGCACTCGTCGCGGCCGAAGTACGACAGCGACTCGCGCATGGCGGACTCGAGTGCCTCGGGGGCGTCATCGGGGCCGGCCACGACCTTCATGCCGCGCCCGCCGCCTCCGAAGGCCGCCTTGATCGCCACCGGCCATCCGAACTCGTCCCCGAAGGAGACGACCTGGTCCGGGGACGTCAGGACGTCGGTCCGGCCGGGCACGCCGGACACCCCGGCCCGTTCGGCCGCGTGGCGGGCACTGATCTTGTCGCCCATCACCTCGATGGCCTCGGGTGGGGGGCCGATGAAGGTGACGCCGCGCTCGGTGATGGCCCGTGCGAAGTCGGTGTTCTCGGAGAAGAACCCGTACCCGGGGTGGACCGCGTCGGCGCCGCTGCGCTCGATGACGTCGAGGATCGCCTCGGTGTTCAGGTAGGACTCGGCTGCGGTCTGCCCACCGAGTGCGTACGCCTCGTCGGCCAGACGCACGTGGAGGGCGTCGCGGTCGAGTTCGGAGTAGACGGCCACGGTGGCAATGCCCAGCTCCCGGCACGTCCGGATGACCCGGACGGCGATCTCCCCCCGGTTGGCGATGAGGACCTTCTTGAGCACGCTGCGCCTTTCGAAATTGGAGTGGCAAGGATCCCCGGCCCCGCCGTGCACGGCAGAGTGGGTCCTCGCCCCACGGTGGGGCGTCCCCACTCTGTCACGCCCACGGCGGGCGTCCCGGCACGGAGCGCCCGCACCGGCCCCACAGACTGTCACGGGCCGTAGGGTGTGTGCCATGCCGGAGACCAGGTTCACCGACGTACGCCGGTTCGCATCGCTGGACTCGACCAACCGCTATCTGCTCGACGAGGCCCGGGCCGGCGCCTCCGAGGGCGTGGTCGCGGTGGCCGACCACCAGACCGCGGGCCGGGGCCGGCTCGGGCGGACCTGGGAGGCGCCGGCCGGGGCCAACCTCCTGCTGTCGGTCCTGCTCCGACCGGACCTCGGACCGACCCAGCGCCACCTGGCCACGACGGCCGTGGCCCTGGCCGCAGTGGACGCCATCGTTGCGTCGGGCGGCGCCGGCAGTGCATCCGGCGCCCGGCCCGTCGTCGGGATCAAGTGGCCAAACGACCTCGTCGCTCAGGACGGGAAGAAGTTGGCGGGAGTCCTGGCGGAGGCGGACCTGACCTCGGCGACGACGGGCGTGCCGGCCCCTGTGGTGGTCGGGATCGGCATCAACGTCAACTGGCCGGCGGCCGACGCCGACCTCCCGCCCGAGCTCCGTGGAGTGGCGTGCTCACTCCGAGGGCTGGTCGGCTCCGAGGTCGACCGCGAGGCGCTGCTGGCCGCCCTGCTCGACGCGCTCGGCCCGCGGGTGGCGGCTCTGGCCACGGTGGCAGGGCGGGTCCGTCTCGCCGACGACCTGCGGGCCGGGTGCACGACTCTCGGGACCATCGTGCGGGTGGACCTCCCGGATGCGTCGTTCAGCGGCACGGCCACCTCGGTGACCGACGACGGCCATCTGGTGGTGGACGTGGACGGCGCACTCCGCACGGTGGTCGCCGGTGACGTGGTCCACGTCCGACCCGGCGACTGAGTCCGGCGCCGGCGGTCCCGGCGGGGTGCGCGGCGGCTCCGTCCATCGTCCGAAGGTGCGGAACGAATGGTCCGGCGAAAGGTCCGGCGAATGGTCCTGCAAACGGTCCGGCGAATGCACCGACGGTCGGGTGCGGAATGCGATCGAGGATCGCAAGAGTGCGGACGGCACGTGTCGGGGGCGTCGCCCCCACGACTACGCTGCTCCGCTATGCGCTTACTCGTGACCGGCGGTGCCGGGTTCATCGGATCCAACTTCGTCCGGTACTGGGTCGAACGTCATCCCGACGATGCCGTCGTGGCCTTCGACGTGCTCACGTATGCGGGGAACCGGCCGAATCTTGCCGACCTGGAAGACCGGATCGCCTTCGTCCAGGGCGACATCGGCGACCTGGACGGAGTGACGGCCACGCTCGCCGAGCACGAGATCGATGTGATCGTGAACTTCGCCGCCGAATCGCACAACAGCCTGGCCATCTTGGACCCGACCCGGTTCTTCCAGACGAACGTCATGGGGACCCAGGCGCTGGCCGAGGCGGCGCGGCGCCACGGCGTCGCCCGGTTCCACCACATTTCGACGTGCGAGGTCTACGGCGATCTCCCCCTCGACTCCGACGAGGTCTTCACCGAGGAGACGCCCTACAGGCCCAGGACCCCTTACAACGCCTCGAAGGCGGGCGGCGACCATGCGGTGCGTGCGTACCACGAGACCTACGGTCTGCCATCGACGATCACGAACTGCTGCAACAACTACGGGCCCTACCAGTTTCCCGAGAAGGTCATCCCGCTGTTCACGGCACGGGCGCTCGACGACACCCCGCTGCCCCTCTACAAGTCGACCCAGAACAAGCGCGAGTGGCTCCACGTCGACGATCACTGCCGGGCCATCGAACTGGTGCTCCAGCACGGCGTCGTCGGCGAGACCTACAACGTGGGCAGCGGTATCGAGGCCTCGATCGAGGAGATCGCCGACGCCGTCCTGTCGGCCACCGGCAAGCCGCAGTCGCTCAAGGAGATCGTCCCGGATCGACCGAGCCACGACCGGCGCTACCTCCTCGACTCCTCCAAGATCCGCAAGGAGCTCGGGTGGGAGCCGTCCGTCCCGTTCGAGAAGGGCCTGGCCGACACCGTGGCCTGGTACGCGGAGAACCGTGCCTGGTGGGAGCCCCTGCGCGACCGGGCACCTGTGGTCGAGGGCGCCTGGGCGGGCCCCGAGTCGGGTGCCGCCGGCCGGTGATCCGGCCGCAGCGGGTGTTGGTCACCGGCGGCAACGGCCAGCTGGGCCGGGATGTCCGTGACGTGCTCGCCGGGGAGGTCCCCGACGGCGGTGTCCCCGCCGACCAGTTGGGCGGGACGCTGCTGCCGACGGTGGATCCCGGCACCTTCGAGGTCCTGTCCACCGACATCGACAACCTGGACCTGGTCGACCGGGCCGCGGTGCGCGACGCCGTCGAAGGCTTCCGTCCGGACGTCATCCTCCACGGTGGCGCCTACACGGCGGTCGACGCCTGCGAGTCCGACCCCGACACCGCCTTCGCGGTGAACGCCATGGGAACTCGTCACATGGCCGAAGCCGCGGCTTCGGTCGGCGCCCACATCGTCTACGTCTCGACCGACTACGTCTTCGACGGCGGTGCGAACCGTCCGTACGTCGAGTGGGACCAACCCGGTCCGCGGTCCGTCTACGGGCGGAGCAAGCTCGGCGGCGAGCAGGAGATCCGGTCACTCTCGGGAGCATCCGGGACAATCGTGCGGACCGCCTGGGTGAACGGCGCCCACGGCGCCAACATGGTCAAGACCGTCCTGCGGGTGGCGGCGGCGTCGCCGGACGGCGTGCTGCGCTTCGTGGACGACCAGCACGGCAGTCCGACCTTCACCGCCGACCTGGCCCGGGCGATCGTGCGGCTCGGCGTCGACCGTCGACCCGGGACGTTCCATGTCACCAACCGGGGCGAGACGACCTGGTTCGGGTTCGTGCGGGCCACCATGGTCGCCGCCGGCTACGACCCCGCCCGGGTGGAACCGATCTCGACGGCCGACCTCGATCCGCCACGGCCGGCGCCCCGCCCCGCCAACTCGCGGCTGGACAATGCCGCACTGCGTCTGTGCGGGCTCCCCGCCATGCCGCCCTGGGAGGATGCACTGGACCGACTGGTGGCAGCGCTGTCTGCACCTGACTGAGCCGAGCGACGGACACGACCCCCGTACGGTGACGGAAGGCCCCGCCTCGGGCGGTCCCCCGGTCCCATGGTTCCCCGGTTCCCCGGTCCCGTGGGCACCGGGGCGGACGGTCCCTTTCGCCGACGTGCCGGATGCAGCAGGATGACATCAGAGGAAATCTGGTGGAGCGTGACCGAAATCTCTCAGGGCGCCGCAACTTGGCGCCGATGCTGCGTAGTGACCGGTAGTGACCATAGCGACCGCCCGCCACCTTGACAGGTGGCCCCGACCACATGATGGGACGTGACCCGCAATGTCAGTGAGTTCGATGCGCTTCGCCAATGGAGGCGAGCAGGGTACAGGTCGCGCCGGACAGCCTGACGAGTCGGTGTACGGACGCCCTCCCGCGGGACCCGTCCACACTGTGGCCGTCATCGGGGTCGGCTACGTCGGCCTGCCGACGGCGGCCACGCTGGCCCACCTCGGACACAAGGTCACCTGCGGCGACGCCGACCCGCGCAAGATCGAGATGTTGGAGCGGGGCCAGGTGCCCATCGTGGAGGAGCATCTCCAGGAACTCGTGCGCGAAGGCCAGCGCGCCGGCAACCTGAGCTTCGTCCTCGGTGCCACGGCCGCCGTCGAAGGCGCCGAGTTCGTCTTCCTGTGCGTGCCGACGCCCCAGGGCGACGACGGCTCAGCCGACCTCTCCTTCGTGGAGGCCGTGGCCGCCGAGATCAGCCCGCATCTGGCGCCCGGCACGGTGATCGTCAACAAGTCCACTGTCCCGGTCGGCTCCACGCTCGTGGTCGAACGGGTGCTGGGGCGGACCGACGTTCAGGTCGTCTCCAACCCCGAGTTCCTCCGCGAGGGCACGGCCGTTCCGGACAGCCTCCACCCCGAGCGGATCGTGGTCGGTGCCGACGACCAGCTGGCCGCCGCCCGGGTCGGTCAGCTGTTTGCCGGCACGCGCGCGCCTCTGCTGATCACCGACGCGGCGACGGCCGAGACCATCAAGTACGCATCCAACGCCTTCCTAGCCACCAAGCTGAGCTTCGTCAACGCGGTGGCCGGACTGTGCGAGGCCGTCGGTGCCGACGTCCGCGACGTCATCCTCGGACTCGGCTACGACAAGCGCATCGGGTTCGAGTACCTGAAGCCAGGTCCTGGCTGGGGTGGCAGCTGCCTCCCGAAGGACACGCGGGCGCTCGTGCACATCGCCGAGCAGGCCGGCTACGACTTCTCGTTCCTGAAGGGCGCAATCGCCACCAACGATGAGCAGTTCGAACGAGTCGTCGCCAAGGTCCGGGCGGCGGTGGCGGCGTCGGGCACCTCGTCGGGCACTGGGCCCGGACAGGGGGACTTCGCCGGGGCGGTGATCGCCGTCTGGGGACTCACGTTCAAGGCCGGGACCGACGACCTGCGAAATTCGCCGTCCGTCGAGGTGGCCCTGCGCCTGGTGGCCGGCGGCGCCGAGGTGCGGGCCTACGACCCGACGGTGGCCGTGCCCGAAGGTGACGTCGCCGTCCCGGTCCCCGGGATCGACGTGCCCGTCGACGGCGCCGGATCCCTCCTGGCCTACCCTGACGCCTACTCGGCCTGCGAAGGCGCGTCCGCCGTCGTCGTGCTCACCGAGTGGGACGAATTCCGGTGGCTCGACTTCGAGAAGGTCCGCGACGCCCTGGTCGCTCCCGTGCTGGTCGACGCCCGTAACCTGCTCGACCCCGCGCAGGTCCGTCGACTCGGCTTCTCCTATGTCGGGATCGGACGCCGGTGAGCGGAGTGACCGTGGGACGGACCGGCGGACGGGTCGTGGTGCTGGGCGGGTCGGGGTTCCTCGGCTCACACCTCTGCGACCAGCTCCTCGCTCGCGGCGACGCGGTGGTGTGCGTCGACGACTTCTCGACCGGTCGCCGGGCGAACGTGGCCCACCTCGAGGGCCGAACGGACTTCGAGGTGGTAGAGGCCGACATCTCGAAGGAGATCCCCGTCGAGGGCGACATCACCGGCGTGTGCAACCTGGCCAGCCCGGCGTCACCGCCCGACTACCTGGCCAGGCCGCTCGAGACGCTCGCCGTCGGCAGCGAGGGCACACGCAGGGGCCTGGAGTTGGCCGGGCGCCATGGGGCACGGTTCCTCATGGCGTCGACCAGCGAGGTCTACGGGGATCCCGAGGTGCACCCGCAGGCCGAGTCCTACTGGGGCAGGGTCAACCCCATTGGGCCGCGCAGCGTCTATGACGAGGCCAAGCGGTTCGCAGAGGCCCTCACCATGGCCCACCGCCGGGCGCTCGGGGCCGATGTGGCCATCGTCCGCATCTTCAACACCTACGGTCCCCGGCTGCGGCCCGACGACGGCCGCGTGGTCTCCAACTTCCTCCTCCAGGCCATGCGGGGCGAGCCGCTCACCGTCTACGGCGACGGCAGCCAGACCCGGAGCCTCTGCTACGTCGAGGACGAGGTCCGCGGCCTGCTGGCCCTGTTCGACTCCGACCTCACCGGCCCGGTCAACATCGGCAACCCCGACGAGTACACGGTGCTGCAGTTGGCCCGGACGGTGATCGAGCTGCTCGGGTCCCCGTCGAACGTCGAGCACCGGCCGCTGCCGACCGACGACCCCACGCGTCGCCGGCCCGACATCACTGTGGCCCGCACCGAGCTCGGGTGGGAGCCCACGACCAGCCTCGAGGTCGGGTTGGAGCGCACGGCGGCCTACCTGGCCGACGACGCCGGTCTGCCCGCCACCGTGGTTGCGTCGTGAGCGTGCAGGACGCCCCGGTGTCGGTGAGCGGGTCCATGGCGCGGTCCTGGTTGCCCGTGCCCGTGCCCGTCGAGGCGATGGTGGAGAATGGGCGCACCCCGACGTCCGGGACCGAACGAGGAGCGCGTGAGAATGCCTGAGGCCCAAGGGATCGATGCAGGCGGGACGGACCGCCACGGGTCGGACGTCGCCCTCCCCCGCACGTACCGCCTGCTCTCGGTGATCGTGCCCGTCTTCAACGAGCGGGTCACGGTGGCCGAGATCATCCGCCGCATCCGGGCAGTCGACGTGCCCGTCGACATCGAGGTCATCGTGGTGGACGACGGTTCCTCCGACGGGACCGACAAGGTGCTGACGGCGCTGGCCGACTCCACGGTGCGCGTCCTCACCCATCCCGTCAACCAGGGCAAGGGCGCCGCCATCCGCACAGCGATGGGTGCCGCCCGGGGGGACCTTCTCCTCATCCAGGATGCCGACCTCGAATACGACCCCGAGGACTGGCCCCGGCTGCTCGAGCCGATCCTTCGGGGCAAGGCCCGCGTCGTCTACGGCAGCCGGTTCACCGGCGAGCGCATGAACATGCTGCCTCTCCACTGGATCGGCAACCGGTTCCTGTCGCTGATGACCAACCTGCTCTACTCGTCGACCATGTCGGACATGGAGACCTGCTACAAGCTCTTCGACCGCCAGGTGCTCGAAGGACTGACCATCGAGTCGGACAGATTCGACTTCGAGCCCGAGATCACGGCCAAGGTCCTGCGGCGCGGCTTCCGCATCTACGAGGTGCCGATCTCCTATGCCGGGCGCGAGCTCAGCGAGGGCAAGAAGATCACCTGGCGGGACGGCATCGGCGCTCTGCGCGCCCTGATCAAGTACCGGTTCACGCGGATCGAGCCGTGACGACCGGCGCCGGTGGCGCTGGCCGCACGACGGCTTCCCGCTCGGCCGCTTCCCGCTCGGCGGCGGTCGTCGTCAACTACGAGTCCGGCCCGGCCCTGGCCCGCTGCGTCGCCGACCTCCGGGCCGCCGGCCTGGCGGAGCTCGTGGTCGTGGACAACGGTTCGACCGACGGGTCGCTGGCCGCCGCCGTGGCCGCCGTCCCCGACCTCGACGTGGTCGTCCCCGGGCGCAATCTCGGATATGGCGCCGCCGTCAACCGGGGCGTGGCCGCGACGACGGCGCCGTACATCCTGGTGTGCAACCCTGATCTCGAGGTGCCCGTGGACGCAGTCGGCGCCCTGGTGGAGGCCCTCGACTCCGACCCCGGCTGCGCCCTGGCCGGCCCTCTGATCCGTACCCCCGAGGGTGGCCGGTACCCATCTGCCCGACGCTTCCCGTCGATGGTCGACGCCGCCGGCCACGCCCTCCTCGGCCTGTTCGTCCCAGACAACCGGTTCACGAGGAACTACCAGCGCAGTGAGCTCGACGGGGCACCGACCGAGGTCCGGGCCGTCGAGTGGGTCTCGGGTGCCTGCTTCCTGGTCCGTCGCCCGGCCCTCGAGGGCGTGGGCGGGTTCGACGAGTCGTACTTCATGTACGCCGAGGACGTCGACCTGTGCTGGCGCCTGGGGCGTGCGGGTTGGAGCATCGCCTACGCACCGGCTGCCGAGGTCACCCATCTCCAGGGGCGGTCGACCGACCGGCACCCGTACCGGATGATCCTCGAGCACCACCGGTCCCTCCTGCGGTTCGCCGCCCGGTCGTCGACGGGGTGGCGTAAGGCCCTGTTGCCCCTCGTGACGATAGGGGTGGCCATACGGGCCGGGTTGGCCTCCGCGGCCAGGTTCACCGGTCCGTGACCGTGGCTGACCGACCTTCTGCCGGGGGTGCCGACCGGACGTTGTAGGGTGTCGGTCGATCATGGCCAACGACTCGACGGGCAAGTGGGTGCAGCGCGCCGCCACCACGGGTGGCGGGCGAACCTATCGCGGGCAGATGCCCGTCAACTATTACGGACTCCTGGCGGTGATCATCATCGTCGGCCTTGGCCTGATCGCCCTCAGCCGGTACCAGTTGACCCACCACTCCTCCTCATCGTCCGGTCCGCCCACCACCCAGCAGACCTGGTACGCGGGGCTCGCCGTGGACGTTTGCGGAACGATGGAGCCGAACCTGCCGTCAAACGCAGCGAAGAGCGGGAAGGGGCTCACTGCTAACGGGAACGGCGTCGTGACCATCGCCCCGGCGGACAGCTCGCAGTCTGGCTCGAACGCCACTCTCGGCAAGTTCGTGTCGAACTACAAGGGCCTCGAGTTGACCAACTCGACGCTGCGCTACCCCGGAAAGTCGGCCTACAACAACGGTGACCTCTGCCCGAAGGGCACGCCCGACTCGGGCAAGCCCGGTGTCGTGATCGTCTACAGCTGGCCCAACTTCACGTCGAAGCAGGGAGCGCAGACGCCTGGCGACCCGCAGAATCTCTTGTTCCAGAACGGTCAGCTGATCACCATGGCCTTCGTACCGGCGAACTCGACAGTACCGAAGCCGCCAGCCTCGGTCATCACCAGTCTGATCACCGCCGACCAGGCCGGCCCGACGACGTCGACGACGGCGCCGACGCTCACGCCGTCTACCAGTCCGACGGTCGGCACGACGCCGACCAGTTCCACGGTTCCGACAAGCTCCACGGTTCCGACCAGCTCCACGGCGACGACGAAGCCCGGCGGAACGACCGGGTGAGGGCCGTCGTCCTGGTGGGCGGCGAGGGAACCCGCCTCCGGCCCTTGACGCTCACCGCCCCGAAGCAGATGCTCCCGATCGTGGAGCAGGCCATGGTCGAACGGGTGCTCGGCCACCTGGCTGCCCACGGGATCGACGAGGCCATCCTGTCCCTCGGCTACCGGCCCGACGCATTCAGCGACGCCTACCCCGATGGGGTCATCGCCGGAGTCCGCGCCACCTATGCGGTCGAGCCCACGCCGCTCGACACCGCCGGCGCCGTCCGATTCGCGGCAGAATTCGGGAGAATCGACGACACGTTCGTAGTTCTGAACGGGGACGTGCTGACCGACTTCGACATCAGCGGGCTGGTCGCCTTCCACCGGGAGCGCGGGGCCGAGGGCACAATCGGCCTGACGCCGGTCGACGACCCGAGCGGCTTCGGCGTCGTTCCGACCGACCCGGACGGCAAGGTGACCGCCTTCATCGAGAAGCCGCCCCGCGAGGAGGCGCCGACCAACCTGATCAATGCCGGTATCTACGTGCTCGAGCCGTCAGTGCTGGACCGGGTCGCCCCGGATGTCCGGGTGTCGATCGAACGCGAGACGTTCCCGGCGATGGTGGCCGATGGCACCCTCTACGCCGACGGCTCCGACGCCTACTGGCTCGACACGGGGACCCCCGACGCCTACCTGCGCGCCCATCGTGATCTGCTGAGCGGCCGCCGGGGCGGGACGCCGGCACCGGACGCCGTGGCCGACCCCGAGTTGGGTGCCGGGGTGTGGACGATCGGCCAGGTCGACGCCGTACCCGGATCGGCGACCCGCTCCCTATTGGGCCGCGGATCGTCGGTGGCACCCAACGCCACGGTGACGGACTCGGTGGTGGGAGCAGGTGCCGTCGTCGAGGACGGGGCGACGGTGGCGGATTCGGTGCTCCTGCCCGGGGCCCGAGTTGCGGCTCGGGCGACCGTGGACCATTCGATCGTCGGCCCCGGAGCCATCGTGGGGCAGCGGTGCGTTGTCGCCGGCGTATCGGTGATCGGGGCCGGCGCAGTCATCGCCTCGGGCACGACCCTCGACGGCGAGCGGTACCCTGCAGGGAGCTGACCATGCGCGCACTCGTCACCGGCGGCGCCGGATTCATCGGTTCGACCCTCGTCGACCGACTGCTCGCCGAGGGGCATTCGGTCGACGTCATTGACGATCTGTCGACCGGGACACTGAAGAACCTGGCCGCCGCCAGGTCCACGACCGACAACGACCTGTCGTTCCACCGACTCGACATCCGGTCGCCCGAGGTGGTGGACCTCATTACGCGCCAGTCGCCAGATGTCATCTTCCATCTCGCGGCCCAGGCCGATGTCCGGGTGTCGGTGGCGGACCCGGTGTTCGACGCGGACGTGAACCTCCTCGGCACGCTGCGGGTTCTCGAAGGAGCGAGAGGGGCCGGTGTCCAGCGGGTGGTGTTCGCCGCTAGCGGCGGCACGCTCTACGGCGAGCCCGACGTGTCGGAGCTCCCGCTCAAGGAGTCACTTCCCCAGCACCCTCTGTCCCCGTACGGCGTCTCGAAGAAGGCGGCCCTCGACTATCTGGTCGCCTACCGCGCGCTGCACTCGCTCGAGTTCGCCGCACTAGCGCTCGCCAACGTCTACGGACCCCGGCAGGACCCACACGGCGAGGCCGGCGTGGTGGCCATCTTTGCCGAGCGCCTGCTGCGCGGCCAGATCGTGACCGTCTTCGGCGACGGCGAGCAGACCCGGGACTTCGTCTATGTGGACGACGTGGTCGACGCGTTCGTCCGGGCCGCCACCAAGGGCGGGGGACTGGTGTGCAACATCGGGACCGGCAAGGAGACGTCGGTCAACGCGCTCTTCCGGGAGATGGCGGATCAGGCCGGCGTGGAGGCGGTACCCGAGTTCAAGCCACTACGGGCGGGCGAGCTGGCCCGCAACTGCCTCGACCCGTCCCGCGCCGGGATCCAATTGGGCTGGAACCCGTGGACCGAGCTCGGTGCCGGCACAGCGGCGACGATCGAGTTCGTCCGGAACCGGTTGGCCGAAGCCGGCGAGCTGTAGCTCGACCGACCCCCACCTCAGGTCCGGGGCACCGGCTCCGGTGGTCGGTCGAGCCCGAGGTCGGGCTCCTGACCGAAGGGCGGCAGCGGGGTGAAGGTCCAGCCGGGGTCCTCGTCGGTGGCACCGGTGCGCTCGAGGACCCACCCGTCGTAGGTCTTCATCCGGTGGTGGTGGCGACAGAGCAGGGCCAGGTTGGCGAGTTCCGTCCTCCCGCCGGACTCGAGGGGACGTACGTGGTCGATCTCGAGTGAGTAGGCCACCCCGCAGCCCGGCACCACGCAGCGGCGGTCCCGCAGGGCCAGGGCGGTGCGCAGGTGGGCGTTGATGGTCCGCCCCAGGTGGGCGACGGCACGGATGTCGCCGGCCTCGGTGAACACCAGGGCCAGGAAGGCGTCGTCGACCAGGCTGCGCACCACCGGGAGGGGGACCGGGCCGTGTCCCTCCAGCTCGCACAGCTCGCCGGGCAGGGCCCGGCCCCGCTTCAGGGCGGCCAGGTCCACCCGCACGATGACGGTGGCCGGGGGTGCGGCGGTGACCAGGTCGTCGACACCCCCGAGGTCGGCCGGATCGGCCAGTGCGGCCGGGTCGGGGCCGGGGCCGGGGTCGGGGCGGGGTGGGGCCGGGGTCGAGAGGCCGGACGACGCCGGGGGCCCCGGTCGTCGGTTCCGTCGTCGGTTCCGTCGTCGGTCCGGCGGGGCCTGATCGTCCCGTGGTCCCCGTGGCACCGCTGGTCCCCGTGGCACCGCTGGTCCCCGTGGCACCGCCGGCACCGGTGCCACCGGTGGGCGGTTCGGGACGCCTGCCGGTCACCAGCAGGAAGAAGGCGTCGGCCCGCAGGGCCGCCTCGGACTCGGGCGGCGGTGCCGGTGGCGCCGGGGTGCCCTTCGGGCGCCCGGTGGCCGCAGCGGCGGTGTCCGCCCGGCGGTCGTGGCGCAGGCGGTTGGCCACGGGGACCAGCCGGGCCAGCAGCTTCGCCCCCCGTTCGGCACTGTCGCGTCCCTGGAAGCAGAACGCCCCTTCGGCGTCGGTCCAGGTGGCAAAGGAGCGCCGTGCGTGGATCCGGGCCAGCGTGCCCTCGGGGTCCCCACCGGCTGCGGTGGCCCGCACCTCCTGGCACCGCTCCTTGACCACGTGGAGGGGCTCGGCGTCCGAGCCGGCCAGCAGCCGTCCCTCGGCCGAGGGGTCCAAGGAGGCGGCCTGGGTGATCTCGACCAGCTTCGGGCCCGACAGGGCTCCCTTGCGCACCGCCGCTTCGCACCCGGGCAGGCCCGACAGCCGCTGTCCGGCCTCCAAGGTGCGCCTGGCCTGCCCGGCCGATCCCCCCTCCAAGGAGGCGAGCAGGCCGACAGGCGAACGGTGGCCCTGCTCCTCCCAGTGGCCGGAGTCGGCGATCCGGGGGGCGAGGAGCGTCTTGCCCGCCACCACCAGGCGCTCCAGGCGACAGAAGCCGGCATACAGCGAGGCCGCGTCACGCCCGAGCAGGAGCCCGGGGTCGAGGTCGGCCAGGAGCGAGCCCAGGGCGGCGTCCAGCGAGGACATCCGGGCCGACAGGCCGGGCCGGCCACCGGACGCCACGGGGACGGACGCCACGGGGACGGACGGCACGGGGACGGACGCCACAGGGACGGACGGCACGGGGACCCCGGGAAGTGCGTCGGAACAGGTGGCCAGCGCCATGGGGACAGCCTCGCCGGTGGGTGTGACAGCGACGGTGGGGAGCGGGTGCGTCCGCGAACCTGCCCGGACCCGGTAGGATGGCGTCACCTGCCGCGCCGTTTCGTTGCGCCTGGCGGATCCCGAGGCACACTCCGGTGCTTCCCCCGTAGCCCGAAAGTGTCTCCATGCCCTCGTCTGCTCCTTCCTTCGCCGTGCTCGGCGTACCCTCCGACATCGTCTCAGCGCTGGACGCGAACGGGATCACCTCCCCCTTCCCGATCCAGGCGATGACCCTTCCCGATGCGCTCGAGGGCCGTGACGTGTGCGGTAAGGCACCCACCGGCTCGGGCAAGACCCTCGCCTTCGGGATCGGTGCGGTCGCCCGCCTGAACGGGAAGGGCTCGCGGCCGAAGCACCCCCGCGTGCTGGTCCTGACCCCGACCCGCGAGCTCGCAGCGCAGGTGGCCTCCGAACTCCAGGTCCTCGCCGACCCGCGTGGCCTCAAGGTCGACTGCTTCTACGGCGGCGTCGGTTACGGCCCGCAGCTCAAGGCGCTGTCCCGCGGCGTCGACGTAGCCGTGGCCTGCCCCGGGCGGCTGGGTGACCTGCTCGAGCGGGGGAGCATCCGCCTGGACGCCGTGGAGATCGTGGTCATCGACGAGGCCGACCGCATGGCCGACATGGGCTTCCTCCCCGACGTGCGCCGGATCCTCGACCTGACCCCCGACGGCCGTCAGACCCTCCTGTTCTCGGCCACGCTCGACGGTGACATCGACGTCCTGGTCCGCCGTTACCAGCACGACCCGGCCCGCCACGAGATCGAGGTCGACGAGGACGATGCCAGCGCCGCAGTGCACCTGTTCTGGAGGGTGTCGTCGGGCGATCGCGTCGAGCGCACTGCCGAGGTCGTCACCGCTGCGGGCCCGACCATCGTCTTCTCGCGTACGAAGCACGGTGCCGACCGGATCGCACGCCAGCTCGAGCAGCGGGGCATCCGAGCCGCCGCCATCCACGGCGACCGGAGCCAGAAGCAACGCGAGAAGGCACTGGACTCCTTCGTGCGGGGCGCGGTGGACGCGCTGGTGGCCACGGACGTGGCCGCGCGGGGATCCACGTGGACGGGGTCAACGCCGTCGTGCACTTCGATCCGTCGGCCGACCCCAAGGACTACGTGCACCGTTCCGGCCGGACGGCTCGCGCCGGCGCCACGGGCGTCGTGGTGAGCTTCGTCACCCCCGACAAGACCGGTGCGGTCAAGAAGCTCCAACGCGAGCTGGGCGTGCCGATCGGCACCACCGAGGCCGACCTCACCGCGATCGAGAAGGTGCTCGGTCCGCCCCCGCCGCGTCGGGTGGTCAAGGAGCGCGAGCCCGACCGCACCCGTGAGTCCTCGCCCAACGCCAACCGTGGCGGCGTGCGCGCCTCCCGGCCCTACAAGACCCGCAAGCCCGGTGGTCGCAGCGGCCCCCGCAACGACGGGGGTCCCCGCACCGGCCCGCGCAGGGCAGCCCCCGTGAGGGTGGGCCGCGCGAAGGCGGTCACCGCGACGGCTCCGGCAAGCCGTCGGGATTCACCAAGCCCGGCAAGCCGTCCCGTCCCGGCAAGCCCGGCAAGTCGTCCGGCTTCAGCAAGCCCGGCAAGCCCGGCAAGCCGGGACACCCCGGACGTCCCGGAGCGCCCGGCAAGCCGGCGACACGGGGCTCGGCCGCCGGCGGCACGAGTGGGGCGCGCAGGGGCGGGGCCGCTGGGTCCCGGCCCACCAATCAGAGCGCCGGTCGGTCGCAGCGGGGCCGCTGAGCCAACCGGTCGGACCTGCCACGTGGTGCGGTGCGGACGATCTACAGTCGGCGGATGGCCTCCGACACGAAACCGTCCGTCACCGTCCCCGACGGGCCGCCCCCGGGTGAGCTCGTCATCGAGGACGTCGAGGTGGGGTCGGGGGACGAGGCCGTCGCCGGCAAGCCCGTCACCGTCCACTACGTGGGTGTCTCCTGGTCGACGGGCGAGGAGTTCGACTCGTCGTGGAACCGGGCCGAGCTGTTCAGCTTCCCGCTGGGAGCGGGCCATGTGATCCAGGGCTGGGACCAGGGGGTGGCCGGCATGTTGGTCGGCGGGCGCCGCCGCATCACCATCCCGCCCGAGCTCGGCTACGGCAGTCGGGGAGCCGGCGGGGTCATCGCCCCGGACGAGACCCTGGTGTTCGTGGTCGACCTCTTCGGCGTCGGCTGACGACGCACGGTCAGCGGAACAGGTCGCCGGCCGGGTCGCGGACGACCTCGGCGGCCACGGAACCCCGGCGCAACCAGGACGGGTCCACCCCGCGCACCACGGCGGCGGGCACGGACCGGTCCTTGCCCATGACCAGCTCGGCGGCTCCGGCGACCTCGTCGGCGATGCACACCTCGGTGGCCTCGAGCACCCGCCCGGTGGCGTCCGGCGTTCCCCGCAGGTCCACCACACCGGCGATCCCGGCGATCCCGATGGCCACGTCGGTGACGCCGTTGCGCCAGGTGCGACCGAAGGTGTCCGAGATCACGACGGCGAGGTCGACGCCGAGTCGGTGGCCGAGCGCCTCGCGGATCCTCCTGGCCGACCGGTCCGGGTCGACCGGCAGCAACGCGGCGGTACCGGCCTCGACGTTGGAGAGGTCGACGCCGGCGTTGGCACAGACGAACCCGTGACGGGTCTCGGTGATCAGGAGGTCGCCCCGACGGCGGAGGACCCGGACCGATTCCGACTCGACCAGTGACCGCTTGGCGTCGGGGTCGTCGGGGTCGATGGCGACGACCCGGCCCTCGGCCTTGGACACCACCTTCTGGGTGACGACGAGGACGTCGCCGTCTGTCGCCCAGGGCACGATCCCCCCGTGGTCGTCGACCGTGGCCAGGGCCGCGGCCAGGACGGCGGCGAGGTCGTCGCCGGACCGCACTTCGCCGATGCCGGTGACCGGGACGACGGACAGGCTGCCGGGCGGGAGCGGGCCGGCGGCACCCCGCGCCCCCTCAGCCACGGGCACCGAGGACCACGCGGGCCAGGGCGGCCGAGCGGGCCAGGTCGGACATGATCGTGGGGGCCACCACGCAGCGGACCCCCTCGGCCTCGACGGCGGCGGCGAGGGAGGCGTCGGCCTCGTCGATGACCAGGGTCGACACCCAGGGCGCGTACCAGCGAGCCACGCCGACGACCGAGGATTCGCCGCCCATCTCGACGAGGAGCCGTGCCGCCGGGCCCTTCAGGGCGGCGCCGGCGACGATAGGCGAGACGGCCACCGTGTCGTCGCGACGGGCGGCGAGGGCGTCCGCCACGCCGGGCACGGCCAGCACGGGGTCGATCGAGACGACCGGGTTGGAGGGGCACACCACGACGGCGTCGGCGTCGGCGATGGCCTCGAGGACCCCGGGCGCCGGCCGGGCAGCCTCGGCCCCGGCGAACCGGACCCGCTCGACGGCCACGTCGTGGCGGAGCTTCACGAAGTACTCCTGGAAGCCGACCTCCACTCCTCCCTCGAGTAGGAGGCGGGTGCGCAGCGGGTCGTCGGTCACCGGGACCAGCCGGACGCCCACACCGAACCGGCCGGCCAGCTCACCGGTGACGGTGCCGAGGGTGGCGCCCTCGGCCAGGCGCTGGGTCCGGTACAGATGGGTGGCGAGGTCCCGATCGCCGAGGTTGAACCAGGTCACCCCGCCGAGACGATCGAGCGACTCCATCACGCGCCACGTCTCGCCGGCCAGTCCCCAGCCCGTGTCGGGGTTGATGGCGTCGGCCATCGTGTAGAGCACCGTGTCGAGGTCAGGGGAGATGTGGAGCCCGTGCAGATCGGTGTCGTCGCCCACATTGACCACGGCGGTGATGTCCCCGGGCGGCACGACTTCGACCATCCCGCGGAGCAGCCGGGCCGCACCCACGCCTCCGGCCAGGGCGGTGATCACGGGGCGGACCCGTCGCGGCGTGGTGCGGTGGTCATCGGCGCAGGCTACCCGGACCGGCCACGCCGACCGCCCGGCTCGTCCGTTCCCGCCACCCCCCGGTGCAGGCGCCGCCACCGGTACCAGCACGGGGCCGGTCCCCGGATGTGCAAGGCTCACGACGTGCCGTCGGAGCGACCAGCGACCGCCGCCGACCGCCTGGCCGTCGGGTTCGACGCCACCCCGCTGCTCGGGCGGCCCACCGGCGTCGGCGTGTTCTGCGCCGGGGCCCTCGAAGGTCTCGGCGGGCGGGACGACGTCGCGGTGTCCGCCTTCGCGGTGAGCTGGCGCCGCCGCGCCGGGATCGCCGACCGGGTCCCTGCCGGCGTGGGCTCGGCCCAGCGCCCCATGCCGGCCCGGCCGCTCCATGCCGCCTGGAACCGGTTCCCCGGGCCACCCCTCGAATGGTTCGTGGGGGCCGTCGACGTGGCCCACGGGTCGAACTTCGTGGTCCCGCCGACCCGTCGGGCGGCCCGGGTGGTCACCGTCCACGACCTGACCGTGTGCCTCTACCCCGAGCTGTGCGACGTGCCCACCCTGGCCTACCCGGGGCTGATCCGCCGTGCCGTTGCCGACGGTGCCTGGGTGCACACGCCGTCCGAATTCGTGGCGGCGGAGGTGGTGGCCGAGCTGGGGGTCGACCCGGAACGGGTGCGTGCGGTGCACCACGGGGTGCCTCGGCTGCCCCCCGCCGCCGAGACCCACGGGATCGCCCTGCCCGCCGGGTGCGGGCGGTACGTGCTGGCCGTGGGGACGGTCGAGCCCCGCAAGGACTACCCCCTCCTGGTCCGGTCGTTCGCCGCGGTGGCGGCCGCACACCCCGACACGGCCCTGGTGGTCGTGGGAGGCGACGGGTGGGGGAGCGACCGGTTCGCCGAGGCGGTGGCCGCGTCCCCCGTCCGGGACCGGATCGTTCGGGCCGGCTACCTCGACGAGGCCGCCCTGGCCGCCGTGCTCCGGGGCGCGGCCGTGCTGGCCTACCCGTCGAAGTACGAGGGGTTCGGCTTCCCGCCGCTGCAGGCCATGGCCGTAGGGGTGCCCGTGGTGGCGACGGCCGCCGGAGCGGTCCCCGAGGTGGTGGGCGACGGGGCCTGGCTGGTCGACCCCGGGGACGGGGACGCGCTCGGCGGGCCAGCTCGTGCGGGCCCTCGACGGCGGCGCCGACGTGGCGTCACTTGTCGCCCGGGGCAGGGACCGCAGCGGCGCCTTCACCTGGGAGAAGTGCGCGGCGGGCCTGGTCGGCCTCTACCGTGACGCCGTGGCCGGGACCGCCCCGCACCGCCGGGGGGTGACCCGGTGAGCCGGCTCCGGGTCCTCCTGTTGGCGGAGCAGCTGCGGCGTTCCGCGGCCGGCGGCATCGGGACCTACGTGCTCGGGCTGCTGAAGGGACTCGACCAGCTGGCCGCCGTCGACCCGGGCGACGCTCCCGACCTCGTCGTGACGGCGAGCCGGACCACCCGTCGGCCCGACCCGCTCGCCGCACTCGGCCACGAGCTGCGGACCTCGGTCCTTCCCGGGCCGTTGCTGACGCGGGCGTGGGACCGCGGCCTGATCCGGGCACCGTCCGACGTCGACCTGGTCCACGCCGTCTCGCTCGCCACGCTCGAGCCCGGTGACGCGCCACTGGTCGTCACCGTGCACGACCTGTTGTGGCGCCGGATCCCCGACGCCTACCCGGCCCGGGGACGGCGCTGGCACGAGGGGGCGCTCGCGCGGGCCCTCGACCGGGCCGACCGGTTCGTCGTCCCCGCCCACGTCGTGGCCGACGACCTGGTGGAGGCCGGCGCCACCCGGGGGCGCATCACGGTGATCCCGATGGGCTCGGACCACCTGCCCCCGCCGGACGCCGCCGCCGCCGCCGCCCACCTGGCGCAGCTCGGCGTCCACGGGCCCTTCCTCCTGTGCGTCGGTACCCTCGAGCCCCGGAAGAACCTGCAGCGGCTGGTCGAGGCGTACGGGACCATCCGGGACGCACTGCCCGAGCCGTGGCCGCTGGTGATGGTCGGGCCGTCGGGTTGGGGCGAGCAGGTGGCGCCCACCACGGGCGTCATCCATGCCGGGTCGGTGTCGGCCGAAGAGCTGTCCGGCCTGTACGCGTCGGCCCGCCTCCTGGCCTACGTGCCGCTGATCGAGGGATTCGGCCTGCCCCCGGTCGAGGCCATGTCGGTGGGCACGCCCGTGGTGGCCAGCCCGCTGCCGAGCACGGGCGGTGCCGCATTCGAGGTCGACCCGAACGACACGGCGTCGATCGCCGAGGGGCTCCTGCGGGTGGCGACGGACGAGGGGACCCGGGAGTCGCTCATCCACCGGGGCGCGGCCCGCTCGACGGAGCTGACGTGGTCCTCGATCGCCCGTCGCCACCGGGACGTGTGGGAACTGGCAGCGGGGGAGCGGACGGTGCCACGTGACCGGTGACGGCGTGCCGTCTGCCGGCGACGTGCTGCGGGTCGCGCTCGACGTGACAGCGGTCCCCGACCGCCCGGTCGGGGCCGGCCACTACATCCTCCAATTGGCCCGGGGGCTGTCGACCAGGAGCGACGTCGAACTCGTGCTGTGCAGCCGGTCGGGCGACCGGGAGCGGTGGGCGCCGCTCGTGCCCGAGGGGAGCCTGCTGGCCGAGGCGCCGGCGGCGCCGTCCGCTGCGCCTGGCCTGGGAGCAGCTGCGGCTGGGGCGACTGGTGGCGGCGTCAGGGGCGGCGGTCCACCACGGGCCCCACTACACGATGCCCCGCCGGTGCCCGGTCCCGTCGGTGGTGACCGTCCACGACCTGAGCTTCTTCGACGAGCCCCGCTGGCACGAGCGCTCCAAGGTCCTCCTGTTCCGGCGGGCGATCACCCGGGCGGCGCTGGAGGCAGCTGTGGTGGTGTGCCCCAGCCGGGTCACGGCCGATGCCCTGCACCGGTGGTGCCGGGTCGATGCCGAGGTGGTCGTGGCCCCGCACGGGGTGGACGCGGAGCCGGTTCCAGCCGGTCGAGCCGTACCCGGGTTCGGACGCGGCCCGCCTGGCCGCGCTCGACGACCGCCTGGCCGGCGGCCGGCCGCTGCTGGTCTTCGTCGGGACCCTCGAACCGCGCAAGGACGTCCCCACGCTGGTCGAGGCGTTCTCGGCGGTGGCCTCGCGGCATCCCGACGCCCTGCTGGTGCTGGCCGGCGGCGCCGGCTGGGGGGCGGACGACGTCGAGGTGGCCGTGATGGCGTCCGGCCTGGGGCGGCGGATCGTCCGAACCGGGTACGTGGGGGACGAGGACATCCCGGCGTTGCTGCGCTCGGCGACGGCCGTGGTCTACCCCTCGCTCTACGAGGGGTTCGGGCTACCGGCGCTCGAGGCCCTCGCCTGCGGCGCCGCGCTGGTGACCACGAGCGGCACGGCCATGGAGGAGGTGGCCGGGGCGAGCGCGGTCCTGGTGGCGCCGGGCGACGCCGACGAGCTGGCCGGTGTACTCGACGCCGTCCTCCGGGGTGCCGGGGACGACCGGGAGGCATCGGAGCGGCGTGCGCTCGGATTCGAGATCGTGGGCCGGCACACCTGGGACCGGAGCACCGACCTCCACGTGGCGGCCTACCGTCGGGCGTACTCGGGAGGCGTGCCGAGCCAGTAGGGTGCCCGTCGTGCGCTCTCTGATCACCGGTGGCCGCGGCTTCGTGGGGACGTGGCTGGCCGAGCACCTCCGTGGGATCGGCGACGAGGTCGTCCAGATCGACCAGGAGGTGGAGATCACCGACCCCGGTGCGCTCCTGGCCGCCGTGACCGATGCCGCTCCGGACGCCATCTACCACCTGGCGGCGATGACCCATGTCGGGCAGTCGTGGGACGAGCCACTGCGGGTGCTCGAGGTCAACGTGCTCGGGACGGCCACCCTGCTGGGCGCGGCCCGCGAGTGCGGTACCGGTCCCCGTGTCCTGGTCACCAGTTCGGCCGAGGTCTACGGGGCCGTGACCGACCCGGTGCAGCTGCCGCTGACGGAGTCGTCGCCGACCGCCCCGCTCACTCCCTACGCCGCCTCGAAGCTGGCCGCCGAGGCGCTGTGCACGCAGGCGTGGCTGGCGTACGGCCAGCACGTGGTCATGGTGCGGCCGTTCAACCACATCGGACCCGGTCAGTCGCCGAACTTCGCGGTGTCCGCCCTGGCGAAGCGGATCGTCGACGCCGAGCGCTCGGGCGCCGCCGAGATCCCGGTGGGCAACCTGTCGGCCCGACGGGACTTCACCGACGTGCGCGACGTCGTGCGCTCCTATCGGCTCCTGGTCGAGTCCGGGGTGCCCGGCACCGTGTACAACGTGTGCTCGGGGGTCGACGTCTCGATCCAGGACATCGCCGAACGACTGCTGGCGGCGGCGGGGAGCTCGGTCCGTCTTGTCCCCGACCCGACGCTGATGCGACCGGTCGAGGTGCCCGTGCTGCGGGGCGACCCGGGCAGGCTGTCGGAGGCCACCGGGTGGGCCCCCGAACTCCCGCTCGACCAGACCCTGGCCGACGTCCTCGCACACTGGCGGGCCGAACCGGCCTGAGCACGGCCGCGGCCACGCCTTCGGGTGACATCGGCGCCGGACGCGGAGAGCGGCCCGCACGCGGCGGGCCGCTCTCCGGGGGACCGAGGGGGGTCGGTCCGCGCCGTCGGGACCCGGAGGCCGCCGGCGGTGCGCCGGGAGGAGGGGGGTCCGTCCCGGCGACAGCGTGCGCCGCTCAGGCGACGGCGGTCGGGCGCAGGCTGCGCAGCTGGCTACGGGCATCCCTGGCCTGGACGTGTGCCTTCTTGGTGATGTCCCGGGCCTGGATGGGCAGCCGGTCCTCGAAGGGGGCGAAGACGGCCTCGACCCGCTCGATGATCTCCTCTACCCGGTCCATGAGGTCCTCGACGTGGGTGTCCACGGTGTGGACGGCCTCGGTGAGGTCGCCCCGGACCGACGAGACCCGCTCGGCGATGGTCGACGGCTCCTGCAGCTTGGCCATCAGCTCGCGCCGTTGGACCTGGACCTGCTGGAAGCCGAGGACACCGGCGCCGATGACGACGTAGGTGGCGTCCTTGGCCACGTTGGCGATGTCCTTTGCGGCCTTGGTGATGTCGGTGTTGATGTCCGGCATGGCGTGCTCCTTGGTTCGTGGTGGAATTCCGGCTCGTGCGGTTGGCACGGCGTCGGGTCCCTGCGTCCAGTTCCTCCCGCTGTGCTCGAATACAACTGTATACCAAAAGATAAACAGTTGCAAGCACTCCGCGAGCGCCAGGTCCGCCCGGTGGGCTCCCCCCGAGGCGGGCCGGGACGGACCGGCCCGCGTGCGGCACGCGTGCGGGCCGCGTGGACGGCGGCGGGGACGGCGGCAGGGCCGGCGCGGGGTCCGACCCGACCGGCACACACCGGCAGGGATGGCTCCGTGGCACCTCTCCGGCCCGATAGCCTCTGACCCCTGATGGATACACTGGCACCGCCGGTTGTCGCCGTCGTCGTCGCCCACGATCCCGGTCCGTGGTTCGAGGAGACGCTGGCCTCGATCGCCTCACAGGACTACGGGGAACTGTCCGTCCTGGTCCTGGACACCGGTGTCGGCGAAGACCTGGCGCCGCGGGTGGCTGCCGTCCTCCCGTCCGCCTACGTGCGTCGGTTCGACGGGAACCGCGGGTTCGGGGCGACGGTCAACGAAGTGCGGTCGATGGTCGACGGCGCCGCCTACTACCTGGTCTGTCACGACGACGTCGCCCTCGACCCGGACGCCGTCCACCTGATGGTCGAGGAGGCGTTCCGGTCGAACGCCGGGATCGTGTCGCCCAAGGTCGTGAGCTGGGACGATCCCCAGCTCCTGGTCCACGTGGGTATGGGCGTCGACAAGGGTGGCTCCGTCGTCGAGCGGGTCCAGTCCCACGAGATCGACCACGGCCAGCACGACGCCGTCCGGGACGTGTTCGTGGCGCCCGGCGGCTGCACGCTCGTCCGGGCCGACCTCTTCGACGAGCTCGACGGGTTCGATCCGGCCATCGTCGCCATGGGGGAGGACCTCGACCTGTGCTGGCGGGCCCAGGTGGTCGGCGCCGCGGATCCTGGTGGCACCCGAAGCCCGGGTGCGGCACCGCGAGGAACTGGCCTCCGGCGCCCGCCCCCTCGATCCCACGCTCCTGGACCGTACCGGCCGCCGGACCGGGGCGACCGAGCACCACGCCATCCGGTGACGCTCCAGGAGCTCCAGCGCCGGCACGAGCTCCTGGCCGTCCTCAAGTGCTACTCGCGGAGCCACCTGCTGCGGGTGCTGCCCCAGGTCCTCCTCCTGGCCGTGGGTGAGGTCGTCGTGGCCGAGTTCGCCGGCAACCGGGCCCGGGCCCGGGCCGTGGTGCGGGCGTGGCGCTGGAACCTCGGACGGCTCGCCGTCCTGCGCGCTCAGCGGGCCGGGCTCCAGTCCACGCGCCGGGTCGGCGACAAGGAGATCCGCGTGCTGCAGGTGCGGGGCAGCGCCCGGCTGTCTGCCTACCTCCGGCGCGCCTTCCAATTCGGGTTCCACGGGGCCCACGCCGACGAGCTGGCCGCAGCCGCCGAGGCCGCAGGCCCGGGGGTGCCGTCCGACGAGGTGGCCGAGGTCGAGGCAGGGGTCGAGGACACCGAGGCCGGTCGGGTCAGCGGCCGGGTCAGGCTGGCCGTCTGGGCGACGGCCGCCCTGGTCGTGGTCATCGGCTCGCGCGGCGTCGTGACCGGCCGCCTGCCCGCACTGGGCCAGTTCACCCCGTTCCCCTCCTGGTCGTCCACCCTGTCGCAGTTCTTCGCCGGCTGGCACCCCTCGGGGGTCGGGACCACCGCTCCGGCGGCACCGGCCCTCGGCATCGCCGGCGTCGTCGGCACGGTGCTCCTCGGCGCCATGGGGCTCACCCAGACGGTGCTCGTCTTCGTGTGCCTGCCGCTCGGAGCGTGGGGCTCGGTGCGGCTGCTGCGCCCGTTCGGGTCGCAGCGGGCGTCCCTGGTCGCGGGGCTGGCCTACCTGGCGATGGCCCTGCCGTACAACGCCCTGGCGCTGGGGCGGTGGGGTGCCCTCGTCGTCTACGCCGGCGCACCCTGGGTACTGGCCGCGCTCCTCCGCTCGACCGGGCTCGAGCCCTTCGTCCGCCGGGTCGAGGCGCCGCTGCCTCCCGGCTCCACGTCGGCGGGCGTCCCGATACCGACCGGCGCGTGGGCGTCGCGCCACGGGCTGCTCGGCGGCGCCCTGGCCCTCGGCGTGCTCGAGGCCGTCCTGATCTCGTTCGTCCCCGCCGCGGCCCTGGTCGTCCTCCTGGTCGCGGTGGCCGTGGCCGCGTCCTCGCTCATGTTCCGCGACGCCGGTGCGACGGGTCGGGCCGTCCGGCTGGCCCTCGGCTCCACGGCCGTGGCGCTGCTCATCTGTCTGCCCTGGGTGATCGGGGTCCTGTCGTCGGGCGCCGGCGTGCTCGCCGTGTTCGGAGTGCCGACGCCGACCTCGGGCGCCGCATCGTGGAGCTCGCTCCTGCGCTTCGCCGTCGGCCCCATCGGCGGGTCCCCGCTGGCCTGGGGGTTCCTGGTCGGAGCGGTGGCGCCCCTGGTCCTGGCCCGGGGGGTGCGGTTCCGGTGGGCGGCCCGGTTCTGGGCCATCGCACTGGTCTTCTGGCTCGCCGCCTGGGTGACCGGTCGCGGGTGGACCGGCGCGCTCGCCATCGACCCCCTGGTGCTCCTCGGGCCGGCGGCGGCTGCCACCGCCGCCTCGATCGGGCTCGGGGTCGCCGCCTTCGAACGGGACCTGCGCAACGCCGAGTTCGGCTGGCGGCAGGTGGCCACGGCCTTCGGCGTCGTGGCCGTGGCACTTGCGTCGCTGCCCACCGTGGTGTCGGCGCTGCCGGGGCGGTGGGACCTGCCGGTCAACGACTTCGCCCAGTCGGTGGCCTGGATGCACGCCAAGACGTCGGACGGTGCCTTCCGGGTGCTGTGGCTGGGCGACCCCCGGAGCCTCGACCTCGGCAGCTGGACGGCCGGGGACGGGCTCGCCTACGCCACGTCGGAGAACGGCTCGGCCGACGCCCGGTGGCTGTGGAACGGCACGTCGCCGGGACCGGCCGCCGAGTTGGGCACGGCCGTCGACGAGGCCCGGTCGGACCGGACCGACCGCCTCGGAAGCCTGCTGGCGCCGGCCGGCGTCCGCTACGTCGTCGTGCTGACCTCGGTGGCACCGGAGATCACCGGCGAGCAGTCCCCCACCTCGTACCCCGTCCCCGGCGACCTCCTGCCGGCCCTCGGGACCCAGCTCGATCTCCAGCCGGTCCTGTCCGGGACCGGCATCACGGTGTTCGCCAACGCCGACTGGGTGCCCCAGCGGGCCGAGGTCCCCGGCACCCCGGGCTCGGCCGCCGCCGTCACCGCACCGCTCGGCGTCGGTCCCCGGCACCGCCGTCGTGCCGGGCGCGGTACCGGTACTGCCGGGCCCGGCCGCCGCCCGCTCGTTCCGGGGACCGCTCGTCCCCGGTACCGTCTTCGCGTCGGTCGCCCCGTCGGGGAGCTGGACGCTCGTGTCCGGATCGGGGACGGCCGCACGGCGGTCGCCGGCCTTCGGCTGGGCCGCCCGCTACGCAGTGGTGGCCCGGACCACCGGCACGCTGCGCTTCGACGGCGGTGCCCTGCCGCTGGTCCTCGGGGCCTATTCGGTGCTGGCGTGGGCCCTGGCCCTGGCCGCCCTGGTCGACCGGCGCCGGATCCGACGTGAGTGGGAACGGGTGGGACGCCCTCGCAGCTGGTCGCAGGGGCGTTCGCGTCGTGCCGACCCGCTGGACGACGCCTGGTCCCTCGAGCCCGGTGAACTCGGATGACCGGCTCGGACGGCACGACCGATGTGACCGAGACTCCGGCGGGCCCGGAGCCCGCCGGGGCCCTGTCCCGGGTCGCCCGGCGCCGCCCCGTCGCCCGCCCCGTGGCCGGTCGCACTGCAACGCTCGTCGTCGTGGCCGCCGTGGTCGTGGGCGTCGCCGCCGTGTCCGCGCTCGCCCCGCCGCCCGCCGCCCCGTCGGCCCCCCCGACGGGCGACGGCCTCGTCGTCGCTCCGATCGGGGCGCACGCTTCGTCGCTCTTCTGCACGACCGGTGCGGGGACCGATGCCGGCGCGGGTGCGACTTCGGCTGTCGTGCTGACCAACACCTCCCGGACCGCTGCCGTCGGGCTCGAGTCCGCCGTGTCCGAGTCCATCGGTCCTGTCCGGACCCGGGTCGTCGTCCCCGCCCTTGGGTCCGTCGTGGTCGATCCGGCGGCCGGGCTCCCGGCAGGTGCGACGGCGTCGTCGTTCTCGTTCGCCGCCGGCGGGGTGACGGGCACCGCCGTGGTGGCCGGACCCCAGGGGTGGAGCACGGCCCCGTGCGTGACCCAGGTATCGCCCGAGTGGGATTTCGCCGGCGGGTCGACGGCCAGCGGCCTCCTCGACCTCTCCCTCTACAACCCAACGGCGGCGCCGGCGGTGGTCGACGTGACGTTCCTGACGTCGAGCGGGACCGTCCTCGACCCCCAGGCGTACCAGGGGATCGCGGTGGCCCCGGGCCAGCTGGTGGTCGAAGGGCTGGGCGCCTACGTGCAGAACCAACCGGTCGTGGCGACCCTGGTCCAGGCCACTTCCGGGGCGCTGGTGGCCACCGAGCTCGACCAGCTGGTTGTGCCGTCGGGGACCGGCCTGGCCCTCTTGCGGGGCAGCCCCGGCCCGTCGACGACCTGGAGGTTCGCCCAGACGACCGCGGTGCCCGGTGGCAGCGTGACGCTGCACGTTGCCAATCCCGGGACGTCGTCCCTGGTCGCCCACGTGTCCGTCAGCCTGCCCGGTGCCACCGTCCTGCCCCACACGCTGACCGTGCCGGCCCGCACGGTCCTGTCGTTGGCGGTCTCCTCGGTCGCCGGCTGGCCCCTCGGGTCACCCTATGCGCTGACGGTGACGGCGACCGCCCCGGTGGTCGTCGGCCGCACGGTGGTCGCTCCGGCTGGTGGCGCCTCGCCCCAGGCCGGCATCGCCATCGGATCGACGGCGACGGCCTCGACCTGGCTGGTCGTCGCTCCGGGCGTTCCCGGCAGCCCCTCGGTGTCCGGCGCCTCGATCCACAGCCTGGCCGTAGCCGACCCGGGTGGCTCGCCGGTCGATGTCACGGTGACGCCGCTGGGCGGCGGGGCGGCGGTGGCCCGTGCGCAGGTCGCGCGCGGGCGGCATGACCGTCTTCGGGCCTGCGCAGGTGGGAGGTCTGCGACCGCTGGTGGTGACATCCTCGGGCCCGGTGACCGTGGAGACGGACGACGCGCCCACCGGTGCGCCCGGGATCGCGTCCTCGTCCGGCTTCGCGCTCCCCCGGCCTGACCGGGCCGCCCGGGACGACGGGCTCAGCTCGAGGCCGGAGGCGGCGGGGGTGGCGGCCACGGGGACTGTGCGGTCGGCCACGAGGCGGGTGGCGGCCAGTGGCCGGCCTGCGGCTGGCCGTGCCATGTCGGGGCCGGGGGGCCCCGGGCGCCGGGGCCTCACCCTGGGGGGCGTCGGCGGCGTTGGACACCGATCCGGCCGGCTCGTCCGCAGGCGCCGAACCGGGGGCCGAACCGGGAGCCGACGCGGGTGCGGTGTTCGAGGGGACCGGGGCCGGCGGGACGGGACCAGTGCCACCGGGGACGTCGGCCGGGGGTCCGTCGACGTTGTCGGACCCGCTCGGCCCGTGCTGGCTGGCCACGAAGATCGGCGGCACGGACTTGGCCCCGGGGGCGTGGACGGGGCGGCCGTAGGCGGTGTCGACCAGTCGGCCGACCGTCTCGCCGTCGATGGTCTCCTCGTCGAGCAGGGCCCGGGCCACGGCGTCGAGGCCGCCCCGGTGCCGTGCCAGCACCTCGAGGGCGCGCTGCTCCTGGGCCCGGAGGATCTCCTCGACCTCGTCGTCGATGACCTGGCTGGTGTGCTCGGAGTAGTCCCGCGTGTGCATGAGGTCCTCGCCCAGGAAGACCTGGCCCTGCGAGCCCCACGCCATGGGGCCGATCTTGTCGCTCATGCCCCACTCGCGGACCATCTTGCGGGCCAGCTCGGTGTTGCCGACGAGGTCGTTGCTGGCACCGGTCGACAGGTCGCCGTAGACGAGCAGCTCGGCGGCCCGCCCGCCCATGCGCACGGCGAGCGAGTCCTCGATGTGCTGGCGCGGGTGGATGTGGCGCTCCTCCATCGGCAGCTGCATGGTGACGCCGAGGGCCATGCCGGTCGGCAGGATGGTGACCTTGTGGACCGGGTCGGCGTCGGGCAGCACGTAGGCCAGCACGGCGTGGCCGCCCTCGTGGAAGGCGACCCGCTCCTTCTCGGCGTTGGACAGCACCAGGCTCTCGCGGCGCTGGCCCATCAGCACCCGGTCGCGCGGACGCCTCGAAGTCCTCGTTCTGGATGACCTGCGACCCGCGCCGCACGGCGTGGAGGGCGGCCTCGTTGACCAGGTTGGCCAGGTCGGCGCCGCTCATGCCGGGCGTGCCGCGGGCGACCTTGCCGAGGTCGACGGTGGGGTCGACCCGCTTGTCCTTGCAGTGGACCTGCAGGATCGGCAGCCGCTCGTCGAGGTCGGGCAGGGGCACCACGATCTGGCGGTCGAACCGGCCCGGCCGCAGGATGGCGGCGTCCAGGATGTCCGGCCGGTTGGTGGCGGCCATGACGACGATCCCCTCGGTCGGGTCGAAGCCGTCCATCTCCGAGAGCATCTGGTTGAGCGTCTGCTCACGCTCGTCGTGCCCGCCGCCGAGACCGGCGCCCCGCTTGCGGCCGATCGAGTCGATCTCGTCGATGAAGACGATGGCCGGGGCCTGCTTGCGGGCCGTGGCGAACAGGTCGCGGACCCGGCTTGCGCCGACGCCGACGAACATCTCCATGAAGTCCGAGCCGCTGACCGACATGAACGGCACGCCGGCCTCGCCGGCCACTGCCCGGGCCAGGAGGGTCTTGCCGGTTCCGGGAGGGCCGACGAGCAGGATCCCCTTGGGGATCCTGGCCCCGATCTCCTTGAACCGAGCCGGGGTCTTGAGGAAGTCGACCACCTCGCTGATCTCGAGCTTCACGCCGTCGTAGCCGGCCACGTCGTCGAAGGTCGTCGACGGGCGCTCGGTGGAGTACAGCTTGGCCTTCGACCGCCCGATCGACATGATGCTGCCCATCTGGCCCTGAGCCCGACGGGTGAACCAGATGAAGACGCCGAAGATCAGGGCGATCGGCAAGGAGGTAGTAGATCGAGCGAGAGCAGCGGGTTCGGGGACGTGGTGACGTACTTGGCGTTCGGACCGAGCGTCTTGAGGGCCGACTGCTCGGAGTCGGTCACCGGGTTGGGGCCGCTGGTCGTGTAGCTGGTGCCGTCGGCCAGTGTGCCCGAGATCGTCCCGTTGGTCTGGTCGACCGTGGCCGTCTTGACCTGCTTGCCGTCCACCTGGCTCAACCAGGAGTTGTAGGTGAGCTGGGTCGTGTTCGACTTCTTGATGAGGCTGGACCCGAAGACGACGGCCAGGATCACCACCATCACCACGACGGACAGGATGATCCGGTTCTTGTTCTGCCCGGGGGAGTCCGGCCGGTCCCGTTCGGGGAGGCCGGACCGCCGGGGGTGTCGGGGTTGGGCGGGGTCACCCCTTCATGCTATGCGCCACCGGAGGCGGTTGACGCATCGCCCCGGCTCGGCACCGGGTGCCCTGTGGGGCGTCCCGGGCGGCAGGGTGTCGGGTACCCGGCCGGACGCTCCGGGCGGAGCGGTGTCGGGCAACGGGCCGGGCACCGTGTCGCGCCGGTGGGTCGCGGTGCCCTGTGCACGGGCACGGTCGGTATCGTGTGGAGGGTGAACGACCGGCCCGAACAGGCGGTGGATGCCACGGGACCCGTCGCACCGCCCCCGCCGACCACCGACGCCGGCCCACGGCCGGGTGCGCCGACCTCCCGCTGGAGGGCGGCCCTCTGGGCGGTGACGTCTCCCTCGGTCGCCGGCTCGACGCCGGCGGGGTGCCGACGACCCGCGAGCGACGGGTGGATGTGGATGCTCTATGCCGGCCTCGGGTTCCTGGGCGGCCAGGTGCTGGCCGCCATCACCGTCGCCATCGCCGGCGTGCTGGCCGGTCAGTACCACCAGCTCGCCGTCCTCGCCAAACTGGCCGAGCCACCGACCTGGTACGTCGTCTCCACCCTGTTCGGGCTGTGGGGCGGGTTCCTCGGTGCGGCGGTGCTGGCGAGTCGGCTGAAGGGGACCAGGCACTTCCTCGCCGACCTCGGTGTCCGGTTCCGGTGGATCGACCTGATCGGGATCCCGATCGGGTTCGCCTCGCAGTACGTCGTCGCCCTCCTCTATCTGCCGTTCGAGACCCCACATCCGCAACTTCCACCAGCAGTTCAGCGCGCCGGCCCAGCGCCTCACGGGGAGCGCCCATGGCGTCGCCTGGATCGTCATCGGGGTGGCCACGGTGGTCGGCGCCCCGTTCTTCGAGGAGCTCTTCTTCCGGGGCGTCATCCTGCGGGCGCTCGCACGGCTGTTCGGCCGCTGGGGCGGCTGGGTCGGCCCGGGTCCTGGCGGTCGTGATCTCGGGCGTGCTGTTCGGCGCCGTCCACGCCGAGCTCCTGCAGTTCGCCGGCCTGGCCGTGTTCGGCGTCTTCCTCGGGCTCATCTCCTACCGGACGGGCCGGCTCGGCATGAACATCGTGGCCCACGGCGCCTTCAACCTCCTGGCGCTGACCGCGGTGGTCTACCCCGCGGTGCTCGGCCTGCGGGGCCTGGCCTGAGATGACGGTCGGGGGACGATGGGAACCCGGGGACGACCGCCGTGGACGACGAGTGGCCCGGGGACGACGGCCCGACGGCGACGACCCGGTTCCACGGCGAGGTGCGTCGCCGTGCCGCGGTCGAGCGCGTCCGCCGTGGTGGGAACGGCTGACACGGCGCACGGCGTGGCCGGCGTGGGCCAACGCGGTGGCCGTCGTCGGCGTGATGGTCGTCACCCTCACGCAGCTCCACCCCGAGCTGCTCGTCCTCGCGACCACCACTTCCGGTGGCGACACCGGGGCCCACGTCGCCCTGCCGGCGTTCCTCGAGTCGCACCTGCTCGTCCCACGGCCAGCTCACCGGGTGGGACCCGGGTTGGTACGACGGCTTCCCGCTGTACACCTTCTACTTCCCGCTGCCGGGCCTGGTCACCGTGCTCCTCAACGCCGTCGTCTCCTACGACGTGGCGTTCAAGCTGGTCACGGTACTGGGCAGTCTGCTCCTGCCGCTGTGCGCCTGGGCCTTCGGGAGGCTCGCCCGGCTGCGCGACCCGGTGCCGGCCTGCCTGGCCGCCGCCACGCTGCCCTTCCTGTTCGAGCCGAGCTTCAGCATCTACGGCGGGAACCTGCTGTCCACCCTGGCCGGTGAGTTCTCGTTCTCCCTGTCCCTGTCCCTGTCCCTCCTCTTCCTCGGGGTTGTGGCATCCGGGCTGCGCACCGGGCGCCACCGGGCGTTGGCCGCCGTGCTCTTCGCCGCGACACTGCTCTGCCATCTGATCCCGGCCCTGTTCGCGGCGGTGGGGGCGGTCGTGCTGCTCCTGCTGGACGCGGACCTGGTCCGGGCGGTCGGTCGGAGCCGGCGGGCGGTCGCCGCCGGCCGCCGGTGGGGCGGGCGGGTCCTGTGGTCGGTGGTGGCCGGGGTGGTCGGCCTGGGCCTGTGCGCGTGGTGGCTGGTTCCCTTCGGCCTCGAACAGGCGTACACGACCAACATGGGGTACACGAAGGTCTTCGGCTATCCCCACCTGCTGTTCCCCGGGTCGTTCCGGTGGGTGCTGCTCCTCGACGTGGTCGGCGTGGTGGCCATGGTGGCCCGCCGCAACCGGATCGCACTGTTCCTCCTCATCATGGCGGTCCTCTCCGCCGCCGCCGTGATCCTGGACCCGGCCAGCAAGCTCTACAACGTCCGGTTCCTGCCTCTCTGGTTCCTCTGCCTCTACCTGCTCGCCGGCTATGCCGTGGCCGAGGTCGTCGCCGCCACGGCCCGCCTGGCGCGCCGCCGCCGCCTCAACCTGTGGGTGCGTGACGTCCGCCGCCGCGTGGGAGCCGCCGACGGCCTGGACCCGGCGCCCGGACGGAGGATCACCCCCTACCGCCGTCCGGTGCCGGTGGCCGTCGCTGCCGGCGCGGTGGTCGGGCCCCTGGTGGCACTGGTTGGCGCCTGCCTGGCCGTCGTACCGCCATTGGCCGTTCCCGCCGCCACCCTGGCCACGGATCGGGGTGCACGTCGGTCCTGACCAGCCGAGCGCATGGGCCCAGTGGAACTACAGCGGCTACGAGCAGAAGCCCGACTACCCCGAGTTCCAGGCCGTGATCCAGATGATGCGGCAGGTCGGGGCCGAGCAGGGGTGCGGCCGGGCCATGTGGGAGTACGACCCCTCGCTCAACCGGTTCGGCACGACCGAGTCGCTGATGCTGCTGCCGTACTTCACCAACGGCTGCATCGACTCGCAGGAGGGCCTGCTCTTCGAGTCGGCCTCGTCGACACCCTTCCACTTCATCAACCAGGACGAACTGTCCCCCAACCCGTCGCGTGCGGTCGTGGCCGTTCCCGACGGCGCCTACGGCGGCCTCGACGTGCACCTCGGGATCCGGCACCTCCAGCAGATGGGCGTCCGATACCTGCTCACGTCGTCCACCACCGTCCAGTCGGCGGCTTCCACCGACCCGTCGGCCACGCTGATCGGAACGAGCGGCCCGTGGAGCACCTCCTACAACGGACAGGCACTGGACACGACGTGGAAGGTCTACCGGATCGCCGACTCGCAGCTGGTCGTCCCGTTGCCGAACCGCCCGGTGGTGTGGCGGGGTGTCGGCCCGGACCAGTCCTCCTGGCTGCCACCGGCGGTCGCCTGGTACAACGACGCCGTCCCGGTGGGGCGTGGTGCCGGCCGCGGACGGGCCGGCGGACTGGACCCGGGTGGCCGTCGGGGACCCGAATCCTCCGGGGGTGCCGGAGCCGAAGTCCACCGTGTCCGACGTGCGCCAGAGCGACCAGTCGATCTCGTTCCACGTCGACCGGGTGGGCGTCCCCGTCGAGGTCCGGATCTCGTACTTCCCCAATTGGCGGGCCGTCGGGCGCGGCGGGCCCGTACCGGGTGGCGCCGAATCTCATGGTGGTCGTCCCGACCCGCCATGACGTGACCCTGACGTACGGGCGGTCGACGGCGGACGACCTGGGGCTGGTGCTGACACTGGCGGCCGTGGCTGCGGTGGTGGCACTGGCGGTCGTCGACCGACGGACCCGCCGGGACGTCACGGGCCGTGCGCGGTGGAGCGGGCGTCCGGACCGGGCCCGGCACCATGAGTTACCGGCTCGGGATGTTCCCGCTCTCCACCGTCCTGTTCCCCGAGGCCGGGCTGCCCCTGCACGTGTTCGAGGAGCGCTACCGGGCGTTGATGGGTGCGTGCCTGGAATCGGACGGTGAGTTCGGCGTGGTGCTGATCGCACGCGGCTCGGAGGTGGGCGGGGGCGACCAGCGGACCGACGTCGGCACGGTCGCACGTATCGCCAACGTGGCCGAGCTCGAGGACGGCCGGATGCTGGTGGTGGCCACTGGCGTGCGCCGGGTGCGGGTGGAGGACTGGCTGGCGGACGACCCCTACCCCCGTGCGATGGTCGAGGACCTGCCCGAAACCGACGCCGCCTGTCCTGGCGACGTGCTGACCGGGGCCGAGGGATCGCTCCGGCGCCTGCGCTCCCTTCTGTCCGAGCTCGGTGACGTGCCGGCGCTCCCCCACAGCCTGCGGATCTCGGGGGAACCCGAGGAGATCGGCTGGCAGTTGTGCGACATGGCGCCCCTGGTCTCGCTCGACCTGCAGCGTCTGCTCGTGGCCGACGGGCTCGAGGCGCGGATGCGCCTGCTGGTGGACCTGTGCGACGCCATGAGCGGCGACGTCATCGGCCTGCTGGCCGGCGGCGGGGTGGGCGAGGGGGGAGGTGGGCGGACCCGCCTGATCCGGGCGGACCGGGCCGGAGCCGGCGGAGGTCCGGGCGGGCGGTCAGGGGACCTCGCGCTGGACGAGGAATGCCGTGATCCCGTCGGCGAGTCCCTGGGCCGCCTGCTGGCGCCAACCGGGATCCTGCATGAGGCCGGCATCCACCGGGTTCTGCATGTTGCCGCACTCGATCAGCACCTTCGGCACCGTCGACAGGTCGAGCCCGCCGAGGTCGGAGCGGGGCTGACGATCCCGTAGCTGCCGGCGTAGTCCGACACCGGCATGCCGGTGTCGGCGAGGAACCGGTCCCGGATATCGGCGCCGAGCTGGCCTGACGGAGCCACGATGGACCGGTTGTCGCTGATGGGGCTGACGACCGGTACGGGCACGTCGACGGCGAAGCCCCGTCCGGTCGCCGGGCCCCCGTCGCCGTGGATCGAGATGGCGGCGTCTGATCCGGCGGCGTTGCCGATCGGCCGCCCGGGTGTTGACACACGGGCCGACGCCGGTGTCGGTGGTCCGGGTCAGGACGACCGTGGCGCCGCCCGCCCGCAGCAGCGTGGCGAGCCGGGTGGCCACGTCGAAGTTGAAGGCGTGCTCGTCGTAGCCGGCGGGGGTCGACGTGCCTGCGGTGTCGCACGGCTCGGTGAACCCGCCTCCGTCGATGGGCACGCCGATGATCCCGGGCGCTCCGCCGTTGCCGCCGTCGTGGCCCGGGTCGATGGTGACCACTTCGCCGACCAGCGGCGGCACGTGGACCGAGCCGAGGAAGGCGGCGCCGCCGAAGGCGTAGACGGAGCCGTCGGACGACACGATCCGGTAGCCGGTCACCGCTCGTGTCGAGCGAGACGGCCCGCCGCTGCAGCAGGCCGACGGCCGAGCCGGCGAACGGCGTCCCGTAGGAGAAGAGCCCGCCGTCGGCCGCCACCAGCCGGTAGCCGCCGCCGGCCGCCTGCATGCCCACCACCGGAGAATTCAGCGTGATGGCCCCGGTGGACCCCAGGAACGGGGCATCCCCGAAGGCGAAGATCCCGCCGTCGGAGGCCACCAGCCAGTACCCGCCGCCGTCGGGGGTGACCGCCATGCCGACGATGGGCCGGTTCAGCGGCTGCCCGCCCATCGACCCCAGGAACGGGCGCATCCCCGAAGGCGAAGATCCCGCCGTCGGACGCCACCAGCCAGTACCCGCCGCCGTCGGGGGTGACCGCCATGCCGACGATGGGCCGGTCGAGGGCCGCCCGCCCATCGACCCGTGGAAGGCGGCATCGCCGAAGGCGAAGATCCCGCCGTCGGAGGCGACCATCCAGTAGCCCCGGTCCGAGGTGGTCGGGGTCATGCCGACCACGGGGCGCACGAGGGGAGTGCTCCGGCCGAACCCTCGAACGGTGCCCCGAAGGCGAAGATCCCGCCGTCGGACGCCACCAGCCAGTACCCCCCGGTCGTGGTGTCCCCGGCGGAGGCGACGATGAGGTGCGTGCTCGTGGCCACCGTGTCGTGCGGGCCGGGTGCCGCGGTCAACGTGGCGTGGCCGTGGACCTGGTGGCCCTGGCCGGGCGCAGCGGTGCTGCCCGAGGGGCCGTGTGCCGGGACCGGCGCGCGGGACGGCGAGGACGATGAGGCCGACCAGGACGGCTGCGACCGCTCCGATTGCGGTACGGCGCCGGCCGCCGGTGCCCTCGGGGGTTCCGTCCATGTGCCGATCCTTCCTCGAGGGGTCCAGCCGGGGGCTGGCCTAGGATGAACCGATCATGTCCTCCCTTTCCCGCGTCTTCAAGGCGTACGACATCCGGGGCATCGTCCCCGACGAGCTCAACGCCCTCCAGTTCCGGGCCATCGGCGTGGCCGTCGCCCGCTTCACCGGGGCATCGACCGTCCTCGTGGCCCGCGACATGCGCGAGTCGGGCGTGGCACTGTCGGAGGCCTTCGCTCTGGGTGCCCGGTCGGAGGGCGCCACGGTGGTCGACCTCGGCCTCGCCTCGACGGACCTCCTCTACTTCGCGGCTGGGAGCCTCGACGCCCCCGGAGCCATGTTCACGGCATCCCACAACCCGGCCGAGTACAACGGACTCAAGCTGTGCCAGTCGGGCGCCCGGCCCATCGGACAGCGACACCGGCCTCACCGAGATCCAGGCCACCGCCGAAGCGCTGCTCGACGAGTGGACTGACGGCGGCCCGCCGGTTCCCGACCCCGCGTCCCTCGGCACGCTCGAGCACCGGTCGGTCCTCGACGCCTACGCCGACCACGTCCGCTCCTTCGTCGACACGTCCGTCCTGCGCCCGTTGAAGGTGGTGGCCGACACGGCCAACGGCATGGGCGGGCTCGTGGCCCCCAAGGTGTTCGAGGGACTGCCGTTCGAGGTCCGGATCCTCTACCCCGAGCTCGACGGCGACTTCCCCAACCACCCGGCCGACCCCATCCAGCCCGAGAACCTGGTGGAGCTTCAGCGGGTGGTCCTCGAGACCGGCGCCGACGTCGGGCTCGCATTCGACGGCGACGCCGACCGTGTCTTCCTGGTGGACGAGCACGCCGAGCCGGTCTCCGGATCGCTCACCACGGCGCTGGTGGCGGCCACCCTGCTCGACAAGTACCCGGGATCCACCGTGCTCTACAACTGCATCTGTTCGCGGGTCGTCCCCGAGGTGATCGCCGAGAAGGGCGGGACCGGTATCCGGACCAAGGTCGGGCACAGCTTCATCAAGCAGGTCATGGCCGAGACGGGCGCCGTCTTCGGGGGCGAACACTCGGGCCACTACTACTTCCGCGACAACTACCGGGCCGACTCGGGCATCATCGCCGCCATGCTGGTGCTCGAGCTGCTCAGCGTGACGGGCAAGCCGCTGTCCGAGCTCCTGGCCCCGTTCAAGCGCTACGCGGCCTCGGGCGAGATCAACACCGTGGTCGACGACCCGGCCGGTGCCGTCGAGCTGATGGCCGCCGAGGTGGAGGCTGCGGGCGGGGCGCTCGGCACGGCCGACCGGATCGACGGGCTGACGGTTGACCGGGGCGACTGGTGGTACAACCTGCGCCCGTCGAACACCGAACCCCTGCTCCGTCTCAACGTGGAGGCCCCCGACGAGGCGTCGTGCGCCGCCCGGGTGGCGGAGGTGCAGGAGGCCATCGCCCGCCTGCTCCGCGCCTGACGATGCCGAGTGTGCCCGTCGGGTCGCGACCGCGACCTCCGTACCCCCGACCCCCCACCGTGAACAACCACCAGAGAGGAACCCCCGATGACGCTCGACCCGCTCCTGATCGACGTGCTCGCCTGCCCCGAGGACAAGGGGCCGCTCCTGTACCTCGCCGACGAGGGCGTGCTGTTCAACCCCCGGCTCCACCGGACCTACCCGGTGCGGGACGGGATCCCGGTGATGCTGATCGACGAGTCGACCACGCTGGACGCGGCCGAGGACTCCCGGCTGGTCGGCGAAGGCCGAGGCAGGCGGGGCCGTCCGGACGGGCACGCCCGCGGCGTCGTGACGCCCTCGCCGCTGCCGGTGGACTCCCGGGGCATGTGGGACGCCACGTTCGCCCTGCCCGAGCAGGTGGAGGCGGCAGTCGACGCGGCCTGCCAGGTCGACGACCTGCCGGGCCACGACGAGGTCGAGAACGTCGTCGTGCTCGGGATGGGTGACAGCGGGATCGTCGGTGACGTGCTGATCGCGGTCGGCGGCCCCGTTCATGCCGGTGCCGGTCACGGTGGTGAAGGACTATGTCCCGCCCGACTACGTGGGCACCAGGTCGCTCGTCGTCGCCGTCTCGTTCTCGGGGGACACCGAGGAGACCGTCGAAGCCGCCACGGCCGCCTACGAGGCCGGTGCCGCGCTCGTGGTGGTGTCGGGGGGCGGTGAGCTCGTCCGCCTGTCGGGTGAGTGGGACGTCCCGCTGGTCCCGGTGCCGGTGGCGATCCCCGAGGCGAGGACCGCGCTCGGGGCCATGGCGATCCCTCCGCTGGTGGTGCTGGAGCGGATCGGCCTGTTCCCCGGAGCCCAGCAGTGGATCGATCAGGCGGTCACCCAGTTGCAGCGACGGCGCGACCAGCTCGGCCGGCCCGGCAACGTGGCCGAGACGGTGGCCCGCCGCATCGGTCGGACGATCCCGCTGGTCCACAGCTCGCAGGACCTCGGCGCCGCTGCCGCGCTTCGGTGGAAGTCCCAGATCAACCTCAACGCCAAGTCGCCCGCGTTCTGGAACGTGCACCCCGAGCTCTGCCACAACGAGGTGGCCGGCTGGGGTCAGAACGGCGACGCCACGCGGCAGCTCGTGACACTGGTGAACCTCCGTCACGATGCCGAGCACCCGCAGGTCAGCCGCCGGATCGACCTGGCGACGGAGGTGCTCCGCGAGGTCATGGCCGACGTGATCGAGGTCCGGGCCGCCGGCGAGGGCGACCTGGCCCAGCTCCTGGACCTGTCGCTGGTGGGCGATGTCGTGTCGCTCCTGCTGGCCGGTCACGAAGGCGTCGACCCGGGCCCCGTCCCCACCGTCGACGACATCAAGGCCGCCCTGGCCGGAGGGGGCTGAGCCGCCGGGCCTCGCTCCCGCCCCTCGTCCCCCGCCCCGCCCCACTTCCCCTCCGCGTTCCACCGCTCCGACCCGGACTCCGGGTCCCGACGCCCGGCGGGGCCGTCCCGCAACCGTGTTTCGATTCCGTGACGCCGGCATGGCGGCGTCGTGAACTTCGTCAGGGCCTGGTTACCTTTCGCGCCCGGCAGGCGTACAGTGGACCCCGTGAGCAGCGTGCGGGTCTGTGGTTGCAAGTCGAAGCCAGTCGCAGGCGAAACGACCCACGTAAGGCAACTCATGGTTGCTGAGCATGGTGCGGCTTAGGAGTAAGTCCTGCCCGTGGCGTCCCCGGTTGTCGGGGGCGGGCGGAGAGGGGATGACGCGTGCCTACAGCGGTTCCGCAGGGCATCCGACCGGTGACGGTCGGTGCCGCCGGAGTCCGGCCGCAACTCCCCCTGCAGGCGAGTGTGGGGTCAAAGACCAGGTCAGCCGCACGCCGCTCACGACCCACCCGTTCCCATCCCTTTACCGACCGACCAGGAGGACCGGCCACCAATTGCAGTAACCGGATGAACGATGCCGAGGAGGCGAAACAGTGGACGTAGTGATCACGCATGGCAGGAAGATCGTGTCCGACGAGGTTCGAGCCCTGACCGAGGAGAAGGTGCGCCACGTCGGCGAGCACTGCCCTGGGCTGGAGCGTGCCGAGGTCCACTTCTCCGAGGAGCACAATCCGAGGATCCCCGAACGGGAATGCTGTGAGGTGGTGATGTCCGGGCACGGCCAGACGATCCGCGCCAAGGCGGCGGGCCAGGTGCCGCTGGTCGCCGTCGACCTCGTCGTCGACAAGCTGGAACACCAGATCGAACGGACCAAGGGCCGCATCGTGGGCCGTTCGCAGCCCCGGCACCGAATGGCGCCCACCGAGACGCTGTTCCGCAGGGTGCGCACCGCCTGATCCGTGCGCCGGTCGGTCCCGGTGCCCCGACGGGGGCCGACCGGGACCGACCGGGCGCCCCGTCGGTCCGGTGCTGTCGGGGAGGCCACCGACAGTAGAGTGGGTCCCCCATGAGCATGTTCTCGAAAGTCCTGCGTGCCGGCGAGGGAAAGAAGGTCCGTCGACTGGCCGAGCTGGTGCCTCTGGTCAACGAGCTCGAGCCGGCGATGGAGGCCCGTTCCGACGCCGAGCTCCAGGCGATGACGGCCGCGTTTCGGGACCGCCTGGCCAACGGGGAGACCCTCGAGGACCTGCTGGTCGAGGCGTTCGCCCTGGTCCGCGAGGGGGCATGGCGGGTGCTGGGCCAGCGTCACTTCGACGCCCAGCTGATGGGCGGCATGGCGCTCCACTTCGGATGGATCGCCGAGATGAAGACCGGTGAGGGCAAGACCCTCGTGTCGACCCTGCCGGTCTATCTGAACGCCCTGGCCGGCAACGGCGTGCACGTCGTCACGGTGAACGACTACCTGGCCACCCGCGACTCCGAGTGGATGGGCCGCCTCCACCGGTTCCTCGGGCTGACCGTCGGTCGGGTGGGCCCGGAAGTCACCGACCCCGCCGAGAAGCGCGAGGCCTACCTGTGCGACGTCACCTACGGGACGAACACGGAGCTCGGCTTCGACTACCTGCGCGACAACATGGCCCGCTCGAAGGACGCCATGGTCCAACGCGGCCACCACTTCGCCATCATCGACGAGGTCGACTCGATCCTGATCGACGAGGCGAGGACCCCGCTGATCATCTCGGGCCCGGCGGCCGAGTCGGCGCAGCTCTACTACCAGTTCGCCGGCATCGTCCGCACCCTCCGGGCCGAGGAGGACTACGAGGTCGACGAGGAGAAGCGCACCGTCGTCCCGACCGAAGCCGGTATCGAGAAGGTGGAGCGCCAGCTCGGCGTGGACAACCTCTACGACGCGGTGGCGGTGAACTACGTCCACCACATGACGCAGGCGCTGCTGGCCAAGGAGCTCTACAAGCGCGACAAGGACTACCTGGTGGCCCAGGGCGAGGTCCGGATCGTCGACGAGTTCACCGGCCGCACCCTCGACGGGCGCCGCTGGTCGGACGGGCTCCACCAGGCCGTCGAGGCCAAGGAGCGGGTGAAGATCAAGGAGGAGAACCACACCTGGGCGACGGTGACCCTCCAGAACTACTTCCGACTGTACGAGAAGCTCGCCGGCATGACCGGGACCGCCGAGACCGAGGCCTCGGAATTCGCCAACACCTACGAGCTCCCGGTGGTGCCGATCCCTCCCAACCGGCCCCTGGTCCGCGAGGACCAGCCCGACCTGATCTACAAGTCGGAGGAGGCCAAGTTCGCGGCGGTGGTCGAGGACATCGCCGAGCGCCACGCCACCGGCCAGCCCGTGCTGGTCGGTACGGCGTCGGTGTCCAAGTCGGAGCACCTGTCGCGTCTGCTCGACAAGAGGGGCATCCCCCACGAGGTGCTGAACGCCAAGCAGCACTTCCGCGAGGCCGAGATCGTGGCCCAGGCCGGGCGGGTGGGCGGCGTCACGGTGGCGACCAACATGGCCGGCCGCGGCGTCGACATCATCCTCGGTGGCAACCCCGAGGGCCTGGCCACGCGCGAGGCGGTCGCCCGGGGCCTCGACACCACCACCGACGAGGGTGCGGCCGAGCTGGTCCGGATCGAGCAGGAGTTCGAGGCCCGGTGCAGCTCCGAGGGCGACCAGGTGCGCGGCGCTCGGCGGCCTGTACGTGCTGGGAAGCGAGCGCCACGAGAGCCGCCGGATCGACAACCAGCTGCGGGGCCGGTCGGGACGCCAGGGCGACCCGGGCGAGAGCCGGTTCTTCCTGTCCCTCGAGGACGACCTCATGCGCCTCTTCGCCACCGGGGCCATGAACTGGGTGATGGGACGGGCGCTTCCCGACGACGTCCCGATCGAGGCGAAGATGGTCACCAAGGCCATCGAACGGGCGCAGAACACGGTGGAGGGCCGGAACGCCGAGTCCCGCAAGGACGTCCTCAAGTACGACGACGTGATGAACGAGCAGCGCAAGGTCATCTACGCCCGTCGCATGCAGGTCATCGAGGGTGAGGACCTCCGCGAGGACACCATCGAGCTGCTCGAGCAGGCGATGGCCGCCGTGGTGGCCACCTACTGTCCGTCCGACTACCCCGAGGAGTGGGACCTGCCCGGCCTCCTCACCGAGGTGACGCAGTACTACCCGACCCGGTTCGTGGTGGAGGACTTCTCGGAGGCGGCGACGGCCGGCCAGGTCACCGAGAGCATCATCACCGAGGCGCTCGAGCTCTATGCCGAGCGGGACGAGACGATCCCCGGCGGCGAGGAGACGGCCCGCCAACTCGAGCGGGACATCATGCTGCAGATCATGGATCAGCGGTGGCAGGACCACCTGGCCGACATGGACTACCTGAAGGAGGGCATCAATCTCCGGGCCATGGGCAACCAGGATCCGCTGGTGGCCTGGCAGCGCGAGGGCTTCGCCCTCTTCGGCAAGCTGATGGACGGCATCAACGACGACTACCTGCGCTATGTCTTCCACGTGCAGGTGCTCACCGAGGAGACCGCAGTCGAGCCCGACCTGGCCCAGGCCAGCTACGTGGCGGCCGACGACCCGGTCCAGGGCGACGCCGGGATCTCCGCGGCGTTCGCCACGGCCACGCCGGCCGAGATCGAGGCCGCCGCAGCCGTGGCCGGCGGCTCGACCCTGGGAGCGGGCGGGACGTTCGACGACGGGGAGACCCAGGTGCCCATCGTCAAGTCGGACCGCGAGAAGATCGGCCGCAACGAGCCGTGCTGGTGTGGCAGCGGCAAGAAATTCAAGCTCTGCCACGGCGCCGCCTGAGATGGCCGCCGACCGCCCCCGTTCGGGGGCCGGCGTGTCCGACAAGGTCGACATCGCCGAGACCCTCTCCCGGATGGCCGAGCGCCTCGGCGAGGCCGGGCGGTTCCTCGGCGCCGCAGCGCTGGCCGACCGCCGGGTCGAGCTCGAGCAGGCGGCCTCCGCTCCGGACCTGTGGGACGACGCCGACCACGCCCGTGAGGTGACCACCGCGCTCGGCCGGGTGACCGAGGACCTCCAGCTACTCGCTTCGTTGTCCGAGCGCCTGTCGGACGCCGAGACGCTGGACGAGCTCATGCGGGAGGAGGGCGACGAATCCCTCCGCCCCGAGGTCGAGGAGATCCTCGCCGACCTCGACCGCCGGCTCGGGAGCCTGGAGCTTCGCTCCCAGTTCGCCGGCGACTACGACGACGGCGACGCGGTGGCCGAGATCCACGCCGGCGCGGGCGGCACCGATGCCCAGGACTGGGCCGAGATGATGCTGCGCATGTACTCCCGCTGGGCCGAACGCCGCGGCTTCACCATCGAGGTCGAGGAGGCCACCCCGGGCCAGGAGGCCGGCCTCATGTCGGCCACGTTCATCGTGCGGGGTCGGTACGCCTTCGGGCTGCTGGCGGCCGAACGCGGCGTGCACCGCCTCGTGCGCATCTCCCCGTTCGACGCCCAGCACCGTCGCCAGACCAGCTTCGCCTCACTCGACGTGGTCCCGTTCCTGGAGGACGTCTCCGGCGAGGTGGAGATCGACGAGAAGGACCTGCGCATCGACACGTACCGCTCGTCGGGGGCCGGCGGCCAGCACGTCAACAAGACCGACTCGGCCGTGCGGCTCACCCACCTGCCCACCGGGATCGTGGTGACGTGCCAGAACCAGCGAAGCCAGACCCAGAACAAGGCCAAGGCCATGCAGGTGCTCGGGGCCAAGTTGGCCGAGCGGCAGCGGGCCGAGCACCAGGCGACGCTCGACGAGCTGGGCGGCGATCGCACCGACAACGCGTGGGGCAACCAGATCCGTTCGTACGTGATGGCTCCGTACCAGCTGGTGAAGGACCTGCGCACGAACGCCGAGACCGGCAACGTCGAAGCCGTCCTCGACGGCGACCTGGACATGCTCATCGAGGCCGAGCTCCGGCGCGGTGCCGACCTGCGCCGGGCCCGGTCCTGACCCCGACCGTGCCCGATCACCGGTCCCGGGAGGCGTCCCGGGACGGGCGCCCGGGCGACGCACGCGTTCTGCGAGGTGAGAGGGGTTGACCCAGATCCGCGACCACCCCGGGTACACTGGCGGGGCGGACATCTCGCTCGCCTGCCCCCACGCAACTCCGTAGCAACGCTTCCCCCATGATCACTTTCCAGAACGTCACCAAGACGTACAAGGGATCCACGGTCGCACTCAACGACTGCACCGTAGAGATCGACAAGGGTGAGTTCGTCTTCCTGGTCGGCCCCTCGGGCTCCGGCAAGACGACGTTCATCCGACTCCTCCTGCGCGAGGAGATGCCGGACTCCGGGCGCATCTGGGAGGCGGGCAAGGAGATCGGGCACCTGCCGAAGTGGCGGATCCCGTACCTGCGCCGAAACATCGGCTGCGTGTTCCAGGACTTCCGGCTCCTGCCGAACAAGACCGTCTTCGAGAACGTGGCCTTTGCCCTCGAGGTGATCGGACGGCCGAAGCACGTCATCGCCGCCCAGGTTCCCCAGGTGCTCGACCTGGTCGGCCTGGCCAAGAAGCGCGACAACCTGCCCGGTGAGCTCTCCGGTGGCGAGCAGCAGCGGGTGGCCGTGGCCCGGGCGTTCGTCAACCGACCACTGATCCTCCTGGCCGACGAGCCCACGGGCAACCTCGACCCGACCACCAGCCTCGGCATCATGCGACTCCTGGACCGGATCAACCGGACGGGTACGACGGTCATCATCGCCACCCACGACGCCGGCATGGTGAACCAGATGCGCAGGCGCGTCATCGAGCTCGACCGGGGGAGCCTGGTGCGCGACCAGGCACACGGCGTCTACGACATCGACAGCACCACGCTGGCCGCCGGTGCAGGCTCGCCCACGGGGGTGTTGGTCGACCAGATGCCGACCGCCGACGACGACCTCGAGGTGCCCGACACCTTCATGGCCCGCCCCTGATGGCGGTCTCCCCGGCCTACGTCTCGAAGGAGGCCGTCACCAACCTGTGGCGGAACCGGCTGATGACGGCTGCCGCCATCCTGACGGTGGCCGTCTCGCTCGCCCTCGTAGGCTCCGCCCTGCTGCTCAAGCAGGGGGCGTCCAAGGCCACCGAACTGTGGCAGAACGGGGTCCAGACGATCGTCTGGGTCAATCCCACCGCAGGCACGCCGCAGGTCGACGCCATCAAGACCGAGCTGTACCAATCGCCCTACATCAAGTCGTGCATCTACAAGACGCAGGCGTTCGACTACAACGAGGCCCAGAAGATCCTGCCACCCGACGAGATCGCGGTCACGTCCGAGAGCCAGTACCCGTCGTCGTACCGGTGCGAGCTGAAGGACCCGTCCCAGGCACCCGCCGTCTACCAGGCGTTCCACGGCAAACCGGGCGTGTTCGCCGTGAAGTACCCGGGCCAGCAGATCAAGACCATGCAGAGCGTCATCCGGGTCCTGCAGTGGGTGTTCCTGGCCATTGCCGTGGTGCTCCTGCTGTCGGCGTCCGTGCTGATCCTGAACACGATCCGCATGGCCATCTTCGCCCGACGACGCGAGGTCTCGGTGATGAAGTTGGTCGGTGCCACCAACTGGTTCATCCGATTGCCGTTCATGGCCGAGGGGATGATCCAGGGACTGCTGGGCGCCGGGGTGGCCGTGCTGGTCGTGCTCGCCCTCTACTGGGGGATCGGGCTCGACCAGGCGAGGACCGCAGCCGACTCCAACATCATCCACCAGATGGCGCTGAGCGGGTGGGAGGTCTTCTTCACCTGCCTGCTGGTCTCGGTGGTGGGTGTCGGCGTGGGCGTCATCGGCTCGGCCTTCGCCGTACGGCGCTTCCTCGACGTCTGACGCCCGCCGCCTGACACGGGAGCGACGTCCGGCGTTCGACCCGGGATGCATGCGCCAATCCAGCCTGGTCCAACCGGCCCGAGCCCGACCGTCCCGGCTCATCGGATCCAATCGGGATGCGCTGCTCGCGGGGGCGATGACGGTGCCGTGTGCTCCGGGAGCAGGTGACCCACCGGACCGGAGTTCACCTGAATTGGCCGACCGGGGTGAGTAGCCGCGTAGATCCGGGACTGTCAGTCGAGCAGGAGCCGGGACCAGGCGTCGGCCAACCACCGCTCGTAGGTGGCCGGCGACCAACCCCGCTCGCGGGTGAGCATCACGAACAGTTCCGGACTATTAGTTGCCCACACGACATCGGCCGCCTCGTCGACCGAGAGACCCGACCGCAGCCCTCCCGCGTCCCGGAGGTCTGCGACCAGCCGTCGCATATTCGCCGCTCGACGGTCGCTGATCTCCTTCCACACCTGCTCCGCCTCAGGCTCGGTGGATGAGGCTTCCCGCAATGCCAACAACAGCGGGGCCAGGCGCTCCTGGGTCTCTCGTATGGCGCGTGCGTAGATGATGAGCTTCTTGACCGGATCAGGTTCTGCGCGCATGGCCACCACGTAGCCGCGCTCCTCGGCGACCACGGCGTGGTCGGCACCTGAGATCGCCTGTTCGATCAGCTCGCGCAACACGATGGGCTTGCGGCCCACCAGCTCATAGAGCGTGTCCACATTGACGCCGGCTCGGGCTGCGATATCGGCAACCTTGGTTGCACGGTACCCATGCTCGATCATGAGATCGCGAGCGGAATCGACGATCCGCCGTCGCCGCTCGGCAGACCGTTCCCGACGCAGGGAAGCGTCGTATTCGTGCCCCTTGACTTCTCGGACCATGTGGCCCACTATTGTTCCGATAAGACTTCGGATCAAGTCGCGGAGGCGCCCAACATGACCTATGCGTTCACCCAGGACGTGCCCATCGATGCTGCCTTCTACCAGCGCATTGTGGATGGGCTGGGTGACGCCCCGCCACAGGGCCTCATTACCCACATTGCACTTGAGCGTCCGGAGGGGGGACTGCGCTACATCGACCTGTGGGAGTCAAAGGAGGACTGTGACAGGTTCGGTGAGGAGCGCCTCCACCCGGTCGTTCACGGCCTACTCAGTGAGATCTTCGGTGACCAGCTGCCTGAAGAGCCCGAGCGACTTCCTCTGGCGGTCATCCATGTCTGGGGCTCCCAGCGACAGCCCTAGCCACGTAACTGGTGCGAGCGCGATCCGGGGGTCAGTCCCCACGTGGATCCGAAGAGCCGCCCGTCAGCGCGAACCGGGGTGCGCGTCAGTACGACGACCCGCCGGCTCCTCTCAGCGCAGGTGGCTGATCCCGAGCCCCGGTCGGGTGCACGAGTCGACGGTGGACGCACCGCTGAACCGGGCCCGGATCCACCGGTTGATCACGGCGGTGGACAGGTCGAGCACCTGGCTGTGGCCGACGCCCGGCTCCGTCACGTAGTCCACCGTGTCGTACTGGCTGCGGCACAGGCGCCCGCCCACGAAGTTGGTGGTCTGACCGAACGGCACCACCTCGTCGGCAGTGCCCTGGACCACCAGGATCGGTGCCGACGTCGGCGAGCCACCGGGTCGGTTGGCCTGGTTGGCGGCTCGGACGCCGGGCTGTTGCTGCCAGTCGGGGAGGAAGAACCGCGCCGGAGGGACGGCGTCGTACAGCGAGGCCACTCCGTCGACGCACGAGGACGAGACGGCCGAGATCCCGGCCAGGCCCGCAGGTGTGAGCACCTTCTGGAGGGGGAAGGTCCCGTAGTGGCGGGCCCAGGCGAACAGCGCCATGGCGGTGAAGGCCGACTGGCCCGAGGGGGGCGGCTGGTCACCGGTCGGCGCCAGTTCGAGCACGGAGGTCACCGGGGCCACGGCGGCCACGCCGGCCACGAAGAGCTCGGGGGCGTAGGTCTGGGCGATCTCCCCTGCGAACAGGGCGGCCTGCCCGCCTTGCGAGAACCCGAGCACCACCACGGCGTTCGAGGCGCCGCTCGCCGACCAGCGACCGGGCGGCGCGGGCGCCGTCGAGGACGTCCTCGGCCTCGCTGGCACCGACCAGGTAGGGGTGGAGGCCGGGGGTGCCGAGCCCGCGGTAGTCGGCGGCGACAACGATCTCCCCGTCGGCGACCAGCGCGGGGAGGTCGGGGATGGTGGAGGTTCCGTCGAGCGACGGGGCGCAGCCCGACGCCACGCCGGTGGTCCCGTGGGCCCAGCTCACGACGGGGAAGCCGCCGGGGGGTGGGGTGCCGCCGGGGACGACGATCACTCCCGACTCGGCCAGGTCCCCACCCGATGCCGAGGTGGTGTGGAAGAGGACGCGGAAGGCCCGGGCTCCCGCCGGCAGGCCGGCACCGGCGGGGATCGCCTGGGACCGGATGATGGAGCCGGCCGGTGCATAGGGGAGGGGGTTCGGTGGCCGGTAGAACGAGGCCAGGGATCCGGTGACGGCGCCGTCGACCCCGTGGACCACGGCCATGGCGGACACGGCGGCCACGGTGGACAAGGGCCCGACGGGACCTGGCGCGGCGGCGGCCGGCCCGGTCGTCGGCGTGGCGGCGGTCACCGGGTCGGCCGGCGAGCCCGCCGCAGCGAGCGCGACGACCAGCAGGAGGATCGCGACGACCGTCCGCATCGAGGGTGCGTGCGCGGGTGCGCGGGTGGTCGCCATGGCCGCACCAGAGTAGCCAGGAGGCACGACCTGCGTGGTCCCCTACGCTGGCGAGGACATGGACGCTCTGGGATCGGTGACCGACTGGCCGGTGGATGCCGCTGCCGTCGGGGTCGTGCGCCTCGGCCCGGGTGGTCCCGGCCCGACCTCGACCACGGGTGACACCGGGCTGGTCCATGCCTGGGCCTCGGTGACCAAGCCCGCCACCGCGCTCGCCGTCCTGGTCGCCGTGGAGGAGGGAACGCTGACTCTCGACGAGCCGGCCGGACCTCCCGGGTCCACCGTCCGCCACCTGCTGGCCCATGCCTCGGGCCTCGGTCCCGATCCGGGCCCGCCCGTGGAGTCGCCGGGGACGAGGCGCATCTACTCGAACGCCGGCTACGAGGTGCTGGCGGCCGTGCTCGAGGCCCGGGCCGGCATGCCGTTCGCCGAGTACCTGGCTGCAGGCGTGCTGGACCCGCTGGGCATGGCCGGAACGTCGCTGGTCGGCTCGCCGTCGGAGGCGGCGGCTGCCGGGCTGGCGGGTCCGCTGGACGACCTGGTTGCCCTGGGGCGGGAGTGGGCCCGCCCCACCCTGGTGAGTGAGGCGACCTGGCGCGGTGCCACCTCGGTCCAGTTCCCGGAACTTGCCGGGGTGCTCCCCGGGTTCGGTCCGTTCGACCCGTGCGACTGGGGGCTCGGGGTGGAGATCCGCGGCGCGAAGCACCCGCACTGGACGGGCGCCGCCAACTCGCCCGCCACCTACGGCCACTTCGGTCGGTCGGGGTCGTTCCTGTGGGTCGATCCGGTCGCCGGCGTACTCTGCGCCGGGCTCGCCGACCGCCCGTTCGGGGTCTGGGCGTCACGGGCGTGGCCCGCCCTGGCCGACGCCGTCCTGGCCGAGCTCGCCATCACCCCGGGTGGCCCCGGGGCGCCCGGGGCCACCGGCCGCGGCGCGAGTGCGTAGCCGCCGCACCCCGGCTCCGGCCACGTCTAGGCTGCCCCGCATGAAGGGTGTCCTCCTCGCCGGTGGTACCGGCTCGCGCCTCCATCCGCTGACCCGGATCACCAACAAGCACCTGTTGCCGATCTACGACCGGCCCATGATCAACTGGTCGATCGAGGCACTGGTGAACGCCGGGATCACGGAGATCATGCTGGTGACGGGCGGGACCCACGCCGGCGAGTTCCTGCGCCTGCTCGGCAACGGCCAGGAATTCGGGATCGATCGGTTGAGCTACGCCTACCAGGACCGTCCGGGCGGGATCGCCGAGGCGCTCGGACTGGCTGCGCGGTTCGTGGACGGGGAACCCGTGCTCGTGATGCTGGCCGACAACATCTGCGAGAACTCGATCCGGCCGATGGTCGACGCGTTCCGGGCCGACCCCCACGGAGCCCGGATCCTCCTCACCCCGGTCGAGGAGGACGAGCACCTGCGCCACCTCGGTGTGCCCACCTTCGACGGCGACGGCAAGGTAGTCGGCATCGTCGAGAAGCCGGAGCACCCGGCCTCCAAGTTCGGCGTGACCGGCATCTACTGCTACGACGCCGACGTGTTCGACGTGATCCCGACCCTGGAGCCGTCGGGACGGGGCGAGCTGGAGATCACCGACGTCAACAACCACTACATCGCCCAGGGGGCCATGGCCTACGACGTGCTCGAGGGGTTCTGGGGCGATGCCGGGGAGTCGATCGACGCCTACTACACGGTCAACGACTTCGTCCGCATCAATGGGGCCAACAAGGGCTGACCCTCCCCCGGGGACGACCGCCGTCGCGGGCCGGCCCGCCCTCCGACGGCGGGCCACCGAGCGGGCCACCGAGCGGCGGGGCCTCAGCCGATCGGCACGCCCAGCCACTCCGCCGTCTCGCTGCGGTGGCGGCCGTAGTCGACCTTTCCCGAGGGTGAGCGTCCGATCGTCTCGACGAATCGGACCTGGCGGGGAGCCTTGTAGCTGGCCAACCGGCCCTTCACGTGCTCCACGACGGCATCGGGGGAGACCGAACCGTCGGGCGTGCCCGGGGTGAGCTGCACGACGGCCACGATCTCCTCGCCGAAACGCTCGTTCGGGATCCCGACCACCACGGCGTCGAGCACGCCGTCCACGGTCTTCACGACCTCCTCGACCTCTTCGGGGTAGACCTTCTCGCCGCCGGTGTTGATGCACACCGAGCCCCGGCCGAGCAGGTGGATGGAGCCGTCGTCCCGGATCTCGGCGTAGTCGCCGGGGATCGAGTACCTGACGCCGTCGATGACCCGGAACGTCGCCGCCGACTTTGCCTCGTCCTTGTAGTACCCGACGGGGATGCGGCCGCCGAGGGCGAGGACGCCGACCGTGCCCGAACCGGGCTCGATGTCGGTGCCGTCCGTGTCGATCACCCGGACGTCGGGCCCGAGCCGGAACTGGGCGGTCTTGGCCGCACCTTCGGACGACGACACCGAGTTCCCCATTCCCAGGGCCTCCGACGACGAGAAGGCGTCGACGAGCAGCATGCCCGGATGGTGGCGCAGCAGACCCTGCTTGGACTCCTCGCTCCACATCACGCCCGACGAGATGATGGCCACCAGGCTGGACAGGTCCCACCGGCCGGGGTCGGCGTCGAGCGTGGCCAGGATGGGCTTGGCGAAGGCGTCGCCCACGATGATCAGGCCGTTGACCTTCTCGGCCTCGACGGTGTCGAGCAGTTCGACCGGGTCGAACTGTCGCCCGGTGAGTGTCACCACGTGCCCGCCCTCGCTCAGGCACTCCATCGCCGTGAACCCGCCCGTCCCGTGCATGAGCGGGCAGGCGGGCAACAGGGTCATGCCCGGCCCGTTGGCCGCCAGCTCGGCCCGGACGTCGTCGATGCCGCCTTCCGGCGGATAGCGCCGGAAGCCACTGCCGTTCAGCCGGGCGAACAGGTCGTCCTGGCGCCACATGACGCCCTTGGGCATCCCGGTGGTCCCGCCCGTGTAGAGCATGTGGAGGTCGTCGGGGCCCCGTCCCCACGGAGCGCGCACCCGCGCGTTGCCGTCCGGTCCCAGGACGCCCGTCGTCTCGGCGGCCTCTTCGTAGGGGACGGCCCACGGCGGGCACGTCGCCGTGCCGTCATCGACCCACAGCCAGCTGCGCACGCCGGGCACCCGGTCGCGGATGCCCTCGATGCGCTCCACGAACACCCCGTGGAAGACGACGGCCACCGTGTCGGCGTTCTCCCACAGGTACACGAGTTCGTCGTCCGCGTAGCGGTAGTTGGTGTTGATGGGGACGAGGCCGACCTTGTAGGCGGCGTAGGTCGCCTCCAGGTACTCCGAGCAGTTGTAGAGGTAGACGGCGAGCTTGTCCTGCTCGGCCACGCCCGCCCCGAGCAGCCACCGGCCGACGTTGTCGGCCCGCTGGTCGAACTCGTGCCACGTGCGGGTCCTGCCGCCGTGGACGAGGGCCGCCGCGTTCGGCACCTCCTCGGCCACGGCCTCCCACACGTCGGCGAAATTCCACTTGCTCACATCGGCCTCCTCGTTCCCCCGGTCCCGGGCCCGGGCCGTGCCCGGGACCCCGACCCCCGTCGGTCCCTGCCGGGGGACGCCGACCCGTGCCGGGAGCGTCGCCCGACGCCGCGGCACCACCGCGACGATCGGTGCAGCCTACGCTGGCTGCCGTGGACACCGCACTGCCACCCGACGACGACCCCCGGCGGCTCGAGCTCCGGTCCTGGTTCGCGGACCACCCGGCGCCCACCGGCCGCCAGCTGGCCGAGCGGGGCCTGGTCGCCCCGCACTGGCCGGCACCGTGGGGCCTGGGCGCCGACCCGACCCACCAGCTCCTGGTCGACGAGGAGCTGCGGCGGGCCGGGGTGCGTCGTCCCGACAACACCATCGGGATCGGCTGGGCCGGGCCGACGCTCCTGCACGCCGGATCCGCCGAGCAGAAGGAGCGGTATCTGTTCCCGCTGCTCGCCGCCGACGAGATCTGGTGCCAGCTCTTCAGCGAGCCGGGCGCCGGCTCCGATCTTGCGTCGCTGACCACCCGCGCCGAGCTCGACGGCGACGAGTGGGTGGTGCGGGGCCAGAAGGTATGGACGAGTTACGCCCACCGGGCCGACTTCGGGATCCTGCTGGCCCGCACCGAGCCCGACGCCCCACGGCACCAGGGCATCTCGTACTTCGTCTGCCCGATGGACGCTCCAGGGGTCACGGTCCGCCCACTGGTCGACATGACGGGGGCACATACGTTCAACGAGGTCTTCCTCGACGAGGTGCGACTGCCTGTCGCCAACCTGGTGGGGGACCGGGGGCGGGGGTGGTCGCTGGCCAAGGTGACGCTGGCCAACGAGCGGGTCTCCTTGTCGGGGGCGGGGGCGCTGTGGGGGATGGGCCCGACGGCCGACGACCTGGTGGCCGCCGTGAGGTCCGGCGGCGGTACCGACGACCCGTTGCTGCGCCAGCGGCTGGCCGCAGTGTGGATGGAGGGCGAGATCCTCCGGCTGCTGCGCCTGCGCACGGTGTCGGCCGCCGTCGCCGGAGCGCCGCCCGGGCCCGAGGCCAGCGTGCGCAAGGCACTTGCCGACGACCACGGTCAGCACATCATGGACCTGGCCCGCGACCTGGCCGGGGCGTCCGGGATGCTGTCCGGCAGCGGGCCGGTCCCGGGCGTGCCCGACGCCGGCGGCTGGCCGGACGCCCTGTGGTCCTACGGGTTCCTGTTCGCCCCGGCGCTGACCATCGGGGGCGGGACCTCGGAGGTCCAGCGCAACATCATCGCCGAGCGCACGCTCGGGCTGCCGCACGACCCGCAGGCCTAGGTCGGTCCACTGCCACGACCGCCCGCACGGTGTCAGCCGGCGACCGGCGTGATGCCCGATGACGAGGTGTGGAACCCCTTCCCGTCGGCAACCGTGCAGGTCATGCCCGCGGTAGCGGCCTGGCACCGGAACGGGCCGACACCGGTGGAGCCGCCATAGGCGGGGGTGGGGGTGTCGAGGCCGGCGTTGCTGAGGCAGTCCGTCCCGGTGCAGGTCGTGGAGGAGCCGTCGGTCGACGGCACGACCGACGGCGGGAGGAGATGGTCAGGCACGGCACGGACTGCGTCAGGGTCCCGGAGCCGGTGGCGCCGTAGTCGATCTCGCAGCTGATGCCCCTGGACGGGGAGTGGAACTCGTAGACCGGGGTGGTCGCCGGGATGAACGTGCCTCCGGGCGGTGCCTTCGTGGTGGTGGTTGCCATGGTGGTGGTCGAACCCGTCGTCACCGGCGGCCCGGTCGTGGTCGATGCCGGCGGCTGCGAAGTGGTCGTCGCCATGCCGGACGAGCTGGATGTGCCACGGGCTGCTGCGGGGATCCCGACCCCCAGGACCACGGCGACCCGCGCCGCCACCCGGGGAGCCGTCGTTCGATGTTCCCCGGTGCCGTGCACGGTGGTCATGGAAACGAACCCAATTCGCCCGCGACCCCAAGGGTGGCCCGTGGCCCATCGTCGGATGCGGGCCCGACCGGGAGCCGCTGCCCGGGCCGCGACCGACCCGGACGACCGTCCGACCCGAGCAGCCGAGCCGGACCGCCCGACCGCCGGACTCCGGTCCGGCCGGTCAGCCGACGATCGGCCCTGCGTCCTCGTAGCCCTGGCGCACGCCCCTGCCGGCGTTTCGGGTGAGCTGCTCGGGTTCGTACAGCATCCAGTACGCGTTGCGGGCGTGCTTGCGGGCCCGGTTGACGCACACGAACGCCAGCTCGGCCGGGTCCTCCTCCTCGTCCTCGTGGACGAAGACCTCGAGGATGTGGGTGGAGGTGAGCAGCTGGGCCAGCATGATTCCCTGGGAGGCCTCGTGGGCGCAGACCTGGTCGATCGCCGCCTTGCCGGGCATGCCGAGGGCCACGACGATCCTGCAGCCCTCCTGCTCGATCAGACGCTTGCAGGCCACGCCGAGGTCCTTGAACCCGGGCACGGTCCGCCGCACCACCTCGAACGTGGTGCCGAAGCCGGGGCAGTCCGCCAACTCGTCCAGGGCCTCCGCCCCCATGTCGTAGCGGGCGAACATGGTGTCTACGACGCCGATGCGATCCATCGGACCACTCTACCGGCGGGCCCCACCGGGCCTTCCCTTCGGATATCGGACGGCGACCCTCCCCGAGCGGTTCGCCGGGGGCCCCGCCGGTGGGCAAGACTCACGTCCGATGAGCGCCGATCCCCCGTCCCCACCTGCCGTCGACCCCTGGGTGACCCGGGACGTGGCCGTGGTGTGGCACGGGTTCACCCAGATGGCGGCCTACGCCGGCAACGTCCCCGTGACGGTCGAGCGCGCCGAGGGCCGTGAGCTGATCGACGTCCACGGCAACCGGTACTTCGACGCCATCTCGTCGCTGTGGGTGACGACCCTCGGCCACCGTGTGCCCGAGCTCGACGCCGCCGTCGTCGACCAGCTGGGAAAGGTGGCCCACGCCACCCTCCTCGGCAACGGCAGCCGGGCCACGGTCGAGTTCGCCGAGGCACTGGCCGCCGTGGTGCCGGTCGACGAGCCCCGTACCGTGTTCGCCTCGGACGGCGCCGTGGCCGTCGAGCAGGCCCTGAAGATCGCCTTCCAGTACTGGGCCAACCGGGGGCAGACGGGCCGCACCGACTTCCTCGCCCTGGGTGACGCCTACCACGGGGACACCGTGGGTGCACTGTCCGTCGGGGACGGCGGCTTCGGCACCACCGTGTTCGACCCGCTGCGGTTCCCAGTGGTCCGCACGCCTGGCTACGCCAGCGCCGACTGGGCGGCCAAGGCGGTGGCGGCCGTCGAGACCCACGCCGACTCCCTGGCCGCCATGATCGTCGAGCCGCTGGTCCAGGGGGCGTCGGGCATCCTGGTGGCCGACCCCGGGGACCTGGCCTCGGTCGGTCGGGCGTGCCGGGAGCACGGGGTGCTCCTCATCTGCGACGAGGTGGCCACCGGGTTCGGGCGCACCGGCAGGCTGTTCGCCTCGGAATGGGCCGGGCCCGACTTCCGGCCCGACCTGGTGTGCCTGGGCAAGGGGATCACCGGTGGGTACCTGCCCCTGTCGGCCACCGTGGCGTCGCGCCGGGTCTACGAGGGGTTCCTCGGTGAGGACCTCGGACCGGCGACCTTCTACCACGGCCATTCCTACGGGGGGAACGCCCTGGCGTGTGCGGTCGCCCTCCGCCATCTGCAGCTGCTCGAGGAGTGGGACGTCCTGGCCCACGTGCGCCGGATGGGTGACCACCTCGGCTCCCGTCTCGACTCGTCGGTCGCCGTCCTCGACGGGGTGGCGGAGGTGCGTCGGCGCGGCCTCATGGTGGGCGTGGAGCTCGCCCCACCCGAGGGCTCCGTCCGGTGGGGGCGCCGGGTGTGCGCGGGGGCGGTGCGCCGCGGCGTGCTGCTGCGCCCGCTGGGCGACGTGGTCGTGATCATGCCGCCGCTCACCAGCACGGAGGCCGAGCTCGACCACGTGGTCGACGTGCTGGCCGAGTCCATCGGCGAGGTCCGGGCCGAGGACGCCGGATGAGCGGGCCCGGCCGCTCCACCTGGCAGGCGTGGGTGGACGACGCGTGCGACCAGGTGGCCGCCGCCGGTCGCTGGCGCGCGCCGCGCCCGTTCGACGCCCGAGGCCACGAGGGACTCCTCGTGGCCGACCCGTCCGAGCCTCCCCGCAACGTGGTCTCCTTCGCCTCCAACGACTACCTCGGCCTGGCCACCCACCCCGCCGTCGTCGCCGGGGCGCGCGAGGCGCTGGACCGGTGGGGGGCGGGCTCGGGGGCATCACGCCTCGTGACCGGGTCCCGGCCCGTCCACCACGAGTTGGAGTCGGCCCTGGCCGACTGGAAACGGACCGAGGCTGCCGTCGTGACCCCGACCGGGTTCGCCGCCAACCTGTCCGTGCTGTCGGTCGTCGCCGCCGCCGGCAATGCAGTGGTGCACTCCGACGAGCTGAACCATGCGTCGATCATCGACGGTTGCCGGCTGGCCCGGGCCCAGGTGCGGATCCATCCCCACGGTGACCTCGCCGCCCTCGACGCGGCGCTGGCGGCCGTCGACGGGCCCTCGGTCGTCGTGAGCGACACCGTGTTCTCCATGGACGGGGACACGTGCGACCTCGACGGACTGGTCGAGGTGGCGGGGCGTCACGGGGCGCTGCTGGTCCTGGACGAGGCGCACGCGGTCCTCGGCCCCGAACTCGCCGACCCACCCGGGGTCGACGTGCTGCGGGTCGGGACCCTCTCGAAGACGCTCGGCTCGCTGGGGGGATTCGTCGCCGGACCGCAGCGTTTCGTCGACCTGCTCGTCAACCGGGCACGGCCCTACATCTTCACGACGGCCCCGACCCCGGCCGACGCGGGTGCCGCACTGGCCGCGCTGGGCGTGCTGCGCTCCGACGAGGGTGCCGCCCTGCGGGCACGGCTGGTCCGGCTGGTTGGCCGGGTCGCCGCGGTGGTCGGTGTGGCCGACCACCCGTCACCGATCCTGCCCGTGGTCATCGGGGGAGAGGCGGATGCCGTGGCCGCCTCGGCATCGTTGCTCGATCGGGGCCTGTGGGTTCCGGCGATCCGCCCCCCGACGGTCCCCCCTGGCACGTCGCGCCTGCGGATCACACTGTCCGCCACCCATACCGACCAGCAGGTCGACCGACTGCTCGACGGACTGGCCGGGCTCGGCCCGGTGACCGGCCGGGGCCAGGGGGTGGGCAGTGCGGCCTGACCGGTTGGTGCTGGTGTGCGGGACGGGGACCGAGGTGGGCAAGACGTGGGTGGCCGCTCGGCTGCTCACCGAGCTCCGGTCCCGCGGGCGGACCGTGGCGGCGCGCAAACCGGCTCAGTCGTTCGACGTGGACCACGCCGGCAGGCGGCTCGGGGGTGCGACCGACGCCGAGCTGCTGGGGGCCGCATCGGGCGAGTACCCCGGCGACGTCTGCCCCTCCTTCCGCTCCTACCACCGGGCCATGGCTCCGCCCGTGGCCGCCGAGGTGTTGGGCCTGCCGTCGTTCACGGTGGCCGACCTGGTCGGCGAACTCGACTGGCCCGACGCCGCCGACGTGGGACTGGTGGAGACGGCCGGCGGGGTGCGGTCGCCCCAGGCCGATGACGGCGACGTGTGCGACCTGGTGGCCGCGCTCGGCCCCGATCTGGTCGTCCTGGTGGCCGATGCCGGCCTCGGGACGATCAACAGCATCCGCCTGTCGATGGACGCACTGGCCGGGAGCCGCGGAGCGGTGCCGGAGGTGGCGGTGGCGGTCGTGCTCAACCGGTTCGACGCCAACCACGAGCTCCACCGGCGCAACCACGCCTGGCTCGGGGGGCGCGACGGGTACGCCATGGTCACCCTGCCCGGGGGCGACCAGGCGCTGGCCGACCTGGTCGCCGGGCCCCGGCCCTGAGCCTGCGGCGCGTCGCCGCCGCTCCGGGCCCCGGACGGGCATTCACCACCCGTCCTGGTACCGTCGTCGTCATGACGGCCACTGGCGCACGCCGGTGATCACGGCGAGCCGGATCACCAAGACGTACGGTCCGACCCGGGCCGTCGACGGCCTCAGCTTCGAAGTCCGCCCCGGTGTGGTGACCGGCTTCCTCGGGCCCAACGGCTCGGGCAAGTCGACGACCATGCGGATGGTGATGGGCCTGGACCGACCAGATTCCGGGGTCGTCACCATCGACGGCAGGCGCTTCGGCGACCTGCGGTGGCCACTGCGCGAGGTCGGAGCGCTCCTCGAGGCGAAGGCTCTCCACCCCGGCCGCACCGCCTACGACCACCTGCTGGCGATGGCCCAGACCAACGCCGTCCCGAAGGCGAGGGTGGACGAGGTCCTGGAGCTCGTCGGACTCGAGTCGGTGGCCCGACGCCGGGTCGGCAAGTACTCCCTCGGCATGAGCCAGCGGCTCGGCATCGCCTCGGCCCTGCTGGGCGACCCCGGCGTCCTGCTCTTCGACGAGCCGGTCAACGGCCTGGACCCCGAAGGCATCCTCTGGGTCCGCACCCTTCTGCAGGGTCTGGCCGGCGAGGGCCGGACGGTCTTCGTCTCGAGCCATCTCATGAGCGAGATGGCGCTCACCGCCACCGACCTGGTCGTCATCGGCCGGGGGCGGCTCATCGCCCAGACGTCGGTCGACGACTTCATCACCTCCAACACCGAGTCCACGGTGCTGGTACGGTCCCCCGGCGCCGACGTGCTGGCCGCCGCCCTGCGCTCCGCCGGGGCCGGAGTGGTCGCCCGGGACGACGGCGGGCTCCTCGTGACCGGGCTGGACGGAGCCAGCGTGGGGGACCTCGCCCTCGAGGTCGGCGTGGCACTGCACGAACTGAGCCCCCTGCAGGCCAGCCTCGAGGAGGTGTTCATGGAGCTCACCTCCGACATGGTCGACTACCACGGTCACGCTCCGGCCGAGGTCGGCACGTGACCGCGGTCACGGCGACGCCGGTCGCACTTCCCGCCTTCGATCACGGTCGGGCCGGTTTGGGCAACCAGGTGCGCTCCGAGTGGACGAAGCTCCGGTCGGTGCGCTCGACGTGGATCAGCCTGGCCGTCATCGTGGTGGCGGGCATCGGACTGTCCGCTCTCGTGTCGAGCATCGAAGGCGGTCGGTGGGCCCAGCTCGGGTTCGCCGACCGGGCCCAATTCGACCCCGTGCGGTTCAGCCAGACGGGGGAGTTCCTGTCGCAGTTCGTGGTGGGGGTCCTGGGCGCCCTCGTCGTCACCTCGGAGTACGGCACCGGGTCCATCCGGACCACGCTCGCCACCACCTCCCGGCGGACCACGGTGCTGGCCGCCAAGCTCCTGGTGATCGGTGCCGTGGTCTTCGTGGTCGGCGAGGTCACGGCGTTCGCCTCGTTCTTCGTCGGTCAGGCGGTCCTGCTCGCCCACGGCGGCAAGGCGCTCCCTGCCGGCGGCACGATCCTCGACCAGATCCACAGCTCCACCATCCCCGTGGTCAGCATCACCGATGCCGCCGCGCTGCGCGCCGTGTTCCTGTGCGGCGTCTACCTCGTGCTGCTGACCCTCCTCGCCTGCGCGATCGGGTTCGTCCTGCGGCACACCGCCGGCGCCATCTCCGCCTTCGTGGGGATCCTCCTCGTGCTGCCGCTCATCGTCCAGATCCTGCCGTCGAGCCTCACGCACTCCTTCGAGAAGTTCCTACCCTCCAACCTCGGACTGGCCATGATCCTGGTGACGTCCCGCAAGACGGACTTCGCCGGGGTGCTGCTGACGCCATGGGCCGCCGTCGGGCTCCTCAGCCTCTATGCGGCGGTCGTCGTCGCGCTGGCGGCATGGCTGCTGGTTCGAAGGGACGCCTGAGTGACCCGGGCGGGCCGGTGACCCTGGCGCTGGTGCTCGGCGGCGGCGGCGTCGCCGGCATCGCCTGGCACACCGGTGTCCTCCTCGGTCTGGCCGGGTCGGGCGTCGACGCCACGGGTGCCGACCTGCTGGTCGGCACGTCGGCCGGCGCCACGGTGGCGGCGCAGATCGGTGGCGGGCTCACGCTCGACGAGCTCTACGGCCGTCAGGTGGACCCGGCCACGTCGGCCACCGAGCGGACCCCGCCGGTGAGCGTCGCCGAGCTGATCGGCCGCCTCGCCGCCGTCTACTCGGCCGCCGGCGACCCCGCCGAGCGCCGGCGCATGCTCGGGGCGTTGGCCCTCGACACGGTCACCGTCCACGAGGACGTGCGCCGCGCCGTGATCGAGGGCCGGCTCGTGGCCCACGAGTGGCCCGGGCGTCCGCTCCTCGTGCCGGTCGTCGATGCCGTCACCGGCGACCGGCGCGTGCTCGACCGCTCCTCGGGCGTCGACCTCGTCGATGCCGTGGCCGCCTCGTGCGCGGTGCCCGGGGTGTGGCCGCCGGTCACCTTCGACGGCGCCCGCTGGATCGACGGCGGCGTGTGGTCGCTCACCAACACCGACCTCGCCTCGGGATACGACCGTGTGCTGGTGCTGGCGCCGATCGTCGACCCGGCGCTCCACGCCGAGGTGGCCGGCCTGGGACCCGGCGTCACGGTGGAGGTGGTGTGCCCGGACGCCGCGTCGCTCGGGGCGTTCGGTGCCGACGTGCTCGATCCCGCCAACCGGGGGCCGTCCGCTCGCGCCGGTCTGGCCCAGGGCCGGGCCGAGGCAGACCGGGTCCGTTCGCTCCTGCACTCCTGAGCGGGCCGCAGCCGGGACCGGCGCCCCGGGCTGCGACGCTCAGCCGCCCATGCCCGACGCGGCCACGACGGTCAGCGACAAGGGGCGGGCCAGGCCCCGGAGCGTGTCGCACCCGTCCTCGCCGATGGCCTCGTAGGCGACCACCGACAGCCGGTCGGTCGCCTCCTCGATGGCACCGCGGACGGCCGCGCCCTCCTCGGTGAGCGCCAGGTGCTCGGCCGAGCCGCCGGGCCGGAGCCAGCCCCGGTCACGCAGGCGTGAGGTGGCCGCCACCCACTCGTCGTCGGACCAGCCACGCGTCGCCCGCAGGAATGCGACCGGGAGCTCGCCGGTGGCCTCGTGCATCACCAGCGCCTCGAGCCCGTCGAGCCCGTGGTCGACCAGCAGGGCGATGTGGCCGTCGCCCCGGAACTCGCGGAGGAGCGTCTGGGCGTGCCACAGCACCTCGAGCGGGTCCTCGGGCCACGGCAGTTCGGCGTGCCCGGCGAACAGCGGCCGGCCCTCGGGATGGTCGCAGGCGGAGAGCGCCGCGCGCCGGGCCAGGTCGGCGGCGGCGGCCATGTCGTCGCCGCCGGCCGCGTCCCCGAGCATCCGTCGAAGCGCAGCTGCGGCTGCGGACCGGCGGGCGTCCAGGACGGCGGCGGGGGTCGCGGTGTCCCACACGCCCGTCATCGAGTCGTGGACGAGGGAGGGCCTGAAGTTGAAGAAGGTGGCGACCACGGTGCCAGCCGACACCGCTCCCATCGGCGCGGACCTGGAGGCGAAGTACCCGGACTGGCCCCCGAGACCCAGGCGCTGGTACGACTCGGCGGCCTCGGGGGCGAAGTAGACCATGCCGTGCAGCGGTTCGACCGTCCGCCAGGTCTTCCTGGCCGTGACGGCGGAGACGGGGGACGGGAACGAGCGTGGGACCATGACCCAAGGTATCCCGGCTGCACCGGCCGGGCGGGGCCCGGTGGGGCCGTCCCGTATAGTGCGGAGGAGTGGAGACGATCTCGACACCGCGCCGGGGCAACGCCACGGCGGACGACCCCACGAGGGTCGGCATGGCCTCCGTCCGTGCAGGTGACCGGACGGCAGCAGGCAGGAGTCGGCGATGTTGAACGGTGTCCCCGGCATGGTGGGCGAGACGGCGGTGGTCACCAAGGAGCTGGCGACGAGCCACTCGCCCGGATCCGTCCTCGCCCGCGGTGAGGAGTGGTTCGCACGGCCGCTGTTCCCCGGTACGGTCATCGCCCCCGGCACCACGGTCGTGGTCGCCGACGTCGAGCGTGGCGTGCTCGTCTGCTACCCGGCCGACGGGGCCTGAACACGCTCCCGCCCGAGGGAGACGGAGTCGCTCGGGGTGGACGGGAACGATGCGGTGTGGGTGGGCGCCGCGGTGCGTAAGGTGTGCCCAGGGAGGTGGTCACCATGATCATCGGTTCGGCAGGACTGGCCATCGGGGCGGCGGTAGTGGGATTCTTCATCTTCGCCTTCATCGTCATCTTCCTGAAGTCGAGCCTCAAGGTCGTCCAGCAGGGGTGTGTCGGCGTGGTCAAGCGCTTCGGGGAGTTCCGGACGATCAAGCAGCCCGGACTCCACGTGCTCCTGCCCCTGGCCGACCGGATGGACAAGGTGGACATCCGCGAGTTCCCGCGGACCGGCGACCAGCAGGCCGTGATCACCAAGGACAACGTGTCGCTGTGGGTGAGCGCCACGATCTTCTGCCAGGTCACCGATGTGAAGCTGGCCCTGTTCGAGGTGAACGACTTCGGCCTGGCCATCGACCAGATGGCACGGACCGCGCTCCGTGCCGTGTTCGGTGAGCTGACCCTCGACGAGTCGCTGTCCGAGCGCGAGACCATCAACGCCAAGATGCAGGACCACATGGCCGAGGCCACCCTCAAGTGGGGTGTCCGACTGAACCGCATCGAGATCCTCGACATCACGCCGCCCACCAACGTCCTCCAGGCCATGTCCGAGCAGAAGGAGGCGGAGCAGCACAAGCGGGCCGCCATCTTGAAGTCCGAGGGAGAGCAGCAGTCGGCCATCAACAGTGCCGAGGGCCGCAAGCAGGCCAACGTGCTCGAGGCCGAAGGGCAGAAGCAGGCCTCCATCCTCGCCGCCGAGGCCCAGAAGCAGGTGCTGGAGCTGCGGGCCGACGGGGAGAAGCGCGCCGCCCAGCTGCGGGGCGAAGGCGAGGCCGCAGCGCTCGACGCGATCGACCAGGTCGGGATCAACCCCAACACGCTGGCGATCATGCAGCTGCGGGCGCTCCAGGCCGTCGCCACGTCGCCGAACGCCAAGGTCGTCGTCCCCTACGAGGCGGCCGGACTGGTCGGTGCCGCCTCCGTGCTCGTCGACGCCATGAAGGACGCCGGAGCGGGGACCGAGGTGCCCGTGGCGGGCAACGGCAAGCCGACCGCCTGAGCAACCCGGACGCAGGTCCGCCCGGCGACCGCCCGTCAGCGGGGCGCGCCCGGTCCAGGCGATGAACGACTCGGTCGGCGTTGCGTCGGCGGGTGCAGCGACCTGCGGTCCGAATGCCCCCGTGGTGCCACGGACCATCTCCTGGGGGATGGGATCGATGAAACCCGTGGGCGAACCCGATGACGTCGTCGGGCACCTCGACATCGATCCCGCCGGCCCGGCCGATGTCCCAGGCGTGGACGAAGAGGTCCACGGCCGGGAAGGCGAGGCCCTCGGCCACGGTGCGGACGCCCATCGGGGTCTCGCGGGTGGCTTCGAGGTCGACACCGTCGATGGCGGCGCGTGCCCGGGCGGCGATGGCGGTCCAGTAGGTGGCCGGCGCACCGTCCACCAGGTCGGCCGGTCGGTCGAAGGTGGGCCAGTCGTAGGTCCTGCCGTCGAGGATGGCGACACCGAACCCGATGGCCGTCCCGAGGTGCCCGAGCACGTCGAGCGCTGTCCAGCCGTCGCACGGTGACGGCTCCGACCAGGCCGACGGCGGCATCCGGTCGACCACCGACCCGAACAGATCGAGGCCGGAGAGGAACACCACGTCGGAGGTCACGGTCATGGGGCGAGCATCGCCCCGGTGGGCACGGGTGTCAACCGCGTCCCGGTTACTTCATCTCCACCATGTCGAGGTAGTCGTCGCGCCAGTGGGTGAAGACCTCGTCGGGCAGCTTGAGGGCGTGCGTGGGCTCCATCGCCTGCACGAAGGCCCGGTCGTGGCTGACCACGACGATGGTGCCCGGCCAGTTGGCCAACATCGTGCCGACCGCCTCGATCGAGGACGGATCGAGGTTGTTGGTGGGCTCGTCGAGGAGCAGCACGTTGGCCTGGCCGGCGGCGAGCATGGCGAGGCCGAGCTTGGCCCGCTCACCGCCCGACAGCGTCTTCGGCATCTGATAGGCGACGTCGCCCACGAGCCCGAACGAGCCCAGGAGAGCTCGGCGCTCGGTCTCCTTGGTCAGGATCCGGTCGTCGATGTTGTCGAGCACGCTGACCCCGAGATCGACCTGTTCGTGCTCCTGGGCGAAGTAGCCGAGGGCCACGTTCACCCCGGGCTCGACGGTCCCCTCCGTGGGTTCCTGGACCCCGGCCAGGCAGCGCAGCAGGCTGGACTTGCCGGCACCGTTCCTGCCGATCACGACGACCCGGTCGCCGCGGCGGCAGTGGAAGTCGACGTCGGCCAGCACGGTCTTGTCGTCGTAGCGGACGACGAGGTTCGACACCCGCAGCGGGACGTCGCCTGAGCGGGCCGGGGTCGGGAGCTTGAACGAACTCTTCTTCTCGCGCTTGTGGACCTCGGTGCGGC
>CAWIFO010000004.1:0-313883 GCA_963835445.1 uncultured Actinomycetota bacterium
TCTTCGGTGAATGGCGCGCCGGGGCCGGGTCGGTGAGGCTGTGGCCATGGCCCTCGTCTCCGTCACCACGCCCGCGCCCGAACGTGCGCACCATCACGTTGGACAACCCGGCCCGGCTGAACTCGATGTCGTTCGCACTCGTCACCGACCTCTACGCCGCCATCGCCGACGTGGCGGCCGACAACGACTGCCGGGCCGTGGTCCTGACCGGCGCCGGACGCGCCTTCTGCTCGGGCCTCGAGCTCGAGCACGCCGGGCTGCCACCGGGCGCCGAGGACCTCGGTCGCCATCGGATGGGCCTGCGGGCCATGGAGTACATGGGCGGCATCGTGCCCGCACTGCGCGACATGCCGCAGCCGGTGATCGCCGCCGATCAAGGGCCCCGCCTACGGCGGCGGGATGTGCCTCAGCCTCGGCGCCGACGTCCGGCTCGCCGGGCGGTCGGCCGTGTTCTGCGGCGCCGGGATCACGAACGGGCTGACCGGCTGCGAGCTCGGCGTCAGCTGGCTGCTGCCCCGTGCCGTCGGGACGTCGAGGTCCAACGAGATCATCCTGACCGGCCGCAAGGTGGACGCCGAGGAGGCCGAGCGCATCGGACTGGTCTCCCAGCTGCTGGAGGACGACGAGGTGCTCGACCGGGCCGTCGCCATGGCGGTCCACATCTGCACACTCAGCCCCCTCGGACTGACCCTGACCAAGGACACCCTGTGGGGATCGCTCGAGGTGGGGAGCCTGCAGACCGCCGTGGACCTGGAGAACCGGACCCAACTGCTGGCCGGGTTCACCGGGAACCTGAACGAGGCCGCCGCCGCCTTCAAGGAGAAGCGGCGCCCCGTCTACACGGAGTAGCGACCGTGGCCAAGGCCCGACGGGGGCGGAAGCGGACCCGGCGTCCCCGCGACCCGGGATGCCGGGGGCGGCGCCGGATGCCGGGAGCACTGGCGGGCCGACGGAGCCGCCGAAGGCGCCTACGGGTCGGCCGACGAGGCCAACCGGGCCGCCCTGCAGGCCCGCCTCGAGCACGGGGTGCAGCTCGACCCGTACCGCTGCGGGATCTGCGGCCACTGGCACCTGGGCAACCGCCGGGACTGACGGCCGGGCGCCGGCCGACGCCGGCGACTGTCGACCGTCTGGACGGTATAGTTCGGCCGTGGCCACCGACCACCGCCTCGCCGCCCGGCGCGCCCGGACCGGCGCCCGGACCACCCCGGCCGGGACGGCGTCGCCACCAAGCGGCGCATCCTCGACGCCGCCGAGCAGGTCGTCCTGCGCGACGGGGTCGGCCACCTGACGCTCGAGGCCGCAGCCGCCGAGGCCGGGCCTGTCCAAGGGCGGCGTGCTCTACCACTTCCCCACCCGCGACGCCCTGGTGGCGGCCATGGTGACACGCATCATCGAGCAGTTCGAGGACGACATCGCCGCCTACCTGCCCGAACCCGGCACCGCCCGAGCCTCGGCCTGCCCGGCGCCTACGCCCGCGCCTACGTGCGGGCCACCCTCGAGCCCGGTCACCCCCGGCGAGGAGCGACTGGGCGCCGCCCTGCTGGCCGCCGCCGCGGCCGAGCCGGAGCTGGTGGTCCCCCTCCAGGAGGCGGCCGGCGGCTGGCAGTCCCGCCTGGTCGACGACGGACTCGAGCCCGCGCTCGCCACCCTCATCCGCCTGGCCTGCGACGGCCTGTGGCTGTGCGGGCTGTTCGGCCTGGCCACGCCGGACGGGGAACTGCTGGCCTCGGTGAGTGCCGCCCTCGAGCAGATGGCCCGTGTGCCGTCATGATCCGCCGCGGCCCGTCCACGCCCGTATCCCCGCCGAGCGACGCCTCGGTGGCGCTCATCCGCACACTGACCATCACCGTCTTCCTGCTCTGGCTGGGCTCGACCTCGATCATCCCCATGCTGCCCGTCTACATCCGCCACCTGGGCGGGACGGACACGCTGGCCGGTCTGGTCATGGCCTCGTTCTTCGCCGCCGGCGTGCTCTTCCAGTACCCGGTGGGCAAGCTCGCCGACCGCATCGGCCGCAAGCCGGTGCTGCTCGCCGGCCTCGCCGTGTACGCCGCCGCCAGCTTCGCCTTCCTGCTCCCCATCGACCCGGCCACGGCCATCCTGCTGCGGGGGATGCAGGGCCTCGGCGCCGGTGGCGCGGCGGTCGCCTCGCTGGCCATGGTGTCCGGCACGGTCGCCGTCGAACGCCGGGGCCGGGCGTTCGCGTCCATCTTCAGCGCCGAGATCGCCGGCATGGCCGTCGGCCCGCTCATCGGGTCGATCGTCGGTGCCCACCACATGTGGATCATGTTCCTGGCTTCGGGCGTGGTCGCCTGCGCCGCGGCCGTCCCGGCAGCCCGCATCGTCGAGCCGGCCGGGGAGACGGCGCTGCGCGAGGCGCGGACCAACGCGGACGGGTCCGTCAACCGGCTCGCCCGGCTGCGGTGGAGCCGTTCGATGTCCGGTGCGCTGATCGCGGCGGCCGCACTCGGGCTCACCACCGGTGTCTACGACATCTGCTGGACCCTGCTCCTGCTGTCTCGGGGGGCGACCAGCTGGGAGATCGGCGTGTCGTGGACCCTGTTCGCAGTGCCGTTCGTGATCGCCGCCCGACCGAGCGGCTGGCTGGCCGACCACATGGACCGGCGCCTCCTGGTGCTCGGCGGCCTCGGGCTGGCCGCGCTGTTCTGCGCCTCCTACCCGTTCATCCACTGGGTCCCGGCCCTGATGGTGCTCGGCGGCACCGAGGCACTCGGGTTCGCCGCAGCCATGCCCGCCCTGCAGTCGCTGCTGACCCAGGGGTCCGAGCCGTCAGAGGTCGGCCGGATCCAGGGGATGTTCGGCACCACGCAGACGGCGCTGACCGCGGTGTCGGCCGCCGTGGCCGGCGCGGCCTTCGCCGTCGCCCCGTGGGTACCGTTCGTGTCTGCCGCCGGCGCTGACCGCGTCCGCCCTGGTGATCGCCGCACTGGTGTGGCGCGGGGTGCCCGGCCACGTCCACCCCGAGCTCCACCACGTGAGCGTCGCCACCGATGCCGTCGGGGACGACCCGTCCGTCGCGGCCCCGGGGCCCTCCGGCGTCGCGTCCCTGCCGGCGGCGGCTCAGCCGGCGGTGGGCGTCAGCGCCGAGGTGCAGTAGGCACAGCGTGTGGCGGCGTCGGGCACCTTGGACAGGCACTCGGGGCACTCACGGACCGGCTCCTCGTTCGGCGTGCGGCCGAGCCTGGCCATCAGGGCGTTGACCGGCTTGATGACCAGGAAGAAGATCACGGCGGCCACGATGACGAAGTTGAGCAGCGCGGTGAGCACCTTGCCGTAGTAGACCTTCGACCCGTTCACCTTCCACAGCAGGCTGTCGAACTGGGTGCTTCCCCCGAAGATGGCCTTGATGAACGGGGTGATGATGTCGACGGTGATTGCCGTGACCACCGCGGTGAATGCGGCTCCGATGACAACGGCCACCGCCAGGTCGAGCAGGTTCCCCCGCAGCAGGAACTCCTTGAACTCCTTGATCATCGACGCACCTCTCTCGCTCGGTCGTCGGATGCCGGCCGGCACCGTGAGTCCGACTGTAGGCGGGGGCACGTCGCGCTGCGACCGCGTCCGTTGGACGATCAGGCCAGGCCCGGGTGGACGGCGGCCGTCCACCGCCCGGTCATCTCGACCTGGCAGACACTCGTGGCCGCCCGCAGCAGCCAGCCGATGACCGCGGCATTGTCGGCGTCGGCCGGCACCTCGGCGACGAGTCCGCGGCGCGGATGGTCCTGGGTGACCCGCCATCCCTCGGGCACGGGCTGGCCGAGGTCGCGCAGCCGCCACGCCACCCGCGGGCCCGATGCGTGCTGCAGGCCGACCGTGGTCGCCTTGACCGCTCGCCCCGTCTGACGGCGTCCCGGCATCCACGTGACCACGGGGACCTGGTGGGTCGACCCGCCGAGGAAGGCGAACGGGCCAGGCTCGGCGGGCTGGTGCTCCTCGTCGATGACCGGCTCGAGGTTGATCCACCCCGTCCCGCCCGCCTGGACCATGGCCATCTGGGCCAGGAGCTCGGCGTCGTCGTGGGCGACGAACCCGAACTCCACCGGACGGCTCCGGCTCACGAGCGCGTGCTCACGTCTGCAGGTCCCCCACCGCCGCGGCCAGGGCCTCGAGCTCGGCCCGCCCCGAGTCGGGTTGGGCCAGGGGACGCACCACGAACTTGGAGAATCCGACCTCGAGGAAGGACTCGAGGAAGGACCGCAGGGCATCGAGGCCGGCGGGCACCACGGAGGCCGGGTCGACCCCCTTGCGCGACCGTCCTAGGGCGGCCAGAAGCGACGGCTCCAGCGGGCCCGGCGCGTAGGCGAGGGAGACCCCGAAGTGCTCGGGGCTGATGGTCCGTCCGGCGGCCGCTGCCGCCTCGTCGATGACCACCTTGCCGGCGGCGGCCTCAGCCGGCGTGCAGGCGGAGGGCAGCCAGCCGTCGGCGAAGCGACCGCACCGTTCGAGGGCGGCGGGCACCATGCCTCCCAGCCAGAACTCGAGCGGGTCCTGGACGGGCAGGGGAGCCAGCGTGACGCCGTCGAACTCACCCACGTCTCCGTGGTGGTCGACCGTCTCCCCCGCCCACAGGCGGCGCAACACGGGGAAGGCCTCCTCCATGCGGGCGCCCTTCTCGTTGGGGGCCACACCGACCGCTCCCGACTCGGGCGCGTGGGCCAGACCGGGCACGAAGGTCACGAGGAGTCGGCCGCCCGACAGCCTGTCGAGCGTGGCCAGCTGCTTGGCCACCCGGACGACGTTGCGTCCGGGCAGCAGCATCGTCGTCCCGAGCTTCAGCCGCGGGTTGTGGGCGGCCGCGAAGGCCAGGGCGGCCAGCGGGTCGAGCGTCGGCGCCGTGAGCACCTCGGGGAGCCACAGGGAGTCGAACCCCAGCTCGTCGAGGTCGTCGACCAGGGTGCCCAGCCCCGACGGGTCGCCGGCGAGCGGCCCCATCCCGACCCCGATGCGGACCTTCACCCGGCCGCCAGGGGCGGGCCGTCGAACCGGTCGATGGTGGCGAACTCCTCGACGGCGCCGCGTCGGAGCTTCGTCGGCTGCCGGACCGGGTGGCCGAGCGCCAGCAGCCCGGCCACGGTGTGGGTATCGGGGACGCCGAGCAGTTCGGTGACCGCCCGCTCGTCACGCACCACCATCGTGGTCATCACCCCGGCCAGCCCCTCGGTGCGCGCCGCCAGGAGGACGCTCCAGGCGAACGGGTAGATCGAGGCTCCGCCGACCAGCGTGTAGTGGTCGCTGTCCCGGTCGACGGTGGCCAGCCGGGTGAAGTCGGCGAGCAGTACGAGCATCACCGGGACCTCGTCGAGGTGCTCGGCGAATCCGCCGGGCCCGGCCGCCGCGGTGGCGGCGAAGTCGCCGGCGGACGCCACCGAGGAGGCCTCCAGCTCGCGGTCGGTCACGACCGCCCACGGGGTCAGGCCGGCCGACACCTGAGCCAGGTACTCGTACCACCCGGGCAGGTAGATGTCGCGCAGGGCCCGGCGGGTGGTCGGGTCCCGCACCACCACGACCCGCCAGGCCTGGCGGTTGCCGCCGTTCGGCGCGAATCGGGCGGTCTCGAGGAGCCGGTAGACGGTGGCGTCGTCGACCGACTGGTCGGTGTAGTCGCGCACTGCCCCCGTGGTGCGGAGGGCCTCGGCCAGGTCCACGACCGTCCCCGGGCTAGAGGATCTCGAGGATGGCGTCGGCCGCACTGACCGTCAGGCCGGCGCCGGGCTCGACGTGCAGGGCCGTGACCACGCCGCCCTCGATCACCATGGCGTAGCGCTGGGAGCGGGTGCCGAGGCCGAATCCGCTGCCGTCCATCTCCAGCCCGACGGCGGCGGCGAACTCGCCGTTTCCGTCGGCCAGCAGCAGGACCGAGTCGCCCACGTTCTGCGAGTCGCCCCACGCGCTCATGACGAACGGGTCGTTGACCGAGATGCAGGCCACGGCGTCGACACCCTTGGCGGCGAGGTCGTCGTGCCGGATCACGTAGCTCGGCAGGTGGTAGTCGGAGCAGGTCGGGGTGAAGGCCCCGGGGACGGCGAAGAGGACGACCTTGCCCGTGCCGAGCACGTCGGCGGTCTGGACGTGGGTCGGGTTGCCGCCCACGGTCGTCATGACCTGGACGTCGGGGATCCGGTCGCCTACGGCAATGCTCATGGTCGCTCTCCTGCAGGGGTCGGTCCCCGGCCGTCCGTGGACCGTTCGTCGGGGAGTCGGTGGTCACGGCGCTGTCGCCGTTGCACGCAGCATACGGTTCGCCGGCCGACGTCAGTCACCACGGGACGAGCGGCCCCTCGTCGGACGGGGGGGCACCCGCCCCGAGCCCGGGCTGCCCGGGACCGGCCCACGCCAGGATGGCCGCGCCGACGGCGAAGGCCGCCGCCGACCCGGCGAACAGGCCGAGCTCGGCTGCCGTCACCAGCGGTGGGTCGTGCGCGAACGCTCGTTCGGCGATGAGGAGCGGGACGGTGAAGCCGATGCCGGCCACGGCCGCACCGCCGGCCAGGTGGCGCCACCGGATGCCGTCCGGCAACCGGCCCAGCCCGAGCCGGACCACGAGCAGGCAGGCCAGCGTGATGCCGCCGAGCTTGCCGACCACTCGAGCGAGACCGACGCCGACGAACACTGCGGTGGCGCCGGGCGGGCCGAGGATGCCGACGTGGAAGGTGATGCCGGCGTTGGCCACCGCGAACAGTGGCAGGACCACGAAGGCCGACCAGGGCGCCACCCGGCCCTCGAGCCGGGCGGCGGGGTCGACGACGTCGAATCCGCCCGACGACCTTCCCCCGGGCCCGGCGCTCGCTCCGGGCACGAGCAGCCCGGCGACCACCCCGGCCAGTGCGGGCTCCACGCCACCGGCCGCCAGCAGGACCCACAGGACGCCACCGCCCACCAGGGCCACGGCGGTGGACGGCCGGGCGAGCTGGCGGAGGGCCACGAGCGCCGCCACCAGGGCGACGGCGGCGGCCAGCGCCGGCAGGTAGCTCCTCGACGAGTAGAACACGGCGAGCACGACCACCGACCCGATGTCGTCGGCGACGGCCAGGGTCAGCAGGACGACCCGTAGGCCGGTGGGCACCCGCCGCCCGAGCAGGGCCAGGGCGCCCAGGGCGAAGGCGATGTCGGTGGCCATGGGGATTCCCCAGCCCGACGATCCCGGCCCGCCGTGGGCGACGGCGGCGTAGACCAGGCCCGCCCCGGCCATTCCCCCGAGTGCCCCGGCCACGGGGACGACGGCGGTGCGGGTGTCGGCCAGCTCGCCGTGCCGGCGCTCTCGCCCGATCTCCAGGCCCACCACCAGGAAGAACACGGCCATGAGGCCCCCGTTGACCCAGTCGCGGACGGTGGTGAAGTCCTGGAAGGCACGGCCAACCACGTGGGTCGGGTGCAGCCAGGTCGACGACGTACGTGGGCGACCAGGAGCCGTTCGCCCACACCAGGGCGACGGCGACGGCGACGACCAGTACCCAGCTGCCGGCCACGTCGGACCGGAGCATGCGAGCCAGGGCCCCGCCGGAGGGGTGCTCCGATCGACTCACCGCGCGCTCACGCACCCAGGGACCGACGCCCGGGCGGCCCCGGGGAGCCGACCCCAGGGCGTCCGCCGGTCAGATGGCGGCGAGCACCGTCCGCCGAACGGCTCGACCGCCGCCAGCTGCGCGGCCGCGGGTGTCACCGGGCAGGGCGACGCTTACCCAGTCGACCCCGATGGCCTCCAGCTCACCGATGGATGCGAGGACGCGTGCCTCGTCGACAGGTCGTGCGCCCATCGACAGGCCTTCGGGGATGAAGCAGACGGTCAGCGGCTCCGTCCGGCCCACCGACGCGCGTGGGACCGTGCGTACTCGAGTGCCACGGCCAGGTCAGCGGCCGTCTCGAGCGTGGCGGTGCGGGTCCGGGCCGCGAACCGTGCCGGGTTGGGGAACGGGCTCCAGCCGTCGGCCGACTCGACGGCCCGGCGGATGGCCCGGCGGCTGTTCCCCCCGATCCACAGCGGCGGCCTGGGGCGCTGGCGGGGCCGCGGGGAGCATGGTGTTGCCCGGAGCCCGGTAGCCACTGCCCTCGAAGGTGACGCTCGTCCCCGACCACGCCGCTCCGAGTGCGGCGAGGGCTTCGTCCATGCGGTCGTTGCGCTCGGCGAACGGGGCGCCCAGCGCCTCGAACTCCGGCTCCAGGTAGCCCGCACCCAACCCGATGACCGTGCGGCCGCCGCTCAGCACGTCGAGGGTGGCGATCCCCTTGGCCGCCAGGAACGGGTTGCGGTACGCGAGGACGAAGAGATTGGTGTGCAACAGCACCCGGGAGGTGGCCGCCGCCGCGAACGACAGGGCGACGAGCGGGTCGAGTGCGTGGTGGCCGCCGTGCGCCAACCAGTCGTCACCGGGGAACGGGTGGTCGGTCGTGTACACGGCGGCGAACCCGGCGGCCTCGGCGGCCGACGCCAGCTCGCCGATGGCCCCGGGGGCCAGGAACTCCTCGCCGCAGTCGACCCGGTGGGTAGGCAGTCCGTAGGAGACCTGCACGGGCTAACCGGCCCCGACCAGATCGCCCAGGAACGCCGGCATCCGCGACGGGCGCCCCGCCGCGTCGACGGCCCCGTGCACCGTCACCGCCGTGGCCCGGACCTCGTCGTCGACCACCAGCAGGTAGCCGACCTGGAAGGTGGTGCGGGTCAGGCCGTCGACCAGCACGTGGACGGCGACCTCGTCGTCGAAACGCAACGGGCGTCGGTGCCGGACGTAGAGCTCGAGGACGGCGAAGTCGACGCCGTCGGGACCGGCCCGGACCGTCTCGTACGGGAAGCCGGCGCTCGCGGAGCATGGCCGCCCGGGCCTCCTCGAGGTAGGCCGGGTAGGCGCCGTGGTGGATGATGCCCATGGCGTCCGTCTCGGCGAACCGGGTCCGCAGTACGTGGGCGAAGCGGTAGTCCGAGGCGTCGAGCGACGGCTGCAGCGAGAGGCGCACGACGGCGAGGTTACCGCCCGTCGTTCGCAGGCTCGGGCTGGTTCCACTCGATCCAGCCCGTTCCCGTGCGCCCGTCACCGGCGGTGAACCGGGCCATGGCCCGCGGGAACCGGCTCACCCGGCCGTCGGTCGAGGTGAGCAGCAGCGGGCCGAAGTCCAGGGGCTCGATGGCGAGGTCGAGCCCCACGGGGTCGATCCGGGCCCGGGCGGACGACGGGAGTCCCTCGGCGCCGAGCTCCTCGGTGACGTCGAGCCCGGTGACGGACACCACGACGCCGTCGGGGTGCTGCACGTATCCGAAGGGGATCCGGGTCCCGGGGATCCGGATGTCTGCGCCGTGGACGCGGGTCCCGTCGTCGAGCCGTCCGGCGAACCAGCACCAGGTGAACGCCCACCAGTCGCGGACGCCCCACGAGTGGTCGCGCTGCCCGTGGCCCTCGACCGCGAGGCGCTCGTCGCCGACGGTCAACGTCCCGCCGACCAGGCAGGGGATCTCGTAGCGGGTGGTGACGTCGTAGTGGTAGGGACGCCGTCGGTGGTCCACGTGAGATCGAGGTCGAGGGCCGTGGGCGAGCCGGCGGCACCGTGGTAGACGTCGGCCGGGTCCTCGTGCAGTACGGCCGGCACCGACGCCGTCAGGCGGAATGCGTCGAGCGGCCGGTTCACCACGCCGTCGAACACGTGTCCGGCGGCGTCCACGGCGAGCCCCGGCCGGGGGGCGACCGGAAGGTCGTAGGCGAACGACGCCACCAGGGGCCGGTCCGGCCCGACGACCGTCGTCGTCCACCAGGTCACACCCAGGTTGGGGTAGAGCCCGATGCGGGCGTAGCCGGACAAGGTGCCGTCGTGGGACACGAAGTCGAGGTAGTGCGACTCGTTCCACAACGGGTCGTCGGACGGGAGGTGGCGCCCCTCGTCGGCCGGGTGGACAGCGTGCGGGTTCGGGTCGGTCATGGCGTGCTCCTCGTCGCATCGGGACGGGGGCCGAGCCTGACGGTCCCCGGTCCCCGGTGGTACCTTGGGTCTAGCAGGCGTCCTCCCGGGCGGCGGGACGGACCTGCCTCGGACGGCCACCTCCCCATGACCGCAAGTCGACGTGCCCTGATCCTCATGGTCACCTGCGCCGCGCTCGGCGCACTGCTCGTCGCGGGCCCTGGCCGGGCCGCCGCCGGCGGCACCGGCGTCTCGGTGGTCCCTGCGCCTGCGCCCGCCTACAGCGGCGACGCTCCCGACCCCGACGTGGTCTACGACCCGTCGGCCGGCGTGGCGGCACCTACTTCGCCTTCTCGACCGGGACAGCGCTGGCCAGCTACGTGCAGGTGCTCTGCGACCCGGCCACGACACCGGGGCACCGGCCACCGGATGGGTTCCCTGCCCCGGGTTCCCCTTCGGTGCGTCCGCCCTCCCCTCGACCCCGGCGTGGGAGGAGCTCGGGACCCAGAACGCCCCCGGCGTCTACCAGTGGGGCGGCAAGTGGATCATGTTCTACACGGCCTCCCGCTACCCGAGCCCGGGCGACACCGGGGCAGAACTGCCTCTCGGTGGCCACCACCACCAGCCTCACCCCGCAGGACCCGGTGTTCACCGACACGTCCACCGGTCCCCTGCGCTGCGACGCCGCACTGGGCGGCGCCATCGACCCGTCCCCGTTCGTCGACCCGGTGACCCACACGCCCTACCTGATCTGGAAGACGAACGACGGCGGCTCCGCCCAGCCGGCCCAGCTGTGGTCCGAGATGCTCGCTCCCGACGGGACCACGCCCGTCGGCCAGCCCCACCAGCTGCAGGTCCAGGACACCGTGGACAATCCGTTCGAGACGACGATCGAGAACCCCCAGATGGTCGACGCCGGCGGCAACTACTTCCTCCTGTTCTCCACGGGCATCTGGGACAGCCCGTCCTACGGCGAGACCGCCGTCGAGTGCGCGGGCCCGCTCGGCCCGTGCGACGAGCCCGTCCAGGGTCCCTTCCTCGCCTCGTACGGAGACGCGGCCGGCCCCGGTGGCGGCATGTTCTTCCAGGACGCATACGGAGGCTGGCAGCTGGCCTACGCGGCATGGCCGGCGGGGTGTACCGACTACAGCTGCGGTGGGGTACGGCGTCTGTTCGTGGCGCCGGCCTCGCTCGCGCCCTTCCCCCTGGCGGCGCCCACCACCGGGATCGCCTCACGGCCGGCCGGCGGCGGCTACTGGCTGGTGGACGCGTTCGGTGGGGTGTCGGCCCACGGTTCTGCCGCGTTCCACGGGTCGATGCTCGGGCTGTCCCTCAACGCTCCCATCCAGCACCTCGTGCCGACGCCCGACGGGAACGGGTACTGGCTGGTGGCGTCCGACGGGGGGATCTTCTCGTTCGGCGACGCCCGGTTCTTCGGCTCGATGGGCGGCCAGCCGCTCAACGCTCCGGTGGTCGACCTGGCACCGACGCCCGACGGGAACGGGTACTGGCTGGTGGCGTCCGACGGCGGGGTGTTCGCCTTCGGCGACGCCGCCTTCCGCGGGTCGATGGGCGGGACCCGGCTCAATCAGCCGGTCGTCGGGATCGCCGACGACCCGGGCACCGGCGGGTACTGGCTGGTGGCCTCCGACGGCGGCATCTTCGCCTTCGGAGCGCCGTTCGAGGGGTCCACCGGTGCGCTCACGCTGGCCCGTCCCGTCAACGGGATGGCGGCGACACCGGATGGTCTGGGCTACTGGTTCGTGGCGTCCGACGGCGGGGTGTTCGCCTTCGGCGACGCCGCCGTTCCACGGGTCGGCAGGTGGGCTGCCCCTGGCCGCCCCGGTCACCGGCATGGCGGCCGACCCGGCCACCGGCGGGTACTGGTTGGTCGGCTCGGATGGCGGGGTGTTCGCCTATGGCGCGCCGTTCCTCGGAAGGGGCTGACGGTTCCGGACGACCCCGGTCAGGGCGTGACGGTCGTGGTCGGGACCGAGCCCGAGCCCGAACCGGGCGTCGTGGTGGAGCCGCCCGAACCGGTGCCACCCGAACCACCCGGTGACCGGCCACGGTGATGGCCACCGGTGTGGCCCCCGCACCCGGTCCCCGTCGTCGGAGGGACGGTCGTGCCGGTCGTGCCGGTCGTGCCGGTCGTGCCGGTCGTGCCTGCGGTGGGCGGCGCAGTCGTGAGGGTCGTGGTCGTCGTGGTGGTCCCGGCGCCGGTGCCACACGTGCCGCCCACACCCTGGTTCCCGCCGCGGGTGGTCCCGCCGCCGAGGGTGCCGGTTCCCGTCACTCCGACGGAGCCACCACCGGACTGACCACCCTGGTGCGTCGTACCCTCGGCCCGTGCACCACGGGGGCGGCCGGAGTGCGGACCGGGGCGTGGGGTGCCGTCGACGGAGCGGCCGTCCTGACCACCGGGGTCGCGCCCTGGGCCACCGACTTGGTGCAGGATGCCGTCTGGATCCCCCCGGTGGTGACACCGGACGCCGTGCTGCCGGACACGCACCCGATATGGGTGTTCCTGACGGAATGGGTCACAGCGGGAGTGGATACGCCCGAGTCCGGCGCTGCGGAGACCGACGCACCGGCGGCGGACGCACCGGTGGCGGACGCACCGGTGGCGGAGGCACCGGTGGTGGAGCCCGACGGGGCGGGCAGGGCGATGGTCACACCGACCGACCCGAGGAGGCCCTGGACCGCCCGGCCGGCCGGGCCGGGGAGCTGTGATGCCGCGGCGAGGCCGGTAGTGGCCACCATCATCGTCGCCACGGTCGTCACCGCCAGAACGGCCGGCGTGCGGCGGAACCGCCGCCGCGCCGTCGGCCAGGCCACGGACGCGCCACGGAATGCCGTGCGCGCCTCGAGCTCACCGCGCAACTCGTGGTCCTGCGCCGGGCCCGAAGCGGCCGCCAACAGGTCGGCCAAGCGCCCGGACAACAGGTTCGGGAGGGCGACCACGTTGTCGTCGGTCACGCCGGAACCCAGCGCGTCGTCCACGGTCACCAGCGGGTCCTCACGCATGGAGCCGCTCCCCCTCGCGCGTCGTGACGGTAGCCGAGCCGACCGTGACGACGGTGGTCCCCGGCGCCGGTGCGTCGGCCTCGAGGGTCGCCGACTCGCCCAGGTGCCGTTCGAGACGCTTGAGGCCCCGGTGGCACAGGACCCTCACCGAGCCCGGGGTGCGTCCCATCATCTCCGCCACGCGGGCCACGTCCATGCCGGCGACGATGCGGAGCATCACCGCCTCGGCCTGGTCGGGTGGCAGCTCGCCGATGAGGGCGATGGCCTGGTCGGTGGCCGAGTGCTCGGCGGCCTCGTCCTCGACGTTGGCAGCCGACGGCATCACCACCAGACTGGCGTGCTCGATCACGTCGATGCGGCGTTCGCCGCTGCGGTACCAGTCGGTCAGACGGTTGCGTGCCGTCGTATAGAACCAGCCCCTGAATCCCGGCTCGTCACCCTCGAACCCCGGTAGTGCACGCAGCACCCTGACCCAGATGTCGGCAGCCAGGTCCTCGGCGACCGGAGCCGCCTTGATCCGGAGGTAGCGGAGGAGGCCTGGTTGGAACTCGCGCCAGAGGCGCGCGAATGCGTCCTCGTCGCCCAGCTGCGCCGCCTGCAACGTCCCCCTGAAGTCCAACATGCGAGCCACCTACCGTCTCGTGTTGCGTCGAGATGCGGAATCCCCATTGCCTGTCTTACACCCGGCACCTCCCCCCGTCCAGCATGCAGATCCGTTGCCCACCCGGATCCGCTCGACTGATTCCGCGGTGTAACGCAATCGGTGTCTCGTTCGTTAGTAAGTGGTGGAGGAGGAGGCTGATCTCGCCCCCTCGCACCTCCCGCAGTAGGGCGACCCCGTCACCGGGCCCTTCGTCCCGTGCCACGGACCGGTCGCCCGCGGCCCCCGCCGGCGCTGCTCGAGAGGGACCCGCGATGGTACGATCTCCCGCCGGCCGTGGGCGTGGAGACCGGGGCAACCGGCAGCTCGCCGCAGAGGGGCCAACCGATGCCGTCATCGCCAACCGCTTCCCCCCGCCTTCGGGTCACCGGTGCGCTGGCCATGTCGCTCTCCCTCATCCTGGTCGGCGTCGGCCTGACCGCCTGCGGGCGGTCGGCAGCGGTCGCTCCCGGCCGGCCGGCGTGGATGGTGGCCTCCCCGGGCGACGGAGCCGCGGCCGTCCGGTGGGGCGTACCCGCACAGCACGACGACATCACCGGCTACGTGGCGACCGCGGAGCCGGGAGGTCGAAGCTGCAGGTCGGAAGCGGCGTCGGGCTGCCTGCTGGCGGGTCTCACCAATGGCACGGGGTACACCGTTTCGGTGCGTTCGGTGGGGCACGGGGGCACGAGCACCCCGCTGTCCGCCCGGGTAGCGGTGGGGACCCCCTGGCCCCCCGGGGCGCTGACGGCCGCCGCCGGCGACTCGGGCGCCACCCTCACCTGGAGGGCGCCCAGGCGTTCGCCCGGCGGGCCCGTCACCGACTACACCGTCGTGTCCTCTCCCCCTGCCAGCCAGTGCGTCACGGCCGGGACGAGCTGCACGATCACCGGGCTCGCCAACGATGCGACGTACACGTTCACGGTCTACGCGACGAACGCCTACGGACGCAGTGCTGCGTCGTCGAGCACGACGGTCACCCCGTCGGCCACGGCCGGAGGCTCGGCCGGCATCGACTACCTGGGGCCGGTCACCACCACCCAGGAGTCGAAGACGGGCACCACGCTCCAACGCGATTCCGGGATCAGCGTGGCGCTGCCCAACCACCGCGACCTGTGGATCTTCGGTGACACCTCGTCGTTCACCGCGGCGTCCAACCAGTCCAGCGCATTCATCGCCGGGAGCACGGCGGCAAGGGGCAAGTTCGTGCCCGGCCACACCCCGACCGCACTGAAGGACATCCAGCCCGCCGGCTCCCCGTCCACCACGTCCGACCCGTCCCCGTTCCTGCCGGCCCCGACCGACACCTACATGCCTGACGGCACCCGAAGGTCCTGCTCGACGACCAACGGCGCCACCTACACGGCCCGGTGGCCGACCGGGGCCGCCCTGCTCGGTGACCAGCAGGTCGTGCTGATCACCTACACCGACGTGTGCGTCACCTCCGTCAGCTCGTTCACCGTCGAAGGGTGGGGCTTCACGACCTACGGGTGGCGGGTCGGGCAAGATCCTGACCCCACCCGACGACGTCTTCCCGCCGTCGGCCGACGGCACACCCCTGGCGCCCGACCGGACCTATCAGTCCCCGCTCGTGGCCGGCGGGAACGTGACCGTCTTCACCTCGACGTGCAGCTCGCTCTTCGTTGTGTGCGGTGCGGGCACGGTGTCGGCGACCACGCTCTCCGACAGCATGTCCTCGCTGTCCGTGCCGTCGCACTACGTGGCCCAGTCGGCCGTCACCGACGGAAGTGCACCGTGGTCGCCGGTCAACGTGTCGGTCGCCGCCTACCCGAGCGGGCTCCGGCTCATCGAGCAGACCTCGATCAGCGGAACGTTCCTCGTCTACTCGTCCGGCGCGCCGACCGGTCCGTGGCGCGCCGTCTACTCGGGGACACTTCCGGGATGCAGCACGACGCCGACAGGATTCTGCTATTCGTTCAACGGCCATCCCGAGTTCGGCACCGGCACCGGCCTGGTGCTCTCGTACTTCAAGCCCGACTCGCCGGGGCGTCCCGACCAGGGCCACGTCGACCTGGCACTGGTGCCACTGTCGGTACCCTGACCCGGGCCCGGGGCCGGCAGCTTCTTCGAGAGGCAGGCGGCGTCGGGCGCCAGTGGTCGCCGACCCCGCACAGGCGCTCCGGCGACCTCGGGGGTCAGGCGGGCAGCGTGTAGGTGTTCTCGAACTCGTCCTGGACCACGGTTGCGATCCTGGTGGTCGTGTCGACGACCAGTTCCTGGTCGAGCACCCGGACCCGGTAGGTCCAGCCCTCGGGCGGGGACAGACGCTCGCCCAGGGTGAGAAGGCTGGCCTCGTCGGTCGCCGGGTCGACGCCCACGCAGTAGGCCTGCATCACATAGGCCAGACCCGACGGGTCCACCAACTCATAGACGGGTCTGCCCGCATCGAAGTAGAACACCGCCCCGCGGTTCACGTGCACCTCGGCGTACGGCGACGTGCCCGGCGTGTCACCGAGGTCGATGACGGCGAGTCGCCGCATCAACAGTCCGTTGAACTCGCGCAGTACGGGCGCCACGGCGTCGACCTTGGCGCCCATTCCGTCGAGGACCCAGTACCGGGGGCCGTTCAGCTTGGCGAACAGGGCCCCGGTCTCGTCGGCGATGGCGGCGGCGTCGAGGCCCTCCCACAGGTCCTGGGGGCAGTCGTTGAGGAACTGGGTGCCGAACACCTCGGCCTCGAAGCGGCCGTCGCGTCGGAATGCGGTGATGACCTCGCCGTAGCGGACGCCGCGCACGTCGTCGATGAGCCGCGGGGTGTCGCTCGCCATGGTGTCGGGCCTCCCGGTGTCGGGTCCGCTGCCTGCGGACGTTTCCCAAACTATAGACAGATGCTCTGACAGTTGCTTCGGCGGCCGGCAGGGAGCGACGGTGCGCCCGGGCCGGGGTCGGCACCGCCGCCGGTAGCTTGGCCCCCATGCCCGGAGCATCCCGTTGATCGGACCCGTCGGGTGAGGCTCCCCCGCCCCAGGCGCAGCCGCGTCGACCAGGAGATGGCACCCCCGGCCCGCCTCGAGCAGTCCGACGACGCCCAGATCGACGCCGACCTTCCCTATACCCCGGGGTCGGCACGGGCCGCGCTGAGCCACCGGTCGTTCCGGTCCGTGTGGCTCGGGACCTTCGCGTCGAACATCGGGACGTGGATGCAGAACATCGCCCTCGGCGTCTTCGCGTTCCAGCTCACGCATTCCGCCACCTACGTGGCCCTGCTCGGGTTCGCCCAGCTCGGCCCTCTGTTCCTCCTGTCGATCGTCGGCGGGGCGCTGGCCGACGTCGTCGACCGCCGACGCCTGCTCATCGCCTGCCAGGTCGAGCAGCTCGTTTTCTCCCTCGCCCTGGCCTGGGCCGCCTCGCGCACCCATCCGTCGACCGGCCTGGTGTTCGTGTGCGTCCTGGCCGTCGGGATCGGCAACGCGCTGAACGCCCCTGCGTTCACGGCCATCCTCCCGACGCTGGTGCCGAAGCGGGACCTGCCCGGGGCCGTGTCGCTGCAGTCGGTGCAGATGAATCTGTCCCGGGTGGTCGGGCCGGCCGTCGGCGGCCTCCTCCTCCCCGTCGTCGCAGCGTGGGGCATATTCGTCATCAACGCCGCCACCTACGGGTTCGCCATCTACGTCGTCGCCCGGGCATCGCTCCCCCGTCGGGGGCGCTCCGCCGAGGCCCCGGCAGGCGACTCGGGCGTGACGCGGCTGCTGGGCGGGCTGGCCGCGGCCCGCCACGACCCGCTGGTCCGCTACTGCCTGGTGACGATCTTCTCGATCTCCTTCTTCTGCCTTCCGTTCATCGGGCTCATGCCCGTCGTGGCCGCCCGGGACCTGCACATCAACCCGGCCGGCGCCGTCTACGGCGGCCTGTACGCACTGTTCGGGCTCGGGGCCGCACTGGGGGCCATCTCGGTGGGCACCGTCTTCGTGACACTTCCCCGCACACTGCTGATCCGGTGCGGGCTCGTCGGGTTCGGGTGCGCGCTGGCCGCATTCGGACTCCTCGGCGAGATCTGGGTGGCCTACCCCGTGATACTGGTCGTCGGGTACGCCTACTTCGTGACCGTCACGTCGCTGTCCACTGCGCTACAGGCCCACATCGCCGACGAGGTGCGGGGCCGGGTCATGGCGCTGTGGATCATGGGCTTCGGCGGCACCGTGCCGCTCGGGCTGCTGGTGGGAGGGGCGCTCGCCACGGCGACATCCGTGCGCGATGTGGTGGTCGGCGGGGCGGTCATCGCCCTCGTCATCGGTGCCTACGCCTGGCTCCACGCGCCCTCGGCCGACGCGGTGGCGTCCGCTCCGTGAGCGCCCGGTTCAGTCGGTGGACTGCCCGATGGCGGCCAGCGGGCAGCTCCCGGGCAGCCCGGACCACTGGGGGCCAGCAGGCCAGTTGGAGTTGCGGGACGCCGGCCGTCTTCGCCGGCACCGGTACAGGCCGGATTCGCCGATGTCCGGATCGGCGAGGGCACCCTCGACCAGGTGGTTACCGAGGACGAGCTCGACGATCCCGACCGCCCCTGCGCTGTCGGCTCCCAGTGGGAGGGGCTGGACGACCACCAGGGGTCAGAGAGGCGGCACGTCATCAGGTCGAGCCAGGTCGATGATGGACCGTTCCGAGTGCCGTCGACCGCCGCCACGCCTCGACTCGAGCGGACGCCGAGATTGCGTTCCCGATCCTGCCCGGGAAACGTGCGGCCGGCGTACGACCTGTGGACCCCGGTGGCGCCTGGCGGTAGTTTTGCTGGATACCTGCGGCCGCGTTCGACGCGCGCCGCCGAGGAGTTCCGCCGATGTCGTCAGTGGGGGCCTTGTGAGTCAACGGATGATCGTGATCGGGCAATCCCACGTCCGGGCGCTCCTCGACGGATACGAGATCCTCGCCCGTGCCCACGAGGCGGAGCAGGAAGCGGTCCGGACGGCGTTCGTCGTCAACCGACCCGAGCGGACGGTCCTCTCGACCTGGCAAGGCGAGGGATTCGTCAAGGACACATCCAACAACGGTCTTCCCGAAGTCGTGGCGACGTGGGATCCCACCCGGGTCGTCCTCGCCTGGGGTGGAAACCAGATGAACCTCCGCGACTCGTGGCGTCCGATCGGCCATTCGACGTGCTCACTCCATCGTCGGATCCGGCCGCAGCGCCCGACCCGTCAGTGGAGCTGATCCCATGCTCGGTGGTCGACGCATTCGTTCGCCAGCGTTTGGAGCAGAACGACCGGCTGCGCGAGCTGCTTGCCGAGTGCGTCGGACGCAGGCTCCCGGTCGGCATGCTCATACCCCCTCCTCCGCTGCCCGAGGAGGCCGTACGTGAACGGCTGGCCCACGGGCCGCACTTCGTCAAGGTGCTCGAGCAATTGGGAGAGACGGCGGCCGACGTTCCGATCGTCCCGGATCCGGTGCGTCAGCGGCTGTGGACGCTCATGGCGGACACCTATCGAACCTTCGCCGAGGAGAACGAGCTCCACATCCTGGTTCCGCCCGACGATGCATTCGACGGGCTCGGCATGTTGGCATCGTCGTACTGGGGCCAGGACCCGACCCATGCGAACGGGGCCTACGGAGCGGCCGTTCTCGGTCGTGCGTTCGCCTGGGCCACGGCCGACCCGATCCCGTCCCGCTGCCACTAGGAGGCCCTGATGGCAGAGGATCCCTACAAGTCAGCCGACGACCGTGCGTTTTGGTCACGATCCGTCGCCAGGAATTTCGCCCCGGCGACCACAGTGGATGCGACGGCGATCCGGTTGGGACGCGAAGACCGGTTCATGTCTGCGGGTTCGTGCTTCGCCTCCAATGTCCGGCGGTACCTCGAGTCCTGGGGCTACGGCTACACCGTCACCGAATCCACCCATCCCCAGTGGCCGGAGTCCGCGGAGACCCTCTATTACGATGCCTTCTCCGCGAGATACGGCAACGTGTACACCGCTCGGCAGATGGTGCAGTTGCTGGAGCGATCACTCGGCACGTTCCACCCGTCAGAGGAGTACTGGGAGACGCCAGAAGGAGAGTTCATCGACCCCTTCCGCCCGGGCCTGGCCCACCGCGCCTGGTCGGTGGCCGAGTTCCGCGCGCTCACCGCGCAGCACCTTGCTGCCGTCCGTACCGCTGTCGAGCGGTCCACGGTCTTCGTCTTCACTCTCGGGCTCACGGAGGCATGGCGCTCGTCGGACGACGGGGCGGTGTTCCCGGCGTGTCCGGGCACCGTATCCGGCGAATTCGACCCTGCACGGCACGAGTTCGTGAACTTCGGCGTCGACGAGGTGACAGAGGATCTGCGTACCATGCTGGCGAATCTCAGGACCATCAATCCGTCCATCCGTGTCATCTTGACCGTGTCCCCCGTGCCACTCGTGGCAACCGCCTCGGACCGGCACGTGCTCACCGCCACCTCCTACAGCAAGTCGGTCCTCCGGGTGGCGGCCGACCAGGCCGGGCGCGACGATCCCGGAGTCGCCTACTTTCCGGCCTATGAGCTCGTCCTCGGGCCGCAGAACCGGACATCCCCGTTCGAGGATGACCTGCGCTCCGTCCGTGAGCCGGTCATCGCCACCGTGATGTCGGGTTTCGCTGCGAGTCTCCTCGGCGAGCAGAGTGATCCGACACCGGCGGCACCTCGCACCTCATCGGAGGAGATGCGCACCCTCGTCGAGCAGGCGGTGGAGGCGGAGTGCGAGGAGATGATGGCCGACGGCGAATTGCCACGCTCGGGACCGGACATCGACCCGGACCGCAAGCGACCCCCGAGCTCGCTCTTGGGTCGCCTGCGACCGGGTCGGGCGCGCAGCTGAACCGGCGTCACCGGGCGATGACTGCCCGACCCCTCGTTCTACCGCATTCGGAGAGTGCGACGCACGGGTGTGGGGCGCCCTCCGACCCGGCAGAAGCTCGCCCGGTGAACGCTGCTCAGCCCTGGGCTGCGATCGCCCCGGCAAGCGCGGTGAGCTTGGCCTGATCGGACTCGCCGCTGAGGTAGACGGCCCCACCATCCGTGCGGTACAGGATTCCGGGCACTGCGCCCGTGTTGTCGGAGCTCTTCCCGATGACCGCCTCCTTGCCCAGGCCGGGGAAGTTGGTGGGGTTCACGAAGAGGATCGACTTCTGCAGCTTGTAGTCGGAAGCGGGGTCGACGTGGATGCTCAAGTCATAGCTGAGCCCCTGGATGGTCACCTGGCAGGTCCTGTTGTCACTTGACGGACTGGTCGTCACGGCGGAGCCGGCGCCGTAGACCTTGGTGGCCACGGCGTCGGTGACGACGGAGCAGGGGTCGATCGTGACCGCAGTTGACGCGCCGGTCGAGTTGCTGGCGCCCGTCGACGACGCCGACGAGCCGCCACTCGTTGCGGTGGTGGCAGTGGCAGCCGTGTTGTTGCCCGAACTGCAGGCCGAGGCGACGACCGCGAGCAACGCGAGCGCGCCGGACGCGACGGCGACCATTCCGCGACTCCTGGTGCGGCGGGCTGAAGGGTACTGGGGGTGGTCGGAACGGTTCACTGCGGTCTCCTCGCAATCGGCGGGCGACCGCCGGCGCGCGGTGCATCCGCACGGTGCGTTTCGGTGAGCGCACACACTTCATAGCACCTCTCGTCGTACCTCGAACCCTGCGCCCGCTCGAACGAATTGACCTGTTCCGTCAGCACATCGAGGGACTCAGCGGTACCCCGCTCCAGAGTCACACGGGTGCCCCCGACCCCCGCAGCGCACGCAGTCCCGCTGGCGACGAGTGCCCACCCGACGCTAACGACGCCGAATGGCTAGGGTGTGATGCAGAGGTTGCTGGCGGGCTCCTTGTACCTTCGGGTCCCACTGAGCTGTCGGCATTCACCGTCGAGGTCAGGAGCACCATGAAGATTCCGAGGATCCTTTCCGTCGCCGCAGCCGCCGTGATCGGAGTGGCGCTGCTGGTCACCGCCGGCTCGTCACCGGCCGTGGCCTCACCGGGCACGAACTGGTCCGTCACCCCCAGCCCGAACAGCTCCCCCACGCAGGACAACTACCTCAACGGCGAGTCGTGCACCTCACCGACGGCCTGCGTGGCCGTGGGCTACTACTCCAACGGCACGAACGATCAGACCCTCATCGAGACGTGGGACGGCACCGCCTGGTCCGTCACCCCGAGCCCGAACGGGTCCGCCACGCAGTTCAACGAACTCTCCGGCGTGTCGTGCACCTCACCCTCGGCCTGTGTGGCCGTGGGCACCTTCTACACCGGCACGACGTTTCGGACGTTGATCGAGACGTGGGACGGCACGGCCTGGACCGTCACCTCCAGCCCGAACAGCTCCCCCACGCAGGACAACTACCTCAACAGCGTGTCGTGCACCTCACCCTCGGCCTGCGTGGCCGTGGGCAACTTCTACAACACCACGAACGATCAGACCCTCATCGAGACGTGGGACGGAGCCACCTGGTCCGTCACCCCGAGCCCGAACGGGTCCCCCGCGCAGGAGAACCTCCTGACCGGCGTGTCGTGCACCGCGGCGACGGCCTGCGTGGCCGTGGGCTTCTTCTTCAACGGCACGGACAACCAGACCCTCATCGAGACGTGGGACGGAGCCACCTGGTCCGTCACCCCGAGCCCCAATGCCTCCCCAGCGCAGGACGACTACCTCAACGGCGTGTCGTGCAGCTCGGCGTCGGCCTGTGTGGCCGTGGGCCGCATCTTCAACGGCACGAATTCTCAGACCCTCGTCGAGACGTGGGACGGCACGGCCTGGTCCGTCACCCCCAGCCTGAACAGCTCCCCCACGCACAACAATGAGCTCACCGGCGTGTCGTGCACCGCGGCGACGGCCTGTGTGGCGGCGGGCTACTACTCCAACGGCACGGACAACCAGACGCTGATCGAGACGTGGGACGGCACCACCTGGTCCGTCACCCCGAGCCCCAATGCCACCCCCACCCAGGACAACTACCTCACCGGCGTGTCGTGCAGCTCGGCGTCGGCCTGTGTGGCCGTGGGCTACTACTCCAACGGCACGAATGTCCGGACCCTGGTGCAGTCGGCCATCAGTGTCAGTGGCTACCGCCTCGTGGCCTCCGACGGCGGGATCTTCGCCTTCGGCAGTGCCGGGTTCTACGGCTCGATGGGCGGCACGCACCTCAACCAGCCCATCGTGGGCATGGCGGCCACCCCCATCGGCACCGGGTACTGGCTGGTGGCCTCCGACGGCGGGATCTTCGCCTTCGGCAGCGCCGGGTTCTACGGCTCGATGGGCGGCACGCACCTCAACCAGCCCATCGTGGGCATGGCGGCCACCCCGGACGGCAGGGGCTACTGGCTGGTGGCCTCCGACGGCGGGATCTTCTCGTTCGGTGACGCCACCTTCCACGGCTCGATGGGCGGGACGCGACTCAACCAGCCCATCGCGGGCATGACGGCCACCCCGGACGGCAGGGGCTACTGGCTGGTGGCGTCCGACGGCGGGATCTTCGCCTTCGGGGATGCCACCTTCAAGGGCTCGATGGGCGGCATGCACCTCAACCAGCCCATCGTGGGCATGGCGGCAACCCCCATCGGCACCGGGTACTGGCTGGTGGCCTCCGACGGCGGGATCTTCTCCTTCGGGGATGCCACCTTCCACGGCTCGATGGGCGGGACGCGACTCAACAAGCCCATCGCTGGCATGGCCGCATCCCCCATCGGCGCCGGGTACTGGCTGGTGGCCTCCGACGGCGGGATCTTCTCCTTCGGCAGCGCCACCTACTTCGGGTCCACAGGCGGCATCGCCCTCAACAAGCCCGTCGTGGGCATGGCGGGCTGAGCCGCCACCGAAAGGACAACAAGCCTCCGGGGAGCCTGACTTCGATCGCTCAGCACACGTGCGATCCCCAGCGCGGCCGGAGTGGGGCACCCCGCATGGTCGACGAGCACTGATGCCGTGTGCGGTGAGGCCATGCGGTCACGGGTGAGCTTTCGGCCCTCGCTGTCGGGCAGCTGGGCCGCATGCTCGGAACGGACGGTGTCTCACATCAGCCTGCCAGACAGGGGATCCGACGTACGCGAAAGCGCCCGTCCCACGAACTGACGGGGATCGGGCGCTCTACTTCAGATGTACTCCTGGAACGGACCGCTCGGGGAAATGGCGACCAGTGGAGCTTCCTTGCCCCTTGCCGTTGCAACGCTCCCACTTCGAGCTGCTTGCCTTTGATCTACCTGGGCCTTCCGGAATCTCTCCCGTACAATCCTCTGCCATCCGTTCTCAGAATGGCCCTCCATGTCTACCGCCCATAAGCGCCTCCTTCCGGAATCCTCCCGGATCCCTCACTATCAGTATGGCCTCGAGGCACCTGAATGAACAGGGTCGAAATACCTGTTTCACCTCGATGCGGGGCAACCACGCCGTCGAATCCTTCACGGCATCCCCTTCATGGCGGGGTCCGGTTCGCAGGGCCTGCCACGTCCAGGCAGGCAGGCGGAAAGGGACCGTCAGACCGCGTCGACGACGGTCGGATCGAGCCCAAGCACAGGTCCTCCACCGGTTCGTCGGGTTGGGCGACGAACACGCATCACGTCCGGTTCGACACAACGGCCGGTGGACTTTCTTCGGGCTCGAGACCGAGCTCGCCACGTCGGGCATCACCATCGAACACGGCAATCTCCACCAACCCCTGACCTACGGCGAGATCGACGGGAATCGGGTCGTCATCGGCGTCACGGCGCCAAGCTCCACCACGTGGGAGTGGGCAGGGCCCACACGGGACTGCGGCTCATCGTCCTGGTCGCTGACCTCGACATGCGGGTGCTGAGCGAAGAGGCGAACTGATCCGCCATCTCACGCTCGACCCCACGAAGGAGCACCAGTCTCTTGCCCCGAAGCCTGTGGACACACAGCCTGCACAGGTTCGTCTGTCCGCGATGTCCTGGGACATCTCCTGCGTGGGCCGTGCGGGACTTGAACCCACGACCCCTTGCGTGTCATGCAAGTGCGCTACCAACTGCGCCAACGGCCCGTGATGGACGACGATACCACCCGGTCCCGTCCCGAACGCCCGACCACCCTCGTGGTGGCCTCGCCGGGCACTATCACCCCGCTGACGCTCCCCGGGGCGGACAGGTGCGCACTCCCCTGCGCCGGTCAACCGGTCGGGACGCCCTCGGTCACCGGCATCGTCGCATCGAGCGCCGACCAGCCACCGAGCTGGCGCTTGCGGGCCTCCTCGGATGCGTACCCGCCTCGGAATCCGAACAGCCGCTTGGCGTAGAGCAGATAGGCGGCCACCAGGACGTTCAGCACGAACACGATCAGCTTGAGCACGCTCAACCGCAGGTAGAGCTCGTAGACCTCGTAGGGGATGAGGAGCGTCGTGGCCACGAACGTGAGGTACTCGGCCCACCGCTTGTTGAACCACAGCCCGACCGCCTCTACCCCCTCGAGGCAGGCGTAGGCCAAGCAGATCGACGCCAGAACGAAGAGGTGGGTCGGCGTGTAGTCGAATGCCTTGCGCAGGTACCCGAGTACGCCCCGGACCCGGATAGCGGCCGCCCCGCCGCCGTTGAGGGCGTCCATGATGTTCTGGTAGTCGGCGTGCAGGGCCCTGTTGTGGGTGGCGAAGGTCACGAACGCGATCGCCAGGAAGGTGAGGACGACCACGTGGAGCGCCCGGTCGACGGCGATGATGCGCAGGACGTACCGGTCGCGCAGGGCGGGGCCCCGCAGGGGCACCTCGATCTCGTCTCGAGGCGGGACCCGCTCCTCGGTGGGGTCGTCGGGGACGGGGACGGCGATCCAGCCGTCGCACCGCAGGCACCGGCACCATCGCTGCGCGTCGACCTCGCGGACCACGACGGCGTCCTCGGGGGTCACCACGGCGGCGTTCTCGCCCACCAGCTCATGGCCGTGCCAGGCGCAAGTCAGCAGCTCGTACCGGTACTCCGGTCGCTTCCTCCCTGCCATCCCCTCACCATAGGCTGCACCTGACGACGCACGAGGAGCACGGCACCATGGGCGACACCACCGACGGCCACCTGCAGGAGATCGAGGAGCAGGGCTACACGGTCGTAGAGGGTGCGATCGACCTCGAACTGGTCGACACCCTGGTCGACGACCTCGACCGGCTGGTGCGCGACCTCGGGGTCGTTCCGGCTTCGAACGTCTTCGAGGGTACGAGGACCACCCGGGTCTACAACCTCCTTGCCCACGGGTCCCACTTCGAGCGGATTCCGGTCCACCCGACGATCCTCCCGATCTGCGAGGGCGTGCTCGATGCCGGCCTGCTGGTGTCGTCGCTGTCGTCAATCGCCATCGGCCCCGGCGAGACGGCCCAGCCCATCCACGCCGACGACCAGGTCCTCCCCCTCCCGAAGCCCCACCCGGCGACCGTCTGCAACACGATGTGGGCGCTGACCGACTTCACCGAGGCGAACGGTGCCACGCGGGTGATCCCCGGGTCCCACCGGGCCGACCACTCCCCCGACCTGACCCGCGCCTACGACTCGGTCCCCGCCGAGATGCCCCGGGGCAGCGTGCTGGTGTGGCACGGCAGCCTGTGGCACGGGGGCGGTGCCAACACGACGTCGGAACGGCGCATCGGGATCGCCATGAACTACTGCGCCGGCTACATCCGCCAGCAGGAGAACCAGCAGCTCGGCATCGCCAGGGCGACCGTAGCCCGCTTCCCCCGTCGTCTCCAGGAGCTCGTCGGCTACGGCATCTACCGTGGACTCATCGGCCACATCGACAAGCAGGTGCCGGCCAGTGTTCTCCTCGGCTCCGACGCCGACCCCCGACTGTTGTGGGATCGGGCCACCTAATCGGAGCCCGGGCCACGGGACTGACATCGAGCGCGGGCCCGAACCGGCCGGCCGATCCCTGCGTCATCCCGACGGCCACAGGTCCTCGGGCTCCCGGCCCCGGGTCTCGGGGACGCACCAGAACAGGCCAGCGGCCAGACCGACGGGGAGGAACGTGACCGCCGCGGCCAGCCCGAACCGGTCGCCGGCGTCGGCCACCGCGCCGAATGCCACGAGTCCCACCGAGGCACCCAGGACGCCGGCGACCAGGAACCAACCCGCCACTGACGCCCGCACCTCGGTCGGGAACAGCTCGTTCACCAGCGCGCCGACCGCCGGGGCGAGCACCGAGCCGGCCAGCACACCGAGGACGTAGCCGACGACCAGTGCCGCCCGGGTTCCGCTGTAGGCGAGCGTGGCCGTGCCGGCGATGCCGACCATGCCGAGTGCGCCGGTGGGGCGACGTCCCACCCGGTCGGCCAGCCACCGCCCGACCAGAAGCCCGACCAGCCCGGCGACTCCAGCCCCAGCGACCATGGCCGCCGTGACCGCACCGGACAGGTGGCGCACGTTCTGGGCATAGAGGAAGACGAAGGTGTTGCCCGGGCCCGTCATGAGCGCCACCGCGAACGCCAGGCTGACGAGTACCGCCAGCCGACCCCGGAACCGGGCCCCCACAGCACCGAGCACCGGTACCGGGTGGTCGCGTGACGCCTCGGCCACGACGAACCGGTCGGGTTCGGTCACCCACCGGGCGATGGCCGGCACCAGCGCGAGGGGGACCAGGGCCAGGGCCACGGTCCCCCGGAATCCGAGGGTCGACGAGGCCAGGCTGTGCACCATCGCCGTCAGCCCGGCCCCGATCCCGTAGCCGGCGGTCACCAGCGCCACCGCCTTGGCCCGGTCGGCCGAGGACGTCTGCTCGGCCGCCACCACCTGGGCCAACGCGCTGGTGGCACTCAGGAACGGCCTGCCGAGCGCGAACAGGGCGACGAACCACCAGTAGCCCGGGCTCGCCGCCGACGCCACCGTGACCACCAGCCCGGTGGTCACGGTCACCAGCAGCAGGGACCGGCGGCCGAGACGGTCGGCCAACCCGGTGAGCGGGAGTGCGAGGAGCGACGAGAACCGGATGACGGCGAGCCCGGCCCCGAGCACCGTCCCCGACAGCCCTGCCTGGTCGGCGATCGTGGCCCCATGGGTGATCCGACCGAAGGCCCGGGCCACGTCGCCGAGCGCGGCGATGACACCGAACTGGCCGAAGCCGGCGGCCACCGAGGCGAGCACCACGCCGATCACGACCCGGGACCGCCACGAATGGAGACGGAGCGCGGGGACCGCGCCGGTGCCGGTCAGGGGGAGGTCGGGTCCGGAGGGCACGGTCACAGTGTGGCCGAGTGGCCGGTCCGCCCCGCGGCTCCGCCCCCGTCCGGGGCATCTGGCCCTTGTCTGCACACGGTGGATCAGTCATGATGGCGAGTCGGAGGGCTCGCGACCACCACACGGGCCGGCGGGGCACGTGTCGGGAGCAGTGCGGAGGGAGTGTCGGATGACGGACGTCGCACGCGTGACCGGTTCGGGGCTGTCCGGAGCCGGGTGGACCATGCGCTCGCTCGAGGTCGTCGACGACCCGAAACGCCAACTCGACCGGCTGGTCCCCCTGCTGCACGAGCTGGTCGCCTGGGACCTCGTCCGCCGGGCCGACGACGGCAGCTTCGTGCTCCGCGACGACGTGCAGGAGCGCCTGGCCATCCTGTCGTCGGAGCGCCCGAACCGCTCGGCGCAGGTCTACATCGGGCGCAAGTGCGAGCGATGCGAGCGGGTGACGCTCACCCGGATGGTGGACGGGACCCGGATCTGCTCGACCTGCAGCCTGGCATCGCTGGCCGGGGCCGACGCCGTCCCCGACACCGCCCCCGCGTCCCTGAAGGGGACGCGGGGCTTCTTCCACTGGCACCGCCGGGCGAGCTGACCGGCAGGATCCCGACCGGCGTGCGGCATGCCGGACCGTGGAGCTCCGGGCGGTTCCGGTGCAGTGCGAGGACAAGGGGCGGGGAGGTGGGTTGCGATCGACGTGTCATCGGTGACCGAGCCCCTGTCCGTCTCGCTCCACACGGACGTGCCCGTGGCCCCGCGCTCCTCGGGGTCGGGGTGGGCCGGTGCCATCGACATGGATCCGGCGGCGACGCCATGACGGAGGGGCCGACGTGATGCGCACGCGGGTCGACGGGGCGGAGCCCGACGACAGCGAGCCGGAGCAGCCGGAGGCCTGGATCGCCGCCGGATTCGAGCCCGGCGACGCCGAGATCTGGCGCAATTGGCGGTTCACGATCGCCCGGGCCGAGTCCTGGGTGCTCCGCGGGGTGGCGGATGGACTCGAGGCGGCCCAGTGGATGGCGGCGGGCGTCGAGCCCACCACGGTGGAGACATGGCGCGATGCCGGCATCGACGCCGGCGAAGCGGCACAGTGGCACGAGCTGGGGTACGACCTCGACGGTGCCACGGCCGAAACGGCCCGCGGACGGGGGCCGGCCGAGGCGTTCGCCCAGGCCCAGTCCGAGTCGAGGAGGCGCTCGCCATCCGGCGCCGCCACCTGGGTCAGCCGCGGCCCCCTGGTGGCCGGCGGCGCCAGCTCGACGATCGAGCCCCGTGGTGACCCCTGGGCCATGCACGGCTACCACCTGCGCCATTGGCTGGGTGATGATGCCATGGCGTGGGCCTCCCAGGGCATCGAGGCTGCGGACGCGTACACGTGGCACGCGCTCGGGCTCACCCCCGCCGAGGCGGGACGGCTCGTGCTCCGAGGGCGCGGCCCGGGGGACGTGATCGGCGAGTGGTGGCGCACCGGTATCCCCTTCGACGAGGTCGCCGACTGGATCGGCGCCGGACTCACCTCGAGCGAGGCGGTGACGCAGCGGTCCCGGGGCGTCACCGCCGACATGGCGGCGGCACTGCGAGCGCTCCGGCGACAGGAGCCGGGCCCGACCCACGACACCGCCCTGTATCGTCAACTCCTCACCCCGCAGGGCCCACCCGGGTCGACGGTCCCCGGCCCACCACCCGAAGACGAGGCGGCCGCCCGTTCGGCAGTCGACCTCGGCGCGGACACTGCGCCCACCATGATCACCAGACGCTCGATCGGACGGCGCTCGACGTCGACGAGGCCGGGGTCATCTATTCGCTGACCATCTCCGGACCGTTCAGCGGCACGCCGATGATCCACGAGAGGCAGGGTCGGGCGGTGCTGGTCGACGGCGAGTGGAAGGTGGCGCGGGACACCTTCTGCGCGCTGATGCAGATCGCCGGTATCGACTGCCCGCCGCGGGAGTGACCGGGCACGTGGTCGCACCGTAGGACACCATTGCAGCCAATGCATCGAGAGACCCGTCGCGGCAATGTCCCGCATCTCCAGGAGAATTTCAGGAGATCGAGCGACGGCGACGGCGCAGGCTGCGGATGGCGCTTTTGAGGACGTACGCCAATTGGTGATTCCGGCGGGGGACGGCGGGGCCGGCGCGGGCACGACTCGTCGGGATGGGATTGGCTGCCGTCCATCGAGGAGACGATCCGTACGTCCCACCGGCCGGAGCCAAGCTGACCGACACTGCCGACGCCATGGGTTCGCTCGGTCAGTCGGTGGCCGTCCTCGTACCCTGAGCCGGCCAGGACGCGGCACGAGGCCCCCTGTCGCCCGCGTCAACCACCGTCGACGCACGTGGGTCGCCTGGAGAGGACCTTCTTCTGGAGGCGGCGGGCGGAATCGAACCGCCGTACGGGGCTTTGCAGGCCCCTGCCTAAACCACTCGGCCACGCCGCCTGGAGCGCCCGGTGATCCTACCCTCCGGACGGGGATGCTTAGATCTGTCCATGCGGATCGGACTCATCGCCCCACCCTGGACCCCCATCCCCCCCGTCCTCTACGGCGGGATCGAGCTCGTCGTCGACCAGCTGGCCCGCGGGCTGCAGGATGCCGGACACGAGGTCCTCCTGTTCACGACCGGGGACTCGACCTGCCCGGTCCCCCGCCGATGGGTCCTCCCCGTGGCCGAGGGACAGCGCATCGGCATGGCGGTGCCGGAGCTCCGCCACGTGATCCATGCCTACGAGGCGGTCCGGGAGTGCGACGTCGTCCACGACCACACGGTCATGGGACCGTTCCACTCCGAGCACTACCCTGACCTCCCGGTGGCCACGACCATCCACGGTCCGTTCAACGAGGAGCTCACCGACCTCTACCGGGTCACCGCCGACCGGGTCCCGCTCGTCGCCATCTCCCATGCCCAGCACCGGGCGGCGCCGCAGATCCCGGTGGCGCGGGTCATCCACCACGGCATCGAGGCCTCACAGTTCCCCATGGGCACGGGTGCCGGCGACGAGGACGGACCCTACGTCGTGTTCCTCGGTCGCATGGCGGACGACAAGGGCTGCCACCGGGCCATCCAGGTGGCGCGCGCCGCCGGCATCCGGATCCTCATGGCCGCCAAGATGCGCGAGGCCTGGGAGCGGGAGTACTTCACCGAGAAGGTCGAGCCACTGCTCGGGCCCGACGCCGTCTACCTCGGCGAGGTGTCCCACGAGCGCAAGCTCGAACTACTGGCCGGGGCATCCGCCCTCCTGTTCCCCATCCGGTGGAACGAGCCGTTCGGCATGGTGATGATCGAGGCGATGGCGTGTGGCACCCCGGTCCTGGCCTTTCCCGAGGGGGCGGTTCCCGAGGTGGTCACCGACGGCGTCACCGGGTTCCTGTGCGACGACGAGGCGGCCATGATCGACGCCCTCGGCCGGCTCGACCAGATCAGGCGCGCCGACTGCCGCCTGGCCGTCGAGGGCTACTTCTCGACCCACCGCATGGTGGCCGAACACATCGAGCTGTTCGAGTCGATGCTGGCCGGTGCGGCCCGAGCCGACCCCGACTGATCGGTCCCCGCCCCGTCGGCTCCAGTCAGGACGTCTTCGACCGGCCGAGCAGGAAGCGGACGGCGATCACCGCCAGCACCACCAGGACGGCTACCTTCGCCAACGTCCACGCCAGACTGACCACCAGGTGGAGGAGCCCGAGCAGGAACCAGCCGGCCACCACTACGCCGAGCACCAGCAGCACCACCCCGGTGGTCGAGAGCCCTGAGCCCTTCGAGTCGTCGCCCATCGTCCCAGCGTAATCCCCGCGCAGCCCGATCCGACGGCGACCCGGTGGTACGGTCCCCCGATGGGCCTCCGCACCCGACGCCAGGAGCTCATCGACCAGCGCGACCTGCGTGGCGACGCCTTCTGCCGGGCCTACTCGGCTGCCGCCGATGAATGGCTGGCCGATCTGTTCGAGTCGGCCACCGGCGATGGCGGGAGGGGCATGGCCCTGGTCGCCGTCGGCGGCTACGGGCGCAGCGAACTGTGCCCCTACAGCGACCTCGACGTCGTCCTCGTCCACAAGGGCCGCAAGGACATCTCGGACGTGGCCGACCGGATCTGGTACCCGGTGTGGGACGAGGGGATCGCACTCGACCACAGCGTCCGCCGCCCCGCCGAGGCGCTCGACATGGCGGCCGAGGACCTGCGCGTCGCACTCGGCCTGCTCGACGGGCGGGTCATCTGCGGCGAGTCCCGGATCGCCGAGCCGGTGCTCGAGGGGGCGAAGGAGCGGTGGGTCCGCCAGAAGCCCCCGTGGCTCGGGGTGCTGGCGGACAAGGTGGACGAGCGTCACGCCTCCTACGGCGACGTCGGGTTCCTGCTCGAGCCCGACCTGAAGGAGTCCCACGGCGGCCTGCGGGACATCGCCGCACTGCTGGCCATGATGGACGCGGTGCCGGTCCTGGCCGACTACGTCGACACCGTCGCCATCGAGGACGCCCGGGCCGTGCTGACCGCCGCCCGGGTCGAGCTGCACCGTCGGGCCGGCCGCGAGCTGAACAAGCTCCTGCTCCAGGAGCAGGAGCAGGTGGCGACGGCCATGGGCCTGGACGACGCCGACGCCCTGATGCTCGCCGTGGCCACCGCCGGCCGCAACGTCGCATGGGAGGGGGACGACGCCTGGCGCCGCCGCAGTGCATGGTCGAGGGCCCAGGGTACCCACGGTGGCCGGCGGCGCACCAAGGACGCTGTCGCCGCCGTGACGGCGGTGGCAGGTGAGCCCGGCGTCGGGTCCGATGAGGACGAGGTCGTGTTGCTCGACGACGCCGATGCCGCCGGCGACCCGACCCTGGCGCTGCGCCTGGCTTCGGTCGCCGCCGAGCGCAAACTGCCCATCTCACGGGACGCCCTCAACCTGCTCGGGCGACGGGCCCCCGCGCCTCCCGTCCCGTGGCCGGACGAGCTCCGCGACGTCCTGGTCGACGTCCTCGCCACCGGGCCGGCGGCCATCCCAGCGCTCGAGGCGCTCGACCAGCGCCAGCTCCTCGAGCGCTACCTGCCCGAGTGGGCGGCGGTGCGCAACAAGCCCCAGCGCAACCCGTACCACCGCTTCACCGTCGACCGGCACCTGCTCGAGGCCACGGCCAACGCCGCCACCATGACCCACCGGGTCTCGCGTCCCGACCTCTTGCTGCTCGGGACGCTGCTCCACGACATCGGCAAGGGATTTCCCGGGGACCACACCGACGTCGGGATGGTCATAGGTGCCGACATCGCCAACCGGATGGGGCTGCCGCCCGAGGACGTGGCCACCATCGTCACGATGATCCGGCTCCACCTCCTGCTGCCCGACACCGCCACCCGCCGGGACCTCGACGATCCGGCGACCGCCCAACGGGTGGCTGACGAGGTGGGCGACCGCAGCACGCTCGAGCTCCTGGCTGCCATGGTGGAGGCGGACAGCCTGGCCACCGGGCCCTCGGCATGGGGCGCGTGGAAGGCCGGCCTGGTTGCCGACCTGGTCGAACGGACCAACCAGCTCCTGGCCGGGGAACCGGCACCGCCGCCCACCCCGCTGATCACCGACGACCTCGAGACGGTGATGGACACCGTCCGTACCCACGGGGTCCCCGCGCTGTCGGTCGAGCCTCCCCAGGTGACAGTCGTCGCCCCCGACCGCTCTGGCCTGCTGGCCGAGGTGACGGGCGTGCTCGCCCTGCACGGGCTGAACGTGCGTTCCGCAGTGGTCGCCGGCGCCCACGGCGTCGCCGTCGAGGTCTTCACCGTCGAACCGGAGCGGGGTCGCTGGCCGGCCTCGGCCAAGCTGTCCAACGACCTCGCCGCCGTGATGGACGGCACCCTGGCCGTCGAGGAGCAGCTGGCCGAACGGGCCCACACCTACCGCAACGCCCAGCGACCCCGGGTGGCCCAGCTGATCTCCACCCAGGTCACGGTGGACAACAACGCCTCGGACGTCGCCACCGTCGTCGAGGTCCGAGCCGAGGACGTGGTCGGCCAGCTCCACCGGATCACCCGCGCCCTGGTGGCGTGCCACCTCGACGTGACCTCGGCCAAGGTCTCCACGTTCGGTTCGGCCGTGGTCGACGCCTTCTACGTCCGGGGCCCCGACGGCCGCAAGCTCACCGACCCGTCGCAGATCGCCGCCGTCGAGCGGGCCGTCCAATCCGGGGTGGGCGGCACCTCCACCGACTGACGTGCGCCCGGGGCCGCACCCACGGAAACGTGCCTCGAGCGGTACCGGACGGCGCGGGTCCACTGGTAGGTTGGGAAGTGATCTGACCATGTCCGGAACCCACACACACACCAAGCCGACGAACCACCGCGGGCGCCGCCGGATCGCCCTTGCCCTGGGCGTCGTGGTCGTCGTCGCCGGCGTCGGCGTCACCGTCGCCGCCCGCTCGACCGGAGGGAGGGTCTCGGCCACGCCGACCACGATCGCACCGGCCCATGCGGTCGTGTCCACCCGTCCGCTGGGCATCGTCTCGGTGTCGCCCGTCGACGGTGCCACCGGTGTGGCGTCCGACGCCACGCTGACCGTGCAGTTCTCGGAGCCGCTGGCCGCCCACACCCCCATGCCGACCCTGACACCACCGGTGACCGGGTCCTGGCAGCTCCTCACTCCGACCACGCTGGCCTTCGTGGCCGCCGCCCCGCTCGTCCCCTCCTCGACCGAGACGATCACGGTGCCCGCCGGGGCCGGCGGCGTGCAGAGTGCCGGTGGCGTCACCCTCGGCCAGGGTGCCTCGGTCCGGTTCACCGTCGCCGCCGCGACCACGCTCCGCCTCCAGCAGCTCCTCGCCCAGCTCGGCTACCTGCCGGTCGCCTTCGCCCCGGCCGGCGTGGTCACCGCGCCCCAGGAGCTGGCCCAGCCCCAGGAGGGCACCTTCACCTGGCGGTTCGCCGAGCCGGCGTCGCTGGAGTCGCAATGGACCCCGGGGACGTCCAACGTGCTGACCAAGGGTGCCGTCATGACCTTCGAGGACGCGCACGGCATGACCACGGACGGCCAGGCGGGCCCGGCCGTGTGGACGGCGCTGCTGGCCGACGCCGCCGCCGGCAAGGTCGACGGCGGCGCCTACAACTACGTGTTCGTGTCCAAGGCGCTCCCCCAGCGGGTGACCGTCTACAGCAACGGGGCCTCCGTCTACACGACGCTGGCCAATACCGGCGTCAACGGGGCCGACACGGCCGTCGGAACGTTCCCGGTGTTCGAGCACCTGACCGTCACCACCATGTCCGGCACGAACCCCGACGGCTCCAAGTACGTCGACCCGGGCATCCCATGGGTCAGTTACTTCAACGGCGGCGACGCCCTGCACGGCTTCGTGCGGCCCGGCTACGGCTACCCGCAGAGCAACGGCTGCGTGGAGATGCCCCCGGCGAATGCCGCCGTGGTCTACCCCTACACGCCGATCGGCACCCTCGTCACCGTCGCCTGAGCGTCGCCCGGGCTGCGTCGTCGGGCACTCGACGGCACCTCCGCCTGGCGAGCGCTCGGTCAGCGGGCCGAGGGGAACTCCGGCGGCCGGCGCTCCCGCACCGCCCGGATGCCCTCGGTGGCGTCGGGCCCGAGGAAGCCCAGCATCTCGAGGGCCAGCGACTCGCCGAACACCGGGGCCGCCTGCAGCATCCACTGGTTCATCACCCGCTTGGTCCACTGCACGGCGGTGCGGCTCCCTGCCGCCAGCCGCTCGGCGATGGCCAGTGCCTCGGGCAGGACCCGGTCGTCGGTCACGCACCGGGTGACCAGGCCGATCCGCTCCGCCTCGGGCCCGTCCACGAAGTCGGCGGTCATCAGGTAGTACTTGGCCCGGGCCATCCCGCACAGGAGGGGCCACAGCAGGGCCGCGTGGTCGCCGGCCGCCACCCCCAGCCGGGCGTGCCCGTCGGACAGGCGGGCCGTCTCCCCCATCACGCTGATGTCGGCCAGCAGGGCCACGGCCAGCCCGGCACCGACGGCCACCCCGTTGATCGCCGACACGATCGGCTTGACCGATGCCAGCATCTCGTCGACGACCGCCTTGGCGTCACGCCACTGCTCGAGGGTGGTGGCGTAGTCGGTGGTCATCCGTTCGACCATGGCCAGGTCGCCACCGGCGCTGAATGCCGAGCCCGCGCCGGTGATGACCGACACGGCCACCGAGTCGTCGCGATCGACGACCCGCCAGACCTCGGAGAATTCGCGGTGCAGGCGCTCGTTGGCGGCGTTGAGCACCTCGGGCCGGTCGATGGTGATCAGCAGGACCTGGGGCGCCGGCAGCTCGAACCGGAGGTGGACGAAGTCGTCGTAGGAGGCGAATGCGGTCGGGAGGTCGTCGGTCATGCGTGCATCATGGCCGACCAGCCGTGCGCCGGGTGGTCCGCCTCGAGGGAGACCGCTAGCCTCTCGCCCGGAAAGGTGGGGACGTATGGCGGCACCGGGGGCGACGGCGGGTACGGCCGTGGTCGACGGGCGCCTGCTCGCCTCGGGTGACGAGGCCGGGTCGGCTCCCGGCGACCGGAAGTTCCGCCCCGACGTCGAGGGACTCCGGGCCGCGGCGGTGCTCCTCGTCGTCCTGTACCACGCGGGCGTCCCCTTGCTCACCGGTGGCTACGTCGGGGTGGACGTCTTCTTCGTGATCTCGGGCTTCGTGATCACCGGGCTGTTGCTGCGGGAGCGCCAGGGCACCGGGACCACGTCGATCCTCGGCTTCTACGCACGGAGGGTCCGCCGCATCCTGCCGGCTGCGACCCTCGTCATCCTGGCCACCGTGGTGGCCGCCTTCGTCGTGCTCGAAGTGGTGTCGGGCGACAGCGCCGCCTCTGACGGGCGCTGGGCCGCCGTGTTCCTGGCCAACTTCCACTTCGCATGGGTCGGCACCAACTACCTGACGGCCGGCAGTCACCTGTCGCCGCTGCAGAACTACTGGTCCCTGTCGGTCGAGGAGCAGTTCTACGTCGTCTACCCGACGCTGTTCCTGCTCGTGGCAACGCTCGGTGGTCGGACGTCGCTGCGGACGCGGCTGTCGGTCACCCTGGGGGTGGTCATCGTCGCCTCCTACTGGCTCTCGGTGGTCCAGACGGCCAGCCATCCGACGGCGGCCTACTTCTCGCCCTTCACCCGGGCATGGGAGCTGGCCCTCGGGGGCCTGGTCGCAGTATCGACCACCTGGCTCCGGCGCCTGCCGACTGGGGCTGCGTCCGCGCTCACCTGGGCCGGACTGGCCGCCGTCCTCTACTCCGCCTTCGCCTTCACGTCCCACACCGCCTATCCGGGATCGCTGGTGGCCGTCCCGGTGGTCGGTGCCGCCCTGGTCATCGCCGGCGGGGTCGCCGTCCCACGGTGGGGCGCCGAGTCGATCCTCGGACTGGGTCCCTCCCTGTGGTTGGGCAGGCGCTCCTACTCCCTCTACCTGTGGCACTGGCCACTCCTGGTCATCGCCGCCGAGCGTGTCGGCAAGTCCAGCCTCTCCACTGCAGGGAATCTGATGCTGGTGGCAATGGCCATGGCCCTCTCCATGGTCACGTACCGGCTCGTCGAGCGCCCGATCCGCCACTGGCGTCTCCCCATGAGGACGAGTGTTCTCGCCGGCGTGACCCTGGTGGTGGCCACCGTCCTCGTGCTGTCATTCGCCATCGCCGCCAACAGTGTGCCCGTCGCCGAACCTCGCGTCGCCCCGGCCGTCGACGAACAGGTCGTCCTCGGCCAGGTGGCCGCCGCCGCCGCCATCACGAGGGTCCCCGGATCGGTACGACGCGCCGGCTTCGGAGCGGCGTCCTACGTGCCTGGCTTCAACAGCTGTTCCACCTGCTATGCGGGTTTCACGCAGATGGACGAACAGGTGCACACCCTGGGTGACATCCACAGCAGCCGGCTCATGGTCGTCTACGGCGACTCCCACGCGCTCATGTGGACCCCAGCGTTCGCCGCCATCGCCACCGCCGATCACTGGAGGCTGGTGGTACTGGGGAAACTGGGGTGTCCTGCCACCCGGATAGCGATCCGCCCGAGTCCGGGGTGGGGCGTCGGTGACGCCACCTACCCCTCGTGCGACGCGTGGCACACGTGGGCGACGGATTGGATCGATCGGCATCGTCCGGATCTCCTCGTGTTCAGCCAGTACGACGCCTACGCCGCTCCAGGGCCTGCGGGTTCGCCCGTCCGGGCCATCACGGGGCCTCGATGGACCCGCGGGCTCGAGGATCTGTTCGCGTCCTTCCGGGTGCCGAACATGAGGATGGTCCTCCTCGGCACGACACCGACTCCCGCCCATGCGGACCCCACCTGTCTCGCCGCGCACACCGACGACGTGCAGCACTGCTCATCCCCCACCGGCGCCGCCATGCCTCCGCTCGATACGTTCGACAGGGCCGCCGCGTTCGCCGCCCACATCGGATACGTCGACACGGTCCCGTGGTTCTGCTCACGATCGTGCACGCCGATCATCGGCAACCTGGTCGTCTACTACCCCACCGGCGACCATATTTCCGCGCCCTACGCCGGGTACCTCCAGAATGCCGTTGCCCAGGCCCTGGGACTGCCGCCTCCGCACGCATGACCGAGAGCACGGTCCGCGACCCGTCCGGCCCGAGGGTCCGCGCCCACCAGTCGGAGTGTGCCCGGGTTGGCTACCGACGCACGACCGTGAGGCCGCCGGGTGGCCCTGACCGTCGTTCGACGTCACGGCACAGGATCGGCGTCTGCACCTCTCAGCCCTTCCGTGCCTCTCCCTCGTCCCCCACGCGGGCGATGCAGCGGCAGGACCGCCCCGGCAAGGGCGGTGATCTCTCGGTGGATCTCACACAGGGGGTCCGGGAGATGCGCTCGTAGGTTCACGGCATCGGCACCGGAGGCGATCCAGGTTCGGCCTCACGGAAGGCTGACACAGGAGACATTGACCCCGCCGTCCGTTTCGCATCTACCCCGCTCGCTCGCCTCCGATGGACCAGTCGGACGAATCTGGCTTCTTGTCGTTGTCGCAGGCTCCAATGAGACCTGTCGCCTTGGTCGCGGCACGCGTCCGCGACGGCATCAGGGGGGCGCCCTACTCGGACGTCCATGTCGGTGGTGCCAGGAGCATCCCCGGTGATCAACGAGGGCGGGGCCGAAGCCCCGCCCTCGTTGATCAGGCCGAATGCGTGATGGACTAGCCGAGCGTCATCCCGATGATCGGTTCGTTGAGGGTCAGGGCTCCGGCCGAACCCTGGAAGACCGCTCCCGTCCCGAGGGCGAAGATCCCGCCGTCGGCGGCCACGAGGTAGTACCCGTCGCCGGTCGGGGCTGAAGCACCACCGACGATCGGCTGGTTGAGGTGGTGACCGCCCATCGAGCCCTGGAAGGGAGCATCGAAGGCGAACACCCCACCATCGGCGGCAATGAGCCAGTAACCGCCGGTGCTCGGGTCGACCACGATACCGACGATCGGCTGGTTGAGGTGCTGACCGCCCATCGAGCCGTGGAAGGTGGCCCCTGGCCCGAAGGCGAAGACGCCTCCATCTGCGGCGGCCAGGTAGTAGCCGTCACCATTCGGTGCGGCGGCAATACCGACGATGGGCTGGTTGAGGGCGAGGCCAGCGGCCGATCCGTAGGACGGTGCGTTCGTCCCCGAGGCGAAGACGCCACCGTCGGCAGCGGCCAGCCAGCAGCCATCACCTCCCGGAGCGGCGACCACTCCGACGACAGGCTTGTTGAGGGTCCCGCTCACACCGGTGCACGAATCCGTCTGTGACCCGTGCCCGTAGGCCGCACCCGAAGCACTGGCCAGGCTGTAGCCGCTCCCTCCGGGGACCGCGGCGATGCCGGTCACCGGCTGGCTGAGTGCCTGACCCGTCCCGGCGCCGGCGCCGAAGAACGGCACGCCGTAGCTGAAGACACCGCCGTCCTTGGCAGCCAGCCAATAGCCGCCGGGTGTCGACTTCGGTACGGCGATCGGCATGAGCGGACCGGCCGGAGTGGGTGGATGGGCCGGGGGGCTCGGCTGGGTCACCCCGAACGCGCACTCACCGGTGCCGAAGCCTCCGACCACGTTCGGCTGCCCGCCCGCGTCGCCGAAGTGGACGACCGGCGAATTGCCGGAACACAAGAGGTTGCCCGCGATCTGGTTGGTCAGGATTTCGCTGGCGTCCGGATCCGCCAGGGTGTTTCTGGCATACGTCGCGCTCCCGCCGATCGAGTTGCGGATGCCACCGAGCCAACAGGAGTTGAGCCCGGAGACCCGAAGGTTCCCTCCGATGGAGTTGTCCTCGTAGTCACTGTAGGCAGGGGACATGAACTGGGTGAAGATCCCGCTCGGGGTGCAGTTGGTACCGCCGCCACCACCCGACTGGGTGGCATCCCCGCCGATTGTCGAATCGTGGACGATCACGCCCAAGGGACCGGTAGCTGTCACGTTGCCCTTGACGGTGTCGGGGGAGTTCAGGGTGGGGCTGCCCTGATTCGGGTCGTCGAAGCAGGCAAACGCTGATGCCTCACATCCCAGGATCAACGTGCCACCACTGGCCACAGTGATGTTGCCGTTGACGGTCAGCCCAGAGGTGCCCGCGCCGGCACTGTTGTTGGCAAACGCCGCGAGCAGGGCGTCCGCGGAGCCGATCGAGACGTCACCGGTGACGATGACCTGTCCCGAGTCGACGGCACAGACACCGGTGACCGTCACCGAACTGTAGGTCCCGCCCGCCAATGAGCCGGGTGACCCTGCGGTCCCCGTGCACGTGGTCGACGTCGGAGTCGTCGCTGAGGCAACATCCGAGCCGGCTGCCAGGCCCATCGGTGCGACCAACAAGGCAGCGGCCGTCATCGAGAGGAGGTGGCGTCGTCGGTGGTGACCGGCACCCCTCCCATTGGCGAGGTCCCGGGCCCGGCACCTCGCGTCGTCGCGATCGTTCGTCACTGTTCCGCCTCCCTTGTACGTCATTGAGTGGGCGTTCGAGGCCAGCCGACGGTATCGGGGTGAAGCAGAACGGCGCACACGAGCGCCCTACTTGCGACTGCACAGAGGAGTCGCATCCCGGTCTGGGCCGGGTCGCCACATCGCCGCATCGCCACGTGCTTCTGATCCACCGTCGTCTCTCGAACACACCGACCGAGTGCCCCCCTCCGCCACACTTGCATGAGGACACCACCAGGTCAACCGGCTCGGTGGACTCCGATTCGATGCTCATTGCCAGGGCTGCACGTTCTGTGCGCCGGCGTTCTGGTTCGGATGGGTTGCCACACGGCCGGAGCCGTCCCACCGACCCGCCGGCCGGCAAGGTCGAGGCCGATGAACTTGACGGTTTCGGATAGCGGCTCTGCGGCGATGGCGTCGGGCAAACCGGCATCCACCCAATCATTGCGTCGGTTGCGAGTGGTGGCGTCCGAGGCCATCCGGCCGGAGAAGTGCTCGGCATCCTCGCAAACCCGACCGGTGCCGAGCCGGACCAGCCTCACGTTGGAACCGGCTCGGTCCGAGGCCCGTGGTCGATGCCATCCCAGCCGATGGGCGTCGACCAGTTCGGGAGCAGTCGTCCGGTGGCTGCCCGGATGCCATCGCCCACTTCGGGGTCGAGCGCGAACGATGGCGGGGACCTCCACCCCTGTCCGTCTGGGCGGCGTGGGCTCGACGACCACTGGCGAACGGGACTAGCTGTCGTTGGAGGTGGCCACACCCGTGCACGGTTGGACGAAGCCGGTCGCGATACCCCCGGGGAGGACGCTGGGCAGTAGGAGGAGCTGGGGTGGCGCCTCCTCGGTCTGCGCAACCGACGACCAGTGCCAGCGCGCCGGCTCCGAGGATCTGGCGTGCATGCGCGCTCCGCCTCCCATGCATCTCTCCGGCACGGTAGCTTCCAGTGCCCACAAGATCGGAGGCGAACCACTCCGTTGCCGGCGACCCCCATTGACCGGTGGAGTGTCCCCGGCGTGCCCCGATTGCGCCACAGGGGGTCACGTTCGGCGCGTTGTGGGGCAGGGATGCCACCCCGAGACTGCCGCTGCCGATCTCGTCGGTCGCGTGACACCTGGTCGCGTCCCTCAGTGAGCGAGGACGACGACCACCGTCTGCAATGCGATCTTGCCGTCGCGCACGACGAGGGTGTCGCAGCCGAGGTCGATCCCGTCGGCCGTCCAGGTCACGAAGTAGGCGTCGCCCTCGGCGTACGTGGCGGTCTCCGTGAAGCCGGGCATGCTGCCGGAGGCCTCGAAGAACGGACGGATGGCTGCCTTTCCCTTGAAGACGCCGCCGAGGTTGATGATGAAGACCGACTCATCCGTGTAGTCCTCCATCACCAGGTCGATGTCGCCGGACTGGAGTGCGGCCATGTGTCGTTCGACTACGGCGCGGGTCTCGTCTGCGGACATGGATCCCCCTTCGTTATCGGGGGCACGCGGGATTCCCCCCTGCTCGAGTGGCCCATTGTGCCCCATGTGGCCGGTCGGTCCAAGATCCTCGGCACGGACCGGAGGCGGTACGGGAGCCTGGCGACGACGACGGGCTCCCCGGTGCGCCTCTGGCCCGCTTCGGTGAGCCCCGGGGGTGTCGACCTTGACCTTCCGTCCCGGTCCGAACCGCCACGGGCTGTCGACTTCACGACGTGGTCGTCGCCGACACCAACGTCGTCTCCCAGGCGATGAAGGTCGGACCCTCACCTGCGGTACGGGCGTGGGTGTTCGCACATGGTCACGACCAACTGCGAATTGCGGCGATCACGGTGGCCGGGATTCTCCACGGCGTCGAGCGGCATCCCATCGGCAGCACGCAAGACTGCAATGCGGGACGCTGCGGTGGAGATCCTCAGTCGGTTCACTGAAGACGTCGTGCCGCTCGACGCCGCTGCCGTCACGCACTTCCCAGAGATCGTCGACCATCGCGACCGTCGGGGAACACCGATCAGTGGATTCGACGCTCAGATCGTTGCGATCTACCGGACCCACGCCGTCGCGCCGCCCGGCCGTGGTTGCACGGGTGTCTCCCGAGCGGATCCCGAGCTCTGGCGACGCGCCGCCCCCCGCTTCAACTGCCGAGCAGCGGATGAGACAAGCCGAGCTCGGCCAGGGTGCGCCCGGGCTCACGGGGCACGACCACGGCGGGGTCCGCTGCTTCCAGTCGGAACACGTACAGGTTCCAGTAGCGGGCGAGGTCAGCTGGCGCGATGTCGGCGTAGAGGTGCTCCTCCACGTCGATACACCGGGTGAAGCCGGCGTCCGCGAACCGCTCCGTCCACCACTCGAACGAGGCGATGCACAGGTGACCCTCGACCAGTTCGCCGTCGGCGTCGACGGCGAGGTCGGACTCGGGCACCGGGCCCCGGTAGTCGGGGCCGAGGCCGTAGTAGTGGTCCACCCGGTCGGGTCGGACCTTCCCTTCGAGGTGGCCGTCGGGACCGGACCGGTTGGGGCCGAACGACGGGATCGTGGCGTAGAGGTGACCGCCGCACACCCGGGCCAGTTCGGCCAGGGCATCCGGCACCCGGTCCGGCGGCAGGTGCTCCAGGATCTCGAGGGCGGTCACCAGGTCGAAGGTGCCGTCGGGCCATGGGAGCCCGGCAAACAGGTTGGCCACCCGGATGTGACCGACCGCACCGGGTGTGGCGTGGTCGACGGCGAACTGGCTGAGATCGCACCCCTGGGCGTCGATCCCCCGCTCGCGCAGCACCTCGACCAGGTAGCCCGTGGCGCAGCCCACGTCGAGTGCGGTGGCCACCCGGAAATTCCGCCACAGCAGCCAGCCGGCGATGTCGGCGTTCGAGGCGATCCGGTCGTAGCGGGCGTAGCCCGAGCGGCCCTCCCGGTCGCCGGCTGCGTCGCGCCCCTCGCCGAAGTAGGCACCCCCGTAGGCATCGGGCACCCCGGCGCGACGGGCCTCGGCGACGGCGGTGGCCCGCTCGGCCGCCGCTGTCAGCTCGGCGCCGCCTCGGGCCACCAGGGACCGGACCCGGCCATGGCCGGCGGCCAGTTCCACGAGTGCCCGACGGGCGTGCTCGGCGGCGGTGCGCGCGATCCCCGGGGTCACGACGCCGTCGCCGCCAGCCGGGCGGCCAGCGCCCGGAACACGCGACCCCGGTGAGACACCGCGTGCTTCTCCTCGGCGGTCATCTGGGCGAAGGTGCGGCCGTCGTAGCCGTCGGGTGCGAAGATCGGGTCGTACCCGAAGCCGCTCATCCCCCGGGCGTCGGGCGTGATGGTACCGACCACTTCCCCCTCGACCCACAGCTCGCTCCCGTCGGGATAGGCGACGAAGGCCACGCTGCGGAACCGTGCCCGTCGGGCGTCGGGTCCGCTCGCGCCGACCCGGTCGAGTTCGGCCAGCATCCGGGCGACGTTGTCCGCGTAGGTGGCCCCCTCGCCGGCGAACCGTGCCGAGTAGACGCCGGGGGCGCCGTCCAGGGCGTCGACCTCGAGGCCGGTGTCGTCGGCCACGGCGGCGAGGCCCGTCGCCTCGCACAACGCCCGAGCCTTCAGGCGGGCGTTCGCCTCCAACGTGTCCCCGGTCTCCTCCACGTCGGGGACGTCGGTCGGACGCGGAACCAAAGTCAGCCCGGGCACCACCCCCAGGATCGCGGCGATCTCGGCGGCCTTGTCGACGTTGGCACTGGCGAGCACCAGTGTGAGGTCGGACACGGTGCGTGGCCCCCCGGTCAGCGGGGTGCCGGAGGCTCGGCCAGCGTGGCCGTCTGGAGGTCGAGGAGCTGGGCGATCCCGTGCTCGGCCAGGCTCAGCATCTCGTCGAGCTCCGTCTTGGTGAACGGCATTCCCTCGGCGGTGCCCTGGACCTCGATGAAGCGGCCCGACGTCGTCATGACCACGTTCATGTCGACCTCGGCCCGACTGTCCTCCTCGTAGGGGAGATCGAGCATGCAGACGCCGTCGACCACGCCCACCGAGACGGCGGCCACGCCCTCGGTCAGCGGGTTGGCACGAAGGGTCCCCTTCACCACCAGGCGGGTCAGGGCATCGTGCAGCGCCACATAGGCGCCGCAGATCGATGCCGTCCGCGTGCCGCCGTCCGCCTGGAGCACGTCGCAGTCCACGGTGATCTGGAGCTCGCCCAGGGCGACCATGTCGCAGACCGAGCGCAGCGATCGGCCGATCAGGCGCTGGATCTCCTGGGTCCGGCCGGACTGCTTGCCCTTGGCCGCCTCGCGGGTGACCCGTTCCCCGGTGGACCCGGGCAGCATCGAGTACTCGGCGGTGACCCAGCCCTTGCCGGATCCCCGCATCCACGGGGGCACGCGCTCTTCCACCGACGCGGTGCACAACACCCGCGTCCGGCCCATGGACACCAGGACCGACCCGGGGGCGAAGACGGTGAAGTCCCGCTCGAACGAGGCCGTTCGCAGTTCGTCGATCGCCCTCCCGTCGGACCGCTTGGCCCGGATGTCGTCGCTCACAGCTCGAATTCCCTTCCGATCATCGCATGCTCCACCGGGCCGCCGAATGCGGCCTCGGCCTCTTCCGCCACGGCACCGGCGTCGACGGTCGGCCACCGGTGGGTGAGCACCAGGCGCCGGGCGCCGGCGACCCGTGCGGCCGCAGCCGCCTGACGGGCGCTCAGGTGCTCGGCGGTGCCCTCGTGCTCGGCCGTGTAGGTGGCCTCGCACAGCAGCAGGTCCAGCCCGATCCCCAACTCGTCGACCGACCATCCCGGTCCCGAATCGGCAGAGTAGCCGAGCGCCCGACCCGCCCCGTCGATGCGCACCGCCAGGGTCTCCTCCGCGTGGTCGGTCCGGTGGAACGCGCACGAGGCCTCGCCGATGCCGACCCGGGCCCCGTGGGAGATCTCGTGCCACTCGAGCATGGTCGTGCTCTCCGACCTGGCCAGCTCGGCGACGCGGGCCGGGGCGTAGACGGGCAGCGGCGATCGCCGCGGTCGCGAACCGAACCGGGCGTGGGTGTCCATGGCGAACAGGTCGGTCCAGTGGTCGTGGTGGTGGTGGCTGATGACCACGGCGTCGACCTCGGCAGGATCCATCACTTCCTGGAGGGTGGCGAAGGTGCCAGGGCCGGCGTCGAGTACCACGGCGGTGTCGCAGATCCGGACCAGGTACCCGCTTCCGGCACCACCCGGGCCCGGCCAGCTCCCGTCGCACCCGAGCACGGTCAAGGTGAACGCGTCCCCGGGATCCAGTACGGCCGTCGTCGCTGCGGCCTTTGACCGGGAGGGTGCCATCGACCCAGGTTAGGCCGCACCGGTCCGCTGATTGGGGCATCCCGACGGGGCCTTGCGCGCCGTCCGACGACCCGAAGGGGCGGAGACCGGTGCCTAGAAGTAGGTGATCTCCTTGGCCCGGGCCTCGACGACGTCGATGTCGTCGGTCCAGGCTCCGGTGGAGAGGTATTTCCAGCCCGCGTCGCAGCACACGGTGACGATCACACCCGACTCGAGGGTGGACGCCGTCCGGACGGCGCCGGCCAGGATGGCCCCCGACGAGATCCCGGCGAAGATGCCGACCTCGGTCAGCCGTCGGGTCCACTCGATGGACTCGCGGGGGCGCACGATGCGCTTGCCGTCGAGGAGCTCGGCACCGCCGTTCTCGATGAAGATCGGCGGTATGTAGCCGTCGTCGAGGTTGCGCAATCCGTCGACGAGCTCGCCGGCCGGCGGCTCGATGGCGAGCACCTGGACGTCCGGGTTCCGCTCCTTCAGATAGCGACCGACGCCGAGCAGCGTGCCCGAGGTGCCGAGGCCGGCGACGAAATGGGTGATCTCGGGGCAGTCTCGCCAGATCTCGGGGCCGGTGCCCTCGTAGTGGGCCCGGGGGTTGGCCGGGTTGGCGTACTGGTAGAGGAAGGTCCACTCGGGATGCTCGGCGGCCAGGGCACGCGCCCGGCGCACGGCACCGTTCGAACCCTCGGCCCCCGGCGACTCGATGATCTCGGCGCCCCACGACTCGAGCAGCTGCCGGCGCTCGATGGAGACGTTGGTGGCGAGCACCACCTTGAGCTTGTAGCCCTTGATCCGGCACACCAGTGCCATGCCGATGCCGGTGTTTCCCGACGACGGCTCGATGAGCGTGGCCCCCGGGGTGAGGATCCCGTCGCGCTCGGCCTGTTCGATCATGGCCAGCGCGATGCGGTCCTTGACCGAGCCTCCCGGGTTCTGGCCCTCCAACTTCATGAGGATCCGGACGTGCGGGTTGGGGCTCAGTGCCGTGATGTCGACCAGGGGCGTGTTGCCGATGAGGTCAAGGACCGACCCGTAGACGGTCATCGGAAGGGGCGCACCCCGCTGGCGAACGCCCCGCCGGCCACGGCGGGGAGGATGGACAGCTCGTCCGAGGCGCCCACCGCGGTGTCGGTGCCCGACAGGTACCGGACGTCGTCGTCGTTGAGGTAGACGTTGACGAACTTGTGGAGCGATCCCGAATCGTCGATGACCTGGCCGGTCATGCCCGGGTACCGGGCCACGAGGGCGGTCAGTACGTCGCCGACGGTGGAGCCGTCGACGGCGACGGTCCGGTCGCCCCCGGCGTGGGCCCGCAGCACGGTGGGAAGGTTGACTTGGACGGGCACGGGTGCTCCTTATGCGTTCCACCGTCCCGGGGAGGGATCGGGTCCTCGCTGCTCGGCGACAGGGCCTTCGGCCGCACCCGGGGGTGGCGCGTCGGGCCCGCTGTCGAATCTTGACCTGTTAGGTGAGGATTCTATCGGGCCAGCAGACGGACCGGTTCTTCCGCTACGACGCCGTCGACGATGTGGTAGCTGCGCACCATCGGCTCGGTATCGCGCAGGGACACGAGCACGTAGTGCCACGCGGGGTCCGGTGCCTGGGCCACGTCCGTGGGCGACGGGTAGGCGTCGGTGTGGGTGTGGGAGTGGAAGACGCCGATGATCGCGTTCCCGCCGGCCTCGGCGTCCCGGTCGGCCCGCAGGTGCTCCTTCGGGTCGACGGTGTAGAGCTTCGCCGAGGCAGCCAGGTTGCGGGTCGGGTAACAGGCGACGGCGACGCCGGTCAGCGGGTCGCCCCCCACCAGTCCGCAGGCCTCGTCGGGCAGGCCGACCAGGCAGTGGGCCACCATCTGGTCGTGGACGGTCCGGGGCAGGGTGAGCATGGCCCCTCCACGCTAGAGGAAGGTGACGCCGGATCGGGCGACTACCGTCGGTGGGCATGGCCGCTGCGAAGAAGAAGGGTGCGGGTGCCCGTGGCGGCGCATCGGGGGCCGGGGCCAAGGGCGCCCCCAAGGAGATGAACCGGCTGGTGGCATCCAACCGGCGGGCCCGCCACGACTACGAGATCATCGACACCGTCGAGTGCGGGATCGTGCTGCAGGGGTCCGAGGTGAAGTCGCTGCGCGAGGGGCGGATCGCGCTCCAGGACTCCTACGCCCGGATCGACGACGGCGAGATGTGGCTGTTCGGTGTGCACGTCCCGCCCTATGCGCAGGCCACCGGGTTCGGCGCCCACGACCCGGACCGCCGGCGAAAGCTCCTGCTGCACCGCCGCCAGATCGACGAGTGGATGGGCAAGTCGAAGCAGAGCTCGCTGACCATGGTTCCGCTCAAGATCTACTTCAAGGACGGGCGGGCCAAGGTGGAGCTGGCCCTCGCCCGTGGCCGGAGGCAGTACGACAAACGCCACGCCATCGCCGCCCGCGACGCCGGGCGGGACGCCGCCCGAGAGGCCCGGACGGCCGCCAAGAGCCGGTCGTAGGCGGCGCCCGGTTCCGGGCGCCGCCGGCTCCGTCACACCGGGGCGGTACGATGGAGGTCCGGTCGCACACGGTGTGCGGTCGGTGGAGGAATCCCAGGGGGTGACAGGCTTCGACTCTGGTCGTCGATGTAGGAGAAGCGAGCCGTGGTCTCCGGAGCCACGTTAAAGAGCCGGAACCAAAAACAAACGCCGAGCCTCAGCTCGTGCTCGCAGCCTAGAAACTGCGACGTTCGACCGGTCTCAGTCCTACGGGCCGGAGCCGGACGCCATCTAGTGGGACTCACCTGAACGACTGCGCCGACGGGCCGTCAGGGACAACTCAGTCGGATACGGACCTGACCTGCCGCCGGTAGCGGAACGGGTCCCGACAATCCACCGCCGGCTGCGCTCGGAGAAGTCCTATTGAGAAGCCGGAGGACGCGGGTTCGATTCCCGCCACCTCCAAGAGGGCTCACGCTCGTTCGTGAGCCTTGTTGGAGGTGACCGCCCGTCCCCGTCGCCGTCGGGCACGGCACGCGCCCACTCCACTGTGCCTGCTCGGCGGACGCCGGTCGGCTGCCGCCTCGTCCACGATCCAGGATTGTCGGGACGATACGTAGGCGGCCCAGCGACGGGTCGGACCGCCACACCAGCTGCCATTCGACAGGCCACCGGACGTCCGAGGTTCGGCGCACGTTGGCGACCGGGCCTGCGTCGAATTGCCACACACACGTCGTCCTCGAGTGGTTCGCCCGACATCGAAGCCGCCGGCCCCACGGGACGCAGCCCCTCCGACGCCGCGCTGCACGTTCTCGTCGGCACGATCCGAATCGGCCCCCGACAGGTGCGCCGGTCATGGATGAGGGTGTGCACTACGGTGCTCCCCGGATGCCCTGGCCTGTTTTCCCGCAGGCCAGGGCATCTTCATGCCCCGACGCCCGACGCCCGACGCCCGCCTCCGAGGCCCGACGCCCGCACCTCGGCCCGCTCGCCCCCGGCCCACCACGTCGCCGTCGACGATTATCGATAGTTCCCACCGGGTTCGGCGGGAAATGGTCCGGGTCAGCCCGTAGGCTCTGCTCATGGATCCGGCGATCGAGCGGGTGATCGAACACATCCAGCGCTATTCGGAAGCCGCTGAACGGCTGGGGAGGCGCCTCGAGGAGCAGCAGGTCTGGAACCGCGAGGACATCCAGCGCCTGCGCGCCGGGGCCACCCTGTCGGAGTCCGCCAGGGCGACCCACTCGGCGGACCGCCGCCGGGACCTGACCCGGATCATGGCCGAGTTCGAGGCGAGGCGCCGGGAGATCCGAGCAGCGGTTGTGGCGGCCGGTCTCGAGGAGGGCATGTCCGTCTCCGAGGTCGCCGACATCTTCGGTGTGTCCCGCCAGCTGGCCAACCGATTCGTCAAGGACGCCCGCAGCTTCGGCTACCTCCCTGGGCCGACCGACGCCCCGGGTTGAGTCGAACAGGGGGCCGGTCGCCGGAGCGGAGGCCGCCGTGGCGGCCGGCCGGCTAGTCCAGGATCGCAGGTTCGGCGCACAGGGTCGCCTTCGTCGATCGATCGGGGTGCACCTCGTCCCCCGCCCCACCGTCCGCCTCGCCGTCGTCGAGGGCGTCGAGGCCGGCCCGCCACGGCCGCACGTAGGCCAGGTAGACGACTGCGGCTCCCAGCAGCGTGGCGCACAGTACCCACCCGAGGGCCGTGGTGCCGACGCCGATGTACTTGAGGCCCGATGCGAAGATCACGAACGTGATTGCCGGGCGGATGTACTTGTCAGGAGCACGGGACGACAGGAAGGCGCCGACGAGGACCGCCGGCACGCTGCCGATGATGATCGACGTGGTCACCGGGAGCTCCACGTGGCCGAATGCCAGCGCGCCCAGCGCCGCGGCCACGGTGAGCGGGACGGCCTGGGTCAGGTCGGTGCCCACCAGTTGGTTGGCGCCGAGGACCGGGTAGAGGAAGAGCATCAGGACGATCATCAGCGACCCCGACCCGACCGAGGTCATGCCGACGATGAGCCCGCCGACCATCCCGATGAGGACGGTCGGGGCCGGGCGGACCTCCACCCCGTGCACCACGCCGGCCCGGTCGTGCCCGCCGCGCCGGTCGAGCACGTACCGGAGGACCATGGCGGCCGCCCCGATGAGGAGTGCGGCCCCGAGTGCCCGCTCGATGTCGGCCTGGGACGCGGTGCTGTGCCCCATCAGGTGCAGGAGGTAGGCACCGACGAACGCCATGGGCACCGAGCCCAGCACCATCCACCCCACCAGGCGGAAATTCACCGTCCGCCGGGCGATGTGGACGCCGGCCCCGATCGGTCGCATGAACACCGCGGCCACCAGGTCGCTCGAGATCGCCGTGGACGGCTTGATGCCGAACAGCAGGATGAGCATGGGCGTCATGAGGGCCCCACCCCCGGCGCCGGTGAGTCCCACCAGGAAGCCGACGACGGCGCTCCCCATCACGATGTACGGATCGACGTGCATCTCCCGGCCCCTCCCCCTATTTCCTATGGATACCATAGGTTCTATGGGAGTGCCCGGTCAAGGGCCTCCTCCGGACTGCTCCGCGGTCCCGGTCCGCGGAGCGATCAGCGCGAGCGCCAGGCCTCGGGGTCCGAGGTGAAGCGCGTCACCGACTCGGGCAGGTCGCCCGAGACGATGCCGGCGATGGTGACCTCGTCGAGCACCGACCGCAGACTGGCGCGCACGGCCACCCACACGGCCTGCAGGTGCTCGGCCGCCCCGGCGTAGTTGGCCGCCTCGGGCCGCAACCCGCGGATCTCGGCGAGCGGTCCGTCGAGGGGCCGGATGATGTCGGCGACCGTGATCGCCGTGGCGGGACGGGCGAGCCGGTACCCCCCGTCCGGACCGCGCTGGCTCGTCAGGAGGCCGGCGCGGCGCATGTCGTTCAGGATGCTCTCCAGGAACTTGGCCGGGAGGCCCTGCGACTGGGCGAGCGACTCGGCCGTGAGCGGCGCGTCGGAGGCGGCGAGGGTGCACAGTGCCCGGACGGCGTAGTCGACCTTGGCCGAGATGTACATGGGTCGAGTCTTCCAGACGGGAAGGGGCGGCCCGGACGTGCCGCTATCGTCGCTGCTGCGCCGTCCGGGCGGGTGCCCGGACGCCGTCACCGAGGAGCGCCCCGTGCCACGAACCGCAGCCAACGGCATCGACGTCACCTATGAGGCCCTCGGCGACCCGTCGGCGCCGACACTGCTCGCCATCCACGGTCTGGGCGCCCAGATGATCGACTGGCCCCCCGGCTTCCTCGAGGTCTTCGTGGCGCAGGGCTACCACGTCGTCACCTTCGACAACCGGGACCAGGGCGAGTCGACCTGGTTCGACGATGCCGGCGCCCCGGACCTCGGCGCGCTCCTCGGCGACCCCTCGGTCCCGGTGCCCTACCTCATCGCCGACATGGCCGCCGACGCCGCCGGCCTGCTCGACGCCCTCGGGATCGATCGGGCCCACGTCCTCGGCGTGTCGATGGGCGGCATGATCGCCCAGCAGTTCGTCATCGACCACCCGGAGCGTTCGGCCACCCTCACGTCGATCATGTCGACCCCGAGTCCCCGGGCCGGACCGCCGACCCCCGAGGCGTCGGCCGCTCTCCTCGTCCCCCCGGCCGAGGGGCGCGAGGCTGCCATCGACCAGTCGTTGGCCGGCTCCCGGGTCATCGCCTCGCCCGGCTTCCCCTTCGACGAGGACGGCCTGCGGGAGCGGGCCGCCGCCCACTACGACCGCGGCCACCACCCGGAAGGCACGGCCCGGCAGCTGGCCGCGATCCTGGCCTCACCCGACCGGACCGCAGGGCTCGGCGGGGTGACCGTACCGACGCTCGTGGTGCACGGGGCCGACGACCCCCTGGTCACCCTGCCCGGGGGCGAGGCCACGGCGGCGGCCGTACCGGGTGCCGAACTCTGGGTCGTCGCAGGGATGGGCCACGATCTCCCTGCCGAGATACTGCCGGATCTGGCAGCGCGCCAGGGCCGGTTCCTCAGCCCCGGCTGACGTCTCGGGCGGCGGCGCCGGCCGGGGTGTTGGCGTTGAGCTCCGTTCCGGCCGGATACCTGCGGTAACGTCGCTCCGGCGCCCGGCGACCGTTCCGGCGTCGATCAAGGGGGAGCCATGCGACACCGAACCAGCGGGGTCGGTCCCGTGCGCACGCGCTGGATCGTGTCCGCAGCACTGGCACTCGCCGCCGGGCTCGCCGGCTGCGCCTCCTCGAGCGCGTCGGGCCCGGCCACCGCGGTCGTCGCCGCGTCCTCCCCGTCGTCGGCGTTCTACACACCCCCCTCGCCCCTGCCGGCGGCGGCGCCGGGCACCCTGATCCGGTCGGTCCGGGTGACCGGTGTGCCCGGGGTGCCGACGGGTGCCACCGTGTGGCGGATCCTCTACCACTCGACCACCATCTACGGCGCCGACGTGGCCGAGTCCGGGTACGTCATCGCTCCCGCCGCGCCGGCACCGGCCGGCGGCTACCCGGTGATCGCCTGGGCCCATGGCACCTCGGGATTCGCCGCCCCGTGCGGCCCGTCGCTGTTCACCCGCTCGGGCGGCGGTCCTTACCTGCTCCCCTCCCTCGACCGCTACCTGCGGGCCGGCTACGTGGTGTCGGCCGCCGACTACCAGGGACTCGGGGTGTCCGACGGGGTCCACCCGTACCTGCTCGGCGCCAGTGAGGGCCGGTCGGTGCTGGACGCCACCCGGGCCACCTCCCAATTGGCCGGTCTGCACACCGGACGCGACGTGATCATCTACGGCCACTCGCAGGGCGGACACGCCGCCCTGTTCGCCGCCGAACTGGCCCCGGCCTACGCGCCCGACCTCCACGTGGTCGGCGTCGTCGCCGCCGCTCCCGCCACGGGGCTCAGCACGCTGATCGCCATCGTCGGGACGCCGGCCGGCGCCCAGTTCCTCCCGTACAGCGTCCCGACCTCGTGGGCGTGGACGCAGACGTACCACGACCTGCCGGTCAGCTCGGTGTTCACGCCCGCCGGTGCGCAGTTCGCCTCCACCGAGGTCACCCGGGGCTGCTCGGACCAGGTGGCCGCCGCCATCGCCTCCCACCACCTCCAGCCCCAGCAGGTGTTCGCGTCCGGTGCCAGCTCCGACCTCTTCGTCCTCTCCCACGCGCGCGCCAACGACCCGGGGAACGTGGTCACGAACGTCCCGATGCTGGTGGTCCAGGGCACGGCGGACGGGACGGTCCCCCCCGCGCTGACCGATACCTACGTGACCACCAAGGCGTGCCCGATCGGCGACGCCGTGCAGTACCTGCACGTGCCCGGCGCCACCCACGGGTCCGTCGTGTTCGTGGCCGCACCGACCATCGTGGCGTGGATGGACGCCCGGCTGGCCGGCAGTCCGGCGCCCACCACGTGCGGACGGCCCGGCGACGTCGCCACCCTCACCCCGTAGGGGGCGGCGGGTCAGCCGCTCCCGAAGATCCGCCTCGGGTTGTCGACCAGCATGGCGGTGACCTGTTCCTCGGTCACCCCGTGCTCGCGCAGGTAGGGCAGGACGTCCTGCTCGATGTGGAGGTAGTGCCACTGGGGCATGAACGGCAGGGCGTCCGGGTCGACCCAGTCGATGTAGCAGGCGGCGTCGTGGGCCAGCACCATGCGCCCGGCCAGTCCCCGGCGGCACAGCTCGACCACCGTGTCCGCCCGCGCCTCGAACGTGGTCTCGAGGTTGATCCCGAACCGGTCCATCCCGAGCCAGAAGCCGGCCTCGGCCAGGGCCGACAGGTGGTCGACGTCGGTCGAGTCCCCGCTGTGCCCGAGCACGACGCCATCGGGGTCGACACCCTCCTCGGCCATGACCCGCTGCACCACGAGGCCCTGACGGGTGCCCGGATGGGTGTGGACGGTGATCGGGCAGCCGGTGGCCAGATGCGACCTCGCCACCGCCCGCATCACCCGTTCGACGCCGGGTGTGAGCCCGGGCTCGTCGATGGCGCACTTCAGCATGCCGGCCCGCACCCCGGTGCCGGCGATGCCCTCGGTGATGTCCCCGACGAACATCGGCACCATCACCTCTGGCTCGTCCTTGCCGAGGAGGGCGCGGACGGCCGGCGTGCGGTGGTGGAAGAAGAACGGGACGTCCTGGTACGTGTAGCACCCGGTCGCCACCACGATGTTGAGGTCGGGCACCCGGTCGGCCACCTGCTGGATGCGCGGGATGTAGCGACCCAGCCCGATCACCGTCGGGTCGACGATGGTCCCGACTCCGGACGCCGCCAGGGCCGACAGCTTGGTCACGGCGTCGTCCACCCGGGAGGACTCGTCGCCCCACTCCTCGGGGTAATTCTGCTGCACGTCAGCCGACAGCACGAAGATGTGCTCGTGCATGTAGGTCCGGCCCAGTTCGGCGGTGTCGACGGGCCCTCGGACGGTCTCGACGGTGGGCATGGGTCCTCCTCGGTCGGTGGCGTGGCCCCGGGACCGGCGGCGTGACGATCGTAGACGGCGGGGACGCTGCCGTACCGGGTGGCCGGCCCGACCCGGGTCAGGCCCGGACGAAGGCGTCCAGGATGGCCACGAGCTCGTCCGGCGCGTCCTCCTGGATGAAGTGGTGGGCGCCCTCGAGCACCACGTGGGGCCGGCCCCGGGCGCCGGGGACTCGCCGTTGGAATTGGAGGTGGGCCCCGGGGGCGAATGCGATCGGGTCCTGGTCGCCGAAGACGGTGAGGAACGGCTTCTCCCAGGTCTCGAGGTAGGCCCAGGTCTCGAGCATCATGGGCACGCCCGGGTTGTCGGGCTGGACCGGGATGAGCAGCGGGAAACGCTTGGGCGACGCCTGGTATCTGCCGTCGGGAAACGGTGCCTCGTAGGCGGCGACCTCGCCGGCCGACAGCTCACGCGTGGTGCCGCCCTGGAGGAGCGCCCCGATCGGCAGCTCGTCGACGGACTGGCTGAAGGCCAGCCAGTCCTCCAGGAACGTGTTCATCCCCTTGCCCTCGGGCAGGCCGGTGTTGGAGGCGACCACCCTGTCGAAGCGGTCGCCGTGGAGCGGCAGGAGGTTGAGGCCCGCCGTGCCGCCCCAGTCCTGGCAGAACAGGGTGGTCCGCTCGAGGCCCTCTCCCACCAGCCACTGGCTGAGCCAGTCGACGTGGGCGTCCAGCGTGTACACGTCCGGGTCGGCCGGCTTGTCCGAGCGCCCCATCCCCATGAGGTCCGGCGCCAGGACGCGGTGGCCCCGTGCCACCAGGCCCGGGACCATGTGACGGTAGAGGTAGCTCCACGACGGGTTGCCGTGGAGCAGCAGCACGGGGTCGGCGTCGCGGGGCCCCTCGTCGAGGAAGTGCATGCGCAGGATCGTGCCGTCCCTGGCCGTCACCTCCCGGTAGTGGGGGACGAAGTCGAAGTCGGGCAGGCCGGCGAACCGCTCGTCCGGGGTGCGGAGGACGTCCATGGCCGGCTCAGGCCCCGGCCGTCACGACGGAGCCGATGAGGTCCTCGAGCAGCGGATCGACGACCACCACGACCTGCTCGGCCACGCCCTCGATGGCGGCCAGCTGCGGCAGGGTCGCCGCGTCGACCCGGTCGAACCGGACGTCGTCCCACGTGCGGCCGTCGCCCAGGATCACGCCGTCGACGGTGAAGTGCACGACAGGCACGACGCCCACGGGGTCGGCACCGGGGGTGGCACCCTCGGCAAACCGTCGGACCCGCATCACGACCGGGCCGCTGCCCGCCACCGCGGGATCGGCCACACCGGCGGGCACGCAGCCCATGACGATGGTCGTCTCCATGCCCGCCTCCTTGTGCACGTACTGCTTCCGGAAGTCGTCACGGTCCTGCATGGCGAAGAACGAGGCCCGGCTCGGGTAACGGACGATCCCGATCCGCTCCCACCCCACGTCGTCGGTCACCTGGTGGATCACGTCGCCGAAGAACGGCACGGTCGCCCCCAGGTCGGCCAGGACGGCGGTGGGGGCGTAGATGTCGTCCGCCTCCCGGCCGGAGATGGTGGACGTGGTGCCGTCGCCGTAGTCGGCCACCGGCTTGTACCGCATCAGGTTGAGCATCCAGACCTCCCGGTCCTCCTCGGGTTCCAGGCGCAGCCAGCGACCGGCGGTCTCGGTGTTGACCGTGCCGAACGGGTACTCAAGCGGATTCGCCATCGGGATGCTTCCTTTCGTGGGGCCCGTCGGGGCCGGTCGGTGGGAGTGGTGCGGTCAGCGCCGGAGCAGGGCGGACAGGGCGTCGACCAGGAGCGGACGCGCCTCGGCTGGGGCGAGGCCCCGGTGGACCAGGTAGTGGTCGAGGGAACCGAAGGCGAACAGCGCGTCCACGGCGGCCAGGCGGGCCGCGTCGCGGGCCCGGTCGCCGATCGAGAGCTCGGGGGCGAAGTGGCGCTCGATCTGCTCGCGCAGGAACGTGCGGGACACCTCCATGTCCTCGCGGACCACCGGATCGAAGGTCGCCCGCATCCTCGCCGCGCGAACCGTGGCACCCACCTCAGCCTGGAGACGCAGCCGGCTGTCGACGAACCGTTCGATCCGATCGTCGAGGCCGCCCTCGCCGATGGCGGGGATGTGGAACAGGGGCGCACGCCGCTCGATGTTCCGGGCGATGGCCGCACGGGTCAGGGCATCGTGGTCGGCGAAGTACCGGTACACGGAGCGCACCGAGAGCCCGACCCGCAGGGCGACCTCCTCCGGCCCCGGACTCAGATTGTCTTCCGAGAACAGGTCGAGCACGGCGTCGAGGACGGCGTCCCGGTTGCGGTCGCGGATGGCCGAGCGGCCGTCGACCGCCGGGGCGGTCTCCAGTTCGGTCCCCTCCGCGGGTTGCACCGTCACGGGCGTCAGGCCTCCGAGCCGAACTTCGGGTTCTTGCCCTGCTCGAGCCGCTGGTTGCGGGCGCGCACCCGGGCCCGGGTCGACTGGTGGGTGAGGATCCAGAACTGGTTCGCCCGCACGGCGTAGACGACGTCGGCGGCCAGGTCGGCCGGGGGCAGCGCCGTGGTGCCCATGGCCTCGGCGATCTGGTCGATGGGGACGGCCGGCGGTGCCGGGATCCCGAGTGCGGCCGGCGCATTCCGCGTGGCCTCGAAGATCCTGGTGTCCACGAGCTCGGGGCAGAGGCACGAGACGCCGACGGGCGTCCCCTCGAGCTCCATGGCCAGCGACTCCGACAGTCCGACCACGGCGTACTTGGTGGCGTGGTACGAGCCGAGCATGGGCGACGACGTCAGCCCCGCCTCGGATGCGGTGTTCACCACGTGGCCCTCGCCCTGCTCGAGCATGTGGGGAACGAACGTGCTCACGCCGTAGGCGGGGCCGAGCAGGTTGACCCCCACCACCCAGTCCCACACGGCCGGCTTGGTCGTGTGGTTCGGTCGGCCCGACGCGACGCCGGCGTTGTTGCAGAGCAGCTGGACCGACCCGTAGGCGGCCAGGGCGGCGTCGCGCAGGCCTGCCACCTGGTCGGCGTCGGACACGTCGCACACCACCGGCGTCACCACTCCCCCGCTTCCGGCGATGCGTGCCGCCTCGCGCTCGAGGGCGGGCTGCTCGATGTCGGCCATCACCACCCGCATGCCCTCGGTCAGGAAGCGCTCGGTGAGCGCGAGCCCGATGCCCGACGCGGCCCCCGTCACCACTGCCGTCCGTCCGTCCAGTTCCATCATCGGGTCCTCTCGTGTCGTTTCGTGCTAAGTCGTCGCCGCCGCCGGCGGCGGCCCGCGTGCCCGTCGTCCGGCGCTCCCGGGGTCAGACCCGGGCGATCACTTCGTCGCCGTACCGGGCGAGTGCCGCCGCCGTGTCCTTCCAGAACAGGAAGGACGGGACCACGATCCGGTCGACGCCCAGCTCGGACATGGCCTCCGCCTCGTCGAGGGCGCCGGGGCCGAAGACCCCGTTGCCACCGCACGTGAACTCGATGGCTGACGGGTCCCGGCCCGACTCCTCAGCCGTCGACCGCACCAGATCGAACAGCTCGCCGAGGCGCCGGTGGCTGCCCTTCGCCGGGAAGAACCCGTCGCCGATGCGACCGGCCCGGCGGGCGGCGGCATCGCTGTGGCCGCCGATGTGCACCGGGACCGACCCGGCCACCGGCTGCGGTCGGCAGATGCAGTCGGTGAAGGAGGCGAACTCGCCGTGGTGGGTGGCCCGGGCCTCGCCCCACAGCGCCCGCATGGCGGCAATGCCGTCGTCGGTGCGGGGGCCCCGCTCGGCGAAGGGCACGCCGATGGCCTCGAATTCCTCCTCGAGCCAGCCCACACCCACGCCGAGCTGCATGCGCCCGCCCGACAGGTGGTCCAGCGTGGCGACCTCCTTGGCCAGTACGACGGGGTTGCGCTGCGGTTGGATCAGGATCCCGGTGCCGAGGTTGATGGTGGACGTGGCCGAGGCCAGGAAGGCCAACCACACGAGCGGGTCCGGGATGGGCGCGTCGTCGGCCCCGGGCATCCTCCCCGACGGGTCGTAGGGGTAGGTCGACTCGTAGCCGGCGGGCACCACGGTGTGCTCGACGGTCCACAGGGACTCGAAACCGGCCGCCTCGGCGGCGCGGGCCATGTCCACCGCGGCCGCCGGGTCGCAGAACGGGCCGGTGTTGGCGAAGACGATGCCGAACTTCATGCGGGGGCCTCCTCGGTCTGGAGCGTACAGACGGTGCCGACCCTCGGGTCGACCCGGCCGGCCAGGCAGGTGCGGAACACCTCGATGACGGACTCGGGGCCGACCGCGTACTCGAGCGTGAGCCACCCGGTCACCCACTCGGCGTAGCGGCCCCATGCCTCCGCCATGGTGGTGGCGAGGACGTCGGCACCCCACTCGCGGCTGCGCTTGGCGATCTGGCTGGGGGCGAACAGGAATGCCGGCTCCGGTCCGGGTCGGGAGCCCTCGTCGTCGGCGGGCGGGCTGTCCCAGTGCGTGTCGCCGACGATCATCGAGTGTGCCAGCCCGTCGGCCAGCCGGCGGTGCACCGCCGACACGATGCCCTGGTCGCCGGAGACGTCGATGAACGCTGCCGGCACCTGGTCGAGCGTGTCGATGGCGTCGTAGGTCACGACCTGGTTGTAGACACCGAGGGACCGGCAGAACCCGGCGTTGCCCGACGAGGTGAGGGCGACGGTGCGGAGACCCCGGGCCTGGAGCAGGTAGGCCGCCCCGAGCGCGGTCTTGGCGGACGCGCTCGACACCACCATCTGCTCGGCGCCGAAGTCCTGATGGTCGGCGAGGAAGTCGTCGATGACGAACGACGTGAAGAACAACGGGTAGAGGAGCATCTGCAGCTCCTCGGCATCCGGGCGGTAGGCGAGATCCGCCGCGCACCGGCGGTACCCGTTGTAGGCCCCGGCGAGCACCGACCGGTGCTCGGCCAGGTCGACCACGTCGGCCGGCGTCGGCCGGCCCGGCACGATCACCAGCTCGGTCGACATCGGCAGTAACCCGAAGAGGCGCTCGCCCACCGCCACGTCGGGCGAGCGGGTCTCGACCACGTCGGCGAACCCCCACACCGGCACCCGGCCCCAGTCGGTGCCGTCCCCGTCGTCTGCCGGCGACGCGGGAAACGCCTCCCAGTACCGGAGCATGTCGCCGATCACCGCATAGGAGACATTGTTGGAGGAGAACCCGAAGCGGTCCACCCGGAGCCGCGCCTCCCCCTCGACGAGCGTCGGCGGCGCGGGGTCGACCACCCGCCACCGTGTCAACTCGTCGCGTGCCACCTCGATGTCCATCCGGCCGTCTCCCTCCCGCGCTGGCGCCGTGGGCTGCGCCCTGGACCCCCGTACCGGGGCCGGTCCACGCTCCCCGGTTCATGTCATTTGGGCTGACATCTGTCAAGGTAGCTGACAGAAGATACGCTGACAAGCGACCGATGCCCACTCCCTCCCCCACGCTGACCCCCGACGAGGCTGCCGACCTGATCGGACGCGCCCTGCGATCGGACGCACCCGGACGGGGATCGGTCGGGCTCGAGGTCGAGTGGATCGTGGTCGACCCGGCCGAGCCGGCCCGCGCCGTGCCCGGCCGTGAGGTGCTGGACGCGGTCGCGGGCCCCTTGCCGGGTGGCGGGACGGTGGGCGTGGAGCCCGGCGGCCAGCTCGAGCTGACCACGGCCCGCCACGTGGACGCACCCGCCGCGCTGGCCGCGGCCGAAGCCGACGAGGCGGTGCTCCGACGCCGGGCGGTGGCCGGCGGGCTGGTGCTGCTGGCCACCGGGTTCGACCCGTTCCGCCGCCCGCACCGGTCGCTCGACCGGCCCCGCTACCGGGCAATGGAGGCCGCCTTCGACGCCCGGGGTCCGGCCGGACGGGTCATGATGTGCTCGACGGCGGCCCTCCAGGTCAACGTCGACTTCGGCGCCGACCCGCGTGCTACGTTCACCCGGGCCTCCCTGGTCGCCCCGGTACTGGCCGCCGCCTTCGCCAACTCGCCGCGGCTCGCCCCCGACGGCACGGTGGTCGCCTCCGCCCGCTCGCTGGTGTGGGCGGCCGTCGACCCCGGGCGCACCCGACCGGCCCCGGTCGACGGCTGGCCAAGGTACGCGCTCGCCGCCGACGTGCTGTACGTCCGCGCCGGGGGTGACGCCCACCCGGTGCCGGCGCCCTTCCCCCTGTCCCGGTGGGTCGCCCAGGGCCACACGCTCGGCTGGCCGGACGAGGCCGACGTCATCGAGCACCTGACGACGCTGTTCCCACCGGTGCGCCCCCGGGGCTGGCTCGAGTGCCGGTTCCTCGACACGCTGGCGCCCGACGACCGGCGGGCGGCGGTGTCGGCCCTCGTCACGCTGGTGGGCGACGACGCGCCGGTTGACCAGCTCGGCCGGATCTGCGACGGCGTCGACGATCCCTGGTCCCTGGTCCCGACGGGCCTGGCCGACCCCTCCCTCCGTGCATCCGCCGAGGCCAGCCTGGCGCTGGCCGCCGACCTGCTCGACATGCACCCGCCCGTCGGCACCTCCACCGGCCCGTCCCCCGCCGACGCCACCGGGGGCGACGCACTGCGCGCCTGGGCCGAGCGGCGGCGCCGTTCGGGGTGGGCCGTGGCCCACCCCGACCTACTGTCCCATGACAGCCTCGAACAGGAGATCCCGTGATGGAGCCCTACGTCCTCTACGCCATGCCAGCCTCCCTCTACTCGGGAAAGGCACGGTCGTACCTGCGCACCCACCGCATCGACTACGTCGAGCGCGCCCCGGGTGACCCCCGGTACACCGACGAGGTGGTCCCGGCCATCGGCCGGTGGATCATCCCGGTGCTGCAGGCCCCCGACGGCGCGCTCGTACAGGACACCGTCGACATCATCGACCTGCTCGACGCCGACCAGCCGCCCGAGCGGTCGGCCCACCCGGCTACCCCGGTGCACCGGGCCGTGGCCCACCTGCTGGAGCTGTTCGGCGGCGAGGGGCTCCTCCGACCCGCCATGCACTACCGGTGGGACTTCGACGACACCAACGTCTCCTTCCTGTCGAAGGACTTCTCGGCGGCGCTGGCAGTCGGGGCGGACGACGAGACCCGCGACGCGGTGTTCGCCTTTTCCAGCGACCGGATGCGCTCGGCCACCGCCGCCTTCGGCGTGTCGAAGGACCTTGTCCCCGAGATCGAACGGTCCTACGAGGAGTTCCTCGACCTGTTCGACGCCCACCTCGCCGGGTCGCCCTTCCTGCTCGGAGGTCGCCCCACCATCGGCGACTACGGGTTCATGGGACCGCTGTACGCCCATCTCGCCCGCGACCCGTACCCGTCGGTGCTCATGAAGCAGCGGGCCCAGCGGGTCTGGCGCTGGGTCGAGCGGATGAACTCCCCGCACCCAGGACGCCAGCGAGTACGGCGACTACCCGGACACCCTTTTCGCCGACGACGCCGTGCCCGACACCCTCCGCGCCCTCCTCGCCTACATCGGCGAGGAGTACCTGGACGAGGCGGTGGCCCAGGTGGGGGCGGTGGACGCCTGGCTGGCCGAGCATCCCGATGTCGCCGAGGGCGACGTGGTGCTGGGCAAGCCGAACCGACGCTTCAGCGGCACAACCACGTTCGCGTGGCGGGGGCGCCCGATGACCGTGGCCGTGGTCCCCTACCGCCTCCACCTCGTCAGGCGACTCCAGGACGCGGTGGCCGCGGCCGACCCGGACGGACAGGCCGCGGTCCGGGCGCACTTCGCCGAGGCAGGGCTCGACCCGCTCCTCGACATCCGGCCCCGCCGGTGGGTGGAGCGGGCCGACAACCGTGAGGTGTGGGGGTCGCTGCAGGAGCCGGCACTGCCCGCCTGAGCGCCGTCGGCACCGGTGGCGGGGGCCCACGCGCACCCGGCTCGGTTCAGACCCCGGCGCCCGACCGTTCCGCCAGCCAGTCGACGACCGTCAGGTCGGGACGACCATCCGACAGCCGGGTGAGCTGACGGAGTCCCGTCGGGCTGGTCACGTTGACCTCCGACAGCCGGCCGTCGATGACGTCGATCCCGACGAGCCAGAGTCCGTCCGCACGCAGCGCCGGGGCCAGGGTCTCGACCACCCGGCGGTCGGCGGCTTCGAGGGCGACGACCTCGACCGAGGCGCCCCGGCCGATGTTGGCCCGGAACTCGCCGGGCGCCGGGCGCCGGTTGAGCACGCCGAGCGGCTCCCCGTCGAGCAGCAGGATGCGCCGGTCGCCGCGGTGCACCCCGGGGAGGAACTGCTGCGCCATCACGGCGCGCCGCCCGTCGGCGGTGGCCGCGTCGATCGCGTGCAGTGCGTCGGGGTCGCCGGGGTCGAGCCGCACGACACCCGTCCCCCCGTGCCCGTCGAGGGGCTTCAGTACGGCGCCGCCGTGCTCGGCGGCGAACGACCGGAGCAGGTCGGGATCGGCCGCCACCAGCGTCGGGGGCATCAACTCGGGGAACCGGCAGGCGTAGAGCTTCTCATTCGCCTCACGCAAACCCCTCGGGTCGTTGACGACGAGAGTCGCTCCCCGGGCGAGCTCGAGGAGCAGCGTCATAGCGAGGTACTCGGCATCGACCGGTGGGTCCGTGCGCACCAGCACGACGTCGAAGGCACCGAGGTCCACCGGTTCCGTCGCACGGGTCCCGGCCGACACCATCAGCCCGGCGACGGACACCGGGCGGACCAGGGCCCCCACGATCCCGGCACCCAGCACCAGGTCCCCCGCAGTGCAGCACCAGGCACGGTGGCCCCGCTCGAGGGTGGCGGACAGCAGCCCGATCGACGTGTCGCCGGACGGGTCGCACGACTCAAACGGGTCCATGACGACGAGCAGGTCCACCCCGGTCAGTCCTCCCGGTCCGAACGGGCCTTCGCCCGGAACCGCTGGAACCTGCCCACCAGTTCGTCGGTCTGGGCCTCGGTCCATGCCACCGCGGCCCATCCCTCGAGCCCGGTGCACCGCTCGACGTGCCGGGCGACCCGGGGGTCGACCGGCCCCGTGAAGCCGAGTCGGGCCAGTGCCTCCAGCCGCACGTAGACCGGGACGACCGCCGCCTCGGCGAGCGTCGGCCCCTCGCCGGTCAGCCAGTCAGCCCCGTCGAGCCAGGACCCCATGTCCACCAGCGCGGCGCCGAGGCCGTCCGAGGCCCGGGCGATGCGATCGTCGCGGGTGCCGTAGTAGTCGCCGATCATCGGGGCGAAGACCCGGTCGTCGATGCAGGCCACCCGCTCGCGCACCAGCGCCCGAACGTCGGCGGCGTCCGGCAGGAGCGGTCGCCCCGCCACCTGCTCCTCGAGCCACTCGAGGATGGGCAGGGAGTCGGCCCGGTACCGGTCACCCACCCGGACCATCGGGATCTCCCCCTTCGGCGAGTGGTCCACGAATTCCGGGGGCACGACGAATCCCGGGGGCCGGACCGCCGTCGGGGGCACGACGACCACCCGTCCCCCGCCGGACCGCTCATCCGGACGTCTCCTTCGAGTAGCTGTTCTCCAGGTTGTCCTGGAGCACCTGGGCGGGCTGGTTCGCGGTGGCCACCACCAACGGACTTCTCAGCGTCCGCACCCGGTACGTCCACCCGGTCGGCAGTGTCAGCTGCGACGCCAGGCCGGGCAGGTCCGCCTGGGTGAGTGTCGGGTCCTTGATCTGGCTGTAGGTCTGCATCACCCAGGTCGTACCGGTCGGGTCCACCAGTTCGCAGACCTGGCGTCCGGCAGCAAAGGTGAACGCAGCCTGGCGGCTGACGGTGTGCGGCGTGAACGGCACCGACGCGGCGGCAACGCTGGTGCCGAGAACGACGGTCGCCTCCTCGATCATGGCCATGCCGCCGAAGGACTTCACGATCTCGGCGCCCGTGCGCACCTTGGCGATCGAGTTCATCAGCCAGTACCGGGGGCCGTTGAGCACGGCGTAGGGCACGCCGTTGGCCGAGGCGATGGCCGTGGCGTCCATCGCCGCCCACTGGTCGGCCGGGCAGGCGTTGAGCGGGTACGTGTTGTAGACGGTGGCCACCAGGCCGGCCGCCGTGGGCCGCACCAGCAGCACCTCGCAGTAGCGCTTGCCCAGCAACCCGGTGGCCACGACCGCATTCTTCGGGGTGGACGTGGTCGAGGTGGACGACGAGGAGCTCCCGCAGGCGGCCCCGGCCAGCGCCAGGCCGGCCAGCGCGGCACCGGCCGTCCGCCGGACCCATCTTCTGTCAGTGAGAGTGTCATGAGTCATGGGGACACCGTAGCGTCCCACCCGCGGCGTCGCCCGGCGGACGCCGACGCGGTTCCCGACCCGCACGGGCGAGCGGCAGCTAGCCCGTGGTCCGACGGTCCGGCCCCGCACTACAGTCCGGCACACCGCACCCCGTGCCCGCCCACGACCCCATCGAGGACGCGATGACCAGGACCACACAGCTGACCGCGCTCGAGATCGCCCGCAAGGCCACGCTCCTCCCGATCATCGACGTGGCCGCAGCCATGGGTATCGACGAGGAGTTCCTCCAGCCCTACGGCCGCTACGTGGCGAAGATCTCCCTCGACGCCGTCGGCGCGCTCGCCGAGCGGCCCCGGGCCCGCTACGTCGTGGTGACCGCGGTCACGCCCACCCCGCTCGGCGAGGGCAAGACCACGACGACCATCGGCCTCGCCCAGGGGATGTCCCACATCGGCAAGCGGGCCACGGCCGCCATCCGGCAGTCGTCGTTGGGTCCTACGTTCGGGATCAAGGGCGGAGCGGCTGGCGGCGGCTACAGCCAGGCTGCGCCGTTCGAGGCGTTCAACCTCCACCTGACCGGTGACATGCACGCGGTGACAGCGGCCCACAACACGCTGTCGGCCATCGTGGACAACCATCTCCACCACGGCAGCGCGCCCGGGCTCGACCTGCACGAGATCACCTGGCGACGGGTCCTCGACGTCAACGACCGGTCGCTCCGCAACGTCGTCATCGGGCTCGGGACCGCCCAGGACGGTGTCCCCCGTCAGACCGGCTTCGACATCACCGCGGCCTCCGAGGTCATGGCCGTACTCGCCCTGTCGACGTCCCTGGCCGACATGCGTCGGCGGCTCGGCGCCGTCGTGGTGGGCTTCGACACATCGGGTGCGCCGGTGACGGCCGAGGACGTCCGGGGTGCAGGCGCCATGGCAGTCATCCTCCGCGACGCGCTGCAGCCCAACCTGCTCCAGACGCTCGAGAACACGCCCGTCCTGGTGCACGCCGGCCCGTTCGGCAACATCGCCCACGGCAATTCGTCGGTCGTCGCCGACCAGATCGGGATCCACACCGGCGACTACCTGATCACCGAGGCGGGGTTCGGGGCCGACATGGGTGCCGAGCGCTTCTTCAACATCAAGTGCCGGGTTTCGGGGCTGGTGCCCGACGTGGCCGTGGTGGTGGCGACGGTGCGAGCACTCAAGGCCCACTCGGGCGCCTACCGCATCGTGGCCGGTCGGCCGCTACCACCCGCGCTCCTCGAGGAGCACCCCGACGACGTGCGGGCCGGGGCCGCCAACCTGGTCAAGCAGATCGAGAACGTGCGGCTCCACGGGGTGACCCCGGTGGTCGCCGTCAACGCGTTCCCCGACGACTTCCCGAGCGAGCACGACGCCATCCGGGAGATCGCCGCGTCGCTCGGCGTGAGGTGCGCGGTCACCAATCACTTCGCCGACGGTGGCGCCGGCGCCACCGAGCTGGCCGAGGCGGTGGCCGAGGCGGCCGAGGAGCCGGGCGACTTCCGGTTCCTCTACCCGTCGGAGGCCCCGCTGACCGCCAAGATCGAGACCATCGCCACCCGGGTCTACGGGGCCGACGGCGTCGACTACACGCCTGCTGCAGCCCGCACGTTGGACCGGCTCGAGGCGAACGGGTTCGGCAGCCTGTCGATGTGCATCGCCAAGACCCACCTGTCGATCTCGTCGGACCCGGCGCTGAAGGGCGCACCCACCGGCTGGCGTCTGCCCGTCCGCGAGGTGCGTCTGTCGGCCGGTGCCGGCTTCGCCTACGCCATCTGCGGCGACATGCGGACCATGCCCGGCCTCGGCTCCCATCCGGCGGCCTTCGACATCGACCTCGACGACAGTGGGGACATCGTCGGACTCTACTGACAACCCGGCGGCGGGGCCGTCAGTGCGGGAACGGCTCGGCGGCGGCCGACAGTTCCTCTTCGGCCAGGTGGACCTCCGACGGCGTGCCCTGCGGACGCGGCGTGGACTTGTCGAGCGCCACCGCGGCGACGACCGTGCCGATCCCGACCAGCACGGCGCCGATGAGGAAGGCCAGACGGTAGCCGTCGGTCAGGGCCGCCGCCGTCGGGTGGCCCTGTGACTCGAGGGCGCGGGTGCGGCCGGTGGCCACCGCGCTCAGCACCGCCAGCCCGAGCGCGGACGCCATCTGCATCGACACGTTGACGATCCCGGACCCGAGCCCGGCATCGGCCACGGGCACGTCGGCCATGGCGATCGACAGCAGCGGGGCGAAGGCGGTACCCGCTCCCAGGCCGATCAGCAGGAACGCCGGCAGCATCACCGACACGTACGCCGTGTCGGTACCGAGCGTCGTGAGCAGGAGGAGGCCGGTCGTCCCGGCCACCATGCCGGGGATCAGCACCCGCTTGTCGCCGAACCGCGTGACCAGGCGGGCGGTGATGCCGGCCGAGAGGATCCCCATGGTCACCGACATCGGGAGGAAGGCGAGCCCCGTCTGGACCGGGGTGTAGCCGAGGACACCCTCGAGGTAGAGCGCCCCGAGGAAGAAGGTCGTGAACATCCCCGTGGCGAGCATCCCCCGGATGATGCTCGATCGGGTCAGTGTGGGGATGCGCAGGATGCGAAGCGGCATGATCGGGTTGGCCAGTCGCGACTCCAAGACGAAGAAGCCCACCAGCAGGGCCACCGACGCCCCTCCGAAGCCGAGCGTGTGGGCGGACAGCCAGCCGTACTGGGTGGCCGTCGAGATGGCGTAGATCCCGAGCATGAGGGAGACCGTCACCAGCACCGACCCGGTGACGTCCACACCGTTGCGGATGCCGAGGCCGACGTTCTCCACGATGAGGAGGCGGCCGAACACGAACGTGAGCAGCCCGATCGGGACGTTGATGAAGAAGATCCAGTGCCAGTCGAGGGCCTGGGTGAGGATCCCGCCCACAAGCAGCCCGATGGACCCTCCCCCCACCGCCACGAAGATGTAGGCGCTCATGGCCCGCGACCGCTCCGCCGGCTCGGGGAACTCGGTGACGATGATGGCGATGATGACGGACGACGAGAACGCCCCGCCGATCCCCTGGAGGAACCGCCCGACGATGAGCACGGACTGGCTCTGGGCGACCCCGCAGGCGATCGACGACGCGGTGAAGAGCACGATCCCCGACAGGAACACCTTGCGGCGCCCGATCAGGTCGCCCAACCGGCCGGCCATGAGGAGGAAGCTGCCGAAGCTGATCAGGAAGGCGTCGACCACCCAGGCCAGGTTGGACGCCGTGAAGTGCAGGTCCTTCTGGATGTCCGGAAGTGCCACGTTGACGATCGACGAGTCGAGGGCGTTCATGAACATGGCGAGGCACACCACGACGAGGGCCCACCACCGCACGCGGCCGGTCCGGGACGCGCCGGAAGACACCGGTTGAGCTGCAGGCGCCATCACCCCATTTGACCGGTTGCGACCGGGACCGGCAAATCACGGGACGGCGGTGGCCTGGCTCCGGTTCCTTGCCGGTCCCCAGGGGGCGGTGCAACACTCCGCTGATGCGACCCACCCGGACCGGTCCACCCCGTCGGAGCAACCGGACCGCCCTCCGGGGCGCACTGGTGGCCGTGGTGGTGGCCGGCACGCTCGCCGGGTGCTCGTCGGCCGCGTCGTCGACCAGCACCACGGGCGCGGCGTCACCGACGGCCGCCGCCACCTCGTGCCACCGCCCGATCGTGCCCGTGCACGCCGTCCCCGTCGCCGGCGTCCCGACCGACTGGAGCATCACGTCGTTCGACGGCACGGTGATCCGGGCCCACTGGTTCCCCCTGGCCGCGTTCCGTCCTCAGACCGGGTCCGGACCCCACCCGACGGTCCTGATGGGCCCGGGCTGGAGCCTGCCCGGGGACACGGACACCACCGGACAGGGCATCCTCGGTGGCGCGCCGATCAAGGGCCTCCTCGACGGCGGTTACAACGTGCTGACCTGGGACCCGCGGGGCTTCGGGAAGTCGGGCGGGAGCGCGGAGGTCGACAGCGCCGGCTACGAGGCCCGCGACGTGAGCACCCTGATCAGCTGGGTGGCCACCCGTTCGGGCGTACAGCTCGACGCGCCCGGCGACCCCCGTATGGGCATGGTAGGGGGCTCGTACGGCGGCGGGATCCAGCTGGTGACGGCGGCGACCGACTGCCGTGTCGACGCCATCGTGCCCACCATCGCCTGGCACTCCCTGTCGACCAGCCTCGACAAGGCCGGCACGGTGAAGTCGGGCTGGTCGGGCATCCTGACCAACCTGTCGGGCGCCGACCACGTCGACCCGATCGTGACCGCGTCCGCCGTCGCCGGCCGCACCACGGGGACCATCACCCCCGCCCAGGCGGCGTGGTTCACCGCCCGGGGCCCGGACCGCCTCGTCCACCGGATCAACGTGCCGACACTCATCATCCAGGGGACGGTCGACACCCTCTTCACCCTGCAGGAAGGTGTGGACAACTACGAGGTCACTGCGGGCCTCGGGCACGCCGACGGCAATGCAGTGGTTCTGCGGCGGCCACGGCATCTGCCTGACGAACCCGGGCGACACCGCGGCGCCGGGGCAGGCCACGATGGCGTGGCTCGAGCGGTACGTGCGGCGTGACACCTCGGTCGACACCGGGCCCGGGTTCAGCTTCGTCGACCAGAACGGGACCTCCTACTCCGCCACCTCGTACCCGGTGCCGCAGACGGCGCCGTTCACGGGGACGGGATCGGGCACCTTGGCGCTGGTTCCGACCGGTGGGTCGGGGCCGGTCACATCGGTCCCGGCCGACCAGCAGCTGGGCTCCCTCGCGGCCGGGATCACGCCGGCACCGGCGGCCAACGCCGTCGACCTCCCCGTCGTGATCCCGAAATCCGGCGTGGTCGTCGGCGCCCCCCGGCTGTCGTTCAGCTACACCGGCACCGTACCGGCGCACGACCGACCCACCCGGGTCTTCGCCCAGCTGGTCGACACGACAACCGGTCTCGTGCTCGGCAACCAGGTCACCCCGATCGCCGTCACCCTCGACGGGCACGCCCACGTGGCCACCGTCCCGATGGAGATCGTGGCCTACACCGCCACGCCGACGAGCCACGTCGAGCTGCAGTTGGTGGCCACGACCGTGGCCTACGCCACGCCACAGCTCGGCGGGTCGGTCTCCTTTGCGGCCATCCATGTCGCCCTACCCGTCGCCGCCGGCCTGACACCCAGGGGCTGACGGACACCCCGGCCGCCGGGGCGGGGCCGACCGGCGTCAGTCCGCCAGTCCCCCGAGGAAGGACAGGATCGCCTTGTTGACCGGCCCCGGATGGGTCATGTTGGTGGCGTGGCTGCCGCCCTCGACGGCCACCACGCCCGCGCATCCGGACAGCCCGGCGGCCAGGGCCTCGGCCTTGTCCATCGAGATGGCCACGTCGGCGGTTCCGTGGACCACCAGTGCGGGCGCTGCGATCTCCTGCAGGCGGTCGGCGATGCTCTCGCGCTCGAGCAGGGTCCGGCCCGGCGCGGCCAGGGTCGCGTAGGGCCGGGCTCTCCAGATCGCCGCCCAGGTGGTGCTCAGTTCGGGGTCCCCGATGATGATCGACGCCGTCGTGGCGGCCAGGTCGTCGGTGGGGCCGGACGTCACCCACTCGTCGATCATCGCCCTGTAGAGCGGGATGACCTCGGTGTCCTCGGGGCCGGCCTGGGTGTCGAGCAGGATCAGGCCGCGGACCCGGTCCGGTGCCAGCAGCGCGGCCCGCAGCCCGATGAACCCGCCCTGGGACATCCCCCCGAGCACCGCCCGGTCGAGACCGAGGTGGTCGAGGAGGCCCAGGCAGTCGGCGGCCGAGTCCCAGTAGGTGAACGGCTCCCCGTCGTAGACGGTCTCGCCGAAGCCGCGCTCGTCCCAGGTGATCACCCGGTACCGGCCGCGCAGGGCGGCCACCTGGGCGTCGAACATCGTCCGGTCCATCAGGAACCCGTGGGCCAGCACGACCGGCGGCCCGTCACCCCCGGTATCGTCGTAGGCGATCGTCGCCCCGTTCACCTCAGCTGTCGCCACGTGTGACCTCCCCGTCGTCGCGCCGGGGACATGGTCCCACGCCGTCGGCCGGAGTGTAGGACGGATCGCCCGGCCTGCAGGCCCGCCGCTGATGACCCTCGACGGTGTCGATCCATCGCTCGACCTCGTGCGGCCGGGCGTTCTACGCGTCGTAGGGGCGCTCGTCGACGCGCAACTGCCCCGGCGGGGCGACGTGGCCGCCTACCGCGGAGCCCGGGGCAGGCCCAGGCCCAGCCACGAGATGATGTCGCGCTGGATCTCGTTGGTACCGCCACCGAAGGTGAAGATGGTCTGGCTCCGGGACCGGTGCTCGAGGCGGCCACCCAGCACGGCGCCGGGCGAGCCCTCGGCCAGGTAGCCGGCCTGGCCCACGATCTCGCCCAGGACCCGGTAGACCTCGAGGGCGAATTCACTTCCGTAGACCTTGGTGGCCGAGGCATCGGCCGGATTCAGACCCTTGTCGGCGGCCCATGCAACCTTCCAGTTGATGAGCTTGAGGTACTCGGCCCGGGCCCACAGCCGGGCCAGCTGCACCTGGACCCACTGCTGGTCGATCACCCGCCGGCCGTCGGCCAGCCGCTCCTGCTGGGCCCAGGCGCGGACGTCGGCCAGGTCGCGCAGGATCCCGGACACCGGGCAGATCGCCACGCGCTCGAAATTGAGCTGGTTGGTGATCAGCGTCCACCCGCCGTTCTCCTCGCCGACCAGGTTGGCCGCCGGCACCCGGACGTCCTCGTAGAAGGTGGAGCTGGTGAACTCACCGGCCACGGTGGCCAGCGGCGTCCAGCTGAAGCCCGCTGCGTCGACGGGCACGATGAACACCGACAGGCCCTTGTGCTTGGGGACGTCCGGGTCGGTGCGCGCCGCCAGCCACACGTAGTCGGCGTACTGGATGGCACTGGTGTAGAGCTTCTCGCCGTTGATGACGTACTCGTCGCCGTCGCGGACGGCCCGGGTCCGCAGCGATGCCAGGTCGGTGCCCGCCGTTGGTTCGGTGTACCCGATCGAGAAATGGACCTCGCCGCGCAGGATGGCCGGCAGGAAGCGCGCCTTCTGCTCGTCGGTACCGAGCTGCATGATGGCGGGCCCCACGCTGTTGAGGGTCAGCAGCGGGAGTGGTACCCCGGCCCAGTGGGACTCCTCGACGAAGATCATCTGGTCGATCGGACCCCGGCCGTGCCCGCCGAACTCGACGGGCCAGCCGATCCCGAGCCAGCCGTCGGCGCCCATCCGGCGGATCGTGTCGACGTAGTCCGGGCGGCCGCCGTCGGGGCCGGACGCCGCCAGGGCGGCGAAGTAGGCCCGCAGCTCTGCCTGCAGGTCGAGTTGCTCGTCGGTCAGCGCCAGGTGCACGTGGTCTCTCCCATGGGCGGGACGTTACCAACGGCGCCGGGGTGGGGTACCGTCCCCTGCCATGAGCGACCCCACAGCCCCCACCTCTCCCGACGTGCTCTTCGACGTCGCCGGCAAGACGGTGGTCGTCACCGGCGGCACGCGGGGCATCGGGCGGATGATCGCCGGGGGCTTCGTCGCCGCCGGGGCCGACGTGGTCATCGCCTCGCGCAAGGCCGACGCCGTCGAGCAGGCGGTGGCCGAGCTGTCCGCCTACGGCACGTGCACCGGGCTGGCCGCCGACCTGTCGTCCGAGGAGGGGGCCCGGGCCTTCGCCGAGGCGGTGGCGACCGGACACGACCGGGTCCACGTGCTCGTCAACAACGCCGGTGCGACCTGGGGGGCGCCGTTGGTCGAGCACGACAGCGCCTCGTGGGACCGCGTGCTCAATCTCAACGTTCAGGGCGTGTTCCACACCACGAAGTTCTTCCTTCCGATGCTGCAGGCGGCGTCGACCGGCGAGGACCCGGCCCGGGTCATCAACATCGGCTCGATCGACGGCATCCACGTGCCCGTGCTGGAGTCGTACTCCTACTCGTCGTCGAAGGCCGCCGTGCACCAGCTCACCCGGCACCTGGCCCGGCACCTGGCGCCCGGGATCACCGTGAATGCCGTGGCCCCGGGCCCGTTCGAGTCGAAGATGATGGCGGCCACCCTCGACGCCTTCGGTGACCAGATCGCCGCCTCGGCACCGCTCAAGCGGATCGGTCGGCCCGACGACATGGCCGGGGTCGCCCTGTTCCTGGCGTCGCGTGCCGGCTCGTACCTGACCGGCGCCATCATCCCGGTCGACGGCGGCATCGCCACCGTCGGCTGACGGGGCCCCCGCCGGCTCCCGCTGGGCCGACGATACCGCAGCACCCTGGCCGGATGACCACTCTGAGTAGTATGATTACTACTCTAGGTGGGACCGTGGAGGTCACCGCCGCGTCCGGAGGTCGGAGCATGCACACACGTCGGTCCAGGTGGCGGGGACCCGCCACACGAACGGCGTCTCTCCTGGCCGTCGGACTGGCCCTGGCCACCGCCGGCGCCGGCACCATCTGGGCCGGCACCGCGGCCGCCGCTCCTGTCCCCGTGGCCCACGGCCTCCTCCCGTCCCCCGTGTCCGACGCCTACTGGCTGGTCACGCCGGAGGGCGGGGTCTTCGCCTACGGCGTTCCCGCGCTGGGCGCGGCGACGGCTCCCCTCAACCAGCCGGTGGTCACGGCCGAGCCGACGAACGACCGGGCCGGCTACTGGCTCACGGCCAGCGACGGCGGGGTCTTCAGCTACGGCGACGCCCGGTTCTTCGGTTCGACGGGCAACATCCGACTCAACAAGCCGATCGTCGGTATGGCGCAGACCGCGGACGACAAGGGCTACTGGATGGTGGCCTCGGACGGGGGCATCTTCTCCTTCGGCGACGCCGGGTTCTACGGGTCGACCGGCAACCTGGTGCTCAACCAGCCGATCGTGGGCATGGCCCCCACCGCGGACGGGCACGGCTACTGGCTCGTCGCCTCGGACGGGGGCGTGTTCGCCTTCGGCGATGCCGGGTTCTTCGGGTCGACCGGCAACCTCACGCTGGCGCAGCCGATCATCGGGATGGACTCCGCCCCTGACGGGCACGGCTACTGGATGGTGGCAGCCGACGGGGGCGTGTTCGCCTTCGGCGACGCCGGGTTCCACGGCTCGGCGCCTGCCAGCACCGGCGAGCCGATCGAGCGCCTCGTCGCCACCAACGACGGCAAGGGCTACTGGGTCCTGGCCCAGAACGGCACCGCCGAGGCCTACGGGGACGCCGTGGGTGCGGCTCCCGCCCCCCAGGCTCTGATGTACCGGCCGGTCACCCCCGGCGACAAGGCCGTGCTGTTCGCGTTCCAGCAGCTGGGCAAGCCCTACATCTGGGGCGGCAACGGCCCCGTGGGCTACGACTGCTCCGGTCTCGCCCTCGCTGCGTGGACCCAGGCGGCCGGGGTGTCCTTCGCCCGGGTGGCGAACGACCAGTACCACACGGCCGGCACGCCGGTCGCCCTGAACCAGCTCCAGTCGGGGGACCTCGTGTTCTGGGGATCGAACACGGCCGACTGGACGACGGTGTACCACGCGGCCATCTACGTGGGCGGCAACTGGATCGTCGAGGCCACCGGGGACCACGTCCAGCTCAACGGGGTCGGTCAGTGGGGACTCGACGACCTGATGCCGGACGGCAGGCACCCCTGACCCACGCCACACGTCCGTCCCGAGCCGGGCCCGCACCCGGTCCCACGACCCTCCTGGCGAACGACCGGGAGGTCCCCCGGTGTCAGTGGACCGGCAGCACCACCGCCGCCGACCCCGAACGGCCCGACGCGGTCCGCACGGTGACGGTCAGGTGCCAGTCCCCCGCCGCCGGGAAGACGACGTCGGTGGCGTAGTAGTGGCCGGGGCCGCTCAGGTGCAGCGGCACTCGGACCGGCCCGACGTGTCCGGACGGCAGGAGGAGCTCGGCGTCGAGCCCGAGGACGGCCTCCGGTGTGCCGAGCCCGCCCAGCACGTACAGGTGGAACTCGTTTCCGATACCGACGCGGGCCGGGTCGACGATGACGTTGACCTGGACGCCGGCCGTGGTGACCGACGCGGTGACCGGCAGTCCCGCCGCCTGCTCGGCCGGGACATCGTTGACCAGGAGCGCGGTCGCTCCCAGGACGGCGAGTACGAGTGCGATCTCGACGACCACGGAGCGCCGCAGCCGGCGCCGACGCACCGGCGCCGGAGCTACGGTCCCGTCACCTGTCGCGTCGTCCACCGGCGGTGACCCCGGCCGGCGGGTGCGGCGCAGGCCCCACGCTCCGTGCACGAGGCGCCGGCTCATGGCCCCGAGGCAGACCAGCACCACGACGAACGCGATCTTGACGAGCAGGGTGCGGCCGTAGGTGGTGTGGAACAGGGCGTACCTGCTGCCCACCTGGCGGAGGGCCTGACCGGTGCCGCTCACGACGACCGCTGCCGCCGCCGCCAGGAGCCATGCCGAGACCGTGCGGATGACGGCACCGGGGTGCTCGGGCTGCGGGACCGACGACGGCCGCCCCACGAGGAACACGGCGAGCAGCACGAGACCGCCCACCCACACCGAGGCGGCCGACAGGTGGACGAGGTCGAGGGCCAGTCCGAGCGCGGGTGCGCCGCCGGTCGCCGCGTGCCCGGCCAGCCCGGTGACCACCAGGAGGCCGAGCCCGAGGACCAGCACCGAGGGCCGCAGCCAGCGCCGCCCCCGGCCGTCGTCGCCGATGCGGCCACGGACCCCGACCAGTACCGGGACGAACGCGACGAGCAGCACCAGCCGCGCCACCTCGGCCCGTCCGAACCTCGTCCGGAGCACTTCCTCCACGAGCGAGGGGCGGAGCACGTCGCCCAGGGGGAGCAGCGCGGCATACACACCCTCCACGGCGATCCCGGCCACGGTGGCGACGAGCAGCACGCCCCACGACGCCCACAGGATCCGCCCCACCCTCGACGTCGGACCAGCGTCCGGCCAGACCACGGCGACCAGCACGGCGAGTCCGACGAGCGTCAGGAGCCCGGCGTAGGCCGCCCACCGGAGGAAGCCGGCCACCGCCCCGACCCCCGGGCTCCCGGACTCGGTGGCCAGGGCACCGGCGACCACGGCGGCCCGGACTGCGCCCCGGTCGGAGCCGACCGAGAACACATAGGCGCCGTGGACCGGGTGCCCGTCGTCCGAGATCACCCGCCAGGCCACGACGTAGGAGCCCGAGCCGAGGCCCGGGGGCAGCCCGATCCCCACGGCGTGGCTGTCGCCGCCGGGGTGGTGGGCTCCCCCGACGTCGACCCGCCCCCCGTCGGGCCCGAACACCCGGAGCGATCCGCCGTCCACGGTCACGACGTCGTCGAAGTGCAGCACGACCTGGGCCGGGGACACGAGCAGGACCGACGACACGGCCGGGTCGGTGCCGACCAGCCGGGCGTGGGCGCTCGCCGTGCCGGCGGTGGCGACGAGCAGGAGGAGTACGGCGACGGCACCGCCGACCACCTGGGCGGCGCGTCTCGCCGGGTCGGCCAGGGTCATGACGTGTTCACCACCGGGCGAGGTGTGACCTGGGCATCCGACTCCGTATCGATCCGTCGTCTGACGGATCCCTCCCGTCCGCCCGGCACACGACGGCTGTCGCGGCCCGGCTCCTCGGCGGGACCCGTGGGGGGTCCATGATGACACCGCCCGCCGGGACCCCGGCGGCGGATGGCCGGCGGCGCGGCTCAGACCCGGGTGAGGTGGCTGCGGGTCCCCCAGTCGGAGGCGGACACCGGCAGGTAGGGGCCGATGACGGCGGGGTCGACCGGCCTGCCGTAGAGGAACCCCTGGGCGAGATGACAGCCGCGGGCGGCGAGCTCGATCGCCTGACCCGGCCGCTCGATGCCCTCGGCCACCACCTCGAGCCCGAGCGTGCCGCCCAGGGCGACGATGGCCTCGACGATGGCCCTGTCGTCCGAACCGGTCTCGAGGTGCTCGACGAAGCTGCGGTCGATCTTGAGCGCCTGGACGGGCAGGCGCTTCAGGTAGCTGAGCGAGGAGTAGCCGGTGCCGAAGTCGTCGATGGCCAGGTGGACTCCGGCTGCCCGCAGCGACTCGAGGATGGCGATGGCGGCCGCCGGGTCCCGCATCAGGGCACCCTCGGTGATCTCGAGCCACAGCTTGTCGGCCGGGAAGCCGGTCTCGTCCAGCACCGACTCCACGAGTTCGCAGAACCCGGGCTCGGCCAGCTGTTGGGGCGAGATGTTCACCGACATCGACGGCCGACGGGTCGTCTGTCCGGCAGCAGTGCGGGCCGCCCGCCAGCACTCCCCCTGGCGGCATGCCTCGCGCAGGACCCACGCGCCGAGGTCGACGATGAGGCCGCACTCCTCGGCCAGGTCGATGAACTCCGACGGGGGGAGGAGGCCGCGTGTCGGGTGCTGCCACCGGGTCAGCGCCTCCGTGCCGATCACGGTGAGGCGCCCGACGTCGACGAACGGCTGGTAGTGGAGTACGAGCTGGTGCTCCTCGATGGCCCGGTGGAGCTCGTTCGAGGTCCGCAGGCTGCGACCGGCGTCGTCGTCGCCCGGTGCGTACACGACATAGCGGCCGGGGCCCGAGCGCTTGGCCTGGTACATGGCGATGTCGGCGCTCCGGAGCAGGGCCGACGGGAGCATCGTCTCGGAAGTGGACAGGGCGACGCCGATGCTGAGCGTCACGAACTGCTCGAAGTCGACCTCGGACACCGGGGTGGCCATCGACGTGCGTAGGCGGCTGACGATCTCGAGCACGTCCTCCTCGCCCGCCACCTCGCACAACGCGGTGAACTCGTCGCCGCCGAAGCGGGCCAGGAAGTCCTCGGGGCGCAGCGCGTGGCTCAGCCGCTGGCCGACCCGCTGGAGCAACCGGTCCCCGGCGTCGTGGCCGATACCGTCGTTGACCAGCTTGAACCGGTCGAGGTCGAGGAACATCAGGGCCACGTGCCGGCCGTTCGACTCGGCCCGGCGGAGCGCCACGTCGAGGTGCTCCATGAACAGCTTGCGGTTCGGCAGCCCCGTCAAGGAGTCCGTCACCGCGTACCGGGCGAGCTGCTCCCGCAACGCCCGCCGCTCGTCGATGTCCTCGATCTGGCCGATCAGGAAGAGGGGTTGGCCCCGGGCGTCGCGCACGACCGAGCCGTTGAGCGACACCCAGACGACCCGCCCGTCGGACCGGATCCCGCGGCGCTCCATGTGGAAGGAGTCGCGGGACCCCGCCAGCAGCAGGTCGATGTTCGCCTGGTCGGCCGACAGGTCGTCGGGGTGCACGAGCTCGCTCACCGGCCTACCCACCAATTCCTCGCACCGGTAGCCGTGGATCGCCGCGTACGCCCGGTTCACCTCGAGGAACCGCCCGTCGAGGCCGAGCTTGGCGATGCCGGTCGGCGCCTCGTCGAACAGCTGCTGGACGCCCGTCGCACCCCGGGCGACCCCGTCCTCGACGGCGGCCGACCGCCGCATCCCCCAGGCGACGGCCTCGCCGAGGAGCACGCAGACCGGCACCACGACGATCGCCGAGGCCAGACCGCCGGTCTGCGCCGTGCCGGTGACGACCAGGAGCGGCACCACGTAGGCCAGCGCCAGCAGGGGGGCCAGGCGCACGGCGGTCCAGCGCGGGAGGGTCAGGCCCACCAGGACGGACGCCAGGACGAAGGTGGCCGGGAAGATGAAGCCGTCGCGGACGGCGTACACATAGGTCAGGTCTACAGAGACGAAGGCGACGAGGACGACGACGAGCACGGCCCACCGTCCCAGGCGGCCCCAGGGCACCCACCAGGCGGCGATCCCGCCGGCCAGCGTGGCCGTCCCGACGAGCCACACGGCCACCATGGATTCCACGTGGGGCACCACCAGCGCGGACCCTACGACCAGGGCGCCGGACGCGAACAGGGCGATTGACGCCATCCGGCCGGAGCGCACGCGGCCCGCCACCCCGTCGTCCCCCGAGTCTCCCCGGTCCGCCACCGGTAGCAACTGCACACCGGGGGCATCGGCACCCCCGCCCCCCAACTTGAACCCGACGTGCCCCTCCCCCGGCGCGTTCTCCCTGGTGACAGGTGTTGCAGACGACGGGACGACCCTGCGACCCCTCCCGACACGGGCAGGCTGTACCGTGCCCGTGACGGCCTCTCCGCCGTCGCCGCACCCACGCACGAGGAGTCGTCCGATGAGCCCGTTCCCCTACGCCGACCGCATCCCCGTCCACCGCACGCTGCCGGACCACGGGACGCCCCGGACCGAGGTGCTCGACGCGCTTCGGTCGATGGCCGCCGAGGAGGACCGCTCGTGGGAGTCCGGCCGGTGTTCGGGCACCATGTACTGCGGCGACCACGACCACTACGACTTCCTGAACGAGGCGTTCGCGCTCTTCTCGCACGTCAACGTGCTCCAGCGGGACATGTGCCCGTCCGCCACCCGGTTCGAGGCCGAGATCATCGCCATGACCCTCGACCTGATGCATGCCGAGTCGGTCACCGGGACCGAGCCGGTCGGCCTCGTGACCTCGGGCGGCACCGGGAGCATCTGCCACGCGCTGCTCGCCTACCGCGACCACGCCGCGGCCACCCGGGGAGTGACCCGGCCCAACGTGATCAAGCCGGAGACGGCCCATCCCGCCTTCGACAAGGCGTGCCATCTCTTCGGCATCGAGCTGCGGGTGGCCCCGATCGACCCCGTCTCGACACGGGTCGACACCGACTGGGTGGCGGGCGCCGTCGACGACGGCACGGTCGCCCTCGTCGGGTCGGCGTGCAACTACGGCTACGGGACGGTCGACCCCATCGAGGCGCTCTCCGACATCGCCCTCGAGCACGGGATCGGCCTCCACGTCGACGGGTGCCTCGGCGGGTGGATCCTGCCGTTCGGCGAGGAGCTCGGGTACGACATCCCCCGGTTCGACTTCCGCGTGCCGGGGGTGACCTCGATCTCGGCGGACACCCACAAGTACGGCTATGCCCTGAAGGGCACCTCGGTCCTCTCGTTCCGGGACAAGGAGCTCCGCAACGCCCAGTACTTCTTCAACACCGACTGGACCGGTGGCAAGTACTGCTCGCCGGGCATGGACGGCTCGCGCTCGGGCGGCCTGTTGGCCGCCACGTGGGCGTCGATGATCCAGCTCGGGCGCGAGGGCTACCGGGGATATGCCGGGCAGATCTTCGCCACCTCGGCCGCCATGCAGGCCGCGGTCCGCACCCACCCGGAGCTGCGCATCCTGGGCGACCCGTCGTTCCTGTTCAGCTTCACCTCGGACGCGTTCGACATCTACCACGTCAACGATTCCATGCGCGAACGGGGCTGGCGCTTCAACGGGCAGCAGTACCCCAACGCACTACACATGGCCGTCACCCGGCCCCAGACCCAGGCCGGAGTGGCCGAGGCGTTCGCCGCCGACCTGGCCGAGGCCGTGATCTATGCGACGGCCCAGACGGGGGCACCCCGGTCGGGCGCCGTCTACGGCGGGGTCGCCGGAGGGATGACCGACGAGGCCGACGAGTTCATCCGCCTGATGATGAGCGAGATGATGGACGCGCAGCAGTCGATCCCGGACGATGCCTGAGCGGGCAGCCCGCGCCGCCGACGGCGGCGCACGCCACGACCGCTGGGTCCTGGCCGTCGACCTCGGTACCGGGGGGCCCAAGGTGGGCCTCGTCTCGCTCACCGGGATCGTGGCGTGGCACGAACACCGGTCGGTCCCCACCCACCACGGACCCGGTGGCGAGGCGACCCAGGACGCCGGACTGTGGTGGGACGTGATCCGCGACGCCGCCGGTCGGGCCCTGGCCTCGGGCGCGGTCGACCCGGGCCGGGTGGTCGCCGTGGCGTGCACCGGCCAGTGGGCCAGCACCGTCCCCGTCGACGCCACCGGAGCGCCCGTGGGCCCGTGTCAGCTGTGGTCGGACACCCGCGGGGCACCCCACGCCCGTGCCGTGATCGGCGGGCCGGTCGCCGGGTACGCTCCGGCGGCTGCGCTCCGGTGGATCCGCCACAGCGGCGGCGCCCCCTCGACGTCGGGCGCCGACCCGATCGGGCACATGCTGCACCTCGAGCGCGACGAGCCGGACGTGGCCCGTGCCGCCCGCTGGTACCTGGAGCCCGTCGACTACCTGTCGATGCGGTTCACCGGTACCGCGTCGGCCACCGCCGCGTCCATGGCCGGGGCGTGGCTGACCGACAACCGCACCGCCGACCCGCTCGCCTACGACTCCGCCCTGGTGGCGGCGGCCGGGGTGCCGGCAGCGAAGCTGCCGCCGCTCGGGCCCACGGCCGGTGCGGTCGGGACCGTGCGGGCGGACGTCGCCGCCGAGCTCGGCCTGCCCGACGGCGTGGTCGTGATCGCCGGGACCCCCGACCTCCACTCGGCGTGCGTCGGCGCCGGAGCGGTGCTCCCGCTGCAGGCCCATGTGGCCATATCGACGACCAGCTGGTTCAGCTGCCCGTTCCCCCGGAAGAAGACCGACGCCGTGCGCCAGATGGCGACCGTGCCGGGGATCCTGCCCGGGCTGCGCCTGGTCGCCAACAACCAGGAGTCGGGGGGTCGGGCACTCGAGTGGCTCCGGGACTGCCTCGACGGCGAGGACGCCGCCCGGCCGACCGCCTTCGACGAGCTCACCGCACTGGCGGCCACGGCCGCGCCCGGCAGCGGCCGGGTGCTGTTCACCCCGTGGCTGGCCGGCGAGCGCTCGCCCGTCGACGACCGCCTGGCCCGGGGCGGGTTCCACAACCTGTCGCTCCGGACGACGCGGGCCGATCTCGTGCGCTCCGTGCTCGAGGGCGTGGCGCTCAACTCGCGGTGGCTGGCCCGTGCCGTCGAGCGGTTCGTGGGCCAGCCGCTCGGCACCGTCCGGGCCATCGGGGGCGGCGCCTCGTCACCGCTGTGGTGCTCGATCTACGCCAGCGTCCTCGACCGGCCGGTCGAGCAGGTGGCGGACCCGCTGCTCGCCAACCTCCGCGGCGCGGCGCTGATCGCCGGACTGACGCTCGGCGCCGTCACGCCGGAGGAGGTGCGGCGGCTGGTGCCCGTGGCCGCCACCCACCTGCCCGACCCCGGGGCCGTCGCCGTGTACGACCAGCTGGCGGCTGAGTTCCCCCACCTCTACGCCGCCCAGAAGCGCACGTTCGCCCGCCTTGCGGGTTGATCCGGCGCTCCCGTCCCAGGGGCGTCAGATCGACAGGCTCGGTACCCGGGCCGTGCGGTCCAGCGTGTGCAGGTGGGCCGCGGCGGGTCGGCCGAGCAGGAACCCCTGGGCCTCGTCGCATCCGAGGGCCCCGACGCCCTGGAGCTCGGCCGGGGTCTCGACCCCCTCGGCCACCACGGTGATCCCGAGGTTGTGGGCCAGGTCGACCACGGTCTTGATGATGGTGCCGTCATGGTCCTCGGCGTCCAGGCCCGACACGAAGCACCGGTCGATCTTGAGACGGTCGATCGGCAGGCCCTGCAGGTAGAGCAGGGACGAGTAGCCGGTGCCGAAGTCGTCGAGGGCCAGGTGGACGCCGAGCTCGCGCACTTGCTGCATCATGGTGCCGATCTGGAGGATGTCGACCACGAGCACCGACTCGGTGACCTCGAGCACGAGGTGGTCGGGGTCCAGACCCGAGGCGTCCAGGGCGTCCTGTACGTCATCGTAGAAGCCGGGGTCCTGGAGCTGGCGGGCGGAGACGTTGACCGACATGGTGAGACCCGGGAAGCCCTGGGCCTGCCAGTCGCGGCACTGGTAGGTGGCCTCCTCGAGGACCCACCGGCCGACCGGAACGATCTGGCGGCTCTGCTCGAGGAGCGGCACGAACTCGCCGGGCGGGATGCTCCCCAGGTCGGGGTGGGCCCACCGGAGGAGTGCCTCCATGCCGACCAGGTCGGACGGGCGCCCGCCGGCCATCCGGAAGATCGGCTGGTAGTCGAGTGTCAGCTCGCCCTTGGCGTGGGCCACCCGCAGCTCGTCGGCCACCAGGCTCTCGCGGCGGGTGTCGTCCCCGATCGCCGCGTCGTAGATCTCGAAGTGCGCAGGACCGCTGCGCTTCGCCTGGTACATGGCTGCGTCGGCCTGGGAGAGGCACTCGTCGGGGTCGGCGTCGGGCGCCACCGCGGTGATGCCGATGCTCACCGACGTGTGCAGCTCGCGGTCGCCGACCCGGACCGGGGCCCGCATCGTCTGGTGGATGCGTTCGGCGAGCGACCGTGCCGCCGTCATCGGCTCCTCCAGCTCCTCGGCCAGGATCACGAACTCGTCGCCGCCGAGCCGGGCCACGGTGTCCGACGCCCGCACGAGGGAGAGGAGCCGCTCGGACACGGTCACCAGGAGGCTGTCACCGGCCGAGTGGCCGAACCGGTCGTTGATGGCCTTGAAGTTGTCGAGGTCGAGGAACAGGAGCATCGGGTCGGTACCCGAGCGGGTGGCGCTGCGGGCGGCCCGGCGGAGCCGGTCGGCGAGCAGGGTCCGGTTGGGGAGGCCGGTCAGGTCGTCGTGCAGGGCCTGGTGGGACAGGTTCGCCTGCTCCTTGCGCAGGCGGTCCTGCAGGATGCTCCGGGTCTCGTCGAACGCCCGCACGGTGCGGACGAGGCCGCCGTCGCTGCTGAGGCAGACCACCGTGCACGCCAGGTCGACCAGATCGCTGCTCAGTCCGAGCCGCGCCGCGTCCTCGGCGATGGCCGCCGTGCACAGGTCGCGCCAGTGCAGGTACCCCTTGACCGCCACGGCCAGGTCGACCTCCATGAGCACCACCTGCTGGCCCTGCCGGGAGAGGGTGACCTCCTCCTCGGGAGTGGCGGCCCGATCGGTGCACAGCCACCGGCCGATCAGGTCGGTGGCCAGTCGGGACGACGCGAACGCCTCGTTCCGGAGGAACTCGGGGAATCGGGCGGCCACCTGGTTCCCGATGGCGTCGGCACGGGCCTGGAGGGCGCTCCCCAAGGCCACACGCTCGTCCATGGCGACGGCGGCAGGTGCCGCGTCGGGCCCGGAAGGGTCAGTTGGGAGGTGGGAAATCATCTCGACGCGTATCGGCGCTGGCCGACGCCAACTTGAACCGCGTTCAGCAGCGGCCGCGGACGGTTGCACCCTCGTTGCGTCCGCTCCCCGGCGCACGGCTCACGGTCCCGGGCCGCAGACCGCCCGTCCGCACCGGACTGCCTAGGGTGGCGTGCAGCCGACCGAGGGAGGACCATGAAGGCAGCGGTGTACTACGAGACGGGCGGGCCGGACGTGTTCCGCTACGAGGACGTGCCTGATCCCGTGTGTGGGCCCGGCGACGTCCTGATCCGCGTCGAGGCCGTAAGTGTCGAAGGCGGCGACACACTCAACCGCCTTGGCGGCGAGCTCACCTCGGTGCCACACATCGTCGGCTACCAGTGCGCCGGCGAGGTCCTCGAGGTCGGCGACGGGGTCGACGATCTGACCCCCGGCGACCGGGTGGTGACGGTCGGCGTCGACGGGTCGCACGCCGAGATGCGGGCGACGGGGCGGCCCTTCTGCTGGAGGATCCCCGACGGGGTGGCGACCGAGGCGGCGGCCTGCGTGCCCGTCGCCTTCGGGACGGCCGACGACTGCCTGTTCGAGTTCGGACGGCTGCAGGCAGGCGAGACCGCACTCGTCCATGCCGGTGCCAGCGGCGTCGGGATCGCCGCCATCCAACTGGCGAAGCGGGCCGGGGCCCGGGTCGTGGCCACCGCCTCGTCGCCCGGGCGGCTGGCCCGCTTGGCCGACCTGGGGCTCGACCATGGCATCGACTACACGGCGACCGACTTCGTCGCCGAGGTCCGGCGCCTGACCGACGGGCGGGGCGCCGACGTCATCATCGACTCGGTGGGCGGGTCCAACCTCCAGCGCAGCCTGCACTGCCTGGCCTACCGCGGCCGGTGCGTGACATTCGGCGACGCCGGCCGTGAGACGCCGTCGATGCTCGACGTCTCGACCATGCGGGTCGCCAATCAGACCCTCGTCGGCTACTTCCTGGGTGCCGAGCTGTTCCTCGGGACCCGGGCCCATGCCATGATCGCCCGCCACCTCGACGACATCGCCGCCGGCAGCCTGCAGGTGGTCGTCGACCGCCGGTTCGCGCTCGACGAGGCGGGCGAAGCCCACGCCTTCATCGAGAGCCGCCAGGCGTTCGGTCGGGTCCTGCTCGTCCCGTGATCCTGCGACCCGCCGTGCCGGCCGACGTCCCCGTGCTGGTCGAACTCATCGAAGAGCTCGCCGCCTACGAGCGCGAGCCCGACGCCGTCGAGGTCGACGCGTCGATGCTGGCCGACGCGCTGTTCACCGAGGAGCCGGTCGTGTTCGCCACCGTCGCCGACGAGGGCGGCACCGTGGTCGGCACGGCCATCCACTTCCGCAACTTCTCGACGTGGACCGGCCGCGTGGGGATCTACCTCGAGGACCTCTACGTCCGTCCGGACCACCGCGGGCGCGGCGTCGGTCGGGCGCTGCTGGCCGACCTGGCCCGTTCGGCGGTCGATCGGGGGTATGCACGAGTCGACTGGTCGGTGCTCGACTGGAACGAGCCGGCACTGGCCTTCTACCGATCGATCGGCGCCCACCCGATGACGGGGTGGACCGGCTACCGGCTGGACGGCGACGCCCTCGCCGCCTTCGCCCGGGAGGCCGAGTTCGACGCCTGAGCCAGCACCCCGACCGGTCGGGACGGGCTCAGATGGTGAACGACAGGGAGGCGACCAGGTGGGCGCCGAGCTCCCGGTCCCCGGTGAAGCGCACGTCGTCCTCGGGGTCGACGCCCGGGTCCCGGCGTCCGCCGGTGAGACGCAGGTAGCGTCGGGCCGGCAGCTCGATCCCGACCGTCGGCTCGCCGTCGAGCGCGTCGACCACGGCCGCCCGCCCGTCGACCTGGACCAGGTAGGTGCGGGGGAGCAGGCCGGTCAGGTCGATCCGCACCCGGGACCCCTCGGGCAGTGCCGCCCGCCGGCCCACGATGTAGCCGAGTCCTGTGGCCACCTCGTCGAGCGCTGACGCCAGGTCCGGCACCGTCTCCCGGGTCGGGAGCCCGAGGGCGAGGCGGATGTCCTGCTCGTGGAGGTAGCAGTCGTAGTGGCGGATGCGCATGAAGCGCCCGTAGGTCTCGTCCTTGCCCGCGGGTGTCCACGACGGGGCGTCGAACTCCTCTTTGGTCATGACGTCGAGCTGGGCCAGCCGTCGGGACGTCACGTCCTCGAACCGGGCGATCATGTCCGGGCCGGTCGTGCCGCGCAGCGCCTCGACCCAGACCTCGTTCGCCTCGGCGATGGGGTTCCGCATGTGGGTGACGTGCGAGACGTCGACCGACGGGGCGGGCTCGCCCAGGAGCATCGCCTCGGCGCCGATGACGTGGCTCAGGGCATCGCGCACGGTCCATCCCGGCAGGCACGTCGGGGTGTCCCACTGCCCTGGGGAGAGGTCGGCACACACCTCGGCCAGTGCCCGGTACTCGTTCCGTAGGAGGTCGACGGCAGCTTCCTTGTCCACGATGGTCGCCATGCGCCTACCGTAGTGGCCGCCCGGTGTCGTCCGGGGTGCGCCGGACGCCCGGGCGCGAGCGCTCAACTTCCCCGCTCCGCGTACCGATGAGCACACGGAGGCACTCCTGGCAGCACGGACCGGAGGCGAGGTGACCATGGGGTGGCGACGACGGGCATGGGTGGTCACCCTCGTGGTCGGCGTGGGTCTGACCGGTGCCTACCTCCTCGTGCCGGGCCGGTACGGCCGCGACGCCGTCTACTCGCTCATCGGCCTGTCCTCGTTCGCCCTGGTCCTGGCAGGCATCCGGTTCAACCGGCCGTCCGACCGGCTCGCCTGGTACCTGGTCGCCTCCGCCGGGCTGTGCTTCGCCGTCGGCGACCTGGCCGGCAACTACTACTCGGACATCGTGCACCGGGCGACGCCGCTGCCCTCGATCGCCGACGCCTTCCACCTCCTCGGGTACCCGCTCCTCTTCGTCGGGGTGACCCGGCTGAGCCGCAACCCGAACCGGAGGGCATCGCGCGAGGACTATGCAGACGCCGCCATCATCGCCCTCGGGAGCCTCACCCTCGCCTGGTACTTCCTGCTCCATCCCCTCGCCCAACAGCACGGGGTCCCGATCGCAGGGCGGCTGGTGGCGATGGCCTACCCGATCATGGACGTGGCCCTGGTCTTCGTGCTGTTCCGGTCCGTCGTCTTCGGCTCGGCCCGCCTCACCTACCACATGTGGCTCATGGCCTCGATGACCGTGCTGCTCGTCGCCGACGTCAGCTTCGACCTGCTCGTCCTGCACGGGGCCTACGTCAGCGGCCAGCTCCCCGACGCCCTGTTCCTCCTCCAGTACGTCCTGGTGGCGGTGGCCGCCCTCCATCCGTCGGTCGCCAGGACGGACGTCGACGACTCCGGTCGCCCGGCACAGCGCCGCCTTGAGGACTTCGCGGTCCCTCCGGCCGACGGGCAGCGGGCCGGGACGAAGCGGCGCCTCCCGCTCGTGGCTCTCGCCGCGTTCCTCCCCCCGTTGCGCCTCCTCGTGGCCGGCCTGACGGGGAAGCCGGTCAACATCACCGTCATGGCGATCCTGTGCCTGGCGGTCCTCGCGGTCATCGCCGTCCGCATGCGGTGGATGCTCACCCGCATCGGCGACCAGGCCGCCGACCTCGAGCACCACGCCCGCGAGCTCGAGGCATCCCACGCCGAGCGGGACACCCTCGAGGCCGACCTGCGCCACTTGGCCTACCACGACGAGCTCACCGGTCTGGCCAACCGTGCGCTCCTCCAGGAGCGGGTGACACTCGCTCTCGCCGGCCTGGACGGTTCCGGCCGATGCGTCGCCCTGTGCTTCGGGGACCTCGACGGCTTCAAGGCCGTCAACGACTCGCTCGGGCACCCGGTCGGGGACAACGTCCTGCGCCAAGTGGCCGCCATCATCGCGGACAACGTGCGGCCCGACGACACCGTGGCCCGGCTGGGCGGCGACGAGTTCGCCATCCTGATGCCCGACGTGGGCGAGCAGTCGGCAGCCGTCGAGATCGTTCGCCGGGTCGTGACCGCCCTCGACGAGCGTCTCGGCTTCGAAGGCAGCCCGTCGGGCATCTCCATGAGCATCGGGCTGACCGTCACCACCGCAGGCGCCCACCCCGAGGAGCTCATCGGGGAGGCCGACGCCGCCATGTACGAGGCCAAGTCGGGCGCCAGAGACAGGATCGCTGTGTTCGACCCGTCCATGCGCGCCCGACGGATCGAGCGCACGGAGCTCATCAACGGGTTCCGCGGGGCGCTCGAACGCGACGAGTTCCACCTGTTGTACCAACCCGTGCTCGCCCTCGACTCGATGAACGTCTGCGGGTTCGAAGCGCTCGCCCGGTGGGACCACCCGGCACTCGGCCTCGTCCCGCCGTCGATCTTCATCCCGCTGGCCGAGGAGACCGGCTTCATCGTGGCGCTCGGACGGTGGGCCCTGCTCGAGGCCGCCCGCCAATTGGCGGAGTGGTCGGGCACTACCGAGCAGCCGCTGCGGATGGCGGTCAACCTGTCCCGCCGCCAGCTGGCCTCCCCCGACCTGGCCGACGACGTCCGGCTGGCCCTGCGGGCCACCGGCATCGCCCCGTCGCAGCTGGTGCTCGAGATCACCGAGAACGTGCTCATGGACGACCCGGAGCGGGCCACCATCGCTCTGCGCGCCCTGCGCTCCCTCGGCATCGCCATCGCCGTCGACGATTTCGGCACCAAGTACTCGTCCCTCAGCTACCTCCAACGGTTCCCGGTGGACATCCTCAAGATCGACCGCGCCTTCGTCGAGCCACTCAACCGATCCGAACCGGTCTCCACCGCCCTGGTCAGCACCATCATCGGCCTGGCCCGGCACATGGGACTCGACGTGGTGGCCGAGGGCATCGAGCGGCCCGACCAGCTCGACCGCCTCATCGAACTCGGCTGCTCGAAGGGTCAGGGCTTCCTCATGTCCCGTCCCCTGGACCCCGATGACGCCGCCGCCTTCCTCGTCGCCCGCCACGACGAGCTGGCGGCGCTCCCCCACTGAACGTCGTGCCCACGCCGCGCCGGCGACCACCCGGGGCGCATGGCCCGACGTCGGCGTGAACCCGGGGGTAGCCTGGCCCCATGACCTCCCGTTCCGCGCGCGTCCTCCTCGCCGGCGTCCTCGTGACCACGGGCCTCGCCGTCGGTGCGATCGCCGGCTCGGCCGGTGGCTCGGCCGGCGCCTCGGCTCCTCCCCAGAAGACCATCTCGCTGCAGGGGGCCTCGTACACGCCGAAGGCGGCGTCCGGGGGAACCGACGACTACCACTGCACGCTGGTCAACCCCCACGTGACGAAGGACGCCTACATCGTGTCGGCGCACTTCTATCCGAACAGCGTCGAGGTCCACCACGCCATCCTCTTCCTGATCCCGCCGAGCCTGGCGGCGACCGCCCGGGCCGACGACCACAACGGCAAGGGCTGGACCTGCTTCGGCGAGTCGGCGCTCCCCAACTCCGTGCCCACCCAGTCGGGCGGCGCCGCACCGGCGGCCAAGACCGCGTCGGTCACGGGCGGCCCGGGCGGGAGCCACTTCCAGAACCGCATCTCCAACACGCCCTGGCTGACCGCCTGGGCGCCCGGCCACGGGGCCGCGACCATGCCGAAGGGCACCGGAGCCCAGCTGCCGGCCGGCAGCCTCGTCGTCATGCAGATCCACTACAACCTGCTCCGGGGCCACGCGCCGGTCAAGGCCAAACTGGTCCTGCACACGGTGCCGGCGTCGACGCACCTCCAGCCCCTCCAGCTCGACCTGCTGGTGGCGCCACCCGACGTCCCGTGCGCCGCCGGGGTGACCGGGTCACTGTGCGACCGCACGTCCGAGCTGGCCAACATCGGCAAGCGCTTCGGCGCGGGCGCCGTCGTCTTCGACAACATCATCGAACAGGCCTGCGGGCGCAACCCGAGCGCCCCGCCGGTGGGCACGTCCACCACCTGCGTGTGGCCGGTGGGCGGCGGCCAGACGCTCCTGCAAGTGACGGCGCACATGCACCTGACCGGTCGGGCCATGCAGGTAGTCCTCGACCCGGGGACGCCCAAGGCGAAGACGCTCCTAGACGTGACCAACTACAACTTCGACTACCAGAAGACGTACGGCCTGGCCCACCCGATCACCACCCAGCCCGGAGACACCATCGGCGTCACCTGCACCTACGACCCGACCCTCGCCCAGGAGCTGCCGCAGCTGCGCAAGCTGGCGCCGCACTTCACCGTGTGGGGAGACGGGTCGTCCGACGAGATGTGCCTGGCCATCCTCGGCGGAGTCCACGGGACGTACAAGGGCTGACCCCCTCCCTGCGGCCCATGTGGCTCCGGTGGCCCAGGCCGGGTCGCCTCAGTCGCCGGCCCAGCAGCCCAGGATGACGTCGGCCACGGTCACCGCCACCGCCGCCGAGCTGGTGGGTGGGATCCCGAACCGGGGCGGCAGGCCGGTGTCGTCGACCACCAGCACCTTCCAGTCCTTGCGGACCACGACCGACCCGTCGGTCGATTGGAAGGCGGCCTGGCCCAGTGCCTCGAGATCACGCGACTTCCCCCGCACCGCAACCTGGGCGCCGTAGTACGCGTAGGTCTCGGACCAGCTGGACAGCTCCTTCACCGACACCTCGTAGGACCCGGTCGACGTGGCTCCCGGGTAGCTGTAGGTACAGGCGTACCGGTGGTCGGTCCACGTGGGCACGGACACCGTCGCCGTCTCGCCCAGAGCGTTCGCCAACTCCTTCTGGGCCTCGTGCGAGCACACCTGGACGGAGATCGGCGACGGCAGGGCTCCGGCCGGCCGCGGCGCCCCCGTCGTGGTCGCCGCGGTGGTGGCCGGGGGCCCGCCCGAGCATCCGGCGGCGGCCAGCCCTGCGGCAAGGAGGACACCGAGGGACCGCGTGTGCACGGGGCGACAGTACCAGCGGCTCCCGGTGGCGGACCGTCGCCGGACCCCACGCCGAGGCCGGCACGGCGGTCAGCCCGGGTGCGGTGCTCGCTCCAGGATGCCGACCAGCTCGACGTGCTCGGTCATCGGGAAGAGGTCGAACGCCCGCAACGAGCCGAGGTGCCACCCTGCGGCCAGCAGCTGGCGCAGGTCACGTGCGAACGGGGCCGGCTCGCACGAGACATAGGCGATGCGTCGGGGGCCGGGGTCCAGGCCGCACAGTGCTTCGAGCACCTCGCGACCTGCGCCGGCGCGTGCGGGGTCGAGGACGACGAGGTCGGGGCGCCCGAGTCGCCGGGCCACCAGTCCGGGCCGCACGTCGCTCCGCATCACCTCCACCTGGTCCAGGCCTGCGGTGTTGCGGGTCAGGTCGGCCACCGCCGGTCCGCTCCGCTCCACCGCGGTGACGACACCTGTCGGACCCACCGCCCGGGCCAGTGCGACGGTGAACAGCCCGGCCCCCGCGTACAGGTCGGCCACCCGCTCGCCCGCCCGCGGGCCGAGCCCCTCAACGACGGCCCGGGTCAGGACCTCGGCGGCCCGGGGGTGGACCTGCCAGAAGACGCCGGCGTGGACGGTGAAGCGGTTTCCCAGCACCTCGAACTCGACGTGGTCGGGAGATCGCAGGGTCCGTCCCTTCCACACCAGGCCGACATCGAGTTCCGGCAGACCGTCGAGGCGCTGCTTGCCGGTCTCGACGAGCACCACCGGTCGCCCGCCGTCCGGCGAGGCGAGCACCTCCAGCTGGCGGGCCCCCGTCCACCGCACCGAGCCCACGCCAGCGGCGTTGACGCCATCGGTGGCGATGGGGCAGGTCGTCACCGGTTCGAGGTCGTGGCTCCGGTGGCGGCGGAGGCCGACGGTCCCATCGGGCGCGACGCCGAACGAGACCCGCGTCCGCCACCCGAGACCCCCGGGGGCTCCGCCCACGTCCTCGACCTCGACCCGCAGCTCCACGCCGCCCACCCGGGTGAGCTGCTCGGCGACGAGGTCCTCCTTGAGGCGGCGTTGGGCGGCGAGGCCGACGTGCTGGAAATCGCACCCGCCGCATCGCCCGGGGCCGGCGTGGGGGCACACCGGCTCGACGCGGTCCGGCGACGACTCCAGCACCTCGACGGTGTCTGCACGGAGGAACGAAGTGGCCTCCGACGTGATGCGGGCCCGCACGCGCTCGCCCGGCAGGCTGTGGCGCACGAAGACGACCCGCCCGTCGGGCCCGTGGGCCACGCAGCCACCGCCGGCGGCGATGGCGCCGACCTCGAGCTCGACGACGTCGTCCGGCACGGAGGGGGCGCGACCATGCAGGGTTCTTAGCACCCGCCGTCCAGGCGCAGGCCCCGATGGGGCCGGACCTGACGGTACGGTGAGGGCCGACCGATCGCCACCGGGCGTCGGCGGGACTCCCGGGAGGGGACGCGTGGACATCTTCGAGGCGCTCTACACGACACGGGCCATGCGCCGGGTGCGGCCCGATCCGGTGCCGATGGACGTCCAGGCGCAGATCCTCGACGCCGCCATCCGGGCGCCGTCGGGCGGCAACACGCAGAACTGGCGCTTCCTGCTCGTCGACGACAAGGAGGTCATCGGCACGATCGCGCCGCTCTACCGCCACGCCGTCTCCGAGCTGTGGGAGACGGTCTACGCCGACCGGATCGCCGCCGCCGAGGCCACGCCGGACGATCCCGAGAGCGTCCAGATGCGCAAGGTGCAGGCCTCGGCCGACTGGCTGGCCGACCACTTCGCCGAGGTCCCGCTCTTCCTGTTCGCGTTCATCCAGGGCGACCCGACCGGCGGCTCGATCTACCCGGCCGTGTGGAGCGCGCAGCTGGCGGCCCGGGCCCACGGGGTCGGCAGCTCGCTGACGGCGGTGCTCGGGTTCTGGCACCCGGACGAGACGTTCGAACTCCTGGGCGTGCCCACCGACGAGCAGTGGATCATGGCGTGCTGCGTGAGCTTCGGGTACCCGACCGGCCGGTGGGGCGTTGCCCGGCGCCGTCCCGTCCACGAGGTCGCCTACCGGAACCGGTGGGGGGCACCGGTCGGGTTCACCGTCGACGAGCCGCTGTGGTCACCCGGCGAGGGGTGATCCGGACCGGGGTGATCCGGACAAACATCCTGGTCAGCCGTCCGCTGCTACGATCCGTGTGACACACGCGCGGCTGTAGCTCAATGGTAGAGCCTCTGATTTCCAATCAGATGACGAGGGTTCGATCCCCTTCAGCCGCTCCACGATCCGCACGCCGCCAGGCGCCGGGGTCCCGTAGATTCAGGGCCTGATGCCCGATCCCGACCACCGCCCGCCAGTGCGGCGCGACCCCGGGACCCTCGGCCCGCTGGTCCTGCTCCGGCACGGGACGAGCCGGGCCAACGTGGAAGAGCGCGTCGCCGGCTGGCAGGACGCCCCCCTCGCCCCCCGGGGCGAGGACGATGCACGCCGGGCCGCCGACCTGCTGCGAGCCGCCGGCCTGTCGTTCGACACCGTGTACACCAGCCGGCTCAACCGGGCCCGCCGGACGGCGGACCTGGTGGTCGGCTCGCTCGGACTCCGGCCCGACAGAGTCCGCGCCACCTGGCGGCTCAACGAGCGCCATGCCGGTGCCTTCGAGGGCATGACCCGCGCCGAGATGACAGAGCGCTTCGGCCGGGATCCCGTCCGGGCCTGGAAGCACGACGTCAACGTCCGTCCGGTCCCGATGGAGCGGGACGACCCCAGGCACCCGGTGCACGACCCACGCTACGACGACGTGCCCCGCGAGCTCCTGCCGTCGGGCGAGTCGGCGGCCGACGTCCTCGCACGCCTGCTCCCCTTCTGGACCGCCGAGGTCCACCGCGACCTCGCCGCCGGTCGCACCGTCCTGATCGTGACCCACGACCGCGTGCTCCGGGTCCTCCTCGCCCACCTCGGTGGCGGTGCCCCCTCCCCCTTCGCCGGACGCTCCCGACCGGGGCGGGCCCCCTGGGTCGTCACCCTGCGGGCGGGCGACCACCGCCTGGCCGACTTCACCGAGCTCGGACCCACCCCGTAGGACCGGGCGACCGTCAGACCTGCGCCGGAACCCGCGAGCCCTCGGTCCACTGCAGCGGCGTCCACACCACGGGGTGGAACGCCACCGGGACGCCCCGTCCCACGCCGTAGACCACGAGCCCGGCGGCGCCCCAGGCGACCAGGTCGCACACGCCCGCCGCGTCGAACACCACGTTCCCCTCCATGGCGGCGGCCAGCGCCGTCGGGTCCACCGACCGGAACTCCGGCGCCCCCGTCGTGACCACCACCGCGTCCGCCCCGGCGACGGCCTCGTCGATGGTCGCCATCCGGCGGCCACGGCCCGGGTCGTCCCGGACCAGGGGGTCGTAGGCCCGGACGGTGGCGCCCGCCTCGTCGAGCTGGTCGACGATGTGCAGGCCCGGGGAGTCGCGGGTGTCGTCGGTGCCATCCTTGAACGCCAGGCCCAGGACGGCCACCTTCCGGCCCACCAGGGAGCCGAGGACGGCGACCAACTTGTCCACCACAGCCGTCCGCGCCCCCAGGTTCTGCTCCTCGGCCGCTGCCGCCAGCGCCGTGGGCGTGCCGAATGACGCGCCGAGGGCGATGAACCCGGCGACGTCCTTGGGCAGGCAGGAGCCGCCGTATCCGGGGCCCGGCCGCAGGAATGTCGCACCGATGCGGTGGTCGCCGCCGACCCCGGCGAGCACGGTGTCGGCGTCCGTGCCGAGGGCCTCGCACAGACGGGCCACCTCGTTGGCGAACGAGATCTTGATGGCCAGGAACGTGTTCGACGCATACTTGACCAGCTCGGCCCCGCGCCGGTCGCACCGGACGACCGGCGTCGCCGGCCGGATAGAGGCGGACCACCACGGCCGCCACATCGTCGTCCTCGCGCCGATCACCACCCGGTCGGGGGCCAGGAAGTCCTCCACGGCACGCGACTCGCGCAGGAACTCGGGGCTGGACGCCACCCGGATCCGCACTCCCGGAGCCGCCTCGTCGGCGCACACCAGCTCGAGCGCCTCGCACGAGCCAGGGGGAACGGTGCTCTTGACCACCACGATCAGGTCCCGCGTGGCCGAGTGCGCCAGCTGGCGGGCGGCGGCGGCCAGGTGACTGAGGTCGGGCTCGCCCGTGGGCTGCGGCGGCGTCCCCACGCACAGCAGGGCCACGTCGGCGTCCTCCAGGGCCGGCCCGACCTCGGCGTGGAACGCGAGGTCGCCCGACGCCCGGCCGGCCGTGACCAGCTCCGCCAGTCCCGGCTCGTAGATGGGCATCTCCCCTCGCTCGATCATCGCCAGCCGTCGGGTGTCGACCTCCACGCACCGGACTCGGTGACCCAGCCGCGCCAGGCAGGCGGCGGCGGTCAGTCCCACGTAGCCCGCGCCCACGACGCAGACGTGGAGCCGGGTGGGGACGGAAACGGCGGGCGACTCGGCGCCCGGCGGCGGGGTGGTGTTCATGGCGTTCTCCTGTTCGTGCGGCTGTTCGACGGGGTCGACGGGCTCGGGTGGTTCACACCCGCGGCGCGGCGAAGGCGTCGGGGATCGGGTAGCGGGGTGGGGTCGGACGGGCGCGCCCGCCGAGTCAGAGGTCGCGATAGGCCGAACGCCCGGACACCAGCTCGTGGTGGGTGCCGTGCTCGATCATCCGGCCGTGCGACACCACCGTGATCCGGTCGGCGTTGTGGACGGCGTTGAGCTGGTGGCTGACGATCAGCGTCGTGCGACCGTCGCTCAGCCGGTCGAGGGCGTCGACCACGACCGACTGGGTGGTGGCGTCGAGCCCGGTGGTCGGCTCGTCGAGGAGGAGCACCGTGGCATCGCGTGCCATGGCCCGGGCAACGGCCACGCACTGACGCTGGCCACCCGAAAGGCCCGAGCCCCCTTCGCCGACCTCGGTGTCGTAGCCGTCGCGGAGACCGGCCAGCACGTCGTGGACGCCCACGGCCCGGGCGGCGGCGACCGCGTCGGCCCGCGTGGTCCAGGTCGATCCGTAGATGACGTTCTCCCACACCGTCGGGCGCAGGAGCGCCAGCTCCTGGGGCACCAGGGCGACGTTGCGCCGCAGCCACTCGAGATCGAGGTCCCGGAGGTCGACGCCGTCGAGCCGGACACTGCCCGCCGTCGGGTCGATGAATCGCGGAACGAGCCGGAGCACGGTGCTCTTGCCGGCCCCGGTGGAGCCGACGAGCGCCTGCCGGTGCCCGGCCGGGATCTCGAGCTGGATGTCGTCGAGCACGAGGCCCGAGTCCGGATGGGCGAAGGAGACGTGGTCGTACTCGATGCGCCCCGCCACCGACGGGGGGCGTCGGGCGACCGGCCGCCGCGGGACCTCCTCGTGCGTGTTCATGACCTCCGTCACCCGTTCGGCCGAGGCCTGCCCGACGCCGATGGTCCCGGCCAGCTTGGCCAGCTGGCGGGCCGGTGTGTACATGCCCCCGAAGTACGCCGAGAACAGCAGGAGGTCGCCCGGGGTGAGCTGCCCGTCCAGCACCTTCGTGCCGCCGAACAGCATGACGAGCACCGTCGACAGCGTCATGAGCAGCGTGACCATGGGGGTGAACCGCGATTGGAGGAGGATGGCGCGCCGGTTGGCGGTGAGCCCCTCCGAGGCGAGGACGCCGTACCGGTCGACCTCGGGCTGCTCGGTGCCGAACGCCTGGACGACGGGGAGCGACACGAGGATCTGCTGGGCAGCGGCGGTGGCCATGCCCTCGTTGCGTCTGGCCTCGCGCTGGGCGGTCTTGATGGCGCCCATGTAGTGGCGCATCACGAGCCACAGCACGGGAAGCAGGCTCATGGCGAGGAGGCTGAACTGCCACTGGAGGACGAACATGATCACGAGCATCCCGAAGACGGTGAGGACGTTCTCGGCGACCACCGGGACGACGTTCACCACCACGCTCTGCATGGCTTGGACGTCACCACCGAGCCGGGCCAGGAGGTCCCCCTGCTTGCGGTGCTGGTGGAAGGCGGCGGACTGCGCGGTGAGGTGCCGGAACAGGCGGGTGCGCAGGTCGAACACCACACGCTGCCCCGCCCCGGCCAGCAGCACGTCGGCGCCGTAGGCCGTCAGTCCGAGCAGGGTGGCGATGACCACCATCGCCCCGACGAGCACGTACAGCCGCTCGGAGTGGCTCGTCGGCATCCATGACAGGACGGACGGCAGGGGGTGGTTGGCGAACACGCTGTCGAAGATGAGCTTGAGGGGGACCGGCACGATCCACGTGAGCATCGCCCGGAACGCCGAGAACAGGACGCCACCGGCGATGGCGAACCGCACGGCATGCAGGTCGAGGCCCCAGTCGAGGAAGAAGATCCGGTGCCGCCCGCTCCGGAGCGTGTGGCGGCTCACGCCCGCCGACCTCCTGCCGGTCGACGACATCGTGGGCGGCGTCGATCGTCCGTCGGGCGACGGCCAGCCAGTCGAGCGACGACACGGCCCGGGCGCGGCCGGCCGCCGCATGCCGGTCCCGGGCACCGGGGTCGACGGCCAGGCTCACGAGGGCCCGACCCAGGGCCCCGACGTCCCCGGCCGGCACCAGGACGCCCGTGTCCCCGAGGAGGTCGCGGACCGGGGGGAAGTCCGAGGCGACCACCGGCAGCGACGCCGCCATCGCCTCGGCCACCTTGAGCGGCGAGAAGTAGAAGTGGGGGCTCGGCAGGTACGGGGCGACGGCCACGTCCATGGCGGCCAGGTACCGGGGGACGTCGACGGCCGACACCGCACCGGTCATGGCGACCCGCATCCCACCGGGCAGTGACCGGACCGCCTCCTCGACCGCCTCCCGACGGGGGCCGTCCCCGACGATCAGCAGCCCGAGGTCCGCGCCACGACTGGCCTGGCGCGCCGCCTCCACCAGGACCTCGACCCCGTGCCACGGCTTGAGGCTGCCGACGAACCCGATGACCAGCTGGCTCTCCGTGAACCCGAGCGCTCCGCGCAGGGCAGCACCCTCGTGCCCCCACCGTCCACGGTCCAGCGCGTCGGTGTCCGCTCCGTTCGGCACGACCTCCACCTCCGCGGCACCGGTGGCCAGCGCCCAGGCGGCGAGCGGTCCCGAGACCGCAAGGACGCGGGCGCCGCGCAGTGCATCCTGCTCGGCGGCGGCCGCCTCGTCGACCAAGGTGAGCGAGAAGTGGCGCCGCCGCTCGTCGGCCACGGGCGCGTTCACCTCGACGACCCGCGGGAGTCCACGCTCGGCTGCCAGCGCCGTGCCGGCGCCGGCGAAGAGGCTCAGCCGCTCGTGGAGCCAGTCGGGCCGACGGGCGTCGAGCAGTGGGCCCACCTGGTCGAAGAAACGCCCACACGCCCGGATCCGGGTGCGATCGGCGTCCTCGCCGGACCGGACCGGCCCGACGTCGACCGGGACCACCTCGACGTCAGCGGCGCCACGTGACGACAGGGATCCGACCACGTTGGCCGCATACAGCGTGACTGTCGCCCCCGAACGGGCCATCGCCCCGCAGAGCGCATCGACGTGCACCGAGGCCCCTTTCGTGCCGCCGACCGGGATCCCGGGGTCGGGAAGCAGGTAGGCGACGCGCCCGACGTCACCAGGGGTGCGGCCGGATAGCGTCCCCATCAGACGGCCCGGGACACGGCCGGCAGGCCGCCGACGACGTCGTCGGGAGCACCGCGGGCGTCGGAGGTGGCACCGGCGTCGCCGATCAGCAGGGCGGCCGGCAGCCGGACGCACTCCGACCGCGCGAACGTGTCCACCACGAACCGCCGGGCCGACCGGCCGAGTCGCTCACGCAGAGCGGGGTCACCGGCGAGCGCGGCCAGGGAGTCGGCCAGAGCGATCGCATCGCCCTGTCGGGCCAGGAGACCCGTCCCGCGGTCCTCGACGACCTCGGGGATCCCGGCGACGTCCGTTGCCACGACGGCCAGACCGCAGGACATGGCCTCGAGCACCGAGTTGGGGATGCCGTCGCGGTCCCCGTCCTCGGTGACCACGCTGGCCTGGACGAAGACGTCGGCCCGGCGGTACTCCTCGAGGATCTCCATCTGGGTCCGTGTCCCGCAGAGCTCGACGCGGTCGGCGATCCCGGCGGTGGCCAGACGCGACGACAGCTCGTTGCGCAGGTCACCTCCCCCGACGATGCGGCACGTGAAGGGCACCCCACGGCCGGCCAGCTCGGCCAATGCATCCACCAGCGTGGGGTACCCCTTCTTGGGGACCAGCCGGCCCACGGCCAGGATCCGGACCCCGTCGGACCGGTCCGGAGGGGCCGCGACGGCCGGGGCCGGGCGGAACCGACCTACGTCGACCCCGTGCGGCGCGTAGACGATGCCGACGTCCGACCCGCCGTGGGCCCTGGCGATCCGGCGCAGCTCGTCCGCCGCGCTGTGAGAACAGGCCAGCACGAACGTGGCGGCGTCGATCTTGGCGCTGAGCACCTTCGGGGTGGAGAGGTAGAGATCCTTGGCATGGGCGGCGAACGAGAACGGGCGGCCGGTGAGCAGGTGCACGTAGTACGCCGTGCTGGCCGGGCCGTGGGCGAACGCAGCGTGGAGGTGGTCCCCGCCGGTCCGCTCCATGTCGAGGGCCATCCCCCCGGCCTCCACGAAGTGCCGGGCCATGGCACGGCTGCGCTCGGGCCCGAGGAGCCGGGCCGCCGTGCGGAGCCACCGGACGGGATGGTGGAGGGCGACGAATGCGTGCCCCAGCGCGAAGTGGAGGTTGTCCCGCAGCGCGGCGGCCCACCCGTCCCCGGTGCGCAAGTAGGCGACCGGGCTGAGCACCCGTGCCACGTCCGGCTGGACCGTCGCCTCGTGCGGGTCGGCGATGGCGAACAGCCGGAGGTCGACGCCGTTCGCCTCGAGGCCGAGGATCTCGTCCAGGATGAACGTCTCCGACAGCCGGGGGAAGCGCTTGGTCAGGTAGCAGACCCGGGGTGTCCGCCCCCGGGGGGCACTGACGACGGTCACGCCGGAACCTTGGCCGGCTCCGGCGCCCGCTCGAGTCGCTCGACCCGCTGGGCACCGGGCCCCCCGACCACCAGGCGGAGGGCGGCGACGACCCGCCGGCGCCCGTCCAGGTCCAGGCGCATGGCCGGCACAGGGCCGTACGCGGTGAGGTCGGCCACGGCCCGTGTCAGGCGCCCCTCGAGGTCCGGGCCGCTCTCGTCGACCTTGCAGACCAGGCCCCGTGCCTCGAACGCCTCGGCCCGGAGCTCCTGCTCGCGCCGGGGCCACGTCCGCGGGACCACGATGGTCGGCACCCCGCTCCGCACCAGCTCGCACAAGCTGTTGTAGCCGCCGCGGGTGACGACGCACCGTGCTCCGGCAGCGACGGCAGAGGGCTCGCGCAGGTGGTCGACGACGACAACCGACGGGAGGTCGCCGGTGGCCGAGCGGACTCGGTCCCGGTCGGCGGCGGACATCAGGGGTCCGGTGCACAGGACGGCGGCGATACCGGTCCGGACGGCGGCGCGTGCCGTCGCCAGGAGGACGTCACCCCCGTCGCCGCCGCCGCCGATCGTGCCGAGCAGGTACTCGCTGCCCGGCGGCAGCCCCGGCGGGCGGACGGCGAGCTGCGTGCGGTCACCGGTGACGTAGCCGCAGTAGGCGATCCGGTCCGCCGTCGACGACGGGATGCGGTACTCCCGGGCCAGGTCGAAGACGTCGCGGTCCCCGTAGACCAGGATCTGGTCATAGACGGACTCGAGCGTCTCGTAGACGCCGGCGGACCGCCAGGCGGCCCGGACCCGGTCCGGCTCGTCGAGGATGTCCCGCATCCCGAGCACGACCCTGGTCCGCGGGCTCACCCGGGGGAGTTCGTCGAACACCGGGAGGAGCTCGCCCTTCATGCCCTGAGGGGCGTGGTCGACCAGCAGGACGTCGGGAGTCCAGCGGCGCACCACGTCCAGGAGGACGGCGGTGCGGGCCCTGCGCACCAGTGACAGGCTGAGCGAGGGGTCGACGGCACGGTACTCGTCGTCGCCCGTCTTGACGACGGGGGGCAGCTGGACGCAGACCAGCCCGGGAGGCCTGGGAACCTGGTCGATCACGGGCGAACCGGACGCGAGGACGACCTGGGGCGGTCGGGGACCGTGCAGGAGCTCGGCGGCGATGACCAGGTTGCGCCGGAGATGGCCCAGGCCGTAGGTGTCGTGCGAGTACAGGAGCACGCGGGAGAGCCGGGGGTGCGTGGTCATGCCGGCACCGCGACCTTCCGGTCGAGCCGTTCGCGGAGCCACGCCACCTCACGTTCGAGCCCCGCGGCGAACGGTACCTGGGCCTCGAACCCGAGCAGGGTCCGTGCCCGACTGAGGTCGGCGGCCGTCACCCGGACGTCGCCCCGGGCGAAGGGCGCCATCACGATGTCGAGGTCGGTCCCCACGAATTCCCGCAGGAGGTCGAACACCTCGGCGAGGCTGATGTCGCTCCCCCCGCCGACGTTGATGGCGAGACCCGACGCCGGTGCGTCGGCAGCCGCCACCGTCGCCGTCACGATGTCGCACACGTAGGTGAAGTCCCGCCGCTGGGTGCCGTCGCCCAGGAGCGTGATCGGCCGTCCCGTGAGCGCGGCCTCGGTGAACAGGCGGAGGCCCATGTCGGGCCGCTGCCCGGGCCCGTACACGGTGAAGTAGCGGAGAGCCACCGCCTCGAGGTCCGGCCCCGCCGCCCCGAGGCACAGCTGCTCGGCCTCGAGCTTCGTGCGGCCGTAGGGCGAGATCGGCGCCAGGACGGCATCCTCGCGGAACGGTGTCTCGCCGTCGCCGTACACCGACGAGGACGAGGCGAACACCACCCGCCGGACGCCGGTCGCACGTGCCGCGGCCAGGACCTTCGTCGTGGCGATGACGTTGTCGTGCTCGTAGCGCTCGATGTCGGTGAAGCTGGCACGTACGCCGGCTCGCCCGGCCAGGTGGAACACCACCTCGGCACCGGCGAAGACCCGCACGAGGTCGAGGTCGACCAGGTCACCCACCTCGAGGGAGATTCCCGTCGTGCGGACCAGCCTGGCGGCCCGCATCACCTTCTCGACAGGGTCGTAACTGTCGGTGAACCCGTCGACGCCGGTCACCGTCCAGCCCTCCTGCACGAGACGCGACGCCAGTCGCGAACCGATGAACCCGGCGACACCGGTGACCACGCACCGCCGGGGTCCCTCGTGGACACGCACGCTCAGGGTTCTCGTATCGATCGGGTCACGTTCCATGGCAGTCCTTCCAGAGGCGGATCCCGTCGTCTGCCGACGGGCCGACGGCGAGCCGGCTCCACCGAGTGTGGAAGGCGAAGATGATGTCCCGATGACGGAGGGGTGAGACTTCTCTCATCGCGCCTTTCCCTCTGCTCCCGTCCCAGCGGGGTCACGCCGTCCTCCTGACGCTCCACGACCGGCTGTGGTCCCCTCGTTGTCCACGACGTGTACACCGGCTCCGTCGCGCCCCACGGAGGTGACCACCCCTCTGCTAGACCTGCCTCCCATGGGTGACGACGCCAGGGGCGGACCGCCGGATCCCGCCACCGCCCGGTCCTGGCGCCCGCTCCGAGGCGGGATGTCAACGCGGCTCCGCATCCTCCTGTGGTGTTCGTTCCTCGTCGCGCTCGCGCTCGCCGCATCCGTCGCCGCCACGAGGGTGGTGCTGTTCCAGAGCCTGGCCCGCGAGACCGACACCGACCTGGCCCACGAAATTCGTCGAGGTCGGATTCCCCTCGCCGGTGCGGACGTCGGCTGCCCCATGGATCCCCACGCGGACCACCGACGCCCAGTTGCTCGACGCCCTCGGCCGTGGCAATCCGTCCCACTCCCAGGAGCTCGTGGCCGTCTCCGACGGACGGGTGATCGGGACGAGCCCGCGCCGACCGCGCCACCGGGTCGTCTCCGATCCGCGCCTGGTCCGCCAATGGGCGTCGGTGACGGCACCCACGTTCGGCACCGTGCGCACGTCGGGAGGGACCGTGCGCTTCCTGGCTGCGCCCATGAGCGAGGGCAGTGGACCAACCGGAACCACGGACGTCTTCGTGGCCCTCACGTTCATCGATCGCGAGCGGGCCGACGTCAACACCACCATCGACACGGCGTCGACCGTCGGGCTCGTCGCTCTGGTGGTCGCGATCTTCGTGGCCTGGCTCATCGCCGGGCGGATCCTCGCCCCGGTCCGCGACCTCGAGCGCGCGGCGCGCTCGGTCACCGAGTCCGACCTCTCCCACCGGCTCGAGGTCCACGGTTCCGATGAGCTCGCCCGGCTCGCTGGTGACTTCAACGCAATGCTGGACCGGGTCGAGTCGGCCTTCCGCACGCAGCGCCAGTTCATCGACGACGCCGGCCACGAGCTCCGCACCCCCCTGACGGTCATCCGTGGGCATCTCGAACTCCTCGGCGACGACCCCGCCGAGCGCGACGAGGTCCAGTCCATCATCACGGACGAACTCGACCGGATGAGCCGGATGGTTAACGACCTGCTGGTCCTGGCCCGGTCGGAGCATCCGGATTTCCTGCAGCCAGCCCCGGTCGACGTCGCCACCCTCACGGCCGAGGTCCAGGAGAAGGCACGAACGCTGGCCGACCGGCAGTGGCTGGACGGGGGCCATGCGGACGGGATGGCCCTCGCCGATCGGCAGCGCCTGACCCAGGCCTGGATGCAGCTGGCCCAGAACGCCACCCAGCACACGACGGTCGGCGACCAGATCGCCATCGGCTCATGGCGGATCGGGACGGACGTGGAGCTGTGGGTGGGCGACTCGGGGCCGGGCATCCCCGACGATCAGCGCGACGCGCTCTTCGAGGGGTTCTCCCGCGGGCCCGACATGCGCCGGGACGGCGAGCACTTCGGCCTCGGGCTGCCCATCGTGCGGGCTATCGCGCAGGCCCATGACGGCACCGTCACCGTTGGCGGCAACGTACTGGGCGGGGCGCTGTTCACCATCCGGATCCCGTTCGTCCCGGTCGACGGCGAGGTCGACGGCGAGGTCGACGGCGAGGAGGCCGGGACGTGAGCAGCATCCTCGTGGCCGAGGACGAGCCCGGGATCGCGTCGTTCATCGTGAAGGGCCTCGTGGCTGCCGGCCACACCGCCTGGGTCGTCGAGGACGGCAACCACGCCTTGAGCGACGCCCGTTCCGGCGAATTCGACCTCTTGGTCCTCGACCTGGGGCTTCCCGGCCGTGACGGACTGTCGGTGCTGCGGGAGCTGCGCGAACGGGGAAGCACCCTTCCGGTGGTGATCCTCACCGCACGGGACTCGGTCGACGTCCTGGTCGCCGGGCTGGAACTCGGTGCCAGCGACTTCATCGCCAAGCCGTTCCGCTTCGACGAACTCCTGGCGCGGATCCGTACACGGCTGCGCGAGGTCGCTCACCGCGACGTCCGCCAACGGCACCTCGGCGACATCGCCGTCGACCTCACCGGACGGACCGTGACCCGCTCCGGCACACCCGTCGAGCTCACGGCCAAGGAGTTCCAGCTGTTCGAGTCGTTCCTCGAGCACCCCGGGCAGGTCCTGTCACGCCGCCAGCTCCTGAGCCGGGTCTGGGGACGGGACTTCGACGGCGACTCGAACGTGGTCGACGTGTGCGTGCTCCACGTGCGCAAGAAGCTCGGACCGACCGTGATCAGCACGGTCCGCGGCGCCGGGTACCGCCTCGGCACCGGTGACTGACCGGGGACCCGCCGAGGCGGCTGCCCGGCCGGTCTACGCGTTGGTCAGGGTGAACACCGCCCGGGTGCCCTTGGTCCCCTTGGCGATGATGGTGTAGGTCCCCGGCGCGTACCCGCAGTAGACCGAGATCTGCGCTTCGCCGTTCCAGTCGGTCCCGGACCGGGGGCCGGCCGGCATCCCGGCCGCCGTGCTCCGCGACGTGAGCCATCTGACGACCACGCCGGGCACCGGGGCGCCGGCGGCGTCGGTCACGTGCACCACGATCGGTTGCGGGAACTCGCAGAGGTAGGACGAGGTGCTCAGCCCCGCCGTCTGGTTGTCCCCACCGGTGATCGTCATCGCGTACGCGCCGCTCGGCTTCGAGAACGTCTGCAGGAAGCTGTCGGGGTAGACGAAGGCGACGGACTCGCCGGCGCACGAGCCGGTCAGCTGCTGCTGGGAGCACGTCGAGTAGGCGCCACCGGCAATCGAGTAGCCGCAGCCGCCGAGGTTCTGGACGAGGCTCTTCCCGTCGGGACCCGTCGACGTGACGTCGTACAGGACGATTCCGGAGATCACCCGGGTTCCCGAGGTGATGGTGAACGACGTCTCGAAGGTCTGCTCGGTGATCAGGTCGAACGACCAGCTGCCGGTCTCGGTGAACGTCCCCGGGTACGGCCCCGTGGCCGTCCCGGAGACCGAGAACGTCGGGCTTCCGGCCTGGGTCTGCCCGCATCCGGCACCGGGGGTGATCGTCGTCGAGCCGGCCGTCAACCGCTCGCCGTCGAGGGTGGCGACGTGTGCCCGCTGGGCGGTGCCGGTCGTCACGCCACCCGCACCGGCCGGGCCGGTCGCGGCCAGCGTCGCCGACGTGACCACCACCGCGGCCACGGCCGTCGCGAACCGGGCGACGTGGCCCCTCCGACGAGTGCTGCGCGTGTGACCTGGGACCATGCCGACCTCCGGATCCGGGTCCGTCGGGACCGTTCTGCCGGCCTCGTCACCCGTGCCGGACCTGACGATTGTACGACGGGGAGGCACGGCGCACACGAACCCAGTGGCAGCGCAAGGCACGTCGGCGCCCACCGGGGCGGTTAGGTTCCCTCTGTGCGCATGGTGACGGAGTCCGTGGTTCGCGATCGACTGGCGGCCCTTCCCGGCGACGAGCCCCGGGTGGTGGTGACGGGCAACTTCGGCACGCCCGGCGAACTCGTCCGGATCCTCGACGACACCCTCCCCCGCTGCCGCGCCTTCTCGCTCAACAACCAGGTCGGATGGCCGCGCCGCGACGGGTTCGTCACCGAGACCCCGTTCGTCGGCCCCGGTGTCCGCGGCGACCCACGGATGGCCTACCTCCCGATGCGCCTGTCCCTGGTGCCCCGGCTCTTCCGGACCCACTGCCCGCCGGACGCCGTCCTCCTCCACACCACACCGCCGCGCGACGGCAAGGTATCCCTCGGCATCGAGGTCAACCTCCTCCCCGCCGCCATCGAGGAGGTACGGGCGCGGGGCGGGGCGGTCATCGCCCAGGTCAATCCACGCATGCCGTTCACACTGGGCGACGCCCTGGTCGACATCGACCACATCGACCTCGGCCTCGAGGTCGACACGCCGCTTCCCTCACCGCCCGCCCACCCCACCGACCCGGTGTGCGCCGCCATCGGCGAGCAGGCGGCCCGCTACGCCAGCGATGGCGGGACGATCCAGCTGGGCATCGGGCAGATCCCCGACGCCGCCGCCGCCAGCCTGCGCCGGACGCGCTCACTCGGCGTCTGGTCGGAGATGATCAGCGACGGCGTACTCGGCCTGGCCCGGTCGGGGGCACTGGATCCCGACCGCCGGCTGCGGGCCTCGTTCCTGTTCGGCTCGCCCGAACTGTACGAGTGGGTCGACGGCAACCCCCAGGTCGTCATGACGCGCACCGAGGTGGTCAACGACCCGGCCCGGATCGCCGCCCAGCCGGGGATGCTGTCGATCAACACCGCACTGCAGGTCGATCTGTACGACCAGGTCAACGCCTCCTACGTGCGGGAGCGGATCTATTCGGGCTTCGGGGGCCAGCCCGACTTCGTGACCGGTGCCCTGCACTCGCCCGGCGGCCACGCCGTGGTGGCACTGCGGTCGTGGCACGACAAGACCGGCTCGTCCAACGTGATCCCGACGCTGTGCGACCCGGCCACGTCGTTCCAGCACTCGGTGATCGTCACCGAGCACGGTGCCGCCGAGGTGTTCGGGCGCAGCTCGGGCGACCAGGCCCGCCTCCTCATCGGGCGGGCCGCCGACCCCCGGGCGCGACGACGGGCTCTGCGACGCGGCGGCCGGACTCGGCCTGCTGGACTCGACGACCTAGGCGAACCCGAAGCCGACCCCGCTGCGCACCAGCCCGAGGTCGGCCATGGTCCGGATCCCCGGGCCCGCCTCGCACAGCGCCGGGATCGAGTTGACCGCCTGCATCGCCGTCGCCACACTGGCGGCCCGCACGTGCTCGGCCAGCGGCAGGTCCCGCTCGTAGCTGGCCAGGGTGAGCAGGTGGGCCCGGACCGAGGGGTCGCCCTCGATGGTGAGCGTCCACCCGTCCTGCGGGGTGGGCCAGTGCGACGGATACTCCCCGCCCACCGTCCACAGGGCGTCGATCTCCACCAGCGTCCGGCCCTCCCGTCGCCCCCGCCAGTGCCATCGCTGCCCCGCCACGGTGCCGGCGGAAAGCCGGATGCCGAAGATGTCGTGGTCGTGGGCGGCCAGTACGAGGTCGACGTCGGTGGTGACCTCGTCGATGCCGGCACCCAGCCCCTCGGCGATGAGCGCCACCTCCTCCTTGAAGATCCCGCTGTTGAACCGGAGGAACTCGCTGGCCTCCTCGGTGACGTCCTCGGCCGGCCGGCCGAAGCGCATGTTGTCGAACGTGATGGTGGTGCTCTCGTAGAACGACCAGTCGGCGCGCTCCTGAAGGGTCACCCGTTCGATGGTGCGGCACATGCCGGACAGTGCGAAGGGGAGGACGCCACTGAGGTTGCCAGGGTTGAGGCCGGTCCCGTGGACCGAGGTGCCCCCTCGCCGGCATGCGTCGAGCAGCCGGTCCAGGTCGGCTGCCGGCAGGGACGCCGGGTGGAAGAGGAAGGCGGTCGTGACCACGTTCGTGCCGCTCCCCAGCAGGACACACACGTCATCGAGCGAGGCGTGTCTCGGCATGTAGGCCACGCAGTCGGCGTCCAGGGCGAGCAGCTCCTCCACGTCGCGGGTGGCGGTCACGCCCACCGGCTCGATCCCGGCCAGGACGCCGAGGTCGACGCCGTCCTTGTCGGCCGTGTGGACCCATCCGCCGACGAGTTCGAGATCGGGCCGGCCCACCACCGCCCGGATCGACTCGACGCCCTGGGCCCCTGTCGCCCACTGGATCACTCGGTAGCCCACGGCTCCCCCTTGGGTTCATGGCGCACGGCGCGGCCGCCGCCGATCGTAGGCCGAGGGACCCCATCGGCCCGCCACCGTCCGGAACCCGGTTCCCGCGGTCGCGTCCGTTCGGCGCTAGCTTCGTCCCGTGACGTCACCGGGGGACCAGAACACGCCGCCGACATCGACCGGGAATGCGCCCCGACGGTCACCGGTCCTGCTGATCCTGGCATCCGCCCAGTTCCTCATGACGCTGGACAGCTCGGTCATGAACGTGTCCATCCAGTCGGTGGCGAACGACGTGCACACGACGGTGACGGGGATCCAGACCGCCATCACCCTCTACACCCTGGTGATGGCCGCCTTCATGATCACCGGTGGCAAGATCGGCGCCATCATCGGGCGCCGGAAGGCGTTCGGGATCGGGCTGGTGGTCTACGGGTGCGGTTCGTTCGTCACCTCCATCGCTCCCAACCTGACCGTCCTGATCATCGGGTGGTCACTGCTCGAGGGGCTCGGCGCCGCGCTGATCCTGCCCGCCATCGTCGCCCTGGTGGCCGGAAACGTCCCGAAGGAGGGGCGGTCCGCCGCCTACGGGTTGATCGCGGCCGCCGGCGCCATCGCCGTGGCCGCCGGTCCGCTCATCGGAGGGGCCGTCACCACGTTCGCGTCGTGGCGCTGGGTGTTCGTCGGCGAGGTGGTCATCGTCGCCGTCATCCTCCTGTTCCTCCGCAGGATCCACGACACCCCGCCCGAAGAGAGGAAGCCGTTCGACCTGGTGGGCGCCTTCCTGTCCGTCGCCGGCCTCAGCCTCACGGTCTACGGCGTGCTGCGGTCGGGCACCTGGGGCTGGGTGCGGCCGAAGCCGAACGCGCCGACGATCGCCGGGGTGTCCCTGGTCTTCTGGCTCGTGCTGGCCGGCCTCCTCCTGCTCGGCGCGCTGGTCGAATGGGAGTCGCACCGGGTGGCGACGGACAAGGAACCGCTGTTCCGCCCGTCGATGTTCGCCAACCGGCAGATGACCGGCGGTCTGGTCGAATTCTTCTTCCAGTTCTTCATCCAGTCCGGCATCTTCTTCACCATCCCGCTGTTCCTGTCGGTGGTGCTCGGCCTCGAGCGCGCTCCAGACGGGCCTCCGCCTGCTCCCCCTGTCGATCACCCTCCTCCTGTCGGCACTGCTCGTCCCGAGGCTGGCGCCCCGTGCCTCACCGCGACGGGTCGTCCGGATCGGTCTGCTGTTCATCCTGGCCGGCACGCTCGTGCTCGTCGGCGGGCTCTCCCCCGGTGCGAACGCGGCAATCGTGCTGCTGCCCATGGCCCTGATCGGGCTCGGCATCGGTGCCCTCGCCTCCCAGCTCGGCGCCGTCACCGTCTCGTCCTTCCCCGACTCCATGAGCGCCGAGATCGGCGGCCTCCAGAACACCTTCACCAATTTCGGCGCCTCCCTCGGCACGGCCCTGGTCGGCGCCGTGCTCATCGGCAGCCTGAGCACGACGTTCGTGACGGGCGTGTCGTCGAACCCGGCGATCCCGGCCGATGTCGTGTCCCAGGCCAGCACCACCCTCGAGTCGGGCATCCCCTTCGTGTCCGACGCCGACCTCCAGAAGCACCTGGCCACGACCACGCTCACCCCCGAGACCCAGCAGGCCATCGTCGACGAGAACGCCACCGCCCGGCTGGTCGGCCTCCGGGTGGCCCTGTCGGTGGTCGCCCTGGTGATCGTGGTGGCGATCGGCTTCGCCCGGCTACTGCCCACCCAGTCGCTGGCCGGGGACGCGCCGCCTGCGGGCGGTCGTCGGCGACGGCGCAAGGCGGCCGGCTGAACCGGTCGAGGCCCACGATCCGCGGGGCGTCCCGTCCATCCAGGGCCTCTGCACCTCGTTCGGCCACCCGGGCGCGGGGTCCGGGGGTCGGCCGACGGACCGAAGTGGGTAAAGGTGAGCCCCGATTTGGCCGATATCCCAAACGTGAGATTTGATCTCGTGCACCCCACGCCACAGCAGTTGCGGGACGGCGTGACCTGCGGGCTCATCGCCGAGTCGATCATGATCCCGGTCCTGTTGACCTTGACGTTCGTCAATCACACGTCGGTGCGTTGGGGCTACATGATCGGGGCGGTCGCCTGCGTCGTCGCCTCCATCGCCTACCAGGCGACGTTCTCCCTGGTCACCAAAGGCAAGGCCAGCGTCCGATCCCAGGCCAACTCCTGGTTCGTCATCGCCTGCCTGGCCCTGGCCGGACTGGCGTGCATCGAGCTCTCGACGGCCACGCCTGCCGCCCTCTACACACCGGCCATGCTCGTCGGCGTCATCTTCGTGTCCATCGTCGGGGACCGGCGCATGCAGGTTGTCGTCGACCTGTACGCACTGGCCCTGATCGCCCTGATCGGCTGGGTCCAGGGGCTCCGTGGCGGAGAGTTCCTCGTGTCGATGGTCGTCTACGCCTCGACCATCGCCGTGGTCAACTTCATCTGCGCCCGCACCGTGGGCTCGCTCACCGGACAGATCAACTTCTCGCAGGCACTCGACGCGTTGAACGAGTGCCTCGACCAGGTAGCCACCCGCGAGGCCCGGCCCACCACCGAGACGTTCGCCGACCTCTTCTCGCAGGGCATCCCCTACGTGGCGCGCATCGTGCCCGCCCAACGGGTAGTGGTGTTCGTCCGCAACGGCTCGCTGCAGCGCTACACACTGCTCGCCTCGTGGCCCGACGCCACCGTCGACGCCGGTGACCTCGCCCGGCTGCCGGCCGTCGCCACCGCGCTGGCCGACAACACGGTGAAGATCGACCCCTGGCACTGCGTCCTGCCCGTCGGGTATGCACAGGACGGCGAGCTGGTCATGGTGATCGAGCGTTCGGTCCCCGACGGCACGAGTGACACCCGCACGGCCGAGGAGGTCGAACTGCTCTCCGCCTCCTTCCTCCGCGTGACCAGCCGCGTGAACTTCGTCAACGGCCTCCACACCGAGAGCCGTACCGACCCGCTCACCGGCTTGGCCAACCGCCGCAGCCTGATGGAGCGCATCGAGATGGAGATGGCCCATGCCCTGCGGTCCGAGACCCCGCTCAGCGTGGCCATGATCGACCTCGACCACTTCAAGGAGTTCAACGACCGCTACGGGCACATCGTCGGTGACACCGTGCTCCGGTCGGTCGCCGCCATGATGGTGTCGAACACCCGGGACCAGGACCTGGTCGCCCGCTACGGAGGCGAGGAGTTCTGCCTCGTCCTGCCCGACACCGACCTGCTCGGTGGCCACCACATCCTGGACCACCTGCGCAACGGCGGACGTGACTCGACGACCGCCATCGACGTCACGATGTCGGTCGGACTGACCAGTTGGGACGGGATCGAGGACCCGGTGTCCTTCATCGACCGGGCCGACCGGGCCCTCTACCAGGCCAAGAGCGCCGGCCGCGACCGCGTCGTCTCGATCGCCGCCTACACCGATTCCTGAAGCGGGGTCGGGAGCGGGCACCCGCGGGCGCCGAGGGTTCAGTCCTCGGCGGTCAGGACCAGGTAGACGTTGTCGTCGACGGCGAACGAATTCACCAGCGTGAACCCCTGAGCAGCCAGGGCGTCGAGTGCACCCTCGAGCTCGACGCGCCGCTCGGCCCCCACCAGGCGACCACCGTGGACCCGCACCACCTTGTGCCTCGTCATCTGGCCACCCCCTCGCGCGTCGCTCCGCCGACCGGCGCACCGCCTGGCGCGACCACCAGGCCGTGCTCGCGGACGCCGTCGCCCAGTCCGACCGGCTCGGGCCGGACCCGGATGTACCACTCCTGGCCCCACACCTCGGCGAACAGGTCGTCGGGCAGGGAGAGGAAGAAGCTCTCCTCGGAGATCTGGCTGGAGTGGGCCGCCATGGCGGCGCGCTTGGCGGCGAGCCACGGGGTGACGTCGAGCTCGGTGGTGATGCGCGAGGCGGGCTCGCCCATGGTGTCCGCGCCCTCCAGCGGGTCGTCGGGCCCGTGGTCCGACCCGGCCGCCCGACGTCGCAGCTCCGCCATGACGTCGCGGTCCATGGTCGTCAGGTACACGACCGGGGTCCCCGCACGCTCGGCGGCGGCCATGCCCACGTCGTGGACACGGACGTGGTCGGGGTGCCCGTAGCCGCCGTGCTCGTCGTAGACGACGAGCACGTCCGATGCCTCCTCGGACAGGATGGCGGCCAGGCGCCCGGCCGCCTCGTCCACGTCGGCGGTGGCGAAGACGTCGTCCCGGGCGTTCGAGTCCTCACCCTCCATGCCCGAGTCGTGGTACCCGAGGAGGAGCTGGCGGGACACACCGAGGAGGGCCGCCGCCTCGGCCAGCTCGACGGTGCGGCGCTCACCCAGGGACTCCCCCGGCCGGAGGAACCCGTCGGCGACCTCACCCAGCTCACCACGGGTGGCGGTGACGAGGACGACCCGGTGGCCGCCGGCCGCCAGGGATGCCATGGTCCCTCCGGTGGCGATCGCCTCGTCGTCGGGGTGGGCGTGGAAGAACGTGACGGTGGCCATTGCCCGCACCCTACCGGGACCGGGGCCCGTTCCACATCAGCCGAGCGGCAGCTGGGGCGCCTCGGCCAGGGAGAGCTCGCCCGCGGTGGCCGCGGCCGCCCCTGTCGGGCGCCGGCCCCTGACCGCGAAGATCCGCTCCGGGCCGAACGACCGGATGGTGCGGTCCCCCGGGCGCCCCCCGACCACCTCGATCGATTCGGTGCCGTTGTGGGTATTGACCACGTGGGCGCGGAACTCCCACGTCGCCCCCCGCATCGACAGTCCACTGACCACCACCCGGTCGCCGGCACGCAGGCCGTTCCAGGACTCCGAGCGCGCCAGGTGCTCCGCAGCCCGGCGCGCCGCCTTCCTGGCCCCCGCGGAGGTGCCCCTGCTCAGGAGCGCTCCTCGCGCATGGTGCGGATGCGGTGCCAGATCAGGACGGCCACGGCCACGACGAGCAGGATGGCGACCACGTAGGTGGCATAGCTGAACTTCTTCTGCACGCTGTCGTAGGTGCTGCCGAGCGAGTAGCCGAGCAGCGACAGGGCCGTGCACCAGACGGCGCAGCCGATGACCGTGAACACCATGAACTTGGCGAAGGCCATCTCGGCGAGACCGGCCGCGAACGAGATGAACGACCGCAGGAGCGGGATGAACCGGCCGAACAGCACGAAGGGGTCGCCCCGGCGAGCGAACCAGGCCTCGGCGCGGTCGAGGTCCTTGTGGGTCAGCAGCAGGTACTTGCCCCACTTGTCGACGGCCGCCCGGCCGCCCTTCAGCCCGATCAGGTACCCGACCATCGAACCCAGGACCTCGCCGAGCAGGGCGAGGAGGATGACGAGCACCAACGACAGGTGGAAGAACTCGGACGAGGGCTGCCCGGTGCTCGTCAGCTTGTGAACCTCGCCGCTGGCCAGGGCGCCGCCGCCGATGATGGCGACCTCGGAGCCGGCGGGGATGCCCATCGACGAGATGAAGCTCAGGACGAAGACGGCGAAGTAGCTGTAGTGCAGGAGGAAGTTGTTCAGGGCCGTCGACATGGTGCCTACTGTCTAGTCGGTCGGGGCATCCGCGTCGGAGCATTCCGGGCCTTCTCGCCGTCCGGACCGTCCCGCCGGTCGACTACCGTCACCCCGTGCCCCCCGGTCCGGAACCCGCTGCGGCCCCCACCCGCTCCGCCACCACCCCGGACGGCGTCGACCTGGCCCTCTACGACTTCGGGGGGTCCGGTCGGGACCTGCTGCTGGTGCACGCCACCGGCTTCTGCGCCGGGGTGCTCCTGCCCCTGGCCCGGGCCCTCGACGACCGGTTCCACTGCTGGGCCCTCGACCTCCGGGGCCACGGCCGCTCCGGCCGGCCTGCCGACGGGGACTTCACCTGGTCGGGCTTCGGCACCGACGTCCTCACCGCGGTCGACGCGCTCGGTCTCGTCCGCCCCGCCGGCTTCGGGCACTCGTGCGGCGGCGCCTCCCTCCTCCTGGCGGAGCAGGCCCGTCAGGGCACGTTCCGCTCGCTCTACCTGTTCGAGCCCGTCGTCGTGCCCGACCAGCCGGTCCCGTTCGCCCTGGAGGAGAACCCGCTGTCCCGGGGGGCCCGGCGCCGACGCGCCACCTTCCCCGACGCCGAGGACGCCTTCGTCAACTTCTCCTCGAAGCCGCCCTTCGCCGCCCTCGACCCCGCCGTCCTCCTCCGCTACGTCGAGGACGGGTTCGAGCCGATCCCCGCCGCGGAGGGCGGGGACGGCGAGGCGATCCGCCTGCGGTGCGACCGCGACGACGAGGCCGAGGTGTACGTCCACGGCTTCGGCAACGGCGCCTTCGCCCGTCTCGACGAGGTGACCTGTCCGGTCACGTTCGCCTACGGCACCATGACCGACTCGTTCGGCGAGCCGGTCATGGTGACCGACGCCGGCCGGGTACCCCGTGGCACCGTCGAGGCCTTCGACGGCCTCGGGCACTTCGGGCCCCTCGAGCGTCCCGCCGAGGTCGCCGGGCGGGTCGGCGCGGTCATGGGGTCCCCGGACGGCACACCCCGGCCATAGGCTCTCCACGTGCCGTTCGAACCGCCCCGATCGCTGTCCCCGTCGAAGATGTCGTCGTTCCGCGACTGTGCGCTGGCCTTCCGGTTCACCGCCATCGAGCGGCTGCCCGACCCGGCGACCGTGTGGACGGTCAAGGGGACGCTCGTGCACACGGCCCTCGAGCAGCTCTTCTGGAACCACCCGCGGGGGTCGCGGTCCCCGGCGGCGGCGTCCGCCGAGCTCGACGCGGCGTGGACGGCCCTGCTGGACGACCCCGACTACCGGTCGTTGGGCCTCGGTCCGGACGAGGCCGACGCCTTCCGGGCCGACGCCGGACTGCTGGTGGCGAACTACTTCCGTCTCGAGGACCCGGACGAGATCACCCCGGTCGGCGTGGAGCTGACCCTCGAGGCCCGACTGGGCGACGTCCGCCTCCGTGGCATCCTCGACCGGCTGGACCGCATGCCAGACGGCGGGCTCGTCGTCGTCGACTACAAGACCGGCCGGGCACCGGCCGCCGCCTACGAGCAGGCCCGGCTGGCCGGCGTCCAGCTCTACGCCCTCCTGTGCCAGGAGGTCCTCGGCCGGCGGCCGGTCCGCGTGAAGCTCCTCCATCTGCGGGAGCCCACCGTCATCACGGCCGAGCCGTCCGAGCAGGGGCTGAACGGTCAGCGCACCCGGACGCTGGCGGTGTGGACGGCCATCGAGCGGGCCTGCCGCGACGAGGACTTCCGACCGAAGACCGGGCCCCTCTGCCGATTCTGCCGCTTCCGCGACTTCTGCCCGGCCTACGGCGGCGACCCGTCCGAGGCGGCCACCGCCCTGGGCACGCCCGACCGGGGGGCGGCATGAGCGGCCCCGGGTACGGCCTCGACGACCCGGCCGCCGGCGACGGGCGGACGGGACTACCGGCCGCGGTCGACGCGCTCGACGAGCGGGTCGACCGCCTGTTCGAGCCACTGCGGGGCATCCCGGCGGTGGACGCGGCGGCGAAGGTGATCACCGGCATCGGTGACCACGGCTGGTTGTGGACCGGGGTGGCCGTGTGGCGGGGCCGACGGTCGGGCCCGACCCGGCAAGCCGCCGTCCGGGCACTGGGTATCGCCGGCGTGTCGTCGGCCCTGGTCAATGCCGGGATCAAGCAGCTCGTCGGCCGGGAGCGTCCTGACCGGTCGGACCTGCGGATCTCCAACGGCGGCGTTCCGGTCCGCGAGCCGAGGACGAGCAGCTTCCCGAGCGGCCACACACTCGCCGCGTTCACCGCCGCCACCGTGCTCGGCCGACCCGGTGACCGGGCCGGTAACGCCTTCCTGTACGCGGCGGCCGGCCTGATCGGGGTGAGCCGGATCCACCTACGGGCGCACCACGCCTCGGACGTGGTCGGCGGCGTGGTCGTCGGCACCGCCCTGGGCCTCGTCGTGCGGCGCCTCCGCTGAGGGAGCACGGACGCGCACGCGACCCCCGGACGGCCCCGACATCGGGGCCGTCCGGGTCCGGTGCCGGGGGAATGGATGCCCACCGAGGGACGTTGACCAGCCCATGAGCACTCCGCAGTCGTTCGCCGTGACCTGGGACTACCGGTGCCCGTTCGCCCGGAACGGCCACGAGCACATCCTCGACGGACTCGCGGCCGGCGCCGGGTGGGACGTCACCTTCGTGCCCTACTTCCTCAACCAGGGGATGGGGACCGAGGGCCAGGACACGTGGGACGAACCCGCGCACCAGGCCGATCTGCTGTCGCTGGCCGCCGGCGTCGCCGTACGGGACCGGTTCCCCGAGCACTTCCTCGCCGTGCACCGGTCGATCTTCGCCGCCCGCCACGAAGAGGGTGGCGACCTGCGGGACCGCGCCGTGGTCCACGCCGCCCTGGCCCGGGCCGGCGTCGACGCCGACGCCGTGCTTGCCGAGGTGGACGGGGGCGGGCCGGGCAAGGTGGTCCGCCTGGAACACGAGCGCTGCGTCGAGGAGCTCGACGTATTCGGAGTGCCGACGTTCATCGTGGGCGACGACGCCGTATTCACCCGGTTGATGAGCCGCCCGGGGGGCGACGGCGACGTGGCCCGCGCCACCGTCGACCGGATCCTCGGCCTCATCGGCGGACACCCCGAGCTCAACGAGTTCAAGCACACCCGGCTGTCCCGCTGAGCCGGCCCCGGGGCGCCGCCCCGGCGACCGTGGGCCACCTTCTCTCTCCCAGGGGCTGCTAAGCACGTCGCCGTGCGACGGCCGGCCCGATGACGACGAGCGTGTGGGGCCTGGCCCTCGGGTCGGTCCTGTTCGCCGGTGCGGTCGTCCTGGCCGCCGGGTTCTTCCAGTCGGCCGCCGGGTTCGGGTTCGCCCTGCTGGCCGTGCCGCTGCTGTCGTTGGCCGTCCCACCGCAGACCGCGGTCGTGGTCGTGTTCCTGCACGGCACCGGGTCGAGCCTCCTGACCGCGACCCATCGGCGCGGGGACGTCGACCGGGCCGAGGCCACCCGGCTCAGCCTGGGCGCCGTGGTGGCCATGCCGCTCGGCGCACTCATCCTGGTGACGGCGTCGGCCGGGACCCTGCGACTCGCGCTCGGCGTCGTGACCTGCTCGGCCGCCATCTTCATGCTCCTTCCCGCCACCAAAGGGCGCCCGGACCTCGTCGTGCGCCCGTGGACCACCTACACCGTGGGTGCACTCAGCGGCGTCCTCAACACGGCGCTGGCCACCAACGGCCCTCCCCTGGTCGTCTACCTGCGCGCCCGGGGGCTGGCCGTGGCCGCCTTCCGGGGAACCATCTCCGCCGTCTTCGTCGTGAGCGACGTGGTCGGCCTCGTCATCCTGCTGGCGACAGGGGCGGTCCACGCCGCCGCCGTCCACTACTTCGTGCTCACCCTGGTGCCCGCCGTCGTCGGCTGGGCCGTCGGGAGCGCCACCGCCTCGCGGCTCCGCCACCACCACTTCGTCCGCATGGTGGACCTCCTGCTGCTGGTCAGCGGGGCGCTGGCCATCGCCAAGGCCTTCGTCGGCTGAACAGGCCGGGACGGCCGGCACGGTCGCCCGTCCCGGCCGGGTCAGCCGCCGGCCAGCCCGGCCAAGGTGTCGATCGACGCCCGGATCTCGTCCCCCGAGCCGAACGGGGCACCGCAGAAGTCGGTGGTGCCGATGTCGGCGAGGTGCCGGACCTGGTCGGCCACTTCGGCCGACGTGCCGACGATGGCCACGTCGGCCGGCCCCTCCGCACCTTCGCGGTCCAGCATGGCCCGGTACGAGGGGAGGTGTCCGTAGACGGCGAACACCTCAGCCGCTCTGGCCCGGGCGGCGGCCGGGTCGTCGGTGACGCACACGGGCAGTCCCACCCCGACCTGGGGCACGGGGCGCCCGGCCTCGGCCGCGGCGGCGGCGATCGTCGGGATGATGTGCTGTTCGACCGTCGCCGGTCCGGTCATCCACGTGATGGTCCCCGACGCCAGCCTCCCGGCGATGGTCAGCATCACGGTGCCGAGGGCGGCCACCAGCACGTCGGGCGCCGGCGCGGCGATCTGCAGCGGTCCGAACGTCGAGGCGCGCAGCGTCTCGCCGGCGAAGGTCACCTGCTCCCCCGCCAGCAGCGGCATGAGGATCTCGAGGTACTCGCGCATGTGGCGGGCCGGCTTGTCGAAGGACATCCCGAACACGTTCTCGATCACCAGCTGGTGCGACAGGCCGATGCCGAGCGTGAGGCGCCCGCCGCTCGCAGCCTGCACGGTCAGGGCCTGGGCCGCCAGCATCACGGGGTGGCGGGGGTAGGTGGGGACGACGGCCGTGCCGAAGTGGATCCCGGGTACCTCACGCGAGACGGCGGCGATCGTGGTGAGCGCGTCGAGGGCGAAGATCTGGGATGACCACGCCGTCCCGATCCCGGCGTCGGCCAGCGCGGCCACCTGGGCCACCACGTCGTCGAACGGCTTCTCGGTGTCGAACATCACGCCGATGCGCATCGGTGCCTCGCTTCTGGTCGCCTGCACCGCCGTGGCGGAGCCGGACCGCGCCCTGATGGCCGGACCGTCGAGGCCCCACCGTACCTGGCGCCCCCACGGGTCGCCGGGAGGAGCCGTCCGCCGGTTGTCCGGGGTCCCGTCCGTCGGGCAGAATGCCCCCATGTCCGTTGCCATCCTCATGGGAAGTTCCTCCGACGCGTCCGTCATGGACGACGCCGTCCAGACCCTCCGCTCCTTCGACGTCCCCGTCGAGGTGCGCGTCCTGTCCGCCCACCGCACGCCCGACGACACCATCGCCTTCGCACGACGGGCCAAGGACGCCGGGGTCCAGGTGATCATCGCCGCCGCCGGCGGAGCCGCCCACCTGGCCGGCGTGGTCGCAGCCACGACGCCAGTCCCGGTGATCGGCGTGCCCATCGCGCTGGCCAACCTGGGCGGCATGGACTCACTGCTCGCCATGGTGCAGATGCCGAAGGGCATCCCGGTGGCGACCGTGGCGGTCAACGGCGCCCGCAACGCCGCCCTGCTCGCCATCCGGATCATCGCCCTGACCGATGCCCGGATCGCCGCCGAGCTCGACCGCTACATCGCCGAGCTCGCCGATCAGGTCCGCGACATGGACGCCGAGATCGTCAGCCGGTACGCGTCGTCCTGAGCCGCCACCCCGGCCGTCCCCCTCGCCACCGACCTGCAGGACTGGGTCCCGGGGACACTCACGCCGCGGATGCGTGCATCTCCCACACCAGGACCTCGGCGTCCGTCACCCCCGTCACGCGCTGGCCGCCGGTGGCGGTCAGGCGGACGGAGTCACCCTCGGCCAGCTCGCCCGCTCCTTCGAGGGCCACCATCCCCCGGGGTACGAACACGTGGAGGAACGGCGCCTCGGGCAGCGCCACCTCCTGGCCGGGGCTGAGCCGGGCGGCATGGAGGGCGGCGTAGCGGTTGGCGATCCGGATGGCGGCGTCGTCGGCGTGGTCCGGGATGCCCGAGGCCACGGTGACCAGCCCGCCGGCCAGGCGCTCCGGCTCGATCTCGAGTTGCTCGTAGCCGGGGGTGATGCCCCGCTCGTCGGGGAGGACCCACATCTGGACGAAGTGGACCGGGGTGTGGTGGACCTCGCCCGCCACGTTCCACGAGTCGTTCTTCTCCGAGTGGAGGATCCCGGTCCCCGCGCTCATCCGCTGGGCCAGGCCCGGGTAGATGACGCCGTTGTTGCCCATCGAGTCCTGGTGGACCAGGGAGCCGTCGAGCACCCACGTCACGATCTCCATGTCCTGGTGGGGATGCGTGTCGAACCCGGTGCCCGGTGCGACCCTGTCGTCGTTGTTGACGAGCAGGAGACCGTGGTGGGTGTTGGTGCGGCTGCGATGGTGGCCGAAGGCGAAGGAGTGCTTCGAGTCGAGCCAGCCGAAGTCGGTGGCGAACCGGCTGTCGGCACGGCGGACGTCGATCTCCGGGGACCTCGCCGGGCTCGTCATGGCTCCTCCTCGCCGCACCCCGACCGGGTGCCTATTAGGTGACGTATCATCTACACTGACTACAGCGCCGTGGGCTCCCCGTCCATTCCCGGGAGGTGATCGATGGACGACGGACCTACGTGGCTCACCGAGGACCAACAGCAGGTGTGGCGGGCTCTCCTGCAGCTCACCACCCGCCTCCCGGCACGCCTCAACCGCCAACTCCAGGAGGACAGCGGACTCTCCCTCGCCGACGTCGACGTGCTCGTCGGCCTCACCGACGTGCCCGGAGGGCGTGTCCGGGTCACCGGGCTCGCCCGGGCGCTCGGCTGGGAACGGAGCAGGCTCTCGCACCAGGTGGCTCGCATGGCACGTGCCGGGCTCGTGCGCCGCGAGGTCTGTGAGGACGACGGCCGGGGGTCCTACGTGGCGGTCACCGACGCCGGCCGCCGGGCCATCGGGTCCGCCGCGCCCGCCCACGTGGCCCTCGCCCGCGAGCTGGTCGTCGACGCCCTCACCGACGACCAGCTGGTGCAGCTCGGCGCCCTGGTCGACACCGTCCTGACGCGGATCGCCGAGTCGTCCTGACAGGTCCTGGACCGCGGGAGACGGATCCCGCTCCCGACCGACGACGACCGCTAGGTTGCGGGGAAACCGAGCACCAGGAGGCGGACCATGTCCATCGTGGCGACCGGTACCACGGGCACGATCAGGAACCCCTGGGTGGTGATCGGGCTCTCGATCATCACCCTCGGCATCTACGCCCTCTACTGGCAGTACGCCACGTTCAAGGAGATGAAGGAGTACGCCGGGAAGGGCATCGGCGGCGCCCTCGGGCTGCTCTTCGCCATCCTGCTCGGCATCATCAACGTCTTCATGATGCCGGCCGAGGTCGGAGACCTCTACACCACCGACGGCCAGCAGCCACCGGTGTCCGGGCTCACGGGATTCTGGATCCTGCTGCCGTTCATCGGCGGGTTCATCTGGATCATCAAGACACAGGGACGTCTCAACGACTTCTGGGAGGCCCACGCCGCCCCGGCCGCCTGAGACGTGGAGCGGTCCGGTTCCGGAGTAAAGTAGAACGTGTTCTACTAACGGACCGAGGAGGTCGCATGGGAACCACCGGGCAACAGACGGCCGCGCCTGACGAAGGCGACCCGGCCGGCCGGGTCGCCTTCGTGCAGTCAGAGTGGCACACGGACATCGTCGACCGCTGCCGCGACGCCTTCCTCGCCGAGATCGGGAGCCTCGGCATCGGCCCCGACGAGGTCGACGTCTTCCGTGTCCCGGGTGCCTTCGAGATCCCGCTCCACGCGCAGCGCCTGGCCGCCAGCGGGCGCTATGCCGCGGTCGTCGGCGCCGGGTTCGTGGTGGACGGCGGCATCTACCGCCACGAGTTCGTGGCCGGTGCCGTCATCGACGGGCTCATGCGGGTCCAGCTCGACACGGGCGTCCCGGTCCTGTCGGCCGTGCTGACCCCGCACCACTTCCACGAGCACGATGTGCACACCGCGCAGTTCGCCGAGCACTTCGCGGTCAAGGGGACCGAGACTGCGCTCGCCTGTGCCCGCACCATGGCAAGCCTGACCGGACTACCCGCCCCGGCCGCCGCCTGACCGGGTCCAGCCCGGCCGGCACCGGTCAGCGCGGGGCGAGCCCCTCGACGGCCTCGGCCAGGTCGACGCCGAACGGGAGGACGGCAAGAACGGGGATGTCCACCCCGTTGGCCACGTAGCGGGCCACATGGTCGCGGCACGCAGCGTACGAGCCGTGCACCACGAGTTCGTCCACGATCTCGTCGGGGATGGCCGCCAGCGCGCCCTTGCGGTCCCCCGCCTGCCACAGCGCCCACATCGGGGCCAGTGCCTCGCCCCGGCCCAGCCACCGGTGGAACTCGGCGTAGACCCCGACGTTGAGATAGGCGGTGATCATGCGACGGCCGATGGCCCGGGCCATGTCGGCGTCCTCGGAGGGGATCACGAAGATCCGCGCCGCCACCGGGATGTCCGCCCCCAGCTCGGGCGTCACCGTGACCACGTCGGTCGCCGACAGCCAGTTGACGATGACCCCGTCGGCGGCCCGCCCGGCCAGGCGCAGCATGCCGGGACGGAGGGCGGCCAGGAAGATCGGCGGCGGGTGCTCGACGGGCCGCGCCAGCCGGAACCCCTTCACCTCGAACGTGTCGTAGGCCGTCTCCACCTTCTCCCCCGCCAACGCCGAGCGAAGGAAGGCGATCGTGTCACGGACCCGCTTGTACGGCTCAGTGAAGGGGACGCCGTTCCACTTGGACACGATCACGTCCGAGGAGGTGCCCAGACCGAAGGTGAAGTGCCCGGGCGCCGCCTCGGCCAGGGCGGCCACGCTCTGTGCGAGGAGGGCCGGTCCGCGTGTGTAGGCGGGGATGATGGCGACCCCCAGTTGGAGCTGGGGTGTCCAGGCGGCGGCCAGGGCCAGTGGGGTGAACCCGTCGGCGCCGTCGGTCTCCGCCGACCACACGTCGGTGTAGCCGAGTCGGGCCAGGTCCTCGTACCACCGGCGGTGCTCGGTCAACGGGATCCCGTCGAAGGGGACGGTGATCCCGTAACGGGCACCCGGCGGCGTCGAGCGGGCGTCGGGCGTGGTGTCGGCCTCGGTCATGGCCCCCGTATTACACCCTCTTGGCACACTGGGCCCATGAGCCAGAACCTCGAGGCCCGGCCGCACGGGCTCCAGCCCCCCCTCCCCCTCGTCGACGCCGACGAGAGGCCCACCGACCCGGAACCGTCGGACACCGACACCGAGTGGCGCCTCGACGAGCACACCCGCGACGTCGGCCGCCGGGGCATCGCCGCCGCACGGGCCAGGCTCCGCTCGCCGGCGGGGCCGGCACGGAGGCCCGGCCCCGACCGCGGGCCCGGGCCGGGCAGGCCGAGGCACGCCCCCGGTCGCGCCGCCTGACCGACCGCCGACTACGGTCAGGGCATGGCATCCGTAGCCGAACGGCTCGGTGCGGGCCCCGATGCCCGCCTCTTGATCCTCAACTGTGCCGACCTCGGCCTCTGCCACTCGTCGAGCACCGGGGTGTACGGCGCCCTGCGCGACGGCATCGCCACGTCGGCATCGCTGCTGGTGCCCGCCCCATGGGCGCGCGAGGCTGCGTCGCGGTTCCGGGGCGACGACGTCGGCGTACGCCTGACGCTCAACGCCGAGCACGACCTCTACCGCTGGGGCCCCATCACCCAGGCCCCGTCCCTGCTCGACGGTGACGGCGGCTTCCCCCGCACCATCACCGACGTCTGGGACCACGCCGACCTCGACGAGGTCCGACGGGAGTGCCGGGCCCAGGTGGAGCGGGCCGTCCTGTGGGGCTTCGACATCAGTCACCTGGAGGCCCACCTCGACGCCCTCCTGCTGCGCCCCGAGTTCTTCGACGTCTATCTGGAGCTGGCCCTCGAGTTCCGCCTGCCACTTCGCCTGCCCGACGTCCTCGTGGAGCCCACGGTGGGCTTCCCGATCCGCAGCCTGGCCGCCGAGGAGGGGGTCCTCTTCGCCGACCACGCCTGCACGGTGCCGGTCGTGGGCGGACGCGAGGCGCTCCTCGGGATCCTGTCCGCGCTGGAGCCCGGGGTGACCGAGATCACCCTCCACCCGGCCATGGACACGCCCGAACTCCGGGCCGCCACGCCGGACTGGGTCTCGAGGGTGGCCGACTTCGCCCTGCTGGTCGACGACGTCGAAGTTGCCGCAGCAATCGCCGCGGCGGGCGCCACGCCCATCGGCTACCGGCCCCTGCGCGAGGCGATGCGGTCCATGTCGAGGACGTGACCGATTCGGCCGAGCCCGAGGGGCCGGGCCTCCCATCCGGCCCCGGCCCGCGCCCGCTGACGGTCACCGGGCTGCTCCTCCTCGACCCGCACGGCCACGACCCGACGCCCGTCGAGTCGATCACGTTCGACGACGGCGGCATCGGCGTCGTGAGGAGCCGTGGCCAGGCCGCCCGCGTGCTGCCGTGGGCGGCCGTCGTCACGCACGCCGTCGAGCCATGGGCCGCCGGGGTGATCCCGGGGTGGTTGGTGGAGCCCGAGGCGTCACGCGCCGGGCGGGTCGAACCCTCGGGGGCCGACGCCGTGGGCGCCCTGCTGGCCGACCCCCGCACGACCGGCCGCCCACTACCCCATGCCGAGGCCGGGGCCATGATCAGCATCCAGACCCGCACAGGCACCTACCGGTTCCTCCGCTCCGGCGGCGACCCGACGGAGCTGGCGGCGCGCATCGCCGAATTCGCCGTCCGCCACCGTGGGTCGGAGGGCGTCTCGACGGTCACGACCGTGGCCGGCGGCCGGCGGGGACCCCGGTCGGGATGGGACCGGATCCGCCCGTGGCTGGTGGTGCTCCTGGTGATGGTCGTCGTCACCGCCGTGACGGTGATCCTGCTGCAGAGCGCCGGCACGATCCATCTCCCCTTCCTCGGGGGCGGCGGGTCGGCGGGCACCGGTGGGGTCCTGGACCGGCCGCCTCCCGTCTGAGAGCGGCGTCGCCCCGGGCAGGCGTCGCCGGTCAGGCAGTGGCGGACGTGGCGATGCGTTCGCGGCAGCCCCGGGCGGCGTCGGTGGCCGCCAGGGCGAGGAGGTCGAGTACGAGCCCCATGTCGCCGGCCACCTTCATGCGCCCCTGCATGAAGGCGACACTCGGGTCGAGGTCACCCGCCAGCATGGCGCGTGCGTCCTCCGCCGTGAGCGTCACAGTGGCGTCGGGGCGGTCACCCGTCCCTGGGCCGAGCTCGGTGATGCGACCCAGGCCGAAGGTGGCGTGGGCAGACCGGTCGCCGTCGGGCCCCCCGGTCACGTCGAAGCGGACCGTGCCCCCCAGCGAGGGCGGACCGGCGAGGTCGACCAGTTCCGCCCGGACGCCTGCGGCCCAACCGTCGGCGATGTGGCCGGTCATCCGGCGCCCGAACGGTCGATGCCGTCGAACAGGTCTGTCTCCACCACGCCGTCCCACGAGGCCGGGGTGACCGAACCGTCCGGTGCACCCCGAAGGGCCAGCCGGTAGTCGTCGTGAGGCTGGATCGTGGCCATGACCTCGGGTGGGAGCCCGAACCAGAACCGGGACTCGGGGTCGACCTGGGTGGCATGGGCCAGCAGGGCCCGGCGGCGGACATCGGCGTGATCGCGGATGTCGACGACCGCCGTCGGCACCTCGTCGGGCATCGTGTCCCAGCGCTTCCGCCACTCCTCGTCGAAGGGCGACTCGAGGCCCAGCTCCTCGAACTTGTCGTGGATGGCCAGGAAGCGGGCCGCCGAGTGCACGGTGTAGTAGAGCTTGGCCGGTTGGAAGGCCGGGCCCGCCTCGGGGTACCGGTCCGGGTCGCCGGCCGCCCTGAAGGCGGCCAACCCGGCGTCATGGACCCGCAGGTGGTCCGGGTGGGGGTAGCCCGTCTGGTCGTCGCCGTAGATGACCACGACCTGGGGCTTCGTACGGCGGATGACGGCCACCAGGCGGCCGGTGGCCTCCTCGATGGGGGCGGCGGCGAAGCAGTCGGGGTTGTCGTTGGCCGCTGACCCGGCCATGCCGGAGTCGCGGTAGCCGAGCAGCACCACCTCGTCGTAGCCGATGATCTCGGTGGACCGCGCCAGCTCCTCGCGTCGGACGGCGGCCAGGTCGCGGTGGACCTCGGGCGTGTCGAGCGCCGGGTTGAGGATCTCGCCCTCCTCGCCTCCGGTGCAGCACACGAGCACGGTGCGGACCCCGTCAGCGTGGTAGCGGGCGACGGTTCCGGCCCCCTTGGAGGCCTCGTCGTCGGGATGGGCGTGGACGGTGAGGAGGCAGCGCGACGGGGACACGCCGCTCACGCTATCGGGACAGGGGCGCGTACACTGCACCCAGAGCGTGAGGAAGGATCGTCGCCAATGGGTGTCATGAAGCGCATGTCCGGGATTCTCCAGGCAAAGACCAACAAGCTCCTGGACAAGGCGGAGGATCCACGCGAGTCCCTCGACCTCTCCTACCAGAAGCTCCTGGAGAACCTCCAGAAGGTACGGCGCAGCGTCGCCGACGTCACCACCGCCAAGAAGCGGATCGAGCTCCAGGCCACCCAGCTGCAGTCCCAGGCCGACAAGCTCCAGCAGCAGGCCAAGGACGCGCTGGCCCAGGACCGCGAGGACCTGGCCCGCGAGGCCCTGGCCCGGCGGGCCGCCCTGGCTCCCCAGCTGGCCGACCTCCAGACCCAGCACCAGCAGGTGGCCGACCAGGAGCAGAAGCTGATCGCCACCGCCCAGAACCTCCAGGTCCAGGTGGACGCCTTCCGCACGAAGAAGGAGACCATGAAGGCCACCTACACGGCGGCCGAGGCCCAGACCAAGATCGGCGAGGCCGTCTCCGGCATCTCCGAGTCGATGGGTGACGCCGGCATGTCCGTGCAGCGGGCCCAGGACAAGATCGACAGCATGCAGGCTCGGGCCGGCGCCATGGACGAGTTGCTCGCCTCGGGTGCGCTCACCGACCTGACCAACCCGGTCGACGACATCCAGGCCCAGCTGGACCAGGTGTCGACCTCGAGCGCCGTCGACGCCGACCTGGCCGCCCTGAAGGCCGAGCTCGGCACGGGCACCCCGGCCCAACTGGGCGCGGCCGAGCCGGCCGCCACCGCACCGGCCGAGCGGGGGGAGGCGCCGGCATGATCGTGCGGATCCTGGGCGACGGCCAGTTCGACGTGGCCGACGCCGACGACGATGCCCTCCACGACCTCGAGGCTGCCCTGAACGCCGCCGTCGAGGGCGACGACGAGGGCGCGTTCGCCTCGGCCCTGGCCGCCGTCATCGCCGAGGTCCGCCGGGTCGGGACGGAGCTGCCCCCGGACGCCTTCACCGCGTCCGACCTCGTGGTGCCCTTCGCGGATGCCACCCTGGACGAGACGAAGGCGCTCCTGGCCGAACCCGGCGGCGATGACCGCTGACGAGGAACTCGTGACCCCCAGGATCCCGGCATGAGCACCGCCCGCAACATCCCGAACGACCGCGGCCTCACCCTGCGGATGTTCGCCACCGGGCTGATGCTCGTCCTGCTGTACGGGGCGGTCATCGGCCTGCTGATCGCCGTCGGCATCTCCTACGCGCTGGTGCTGGTGATCGCGGCGGCGCTGCTGTTCTGCCAGTACTGGTTCAGCGACAAGATCGCCCTCTACGGCATGGGCGGCCACATCGTCACCCCCGAAGAGGCCCCCGAGCTCCACGGTGCCATCGACCGGCTGTGCGCCATGGCCGACATGAAGAAGCCGCGGGTGGCCGTTGCCGACACCGACGTTCCCAACGCCTTCGCCACCGGGCGCAGCCCGAACAGCGCCGTGGTGTGCGCCACCACCGGCCTGATGCGCCGGCTCGACGAGCCCGAACTCGAAGCGGTCCTCGCCCACGAGCTTTCCCACGTCGCCCACCGTGACGTGGCGGTGATGACCATCGCCAGCTTCCTCGGGATGGCGGCCGGCATGGTCACCCGCATGATGCTGTGGACCGGGATGATGGGCGGGTTCGGCGGAGGCGGCGGGAACAACAGCAACAACAACAACCAGGGTGGTGACCAGGCCGTCCTGGTCGAGATGGCCGTCCTGGCCGTCTCGGTCGTCGTCTACGCCATCAGCTTCCTGCTGACCATGGCCCTGTCCCGCTACCGCGAGCTGGCCGCCGACCGGTCGGGGGCGATCCTCACCGGGCAACCGTCGGTCCTGGCGTCGGCCCTGGTCAAGGTCACCGGGGACATCGCCCGGATCCCCACCCGGGACCTGCGGTCCACCGAGACCTTCAACGCCTTCTACTTCACCCCGGCCGTCGCCAAGAGCGGCGTGAGCATCTCGACCATCTTCTCGACCCATCCCTCCCTCGACCAGCGCCTGGCCCAGCTCGCCGCCCTCGAGGCCGAGATGGGCCGTCCCTCGTGAGCCACTGCGCCGGCGGCGGGTCCCACTGATGGGACTCTTCGACACGCTGCTCGGGCGGACCAAGCCGGTCCAGTCGAACCTCGACGCCCTGTTCGCCCTGCCCTCGGCCTCGATCACTCTGCAGAGTGCGGCCGGGATGGCCTGCTCGGGCCACGCCGGGGTGTGCTTCAAGCCGCCCACGGGTCAGGGCTTCACCGAGATGGAGGCCGAGGTCGTCAAGCTCCTCGCCATGGACGGCGGGTCGGGTCTCACCCGGTCCGAGGACTCATTCGGCTACGTGTGGCTGGTGGTGCAGGACCCCGACATCGGGTCCCTGGTCACCCGAGTCCACCTGGTGAATTCGTCGCTGTCCGACGCCGGCTGGGGGCCCCAGCTCCTGTGCTCGGTCTTCGGACTGGCCAAGCTGGCCACCGACACCACGGCCGACAACGGGAGCGACCCCGTGATGGAAGGCGCCACCGTCGGGCCGGGCACGGTGCTCCCGTCCACCGCCTACCTCGTCTACCTGTTCAAACGGGGCACGTTCTACCCGTTCGTGCCGACCGGGCACGAGCAGCGCTCCACCGAAGAGGAATTCCGGCTGCGCAGCCTGGTGGCCGACGACGTCGCCGTCGAGGCCGACCTCGACCGCTGGTTCCCCCTGTGGGACCTCCCCGTCGGCTGAGCCGGTCGGTGCCCCTCGTCGAGCTGGTCGTCGAGCCGTGGACCCTGTCGGTGTGCCGCCTGGAGCCGACCGACCCGTGGCCCGTCCCGCCGCCCGGTGCCCCCGCCTACGCCGTCACCCGGACCCCCGACGAGCTCTCGGTCGTCTGCGCCGAGGGCGACGAACCCCCCGGCGCCAGGGTCGAGCCGGGGTGGCGGGCACTACGCATCGTGGGCCCCCTGTCGTTCGAACTGGTGGGCATCGTGGCCTCGGTCGCCGTACCCCTGGCCGAGGCCCGGGTCGGGGTGTTCGTGCTGTCCACCTTCGACACCGACGTGGTCCTGGTCAAAGAGTCCGACCTGGACACGGCCGCCGGGGCCCTGGCAGCCGCGGGGCACACCGTCACGTCCTCCCCCACCTGAGCCGGAAATTTGCGGTGATCCCTTCCGCGCCGGTCCGCACCCGTCTGACCTGGGATGATCGAACGGCTGGACCATCGATATCCACAGGTTTCCCGCCAACATGGGACCGGAATCGGGGCAATGACCAACTATCCCCTTCGAATCCCGCTACACTTGTTGCTTCGCAGCAGTGGGGACCGTCCCAAGGCCGGCGACCCGAGTGGTCGTCCCTGACACCCCGGCGCCACACCCGGCCTGCTCGCACCACATACCCTCCAGGAGAGTGGCACGTAACGACTTCTAGCGAACTTCGGACATGAACACCCGCTAGCACACCCGGCTCTCGGAGCCAGGCCGGCCCACCCTTCCCGGTGCCCGGCTGGGGCGTTGAATGCACAGATGTGGGGTCCACCCAACCAGAAGAGAGTCAGAGCACCTCCGTCAACCGACGTTGCTCTGGCCGACCGAGGAAAGGTCACCCGCCATGTATTCGGCAACCCCCCCTACCCCTGTATCCGCACGTACCCGCACGCATCTCCACCCAGGCCACGCACTTCCCGCGACCCCCGGGTCGCACACGACCCGATCGGTCCGTAGACGCACCAAACGTGCCCTCCGGACCACCGGCCTGGCCACTGTGGCCATGTCGGCCACGGTCGTGGCCTCGCTGCTGAGCACCCCGCTCCACGCGTCGGCCACCGGCTACCCGTCGGGCGTCGGTGTCGTCCTCAACGCGCCGATCGTCTCGGCCGCCGCGACCCCGGGCGGCCACGGCTACTGGCTGGTGGGCGGCGACGGCGGCGTGTTCGCCTTCGGCGACGCCGGGTTCTACGGGTCGGTGGCCAGCCTGCCCCTCAACAGCCCGATCGTCGGCATGGACGCCACCCCGAGCGGTCACGGCTACTGGGAGGTCGCCGCCGACGGCGGCGTGTTCGCCTTCGGCGACGCCGGCTTCTACGGGTCGGTGGCGAGCCTCCACCTGAACAGCCCGATCGTCGGGATCGCCCCGACGTCCGACGGTCACGGCTACTGGGAGGTCGCCGCCGACGGCGGCGTGTTCGCCTTCGGCGACGCCAACTACGAGGGCTCCGCCATCGGCATGTCGCCGTCGAGTGCCGTCGTCGGGATCGCCCCGACCTCGGACCGCAAGGGCTACTGGGAGCTCGCCGCCAACGGCAGCGTCTACGCCTTCGGCGACGCGCCCTTCTACGGCGCTGCACCGGTCCGCTCCACTGCGGTCGGCATCGACGCCGCCGGCAGTGGGTACCGGGTCATCTCCAGCGACGGCGGCACCTACGCCTTCGGCGGCGCCACCTTCCGTGGCTCGCTGACCGGTCTGCCGCTGAACAAGCCCATCGTGGCCACGTCGTCGATCGGCGGCGGGTACGTGGACGTGGCCGCCGACGGCGGCGTGTTCAACTTCGGGTCCGTCGGGTTCTACGGATCGCTGGGCGGCGCCACGCTGTACGTTCGGCCGGCGCCGGTCGCGGCAGGGGTCGCCGACTACGGGCTCACCTCCGGCCAGATCGCAGCGTGGGACCGGGTCAACATCTGCGAGGAGGGCGGCAACTGGCACGTCGAGGGGTCCGTGTACGCGGGCGGCCTCGGCATGAGCCGGGCCAACTGGAACCAGTTCAACACCTTCGGGTTCCCGTCGGATGCCGCTGCCGCCTCGCAGCTCCAGCAGATCCGGGTGGCGGTGGCCTTCGCCACCCATTACTACGGCAGCCCGTTCGCCGCGCCGGACCAGAGCGGCTGCACCGGCGGCTACTGAGCCTCCGGCATCGAACCGACCCGCGGTGCGATGCCGCACACCGGAGGACGGGGTCCCGACCGGGACACCGTCCTCCGGCGCGTCCGGGCCGGGTTCGGCCGGATGGACCGGCGGGCCGGGTTCGGCCGGATGCCTAGACGGGCAGTGCGTCGATCGCCCGGGCCAGGTCGAGATCCAGCTCGGTCAGACCGCCAGCATCGTGCGTCACCAGGACGAGGCGCACCGTGCGCCAGCGGATGTCGATGTCCGGGTGGTGGTCGGACTCCTCGGCCAGGCGTCCCACGGCGACCACGAAGTCGAGGGCGGCCGGGAAACTCGGGCAGTCGACCGTCTTGACCAGCGTGCCCTCCACTAGGTCCCAGGCCGGGGCACCGGGCGCGGCCAGGGCGTCCGCCACGGCGGTGGCGTCCAGGCGGGCGGGGCGGGCCATCAGGCCGTCGCCCCCACGGGAGCCGTCGGGGTGAAGGTGACCGGCATGGTCTCGTAGCCGGAGACGAAGTTGGCGGCCCGCTTGGGGGGTTCGGAGCCGGTGGCGAGGGCCAGGTCGGGCAGGCGCTCGAACAGGCGGTCGAACATCACCGCCAGCTCCATGCGGGCCAGCCGGTTGCCCAGGCAGAAATGGGAGCCGAATCCGAAGGCCATGTGGTCGTTCGGCGTGCGGCCGACGTCGAAGGACTCGGGGTCCTCGAAGACCGTCTCGTCCCGGTTGGCCGACGGGTACAAGAGGAGGAGCTTCTGGCCCTTGCGCAGCGTCTGGCCGTGCAGTTCGACGTCGCGGGTCATGGTCCGGGCCATGTTCTTGATCGGCGACACCCACCGCAGCATCTCCTCGATGGCGAGCGGCCGCCCGGTCCGGTCGGCGGCCAGCCGCGCGAATTGGTCCGGGTGGGTGAGGAGCTCGTACATGCCCCCGCTGATCACGTGACGGGTCGTCTCGTCCCCGCCGATGAGGATGAGGAGCGACTCGTAGATGAGCGAGGACTCGTCCAGCCGGTCCCCGTCGATCTCGGCGTGCACCAGGGTACCGATCAGGTCGTCGGTCTGACTGTCGCGCCGGCGCTGCTCGGCCACCGCGGTGATGTACTCGGCGTACTCCATGGCTGCGAGGGCGGCCCGGTCCATGGCCGTCGGGTCGGGCGACCCGAGCGCCTTCAGCATGTCGTCCGACCACCGCAGCAGCGCATCCCGGTCCTCGGGGGCGACGCCCAGCATGTTGCCGATGACGATCATGGGAAGCGGAGCGGCGATGTCGTTGACGAAGTCGGCACTCCCCTGTTCGCACACCCGGTCGATGATGGCGTCGCAGATGACCCGGATGCCCTCCTCGCTCTCGCGGATGCGTCGCGGCGTGAATCCCTCGCTGACCAACCGCCTCCGGCGGACGTGCTCGGGGGCGTCGGTGTCGATCATCATCGGCAGCGCGTCGCTGTCGGGTCGGATCCCCCCGGCGTTGGAGAAGGTGTCCGGGTCCTTCGAGATCTCCTTGATGTCGGCGTACCGGGTGATCCCCCACACCCCGGCCTGCTCGTCGTAGAAGGCGGGGGCCTCCCGGCGCATCCAGGCGAACGCCGGGAAGGGGTCGCCCCCGTAGAAGGTGCCGTCGGTGAGCCCGATGTGGAGTTCCGCGGGGATGGTGGTCATGGTGCTCCTTCGTCCGTCAGGGGCCGGCGCGGCAGGACGCGGTCGGCCGGCGCGGCCATCTGACACGGTGTCAGATCACATGGTGCCACGGACGGGCCCACCTCACGAGCGGGGGCGCCTCACGGGTGGGTCATGGACTCCGGGCGCACGGCCTCGTCGAACTGCTCACCGGTCAGGAGGCCCAGCTCGACGGCGGCCTCCCGCAGCGTCGTGCCCTCCGTGTGGGCCTTCTTCGCCACCTTGGCGGCGCTGTCGTACCCGATCAGCGGGTTGAGTGCGGTCACCAGCATGAGCGAGTTCTCCAGGTGCTGGCGGATCCGGGGGAGATCGGGCTCCAGGCCCTCGACGCAGAAGCGGGTGAAGACGGCCGAGGCATCGGACAGCAGCGCCACCGAGTGGAGCACGTTGTGGATGATCACCGGCTTGCACACGTTGAGCTCGAGGTTCCCGCGCGATCCGGCCATGGCCACGGCGGCATCGTTCCCGAACACCTGGATGCAGACCATGATCATGGCCTCGCTCTGGGTCGGATTGACCTTGCCGGGCATGATCGAGGAACCCGGCTCGTTCTCGGGCAGGTTCAGCTCGCCGAGTCCGCTGCGGGGGCCCGACCCGAGCCAGCGCAGGTCGTCGGCGATCTTGATGAGCGACCCGGCCAGCGTTCGCAGGGCGCCGCTGGTCATCACCAGGGCGTCGTGAGCGGCCAGGGCGGCGAACTTGTTCGGGGCGGTCACGAACGGCAGCCCGGTGAGCTCGGCGATGGCGGTGGCCACCCGCACCCCGAACTCGGCGTGGGTGTTGAGCCCCGTCCCGACGGCGGTGCCGCCGGCAGCCAACTCGTAGAGGTCGTCGAGCGTCGACTCGATGCGGCGGATGTCGGCGTCGAGCTGGGCCACGTAGCCCGAGAACTCCTGCCCGAGAGTGAGTGGGACGGCATCCATCAGGTGGGTGCGGCCGATCTTGGTGATCGAGGCGAAGGCTTCGGACTTGGCCGCCAGTGCGTCACGCAGGTGGCGGATCGCCGGCACCAGACGGTGGGTGATCTCCTCGACCGCGGCGATGTGCATGGCCGTCGGGAACGTGTCGTTCGACGACTGGGACATGTTGACGTCGTCGTTGGGGTGCACCGGGTCCTTCGAGCCCAGGACCCCGCCGGCCAGCTCGATGGCCCGGTTGGCGATGACCTCGTTGGCGTTCATGTTCGACTGGGTGCCGCTGCCCGTCTGCCACACGCTGGAGCGGAAACTGGTCGTTCAACGTTCCCGCGGACACCTCGCGGGCGGCGGCCACGATGAGCGACGACGTCTCGGGGCTCATCTTGCCGAGGTCGGCGTTGACCTGGGCCGAGGCCTCTTTCAGGATCCCGATGGCCCGGATCAGCGGCACCGGCATGGTGTCGTCCCCGATCGGGAAGTGGTGGAGCGACCGCGCCGTCTGGGCCCCCCAGTACCGGTCGGCGGGGACGTCGACGGCCCCCATGCTGTCCGTCTCGGTGCGGGTGGCTTCACTCATGTCGGTCTCCTTGTCACGGTTCCTGTGCTCGCGGCGTCCGGGGCGTCCGGGGTCACGCCTGCGCTGCCCGGTCGCCGCCCCTGCGTGCGGACGGCATCGTAGAAGGCCCGGTGCCCTCCTGGCACGCCGGGCATGTTCCCACCAGGTCGAACTGGTGGCCGATGACCTCGTAGCCCTGCTCCTCGGCGATCGCCCGGGCCGCCTCGTCCATGGCCCGTTCCAGCCGCCCGGACGGGACGACGTCCTCGACCTTGCCGCACCGGGCGCAGGCGAGGTGGTGGTGGTGCCCGGCCAGGTCCTCGGACAGCTCGAACCTGCCGTGGTCGTCGACCCCGGTGACCCGGCGGACGACGCCGGCGTCGATCAGGACGGTCACGTTGCGGTAGGCGCTCGACTGCGGGAGGGCGGTGTTGGCCTCGAGGATCTCGGGGACGGACAGGGGGCGCCCGGCGTCGGCCAGGGTCGTCACCAGGGCACGCCGCACGGCCGTGTAGCGCTGGTCGAGGCCGCCGAGGCGAAGGGCGGCCTGCTCGTGGACCGTCGGGGAGGCGCTCACGCCGGACACACTACGAGGTGGGTCGGGGGCGCCCCGATGGCCGGAGGACGGGGCGTCACCGGGCACGGGCCACCTCGGCAGTGCCGCCCCCGTCGTCGGCGGCCGCGGCCCGTCCCCTCCCGCCGGCGTGGTGGCCGACCGGGAGGCGACGGCCCGCCGACCAGGCGAACGTCCCGAGGTAGACACCGGTGGCGACGCCGAGGATGCCGAAGCTGGGTGGCACGACCGGGGCGAGGTAGGCGATGGAGAGGCCCGCCCACATCGAGACGACGGCCAGGGCCGCCGACAACCACAGCGCCCGGTACGGACCGCGCGGTGAGCCGCTGGGCGGCCCCGGCGGGGGCGGCCAGGAGCCCGATGAGCAGCAGGGCGCCGACGGCCTGGGTCGCCACGCCGGCTGTCAGGCCCAAGAGCACGAAGAACACCGTGGACAGCGTCCGGACCGGCACGCCACGTGCCGCCGCCACGGCCGGGTCGAGGCTGGCGAACAGCAGGGGTCGCCCGACGGCCACCGTTCCGGCCACCACGACCAGGGCCACGACGGCGTCGGTCAACGCCTGGCCCCCGGTTAGTCCCAGGATGGACCCGAAGAGCACGTTGACCCCGGACGTGCCGGTGCCGCCCGTCCCGCTCGACGACGTGGTGAACACACTCAGGAACAGGGCCCCGAGGCCGAGCACCCAGGCGAAGACCGAGCCGATGACCGTGTCGTCGGCACCCGTGCGCCGGCCGAGCACGGCGAGCAGGAGTGCGAAGGCGACGCAGGCGCCGTAGAGGCCGAGCCGGAGGTCCACGCCGAAGGCAAGGGCGGCGAGTGCGCCGGTGAAGGCGACGTGCGACAGGGCGTCGCCGGCGAAGACCTGGCCCCGCAGGACCACGACCGAGCCCACCAGGCCCGAAGCGAGGGCGATGGCCGTGCCTGCGGCGAAGGCCGACTCGAGGAACGGGTGTGCGAACACGAAGAAGACCGCCGTGGTCATGCGCCGACCGCCCCCGGCGCCAGCGCCGCACCGCTCCCCCGCGCCCCCACGGCCCCGTCGTCGGCCCGGGCCCGGCGGCGGAGGCGGGCCACCGCCACACGGCCCCCGGCCGCGCCCACGTAGAGGGCGAATCCGAACGTCGACACCCAGAAGCCGACCGGCCACGGGGAGTAGAACGCCACGGCCAGGGACGCCCAGACCACGGCGACGCCGAACCCGACGGCCAGCGCCAGTCCGGCGGCCGGTCGGGCCGTGACCTGCTGGGCGGCGGCGGCCGGCATGACCAACAGGGCGAAGACCAGGAGCGCTCCGGTGATCTGGCTCACCTCGGCCGCCGCACACCCGAGCAGGACCAGGAAGACCACCGAGAGGGCCCGCACGGGCACGCCCCGGGCGGCGGCCACGTCCCCGTCCACCGTGGCGAACAACAGCGGCCGGCCGAGTGCCGCCAGCACGACCAGCACGCCGGCGGCCACGGCGGCCAGTGTCACCACCTGCACGTCCGACACGCCGAGGAACGAGCCGAAGAGGAGCCCGGTGATGCTGTCGAGGAACCCGCCGTAGAGGCTCACGAACAGTGCCCCGCAGGCGAGGGCGAAGGCCTGGACGGTGCCGATCACGGCCGACTCCTGGCTCCGGGGCCCTCCCGAAGCCGACCGGGGGACCAGGGCGATCACCAGTGCGGCGGCGATACTCCCGGCGAAGTAGCCGGCCGAGGCACTCACCCCCAGCCAGATGGCGGCGGCGGCCCCGGGGAACGAGACCACTGCCAGCGTGTGCCCGGCGAAACTCTGGCGGCGCAGCACCATGAGCCACCCCACCGTCCCGGCCAGCACCGCCACGATGGTCCCGGCCCGGAAGGCGTTCACCATGAAGTGCAGCGCCAGCATCCGGCGCAGGTCGTCGACCGGGTTCAGCACGGGCCCGGCCAGGGCGAGGAACGGTACGTGGGTCACACGTACCCCCCGTGGTCGTGTTCGTGGGGGCCGGTGTGGTGGGAGGTGGCGTCGGGCTGGCCGACGACCACCCGCCGACCGTCGCTCGTGGTCAGGACCTCGATCGGGGTCCCGTAGAGGGTGCTCAGGGTCCCGGAGGTGATGACGTCGCCCGGGGTGCCGCTGACGGCCCGCCCCCGGGCGACGTAGACCACGCCGTCGAGGGCGGAGGCGATCGGGTTCACGTCGTGGGCGACGATGAGGACGGTGATACCCGACGCCCGCGAGATGCCGGCGATCAGCGATGCCACCGCCGCCTGGTTGGGGAGGTCGAGGCTGTCCAGCGGTTCGTCGAGGAGGAGGAGCCTCGGCTTGCGGATGAGGGACTGGGCGATGAGGAGGCGCTGCTGCTCGCCCCCGGACAGCTCGCCGATCGGCCGGGACGCGTAGGCGGTCGCCCCCACGAGGTCGATCACCTCGTCCACCCGCGAGTCGTGGGCCCGACGGCCCGGTCCCCACGGGAGCGGAAGTCCCCACCGGTCGCCGTCCGCCCCCATGCGCACGACATCGACGCCCCGCACCCGCATGCCGGCGTCGAAGCTGCGGCGCTGGGGCAGGTAGCCGATGTCCCGGCCGCCCTCACCGGGCGCCCGCCCGAACACCTCGATCCGGCCGCCCGACAGCGGGACCACACCCAGTACCGCCTTGATGAGGGTCGACTTGCCGGCACCGTTCGGACCGAGGACGGCGACGAAGGTGCCCGGCTCGATCACCAGGTCGACGTGCGACCAGATCTCCCGGCCGCCCTGGCGCACCGAGGCGTCGACAAGCCGAACCGCGGGCGGCCCGGCGAACGGCGGCGTGGTGGGTCCGTCAGCCACGGGAGGCCTCCAACGCGTTGGCCAGGGCGAGGAGTTGTGCGGTCTGCCACGCCTGGAAGGTGACCCCGACCGGTTGCAGGGTCTCGGTGACGGGAACGACGGGGATGCCGGCGGCGCGGGAGGCGCGCACCTGCGCCTGCACGTCGGGAGTCAGGTTCTGCGTGTTCTCGAGATAGGCGTGCAGTGTCCGATCCCTGATCTGGGCGTCGATGGTCGCCGTGTCGGCCGCCGACACGTCCGTGCCCTCACTGACCGCCCGCAGGAACGAGGGCGGCGTCACCAGGTCGAGGCCGAGGGCCTGGCAAAGGTAGACCACGATCGACTCCGATGCACCTACCGGGGTGCCCACGAACCGGGCCCGGATCGAGGCGATGGCCGCGTGGTAGCCAGCGAGGCCGACCTGCTCGAACCGCCGCTCCTGGGCGTCGAAATAGGCCCGGTCCGCCGGATCGGCGCGGGCCAGGTCGGCGGTGACGGCGACGACGACCTGTTCGACGTAGGCCGGCGAGTACCACAGGTGGGGATTCCCCCCGGGGGCGACGCCGACCAGCGTGCCCACGTCGAGCACGGCCCGCGACCCGCCGTCGGCCGCCAGGAGCCGTTGCATCCACGGGTCGTAGCCCGCACCGTTCACCACGGCCACCTGGGCGTCGGCCAGCCGGACGGGCGTCGGCTGCCGTGGGCTCGTAGGCGTGGGGGTCGGTCTGGGGATTGGTGATGATGCTGTCGACGTGGGCGTGGGCACCGCCGATCTGGGCGGCGATACTTCCCCAGACGTCCTCGGAGGCCACGACCCGCACCACGCGGGGCGAGTACGCGGAGGTGCCCTCACCACCCGGGGGCAGGGACAGTGCGCACCCGGCCAGGAGCACCGCCGCCGCCAGCGCCGCGGCCACCTTCGGGAGGCCCGCGGCCACCTTCGGGAGGCCGTCCGCCCACACGTGCTCCACCCCACGAGGGGTCGGCGTGACGGCGGCAGGCATGCCTCCATGCTATATGGGAATGATTCTCATTACAACATGCAGGCCAGCATGGTGAGGTCGCCGGGTCGCCAGGTCTCGGAGCCGTCAGGCCCGGAGTGCCAGGCCGGCCTCGAGCACCTCCCGGGCGGCGGTCACGTCCTCGGCCCGCGGGCCGTCGCCCTCCCCCGGGACCTCGAGGATGGCCGGCACATCCTGCAGGGCGGGGTGCCCGAGGAGCGCGGCCAGCCCCCGGCCCCGATGGTGCCGTCGCCGATGTTCTCGTGGCGGTCCTTGTTGGCACCGAAGTCGACCTTCGAGTCGTTGAGGTGCATGCAGCGGAGCCGGGCCATCCCGACCGTGCCCTCGATGAACCCGACCAGGGCGTCTGCATCCTCGAGGGTGCCGAAGGGGATCCCGGATGCCCACAGGTGCTGCGTGTCGAGGCACACGCCGAGACGCTCGTCACCCCCGGCCGCGTCGATCACCCGGGCGAGCTCCTCGAACGACCGGCCGACCGTGTCCCCGGCCCCGGCGGCGTTCTCGAGGAGGATCGGGCAACCCTCGACGTCGGCGTCGACCTCGTCGAGCGAGCCCACCAGGGCCTCGGCCACGGCCGGCAGCGCCGTGTCGAACCCACTCCCGCGGTGGCTCCCGATGTGCAGGACCAGGCCCTCGGCGCCCATCCCGTCCGCCGTGGACAGGTTGGCGGTCAAGCACGCTCGCGACTTGGCGGCCAATTCGGGTCGGGCGACGCCAGGTTGATCAGGTAGGTGGCGTGGCAGAAGGTGGCGGCCACCGACGGGTGCTCTGCCTGGGCCTCCCGGTAGGCGGCGAGGACCTCCCCGCTGTACTGCGACGGCTTCCACATCCGCGGACTCTGGGTGAAGATCTGCACCGCGTCGGCGCCGATGTCCGCCCCGTGCTCGAGGGCTGGGACCAAGCCCTTCCCTGCCCGTACGTGCGCTCCGATCAACATGGGCGCACCGTAGCAGCGGGCCCCTCCCGCAGCCTGGGCCGAACGTGTGCGGCGGGTCGGGCCGTGGTCTACCCGATGGGCGTCGGGTCGGCTACGTGGGGGTCCCAAACGACCACCGGAGGACGCCGTGGCCACCACGTTCGTCGAGAAGGCGCCAGCCCTCGCCCATCGGCCAGCGATCGCCGACGTGGTGACCGTCGACGGCGACGGGCGACCCCAGGTGACCCCGGTGTGGATCGACCTCGGCGGTGACGACCCGGCTGTCACCACGGCCCCGCGCCGGGTGCAGCAGTCCGATCTCGCCACCGTTGCATGCGCGGCACCGCAATTCGTTTGACGCGACATCGACGGCCTGCGACTCGGTCATGGAATGGGGCCGAGTGATGGGAACGTCGGTTCCGGGACGGGTGCGATGACCCACCCCGATGCCAGCGCTGACAAGGGATCGACATGGCGGCGAAGCCGGCTCGCGCCTGCTGCTGACGTGCCTGCCGTGCCTGCCGTGCCTGACGTGCCTGCCGGCACGACGAGGTCATTGGCTCCGCCGGTAGATCCCTCAGATGCCTGCTGATGCAGAGAGGACCGTCGGTACGGCCTCCTCGAGTGGGGCTGGCCGCGGGCTCGCTGTGGTCGGCTTGGTGACCTTCGACCCTGTCCGACGCCCGGCCGGCGGGAAACACTTGCGGAGGCCGAACTCGCCGCCGCAGAACTCTGGAAGGGGTCGTACATGTCCAACATCGAAGGCGCACCACCTCCGCCACCGGACGGTGGCCCGCCGAGCACATCTGGCGGGGCAGTGCTGTACCCGGCGCGGCTCGAGATCGCCTACCCCGACCAGCTCAACCGTGTCACCACTGCGTTCCGGCTCGTCCTGGTCGTCCCGATCGTGATCGTGAGCAGCGTCCTGACCGGTGAGGGCACCCAAAGCGTGCAGACGTCCGGCGGCGATTGGGCCACGACGACATCGACAGGGATCACCGGTGGTCTCTTCGCCGCCACGCTGCTCCTCATTCTGTTCCGGCGACGGTACCCCCGCTGGTGGTTCGACTTCGCACTCGAACTCACGCGCTTCACCACCCGCATCGGCGCGTACGTGGCGCTGCTGACCGACAAGTACCCATCGACCGTGGAACACCAAGCCGTCGCACTGGACCTCGACTACCCCGACGTCGAGCGGGACCTGAACCGATGGCTCCCGCTGGTGAAGTGGTTCCTCGCCATCCCCCACTACATCCTGCTGGTCTTCCTTGGCCTCGGCGCGGTCGTCTCGGTGATCCTCGCCTGGTTCGCCATCCTGTTCACCGGGCGATACCCGCGACCGCTGTTCGACTACGTCGTCGGCGTCGCCCGCTGGGGCCTAAGGGTCCAGGCCTACGCCTTCCTGCTCATTTCCGATCGATACCCGCCCTTCTCCCTGCGCTGAGCACGGGCGGGACCGAAGCCCGATTCATGCGTTACCCCTGAAGATGACCGGACGGCTGCAAGAGCCACGGAGGACCACACATGTCCGTTTCGAGGGCCAAGCCACGACTTTCTCCCCGCTGGTTCATCCGGAGCTTCTGGTTCGCTCATCGCCGTCTGTACCGCCTGACCGGCGGACGGGTCGGACTGTGGCGGCCCAAGCCCAACGGCTGGGGCGCCATGCGTCTCAACACTGTCGGCCGGCGGACCGGCCTCGAACGCAGCGTCATGGTCGGCTACTTCGAAGATGGCCCGAACCTCGTCACCATGGCGATGAACGGCTGGGGCGAGGGCGAGCCGGCGTGGTGGCTGAACCTGCAGGCCCACCCCGACATTCGGGTAGACCTTGCCGACGGACCGCGCCAGGTCAAAGCCCGGGCGGCCCAGGGCGAAGAGCGGGAGCGCCTCTGGTCACGGTGGCGGGAGATCGACAAGGATCTCGACGCCTACGCCGCACGCCGCTCGACCGAGACAGCCGTCGTCATCTTCGAGCCGCGTCCATGAGGTCCTGAGGTCAGGGACGCGGGATGTAACCGACGCAAATGACGATCGCACGCCCCGCCACCACAAAGATTCCCGGAGGGGCGGCGTCGTTGGGGCCCTGCGAGAACTCGATGTCGGACGATGCCTCGCTCACCATCGTCGCGAGGGCCATTGGTCACCAAGACCGGCCCACCTCGCCCGGTCGGTGGGACAGCCGTCTCACGTTCGGTCCCGTGATGGCAACGTCTCATGGAGCTGGTACACCGAGGGGGCAGCAAGTCGATCGACCGCCTGCTCGCGATGCCGTTCGGAGCCTCGCCCGCCTACTCAGAGGTCGGGGCGATGCCCAAGGGTGGGCAGCCCCAGGGATACCGGCACGACCGATACGAAGCCAAGCTCGGCGTCGGTCGGCGGAACTTCCTACGAGCGACAACCGACCTCCAGACCTGGAGAGGTCACAACGTCCGGGGGATCGAAGTCCTCCCAATCGGGTCTCCGATCGAACTGGGTGCCACTGTGGTGGTCACCCTCGGGACGCCCTGGCCGGCATTGGCGGCCCCCTGTCGCACCGTGGGCGTTCTTGACGAGCCGGACCGTTGGGGATTCGCTTGCGGATCGCTTCCTGGTCATCCCGAGCAGGGCGAAGAGTCGTTCGTGGTCTCGATCGACGGTGACGGAGTGGTCACGTTCCGGATCACGGCGTTGACTCGGCCAGGCGAGCGGCTCACGAGGCCGGCCCGACCGATCGGGCGGGACGTCCAGAGAGCCGGAACCAACGGCTACCTGAACGCACGCAAGGGATTCGTGGACCAGGCCAAGTGACTACCACCGATCAGCAAGTGGGAGCATGGTCGACCGACCGATGCTTGCGCCGGCCGAGTGCCTCCGACCTGGCACTACCTACCTGGTGCCCATGCCGTCGCGGACTGACGCCCGCCACTGCGTTCAGCGAACCAGCCCTGGACGGCTGAGAGGCGAGCAGCTAGAGAGGCGCCGAGCGGTGCCACCCGATCGATCATCGCAACGGAGGCGCGGCACCCATTTCGAACGGCCCGAATCTGCCGTTTCCCTCAACCCGTAGGCAATCCGAACTACTACGTCTTGGCGGATGCCCGCTTCGCCGCTGTCTTCTTCGCTGGTGCCCGCTTCGCCGCTGACTTCTTCGCCGCTGTCTTCTTCGCTGGTGCCCGCTTCGCCGCTGCCTTCTTCGCTGGTGCCCGCTTCGCCGCTGTCTTCTTCGCTGGTGCCCGCTTCGTGATCCGCCGGGTAGCCGCACGACCAGCGTCAGCTGCCTGGTCGGCCCGCTCGTTGAGCGTCTTCACCACGTCATTGACCATTCGGCGCTGGCTCTTGACGATTCGCTCGGCGAAATCGAAGACGTCATCCAACATCCGCTCGATGTCGTTCGAGAGTGGCGTGACGAACCGCTCGGTGCCCTTATTGATGTCGTTAGACAGATTGCGGCTTGCTTCGACAATCTCACGCTGGGAGCGTTCGACGAGATGTTCGATCTGCTTCCGCATATCCCTGGATTCGACCATGATTCAGTCCTTCCCTGTCGCTCGGTAGTTGCCATTGCCCCTGACTCCCATGTTCAACGGTTCTTGCTCCGGCGGGGAGGGCTGAAAGTCCCATCGTGTGCCCGATGGAATGGACCCCGCCGGTCGTGCACCCAACGGCGGCCGGGAGGCCGAAGGAATGGAGGCGTGTCCCACACAGCCGGCTCGGCGCGGCTCCCGTCGGGACCGGCAGTGCCTCGGTAGCCTTGGATTGCGGCGATCAAGGTGTTCCAGCGGATCGGCTGGGCGTTGATCGACCTCGGGAAAGTCCTGGTGAAATTGTTCGTCAGCAGACGTACGCATTCCGGAGATGGTCCCCACGCTGACGAGGATCCCGTGACTATCGTCATTGTCATTCGATCCTTCCCGATCTGCCTACAATCGGAGCGCGATCTTGATCTTCGGCCATAACGCTGATCGGGCGAAGCCCGACGACCAAGAAGTGGACGTCGAGGTTCATCTGGAGCAGGACATCACCATGGTCCAGAGTGCGACTGACCGCGTATCTGAACAATCCGGCCGAAGAGCTTCGAAAGGAACTCCTCTCCGCTCTGGAGGTTCTGGACCGGCAAACAGCGGCGAGCGACGCCTACGAACAGAGCATCACCGGTTCAGCGGTCTTCGGGTTCACTTCCAAGGGCTCCGTGATTGGAGAGACGAGCCGAAACCCGTTGGCTGAAGCGCTTCCGGGCTCGGTGCTTCGCGCACAAATTGCCCTGGTGAAGGCAGCGAAAGCCGCCGTGACGGAGCCCGGTCCCACATCTCTCAGCGCCCTTAGAACTGCCAACTCGTCGCTTGCAGCCATGCAGCCTCTCGAGCGAGAAGGCGAGCGGACGGTAGGACCGTCGACGACTGACCCATGATGCCGCTTCGATGACCTACTGCGGCACGACTGGGGCGCCCAGCAAGTGGGATCAGCGGGCAAGCGAAGGGCCCTCACCTGCAACCCCGTGGCGACGGAGCCCGCACGGTATGGAGGAGTAGGTTCGCCTGGGTCCTCAGGAAGGAGAATCCTCGTTGAAGAAGAACCGTTCGGTACCCAACGCAACCGTGATTCCGGTGCTGATCTACCCAGACGTTCGAGCGGCAGTGGCTTGGCTGGTCGACGCATTCGGGTTCGTCGAGCGGGTCCGGATAGGTGAGGATCACCGGTCGCAGCTTCAGTTCGGCGATGGTGCCGTCATTGTTGGTGACGTACGGGCCGATCGCGTCCCGCCACGTTCGGGTGAGGCGACTCACTCGGTTCTGGTCAGGGTGGAGGATGCCCGAGCCCACTGCCAACGGGCACGCGCAGCTGGTGCTCGAATCCTTGTGGAGCCGATCGATATGCCGTTCGGCGAGTGCCAGTACACCGCCGAGGACCTTGCGGGCCACCAGTGGACGTTTTCTGAGACAGTCACCGACATGGCTCCCGAGGAATGGGGTGGAGAGTCAGTGGCGCCTTAGCACCCCGTCCCAGGCCGCCGGCTCGGTGGGCACCCCTCACCCAGGGCAGCACGAGGACGACGGGATCAGACTTGGATGACAGGCTCGTCGAACAACAGGAACTCTTCCTCGTCGGGAGGCTGAAAGATCGTCGCCCACTCCTCGAAGTGAGCACGTGTGATTGGCGAGGCCGTCCACTCGCCCGACGCAGTGCGACGATCAGCTCGCTCGATCAACTCGTCCAAGGGCGCATCGAGGAAGTGCAGTTCGACTCCCACCCCCAATCCGCGAGCCCCGAGTCGTTTCTCGTCTCGTTCAACTCGCGCCCAGTGGCCCCACTCCAAGATCACGCTCTGGCCTTGGGCGAGGAGCTCCTGGGTGAGAGCCCACAGCTGACGCTCCATACGCACCCGAAGACCGTCGTCCCACACATCGGCGCCTAGTTGAGTGACCCACCCGTCCTTGTCCAACCGGATGGCAGGGATCTTGGGTGCGAGTTGACGGGCGAGTGTCGACTTCCCCGAGGCTGGAAGCCCGCAGATCAGCACGAGTCGGGCCTGGGGCCCAGCGACGTGATCGTCACTTCGCTCTGATGCCACGGAAGAAGGCTAGGGGACTCTGAGACGGACATCCCTGATCACCGGTGCTGCGCGCACATTCTGGCCCATGTGGCCTCCAGCGCTTGCTGGCGCGGGCGGTGGACCCCGCTGATTTCCCAAGTGCCCGACAAGGTCGTGATCCAGTCGTCCGACGGTGCCTGAGTAGGCCGGCAACCGGGGGTCGGGGATCGACCCGGCGGTTCCCTGGTCTGCGCCGGCATCACCAGGTGGCGGATGCCGCCGCGATGGGCTCGGGGTCCCAGGGGTAGGGCAGCCCGACCAGGCAGCCGGTCGCGCCGGCGCGGCGGATCGCTCCCACCTCGTCAGCGGTGGGCCGACCGATCGCACCTGAGCCGTCCGCACCGGCTTCGGTCCTCCCGAGGACCTCGAGAGGACCGAGTGGCTCCGACCGCTCACCCGCGCGGTCGCCGAGGTAGCGGCACGCGTCCCGCACCCCGTCGGCCCCACCGTCGACGACGACGGCGTCCGCCGTCCGGGCCGCCACGTCGAACATGGCTCCGCGGCCCGGGCCGCTTCCGTGCAGGAAGACGACGATCGGCACGCCTCCGCTCTGGACCGGCGCCGGCCGGTTGACCGCCCCGTCCACCGAGTAGATCCGGCCCGCGTAGGTCGGGAGCTCGTCGACCAGCACCGCCCGGCTCACGATCAGCGCCTCGGACAGGCGCTCGGCATCAGAGCCGGTGGTGCAGTCGCCGTCGAGCGCCAGCACGCCGCGACCGTGGGAGATCACGTCCACTCCGGTGACGATCTTGGCCAGGATCGACGGGGCACGTCGTTCAGTTCCTTCGGCCACCACTCCCAGGCGGACCCGCTCTGACCGGACGGCTAGGGCCCCGAGTAGGGAGTAGGCCTCGTAGAGCGTGCCGGCTCCAGGAGGCCCGGGCGACTCGGACACCCACAGCGACCCGAGTCCCGCCCGCTCGCACGCCGCCGAGGCGTCCGCCGCCCGATCCAGCACCCCGAGGGTCCCGGCGGCGGGCGGCTCGAGCCATAGGCCGACCCCGCCGAAGCGGGCAGGAGTCGCAGGGCTCGCCGTCATGCCCGCACAGTAGCGGCACGTCACCTCCGTGCAGCGCCCGACAGCGCCCTGTCCGTGCCGGTCAGTTCCGGCCGGTGTCGGGCCGACCGGTCAGGTCCGGGACCACCACCCGGCGCCGGCGGTCAGCAGCCCCTGCTCGACCAGCTCCTCCCCCGCCGCCATGAGGGCCGCCAGGGACAGGCCGGTCCGGAGCAGTGTGGTCTCGACGCTCGTGGGCGTGTCGTCCACGGCCTCCCACACCGAGCGCTGGATCCGGTCGGCGGGATCGGGTCGCCTGGCGTCCCGTCGGCGCCGGACCACGCCGGTGGGGACGGGTCCGGCCATGCCCCGGCCCTGGCGGGCCAGCGCCACCGCGGCGAGGACGTCGTCCGCGTCGCGGACCGGGGTGCACCCGTCCACCAGTAGTTCGTTGGTGCCACCGGAGGCGCGACTGTAGACGGACCCGGGGACGGCGCACACCGGGATCGACCGTCGGGCCGCCGCCTCGGCCGTGTACAGGGAGCCGCCGTCCCGGTGGCTCTCCACGACCACGACGACGTCGGACAGTGCGGCGATGACCCGGTTCCTGGCCGGGAAGACGCGCGGTCGAGGCTCCGTGCCCAGGGCCGCCTCCGACAGCACCGCCCCGGCCTCGGCGACGCGCTCCCACAGCACCCGGTTCTCCTTCGGGTAGACCACGTCGAGACCGGTGCCCACCACGGCCACCGGCGGCGCGGCGCCCGGGCCACCAGCAAGGGCCCCGGCGTGGGCGGCGGCATCGATGCCGCGGGCCAGCCCGGACACGACGACGACCCCGGCGGACGCCAGCTCCCGGCCGAGTTCGGACGCCACCTTGGCCCCGTAGGGGGTGGCGGACCGGGTCCCGACCAGGGCCACCGCCGGCCGGGCTTCGAGCACGGACGGTTCCCCCGTCGCGCACAGAACCGCTGGCGCACCCGGGTCGCCCACGAGGGCCGCCGGATAGCCGCCCCCGCCGGGGAGGAGGACGGACACCCCGGCGTCGGCGTAACGGCGGGCCACCTCCTCCGGCTCCGTCGACCGGGCGGCAGCCGTGAACCGACGGGACGGGTCCCCCGGATGAGTCCCGGCCCGCACCGCGGTCCACGCCATCCTGGGGCCCAGTCCGTCGAGGAGTCGGGCCAGTCGCACCGGTGTCATCCCGGGCAGTCCCATCAGGGCGACCGCACAGGCGAGTTCGCGGGAGCGGATCCTGCTCACCGGACCTCCTCCCCCAGCAGGAGCGCCCGACTCCCCCGTAGGAACAGTGCCTCCGCCACATGTGGAACGGTCAGCTCCGGGCCCGAACCGTCGAGGTCGGCGAGAGTGCGGGCCAGGCGCCGGACGCGGTGGAGCCCCCTGGCGCTGAGCCGGCCGGAACGGAGCGAGCGCTCGAGCAGGTCCTGTGCCCCGGCATCGAGTGGGGCCGTCTCGTCGAGGGTCCCGGAAGGGAGGTCGGCGTTGAGGGCGACGCCGCGCCGTCCGGCGCGTTCGCGTGCCTCGAGCACCCGGGCGGCCACCGGAGCGGAGGCTTCTCCCGGGCGACGGGCGACCAGGTCCGCAGCCTCGGGCCGCTCGACGCGGACGGCGAGATCGAACCGGTCGAGGAGCGGCCCGGAGAGCCGCCGGGCATATCGGGAGCGTGCCGCCGGCGAGCACCGGCACATCCCCGGGACCCCCGCGTCGCCGCACGGGCACGGGTTCATGGCCGCCACCAGCAGGAACCGTGCCGGGTAGGTGATGGACCCCCGCGACCGACTGACCCGGACGATCCCGTCCTCGAGCGGTTGGCGCAGTGCGTCCAGCACCGCCGTCGGGAACTCCCCCAGCTCGTCCAGGAAGAGCGCACCCCCGTGGGCCAGGCCGATCTCGCCCGGGCGCATGGCCGCGCTCCCCCACCGATGAGCGCCACAGCCGAGACCCCGTGGTGCGGCGCCCGGAACGGGGGGCGGTTGACGAGTCCGGTGCCGGGTCGCAGCTCCCCCGCCGCCGAGTGGATCCGGGTGACGTCCCGGGCGGTCGGGTCGTCGAGGTCGGGCAGGAGTCCGGCCAGCCGGGTGGCGAGGAGGGTCTTGCCGGAGCCGGGCGGTCCGACCAGGAGCAGGTGGTGCCCACCGGCGGCTGCCGCCTCGAGGGCACGGCGGGCGATCGGCTGTCCGAGGACATCGGACAGGTCGCCCGGCGGGACCGGGGCCGGACCGGTCGTCCGCCTGTCGGGCGACCGGTCCAGGGTCGGCGGGTCCGACCACGGGCGTCGGCCCGTGCAGCGGGCCACCAACTCGGCCAGCGTGGGGACCGAATTGCACGATCCGCCGGCCAGGCGGGCCTCGTCCAGGCTCCCCTCGGCGACGACCAGGCGATGATCGAGCAGTGCGTCGGCCAGCACCAGCGTGCCGGGCACGCCCCGGATCGAACCGTCGAGACCGAGCTCGCCGACGAAGGCGAGCCCGTCGACGGCAGCCTGGTCGAGCACGCCGGAGGCAACCAGGACGCCCATGGCGACGGGCAGATCCAGGCCGGCCCCCGCTTTGCGCATGCCGGACGGGGCCAGGTTCACGGTGATCCGGCGCCGGGGCCACGCGAGGCCGCTCGACACCAGGGCGGCTCGCACCCGGTCTCGCGACTCGCGCACGGCGGCGTCCGGCAGGCCGACCATGGTCAGTCCGGGCAGCCCGTTGGACACGTGGACCTCGACGGACACCGGGCGGCCGTCGACCCCGAGGAGGACGGCGGAGGGGATGCTGGCGATCACTGAAGCTCCCGAGAGGATGGGGAAGGGTTCGGGAGAGCCCTACTGCATCATCGGTCCCGCAGGTCCGCTGCGTGGCGCCGACGGCTCTCGAGGCACCGTGACGACCCTACGTGCCGGCTGCGACACCGCCACCGGGTGCGATGCCGGCACGAGGAAGCGGCTCGCCTGCCAGCCCCGAGGGTCAGCGGCCCTCGAAGGCCGGGGACCGCTTCTCCACGAAGGCGGTGAGCGCCTCCCGCGTGTCCCGCGTCCCGAAGTTGGCGGCCTGGGAACGAGCCTCGTCCTCGAGCGCCTGCTCCATGGAGACAGCCATGGAGTTGTTGAGCATGCTCTTGGTCATCGACAGTGCCAGCGTCGGTCCCTCGGCCAGCCGACGGGCCCAGTCGTCGACGAATGCGTCGAGGTCGTCATCGGGGACCACCCGGTTCACCAGGCCGAATTCGGCGGCTTCGGCCGAGCTCAGGATGTCGGCGAAGAATGCCAGCTCCTTGGCCCGGTGGAGCCCGATCAGCCGGGGCAGCAGCCATGAGGCGCCGAAGTCGACCGACAGCCCCCGTTTGGCGAAGATCTGCGAGAAGCGAGCCGACTCCGAGGCCACCACGAGATCGCACCCGATGGCCATGGACATGCCTGCCCCGGCGGCCACCCCGCCGACCTTGGCGACGGTCGGCTTGGGGAACCGGTGGAGGCGCAGGGCCACGTCGGCCAGGGCACGCATCTGGACCAGGTAGGGATCGCCGGGCCGCCCGGCCACGTCCGAGGGGTCCGAGAGGTCGGCACCGGAGCAGAAGGACCCGCCGGCGCCGGTGAGCACCAGCACCCTGGCGGCCCGGTCGGCAGCAACGTCGTCGAACACGGCCAGGAGCTCGCGCCACATGGTGCCGTTGGCCGCATTCTTGCGCTCGGGGCGGTTCATGGTGACGGTGACCACGCCACCGTCACGCTCGACGATCAGGGTATGGAGGTCGGTCGACATGGCCGCAGCCTAGGAGATGGGACCCGGGAGGCACGAGGTCCCGGCACTGCCCCGGGGGCCCCGGGATAGGGTGCCCTGGTGCGTACCCTGCGACTCCTGGTCCTGACCGCCGTCGCCCTGGCGGTCGCCGTCCCGGCCGGAGCCGGCACCGCCTCGGCCGCCACCGGAACGACCACCGCGACGACACCGTCGATGCCGCCACCGACCGTGTGGCTCTGCCGGCCCGGCGCCGCCCACGACCCGTGCGCACCCGGTCTCACGACGACCCGCGTCTCCTTCACCCACGGGTCCCAGGGAGTCACCAACGCGCCGCCGGCGTCGCACCCGACGATCGACTGCTTCTACGTCTACCCGACGGTCAGCGACCAGAAGACGCCCAACGCGGACCTCACCGTCGATCCCCAGGAGCAGTCGATCGCCCGGTTCCAGGCGGCCCAGTTCTCGCGGGTCTGCAAGGTGTACGCACCGATGTACCGGCAGCTGACCCTGGCCAACATCGCCGGGGCGGCGACGCCGGCCGAGCAGGCCCTCGCCTACGGCGACGTGCTGCACGCGTGGCAGACCTATCTCCGCCAGTACAACCACGGCCGCGGCGTGGTGCTGATCGGCCACTCGCAGGGATCGTTCCTCCTGCGCAGACTGGTGGCGACGCAGATCGACCCGAAGTCGTCGATGCGCAAGCTGCTCGTGTCCGCCGTGCTGCTCGGCGGGAACGTGACTGTCAAGAAGGGCACCGGCATCGGCGGCGACTTCCACCACATCGCCGCCTGCCGCTCCGCCTCCCAGACGGGCTGCGTCATCGCCTACTCGACCTTCGGCGCCACGCCTCCGGCCGACTCGGTGTTCGGCCGCACGACGGCACCCGGCCTCCAGGTCCTGTGCACCAACCCGGCTGCCCTCGGCGGGGGCACCGGACTCCTCGACCCGATCCTTCCCACGCAGCCGTTCGCCCCGGGTTCGTCGATCGCCGCAGGAATCGGCCTGCTCCACTTCAGCGTGCCGCACGTGGCCACGCCGTGGGTCAGTGCACCGGGTGCCTACGCGGCGCGCTGTTCGACGGCGGGCGGGGCCAACGTGCTCACCATCAGCCCGCGTGGTGGGGCGCCATTGCTGCAGCCGAGCCCCCTGGCCAGCTGGGGCCTGCATCTCGTCGATGTGAACATCGCCCTGGGGAACCTGGTCGGCGTCGTAGCCCGTGAGGCCGCTGACCACCATCCCGCCGGCTGACACCCGACGGCGGTCGACGGCGGTCGACGGCGGTCGCCGACTCCGGACGTCCGGCGTCACTGGGCCACCGTGTCGATGTCGACCCCCTGGTCGTGGCAGGCTCGTCGGCGGAGGCGACCCGGACCGCGGACCGCCGGGTGACCAGGGGAGGAACATGATGGGCTATCCACTCGACGTCGGCGGTGTCGACGACTACCCGGTGGCGGTGGGGAGCATGCTGCTCACCCTGGTCGAGCCGGCTCCCGGGTTCGCACGGGCCTACAACCGCTGGTACGAGAGGGACCACTACTACGGCGGCTGCATGGTCGGCCCGTGGCTGTTCGCCGGGAGCCGGTGGGTCGCCACCCGGCCGCTGAAGGACCTGCGGTGGCCGGCCGAGAGCCCGATCGCCCGCCCCACCGATGCCGGCAGCTACGTGGCCGTCTACTGGGTGGAGCAGGGCCATCACCACGAACACTTTGCCGAGTGGTCGATCCACCAGGTGCGCGACCTCTACGCCACGGGCCGGGGCTTCGCCGAGCGCTCCCACGTCCACACCTCGACCTTCCACTACGTCGGCTCGTCCTATCGCGACGACGACCCCGTCCCGGTCGAGCTCGCCCTCGACCGCGGCTACGACGCCCTGGTCGTGCTGTGGTGGGACGCGGCGGAAGGCACCGGGGCCGAGCTCCACGGGGCGCTGGCCGCCGGCCGGATGCCCGGGCTCCTCGCCGGTTCAGCGATCGAGATCGCCTCGTCGTGGGTCCCCTCTGCTCCAGACGAAGGTACCCGTGACGCCCCGATGGATCTGGGCTCGTCGGCCGGCGGGGCGGACCGCCTGGTCCAGCTCCTGTTCGTCGCCGGGGACCTCCAGGCGGCCGTCGACCGGGTGCGGGCCTACACCGACGCCGTCGAGGCCGACGGGACGGCGAACCTCCTGCTGGCCGCCCCGTTCCTGCGCACCGTGGTCGGCACCGACACCTACGTGGACCAGCTCTGAGCCCGGCGCCGGTCCCGCCGGCAGCGTGCAGCCGGCGCAACCCTGCCGACCCGCCAGGGATGCGCCCACCCGCCAGGGCGGAACCGACGAGGTGTGCCGACGAACACGTCTACGATCCTCGCTGGGCCGACGCGTGACCGCTGGTCCACGTCGCGGGGACCCACAGGCACCCGTTCAGGCTCCCGCTGGCTGCCTGACGGCACGACCGGGCATCGAGTACAGAAGGTGGCGCATTGTCCATCGAGACCCCCAATCCGGCGGTTCGGGCCACTCGACGCCTCCGCCGCGGCGCGCTGCGGAGCCTCACCTGTCCGTTCGTCCATCGACTCGACCGGCCGCTCATCGTCCACTGCGGCCACCACAAGGCGGGCACCGTGTGGTTCCGTCGGGTGCTGCTCGACGTGGCCACGCACTACGGACTCCGTTACCGGACCGGCATAGCGCGACCGGTCCCCGGCGATGCGGACATCGCGTTCTTCGCCAGCACGCGTGACTTCGACCGTGCGCTGGTGGACCCGAGACGGTTCCGCGGATCCCATCTCGTCCGGGATCCGCGCGACCTCATCGTGTCAGGCTACGAGTACCACCTCGTCACCCGTGAGACCTGGGCCCTGGAACCCGCCGAGGCATACGGCGGACGGAGCTACCAGGATCACCTGCGGTCGCTGGACGAGCACCGGGGCCTCGCTGCCGAGATCGACTGGTTCCTCTCCTCGACGGCCGTCGAGATGCAGAGGTGGGACTACCAGCAGCCCGACTTCCTGGAGCTGCGATACGAGGACGTCCTCGCCGACGAGCACGCGTCCTTCGATCGGCTCTTCCGCTGGTATGAATTCGACGACAGGGCGATCGAACGCGGCCATGCGATCGTGGAGCGACTCAGCCGACGCAACGGGGGTGCACGGAGGTCCCACCCCATTCGCTCCTCCACGCCCGGCGAATGGAGCCTCCGGTTGTCGGCCGACCACATCGACACCATCAAGGAAGGGGTGGGTGCACTCCTCGTCGAACTCGGCTACGAAGCGAACTCCGACTGGTGATCGACTGGTGTCTCGTCCCACCCCACCACCGGACGAGAAGTGCCAGTACCCCGAGGACCGCGGCCGCGCCCAAGCCCACGGCGAGGAGCAGCAACACGATCGAGCCGAGCCGCCACACGATTGCCTCGTCCCTCTGGAACTCGGCCAGATCCCGATCGACCGTGTCGAGGACTTCCAGGGCTGCTCCGAGGACGCCTCCTCCGTGACCAGCTGGCGGCTCCGAGTCTCGTGCTGTGGCCCGGGCCCGGCTACCGGACATCTTCGTTGGCATCCGCCTCAATGGCCTTCTGGTCGGCCTTCAACTCCTTGGCCTGGACCGACTTGGCGCGCTCCATGGCGGCCTCGATCTTCGACTCCATGTCCGAGATCGCCACGACCACGAGCCCGGCCTGTCCGTTGTCCAGACCCTCGCCGAGCTCCTTCAGGTCACTCCGGCTCATACCGGCGGCGGCATGCCCCGCCAGGGCCCCGACCAGCGCTCCGCCGCCACCGGTGGCCAGGAGGAGGCCACCACCGATGGCCGCTGCAGGGAACAGCGCGATCACCAACCCGGTGGCCAGACCCACACCACCACCGAGTACCCCGCCCACGCGGTGGGGGTCTCGTGCTTCTTGACGATCTTGACCTTGCCGTCGGAGGTGCGCTCCACCACCGCGGCGTCATAGGCATCGATCAGCCCGGCCTCGGTGTGGAGGGCGTGGACGGCGTCGTAGTCCGCCAGTGCATCCTCGACGTCGGCATACACGCCGGAATATGCGAAGAAGGTATCGACGGCCATGGCATTCCTCCTGATAGGCGCCGGATCGGGCCGGCCGGGTGAGTTCCCCTTCGAGTCTGCTGTCGACCCAGTCGCTCGTAAAGGGTCGAAGGTCCCACGAGGGACTCAGATCATCCGGCACCCTGTCCCGACCGGACGGCACTCGCCGGACGGCACTCGCCGGACGGCGCCTGGCTAGAAGGCGTCCTCGATCACGTCGACCTCGCCGGCCGTGATGCTCACGACGTCGAATCGGAGGTCGACGAGGGACCTCCCCGACGACGGGGTCAGCTCGGCCAGCCAGCGTGACGCCAGTCGTCGGATGCGCCGCTGTTTGGCCGGCAGTACCGACTCCGCCCCGGTGCCGAAGGCGTCGGACGTCCGGGTCTTGACCTCGCAGAAGGTGACGACTCGGCCTTTGCGGGCGATCAGGTCGACCTCGCCCTCGCGGCGTCGCCAGTTGCGTTCGAGCACCTCGTAGCCGTGGTCCTCGTACCAGTCGGCGGCGATGTCCTCGCCGGCCCGTCCGAGGTCGGTGCGCCGCCTGGCCCCGGACGAGCCCGCCGAGCTCGATGAGGGTCCGCTCACAGGTCCTTGTCGGGCAGACGCTCGATGTTGACGTCGCGGAAGGTCAGGATGCGGACCGACGGCACGAACCGGGCGGGACGGTACATGTCCCACACCCAGGCATCGGTGAGCACGACCTCGACGCAGGCGGGCGACGTGTCGGAGCGCACCGTCACGTCGACGGTATTGGCCAGGTAGAAGCGACGCTCGGTCTCGACGACGTACGAGAACAGCGGCACCACCGCCCGGTACTCGTGGACGAGGGCAAGCTCGATCTCGGACTCGTACCGCTCGAGGTCCTCTTCGCTCATCGGAGGACGTGCTGCGTCGTCATGCCCGAGCGTACGCCGGTCGACGGCACCTGCACGGCACGATCAGGAGCGGGCGGACCGCAGTTCCTTGATCTTGGCGGCCTTGCCGTGCCGGTCACGCAGGTAGTACAGCTTGGCCCGGCGCACGTCGCCCAGCGACACGACCTCGGTGCGGTCGATGACCGGGGAGTGGACCGGGAAGGTCCGTTCGACGCCGACACCGAAGCTCACCTTGCGCACGGTGAAGGTCTCCTGGAGGCCCGTGCCCTGACGGCGGATGACCGCCCCCTGGAAGACCTGGACCCGCTCGCGGGTGCCCTCCACCACACGGACGTGCACCTTGACGGTGTCGCCGGGGCGGAACTCGGGGATGTCGTCCCTCAGGCTGTCACGGTCGATGATGTCGGTCGGCTTCATGGGGAGCATCTCTTTCGGGGCTGGGTCGAACTCGCTCCCGTCGGCATTCCCGGACCCGCTCCAAGCTCGGCGGGCTCCGGTCGTCGCTACCGACACCGGTGGACACCGGCGCCGACGAGGCTCCTCAATCGTAGCCGTGTTCGCGGAGCAGGCGCACCTCACCGTGGTCCCGGAGCAGGGCGACCTCCTGCTCGGTGAGCCCACCCCGTGCCCCGATCAGGTCCGGACGGCGTTCCAACGTCCTGGCCAGGGACTGCGCCCGACGCCAGGCCGCCACCCGGCCATGGTCGCCGGATCGGAGCACCTCGGGTACGGACAGACCCCGGAAGTCGGCGGGTCGGGTGTACTGCGGGTACTCGAGAAGGCCGGCGGTGAAGCTCTCCTCGCCGGCCGACTGCTCGTTGCCCAGAACCCCCGGGAGCAGGCGTGCCACGGCCTCCACGACGACCAGGGCGGCCAGCTCTCCGCCGGCCAGGACGTAGTCGCCGATGGAGAGTTCGCCGTCGCACAGGTGGTCGGCCACCCGCTGGTCCACGCCTTCGTAGCGACCGCACAGCAAGGAGAATCCGGCGTGCGACCCGGCCAGCTCCGCGGCCACGCTCTGGTCGAACCGCCTACCCGAGGCCGACAGCACCAGGAGCGGACGGGGCAGGCCCCCGGGACCGGTGGCCACACCCTCCACGGCCTCGAAGACCGGCTCGGGGGCGAGGACCATGCCCGGCCCCCCGCCGAAGGGCGCGTCATCGACCGTGCGGTGAACGTCGTGGGTGGAGGCGCGGATGTCGTGGGTGCGAAGGTCGAGCAGTCCGGTGCCCCGGGCCCGCCCGAGGACGGAGGCCGACCCGTAGTGGTCGATCACTTCCGGGAACAGCGTGAACACGTCGATCCGGAACCCCGGCGACCCCGGCCGGCCGGTGGCCGGCGGGCCGGAGGCCGGCGTGCTCACGTCACGTCGAGCAGGCCGTCGGGGATGTCGACCGTCACCCGGACGCCCGGCACCGAGCCGGTCACGAACCGCAGGGGGATCAGCCCGCCCCCGGCAAGAACCAGCAGGTCGCTCGCAGGGTTGGCCTCGACCCCCAATACCGTCCCGAGTTCGGTGCCGTGCTCGTCGACGACGGTCGAGCCGATCAGGTCGTGGACCCACAGCGCGTCGGGGTCCTCGAGCGGCGGGGCGAACAGCGGGGTGTCCCGCAACGCCTCGGCGGCGTCGATGCCGTTCACCCCGTCGAGGGTCACGATGTGGCGGCCGCGGTGGGGCGACGAGCGCACGATCGTGAAGGTGCGCCCGTCCTCGGTACGGAGGATGGAACCGACCGCCACCCGCTCGTCGCGGTTGGTCGTCAACGACACGATGACGTCGCCACGGAGCCCGTGGGGCTTGACGATCTTCCCGATTCCGAGCAGAGCGGGGGCGGCGGCCTCGCCGTCAGTCGCGCCACCGGCACCTTCGGCTCCGTCGCCGGGGGCCGGGTCGGTCACCGGGTGCTCAGTCGTCGACGATGTCGACGCTGGTCTGGACCCCGTCGCGGGCGCCGGCGGCGGCCACGACCGTGCGGATGGCCTGGGCGACGCGGCCGCGGCGGCCGATCACCCGTCCCATGTCCTCGGGAGCCACGTGGATCCGGAAGCGGACGCCGCCGCCCCGCTCCTCCGTGTGGATGACCACGGCCTCGTTGTCCGAGGCGATGGCGTTGACCAGGTAGGTGACGACGGCGAGCGGGGTGCCACCCGAGGCCCGGTTGCCGGCGTCGTCATCCGGGTAGTCGATGTCGTCGTCGATGGTATTGACGTCGTCGGCCGAGTCCACGGCCATGTCGTCGGTCACGTGGCCGCCCTGGTCGCGGCGAACTCGTCGAGGGCGCCGGACTGCTTCAGCAGCTTCTCGACCCGCTCGGTGGGCTGGGCTCCCTGGGACAGCCACTTCACGGCCTTGGCGTTGTCGATCTGGACGACGGCGTCCGGCTCGGCCAGCGACTTGCCCCGGGGGGCGTAGGTGCCGACGATCTCGATGAACCGTCCGTTACGGGGCGAGCGGCTGTCCGCCGCCACCAGCCGGTAGGTCGGCTGCTTCTTCTTCCCGATCCGCACGAGGCGGAGCTTTACTGCCACGGTAACTCCTCTGTTGCATGGTGTCTTCCAATGGAAGCGCTGGCGGGTGCTGCTTGAAACGGTCGGCGTCCGGCGCCGAATGCGGGAGTCAGTCTCCCACCGATCGGGACCGGTCGGATCCGCAGGAGCCGGCAACTGCCGAACTCGCAGATCATAAGGCAATTCCGTCGACCCTAGGGACCGACCACCCCCGTGGGGTCGGGTCAGCGCGCCTTCGGGGTGACCCGGCCGCCACCCTTGCCCTTCTTGCCACCCTTGCCCTTCTTGCCGGCCCGGGACGTCCCGCCGGGCGCGCCGAACGAGGCGGCCGGGGCCTCGCCGGGGGCGCCGGGGCCAATGCCCGGCAGGTCACCCATGGCTGCCATGTCGGCCATCGCTTTGGGCGAGAGTTTCGGGCCCCGCCCGAGGAGGCCGCCGAGCCCGCCGAGGGCGCCGCCCACGCCGCCCTTGGTGAAGCCCTTCATCATCTTCTGCATCTCCTTGAACTGCTTCAGGAGCGCGTTGACGTCGGCGGTGGTCGTCCCACTTCCGTTGGCGATGCGGACCCGGCGGCTGCCGTCGATGACCGAAGGGTCGACCCGCTCGGCCGGAGTCATCGAGCGGATGATGGCCTCGACCTGGTCGAGTTGGCGGTCGTCGACCGCCTCGGAGGCCTGCTTCAGGTCCTTCGACATGCCCGGGAGCATCGACAGCACGCCGGACACGGAGCCCATCTTGCGTACCTGCTGGAGCTGCTCCAGGAAGTCCTCGAGGGTGAACTTCCCCTCCATCATGGCGGCGGCGCCCTTGGTGGCGACGTCCTTGTCCATCGTGCGCTCGGCCTGTTCGATGAGGCTGAGCACGTCCCCCATCCCGAGGATGCGGTCGGCCATGCGGTCCGGGTGGAACTGGTCGAAATCGTCGAGCTTCTCGCCGGTGGACGCGAAGGCGATGGGCCGGCCCACCACCTCCTTGACCGAGAGTGCGGCACCGCCGCGGGCGTCGCCGTCGAGCTTGGTCAGGATGACCCCGTCGAGGGTCAGCGCGGCGTGGAAGGCCTGGGCCGTGGACACGGCGTCCTGGCCGGTCATGGCGTCGATGACCAGGAACGTGTAGTCGGGCCGGACGGCGCCGGCGATGTGCCGGATCTCGTCCATGAGGTCCTCGTCGATCGAGAGCCGGCCGGCGGTGTCGACGATGAGCACGTCCCGGCCGAGGCGCTTGGCCTCCTCGAGGCCGGCGGTGGCCACCGCCACCGGGTCGGAGGCCTCCGAGAACACGGAGACCCCGGCCTGGGCGCCCAGGACGCGGAGCTGCTCGACGGCGGCCGGGCGCTGGAGGTCGGCGCCGACGAGCAGCGGGTTGCGCCCCTGCTGCTTGAACCAGCGGGCCAGCTTGGCCGAGGCGGTGGTCTTGCCCGAGCCCTGCAGACCGGCCAGCAAGATGACCGTCGGGGGACGGCTGGCGTAACGGATCTGGAGCGTCTCGCCTCCGAGGATGGCGACGAGCTCCTCGTTGACGATCTTGATGACCTGCTGGCCCGGGCTCAGGCTCTGGGACAGTTCCAGGCCGACGCACCGCTGGCGGACCGCCGTGGTGAACGTGCGGACGACACCGATCTCGACGTCCGCCTCGAGCAGCGCGGTGCGGATCTCGCGGAGGACCTCGTCGACGTCCCCCTCGGACAGCCGACCCCGGCCGCGGAGCCGGGTGAGGATTCCGTCGAATCGGTCGGTCAGGCTCTCGAACATGGGGTGCTCAGGCTACCTGAACACCGGGGGGTGCCGGTGCGGACCCGACGCGTCCGGCCACCCGCTCAGAACAGGGCGTCGACGAAGGCCTGGGCGTCGAAGTCGACGAGGTCGTCGGCGCCCTCACCGAGGCCGACGAGCTTGACCGGCAGGCCCAGCTCGCGCTGGATGGCCACCACGATGCCGCCCTTGGCCGTGCCGTCGAGCTTGGTCAGGACGACGCCGGACACGTCCACCGCCTCGAGGAACACCTTGGCCTGGGCGAGACCGTTCTGTCCCGTGGTGGCGTCGAGCACCAGCAGCACTTCGGCCACGTGCCCCGGCGGACGATCGGACACCCGGCGGATCTTCTTGAGTTCCTCGATCAGGTTCACCTTGTTGTGCAGCCGGCCGGCGGTGTCGGCCAGCACCAGCGGGTACTCCTTGGACGCGGCCCGCTGGACGGCGTCGAAGACGACAGACGACGGATCGCCGCCCTCGGCACCGCGGACGATGTCGGCGCCGGACCGCTCGGCCCACAGGCTGAGCTGCTCGCCCGCCGCGGCGCGGAACGTGTCGCCCGCGGCGAGGAGCACCTTCGTGCCCGAGCGCGTGAGGCGGGTGGCCACCTTGCCCACGGTCGTGGTCTTGCCCACACCGTTGACCCCGACGAAGAGCCAGACGTCGACCGTGCGCGCCGTCTCGCCGTCGGCGGCGGTGGGCCGGCCGGTCCCGACCTCGGGCAGCCCGGACGAGCCGGACGCCAGCATCGCCACCAGGTCGGTCTTGAGCGCGTCGACCAGCGCGTCGGGTCCGCCGATCTCGCCGGTGCCGACCCGGGAACGCAGGTCGTCGAGGAGTGCGTCGGTCGCTCCCACGCCGACGTCGGCCCTGATCAGGGCTTCCTCGAGGTCGTCCCAGGTGGCGGCGTCGATCCTGCCCCGGGCGCGGATGGCGCCGACGTAGCCGGACAGCAGTCCCCGGGCCTTGCCCAGTCGGCCCCGGTAGGAGGCGGGCTCGGGCTCGGGGGTCGGTCCCCCGGGCGCCGCCGGCTCGACGGCGGTTGTCGGCTCGGGCTCGGCCGGCGCGAGGGGAGTGGCTGGCGTCGCCGGCGCCGGCGCCGGCGCCGGCAGACGCTCGGCGACGGCGGTGGCGCCCGACGTGGATGTCGAAGCGTCGGTCCTCCGCCCCCGTCGGGCCAGGAGCACGCCGCCGGCCACGAGGGCCACGGGCACGGCGACGATCAGGCCGATGACGACGTCGGAGGTGGCGGTCAGGGTGGCAGCGTCGATCACAGGTCAGGGCCGCCGACCGGCTCGGCGCCGGCCAGGCTGGTCGCCCCGCCCGCCTCACCGCTGGTCGGCGAATCGAGCCGGCGGACGACCTCGTTGAGGGTGGTCGGCCGGGACGGCACGGCCTCCGACTGGTCGCCGACCTGATCACGGTGGGCAACGTCGTCCGCGTCGTCCGACGTCGTCCGCGTCGTCCACGTCGGCCACGTCGACCAATGCATCGGCCGAGCCGTCGGCCGACGACTCCACGGCGCCGGTGGGCTCGGCTCCCTCGTCGTGATCGGCGGACACGTAGCCCGGACCGGCGTCGTCGAGCTCGGGGACGACCACCGGGGCCACGGTCCGAACGTCGAGCTTTGCCGTGGGCCGGGCCTCGAGTGTGTCGAGGGCGGTCCGGTCGCGGGGCACCTTCTGGCTCACCACCTTCGACGAGCCACCGGGGGCCATGGTCACGCCGTAGAGGGCGTCCGCCGCCTCCATCGTGCGCTTCTGGTGGCTCACGATGATCAGCTGGGCTTCCTCCCGGAACTCATTGACCAGGGCCAGGAACCGCATCAGGTTGACGTCGTCGAGCGCGGCCTCGACCTCGTCCATCAGGTAGAAGGGCGACGGCCTGCTACGGAACACGGCGAACAGGTAGGCCATTGCCACCAGCGAGCGCTCGCCGCCGGACAGCAGGGACAGGCGACGGACGTTGCGCCCGGCCGGTCGTACCTCGACCTCGACCCCGGTGTCGAGCAGGTTCTCGGGATCGGTGAGGGACAGGCGGCCCGTGCCCCCCGGGAACAGCGAGGTGATCAGGTTGGAGAAGTGTTCGTTGACGTCGGCGAATGCCGCGTCGAAGACGTGCATGATCTCCTCGTCGAGCGTGCGGATGACCTGGCGGAGATCGCGTTGAGCCTTGCGCACGTCCTCGACCTGGGACTCGAGGAACTGGTGCCGCTCCCCCAGCTCCGAGAGCTCCTCCATGGCCAGCGGGTTGACCGGGCCGATGGCGGCGAGCTCGGTCTCGAGCTGCTCGACCCGGGTGGGGGGGTCGACTCCCTCGGGTAGCTCCGGCACCGGAGCGCCCACGGCGTCCTCGGGTCCGCAGCCGAGGTCGCGCCGCAGGGTCTCGACGACCGACTCGCGGCGGACCGTGGCCTCGACCAGGTCCAGCTCGGCCTTCTGCAGGCGGCTCCGGGCGGCGGCGAGCTCGTGCTCGCTCACGGCCCGCTGGCGGCGCAGCTCCTCGAGCCTGGCGCCACCCGCCCGCACGGCCTCGAGTTGGCGGCGGTGGCGGTCGCGGAGCGACGACAGCAGGGCGTCCAGGCCGGACTGGGCCTCGGCCACGACCCCGAGCAGGCGCTCGACGGCGGTGGCGTCGGCCTCGAGGCGGGTGCGCCGCTCGGCGGCCTGCTGGCGCTCCTCGGCGTGCCCGGTCAGCCGGCGCTCCACCTCGGCGAGCCGCTCGGCGAGGACGCGCCTTCGCTCGACCAGGCCGGCAGTGCGGACCTCCCACTCGTTGCGGGCCGCTGCCGCCTCGGCGATCCTCTCGTCAATCCTCCGACGCTCGTCCCGGGCGGTGGCGATCCGCCCGGACGCCTGCATCCGGGCGTGCTCCAGCACGGGCATCCCGGCCACCAATTCGGCCACCCGGGCGGCATCCCGGTCGATGCGCTCCTCGAGCTCGGCCCGGTTGCGCCGGACCTCCTCGAGCTCGGTGCCCAGCAGGTCACGGTCGCCCGACACGCGCTGGCGGCCAACCCTGGCTCCCTGGTGGGCGACCTCGTTGCGGTCGTCGGCCCGGACCGCCTCGGCGGCCGCCTCGCGCGTGGACTCGACCTCGGCCCGGGCGGCGGTGCGCTGGTCGGCGGCCCCCGCGGCCTCCTTCCGGGCGACCTCGGCACGCTCGCGGGCCTCGTCGACGACGGCCGCGGTGACCACGCCCCCGCCGGCACGCACGCGCCATCCGGTGGGCGAGAACCGGTCGCCGTCACGTGTGACCACCACCAGGTCGGGCCGGGACAGGGCGAGGTCGATGGCCTCCGACCAGCCGCGTCGGGCACAGCACGAGCCGTGCAGGAGCGTGTCGAGCACGGTGTCGAGGCCCGGGAAGTCGCGCCCGCCCGACCGGGGCCGGACGTGGTCCCGGATGGACTCGGTGCCCTCGGGTGTCGCCGGGCCGGCCAGCTCGACGCGCCGGGAACCGGCGGACTCGGTGAGCGCGAGCACGGCGCCGGTGGCCCCGCCCTGGCGAAGCCGTGACAGGGCCGCCCGCGCCGGCTCACTGCCGGACACGACCACGGCGGCCAGGGACGCCCCGGCTGCCGCCTCGAAGGCCTCCTCCCACCCTCCGTCGACCTCGACGAGATCGAGAAGCGTGCCGACGACCCCGTCGACCCCTGCCAGCAACTCGGCGCCGGCCGCGCCGCGGGCCTCGTCGAGGGCACGCTCGAGGGCGTCGGCCCGGGCCTGGGAGCGGGCGTGCTCCTGTTCGGCCTGGCGCAGCGTCTCCTCCGCCAGCTCGAGCCGACGGGCGGACGCCACGTGGGCGGCCTCGGTCTCGGCGCGGGCGGCCTGCAACCGGTGTCGGGCCTGCTCCGTCTCGGCCACGCGCTCGCCCAGCTCGTGATCCTCGCCCTCGAGGACGGCGGACCGACGCTCGCTGGCCCCCTGACGGGCGATGAGCTGGTCGAGGGTGCGGCGGTCGCGTTCCAGTGCATGCTCGAGCGAGGCGAGCTGTCCCCGGGCGACGGTGACGGCCTCCTCGGCGCGACGCAGCTCGCTGCCGTCGCCCCGGGCCGCCAGATGGGCCTGGAGCTCGGCGGCGGCGCTGGCTTCGGCCGCCACCAGCCCGTCCTGCTCGGGTGCGAGGTCGGTTGCCTCCTGGTGCGCGGCGGACAGTTCGTCGGCCAGGCGGGCGCCCTCGGCCTCGAGCGTCGAGACCACGTCGGCATCGGCTGCGGCGTCGAGGGCCCGCGCCAGCGACCGCTGGCGCTCGCGCAGGACGCCCGAGAGGCCGCGCGCACGTTCGACCATTCCCTCGGTGCGACCGAGCGCCGCTGTGAGGTCGGACTCACGCTCGGCCGACAGCTCGTCGGCCGTGCGTTCCGAGTCGGCGTCGAGCGCACCCAGCGCATCGAGGAGCCGGGCCTCGCTCACCCGCTGCTCCTCCTGGACCCGGAGACAAGCGGCGCGTTGGCGGTCGAGTGCCCCGAGCTCGGACCCGGCGACATGGAGACGGACGGCGCGCAGTTCGTCAGCCAGGCCCGTGTACGAGCGCGCGGCCGCCGCCTGGCGCTCCAGCGGGCGGATCTGCCGCTTGACCTCGCGGACCAGGTCGAACAGACGCTCGAGATTCTCCTCGGTCGAGGCCAGCCGACGCTCGGCCCGCTCGCGGCGCCGCCGGTACTTGAGGACGCCGGCCGCCTCCTCGATGACCGAGCGGCGGTCCTCGGGACGGGCCTCGAGGATGGCGTCGAGGTGACCCTGGCTGATGATGACGTGCTGCTGGCGTCCCACACCGGTGTCGGACAGCATCTCCTGGATGTCGAGGAGCCGGCACGGCGTGCCGTTGATGGAGTACTCGCTGTCGCCGGAGCGGAAGAGCGTGCGGGTGATGGTGACCTCGGCCAGGTCGGCCGACAGCTTGCCCGAGCTGTTGTCGATGGTCAGGGAGACCTCGGCTCGGCCCAGGGCGGGCCGGTTGGCCGTCCCCATGAAGATGACGTCCTCCATCTTGGCGGAGCGCACGGTGCGGGGGCCCTGGGCCCCGAGCACCCAGGCCACGGCGTCGACGACATTCGACTTGCCGCTGCCGTTCGGGCCCACCACGACGGTGACCCCGGGCTCGAATTCGAGCACCGCGGGGTCGGCGAAGGACTTGAAACCTTTGAGGGAGAGGGACTTCAGGAACACCGGGCGCTCACCCTATCGGCACCCGCGGAGCACCGCAGGAGACCTGCTCAGACCTGGCAATGTTCACAGAAGAACGTCGAGCGCCCACCGGACTTCACCCGCACGATGGTCGAACGGCAGCGTCGGCAGGCCTGGCCCTCCCGGTCGTAGGCCTGGTGCTGGTCCTGGTAGTCGCCGACCTCCCCGAAGAGGTCCCGGTACTGCTCGTCGGCGAGCGAGGAGCCACGGCGCTTGACCGCCTCGGCCAGTGTCTCCACCATCGACCGGTAGAGGCGGCGGACCTCCTGGGACGAGAGGGAGTTCGACTGGCGGTCGTAGCGGAGCCCGGCGGCGAACAGGATCTCGTCGGCGTACATGTTGCCGATGCCGGCCACGAACTCCTGGTCCATCAGGAGCGACTTGAGGGCGGATTTGTGGGAGGACAGGAGGACCCAGAACTTCTCCCAGCTCATGATGTCCTCGAGCGGGTCGAAGCCGAGGTGGGCGAGCTCGGGCAGGCCCGGCTCCCCCTCGGCGGGTGCGGCGGACACGAACAGCTCGCCGAAGGTGCGGGGGTCTACGAAGCGCAGCTGGCCGCCCTGGGTGAAGGTGATCACGGCATGGGTGTGAGGGACCTTGGCCTCCTTCACGTTCTTCACCCGGTGGAGCTGGCCGCTCATCCCCAGATGGACGACCAGCGTGGCCCCGTCGTCCAGCACGATCAGGATGTACTTACCGGCGCGGTTGATGGCGGTGATCGTGCGCCCCTCGAGCTGGGCCCGGAACTGCTTGGCGCTCGGATGGCGACGGACCGTGCGGCCGTTGCGTACCTCGACGGACTTGATCTTCCGGTTGACGACCTCGCCCTGGAGGTCCCGTCGTATGGTCTCTACTTCGGGAAGCTCAGGCATTTCCCCCGCCTCTCTCGGCTTCCAACGATCCGCAGGCAACCTGGGCGGCGACCTGCTCGGCGTCCTTCTTGGAGCGCCCCTCCCCCGTACCGAGGCACTGGCCAGCAACGTACACCGTGGCCAGGTACCTCCGGGCATGGTCGGGGCCCGAGCCCACCACCTCGTAGTGGGGAACGCCCCGGCCCAGCCGCACCGTCTCCTCCTGGAGCCGGCTCTTGTGGTCGGACTCGCCCGGCTCCCCGACCGCCACGACGATCCGGTCCCCCAGCAGGGAGAGCACCAGTTCACGGGCATCGTCCATGCCCCCGTCGAGGTAGACGGCGCCGATGACGGACTCCATGGTGTCGGCCAGGATCGACTCCTTTTGCCGCCCGCCTGAGGCGTCCTCGCCCTTGCCCAGGCGCAGGTGCTCGGGGATCCCGAGCCCCTCGGCCACCTCGGCCAGGACGCGGGCGTTCACCACCGAGGCCCGGACTTTGGACAGCGTCCCGTCGGACAGGTCCTGATGGGTGCGGAACGTGTGCTCGGCGACGACCAGTCCGAGGACGGCGTCCCCCAGGTACTCGAGGCGCTCGTTGGAGGCGGCCCCTCCGTGCTCCGAGCACCAGGAGCGGTGGGCCAGCGCCTGTCCCAGCAGTTCAGGGGCGGTGAATTCGTGCCCGAGGCGCTCTGCGAGCACGCTGTCGCCCGCCGGTCCCCCGGCATCGTCCGGGGGCGCCATCGGGCGCCTCAGGACTCCCCGAGTTTGGCGTCCACGTAGTCGACCGCATCGCGGACGGTGCGGAGCTCCTCCAGGTCCTCGTCGTCGATCCGGAAGCCTACCGAGCGCTCCCCCAGCTCCTCCTCGAGGCCCTCCACGAGCTCGATCAGGGCCAGGGAGTCGGCATCGAGGTCCTCGGCGAACGAGGAGGACTCGCTGATGGTCGACGGTTCGATCTCCAGGATGTCGGCCAGGAGCTCACGGATGAGCTCCAGGATCTGCGGGCGGTCGAGCGGACCCTTCTCCACGTGGGTCTCAGCGGGCACGGCGTCTCCTGTACACGGGTCGGGGGCCGGGCCGGAACTCGGCCCTGGGCTGGGACGATGTTACCCGAGGCCGGGGTGGCACCCGATGCATGGGGGGCCGTCGCAGCCAAGACCACCCCCGCACGATCACATCACCCACATCCACACGCTGTCACACCCACCGGCGAGGCTGTCCCCATGGCGCTGGCCACCTGTTCCGACGCACTTCCCGGGGTCCCCGTGCCGTCCGTCCCTGTGGCGTCCGTCCCCGTGCCGTCCGTCCCTGTGCCGTCCGACCCCGTGGCGTCCGGTGGCCGGCCCGGCCTGTCGGCCCGGATGTCCTCGCTGGACGCCGCCCTGGGCTCGCTCCTGGCCGACCTCGACCCCGGGCTCCTGCTCGGGCGTGACGCGGCCTCGCTGTATGCCGGCTTCTGTCGCCTGGAGCGCCTGGTGGTGGCGGGCAAGACGCTCCTCGCCCCCCGGATCGCCGACTCCGGCCACTGGGAGGAGCAGGGCCACCGTTCGCCTGTCGGCCTGCTCGCCTCCTTGGAGGGGGGATCGGCCGGGCAGGCCAGGCGCACCTTGGAGGCCGGACAGCGGCTGTCGGGCCTGCCCGGGTGCGAAGAGGCGGTGCGCAAGGGAGCCCTGTCGGGCCCGAAGCTGGTCGAGATCACCCAGGCCGCCTCCTTGGACCCCTCGGCCGAGGGACGGCTGCTGGCCGGCTCGGACGCCGAGCCCCTCCACGTGGTCAAGGAGCGGTGCCAGGAGGTGCGGGCCACCGCAGCCGGTGGGGACCCCGAGGGCACGCTGGCCCGGATCCACGCACTGCGCTCCTTTGCCACCTGGACCGACGCCGAAGGGGCGTTCTGCTTCCAGGGACGCGACAGTGCCGAACGGGGGGCGAAGCTGCTGGCCCGGCTGGTCCCCGTGGCCAACCGCCTGCGCCACGACCGCCGGGCGGACACCGCCGCTGCGGCCACCGGGCGCCCGAAGGGCACCCCGGCGCCACCGGTGCCACCGCCCGAGTCCGAGGCGGCCCTGCGGGCCGACGCCTTCTTCCTGCTGGTGACCGGCAGGCGTCCCGAACCGCCCACCGGTGCCACCGGTGCCGGCGGTGCCACGGGGACCAGCGGTGCCACGGGGACCAGCGGTGCCACGGGGACCACGGGACGATCAGGCCCCGCCGGACCGACGACGGAACCGACGACCGGGGCCCCCGGCGTCGTCCGGCCTCTCGACCCCGGCCCCACCCGCGACCCCGACCCCGACGCCCGACCCGGCCGCACTGGCCGATCCGGCCGACCTCGGGGGTGTCGACGACCTGGTCACCGCCGCACCCCCGGCCACCGTCATCGTGCGGGTGGACCTGGCCGCCCTGAAGCGGGGCCGGGCCCTGCCCGGCGAGCTGTGCGAGCTGGAGGGACACGGCCCGGTCCCCCTCCCGGTGGTGCGCAGCCTGGTCGACGACGCCTTCCTGGCCCTGGTGTTCACCGAGGCCGGCGACATCCGTGCCGTCGCCCACCTGGGGCGGACCATCAACGCCCACCTGCGCACCGCCCTGGCCCTGCGGGACCGCCGCTGCGTGGTGCCGGGCTGCGGGGTGGCCTACTCACTCGAGATCGACCACGTACGTCCCCTCGAGTCCGGCGGGAGGACGGAACTCGCCAACCTGGCCCTGCTCTGTCGCCACCACCACCGGATGAAGACCTACGACGGGTGGGTCCTCGAGCGCACCGGTGCCACCGACGAGGACCCCGGCTGGACCTTCACCCCGCTGCCGCCCTTCGGCCAGGAGCCCGACCTCGGGCTCGACCGGCCACCGGAGCCGGTGCCCCGGACCTGAGGCGGGGGTCGGTCGACGGAGCCCGGACGGTGGCGTCCCGAAGTGGGTCGGTCAGGCGTCACACCCCTCGGTCCGGAGGACAGCGACGAGTCAGCCCGGCAATCCAACTGGCGAGTGCCAGGCACGGCGGACGGCATGCCCGACCAACCGGCATGTTCGACGTGGGGCTGTTCGCCTACAGGCCGGCAGTTGCCGAGGGTGCGCACGGTCACATGCCCGAGGCAGGGATGGGCCGAACCGGGGACAATGGGGAAGTGACGCGCATTCACGCAGCGGAAACACTCCTGCAATGGATCCGACCCAACCGTGGAGGACACTCGGTGCCGTGAGTGCCCCAACGGACACGAGCGCCCCCGACGCCGACGCCGACGCCACCGATGGTGGTGGCCCGACGGGCTGGCCCTCCTACGACCCCGCACCGCACTACGACGAACTGGTCGGTCCCGGCGGCCGGCCCCGTCCGGCGGCCGAGGCCCTGTGGCGTCACCTCGCCCGCCTCGGGCCCGAGGCCCTCGCCGAGCGCCAGGGCGCCGCCGACCGTGAGATCCGGGCCATCGGCGTGACCTTCACCGTCTACGACGAGGGGGTCGGCGTCGACCGGCCGTGGCCGTTCGACATCATTCCGAGGATCATCCCCCGTGACCACTGGCAGCTCATCGAGGCGGGACTGGTGCAGCGCCTGGCGGCCCTCAACCTGTTCATCGACGACTGCTACCACGACCAGCGGGCGGTCAGCGAGGGCGTCGTCCCGGCCGACCTGGTCACCGGATCGCCCAACTTCAGACGCGAGTGCATGGGCGTCGACCCGCCGGGCGGCATCTGGGCGCACATATGCGGAAGCGACCTCATCCGGGACGACCAGGGGTTCTGGTACGTGCTGGAGGACAACCTACGGGTCCCGTCCGGCGTCTCCTACCTGCTGGAGAACCGGATGGTCACCAAGCACATCTTCCCGGAGATGTTCCGCCACTACAGCATCGAGCCGGTCGATCCCTATGTCGGACGGCTGGCGTCCACCCTCGCCTCGGTGTCGCCGTCGACAGGCGATCCGACGATGGTCGTGCTGACGCCCGGGATCTACAACTCCGCCTACTTCGAGCACGCCTTCCTGGCCCAGCAACTCGGCGTCGAACTCGTCGAGGGCAACGACCTGGTCGTCCTCGACGACGACTGCGTGTACGCCCGGACCATCGACGGCCTGGAGCGGGTCGACGTCATCTACCGGCGGGTGGACGACCTCTTCCTCGACCCCGAGGTGTTCCGGCCCGACTCCATGCTGGGCGTCCCCGGCATCATGCGGGCGTGGCGGGCCGGCCGGGTGGCCCTCGTGAACGCCCCCGGAGCGGGCATCGCCGACGACAAGAAGGTCTACTCCTACGTCCCCGACATCATCCGCTTCTTCCTGGACGAGGAGCCGATCCTGTGGACCATCCCGACCTACCGATGCAGTGACCCCGTGTCGCGCACGCACGTCCTGGCCAATCTGCCCGAGCTGGTCGTGAAGCCGGCCAACGAGTCGGGCGGCTACGGCGTACTGGTCGGGTCCCAGGCCACGGCCGCGGAGCTGGCCACCGCGGCAGCCCAGATCGAGGATGACCCCAACCGATGGGTGGCCCAGCCCATCATCCAATTGTCGACCGCGCCGACCCTGTGCGAGGAGGGCATCGCCCCGCGCCATGTCGACCTGCGCCCCTTCACCTTGCTCGGCCCGGACGGCGCCTACGTCACCCGCGGCGGACTGACCCGGGTGGCGCGACCCAAGGGGTCCCTGGTCGTCAACTCGTCCCAGGGCGGGGGCAGCAAGGACACATGGGTGGTCGATGCGCCCGCCGACCCGGGTGTCGCCGCCGGGTTCGGCTCCGGTACCGACGGGGGCAGACCATGAGCGACACGACGACGGACGCGACGACCGGGGACGACACCGCACCGGGCACGGGCACCTCCGGCCGGCGCGAGGACCCCGACGGCGAGAGGAACGAGACGATGCTGCTTGCACGCATGGCCGAGGCCGCCTACTGGGCCGGCCGCCACCTGGAGCGGGCCGAGGGGACGGCCCGGATCGTCCAGGTCCACACCGACGCCCACGTGGACATGCCGGTCGGTGAGGACGTCGGGTGGGAGCCGCTCCTCGCCATCGCCGGCGTGGACAGCGAGTTCGCCGAGCGCTATTCGACCGCCGCCGGCCCCGACGCCACCCGCGCCGCGGAGGAGGACGTAATCGAGTTCCTGCTCCACGGGGACGGCAACGCCTCGTCGATCCTGGCCTCACTCACCGCTGCCCGCGAGAACCTGCGCACCGCCCGCCCCGTCGTTCCCCGCGAAGCATGGGAGGCATGCAACAACCTGTGGCTGTCCAGCACCGACCACCTGGCCGAGGCCGACTCCCGAGAAGGTCGGGTACGGTGGCTGCGGCGGGTCATCGCTGGCTGCCAGTGCATCCACGGCATCCTGCTCGGGACCATGAGCCGCGACGAAGCGATGTCGTTCCTCGTCCTCGGCCAGAACATCGAGCGGGCCGACCTCACCACCCGCGTCCTCGACGTCCGATCCGAGAGCCTGCACCCCCGGGGCGCCGACGACCCGTACGACGTCGTCCACTGGATGGCCGTGCTCCGCTCCCTCGCCGCATATCAACCGTTCCGGCGCGCCATGCCGGCCCGTCCCCAGGGCGGCTCGACGCTCCGCTTCCTGCTCCAGGACGACCGGTTCCCTCGGGCCGTGGGCGCCTGCCTCACCGAGGCACGGGCGCAGCTGAAGGTCCTCCCCCACTCCGAGCGGGCCCAGGAGGCCTGCCAGAATGCTTCCATGGTGGTGACAGCGGCCCCGGTGGCCCGACTGGCGGTCAGCGGGCTGGCCGAGTTCCTCGAGGACATCCAGCTGGCGCTGGTGGAGATCCACCAGCGCATCGACGACGCCTACTTCCGACCGAGCTTCATCGGCTGGGAGCCGGCGACCGCCACTCTGTGACCACCACCGCCCCGGTGGGCGCGGTGGGCCCACCGGGCCCACCGGAGGAGCCGTCCGCGCCGCCGTCTCCGATGGGCTCCTACGGCGCGCCCCCCGGTGGCTACGACGAGTTCCTCGGGTCGGACGGGGCGGTGCGCCCCCGGTGGCGCCAGGTGGCCGATTCCCTGGACGTCCTCGGCGCCGAGGGACTGGCATCCCGCCACGACGAGCTCGCCCGGCTGCTCCGCAACGAGGGCGCCACGTACAACGCCACCCGCGACGGCCACAGCGTCCGGCACCCGTGGACGCTCGATCCGGTCCCCCTGGTGCTCGACCACGACGAGTGGGCAGCGCTCGAGGCCGCCGTGGCGCAGCGGGTGACGCTGCTCGACCTGGTGGCGACCGACCTCTACGGCGAGCGCACCCTCGTCGCCCGCGGCCTGGTGCCGGCCGAGGTCGTGCTGGCCCACCCCGCCTTCCTGCGGGCGTGCACCGGGATCCCCCTACCCGGTGCCCACCGGCTGTTCACCACCGCCGTCGACGTGATCCGGGAGCGAGACGGGGGGTTCCGGGCCGTCACCGACCGGACCCAGGCCCCGTCCGGGCTGGGCTACGCACTCGTGAACCGGTCGGCCCTGTCGCGGGTCCTCCCCACTCTCCATCGGGCGTCGGGGGTCGAGCGCCTGGCCGGATTCGTCCGGGCCATACGTTCCGGCGTGGCGGCCGCCGCACCGGACGGCGTGGACGAGCCCCGGGTGGTCATCCTCACCCCCGGGCCCCTGTCGGAGACCTACTTCGAGCACGCCTACCTCGCGGCCTACCTCGGCTACCCCCTGGTCGAAGGGCGCGACCTCGTCGTGCAGAACAACCGGGTGTGGCTGCGGTCGCTGGCCGGGCTCGACCCCGTCGACGTCGTCATCCGACGGGTGGACGACGCGTGGTGCGACCCCGTCGAGCTGCGGGCCGACTCGCTGCTAGGCGTGCCCGGCCTGCTCGAGGTGGTGCGCCGCGGGCGGGTCGCCGTACTCAACCCCCTCGGCTCCGGGATCCTGGAGAGCCCGGCGCTGGCCAGCCTGCTCGACGACCTGGCTCCGGCACTGCTCGGCGAGGCGCTCACCCTGCGCGGCCCGCAGAGCTGGTGGTGTGGGCGGCCCGGGGGGCTGAGCCACGTACTGGCCACCTTCGACGACCTGATCCTGCTGCCGGTGCAACCCTCGGCCGGCACCCACCCCGTGCTGCCAGCCCGCCTGACCGCCGCCGAGCGGGAGGCACTCCGCAACCGGGTCCGGGCCCGGTCAGGCGACTGGGTGGGCCAGGAGATCCTGGTGCCGTCCACCATGCCCGCCGTCGACGCCGCCGGCACCCTGGTGCCCCGCCCGGTGATCCTCCGGACCTTTGCCGTGGCCGACGAGACTGCCGACGGGGTCGCCGGTCACGGGTTCCGTCTGCTTCCGGGCGGGCTCACCCGGGCCGGGGTCGATCCGGGCAACCCGGTCGTGGCCGGCCGCGGCGAGAGCACCAGCAAGGACACATGGGTGGCCACGTCGGAGCCGGCGTTCCAGCAGAGCCCGTGGCTGCCGTCGGTCCAATCCGGGCCGCCCCCCGTGACGGTGCCCGAGCTGCCCGCCGCGCTGCCGGGCCGCGTGGCGGCCCAGCTCTTCGCCCTCGGGCGGAGTGCCGAGCACGCCGAGCTGGTGATCCGCCTCATCCGCACCGTGCTGGCCCGACTCGACCAGCCCCTCGGGAGCGGTGACGACGGCGGGGCACAGTCCCTGCAGGTCCTGCTGTCCGCCCTCGGTGACGCGTCCGGGTTCGACACAGGCGACGAGCACGCCGGAACGCCGGCTGGCGGGCGTGCCGCGTCGGTGGCCGAAGGGGTGCTCCCGAATGACCGGACCGCGCTCGCCCTGCTGTTCGACGAGAGGGTCGCCGGCAGCCTGGTCTCGACCCTCGGGATCCTGGTCGAGGCCGCCTACTCCGTGCGGGAGCAGCTGTCGGCAGACACCTGGCAGCTCGTCGGCGACATCGAGGAGGAGCTCGGCCGGTTCCGGCGCCGTCCACCGACCCAGTTCGTCGGGGCCCAGCCGAGCCTGCTGCGCCTGCAGCGCTCCCTCCTCGCCCTGTCCGGAGTGTCGGCCGAGAACATGGAGCGGGACCCGGCATGGTTGTTCCTCGACGGCGGCCGCCGACTCGAACGGGCCCAGGGCCTGGTGCGACTGCTCCGCTCGGTGCTGGCCGAGCGCCGGCCCGGGGTCGTCGAGGACCTGCTCGTCGAGTCGCTCCTCACCACATCGGAGAGCCTGATGATCTTCCGCCGCCGGGCCGGGTCGATCCTGCACGTGTCGGGCGCCATCGACCTGCTCGTGTACGACGTGGCCAATCCGCGCAGTGTGCTCTACCAGCTGGATCGCCTGGTGGCCCATCTGGCCGAGCTGCCCAAGCAGTCGTCGGCCCAGCGACTGGCCAACGAGGAGCGCCTCGCCCTCGAGGCCACGACGCTGCTGCGCCTCACCGACGCCGACCACCTGGCCGCAGTCGACGGCGCCAGAGGAAGACGTCAGGAGCTCGACGAGGTGTTCGCGTCCACCGACGGACTACTCGACGAGCTACTCGACTCGCTGCGTCGCACGTACTTCACCCATGAGAGACTCTCGGTCCTGGCCGGGGGTCGGCCGGAGGACCTGGGCGGTGGGCCGTGAGGTACCGGATCGAGCATCGGACCGACTACCGCTACAGCGCGCCGGTGAGCCGCTGCCGCAACGAGGCCCATCTGCGACCCCGCGACACGGACCGGCAGACCTGCGTCGACCACGAACTCGTGGTCGACCCGGCACCCACCGGATGGGGCGAGCGGTCCGACTTCTACGGCAACCCGGTGACGAGCTTCGTGGTGGACGGGCCGTTCGTGGCGATGACCGTGACCGCCACGAGCACGGTCGACGTGACCGACGTGGACCCGCTGCCAGCCGTCGGGCCGGGCTGGACTGAGGCGCTCGAGCTTCTCACCCACGACCTCTCCCCCGACATGCTGGACGCGCGCGAGTTCTGCTTCGAGTCACCGTTGGTGTCGACGGCCAAGGTGGTGCGCGACTACGCCGAGCCGTCCTTCGTCCCCGGGGCCCCGTTGGTCGACGTCGTCACCGACCTGACCGAGCGGATCCACCGTGACTTCGTCTACGACCCGGGGTTCACGACGGTCACCACCCCGCTCGACGAGGTCCTCGACCACCGGCGGGGCGTGTGTCAGGACTTCGCCCACCTGGCCGTCGGCTGCGTCCGGTCGATGGGCCTGGCCGCCCGTTATGTCAGCGGCTACCTCGAGACGGCACCGCCCCCCGGTGCCGAACGGCTGGTGGGGGCCGACGCCTCCCATGCCTGGCTGTCGGTGTTCGTGCCCGGGTGGGGCTGGCTCGACCTCGACCCGACCAACGACAAGCTGGTCGGCAACGACTACGTGACCACGGCCTGGGGCCGTGACTACGCCGACGTGTCACCCCTCAAGGGGATCGTGTTCGGTGGCGGCGACTCCCACACCCTCGATGTGGCCGTCGACGTGGCGAGGATCGACGGTGGCGGTGGCGGGCCTGCGGACCCGGCCGACGACCGCCCCGGTGACCCGAAACGGTGACCCGGCGCTAGCCTCTCCGGAGTCGTCATCGTCGTGCCCGTCGTGCCCGTCGTTCCCGGGTCCGAGGATCCAGGGGGCCGGGCCGAAGGGCGCCGGGGCACGCGCACCGCTCAGGAGGGGTCACATGGAGCACAGCTGGAGGCAGTCGGCCAGGCAGTGGGTGCAGTGGTTGAACGGGGACGCACCACGACCCGGCAAGGGTCAGCGCCTGGTCCTCGCCCCTGTGGCCGTGGTGGCGGGCCTGGTGGTCGTCGGGCTCGTGGGCGGCACCTCGGGTGGAGGCACCTCGGGTGGGGGCACCTCGGGTGGGGGCACCTCGGTCCCGCACCCCTCGGCCGCCAGCAGCAGCCTGTCCGCGTCTGCCCCCTCGACCACCGTCCCGGTCAAGCCGGGGGCCACGTTGCGGGTCGCCCCGACCACCACGACCACCTCGACGACGCCGTCGGGTAGGGGCAAGGGCACGACGACATCCCGGTCGACGGCTCACAACTCCAAGGCGAAGTCGCATGCGCGCTCGGGAACGTCGACTGCTCGGACCGGCTCGTCGCACCATGGCCCCCACACGGCCACCACGACGCGGCCGGCGTCCATCGCATAGCCCCTGTCGCCGACCGTCCGGCGGTCGGGCATCCGTCGTTCAGGTGGCGAGCGCCACGGCCATGTCGTCCAGTCCCCGGACGAGTGCCGCGGCGCCGGCAGCGTCCAGCACGGCGTAGGCGGGGCGAACCAGGTCGTCGGTGAGCACCTCGGCGGCGTCGACCGCTGCCCGCTGCTCGTCGCTGATCTCGGGCAGGAAGTCAGCCGGCCACCCGAACATCGCCGCGTCGTTCGGCCGCTTGATGAAGTGGGCGGTGCGGGCGTCGACCCCGCAGGCTCGCAGGGCGATCAGGTGGGCGCTACCCCGGAACTCACGCAGCACGTTGACGATCTGCATGGCCCGACCGGGGACGTCGTCAACCAGGAGCTCGCCCCGGTAGCCCGCGTAGAGTGCCAGACCGACGGGGTCGGCTGCCTCGTTGACGGCATCGGCCGCTTCCACCATGGCCCCCAGTCCCTCGATCCCGGCGAGCTGGCGACGGCCGACCTCGGCGGCGCAGTCGAGGTAGACGCGGGCGGCCTCACGCGGGGCGATGTGGGTCCGACCCTCGTTCCACAGGGCCTCTACGACCTCGGGGTTGAAGTAGCCGAAGGCGCTGGCGACCACGACTGGCTCCACGTCGCCCAGCACGCCACCGCGGCCCAGGGCGTAGAGGGTGAAGACGTCGATCCCGATGCGGGCCGCCGCCGACTCGGCCTCGGGCGAGAAGTAGTGGGCCCAGCCGATGTCCCGGATGATGGGGCAGACGTGGTCCAGGAGTTCATCGGTGGTCATGGCGGCAGGCTACCGCCGGTGACCGGCTGCCGCAGGTCGTGCGTGGCGGCTCGCTCAGGGTGTCAGCGTCGGCGGTTCGACCGGTTCGACCGGTTCGTTGGACGCGGCCGGACGGGAGGCCTCGGCCGCGTCCGCGGCACGGCGTCGGGACCGGCGGGCGACGAGAAGGATCACCACGCCGGCTACGGCAAGGGAGCCGACGGCGAGTGCGAGCATGCCGGCGCGCTCGGCCAGGACCAGGTCCCGCTGGATCGACTCCAGGTCGCCCTCGACCACGTCGAGGACGTCGGACACCGCCCGCAGCGGTGCGAGCGTCGGCTTGGCCGGGGCCGGGGCTGATCGCATGGAGCAGTGTCTACCCCTGCTCCGGTCCGGCGTCGACCCCGGGGTCCGTCGTCGCGGCCTGGGCGTCGGGCGTCGGGCGTCGGGCGTCGGGCGGTGCCCTAGCCTCGGCCCCATGCGCATCCTCGTCACCGGTGCGGGTCGGGCAATCGGCGCCGCCACCGCCACCGAACTCACCCGGGCCGGCCACGAAGTGGTGGCCACGGCGCGGAACCCGGCCCTGCTCGCCGACCTCGACGTCGCCCTCCGTCTGCCACTCGACGTGACCGACCACACCTCGGTGGCGAAGGCCCTGGCCGCCTCCGGTGAGCTCGACGCCGTGGTCAACAATGCCGCCATCAACGCCAAAGGGCCGCTCGAGAGCTTCCCGCTCGACCACATCGAGACGATGTTCCGGACCAACACCTTCGGCGCCCTGCGGGTGCTCCAACCGCTACTACCGGCGTGGCGGGAGCGGGGCTCGGGGGTGGTCGTCAACGTCAGCTCGATCCAGGGCCGGGTGGCCACGCCTCTCGACGGTGCCTACTCGGCCACGAAGTACGCCCTCGAGTCCTTCTCCGAGTCCCTCCACTACGAGCTCGGCCACTTCGGCATCCGGGTGGTCATCGTCGAGCCCGGGTACATCTCCCCGGGCATGAAGCCGGGTGGCCGCACGCCTGGTGATCCCGCCTACGCACAGCTGTGGGACGAGTGGGAGCACACCGACACGGTCGTCACCGGCGTGGCCGGCCGGCCAGGTCCCGAGGTGGTGGCCGCGGCCATCCGGCGGGCCATCGAGGAACCGGACACCCCCCTGCGCGTGACAGTGGGCGAGGACGCCGTGCTGGTGCTGGGCGCCCGGGCGTCGATGGACGACGCCACGTTCGAAGCCACGATGCGGGCGGTGCTCGGCGCCACCTGGTAGCCGGGTGCCGGCTCCGCGGAGCCGGCACGACCGCCGGGGTCAGCGTGCGTTCTGGAGGCTGCGGGCCGCCATCGACAGGTAGTCGATCAGCTCGGACCGGTCGTCGGGGGGCATGCCCATGGCGTCGACGGCGGCTGTCATGTGACGCATCCACGCCTCGGCCTCTACCGGTCCGATCACGAACGGGGCGTGGCGCACCCGCAACCTCGGATGGCCCCGGACCTGGTTGTACGTCTCCGGTCCGCCCCAGTACTGCCCGAGGAAGAGGGCCAGGTGGGCCTTGGACTCCCCCAGGTCGTCGGGGTACATCGGGCGCAGCAGTGGGTCGGTGACGACACCCGCGTAGAACTGCTCCACCAGCGCGTCGAAGAACGGCTGTCCGCCCCACCTCTCGAACGGGGTCCCTTCCGACTTCCGCATCAGGCGCACACCACGACTGTAGGCGGTACGCGATTAGCCTCTGCCCCGGGCCGGACGAGTTCCACCTCCGGAACCGGGTCCGTCGACGGGAGGTCGCGATGTACGAGTGGTCCGAAGAGCAGCTCATGGTGCGGGACGCCATCCGCCGGTTCATCGATGCCGAGGTGGTGCCCCACATCGACGCCGTCGAACACGAGGGCGTGCCCCCCTACGACATCATCCGCAAGATGTACGCCACGTTCGGCATGGACCAGATGGCCAGGGACCGCTTCAAGACGCAGCTCGAGCGCAAGGCCGCCGGCACTGCGGAGACGCCCGAGCAGCGCGCCGAGCGGGCCGGCGACGGCGGGGCGGCGGCCATGACCCTCATCCCGATCATCGAGATGTGCCACCACTGCCCGGGCATCGTCACGTCGATGGGTGTGAGCGTCGGTCTCGCGGCCGGCACGATCATGAAGGGGGGCACCCCGGCCCAGATGGAGCGCTGGGGCCTCGACCTGCTCACGACCGAGAAGATCGGCGCCTGGGCCATCACCGAGGCGAACTCGGGCTCGGACGCCCTGGGCGGCATGACCACGATGGCCCGGCGCGACGGCGACGAGTACGTCATCAACGGGTCGAAGACGTGGATCACCAACGGCCCCTACGCCGACACCATCGTGCTCTACGCCAAGCTGGACGACGGCACGGACACCCCGATCCGCGACCGGCCGGTGCTCACGTTCGTCCTCGACAGGGGCACGCCCGGACTCGAGCAGTCGAAGCCGCTGCGCAAGATGGGCCTCCACTCCTCCCCCACCGGCGAGCTGTTCCTGGCCGATGTCCGGGTGGGGAAGGATCATCTGCTCGGCGAGCAGGAGCAGCGGGGCGGGGCGGGGCGGGAGTCGGCCAAGTCCAACTTCGTGACCGAGCGGGCCGGTGTGGCCGCCATGTCCCTCGGCGTCATCGAGGAGTGCCTCAAGCTCTCGGTCCAGTACGCCAAGGACCGGGTCCTGTGGGGGACCCCGATCGGCGAGTTCCAGCTGATCCAGCTCAAGCTGGCCAAGATGGAGATCGCCCGCCTCAACGTCGAGAACCTCGTCTTCCGCCACATCGAGACCTCGGCGGCCGGCAAGGACCTGACCCTCGCCGAGGCCTCGGCCCTCAAGCTGTACTCGGCCCAGGCCGCCTCCGAGGTTGCCATGGAGGCCGTCCAGCTGATGGGTGGCAACGGCTACACGGCCGAGTACCGGGTCGAACAGCTCGCCCGGGACGCCAAGGTCTTCCAGATCTACGCCGGCACCGACGAGATCCAGGTCACCCACATCGCGAAGGACCTGCTCCGCCGATAGGCGGCGCACGACCCCCCGGCCCGCCCGGCTGGGCGGTCCCGACACCAGGAGCGCACCATGGCCCACGACATCGCGGGGGATCCCCGCATCGACCCCCGGATCAAGGCCCTCCTCACCGCCATCCCGCCACTGGCGGCGACCGATGTCGCCAGCCGCGACGTCCTCGTCGCCGAGGCCAACACCCCCGAGGCACTCGAGGGGGCCGAGGTGTTCCGGTCGTTCATGGACCTGTGCGACACGGAGGAGGCCGCCCCCTCTGCCGGCCTGCGCGTCCACACCGAACAGGCGGTCTCCTCGCCCGACGGCAACGTCATCAACCTCCAGGTGATCAGGCCCGACACCGCCGACACGCTGCCGTGCGTGTACTACATCCACGGTGGCGGGATGACCAACCTCTCGTGCTTCGACGGCATGTACCGCGGCTGGGGCAAGCTCATCGCCGCTAACGGGGTGGCCGTGGTCATGGTCGATTTCCGAAACGCCGTGGCGGCGTCGTCCGTGCCCGAGGTGGCCCCGTACCCCGCCGGCCTCAACGACTGCGTCTCGGGTTTCCACTGGACCGTCGACCACGCGGATCACCTCGGCATCGATCCGTCGCGTATCGTCGTCGCCGGCGAGAGCGGTGGCGGCAACCTGACCCTGGCGACCGGAATGTCACTCCTGCGGTCGGGCCACGTCGCCCGGGTCAAGGGCCTCTATGCGCTGTGCCCGTACATCGCCGGTGAGTGGCCCCAGGACCGGCTGCCGTCCTCCACCCAGAACGAGGGCATCCTGCTCAGCCTGCACTCCAACCGGGGTCGCATGGGCTACGGCATCGAGGCGTTCGACGCCGGCGACCCGCTGGCCTGGCCCCTGTTCGCCACCGTCGACGACGTGTCCGGGCTACCCCCGGTGGTGATCAGCGTCAACGAGTGCGACCCGCTGCGCGACGAGGGCATCGAGTTCTACCGACTGCTGATGCAGGCCGGGGTGCCGGCCCGCTGCCGGCAGCAGATGGGGACGATGCACGGGACCGAGGTCTTCACCATCGCCTGCCCCGATGTCAGCGCCGACACCGCACGCGACATCGCCGCCTTCGCCCGGGACTGACCACCAGGGGCGTTCCCCCTGGTCACCGGGGCCCCAGAGGTCAAGGTGCATCGCCACCCGGCCGATGGGACCTTGTGGGACCCCCTGGCGACCGACGCTCCAGTTCGACGGCATGGTTGTTCGCCGCGTTCGCGGCGATCACTCTCGTGACCGTCCTGCTGCTCGGTGTCGTCCTGTCGGCGAGCTACCGGAGCGAGGCGGACAGCCGCGGGCTCGCACAGGGGGGTTCCGAGGCGGTACTCATGGCGCAGACCGCGGTGCAGCCCCACTTCGACGGTGTCCCGCTGAGCAAGGGCCTCTCCCCGACCGAGACGGCGTCGATGGACCGCCTCGTCCACGATGCCATCCGGAGCGGCGACGTACTGCGCTTCCGGTTGCGGGATCTCGGGGGATTCGTCGTCTTCTCCGACGACGGGTCCGGGTTCCATCAGCAGCCCGAGGACGAGGCGCTCGCCGCCGCCCACGGGGCCGAGGTGGTACGCCTGACCCGCTTCAACTCCGACAGCGTCGACCGGGGCAGGATCGGGCCCACCTCGGTCGAGGTGTACCTGCCGCTGCGAGGCGGCACCCCGCTCCGTCAGATCGGGGTGATGGAGGTCTATCTGCCCTACGCCCCGATCGCCGCCGATGTCGACGCCGGCCTGACCATGTTGTACCGGAACCTGGCGATCGGCCTCACCGTGCTCTACCTCGTCCTGTTCGGGATCTCCGCGTTCGTCGGCAGGCGCCTGCGCCGGCAGGTCCGGATCAACGCCTACCTGGCCGAGCACGACGCGCTCACCCACCTGCCCAACCGGGTCCTGTTCCACCGCCGGGTGGAGGAGACGCTCGTCCGTGGCCGCGAGTCCGGCCGGTCGACGACCATCGCCATCATCGACCTCGACCGCTTCAAGGAGGTCAACGACACGCTCGGGCACCACAACGGCGATCGCCTCCTCACAGCCCTCAGCGAACGCATGGCCGCCCACCTCCGCGGGCTCGATGCGCTGGCGCGCTTGGGTGGTGACGAGTTCGGCATCGTCCTGGCCGACGTCCGCGATCCCGAGGAGATCCTCGGGCGGCTGCGCGAGGTGATCGAGCGCGAGGTCGAGCTCAGCGGCTTGCCGGTCAGCGTCGAGGCCAGCATCGGTTACGTGGTGGCGCCCGAGCACGGCGACGACGTCGACGAGCTCCTGCAACTCGCCGACGTCGCCATGTACGTGGCAAAGGCCCAGCACGCCGGCGTCGCTCGGTACGACCCGTCGCAGAACCACTACGACGCTGCCAATCTGGCGCTGGTGTCCGACCTGCGTCACGCCATCGACGCCGACGAACTCGTCCTCTTCTACCAACCCAAGGTCGACCTGCGGGACGGTCGGGCCGATGCCCTCGAGGCGCTCATCCGCTGGCAGCACCCCGAGCAGGGACTCCTCCCGCCGGACCGCTTCATCCCCCTTGCCGAGCAGACCGGCCTCATCGACCGGGTCACCGAGTGGGTCGTGGACCGGGCCGCCGCCGACCTGGGCTCCTGGCGCGACGACCTCACCGTGGCCGTGAACGTCTCGGCCCGCAGCCTGGGTTGCCCGTCGCTCGTGGCCCACGTCGTCGGCACGCTGGACCGGGCGGGCATCGCACCTCATCGGCTGGTCGTCGAGGTCACCGAGACCGCTCTCATGGCGGACCCGGAGCGGGCGGCGGCCGTCCTCGGCCAGCTCCACGACGCGGGCGTCCAGGTCAGCATCGACGACTTCGGGACGGGGCAGACATCGCTGAGCTACCTGTCGGCCCTGCCGATCGACGAGATCAAGATCGACAAGACGTTCGTCTCCGACATGACCGCGGATCCCGGCCACCACGCGATCGTGCGGTCGATCGTCGACCTTGGGCACAACCTCGGGTTCCACGTCGTCGGCGAAGGCGTCGAGACGATGGAGGTTGCGACGTCACTCGCCGCATCGGGTTGCGACCTCGCGCAGGGCTACCTGTACACCCGGCCCCTCGCTCCCGCAGCGCTGTCCGTCTGGCTGGACAGCCACGACGCCGCCACCCGCGCCCCGACACCGGCCGGCTAGACCTAGCGCCGGACCGGTCAGCCCACCCGTCAGCCCCCGGTCCTGTTGCCGGTCAGCACCACCTGCCCGCCGGCGTCCGTCACGGCGATCGTCCGGATCTGGTCGACCGGGAGCGCGCACGCAAGCGTCACCGTGACCCCATGGGACGCCACGGCCCGGTAGCTCCCGGCGTTCCACGACCGGCCGTACTCGGTCGTCATCGATACGGTCAGGACCCGGTTCGCCTGGCCGCCCGGGGTGGTCAGGCGAACCGAGGTTCCCCAGGACTCCGACGTCAGCACAGCGGTGGCACGGCCACCGCCGGGTCCAGAGAGGGCCACCGTACGGGTCGCCGGGCTGCCGTGACCCGCGAGGCCGAGTGAACCGACCACCAGGAGGGCCACAGCTGCCACGGCCAGCACGGGGGCCAGAACGCGCCGACCTCGTCCGCGGCGGGCGGACACGGGTGCTGGAGCGGGACGGTGGGTGCCCCGGGCGTCTGCGTCGCCGGCGGTGTCCGCGTCGGTCGACCCGTCTCGGGCGAGGATCTCCGCCACGGCAGCGTCCAGATCCCCGGTCGGCACGGCGTCGGACACGGGCGTGTCGGGACGGGCGAGTTCCTCGGCCAGCGCCGGCCCCACCCACGCCAGCGCCCCCACCGTCTCGGACAGCTCGGCGGCGTCGGCACGGCAGCCCGAGCAGACGTCGAGGTGGGTCTGCAGCACCGCGCGGGACCCGTCGTCGAGCCCGCCGAGCGCGTCCTCGGCGAGCAGACCCCGGAACCGCTCGCACCCGGTGGCCGAGGTCACCACTCCCACCCCATCTCCTCGAGGGTGAGGCGCAGCGCCTTCAGCGCGTAGAAGAGTCGGCTACGGACCGTACCTGCGGGGATCCCGAGTTCGGCGGCCAGCTCGCTTCCCGAGCACTGCCCGAAGTACGTCCGCACCAACACCTGGCGGTGCTCGGGCTTGAGCCGGTGCAGCGCCTCCTCGACCTGCCAGCCGACCAGGGCGACGTCGATCTCGTCCTGGTCGCTGGGCCGCTCCTCGTCGAAGGGGTCGGCCTGCCGACCTGCCCGCTTGGCCGCCAGGTCGATGATGACCCGCCGCTCGATGGCGAACAACCACGCCCGCAGCGCCCCGACCTCGTGGTCGAAGGTGGATCGGGATCGCCAGGCCCGGACGAAGGTCTCCTGGACGGCCTCCTCGGCCAATTGCGGGTCGTGTAGCGACCGTCGGGCGAAGCGCAGGAGCTCGCCGCCGTGCGCCTGGTACGCGCCCCCCAACGCCTCGGTGTCGGCCCCGTCGGGCCCGCTCGCCATGGAACGATCATGCACGCCCAGACGGGTCAATAGCCATACCTGCCTGAAGGGGCCGTCGTCGGGGTCGTGGCCGTCGTGGCCGCGGACCCGGACGGATGGACGACGAACCACACCCCCTCGATTCCCTGTCCGAGGGCGTCCGACGTCGTCGTGTCCGGGGCGTAGGTGTACAGCGGATGGCCCTGGTACGTCACCTGGTGGGCGCCGTCGGGCCGGGTCAGGGTGCCGATCGGTCCGCCGAGGCCGGCGGCGGCCCGGGGGGTGGTGCCGGCCGGGACGGTCAGCGGAGGCCAGATCTGCGCGCAGCTCCCGGTGCACGTCGTGGTGGTCGCCGTGTCGGTCGTGAGTCGGTAGAGGGTGTGGCCGTCCGCGGCCACGAGCACCGTGCCGACCGTCCCTTTGGGGGCGCTGCCGACCACTGCGGCCGACGAGCCGGTCGAGGTGGCCGTCGATCCGCCGGCCGCCGTCGATGCGGGGGACGTGGCCGACGTGCTCGAGCAGGCGGTGAGGACCGCCGCCGCCACGAGGAGGGCCCCACCCGCCCAGACACGACGTCGGGCGGGCGGGCGGCGTCTGCCGGGCGACGCGGTGTTCGCCGTCTCGGGAGAGGTGGTCGTCGTGGTCGGGGCGGTCGCATCCATACCCATGACTACCGGGGAACGGGCAGTTCTGTTCACAGGATTCGGGATCGGAAGGTCCCCAGCGCCGCGCCCGGCCGTTGCCGGGTGGTGCCGGAAGGGCGGGTGAACATCCGGCGGGCGGGTCCGGTAACACCAGGACATGGAACGACCGCGGAGCCCCTCCTCCCACAGAGCCGCATCACACCGGCTCGTCGAGCGCCCGTCCGCCAACGGCCGGAGGAGGACCCGCCCCGGCGCGGGCCGGTGGCGGGCGGCCGTCCCGCTGGTCGTCGTCGTGGTCATCGCCGCCTGCGGATCAGGTGCGGCGACCCGCTCGACCGTGCCGGCGCTCCGCTCCGGCGGCACGACCCCGTCGGCGCCCACCTCGACGCGCCCTGCAGCGCCGGTTATGACGCCTGCCGGATCGCCGGTGACCACCACGATCACCGTGCCGGTGCCGGTGACGACGACGACAGCGGCGGCGGCGGCGGCCGGGGCCGCACTGGCCATCCGCAACTTCGCCTTCCTGCCGTCCACGCTGGTGGTGCCGGTCGGGACCGCGGTGACGGTCACCAACCACGACGGGGTGGGGCATACCTGGACGTCCACCACGGGAGTCTTCGATTCGGGCGCCCTCGGGTCCGGCACGTCCTACAGCTTCACCTTCACCGCCGTGGGCACCTACCACTACCGCTGCAGCGTCCACCCGTCGATGCTGGGCACGATCGTCGTCCAGTGAGCCGTTCGACCGGCATGCCGCGGCCCGGCCCACGCTCGGCCCTGTCAGCGCTCAGCGGCGGACACGAATGCCGGGGCCTCCTCGGCCGGGACCTGCCAGGCGACGAGCTCCCCCACCCGGTCACGGAGGCACTCGACCACGCGATCGTCCCGTGGCGCCACGACGGAGATCGAGTCGGTGACCTCGAACGTGTCCGAGCCGAACCCGCGTGGGCGCGTGCCGTCGGGGACGGACACGCCCGGCACCCCTGCGAACACCTCCGCGAACTCAAGGAACCGGTCGTCCACGTCCATCACCCGAGTCCAGCCCCTGCCACCTCCCGTCGCAGGCATCTGGCGTCGTACGTCCACATCCCGTCCGGGGTCAGTCGGCGGGATCGCCGGTCCCCGCCGACACGCTGCCGTCGGCGGGGAGGCGCACCGACGAGGCGACGGCCGCAACCAGCCCGCCCACGGCCACGTCGTGGGCCACCGTGATGGCGTTCACCATGGCCACCGACGTCGACGATCCGTGGCTGATGACGCACACACCGTCCACCCCCAGCAGCATGGCGCCACCAGTGGTCTCGGGGTCGAGCCTGCCGGCCAGCGGGAGCAGGTGCGGGAAGAGCACGCCGGCGGCATCGGCCACCTCGGGCTGGGTCAGGATCCCGGTCAGCGTCGACATCAGGAAGCGGAGCGTGCCCTCGAGCGTCTTGAGCGCGACGTTGCCGGTGAACCCGTCGGTGACGATGACGTCGGCCTGGTCCTCGAAGAAGTCCCGGCCCTCGACGTTGCCGACGAAGTCGAAGTCGCCGTGGCCACCTTCGGCCAGGAGGGCATGGGCCTCCTTGACCAGCGGCGTGCCCTTCGACTTCTCCTCGCCGATCGACAGCAGCGCCACACGGGGCCGGCTCACGCCGTAGCGAGCCGTCGAGTAGGCCGCGCCCATCTGGGCGAACTGCAGGAGCATCGGCACCGTGGCCTCTGCGTTGGCTCCGGCATCCAGCATCACCGTGGGATGGGCCTTCTTGAGGTCGGGTATCGGCGTGGCGATCGCAGGCCGGATCACCCCGGGCAGGCGGCCCATCCGCAGGAGGGCCGATGCCATCGTGGCGCCCGTGTTTCCGGCCGAGACCATGGCCATGGCCCTCCCGTCGCGCACCGCCTCGGCGGCGCGCACCAGGGACGAGTCCTTCTTGCGCCGGACGCCCTGGCCTGGGTCGTCGTCCATGCCGATGACCTCGGTGCAGTGGAGCAGCGGCAGGTCGCCGGTGTCGCCCATCTGCCCCTCGAGGCCCACCAGCAGCACCCCGATGTCGCCTGCGTCGGCGACCTGGCGCGCGCCGACAACGATCTCACCGGGTGCGTTGTCGCCGCCCATTGCGTCGACCGCGACCGGGAGGGCGTTGAACGCCTCCCCCGTCGGCCGGGGTGCGCCTCGCACCACTAGTCGACGTCGATGGCCTGACGGCCTTTGTACCAACCGCAGTTGGGACACACGATGTGCGGGAGCTTGGCGGTCGTGCACTGGGGGCACACCGAGCGTGCCGGCGCCTTCAGCACCCAGTTGGATGCCCGGCGGCTGCGGCTCTTCGCCTTGGAGGTCTTCTTCTTCGGAACGGCCATAAGAGGTACATCCTAGGTCAGATCGAAGGGTCCTCGTCACGCAGGGCATCGAGCGCTGCCCACCTCGGGTGCACGACGGGGGCACAGCCGCACGACTCGGTGTTCCGGTTGGCCCCGCACGTCGGACACAGTCCGGCGCAGTCCTCGGCACACAAGGGGGCCAGCGGGAGGTCGAGCAGGACGGCGTCCCTGGCCAGGGGCTCGAGGTCGAGCTCGTCGCCCTCCAGCGGGTAGGCCTCCTCGTCCCGGTCGGTGCCCCCCTTGGGGGCGAAGCGCTCCTTGAACCGTGCCGCCACCCGGCCCGCGACCGGTCCTCCGCAGCGCCGGCACTCGCCGTGCCACGCCGCCGTCACCGTGCCGTCGGCCGTGATCCCGCCCGGGTAGGAGGCGAGGGTGACGTCGAGGACCACGGGCTCCTCGTCGGGGACCACCACCGAGACGGCACCGAGTCCGGGGATCAGTCCCTCGCGGTGCTCGACCCGGGTGGCCCCGTCCTGCTTGCGCAGCGCGGCCACCTGGACGAGGAACGGGCGGCGGGCGCGCCGGAATTCCTCGACGGGCCCCGCGGACGGGCGGCCGGCGTCGTCAGGGGTGCCCACGGCGGGTCTCAGGACAGGTCCTGGTCGAAGAACCCCTCCGGCTCGTCGTCGGAGCCGGACCCGCCCAACGCCAGGGAGGTGTCCCCCTGGTCGCCGATCTCCACGGCGGGGATAGGGCTGACCTGGAGCTTCTCGCGGCCGGCCTGCACGGTCTTCATCGTTCGGTCGAGCACGATCTCGAAGCTGGCCAGCTTCTTGTCGGCGTAGTCCTCGGCCTCGTGGCGGAGCCGACGGGCCTCCTCGTTGGCGTCGTCGAGGATGCGTTGGGCCACGTGGTTGGCCTGGCGCACCACTTCGGTGCGCTGGACCATGCGCTCGGTCTGGACCCTGGCCTCCTCCACGATCCCGGCGGCCTTGCGGTGGGTGTCGGCCAGGAAGTCCTCGCGCTCCTTCAGCATCCACCGGGCCTGCTTGATCTCCTCGGGCATACGCTCGAGCGCTCCCTCGAGCAGCTCCACGAGCTCGTCGCGCTCGACTCGGACCGACGACGACAGCGGCATGGGTTTGGCCGTCATCACCACGTCGAGGGCACTGCGGATGTAGGCCTCGGCGTCCGCCTGCTCCCCGTCGGCCACCTCCTGGTCCAGGTCGTCGAACAGGTCACTCATCGGCGAACTTCTCCTCGAGCCGCAGTGCGACCACCTTGGGCACGAACGCCGTGACGTCCCCTCCGAAGCGCGCCACCTCGCGCAGCAACCGCGAAGCGATGAACGAATGGGCCGAGCTGGTCGGGATGAAGAGGGTCTCGACCCCGGACAGCTGCTTGTTCATCTGGGCCATCTGGAGTTCGTTCTCGAAGTCGGACACGGCGCGCAGCCCCTTGACGATGGCACTGGCCCCGACCTCCTGGGCCACGTTCACCACCAGGGTGGACATGGTCACCACCCGCACGTTGGCCAGGTGGGCCACCGTCTCCTCGAGCATGTCGCGACGCTCGTCGTCGTCGAACAGGGCCTCGCTCTTCTGGGGGTTGCGCAGCGCGGCCACGACGACCTCGTCGAAGAGGCGGGAGGCCCGCTCGATCACCTCGAGATGCCCGTTGTGGACGGGATCGAACGACCCCGGGATGAGCGCAATCCTCACGTGGCACCTTTCTGCGTCGCGCGTGCCGGACGGGCGACCGTCACGATGGTACCCCCATAGCGCTTGGATCTGAGCACTTCCCATCCGTCAGGAGCACCGATCACGGCAGCCGATTCGAGCACGACGAGGTCGGCGGGCAGGCGGGCTGTCAGGGTCTCCCATCCGGCGTACCCGTACGGCGGGTCGCACAGCACGAGGTCGAAGCGCGTCGCGGCCCGGGCCAACCAGGCATCGACGTCCGACCGGGTCACGGTGGCGTCCCCCTGCGCCTCGGCAGCGGCCATGCCGACCCCCGCCAGGTTGGCCCGGATCGCCTCGACCGACCGGGGATCCCGCTCGACGAAGGTGACCGATGCCGCCCCCCGGGACAGGGCCTCGATCCCGAGGGCCCCGGTGCCGGCGAACAGGTCGGCGACATGCAGGCCCTCCACGCCTCCGAGGCTGTAGAGCATGCTGAAGATCGCCTCGCGCACCCGGTCCGAGGTGGGCCGCACATTGGGGCCGACCGGAGCGGCAAGGCGTCGGCCCCGGTACTCGCCACCGATCACGCGCATCGGTCCACCCTACCGGGACGGTCGCAGCTCGCCCCATCGCACCATTGCACCATCGCCCCCTCGCATCGTCGCCCCCTCGCACCATTGCCCCGACGGTGGCGGATCAGGCGCCGTCGCCCTCCGTGGCCCCGGCCCCGCGGTCACGGACCGCGTGCACGACCTCGGAGATCAACCCGGTGTCCCTGGCCCCGATGAGCTGCCAGGAACGCGCGATCCCGACCAGGAACAGCACGACGGTCATGACCGCCACGGTACGGACGTGGCCGGCGTCGTGAGGAGACCGCGACAGCTGGATCCCGATGAACACCTCGTAGGCGAACACCAGGCCCTGGACGGCGAGCAGGCGCACCTGACGCCTGCGGACCGCCCCGCCAGGCGCCTCACGGACGAGCACGATGCCGAGGGCCAGGCACGACGACACGCTGATCGCGCCGACGATGGCCGTCGTGGCGCCCAGGCCGATGCCCGGGATCAGTGCGAACAGCGAGATCACCAGGGTGTTGATGAAGGCAGAGAAGGCGACCCCGGCGCGGACGTCGGTCACGATCCGCTGGACCGGGTCGGTCGGGGCGGGCGCCACCGACAGGGCCACGAAGAGCAGTCCGATCAGGGCACCGGCGACCGTCGCCGTCGCCGTGAAGAACGGACCGAATTCGCTGGGGACCACGGTCCGGACCGTAGTGCAGGTGTTCCACAGACCCGGTGGACCGTCCCCGCCGACAGCACTGTCAGCTCTTGAAGAGGAACCCGGCCTCGTCGTCGTCGATGAACAGGCGCAGCTCCTCCGCGAGCAGCGTGTGCCCGTCCAGCCGGGGATCGGCGTCCACCAGCTCGACGGCAAGGCCACGGGCGTCGACCACGAGGTCGCGGTCGGACAGCAGCTTCGCCAGCTTGAGGTCGGACCGTCCCTTCTGGCGGGCGCCGAGCAGGGTCCCCTCCCCCCGCAGCTCGAGGTCGACGTCGGCCAGGACGAAACCGTCGGTGCTGCGCTCCAAGGCCTCCAGCCGGGCCGTCGGCTCGGGGGACCCGGACCCGGACACCAGGAAGCACCATGCCGGCTCGCCGCCCCGGCCCACCCGGCCCCGGAGCTGGTGGAGCTGGGCGATGCCGAACCGGTCGGCGTCCTCGATGACCATGACCGAGGCGTCGGGCACGTCCACCCCGACCTCGATGACCGTGGTCGCCACCAGCACGTCGAGCTCGCCCGACCGGAAGGCGTCCATGGTCTGCTCCTTGTCGGCCGGGCGCATCTGGCCGTGCAGCAGTCCGACGCGGAGACCGGCGAGCTCCTGGGCGGCCAGGCGCTCCGCCTCGGCCGTGGCCGAGGCCGCCTCCACCTTGTCCGAACCCTCGACCAGCGGGCACACGACGAAGGCGCGGTGTCCCGAACCCACCTGCTCGCGCACCCGGGCCCACGCCTGCTCGACCTCGAGCGGCGTCCGCAGCCACGACGTGGTGACGGGCTGGCGCCCGGGGGGCAGCTCGTCGATCACCGTCATGTCGAGGTCACCGAAGACGACCATGGCGGCCGTGCGGGGGATGGGCGTCGCCGTCATCACCAGCAGGTCCGGGTCACGGCCCGTGCCGTCGTCGCCCCTGCCCTTGTCGCGCAGCGCGGCGCGCTGTTCCACCCCGAAGCGGTGCTGCTCGTCGATCACCACGACGCCCAGCGACCGGAAGACGACCCGGTCGGTGAGGAGCGCGTGGGTACCGACCAGCAGGTCGACCGAGCCGTCGGCCAGTCCGGCGTGGACCGATGTCCGCTCGCCCGCCGGCGTGCGGCTGGTCAGGAGGGCGACCCGCAGGGGGCGACGGCCTCCGAGGGTCGACGGGTCGGGCACGTCGAGACCCTCGACGAGACGCCGGACCTCGGTGGCGTGCTGTTCGGCCAGGACCTCGGTGGGGGCCATCAGCGCGCCCTGGTGGCCGCCCTCGACGCCGATGAGCAGGGCGGCTAGGGCGACGACCGTCTTGCCCGCCCCGACGTCGCCCTGCAGGAGGCGGTGCATGGGCAGCGGTCCGCCCAGGTCGTCGGCCAGGTCGCCGATGGCCCCGGACTGGGCACCGGTGAGGGGGAAGGGCAGCCCGGCAGTGAACCGGTCGACGAGCGTGGGTGACCCGTCGGCCCGGGTGAGGGCGTGGCGGATCCCCCGGGCATCCTCGTGGAGCCGTTGCCGCCGGAGCACCAGCGCCAGCTGCAGCCGCAGGAGCTCGTCGAAGGCCAGGCGTCGTCGGGCGGGCTCGACCTCGGCCATGGAGGCCGGCCGGTGGATCCCGGCGAAGGCGGCCGTGCGGTCGAGCAGCCCGAGCCGGTCCCGAGTCGCCCCCGTCAGCGGGTCGGCGAACTGCCCAGCCCGGTCGAGCGCCTCGTGCACGAGCCGGCCGATCCTCGCCGAGGTCAGGCCGGCCTTGTCGGTCAGGGGGTAGACGGGGTAGATCCGGCCGGACGACGGCCCGTCGTCCTCGGGAGCGCTCTCGTCGGATCCCCGGAGCACCTCGACGGTGGGGTTCACCATCTGGAGGCGGTCGCGGTAGGAGCTGACGGGGCCGAAGGCGAGCACCAGGGCTCCCACGGGCAGCTGCTTCGCCCGCCACGCCTGATTGAAGAAGACCACGGCGATGCGCCCGCCGCGGTCGGCCAGGTCGACCTGGACCCGCGCCGGGATCCGGCGCCCGCGGACCCCTCGGGGTGGCGGGGCGCTGACCCGGGTCACGGTGGCCAGGACCGTCGCCTTCTCCCCCTCGGCCAGCTGGTCGACGGTCACCATTCGGGTGCCGTCGACGTAGCGGCGCGGGTAGTGGGTCACCAGGTCGAGGACGGTGGTGACCCCGAGTTCGGCGAGGTCGGTGGCCACCCCGGCGCCCACGCCGCGCAGGACGGTGACCGGCAGCTCGGCCAGTTGGCCGAGGCGCCGGCCGGCGGACGCGCCGGGGTCACCCGGTCCCGTGACGGCGCCGGTTCCCGGCGGACCGTCACTCACCGCCCGTCATTCGATCGAGAACAGGTAGGGGTAGAGCGGCTGGCCGCCATGGTGGACCTCGGTCTCCACCTCCGGACGCGCCTCCTTCAGCCACTCGGTGATGCGCCGGGTGTCGGCCGCGCCCGAGCCCTCGCCCTCGATGATGGTCACCAGGTCGTGTGCGTCGCCGACCAGGACGTCGAGCAGGGCACACGAGGCGTCGGACAGGGTCTCCCCCACCACCTCGATGCCGTCGCGGGACAGACCGAGCCAGTCGCCGGTGCGTACGGGACCGGCCGGGGTCTCGGAGTCGCGGACGGCCCGGGTCACCTCGCCCGGGACCACCTTTCGGGCGGTCGCCTCCATGGCGACGGCATTGGCCTGGCCCCCCGCCTCGGGATCGTAGGCGAGCAGTGCGGCGAACCCCTCGGCGATGGTCTCCGTGGGCACGACCCAGACGCGCTTGGCACTGAGCTCGTCGACCCGGTTGGCCACCGGGCGGATGTTGCCGTTGTTGGGGAGGACGATCACCTCCTCGGAGGCGAGTTCGTCGACGGCGTCGACCAGCTCGGCGATCGACGGGTTCATGGACTGGCCCCCGGCGATCAGCCGCTGGACGCCGAGCGAGCGGAAGATCCGGCCGATGCCGTCGCCGCTGGCCACGGCGACCACGCCGGTGACCGGCGTCGGACCGAGCGGCGTGTCGGACGGCCCCGAGGCGACATCGCCCGCGCCCTCGCGCACCCAACGCTCCTCTTCGACCTCCTCGAGGAGGTCGGTGACCCGGATGCTGCGGGGCCGGCCGGCGTCCAGGCTCGCCTCGATGGCCGGGCCGACCTCGTCGGTGTGGATGTGACAGTTCCAGAGGCCGTCACCCCCGACCACGACGATGGAGTCGCCGAGTCCGGCCCACACCTCCTTGAAGGCGGGGATGGTCCCGTCGGGGGCCTCGAGGAGGTACATCACCTCGTAGCGCAGACCGGCCAGCGCGGCGTCGGCGTCGCTCGGGCCCCCGTGGCCGCCCGCCCGGCCCTCGACCCCTGCCACCACCTCGGGCAGCTCGGGCGGGACCGGCATGGCGCGGCCGTCGAGCACGGTCAGGAGCGCGTCGAACAGCAGGACGTAGCCGGTGCCGCCGGCGTCCACCACCCCGGCCTGGGCCAGGACGGGCAGCAGGGACGGGGTGCGATCGAGCGCCTCGAGCGCACCGGCCCGGGCCGCCTCGGCCACCCCCACCAGGGACTGGCCGGCGTCGGCGGCGGAGCGCGCGGAATCGGCCGCCCCCCGGGCCACCGTCAGGATGGTCCCCTCGACCGGGCGCATGACGGCCTCGCGGGCCAGCTCGTCGGCGGTGGTCAGCGCCGCAGCCAGCTCCTTCGCCCCCGGTCGCCCCCCCGGCGAGTCCAGGCCGTCGGTCAACCCCCGCAGCAGCTGGGACAGGATCACGCCGGAATTTCCCCGGGCGCCCATGAGTGACCCGTGGGCGATGGCCTTGCAGGTGGCGGACAGGTCCGGAGCATCGAGCCCGTCGAGTTCGGAGGCGACGGACTCCAGCGTGAGGGCCATGTTCGTGCCCGTGTCGCCGTCCGGGACGGGGTAGACGTTGAGCCGGTTGATCAACTGCTGGTGGCTGCGCAGGCCGTCCCGGAACGTGCCGATCACACGGCAGAGCTCCGCTGCATCCAAGGCGTCGAGGGCGACCATGGGCAGGATGCTAACCTTTGCGACTTACCCAGAGGTTCTTAGAGGAAGTCGGAGTGTCATGGCAGCGGTGTGCGAGGTCTGCGGCAAGAAGCCGTCGTTCGGAATGAACATCAGTCACTCCCACCGACGGACGAAGCGTCGTTGGGATCCCAACATCCAGAAGGTGCGCGCCGTCGTCGACGGGGCCCCCAAGCGTCTGAACGTCTGCACCTCGTGCATCCGCTCGGGCAAGGTCACCAAGCGCCCGATCCGCACCTACCCTGGCTGACCGGTCGCCGGCGCAGGCCGGCTTCCCCGCCGTCCGCACGGCGGACCGCGTCGGTACCTCAGAATCGGTGACGCCAGCCACCTGCAGGTAGCCCGCCGCCGTCGAGCGTGAACACGCCGGCGTCACCCGTGCACCTCCCGATCGGGATGGGCGAGCGCAGCCCGTCGGCGGCGAAGGCGGCCAGCAGCCCGTCCGGGTCGCCCGTGGCCAGCACCAGCTCGTAGTCCTCGCCGCCGGTCAGCGCCTCGTCGCGAGTGGCCCCCGTGGCCACGGCGTCGTGCCCCACGGCCAACTCGAGGCCCACGCCGGACGCCTCGGCCAGGTGCAGCGCGTCGGCGACCAGTCCGTCGGAGACGTCGACGGCGGCGGTGGCCCCGGCGCGCCGAGCGGTGTCGCCCTCACGCAGCCGGGCCACCGGGCGTCGGTGGGAGCCGGACAGCGCCGACGGGACCGCTCCCCCGCCGCCGTCCCCGCCGAGGCACCGTAGCCCGGCCGCCGAGCCGCCGAGGGGGCCGGTGACCACCAGGACGTCGCCGGGGTGGGCCCCGTCCCGCCGGAGCAGCGGATGACCGTCGTCGGGTGTCGAGCCCACCGCCGCCACCGACACGACCAGGACCGGTGCGCCCGACAGGTCGCCGCCGACGACGGCACAGCCGCAGATGTCGGCCGCCTCCGCCACTCCGTCGGCCAGCCGCTCGACGGCGAACCCCGGTGGAGCGGCCACCGACAGCAGCACGTAGTCGGCCGATGCCCCCATGGCGGCCAGGTCGGACACCGTCACCATGAGCGCCTTCCACCCCACGTCCTCGGGCGTGCTCACGGTCAGGTCGACGTGGACCCCCGCCACCACGAGGTCGGTGGACAGGACGGCGCGGCCGGGGTGGCGGGGGGTGACGGCCGCCGCGTCGTCGCCGATGCCCAGGTCACCGGCCACCAGGGTCACGGTCCCGCCGGAAAACCGGTGCCGGAGCCGCCCGATCAGGGCGAACTCCTCCACGGCCCCTGCACGGACGGGGTCATCCGAATTGGGTCTGTGCACACGACTTGCCTAGCATTGTCCCCGGCCCGACCCCACTACTATCGGTGGGCCGTGCCGACAGCCACCACGCGGACACCGACGCGTGGACGGCGGCCCCGACGGGCCACCGGTCAACCGAGGAGGAAGAACCAGCCCATGCCCCCCACCGAGCACACGAAGCTGATCGCATGGGTCGACGAGGTCGCCGCACTCACCGAGCCCGCCGAAGTCGTGTGGTGTGACGGATCGGCCGAGGAGTACGACCGCATGTGCCAGCTCCTGGTGGACAACGGCACCTTCACCAAGCTGGCGGACGCCAAGCGCCCGAACAGCTACTGGGCCCACTCCGACCCGGGTGACGTCGCCCGGGTGGAGGACCGGACCTACATCTGCTCCACCGACGAGGCCGATGCCGGCCCCACCAACAACTGGCGGGACCCGGCCGAGATGCGGGACGTGTTGACCGGACTGTTCAAGGGTTCCATGCGCGGCCGGACCATGTACGTGGTCCCCTTCTCGATGGGCCCGCTCGGCTCCACCATCGCCCACATCGGCGTGGAGATCACCGACTCGGCCTACGTGGCCGTGTCGATGCGGATCATGACCCGCATGGGCCGGGGCGCCCTCGAGGTCCTCGGCTCCGACGGCGAGTTCGTCCCCTGTCTCCACTCGGTCGGCATGCCGCTGGCCGAGGGCCAGGCCGACGTGTCGTGGCCGTGCGACGCCGACAACAAGTACATCGTGCACTTCCCCGAGACCCGCGAGATCTGGTCGTACGGTTCGGGCTACGGCGGCAACGCCCTGCTCGGCAAGAAGTGCTTCGCCCTGCGCATCGCCTCGGTCATGGCCCGTGACGACAATTGGCTGGCCGAGCACATGCTCATCTTGAAGCTGACCTCGCCCGCCGGCGAGACCCGGTACGTCACCGGTGCCTTCCCCTCGGCGTGCGGCAAGACCAACCTGGCCATGCTCATCCCGACCCTCCCCGACTGGAAGGTCGAGACGGTCGGCGACGACATCTGCTGGATGAAGTTCGGCCCCGACGGCCGTCTCTACGCCATCAACCCCGAGGCCGGCTTCTTCGGCGTGGCCCCCGGGACCAACTCGCACACCAACCCCAACGCCATGCTGACCATGGACGCCAACACGATCTTCACCAACACCGCCCTCACCGACGACGGTGACGTGTGGTGGGAGTCGATGACCGACGACGCCCCGGCCCACCTGACCTCGTGGAAGGGCGAAGGGTGGACCCCCGGGTCCGGCACCCCTGCCGCCCACCCGAACGCCCGATTCACCGTGCCGGCCGCCCAGGACCCCGCCATCGCCTCCGAGTGGGAGGACCCGGCCGGCGTCCCGATCGACGCCATCCTGTTCGGCGGCCGCCGTGCGTCGGTGGTGCCGCTGGTGTTCCAGTCCCGCGACTGGCAGCACGGCGTGTTCCTCGGCTCCATCATGGCCTCGGAGACGACCGCCGCCGCCGCCGGTGCCGTCGGCAACCTGCGCCGGGACCCGTTCGCCATGCTGCCCTTCTGCGGCTACAACATGGCCGACTACTTCGCCCACTGGCTCGAGATCGGCGCAGGGGCCGACCCCGAGAAGCTCCCGAAGATCTTCTACGTCAACTGGTTCCGCAAGGACCCCGACGGCCGCTGGCTGTGGCCCGGCTACGGCGAGAACTCCCGCGTCCTCGAGTGGGTCTTCGAGCGGGTGAGCGGCAAGGGCGACGCCGTCGAGACCCCCATCGGACTCCTGCCGACCGCCACCGCCATCAACACCGACGGCCTCGACGTGTCGGCGACGGACATGGAGACGCTGCTGCACGTGGACGTCGACGAATGGCGCGCCGAGGTGCCCTCGATCCGTCAGCACTTCGCCGCCTTCGGCGACAAACTCCCCGCGGCACTGGCCGCCGAGGTCGACGCGTTGGAGGCCAAGCTGGGCTGACCCGGCCCGTCCGGGAGTGGCGTACGCGAGGGGCCGGTCCGCCGGCCCCTCGGCCGCGCCCGGGCGCCGGCGGCGCACTCGGTGGGGGCCGGACCGGTCGGTCGGCTCAGCGACGCCCGGGCGAGGCGGCGTGCAGCGCGCTCATGTACGACAGCGCCCCGACGACGGCCACGACGGCCAGCACCAGGTTCCCCGCCGGGATCGACAGGGACAGCACCACGCCCGCCAGGGACCCGATCACCCACATCAGCTGCAGGCGGGTCTCGAACCGGGCGAAGGCACGGCCCTGGTCCAACTCCCGGACATGGCGCTGCACGAGGGCGTCGAACGACGGCTTGGCCACGGCCCCCGCCGCCCCCACGCACAACGCGACCAGGGCCTGGAGCCCCTCATGGGGGAAGAGCCAGCCGAGGAGGCCGGCGGCCGCCACCAGCCACAGCGATGCCGTGAGCATCTGCTGCTCGGTCAGGACCCGTCGGATCCGGCCCACCAGGAGCACGCCGATGACCGCTCCGGCGGTCAGCGCTCCGATGAGGAGCCCGAACCACCAGGTGGCGGCCCCGGCGCGCCTCAATCCGAAGGCGAACAGGAAGGTGAGGAAACCGAGGAGCCCCTTGAGCACCGACATCGGGGCGAGCGCCAGGATCACCTGGGTCCCGGCGATGGGCCGGAAGGCGGCCAGGTCGCGCTGCTCCTCCAGTCGCCACTCGTCCACGTCGGGGCGGTGCTCGACGACGGCAGCGGCGTCGAGCTTCCGCGCCGTGGCGCCACGCCCCCGGTGGGCGGCTCGGACCGTGCGACGGACCGGGAGCCGGGTGCCGGCCACCACGGCCACCGCGAACATGGCCGCGCACGACCACAGCACGGCGGGCGCTCCGGCCAGCTTCAGGATGGCCACCGCAGGGAGGGCGAACACGAAGGCGGACAGCGAGGCGAGGAGTCCCAGGCGGGCGTTGAGGGTGGCCAGGTCCGGCTCCACCACGTCCTCCCCGGTCACCGGGTCGTCCACATGCACGACCGGCGGCGTGCCGTACGGCGGCGTGTGCTGCGGGGTCGGGTCCACCGGATCGTCCACCCACGAGGGGCTCACCGCCCCCGGATCGGCGCCGAGGTCGACCATCTCGAGCGCGGCCATCTCCGGCACCAGGGCGCCCTTGGTCACCAGGTACACCTTGGACAGCACCAGCATCAGGAACGCCTCGGGGAACAGCAGCAGCGAGTGGATGTCCCGGGCGATGAACGGGCACAGCGCGGCCCGGCCCAGGGCCGACGTGACCACCATGGCCCGCCGGGCGCCCCGGCTGCGGTCGATGAGGGGACCGAGGGCCGGTGCCACCACTGCGAAGGGCCCCATCGCCAGCAGCAGGTAGAGGAGGATCTTGCTCTTGGCCGCCGTGGGAGAGATCGAGAAGAAGAGCGACCCTGCCAGCGACACGGCGAACAGCGTGTCGCCGGCGGTCATGAGGACGTGGGTCAAGGCCAGCCGGCCCACCGGGCTCCGCTGGTCGAACAGGTCGTCGACGGCCGAGCGGACCAGGCGGCGGAACTGGTCTCCACGCTCCCGTACGCCCATCTGGGCATGGTAGGCGCCGGGAGCCGGGCGGTAGAATGACTGACCGACCTGTTGCCCCGTCCGACCACCGCCCCCCAGGAGATGGACATGTCCGTCAGCGCCTACATCCTCATCCAGACCGAGGTCGGGCGGGCGGCCACCGTGGCGCGCACCGTCCAGGACCTCGACGGCGTGGTGACGGCCGAGGGGGTGACCGGACCCTACGACGTGATCGTGCGGGCCGGCGCCGCCACGATGGACGAACTCGGCCGCATGGTGGTGGGCAGGATCCAGCTCATCGAGGGCATCATCCGGACCGTCACCTGCCCGGTCGTCAACCTGTAGGGATCGACCGGGCCGGTCAGTCGGACCCGTTGAACGGCGCGTCGAAGGCGAAGATGCCGCCGTCCGAGGCCACCATCCAGTAGCCCGATGTGGCGCTGTCGCCGGCCATCCCGACCATCGGTGAGTTCAACGCGGTGGTCCCCATGGAGCCCTGGAACGGGGCGTTGAAGGCGAAGACCCCGCCGTCGGAGGCCACGAACCAGTATCCGCTCCCCCGGGGAGCCGATGCCATCGACACGATCGGTTCGTTGAGACGCATTGCTCCCGTCGATCCGAAGAACGGTGCCGCGAACGCGAAGATCCCGCCGTCGGAGGCCACCATCCAGTAGCCGCCCGTCGCTGCGTCAGCGGCGATCCCGACGACGGGCCGGTTGAGGGGCATGCCCCCCATGGAGCCGGCGAACCCGGCGTCGCCGAAGGCGAAGACACCGCCGTCCGCCGCCACCAACCAGTACCCGCCACCGTCGGCCGACGGGGCGATGTCGACGACCGGCGCGTTCAGGTGGACGGCGCCCATCGACCCGAAGAACGGTGCGTCACCGAAGGCGAAGATCCCGCCGTCGGAGGCCACCAGCCAGTAGCCCCGTCCGTCGGCGGTGGCCACGATATGCCCGATCGGCGCGTTGAGCTGGAACCCGGCCATGGACCCGAAGTACGCCGCGGCCCCGTGTGCAGACACCCCTCCGGCCGCATCCACGACCCAGTAGCCGGCACCGTCAGGCCGCGCCGCCATGCCCACGACCCGGGCGTGGAGCGGTTGGGGCTGCACCGGATGCGGCCCCAGACTGCTCACGCATCCCGCCGTGGGATTGGCTGCGAAGGCGGCGTTGGAGAACACGGTCTGGACGAACCACCAGGCGGATCCGAACGGCTGGGCCGCCACGTCGCCCATGCACTCGTCGGCGATCTCGTTCCCACGGGCGTCGTACCAACCCCCCCAGGCCGGGTCGGTCATCGACTCGGTGAGTTCGTGGACCACGTAGGTCGCGTCGGCCGTCGCCGCGGTGGCACCGTCGGGGTAGGCATATGCCGGATCGGCGCAGTAGCCCACCCACGGCAGGTCGGCATAGACGATCGGCGTGGGACCCGTCGTCCAGCTGTGGAACGCGGAGAATGCCCCCTGTGCGTTCCCGGACGAGCAGGATCCGCCCTGCGACGAGTTCAGCGAGTCGCCACAGGTCTCGACCCCCGGCGGGAAGAAGACCGAGTACTGGTCGGCGAACCCGCCCTGCAACCGGTGGCGGGCGAGGAACGTGGCCAGCTCCGCCCCCATCTGCGCATTGGTGACGCATGCCGAGAACCCGACCCCTGCGTCGGGGACACAGCCGCCGGGACCGGCCGGATAGGCGTCGCCGTCGTCGAGCGCGGCGACGGAGCGGACGTCGTCGGTCACGTGTGACACCACCCCGCCCACCTGCTGGTAGTACTGCGTCGCCACGTTGATCACATTGTCCGACCGCCCACTGCCGTCGGCCACATCGTCGAGGAATCCGTTCATGGTCACGGCGAACCCGGCGGGGAACGCGTACCCGGGGGGCACCCAGTAGATGGCGTGGACGGTGACCCCGGCCCCCGTGGCTCCCATCACGGACCCTCCCCGGTAGACGAGTGGGGGTGCGGCCCCCGGCAGCGTGGCCGCGGCCGTGCGGGTCGGGGACGAGCCGCCGGCGGCGGCCAGAGCCGACGGTGACGCGGTACCTGCCGCGGCCGTGCGGGGGACGTGCGCCCACGCGAGTCCGAGAGGCCGGGGTGCGGGCTGGGCTGCAGCCGGGGCCGGTGAGCCGAATGCCGCCTGCGGGAGCAAGGCACCGATCAGCACCGGTCCAACCACGCACGCGACGACACGAGCGACCTTGGGCATGGCTATCACCTCTTCCGCCATGACGAGGTCTTCCGGCGGACCCGCGTGTCGGGCGGGCCCGTCCTTCCGGTTGGATCATCGGCAGGTCGAGGGGCCAACCTGAGGGAAACCCCGGTCGGTGTCCGGGCGTATCCGTGCGCAAGGGGGGTTTCGCCCCTCGGTGGTGCGTGGCGATGTCTCGCCCGGGCGGGGCCGGGTCAGCGGATGGCGCCCGACTCCCGTAGGCCGGCCACGTCGTCGGTCGACAGTCCCCAGTCGGACAGCGCCTCGTCCCCGAATTGGCCGGGATTCGGCGGGGGCCGTCGGATCTCGCCCGGTGTCGACAGGAACCGTGGAGCGGGCGCGGGCTGGACGACGCCGGCTATCTCGGTGAACGTGCCACGCGCCCTGTTGTGCGGATGGGCGGGGGCTTCGGTGGCCGAGAGCACGGGTGCCACGCAGGCATCGGATCCGGCGAACACCTCTTCCCATTCGGCACGGGTCCTGGTGGCGAAGATGGCGGCGAACCGCTCCTTCATGGCGGGCCACGCGGTGCGGTCCATCTGGGTCGACAGGTCTTCGTCCCCCAGGCCCAGGAGCCGCATCAGCTCGGCGTAGAACTGCGGCTCGATGGCACCCACGCCCAGGAAACCGCCGTCGGAGGTCTCGTAGACCTCGTAGAAGTGCGCCCCGGTGTCGAGCAGGTTGGTGCCCCGCGCGTCGTTCCAGATCCCTGCGCTACGCAGCGTGTACGTCATGGTCATGAGTGACGCCGCCCCGTCGACCATGGCGGCGTCGATCACCTGCCCCTTGCCGGTGGTGCGGGCCCCCAGGATGGCGGCCAGCATGCCGTAGGCGAGGAGCATTCCCCCGCCGCCGAAGTCCCCCACCAGGTTGAGCGGCGGGACGGGCCGGTCGCCCGCCCGTCCGATGGCCTCCAGCGCGCCGGACAGCGCGATGTAGTCGATGTCGTGCCCGGCGGCCTGCGCCATCGGCCCCTCCTGGCCGTACCCGGTCATGCGCCCGTAGGCCAGCCCCGGGTTGCGGGCCAGGCACTCGTCGGGCCCGAGACCGAGGCGCTCGGCGACCCCGGGGCGGAAGCCCTCCATGAGCCCGTCGGCACCCTCGACCAGGCGGAGCACGAGGGCCACGCCGTCAGGGTGCTTGAGGTCCACGGCGACCGACCGGCGGCCCCGGTTCATCAGGTCCACGTGCGGGTCCTGGCGGGGCGGGTACTGGGCCCGGTCCGACCGGTCGATCCGGATGATGTCGGCACCGGCGTCGGACAGCATCATCCCGGCGAAGGGCGCCGGGCCGAGTCCGGCCAGCTCGATGATGCGGATCCCCTCGAGCGGGCCGCTCATCGTGCACCTTCCACGGCGGTCGTCAACGGGGTGGCCACGTCGGGGGTGGTCACCGGGGTCGGGTACAGGCCTGGGGGAATCAGCATGGCGGGATGGTGTCCCACCGTCGCCCGGGGGTCAAATGCGGCGGCGGCACCGGCGGCACCGGCGGCACGACGGGTGGCCGCCACAGGAGCCGCCACCGGTGGCGGCCACCCGACGTGCGCCCCGGTGCTCAGGCCGGCACGACGCGGCGGATCCGACCGGTGTCGACGTCGTAGCGCCATCCTTCGACGACGACCCCGTCGGGCATCTGCTGGCAGCTCCGCAGCCGGGCCACGTCGGCGGCCAGTGCCGCGTCCGGGTCGGGCATGGCCAGGAAGTCCCAGCCCTCGACGCCTTCGGTGCCCAGATCGGCCAGGCGGGTACGGACCCCGGCGTCGGACTCGTGGGCCAGTGCGCAGTTCGTGTGCTGCATGACGGCGATCTCCCGGACCTCGAGGAACCGGGTGGCGAGCACCAGCGACCGGATGACGTCGAGGGTGACCCGAGCGCCGGCGTTGCGGAGGATCTTGGCGTCGCCGGGGTGCAGTCCGAGCATGGTGAGGGGCTCGATCCGGCTGTCCATGCATGTGACCAGGGCGAAACCGCGAGCGGCCACGGGCTCGATGCCCTCGAGGGCGAATCCGTCGGCGTATGAGGTGTTGGCGGCCAGCATTTCTTCGAACATGAGGTCAACATCGTAGGTCCGGGCGGGCGGTCCCGGGACACCGACGGACCGGGCCGGTAACGTGACGGGCCGTCGGGCCGTCGGTCCCGTCGCCCGGCCCCGAGGAGAGCGTTGGACGCAGCCGCAGCACCGTCGTCCGTCACCCGCACAGGGCCGGGCCGGGTCAACCTCATCGGGGACCACACCGACTACAACCAGGGGCTCGCCCTTCCCATGGCCATCGGTCTCGGCGTCACGGTGGAGGTGGCGCCCTCGGGCGACGATCTGGTTACCGTCACCTCGGACGCCTACCCCGGCCAGCGCGCCGTCCTGCCGCTCGTTCCGGACACCGACACCCTTACGGAGGTGGAGCCGGCCTGGGCGCGCCTCGTGGCCGCACTGGTGGCACTGGTCCGCCCTTCCGCCGGGGTCATCGTGCACGTCACCTCGACCCTGCCCCGGGGGTCGGGTCTGTCGTCGAGTGCGGCTCTGTCGGTGGCACTGGCCGACGCCTTCGGCGTGGAGGGCGATGCCCGGGTGGTGGCGGGACTGTGCCGCGAGGCCGAGCACCGCATCGGGGTGCCCGTGGGGCTCATGGACCCATTGGTGTGCGCTGGCGGGCGGTCGGGCCACGCCCTGCGCATCGACTTCGCCACCGGTGCGACACGGGACGTCGCCCTCCCGGCGGAGGCCGCGTTCGTGGTCGTGGACTCGGGCCTGCGACGTGACCTGCGATCCTCCGCGTATGCCACCCGGGTGGCCGAATGCGAGGCGGCCGCCGCCGTGATCGGGCCGCTGGGCCTGGCGGCCCCGGTGGACGTGGCCGGACTACGCGACCCGGTGCTCCGGCGGCGGGCCCGCCACGTGGTGTCCGAGTGCGCCCGGGTCGACCTGTTCGCCGATGCGCTGGAGGCGGGCGACCTGGCCGCCGCCGGGGTGCACATGGACGCGAGCCACCGCAGCCTGTCGGAGGACTTCGACGTGTCGACTCCCGCACTCGACCAACTGGTGGCATCGCTGCGGGATCGCCCTGGGGTCCACGGCGCCCGGATCACCGGGGCCGGCTTCGGCGGGTGCGTGGTGGCTCTGGGCGAGCCGGGGGCGCTCGACCCGGACACCCTCGACCGCCCGGCCTGGCGGGTCGAGGCGGTCGACGGGACGGTCACGGCCCGCGAGCGTGGATTGCGGGTCCGGCCGCCGGCCTGAGCGGGGCCGACGAGGCGACCCCGCTCAGGCCCACGACCCGCGGTCGGGGGCGTCGGGCCCCGGACCCAGGCGGCGGGTGATGATCCGGGCGAGCACCACAGGCTTCCGGGCGTCCTCGATCCGGTGCAGGACGACCTGGTCCTGCACCACGACGTCGATGCTGCCGGTCCCGAGGATCCGGCGCACCACCCCCTGGTCGACCCTCACCCGCTCGATCGAGTCCAGGGGGATGTCGATCTGGTTGCCGGCGGCGGCGCCCCACTGGTCGACGACCCGGTAGGAGGTCACCACCAGCCACGCCCGGCGCCACCTGACGAACCGGACGGCCAGCCACGCGCACGGCACGGCCACCACGGCCCCCTCCACCCAGTGCACGGCCACCGACGTGTGCGGGATGGCCACGTCGAGGGTGATCCCCAGGGCGACGACCGACAGGGCGACGAGCAGGGGGCCGGTCAGGAAGGTCCAGTGCGGACGGATGTCGACCAGGAGCTCTTCGGCCGGGAGGAGGGGCGGACGCCGTGTCGGCAAGCGTCAGCCCGTGGCGACGGCGTGGGGTCGGGCGGGCGGCTGCACCGGATCAATCTACCGAGGCCCGGCCAAAGGGGGGCGCTACACCCCGGCGGTAGCCTCCACCACTGTGGACACTCTCGACCCGACGCCGCCCGTCTCCGGTGACGCGTTCGAGCGGGCCCGGGCCGGGCTCACCCCGGCCCAGCTCGAGGCGGTCCGATCCCCGGCCGCCGCCCTGTGCATCGTGGCCGGCGCCGGCTCGGGCAAGACCCGGGTCCTCACCCTGCGGGTCGCACGGCGCATCCGCGACGGCTCGGCCGTCGCCAACCACACCGTGGTGTGTACGTTCACCCGCAAGGCCGCCCACGAGCTGCGTGACCGGCTCACCCGCTACGGCGTGGCCGTCTCGGTGCCGGCCGGGCCGGGCGGGGTCCCCTCGCCCGGGGTGCGTGCGGGGACGTTGCACCAGTTGGCCCTCACCCTCCTCCGCCGCCGGTCGGCCGACACCGGCCAGGCACCCCCGGCCCTGGTGGAGCACCGTTGGCGCACGCTCGCCGACCTGACGGGCGACAGGGGGGCCGCTTCCGTCGTCGACACCGAGGTCGGTTGGGCCAAGGCACGGTGCCTGTCGCCGGAGGCGTACGCGGACGCGGCAGGGGCCGCCGGCCGTCAGGTGGCGCTGCCACTCGACCGGGTGGCCGGGGTGTTCGCCGACTACCAGGGCCGACTCACCCGGCGCAGCCTCCTCGACCTCGACGACGTCCTGCTGCGGGCCGCCGACCTGCTGCTCGACAACGAGGCTTTCGCCGAACAGGCCCACTGGCGCTACCGGCACCTGTCCGTCGACGAGTTCCAGGACGTCAACCCGGCGCAGTTCCGCCTGGTGCACGCACTCATGGGCGGACACGCCGACCTGTGCGCCGTCGGCGACCCGAACCAGGCCATCTACGGGTGGAACGGCGCCGACCCCGGCCTGCTCGCCTCGCTGCCCGACGTGGTCGCCGGGCTCGAAGTCGTCCACCTCGACGCAAACCACCGGTGCACGCCCCAGGTCGTGGCGGTCGCCACGGCCGCCCTCGGACCGGCCGACGTGACCCCGCCCCGGTCGGCGGCGGCCGGTGGGCCCACCCCGACACTCACCGCCTACGACGACGAACTGGCGGAGGCCGAGGCGGTGGCCGCGGCGATCCTCCGGCGGGCGGAAGCCGGCGCCGCCTGGTCCGACCAGGCGGTCCTGGCCCGCACCCACGACCAGCTCGCGGTCGTCCGCCGGGCTCTCGACAGGGTGGGCGTCCCCTGCAGGTTCGCCCCGGCGCCCGACGCAGAGGCCGAGCCGCTGGTGGCGACGGGACGCCCCGTGCCCGCCACGGTGTCGACGGCCGGGCGGGGCGAGCCGGGCGGCGGCGTCGAGCTCGCCACCTTCCACCGGGCCAAGGGCCTCGAGTGGGACGTGGTGCACGTGGTCGGGATCGAGGCCGGCTTCGTCCCCATCGTCCACGCCACCACCCCAGGCGCCCTGGCCGAGGAGCGCCGTCTGCTCTACGTGGCGCTCACCCGGGCCGGCCGCGTCCTCGAGTGTTCGTGGGCCAAGCGCCGCACGATGGGCGGCGGGCGCACCATGGAGCGCCGGCCATCACCGTGGGTCGAGGACCTCGCCGGTGCGTGCCGGGCCGGCGACACCCGACCGTCGCCCCACGACGCCGCCCGGCGGTTCGCCGACCTGCGGGCGAACCTGAAGCGGTGAGCCGCAAGGGATCTCGGGGCGGAGTCCGGGGCGTCACGACAGCACGATCGGTCGGACCGGGAGCGGCCTCGACTGCTGCGCCGGGGTGACATCCGGGGGCATGCCGGAAACGATGGCAGGGTCCGGCAGGTGAACAGTCGACTGCTGGTTCCGTCCGCGTCGTTCGTCGCGTTCGCCGGGCTCGTGCTCGGCGCATGCGGCTCCCCGGAGGCCGGCCGGTCTGCGCCAGTGCGTGCGCCCCATGGTGCGGCCCTCACCACCGAGCGACAGGGGACCGCCCATGTCGTAACCCTGATCCACATCCGCACGCATTCGGACACCCGGGAGACGACCACTTCCACCTCGCGGGTGGGCGACGTCAGGTTCCAGGGACCGGACGCCCCGTACACGGCCACGGTGACCGGTCCGGGCCACCCGGCGATCCCGGTGCCCAGCGTGCTGGTCGGACACGATCCGTACACGGGGCCGGGCGCGGGCACCGAGCCCACGTGGCATCGGACCCGCCTCACGCACGACTACACGGTCTTCGGCGTGGTGACCGCCCAGGCGCCGCTGTCCGCCGACGCTTCGGTCCACGATGTCGGGCGGGCCATGCTCGCGGGGGCACGGTGACGGAGTCCGTCGTCCACGAGCCCGGCGGCTCGTACGGCACCGCCTCCATCCGGTCGGTACCGACCGTGGCTCCCTTCGACGTTCACACCTGGGTCGACGGCCGGGGCCGCACCGTGCAGGTGGCCGCGGTCCAGACCACCACCCGACACACCCCGCACTTCGCAGGCACCTCGACGACGACGGTGACGCTGTCGGGATCCGGCGAGCCGGTTTCCGTCACCGCCCCTTCTGCGGTCGCCCCGGCTTGACGACCAGGACCGCCGGGCGGCCACCGGTTCGCGAAACCGGGCGCGACCCAGGGCCCGTGGTCAGTCGGGCGACGTGTCCACGAACACCGGCGTGTGGTCCGACGGCTTCTCGCCCTTGCGGGCCTGCCGGTCGATCAGCGCCCAGGACGTGTTCCGGGCCAGCACCTCGGTCACCAGGATCAGGTCGATCCGCATGCCGCGGTGACGGTGGAACGAACCGCCCCGATAGTCCCACCAGCTGAACAGCTGGTCGTCGGCGTAGACCCGCCGGAAGGCATCGACGAGTCCCCATGACTCGAGGTCGGCGAGTGCGGCCCGTTCGGGCGGGCTCACATGGGTCATCCCGTGGAACTGCGACGCGTCCCACACGTCCCGGTCGTCGGGTGCGACGTTGAAGTCGCCGCACACGGCCACCGGGCGCGACGGGTCGCTCGTCTCCTCGAGGAGCGTGCGCAGACGTGCGAGCCATGCCAGCTTGGCCGGGTAGTGCTCGTCGTCGAGGCCACGGCCGTTGGGCACATAGGCCGAGAACACCCGTACACCACCGCAGTCGGAGCCGATCAGCCGAGTGCCCTGGTCGTCGTCGGGCGAACCGAGCCCGGTGGAGACGTTCTCGATCCCCACGCGGCTCACGATGGCCACCCCGTTCCAGCGCCCGTCGCCGTGGTGGACCGCCTCGTAGCCTAGGGCGGCGAACGCACCGTGAGGGAAGGCGGCATCGGCCTGCTTGGTCTCCTGGAGGCACAGGACGTCCGGTCGGGCGTACTCGATCCACTCCTCGACCCGGGGCAGCCGGGCGGTGAGGGAGTTCACGTTCCACGTGGCGATGCGCACGGAGCGGACTCAGTCCTCGTCCGGCGGGACGGCGTCGACCAGGACGAACAGCAGGTCGGCCTCGCAGGCGAGCTGTCCGCCCACCGTTGCCCGACCCGACCCCTTGCCGGCCCGGGCGGACATCCGGCCCAGCGTGACCTCGAGCTCGAGGAGGTCACCGGGGACCACCTGCCGGCGGAATCGGGCCTTCTCGATGCCGCCGAAGAGCGGCAGCTTCCCGGCGAACGCCGGGTCGGCCAGGACGGCGACACCGCCCAGTTGGGCCAGAGCTTCGACCATGAGCACGCCCGGCAGCGTCGGCCGCCCCGGGAAGTGCCCTGCGAAGAATGCCTCATCCCCGGTCAGCTGCCAGGCCCCGGTGGCCGACTGTCCGGGCTCGACGGTTCGCAGCTCCGTCACGAAGAGGAAGGGATCGCGATGGGGTAGGTAGTCGTCGGCTCGCACGAAGCGCGAGGTTACCGGCACCGCTGGGCGTCGGTACGGGGGTTCAGTGGCCGAACCCGGGAAGGGCGAGCTCGGCGCGGCGGCGGGGAGCGTCGAGCGAGACCAGTTCGAAGGTGCGGGACTCGCCCTTGGTCAGCACCGCGCGGGCCTTCTGGGGGGCCGGGTCGCCGAGGTTGCGCAACGGCACGTGGCACAGCATCCCTCCGACGTCCACGTGGGCGCCGTGCGAGGTGAACGAGACGACCTCGCCCTCGAACGAGCTGCCGATCGGGTGCTCGGCCACGAATGTGATGAAGGTCATGCCGTCGTTGATCGCCTCCCCTACGGGCACGTTCCGGGCGGGCGTCGGGGGAGCGGGCTCCGCAGGGACCGCCTTGGCCGACGCCTTGGTCGCCTTGGTCGACTTGGTCGCCTTGGTGGACTTCGTGGCCTTGGTGGCCTTGGTGGCCTTGGCAGTGACCGGCACGTCGGCGGACTCGTCGTCACCAGCCGCGGACGTCGTGGCCTTGGTGGCTTTCGTGATCTTGGCGACCTTGGCGACCTTGGTGGCCTTGGTGGCTTTCGTGACCTTGGCGACCTTGGCGACCTTGGTGGCCTTGGCGACCTTGGTGGCCTTGGCGACCTTGGCGGCCTTGGTGGCCTTGGTGGCCTTGGTGGCCTTGGTGGCCTTGGTGGCCTTGGTGGCCTTGGTGGCCTTGGTGGCCTTGGTGGCCTTGGTGGCCTTGGTGGCCTTGGCCGCCTTCTTCGTGGTCCGGGCCGCCTTCGCCGGACGCCTGCCGACCTCCTCGTAGGCATCATCGGTGTCGACGGTGTCCGACACGGGGGCGACGGCCGACTCCTCGACCTCCTCGACCTCGATCTCCTCCCCATCGACATCAGCGAACTCGTCCTCGACGACCTCCGGCTCCACCGCGGTGGCCGTGCGCGACCCGGCCCCGCGAGAACCGCGGCGGCGACGCGAGCGCTTGGGCTTCGTCGAACCGTCGATACTGACCGCCCCGTCGTCGACGACCTCGACCAGGTCGTCGCCCTGCTCGACGGCGCCGTCCGCCGCCTTCGCCTCGCGCTTCGACTTGGCGGTCACCGAGCGGCTGCGGGGGCCCCGCACCGGAGTCCGGGGGGTGAACACCCAGCCCACCCCGGGCACCGGCTTGCCGCCGATGAGTCGACCCGGCTCGAACAACCAGGGACGCTCGGCATGGAACTCCTGGAACGAGTCGTTCGAGAGCACCAGGGCACCCGACTTCTCGGCGATCCTCAGGATGAACCCGTCACCACGGCCGACGGCGCCGGCCGGTGGCGTGACCATCTCGCCGTGCTCGATGGCGTCCTCGAACCCCTTGACCTCCGAGGGGTCGATGCGGTGCCCGAACGAGGCGTCGACGACGACGGTGACGTCCTCGGCGGCGAACCCGCGGTACTCCTCCAGGAAGGTCTCGATCGCCTCGTTCAGCTGGGCCAGGCTCGGTAGGGTGCGACCCTCGGTTGCGAGATTGGAGCCGTCGACGACGATGCGTCGACGGGCAGTGGTTTCGGAGTCCATAAGTGCGACCAGTCAACCACCTGTCGCACACCCTCCCTGCGTATGGTCGGGTTCCGACCGGGAGCGGGGCCGTAGATCGGGGCGCCAATCGGCACGGCGGCCGCCCCCGGTCGACGGCCGTGCCGCATCCGTTGACCGTAGAATCGTGACGTGACCTCCGACACCGACCGGGCCGCCGAGGCGACCGACCTCCTCCAGCACCTGATCCGGAACGCCTGCGTCAACGACGGCACCCCCGGGTCCGGCCAGGAGCAGCGGAGCGCCGACATCCTGACCACGTACCTCGAGGGGTCGGGTGTCGAGCTCGAGACCTACGAACCCGCTCCCGGTCGCACCTCGCTGGTGGCCAAGCTGGCCGGATCCGACCCCACGGCACCGTCGCTGACGCTGCTGGGTCACACCGACGTCGTGCCGGCCAACTCCGACGACTGGACCCACGACCCCTTCGGCGGCGAGCTCATCGACGGCACCGTGTGGGACGCGGCGCCATCGACATGCTCAATCTGACCACCACCATGGCCACCGGACTGCGTCACCTCGCCCTGAGCGGGTTCCGGCCCAGGGGCGACCTCACGTACATCGCCGTTGCCGACGAGGAAGCGCTGTCCACCTACGGGGCCAGGTGGCTGTGCGCCCACGCCGCCGACGACATCCGCACCGACTACGTCATCACCGAGTCCGGCGGCTTCCCGATGTACGGCACCGACGGCAACCCCCGGCTCCCGGTCATCGTCGGCGAGAAGGGCGTCTTCTGGTGCATCCTCACCGTGCGGGGCACGCCGGGTCATGCCTCCCAGCCCCTGCGCACCGACAATGCCCTGGTCAAGGCGGCCGAGGTGGTCCGCCGCATCGACGAGTTCCGGCCCCGGGCCGAACTCCACGAGGCGTGGGTCCGGTTCATCGATGGGCTCGGGTTCCCACCCGAGCTGTCCGAGCCGCTGCTCGACCCCGATCGCATCGACGGCTTCTGCGACGAGCTGCCGCTCCTCGGACTGGCCCGCCAGGCCCACGCCTGCACCCACACCACCCTGGCCCCGACGGTCATGCGGGCCGGGACCAAGACCAACGTCATCCCCGACCGGGTCGAGCTCGAGGTCGACATCCGAGCCCTACCCGGCTGGGAGACCGGTGACGTGCGGGCCATGCTGGGTGACATCCTCGGCGACCTGGCCGATGACGTGGAGATCGCATTCCAGTCCGAGGAGCCGGCCTCGACCTCCCCCATGGACACGCCCCTGTGGGACGCGCTCCAGCGGGTCAGCGAGGTCTTCTACCCCGGAGCGCGCACCGTCCCGTTCCTGACGGTCGGCGCCACCGACGCCCGCTACACCCGGACGCTGGGCTCCGTGTCCTACGGGTTCGGCCTCCACAGCCCCGCCATCGACTTCGAGCAGTACGGGGCGATGTTCCACGGCGTCGACGAACGCGTCGACGTGGAGTCGCTCCGCCTGTCGACCGAGATGTGGATGGCGCTGGCCCGCGACTTCCTGGTCTGAACCCGAGCGTTCAGGCCGCCGACCGCCCGGTGGGCGTGCGCGACGGGCCGACTCCGGCTCAGCCCACCGCCCGGATCAGCAGGTCTTCGAGTTCGAAGCGATGGAGGGCGGCGCTCCCCGAGGCCGGGCTGGCCGACTCGGCCCGGCTCACGTGGCGGAGCGTGTGCGAGTTGCGAAGGAGCCGATGCAGCCGGCTGTGCACGAAGTTCCAGGCGCCCATGTTCTCGGGCTCTTCTTGGAGCCACACCACCTCTTCGGCCTGCGGGTACCCCTTGAGCACGCCCTCGAGCCCGTCCTTGGGCCACGGGTAGAGCTGCTCGACCCGCACCACGGCCACGTGGGATCCGGCGTCGCCGAGCTCGTCACGCCTCCCGATGGCGTCGAAGGCCACCTTGCCCGAACACAGCACCACCCGGCTCACGCCGGACCGGTCGAGGCCCTCGGAGGCCGCCGGGTCGTCGAGCACCTCGTCGAACGACCCCGTCGTGAAGGCGGCGATGGGCGATCGGGCCTGGCGGGCCCGCAGGAGTGACTTGGGGGTGAAGACGATCAACGGCTTGCGGTCGGGCACCCGGACCTGGGCACGGAGCAGGTGGAAGTACTGCGACGAGGTGGTCGGCTGGGTCATCCGGAGGTTGCCACGGGCGCACAGGGTCAGGAACCGTTCGATGCGGGCCGAGGAGTGCTCGGGCCCCTGGCCCTCATATCCGTGGGGCAGGAGCAGGACGAGGCCGGACTTCTGGCCCCACTTGTCCTCGGCCGCGACCAAGAAGTTGTCGACGATGATCTCCGCGCCGTTCCAGAAGTCGCCGAACTGGGCCTCCCAGGCGACCAGGTCGTTCGGGGCCTCGACGGAGTAGCCGTACTCGAAGCCCACGCACGCGTACTCCGACAGGAGCGAGTCGCGGATCGTGAACCGCCCGCCGCCGAGACCCTCGAGGGGGACATGCTCCACCCCGGTCTGATTGTCGACCAGCACGGCGTGGCGGTGGGAGAACGTGCCCCGTCGGGTGTCCTGACCGGTGACCCGGACATTGGTGCCCTCGAGCAGGAGCGAGCCGAAGGCCAGCGCCTCACCGAGCGCCCAGTCGATCTCGCCGTCGGCCACCACCTTGTCGCGCTGCTCGAACTGGCGGGCGAGCTTCGGGTGCAGGACGAAGCCCTCCGGCACCGAGCGAACCACGTTCGCCAGCCGGGTGACCGTCTCGGGGGCGATGCCGGAGTCGATGCGAGGGATGTACAGGTCGGGCTGGACGTACTCGGGCAGGCTGACCGGGGGCGGCGGCGCGTCCTCGGCCTCGGCCCGGGTCTCGTCGAGCGCGGCCTGCAGCCGGGCCGCAAAGTCGTCGAGGGCCTGCTCGGCCTCCTCCAGCGAGATGTCCCCACGCCGGACCAGCGCCTCCGTGTAGAGCTTGCGCACCGAGCGCTTGGCGTCGATGAGTGCGTACATCAGCGGCTGGGTGTAACTCGGGTCGTCCCCCTCGTTGTGACCGTGGCGGCGGTAGCAGACCATGTCGATGACGACGTCCTTGTGGAACGCCTGGCGGAAGCCGAAGGCCAGACGGGCTGCCCGGGCGCAGGCCTCGGGATCGTCGCCGTTCACGTGGAAGATCGGTGCCTGCACCATCTTGGCCACGTCGGTCGGGTACACCGACGAGCGGGCTGCCTCGGGGGCGGTCGTGAACCCGAGCTGGTTGTTGATGACGACGTGGACCGTGCCGCCCGTCCGGTAACCGGCGAGGCCGGAGAGGTTCAGCGTCTCGGCCACCACGCCCTGACCGGCGAACGCGGCGTCGCCGTGCAACAGGATCGGCAGGACCGGGAACGGGTCACCCGCCCCGTCGACCAGTCGCGGGCCGCTGCCGCGCTCGCCGCCGAGCGCGTCCTGACGCGCCCGGGCCATGCCCACGACGACCGGGTCGACGGCCTCGAGGTGGGAGGGGTTGGACGCCAGGGTCAGCGGGATGCTCTCGCCGTTGCGGGCCACGAACAGGCCCTTCGCCCCCTTGTGGTACTTCACGTCGCCCGACCCCTGGACCGACTCGGGGTCGAGGTTGCCCTCGAATTCCTCGAAGATCTCGCCGTAGGACTTGCCCACGATGTTGGCCAGCACGTTGAGCCGGCCCCGGTGGGACATCCCCATGACCGCCTCGTGCACGCCCTCCCGCACCGCCTCGTCGAGGAGGGCGTCGAGGATGACGATGGCCGACTCCGCCCCCTCGAGACCGAAGCGCTTCTGGCCCACGTAGCGGGTGTGGAGAAAGCGCTCGAACACCTCTGCCGCGTTCAGCCGGCCGAGGATGTGACGCTGCTCATCGGGGTCGGCGGACGCCGACACACCCTCGACGTGCTGCTGGATCCACTGCTTCTGGTCCGGGTCCTGGATGTGCATGTACTCGACACCCAGGGTGCGGCAGTAGGCGTCGCGCAGGACCGAGAGGATCTCGTCGAGCGTGGCCAGCTCCTTGCCGGCGAGCCCGTCGGCCACGAAGAGCCGGGGCAGGTCCCAGATGGTGAGGCCGTAGTGGAGCGGGTCGAGCTCGGGGTGGAGGTCCACCTCCTCGGCGTCCAACGGGTCGAGGTGGGCGATGAGGTGGCCCCGGACCCGGTACATGTTGACGAGGGTCTGCACGTGGTTCTGCTTGATGAGGCGCTCGTGGCCCCCGTCGGCGTCCTCGACCGAGGAATTGTCGTCCCGGTGCCAGGCGACGGGCTCGTAGGGGATCTCCAGGGCGTCGAAGACCTGCTCGTAGAAGCCGTGCCCGCCCATCAGGCATTCGGACACATGGGCCAGGAACAGGCCGGACTCGGCGCCCTGGATGATGCGGTGGTCGTAGGTCGAGGTGACGGTGACCGTCTTGCCGACGCCCAGTTCCGCCAGCTTGCGGGGATCGGCCGCCTCGAACCCTGCCGGGACCCCGAGTGCCCCCACGCCGACGATCAGGCCCTGGCCGGGCATGAGGCGGGGCACCGACTGGACGGTGCCGATGGTCCCCGGGTTGGTGAGCGTCACCGTGGTGCCGGCGAAGTCGTCGGGGGCGATCTTGTTGGTGTGGATCCTGTGGACCAGGTCCTCGTAGGCGGCGACGAACCCCTTGAAGTCCTTCGTGTCGGCATCGGCGATGCACGGGACGAGCAGCGTCCGGCCCCCGGACTTCTGGACGTCGACGGCCAGGCCGAGCCCGACGTGTGCGTGGCGCAGCACGCCCGGTGTGCCCTTGCCGTCGGCGTCGGCCACGAAGGCGGCGTTCATGGTGGGGACGGCGGCGAGCGCCTGCACCACGGCGTAGCCGATGAGGTGGGTGAAGCTGACCTTGCCGCCCGTGGTGCGCCGAAGCTGGTCGTTGACGATCGTCCGGTTGACCTCGAGGAGCTTGGCAGGGACCACCCGGACGCTGGTGGCCGTAGGCACCCCGAGCGACGCCTCCATGTTGGCCACGATGCGAGCGGCCGCACCCCGCAGCGGCGTGGCGCCCTCGACGGCGACGGGCGCGGCCACAGCGGCGGCTGCCGGCGCGGGAGCGGGAGCCGCCACCGGGGCCGCGACGGCAGTGCCGGACGCCACGGCGGGAGCGGCGGCCGTCGACGCGGAGGCCCCTGCGGGCCGGTAGTCGGCGAAGAACTCCTGCCAGGACGCCGACACCGACGCCGGGTCGGCCGTGAACTGCTCGTACATGTCCTCGACCAGCCAGGCGTTCGGGCCGAACGCCCCCGTTCCGGCGGCGACCTGCACTGTCGCGTCCCGTCCCTGCACCGTCGCGTCTCCACCTTCGGGGCTGTCCATTGCCCCCGAGCCTACCGGGAGCCCGTGTCCCGCCCCGCCCGGGGTGGGACCCGCGACGGGTCGATTAGCGTCGGCGCCATGACCGCGCCGCGCACCCGTGTCACGTGCACGTTCGGCTTCGAGGCCGCCCACCGGCTGGCCTGGCACCCGGGCAAGTGCCGCAACCTCCACGGCCACTCCTACCGCCTCGACGTCTCGGTCGAGGGCCCGCTCGATGCCAACGGCGTGGTCCTCGACTTCGACACCCTCCAGGAGGTGGTCCGCACCCAGGTCATCGACCGGTGGGACCACCGGGACCTCAACGAGGTGCTGGACAACCCGACGGCCGAGCTCCTGGCCCTGCGGGCCTGGGAGATTCTGACCGCCAACGGGCTCCACCTGGCCGCGCTCCGGCTGTGGGAGACATCCGACTCGTGGGTGGACCTGTTGGCGGACGACGGCGCGGACCCCACCACCGGGGCCTGAGCGTGGCCCGTCACCTCGTCGTGCTGTCGGGCGGTCTCGACTCGACGGTGTGCATGGCTCTGGCGGCCGCCGAAGCCGCCGGGGCCGCCGGGGCCAACCAGTCGCCGCTGGCCCTCACGTTCGACTACGGGCAGCGCCACCGGACCGAACTCGACCGGTCGGCCGGGGTCGCCGGCCACTACCGGTCCGAGCACCTCGTGGTTCACCTCGACACCTCGGCGTGGGGCGGGTCGGCGCTGACCGACCCGGCGATCGAGGTGCCCGCTGCAGGCTCGACGGACGGGATACCCGCCACCTACGTGCCGGCCCGCAACAGCATCTTCCTCGCCGTGGCGCTCGGGGTGGCCGAGGCCCGAGGACTCGACGCCGTGTGGATCGGGGTCAACGCCATCGACTACTCCGGCTACCCGGATTGCCGTCCCGAGTTCATCGAGGCCTTCCGCTCCGTGGCGGCCACGGGCCAGAAGCGGGGCGTCGACGGCGACCCGATCGCCATCCGCACGCCGCTCATCGAGTGCACCAAGGAGCAGATCGTCCGGCTCGGCGTCGACCTCGGTGCCCCCCTGCACCTGACCTGGTCGTGCTACCGCGGCGGCGACCGGCCCTGCGGGGCGTGCGACGCGTGCGTGCTGCGGGCGCGGGGGTTCGCGGCGGCCGGGATCGACGACCCGGCGCTGTCGTGACCACCGGCGACGGCCCCGCCATGGCCGGTGGCGCGGCCCCGGTGTCCTCGGCCCCACCCGGCGCGGGGCCGAGGGACATCCTCGTCTCGGAGATCTTCTCCGCCATCCAGGGTGAGGCGGCGCTCGTCGGCGAACGACAGGTGTTCGTCCGTCTGACCGGCTGCAACATCCGCTGCGCCTACTGCGACCAGCCCGAGGCGCTCGAGCGCCGTCCCGGGCCGTGCCGGGTGGAGGCGACCGCCGGCCGCCGTGACTGGGACGTCGACTCGAGCCCGCTGGGCATCGACCGGGTCGTCGGGGCCGTCGGGCGCCTGTGGGGACAGGTCCCCCACCACTCGATCAGCCTCACCGGCGGCGAGCCGCTGCTGCAGGGCCCCCGGGTGGAGACGCTGGTCGGGCGCGTTCGCCGACCGCGGCTGGCCGGTCATGCTCGAGACGAACGGCACCCTCGTGCCCCCGATGCGCCGGCTGGCCGGCACCGTCGCCTTCGTGAGCATGGACCTGAAGCTTCGGAGCGTCGACGGGGAGACGGTGGCGCCCACGACCCAGGCGACGTTCCTGTCCGCCGCGCTGGCGGGCGGGTCGACCACCTGGGTCAAGATCGTGATCGGCCCGGACACCGACCTCGACGAGTTCGACGCCGGCATCGCCATGGTGGCTGCCGCCTCGGCGGGCGGGACGCGGCCGATCGAGGTCTTCCTGCAGCCGCTCACACCCTTCGGGGCGGCCACGGCGGCCCCGTCCCCGGCACAGGTGCTCGAGCTGCACGAGCGCGCGCTCCGCCTGCACCGCCGGGTTCGGGTCGTCCCCCAGACCCACAAGGCGATCGGCCAGCTCTGATCGGGCCGGACGGAGCGGGACCACCCTGGCCCGTGCCGTGCCCGGACGCGACGGGAGGGGCGGACCAGGGCACGCCCCGGACCGCCCCTCCCGTCGGGACTACTTGGCCTTGGTGATCTTCGGGGCCGGGGCCTGGCCGTTCACGACCTTCTTGAACGAGGCGCCGGCGGTCACCTTGGGGCTCTTCGAGGCCTTGATCTTGATGGTCTCCCCCGTCTGCGGGTTGCGGCCGGTGCGCGCCGCGCGCTGGGCACGGTCGAAGGTCAGGAAGCCGGTGATGACGACCTTCTCGCCCTTCGCCACATTGGCGGTGATGACGTCCTCGAGCCCGCCGAGCACGGTGGCGACGTCCTTGGAGGTCGCTCCGGTGTGCGCGGCAACGGCGGCGATGAGATCGGTCTTGGTAAGGGGCACTGTTTCTCCTTGGTCAAATGGAAGCCCTAACAATGCACGATCTGGCGGGCCGATGTGCGCATTTGGCGGGCGGGAGCCCTGAACTGGGCGGTTCCCGCATCTCGACCCGGCCCCGGGTGCCGGGCCGGGCATCGCACCGGCCGGGGCAACTGGCCCTCCGCCCGGCGACCCTGACAGGCTGGGGGAAGATGCCCGCAGACCACCAGCTCGCGCTCACCGAGCACCTGCCCGCCCACCCTGACCCCACCGCGCCGCTCGTCGTCCTCGTCCACGGCTCCCTCGACCGGGCCGGCAGCTTCGCCCGGGTCACCCGACGGCTCGGCGACCTGCACACCGTCGCCTACGACCGGCTCGGCTACCACCGGTCGCGCGGCGACCGGCCTGTCCACGACTCCCTCGACGGCCACATCGACGACCTGCTCGCCGTCATCGACGACCGTCCGGCGGTCGTCGTCGGCCACAGCTACGGCGGCACCCTCGCGCTCGGCGCCGCCACGCGCCCCGGGGGCCCGGGGCCGATCCTCGCCCTCGCCGCCTACGAGCCCCCACTGCCGTGGCTCGGCGACTGGGCGACGCGTGGTGGGACACGTGCCGGACGGTCGCACCGACCGGACACCGACGACCCGGCCGAAGTGGCCGAGCGATTCTTCCGGCGCATGGTGGGAGACACGGCGTGGGAGCGGCTCCCCGAGACGACCAAGTCCGCCCGACGGGCCGACGGCGAGGCGCTCGCCGCCGAACTGGCCGCCATCCGTCTCGACCGCCCCCCGTTCGACATCCCGTCCCTCGCCGTGCCCGCCGTATTCGGACGGGGTACCGCCTCGCTCCCCCACCACCGGGCCGCCGTCACCTGGCTGCACGAGCACGTCGCCGGGTCCGAGCTGGTCGAGATCGAGGGAGCCGGCCACGGCGCCCACCTCACCCATCCCGACGCCTTCGCCCAGTTCGTACGGGCCGCCGTCGCCCGGACACCCGGGGCGGGAGCGTCGTCGTCGGCTGCCACTCGCGCCGAGCCGGCGGGCGGGTAGGGCGGCCGGTATGCACGTCCTCGTCACCGGCTCCTCGGGGCTCATCGGCACCGCGCTCGTCGATGCCCTGACGACCGGCGGCCACCGGGTCACCCGTCTCGTCCGCTCGTCGTCACCGTCCGACCCGCGTCCGTCCGGCGCTGGCGACGTGACCTGGGACCCGGCACGACACACGGTCGACACGGCGGCGCTCGACGCCGCCGGTCCGTTCGACGGCGTCGTCCATCTGGCCGGCGCCGGCGTCGGCGACAGACGGTGGAGTCCGGCCCGCAAGCAGGTCATCCTCTCCAGCCGGACCGACGGCACCGGCCTGCTGGCGGCCACGCTGGCCGCCTTGGACACACCTCCTGCCGTCCTCGTCAGCTCGTCGGCCGTCGGGTACTACGGCGACCGCGGGGCGGACGTGCTCACCGAGGAGTCGACCGCCGGCACGGGCTTCCTGGCCGCGGTGTGCGTGGCCTGGGAGGACGCAGCTGCGCCCGCGTCGGCGGCCGGGATACGCACGGTGCTCCTCCGGACCGGGATCGTCCTGAGCGCGGCGGGCGGCGCGCTCGGCAAGCAGCTGCCGCTGTTCCGGCTCGGCGTGGGCGGGAGGATCGGCACAGGCCGCCAGTACCGGAGCTGGATCACCCTGCACGACCAGGTGGCCGCCATCCTGCACTGCCTCGACGACGACGTGCTGGACGGGCCCGTCAACGCCACCGGGCCGAACCCGGCCACCGACGCCGAGCTGGCCAAGGCGCTAGGTGCCGCCCTCCACCGCCCCTCGTTCCTGGCCGTGCCGGCACCGGCGTTGAAGCTCGTCCTGGGCGCCGAGATGGCATCCGACATGGTGCTGGCCAGCCAACGCGTGCTGCCGGCCAAGCTGACGGCGGCGGGCTTCACGTTCGCCCACACCGACGTCGACGAGGCGCTGCGGTCGGTGCTCGGGCGCTGAGCAGGGCACACTGTCACGGTGCGCCGACTCGTCCTCACCATCACCTGCCCCGACCGCGTCGGCATCGTGGCCGGGGTCACCGGGTTCATCGCCGACCACGGCGGCTGGGTCCTCGAGGCCGCCCAGCACGGGGACCTCGGGACCGGCCGCTTCTTCCAGCGCATCGAGATCCTGGCCGAGTCACTCCCCTTCGACCACGCCGCGTTCGCCGACCGGTTCACCCCGCTGGCCGACGAGCTGGACCTGGACTGGCGGCTGAGCGACACCGACGTCCCGAAGCGGGTGATCGTCCTGGCCAGCAAGGAGGACCACTGCCTGGCCGACCTGCTCTACCGGTGGCGGAGCGGCGACCTGCCCTGCACCATCCCCCTCGTCGTCTCCAACCACCCCGACCTGGCCCCGCTGGTGGAGGCCGCCGGGATCCCGTTCGCCCACGTACCCGTCACCGCGGCGACCCGCGACGCCGCGTTCGAGGAGATCTGCCACCGTTTCGAGGAGGTGGGCGGCGACGTCATGGTGCTCGCCCGTTACATGCAGATCGTCCCGCCCGAGGTGTGCGACCGCTACCCGGGCCGGATCATCAACATCCACCACAGCTTCCTGCCCAGCTTCATCGGAGCCCGCCCGTACCACCAGGCCCACGCCCGCGGCGTGAAGCTCATCGGGGCCACCTGCCACTACGCCACCGCCGACCTCGACGCCGGACCGATCATCGAGCAGGACACCGTCCGCATCTCCCACGCCGAGGGACCCGAGCAGCTGGTCGCGCTGGGGCGGGACATCGAGCGGGTGGTGCTGGCCCGGGGGCTGCGGTGGCACCTCGAGGACCGGGTGCTGCTGAACGGCAACCGCACCGTCGTGTTCCCCTGACCTTCCCCTGGCCCGGCCCGTACCGGACGCCACCACCGCCCCGTCCGGATCAGTTCAGGCGGACAGACCGGGAGGGCCCGCGTCCGGCGGGTCCTGGACCACCGGGTCGACGCTCCGGCGCTGGCGTTCCAGCTTGTCCCCCGCCCCCGACTCGTCCTTGGTGCCGGCGACCAGCGGCGACGTCGACAGCAGGAACACGCCGAGCACCACGACGACGACGGCCACCACCTCGACCGGCAGCCGCCACCCCGCCGTCTGCAGCCGGTCGTGGAACAGATAGATGCCGATGAGGACGCTGACCACCGGGTCGATGATGGTGAGCGACGCCTGCGACGCGGTGACCGGGCCCGCGTGGAACGAGCTCTGGATGAGGAACAGACCGACGACCCCGGTCGCAACGAGCGCATAGGGGTCCCAGTCGGTGAACACGTGGCCCCATCCGTGCGAGATGAGTGTCGTGAACTGCTTGGTGAGGGCCGCCGACAGGGCGAAGAGCACGGCCCCCGACGCCCCGAACATCGCCGCCCGGAACCACCGGGGCCCGGTGAACCCGAGGCCGGCGAACCCTGCCGACGCGAGGCCGATGACGACGAACACCACGATCCAGGTGTGCCGGGTCGGGACCACGTCGCCCCCACCGGGCGCCGACACCACGAGGAACGTGGCCAGGCCGCCGGCGGCGGCGGCCGAGCCGCCCCACTCCCGCCAGGTCAGGTGGTAGCGGAACCAGATGCCGAGGATCAGGACCAGGAACAGCAGCTCGGCGGTGACGATCGGCTGGACCGAGCTCAGCTGGCCGACGCTCAGCGCGCCGGCCTGGAGCAGGAATCCCACGGCGATCATGGCCAGCCCGGCGAACCAGATGGCGTTGGAGAAGGCGTGGCGGATCAGCCGGGCGCTCATGACGGTGTCGGCCGGTGCGTTCTGCACGCCGATCCGCTGGAAGATGGCGCTCAGGGCGTTGGCCAGGGCGGCCAGCACGGCGAGGAGGTAAGCCACGTCCAGTGTCTACCCCAGCCCGTGCCTGCATCCCCGGGATCCGCCGGATGGAGCGCAGGCGGGCGCCCGGGCGCCGCCGGACGGTGCTCCCGGCCCCGGATACGCTGGGCCGGCCCGAGGGAGAGGGCACGGACACGAAGGGGACCAGGTCATGACCGCCACACAGCACGCCGAGTCGAGCACCGCCGCCGGCGGGATCACACCGGAGCAGTTCGAGTCGGAGGCCCGGGCGTTCCTCGACGCCAACGCCGAGCGGCGTCCCGAGGAGACGTTCGTGTGGGGCCAGGGGTCCGAGAACGTCAGCCTGTTTCCGGAGCGGTCGCCGGAGCAGCAGCAGGCCGACCTGGCCGCTTCGCGTGCCTGGTCCCAGAAGGTGTTCGACGCCGGGTTCGGCTGGATCACCGGTCCGGTCGAGTACGGCGGCCGGGGACTCTCGGCCGACCACCAACGGGCCTGGAACCGGGTGGCCGCCGACTACCAGACGCCGTCCCTGTCGATCTACGGCATCGGCCTCGGCATGGTGGCCCCGACGATCCTGGCCCACGCCACCGACGGCGTGAAGGAGGCGTACCTGAGGCGGATGTGGCGGGGCGACATCGTGGCCTGCCAGCTGTTCAGCGAGCCGTCGTCCGGCTCCGACCTCGCCTCCCTCCAGACCAGGGCGGTCAAGGACGGCGACGAGTGGATCCTCAACGGCCAGAAGGTGTGGACCTCGGGCGCCCAGGTGTCCGACATCGGCGAGATCATCTGCCGCACCGACCCCGACCTGCCCAAGCACCGCGGGCTCACCGGGTTCGTGGTCGACATGCACGCCCCCGGCGTGGAGGTGCGCCCCCTGCGTCAGATGACCGGCGGGGCGTCGTTCAACGAGGTCTTCTTCACCGACGTGCGGGTCCCCGACACCCATCGGCTGGGTGACGTCAACGGCGGCTGGACGGTGGCGCTCACCACCTTGATGAACGAGCGGGCCGCCATCGGCGGCGGGGGCGGCGGCGTCGGGCTGCCCACCTCCACCCGGCTCATCGAGGTGGCCAAGGCCACGGGCACCAACACCGACCCGCTGGTGCGCCAGCAGTTGGCCGCCGTCGTGATCAACGACCGGGTGGCCGGCTACACCAACCGCCGGGCCATGGCCAAGATCGCCCAGGGTCAGCTTCCCGGGCCCGAGATGTCGCTGGCCAAGCTGTCGCTGACGGCCAACATGGTCCGCACCTACGAGGCGCTGTCGTCCATGCTCGGCCCGAAACTGGTGGTCGACACCGGCGAGTGGGGCACGTACGCGTGGACCCAGTTCCTCCTCGGCGTGCCCGGCATGCGCATCGCCGGCGGCTCCGACGAGGTCATGCGGAACATCATCGGCGAGCGGGTCCTCGGCCTGCCCAAGGAGCCGGCCCCGCAGTAACCGGGTCCCGGGGGCGGCCGGCGTCGGCCATGCCGGGGGCGGCGCAACCCGTTCGACCTACGTCCCGCCGAGCTCCTCGAGCCGACGCCGGAGCAGACGCTGCTCGGCCGCGTCGTCGGTGAGCTCCAGCGCCCGACGGTAGGACGCTGCCGCCTCGTCGGCGCGCCCGAGCCGCTTCAGCAATTCGGCACGGGTCGAGTGCAGGTACCGGTAGTCCTCGAGCGGCAGGCCCTCGAGCTCCGCCAGACCGGCCTCGGGGCCCACGTCCTCGGCGACGGCCACGGCCCGGTTCAGTTCGACCACCGGGGATCCCGTGCGGACGGCCAGGTCGGCGTAGAGGTCGGCGATCCGAGACCAGTCGCTTCCGTCGACGGCGTGGGACGCGGCGATCTCCGCCTGCAGCACGTAGGGACCCCGGCCGTCCAGCGACCGGGCGAGCCGCAGCTGGCGGAGACCGGCGTCGATGCGGCCGCCGTCCCACAGCGAGCGGTCCTGGTCGGCCAGCACGACGAACTCACCGTCGCGGTGGCGGGCCGCACGGCGCGAGTCGTGCAGCAGCATCATGGCCACCAACCCGTGGACCTCCGGCTCGTCGGGGAGCAGCCCGGCGAGCGCCCGCCCGAGCCAGATCGCCTCGTCGGCCAGCTCGTGCCGGCCGCCGAAACCCTCGTTGAACACGAGGTAGACGACGGCGAGCACGGCGTCGAGCCGCTCGGGGAGCAGCTCGGGTGGCGGGACCCGGAACGGGATGGCCGCGGCCCGGATCTTCCGCTTGGCCCGGACCAGACGCTGGGCCATGGTCGCTTCCGGCACGAGGAAGGCGCGGGCGATCTCCTTCGTCGTCAGTCCGCCGAGGGTGCGCAGGGTGAGCGCCACCTGCGCCTCGACGGCGAGCGCCGGGTGACAGCACGTGAAGATCAGCTCCAGGCGCTCGTCCGGGATGGGGGATGCATCCACGGGGTCCACAGGGTCCTCCGTCTCCTCGTCGGCCACGAGCAGGTGCGCCTTGGACGCCAGCGTCCGGTCGCGGCGGATCCGGTCGATGGCACGGTTGCGCGCCGTCGTGACAAGCCAGCCCGTAGGGACCGGACCCCGCTCGGCGGGCCACCGTTCGACGGCGATGGCGAATGCCTCCTGGGCGGACTCCTCGGCGAGATCGAAATCCCCGAGACGTCCGATCAGGACGGCCAGCACCCGCCCCCACTGCTCGCGGAACCGCTCCTCGTCCACGGTCACCACGCCTCGCCTCCGGTCACCACGCCATGATCGGGCGGATCTCGACGGCGCCGCCCAGGCGCGCCGCCGGCACCCTCGCGGCCAGGGCGATGGCCGCATCGAGGTCGTCCGCCTCGAAGATGAAGTACCCGCCGAGGGCCTCCTTCGTCTCGACGAACGGTCCGTCGGTGGTCAGGGTCCGGCCGTCCCGGACGCGGACGGTCGTCGCCGTCTCGGGCAGCTGGAGCCCGTGGCCGGGTGTCACGCCCGGGGTGGCGTTGACCGCCCCGTAGTCGGCGTACACCTGCTGCTGCTCGTCGGGGGGCAACGTGGCCCACTCGTCGGGGCGCTGGGGTGTCGGGCTCGTGCCCTGGTGGATCAGCATCATGTACTGCACGGTCAGCCTCCTTGCGGTCTCCGTTCACCATGGTGACGAGCGGGAGCGACCCGAATCGACAGGTTCCGTCGGAATTCTCGCCCGTGGGCCCAGGTGCCGCCCGCGTCGCCCGGGCTGCCCGTGTCGGGCGTGTCGGGCGTGTCGGGCGTGTCGCCCGAGGCCCCTCGGGGCGTCCGTGCGCCACGCGCCGTCCGTCAGCCGGGTCCCGGCAGCCGCCAGGTGACCCGGTGGTGCGGCGTCGGGCCGAGGCGGGCCAGCGCCTCCAGGTGGTCGGCCGTGCCGTAGCCCTTGTTCGCCTCCCATCCGTAGGCCGGGAAGTCGATGGCCAGTCCGGTCATGACTGCGTCCCGGGCCACCTTGGCCAGCACGCTGGCGGCTGCCACGGACGCGCACGTCAGGTCCGCCCTCACCTTCGTGACCACGGACACGTCGACCGGAGGGGCGGCACCCGGCCCGTCCCCGTCGGGTGGTTCGGGTGGCTGCGTGGGCGCGGTCAGCCAGTCGTGGCCCCCGTCGAGGAGGACGAGATCGGGCGGGACGGCGAGCAACGCCAGCGCCCGCCGACCGGCCAGCCGGAGTGCGCCCGTCACTCCGAGCGCGTCGACCTCGGGGGCACCGGCCGAACCGACCGCACAGGCGACGGCCCATGCCTCGATCCGGGGCACCAGTGCCTCCCGCAGTGCCGGGGCGACGAGCTTGGAGTCGCGGACGCCGGCGGGGGCGGGGGGCGTGGCGGCGTCGACCACCACCACGCCCACGTGGACGGGGCCGGCCGGCGACCCGCGTCCGACCTCGTCCATCCCCGCCAGCCGGCCGGCGCCGGCGCGGAGGAGCCGTCGCTCCACCCGCAACGTCGGCGCCGCCCGTCGCACCCGACGGACCGGCGGGTCGGCGGGGACGGTGCGGGACATGCGCGCAACCTACCGCCGCCCACCCCGGTCGCTGCGGATCACCCGAGCAGGCTGCGGACCACCTTGCCGAGGGCGTTGCGGGGCAGGGCGTCGACCACCCGCACCAGGCGGGGCTGCTTGTAGGGGGCCAGGCGACCGCTGCAGAAGGCGCGGAGCCGCTCGACGGTGGGCGGCGTCCCGTCGGCCACGACCCATGCCGTCACCTCCTCGCCCCACTCGTCCGAGGGGGTGCCGGTGACGGCTACCTCGGCCACCCCCGGGCAGTGGGACAGCACGTCCTCCACCTCGGTCGGGTAGACGTTGAGCCCGCCGGAGATGATCAGCTCCTTCGACCGCCCCCGGATCACCAGGTAGCCATCGACGTCCTCGCCGAGGTCGCCGGTGGCGAACCACGGACCGCCCCCGTCGCCGAGGTCGCGGAAGGCCTCGGCGTTGGCCGCGTCCCGCTCGAAGTAGCCGTCGAACACATTGGGGCCACGAAGTAGGACCTCGCCGATGTCGTCGAACGCCAGCTCCACCCCCGGCAGCGGGAACCCGACGGTGCCGGCACGCCGCTCGCCCGCGTAGGGGTTCGACGTGTTCATCAGCGTCTCGGTCATGCCGTACCGCTCGAGCACGACCGACCCGATCGCGGCGGTGGCCGCGGCGTGGAGCTCGGCGGGCAGCGGGGCGGAGCCCGAGACGCACAGGCGCAGGCCGGCCAGGTCGGAGGCCCGACCCGACGCCACCAGTCGGCGGTACATGGTGGGGACCCCGAAGAAGAGCGTGGCCCGCTCGTCGTGGGCGGCGGTGGCCACCGCATCGGGATCGAACCCGGGCAGCAGGACCGCCGATCCCCCGGCCGTGAGCGTGCCGTAGGCGCCGACGGCGAGTCCGTGGGCGTGGAACACCGGCAGGCAGTGCACCAGCCGGTCGTCGGAGGACATCCGCCACGCCCGGGTGACCGACACGGTGCCGGCCAGCACGTTCCGATGACGCAGGACCGCGCCCTTGGGGACGCCGGTCGTTCCCGACGTGAAGCAGATCAGTGCCGGGTCGTCGGGACCGGCGGCATCGACCACCCCCGGGTCGCCGTCGGGCAGGTCGAGCCCCGGTCCGGTGACGAGGGCGCCCGGGGCGGCCGACCGCACCCAGCCGGCCTGGTCCGGCCGCCCGACGATGGCGCACGCGGCGCGCACGTCGCGCACGATGTGGGCCAGTTCGGGCTCGGTGTAGGCGGTGTTGGCGGGCACGACGACCAGGCCGGCACGCAGGGCCCCGACGTGGGACACCAACGCATCGACCGACGAGGGCACCGACCACACCACCCGGTCGCCAGGCCCGAGCCCGGCGGCCGCCAGGCGCCCGGCCGCCCGGCGGGTGGCCTCGTCGAACTCCGCCGCCGACCACCACCGCCCGCCCTCCTTCCACAGGCGGGCGGCGGGGGCGGCGGCCCAGCGGTCCGTCCACGACCGGAGCAGGGTGCCACCGGCGACCAGGCCGGGCGCGCCCGGGGCGCCACCACCGACCAGGGGGTCGTCGGGCTCGAGATGGTCACGCCAGGGACGCAGGGTCGGCTCCTCCAGGTGCGGGGTGCGGGGTCCGGGGTGCGCCGTCGGGCCCGGGGCCCGCGAACGCGTCCTAGTCTTAGCCCATCGTCCGCACAGCACCCCGAGGAGGCGTCATGGGATTCATGGACAAGGTCAAGGCCCAGGCCGAGATCGGACTGGCCAAGGCCAGCGAGGCCACCAAGGCCGGCCAGGAGAAGCTGGACCAGGCGACGGCCAAGCACAAGGCGGACGGCCTCCTCCATGATCTCGGCGCAGTCCTGTACGCCGAAGCGGTCGGTCGGGGCACCGAGCAGACCACCGCCGATGCCGAGCGGCTCGTCGACGAGCTCAAGGCCTACGAGGCCGAGTACGGAGACCTCCAGCCGTGAGCGCCCCGTCGCCGGGGCGGGGCGACGGGAGTGGCGCTCGGCGCTCGGTCGCGGTCGTCCCCCACACGCACTGGGACCGGGAGTGGTACGACCCGTTCCAGACCTACCGGCTGAAACTCGTCCACCTCGTCGACGACCTGCTCGACCTCATGGAGTCCGACAGCTCGTACCGGCACTTCCTGCTCGACGGCCAGCTGGCCGTCGTCGACGACTACCTGGAGATCCGGCCCGAGAACGAGCAGCGGATCCGGGCCCTGGCCGCGGCCGGGCGGCTGACGGTCGGCCCGTGGTACGTCCTCATGGACGAGTTCCTGGTGTCGGGCGAGACGATCGTGCGGAACCTGCAGAAGGGCATCCTCCGCGGCAGCGCCTTCGGGGGCGTCATGGAGGTCGGCTACCTGCCCGACATGTTCGGCCACGTCGCCCAGATGCCCCAGCTCCTCGACCAGGCGGGGCTCGGCCACGCCGTCGTGTGGCGGGGCGTCCCGTCCGCCGTCGACGGGACGGCATTCGCGTGGACCGCACCCGACGGGTCGGGCGTGCGGGCCGAGTACCTGGTCGCCGGCTACGGCAACGGCGCCGCCCTGCCCGAGGACGCCAAGCAGCTCGTGCGCCGGCTCGGGGCCATGGAGGACGAGTTCGCGTCGTTCCTGCGTCCCGGGCAGCCGATGCTCCTGATGAACGGGTCGGACCACCTCCGTCCCCAGCCCTGGCTCGGCCGGGTGGTGGGCGAGGCCAACGCACTCCAGGACGACTTCGACCTCGCCATCACCTCGCTGGCCGACTACCTCGCCTCGACCTCGACCGATGGGCTGGTCGAGTGGAAGGGTGAGCTGCGGTCCGGGTTCCGCTCGAACGTGCTCATGGGCGTCGCCTCCAACCGGGTCGACGTGAAGCAGGCGGCCGCCCGGGCCGAGCGGTCGCTCGAACAGCTGGCCGAGCCGCTGTCAGCCCTCTTCGTTCCGGCCGAGCGCTGGCCGGCGGCGTTCCTCGACCTGGCATGGACCCTGGTCATCCGCAATTCGGCCCACGACTCGATCTGCGCCTGCTCGGCCGACGACGTGGTGGACGCCGTCCTCCACCGGTACGCCGAGGCACGCCACGTGGGCGAGGGGCTGACCGAACAGGCGCTCGCCGCCGTCGGCCGATCGATGGCGCTGCCGGGACCCGTGGTCGTCAATCCCTCGGCCCACGGGCGCGGTGGCCTGGTCGACGTGATCGTGCCGGCTGTCGGCGACCCCGGGCCCCACGTCCAGGTGCTGTCCGAGCGCAGCGGCATGCCCGGCACCGTCACACTCGACGGCGAGACGGTGCGCAACATGCTCGGCCTGCTGCAGGGCTCCCGCATCGACGACCACAGCTACGTGACCGACGTGAGCCTCGCCGAGGACGAGACCGGGCTCGACGTGACCCTGGTCCTCGGGCCCGAACCCCGAGAGGGCGTCCCGGTCGAGGAGGTCAAGCGGGAGCTGTTCACCCGGCTCACCGGCGCACCCGACACCGAGGTGCGCCTGATCATCGACCAGCCGCCGGTGCGGCGGCTCCTGGCCCACCAGGCGCCGGTGCCCGGGTTCGGGTGGTCACGGTTCGTTCCCGCACCGGTCGCCCACCCGGTCCGACTCGAGAGTGACCCGGGCTCCGGACTCACGCTCACCAACGGGCTGCTCCGCGTGGAGGTGGACCCGGTGACCGGCACCTTCTCCCTCGACGGCGTGCCCGGCTACGGGCGCCTGGTGGACGGGGGCGACCACGGCGACACCTACAACTACTCGCCGCCGAGGCAGGACACGCTCGTCGACACCCCGACGTCGGTCACCGTCACCGCCGGCGACGCCGGCCCGGTGCGCGCCACTGTCGATGTGGTGACCACCTACGAGTGGCCCGAGCACGTGGGCGCGGGCATCCACGCCCGCAGCGGGTCGCGTGACGTCACCGTGACCACCACGCTCGAGCTGCGCGCCGAGGAGCCGATGGTCCGGGTGCGCACCCGGTTCACCAATCCCTCCCGCGACCACCGGCTGCGGGTCCACCTGCCGTTGCCGGCGCCGGCGGCCACCTCGCGTGCCGAATGCGCCTTCGCCGTCGTGGAGCGCGGCCTGACCGCCGAGGGTCGTGACGAGGAGTTCGGGCTGCCGACGTTCCCGTCGCGGCGGTTCGTGGCGGCGGGCGGGCTCACCGTCGTCCACGAGGGCCTGCTGGAGTACGAGCTCGTCGACGTGGCAGAGGCCGCGGACGGCTCCGGTCCGGTCGCCTCGACGCTGGCGCTCACGCTCCTGCGGGCCACCGGGATGCTGTCCCGGCTCGGGATGACCCTGCGCCCCCTGCCGGCCGGCCCGATGGACGCGCTCGACGGACCCCAGATGCTCGGGCCGGTCGACGTCCGCTACGCCCTCTGCGTTTCGGACGTGGACCCGTTCGAGCTGGCCGACGACGTGCTGGTCCCGCTCCAGGTGTCCGGGTCGTTCGGCGGGGGCGACCGGCCGGAGCGGGGCTCGGAGCTGACGGTCGAGGGTGCCCGGGTGTCGTCGCTGCGACGGCGGGACGACTCACTCGAGGTGCGGGTGTTCAATCCCACCGATACCGCAACGACCGTCCGGCTGCCGGGACGGGCCGGCTGGCTGGTCGACCTACGTGGCCGTCCGGTCACCCCGTTCGAGGGCGCCTTCGCCCTCCGCCCCCACGGCATCGCCACCGTCCGGCTCGACGCCTGACCCGTCCGGACCGGTGCCGTCCGGCCCGACGCCCGGCCCGTCCGGACCGGTGCCGTCGGTCGCGCCGGGCCGTCCCGGTCGCACGGTCTCGCCGCGTTCGCGCAGCTCGTCGAGCTCGCGCAGGACCTCACCCAGCCGCTCCCACCGCATGGTCCGCCGGCGGTCGGATCCCGGCTCGGTGCCGGCCCGCAGTAGCTTCCACATCTGCACCCGACCCAGGTCCTTCAGGTTGCGGGTCCGCAGGGGCCGGGTGTCGATGTCCGTCGCTCCCTCGGTGTCCAGAGCGTCACGGAACTCGTCGGAGACGAGCACCGTGCCCGGATGGGCCACATTGACCAGGCGGCTGGCCAGGTTCACCACCGGGCCGTAGTAGTCACCGTCCTTGACCAGTACCGGGCCGACGGCGAGTGCCACGCGGACGTCCGACAGCAGGTCGTCGTCGGCATAGGCCTCCGCCAGGCTGAGCCCGATCTGTGCCGCACCGGTGGCGGTCGGCACGACGAACATCACCTCGTCGCCGATCATCTTGACCACGCGTCCGCCCAGGGCCACCACGGTGTCGTGCGCCAGCTCCTCGAAGCGGGCCACCACCGCAGCCAGCTCCTCGTCGCCGAGGTGCTGGCTGAGCATCGTGAACCCGACCATGTCGGCGAAGCCGACAGCCATGACCGGCCGGACGCCCTCGTCCGGACCTCGGGAGCGGTGGAGCATCGCCCGTCGGGTCGCCGCCTGCAGGTGGCGCCGCCATACGTACTCGAGCAGCCGTCCCATGGCCGGGATCGACGCGTCCGCCTGCCGGGCGAACTGGTCGGCGTCCAGGATGCTGTCGCCGGTGCCCACCAGGATCGGTGTCGAGCCCGGTGCGGCCTCCGCCTCGGCGATGCGGGCCATGGACGACCCGATGACCCGGGCCATCTGGACGGCGGTGTCGAGGTCCACCAGCCCCATCGCCACCATCGACTGGAAGATGCGGACGGCCTCGATGTCGACGTCGGTGAACGCCAGCTCGTCGTCGCCGACGTCGAGGAACCCGAGGGCCCGCCAGAACCGCTTGGCCACGTCGTCGGGGATCTCCGCCCGCTCCACCATCTCGGCCCGGGTCATCCGGTTCCCCGCCGGGACGAGCACGCGATCGACCACCAGTAGGTCGAGCACGTCGTCCTCGGCGGCCCGGTCGATCTCCTCGTCGGTGCAGCCGAGGTCGTGGAGGCAGCGTGCGCACGCGGGCGAGCGCCTCGATCCGGGCATGCTCGCGCTCCACCTCGACAGGGTCCGGCAGTCGGTCTGGCACGAGACCACCCTAGGCGTGGGGACCTCCGAGGGGGTGGTATCACGCGGTGCCTACACTGACAGCGTGGCCGACCCCGGAGTACACCAGCCGACCCGTGGCCTCCGACTCGGATCCCGGGCCGTCCTCGTCCCGATCAAGGCCTTCGACGAGGCCAAGCGCCGCCTGGACCACGCCCTGACGGCCCCGGAGCGGTCGGAGCTGGCCCGGGCCATGGCGGCGCGGGTGCTGGACGCCGCGCACCCCCTCCCTGTGGCCGTCGTGTGCGACGACAACGACGTGGCCGACTGGGCCCGGGAGCGGGGTGCCCTCGTGGTCTGGGAGCCCGGGCGCGGCCTCAACGGCGCGGTCGAGGCGGGTGTCGACCACCTGCGGGACGCAGGCGTGACCCAGGTCACCGTGTCCCACGCCGACCTGCCCCGAGCGAGCGGACTGGCCACCGTCGGGGATGCGTCCGGCATCACGCTGGTGCCCGACCGGTACGGCAACGGCACGAACGTCATCGCGCTCCCCGTCGACACCGGCTTCCGCTTCTCCTATGGCCCCGGCTCCTTCGCCGCGCCACTGCGCCGAGGCGGCGCGCCTCGGGCTGCCGCTGCACGTTCTCGACTTGCCCGATCTGGCCTGGGACATCGACGAGCCCGCCGACATGGTGCCGGTGACCGCCCGGGGGACGATCGCCTCGTGACGGCCGGAGCCGGGCCACCCGGACCCTCCGACCGCCCACCCGGGTCCGGTCTTCCCGTGGGCGACCTCCTCGACACGTCGACGGTCACGGTCGACCTGGACGTCCCGGCCACGGCACTCGCCATCGGGGCCCACCCGGACGACGTCGAGTTCGGTGCCGGTGCCACGCTGGCCAAGTGGGCGGCGGCGGGCTGCCGGGTCCACCATCTCGTCCTCACCGACGGATCGAAGGGCAGTTGGGACCCCGACGAGGATCTGGGACGCCTGGTAGCCGACCGCATGCAGGAGTGCCGCTCTGCGGCAGCCCGCATCGACGGCGATCCCGGCCGGACGGTCGACCCGCCCCACCGGGTGGACTTCGTCGGGCGGTTGGACGGCGAGCTCGACAACGACGCCGCCACGCGCCGCGAGGTCGCCCGGACGATCCGATTGGTGCGACCCGATGTCGTGCTCGGACACGACCCGTGGCGCCGCTACCGGCTCCATCCCGACCACCGGGCCGCAGGCTTCCTCACGGTCGACGCGATCGTCGCGGCACGGGACCCGCACTTCTTCGGCGACCTCGACCTCGAACCCCACCGACCGTCATCGCTCCTGCTGTGGGAGGCCGACCAGCCCAACCACGTCGAGCGGGTCGGCGGATTCGCCGAGACGAAGGTCGACGCCCTGCTGTGCCACCACAGTCAGCTCGTGACCACGATGGGCGTCGGCCCCGCCGAGGATCGTGGTGGTGGCCCCGGACCCGAAGTGTCCGGCGACGGACGAGCCGTGCTCGCCGCCCGTGTCGGGTGGCAGCTGGCCCAGCACGGCGCATTGGCCGGCATCGGGGCCGGCGAGGCCTTCCACCTGATGGTCGGGCTCTAGACGCGCACCGGCTGACGGCCCGTCGACACGGGTGCGGCCCGGCAGACGGTTCGGCGGCACCGTCTGCCGCGACTCAGCCCTCCCGGCAGGGGCCCGGACGCGGCGGCAGGGGCCCGGAGGCCCCTGCCGAGGTATGCGCGGTGCACACTGCTGCCGCTCGACCGTCCTAGCGGGTGGTCTTGCGCACCGTCCGCTTGACGGCCTTGCGGGCCGGAGCCTTGCGTGCCGCGGTCTTGCGTGCCGGAGCCTTCTTGGCCGCGGTCTTGCGTGCCGTGGCCTTCTTGGCCGCGGTCTTGCGTGCCGGAGCCTTCTTGGCCGCGGTCTTGCGTGCCGTGGTCTTCTTGGCCGCGGTCTTGCGTGCCGGAGCCTTGCGGGCCGCGGTCTTGCGTGCCGTGGTCTTCTTGGCCGCGGTCTTGCGTGCCGTGGTCTTCTTGGCCGCGGTCTTGCGTGCCGTGGTCTTCTTGGCCGCGGTCTTGCGTGCCGGAGCCTTGCGGGCCGCGGTCTTGCGTGCCGTGGTCTTCTTGGCGGTGGTCTTCTTCACCGCCTTCTTCGCAGTGGTCCTCTTGGCCACGGCCTTCTTCGCCGTGGTCCGCTTGGCTGCCGTCTTCTTGGCCGGTGCCTTGCGGACCGCCTTCTTGGCTGCTGCCTTCTTCACTGCCATGGAAGCTCCCTCCTTAAGGGTCAACGCCGATTTGAACGCCGAACCGGTGGCGAACCGGACTCCTCTCGACGCTGCGATCGGTACCACTGCACCTGTCCGGGGATTCCGACCCACGCGGGGGGCTCGGTCGGTCGGGGTGAACGTCCCGAAACCGACCACTGTCACCTTCCGCCCGGATCGAACCTCGGCGATGATCGTCTCGAACAGGATCTCGACTGCTTCTTCCACGGTGCGCCGAGTCACTTGCGTCGACTCGGTCACCGCTTGGACGAGTTGAGACCTGTTCACGATCATCTCCTCAGCGATACGTAACCAACTACCAGCCAAATGGCTTTTTGTGCGCTGGTCAAGGACCAACGCCCACGCGGGTGAATGTGTCGGTGCACACGTGTTCCGCGTCGCGTGCTCCGATCGCGGCGAACCAGCACGACGTCGCGCACCGGCCGCGGTGTGCGGTTGACGAAAACCTGTTCAGCAGCAGTGGTTTTTCGGCCTACGATCGGCATACCCCCGTTCGCGGACAGCGGAGTCCGCCTCGCACACATCGACGAAGACACGACGACGACGAGGTGGATGACAGTGAACAATTCTTTCGGCGCGAACACGCGCAGAGCACGTCGATGACGCGATTCGCGACGCACGTGACGCGAACGCAACCGGTGGGAACGGCATCTACCTCGGCCATGACGGACGCGGTTGGCGACAGGCCGAACCGCAGCATTCGGTCCTCGTGCTCGGCCCGCCGCGCTCGGGCAAGACCTCGTCGCTGATCATCCCGAACATCCTGTGCGCCAATGGTGCGGTGGTCGCCACGTCGACGAAGCCGGATGTGCTCGATGCCACCGCACCGGCACGCTCGCGCGTCGGTGCGTGCCATCTTTTCGACCCGTCGGGGTCCGTGCCGGACCGCCCCGGCGTGCACCGGCTGCGGTGGTCGCCGCTGCCCGCGTGCACCTCGTGGCGCACCGCACTGGCCACGGCACGCTCCCTGGTCGTCCTCGGCTCGGGCGGTGCCGTCGCCGCTCCGGCTGCGAACCACTGGACCGAGCGGGCCCAGGCGCTGCTCGCACCACTGCTCCACGCCGCAGCCCTCGAGGGGGCCGACATGCGCACCGTCCTCGGATGGGTCGACCGTCACCGCGCCCTCCCCGCCCAGCAGATCCTGTCGGGAGCGGACGGCGGAGTGGCGAGGGACCTGCTCGACGGGATCGTCACCACGGACGAGCGCGAGCTGAGCGGCATCTGGTCGACCACCTCCGGCGCGCTCGGCGGATTCCGGTCCGAAGAAGCGCTGGCGGCCACCTGCGACCCGGATCTGGACCCTGCCGACCTGGTGACGTCGAGCGACACCGTCTACATCGCCGCGCCGGCCCACCACCAGCTGCTCGTCGCGCCGCTCGTGGTCGGATTCCTCGACGACGTGCGACGCGCCGCCTACGAGCGGACCGCGGCGGGCGGCGGGGCGGCCGACCCCCCGGTCGTACTCGCCCTCGACGAGCTCGCCAACATCGCCCCGCTCCCCGACCTGCCGTCGATGATCAGCGAGGGCGGCGGCCAGGGCGTCGTGACCCTGGCGTGCTTCCAGGACCTCTCCCAGGCCAGGCACCGCTGGCCGACCCAGGCCGACGGGTTCCCGTCGCTCTTCGGCACGACCGTGGTGCTCCCCGGCATCGGGGACGTCCGCACACTCGATGCCCTGTCCGTCCTGTCGGGTGATCACGAACTGGTGTCCCGCTCGGTGTCCCGCGGCCGGACCCTGTCGGACCGCCCATTCGGTGACCTCATCACGGGTGGGCGTCCCCAGGTCGGCGAGCAGCTGTCTGCGCAGTGGCGCCGGCGGCTGACACCCGACCAGATCACCAGGGGCGTGCCCGGCGGCGCGCTGACCTTCGACCGGCGCAACCAACCGTCGTGGATCCCGTTGGCCCCGGCCCACACGACCGAACCGTGGCGGACGCTGACCGCGTTCGGCCGGGCGCACGAGCGGGAGGTCGCCCCGGAGCGGACGCGGTCGAGCGGGATCGAACGTTGAACCCTGCGGTCCGACCGGACCCTCACCGGTGGAGCCCGGGCGGCATCGGTCCCGGCCCGTGGTCGACGTCGGTCCCGTGCCCGAGGACCCGCCCGCTCCCGAGCCCACGGGCCACTGCGACCGGACGTCCGCGGTCGTGGGCCTCACGCCCGAGGCCACGGGCCTCCCGTTCCCTCGACCGTGTCGGGTCGGTCAGGACGGCGGCCAGCTGGTCGGGCCGTCCGGCCAGGGCACGGACGACGTCCGCTGTCGCCCACCGTTGCCCGTCCCGGTCGCGGGTCCCACCGGCGACGGCCGACGGGACGGGGCCGGCTGCCGCTGGGACGGCGCGCCCGAGTGCGTCCACGACCGCGTCGAGGTCGGCAGAGGCGAGCCCGGCCGGCGACGCATCGGCCACGGCGGCGACCAGGTCCCGGGTTCCGAGGGTCGTCCGGCGCCCGGCCTGCATCACCAGCCGCTCGGACAACTCGTCCCGGTCGAGTGCGGCCCCGACCGGGACGGTGCGGGCTCGGCCGACCACCCGGACCAGGTCGGCCGGGTCGAGGTCGTGGTCGGCGGCCCGGCGGTGCCACGCGGACCGGAGTTCCTCCACGGTCGGGCCGGTGTCCTTGGCCGGCCGGTCGGCGTGGAAGGCGACACGGCGGTGTCCCGGGGATCCGCGGCCGCCGGTGGCGCGCTGGGCGTGCTCGTCGATCGACGCCGTCCGCTGCGAGAACAGACGGGCCAGGACGGGGTCCACCCCGACGATGTCCCACCGGCCCGACCGCCCGCGCTCCCACGCCACGCCGAGCCGGTCGGTGAGCTGCCGCCTGAGCGAGGTGTCGTAGACGGCCTCGAGGCAGCGGCGGTGCAGGAACAGTCGGCGGGTGTCGACCGAGGACCACACGCCGTCCAACCCCTGGGCCACGTTGGCCGCCACGAGGTGGGTGTGGACGTGCGGGTCGAGCGCACGACTGGTCCGGTGGACGAACCCGGCCGCCACCGCGCCGGTGGCGGCGAGGTGCCGGGTCACCCCGCCCCGGGTGCGCCGCACACCCAGGCCGACCCGCTCCAGGTAGCCGACGGCATCGGCCACGGCCGCCTCGTGCGCGGCTCCGGTGGCGGCGGACAGCTCACGCGGTCCGAGGAGGTGCAGGAGGCTCACCGACTTCGGAGCGCCGAACAGGAGGTCGACCCCGGCCACCGCCCGCGGCCCCCGACCCGTGCGGAGGGGACGGTCGCCCACCGGGTCCCGCCCGGCGAACACCGCCGTGAACTCGTCGGGACCGACCACGCCGCGCATGCCGAGCACGGCGCTCCCCCGTCCGGACCAGGCTCCCGGGGACTCGCCGGCCACGCCCGTTCCCTCAGCCCTGCCGGGCACCAGTTCGCGCACGTAGTAGGGGACGCCTGCCGACCGCACCACCTGCATCCTGAGCACCGCGCCCCCTTCCGGCGCCGTGGTGACGCGTCGAAGCCCCAGGATAGCGTTGAGTGCAGTGTTATGTCATTCCATGATGTTTCATGTCATTCAGGCAGGAACCCGGCGCTGTCGACGGACGCCCGGTAGCGGTCGAGGATCCGCGACGCCGCCTCGGGTGCCAGTGCCCGGTCCTCGACCGGCTCGACCACCCGGGCGCCCGGCCCGAGCCGCAGTAGGAGGCGTTCGAGCCAGGCGTCGCCCCCCACGAAGACCTCCCACACCGGTCGCTCCCCCGCCGGGTCCACCAGGACCGCCGTCGGGATGGTCTCGAGCAGCCAGCTCATCGACGGGTCCGCCGCGATCCGCACCCGTCTGCTGTCGGGCCCCGGGACGAATGCGCCGAGGGCTGGCGCCCTGTCAGAGGACACCGCACCCGGGGCCACAACTGTGCCGGGGCCCGGGAGCGCGTCGGCCAGGACCTCGGGCGCAGCCGGCCCGGCCGGGGCCGCCGAGGCGATGCGGTCCACCCGGAACCGGCGCACGCCGTCGGCCACCTCGCACCAGGCGTCCACGTACCAGTGCCCCTCGGAGGCGAACAGGTGGGAGGGGGTGATGGTCCGTTCACCGGTCTGGTCGGTGGAAGCCGAGTAGTAGGTGATTGCCAGCCGCATGCCCTGGTCGACGGCTGTGCCCACGACGTCCAGGAGGGCCGGCGTGTCCAGCTCCACTTCGACCGAGGGGTCGCCGAGGGCGCGGTCCAGCTTGGCCAGTGCCCGGGACAGCGCACCGCTGTCGTCGCTCCCCGGCACTGCCAGCAGGGCGCGTGCCGACGCCGCCAGGCCCAGGCCCTCGCGCGGGCTGAGGCGACGCGGGCGGGCGAGCGCCGTTCCCACCCGGGTCGACACCGTCTCGTCGGTGACGACGATCTCGAGGAGTTGGTCGGGCGAGTAGGGCGGGACCCCGTAGCAGGCCGCCATCTCGAGCTCGGCGACCAGCGAGTTCGGGGTCAGGTCGAAGCGCTCCGCCACCTCGTCGATGGGGGCCTCGCCCTCCTGGGCCAGCCACGCGAGGATGGCCAGCAGGCGACGCAGGCGGGCGGCGGTGTCGGGTGCGGGGCTCATCTGGCCGACCCCCCGGTGACGAAGGCCTCCAGCCGGGCGATCACCGCGTGACGGACCTCGGGTGGCCGCAGAACCTCGGCATGGTCCAGCAGGTCGAGAACCCACGACACCAGTGCCTCGACGTCGGTGACCACCAGTCGGACCACCACGGCACCGTCGTCGGACCGCTCCACCACGGCCTCGGACCCGAGGGCGGTGACGATCCGGGACGCCTCGGCGGCGTCGACGGCCACGTCGACCTCCACCGCGTCACCGGACCCGAAGTGCCACGGCTCGCGGGCGAACACCTCGTCGGCGTCGAAGTCGTCGGGCAGCTCGGCCGACCCGGCACCGTCCACCTTCGGCAGTCCCTCGATGCGGTCGACCCGGAACGTGCGGGGCTCGCCCCGGTCACGGTCCCAGCCGACGGCATACCAGTGGCCACCCCGGAAGCGGATCCCGGCCACGTCCACCGACCGGGGCTCCCCCCGGTAGGAGAAGGACACGGCGGCGGCCGTGCGCACGGCGTCGAAGAGCACCGGGAGCGCGGGGAGCCCGTCGACCAGGGGTAGGTCGACCAGCGGCAGCGGTGCGCCGCGCCGGGGCCACTGCCCACCCATGCCCAGCTTGGACAGCGCCTCCCTCCCGATAGGCTCGCCGAGGTGGACACCGGCCACCGCCAGGTTGAGGGCAGCCTGCTCGTCGGGCTCGAGACCCAGGTCGGGGAGGTAGTAGTCGTCGGGGTCGACCCGGTACCCGGCCTGCTCCTCGCCGTCGATCGCCGAGGTCACCACGGGTACCCCCTCGTCGCGGAGGAGCCTCTTGTCCCGTTCGAAGGCCTGCCGCCGGGCGTCGTGCCCATCGGGATAGCCGGGGACCCGCTCGGCGATCTCGCGCAGGCTGAGCGGGCGGCCGGTGTCGAGCAGGACGAGCAGCAGGTCGGTGACGCGTTCGAGGCGGTCGAGTTGGGCCATTCCCGCCAATCTACGGCCCACGGCAACGGATTCCCACAGTGATCGCCGCCGCCGGATCGACGGGGGTCGTCGGGGCATGGACGTGGCAGCCCCACCCGGTGCTGTGGGCCGCGGTCGCCACCGTCGGGGTCGGTGCGGCCCTCCTCCACCGCCGGCTCATCGCTGCCGCCGAGCACCCCGTGGCGTGGCCGCCCACCCGCATCGCCCGGTTCGTCGGTGCGCTGGCCGTCGCACTGGTCGCCCTGGGCTGGCCGCTCGGCGACCTCGCCGCCCACTGGTCGCTGTCGGCGCTCGTCCTGCAGCGGTCGCTGCTCGTGCTCGCCGTCGCGGCGCTTCTGCTGTCCGGACTGCCCGACGACCTCCTGGCCTGGGCGACCCGCCCCGCGCCGGTCGACGCCCTCCTGCTGCGCATCCTCTGGCCGCCGGCGGCCGTGGTGATCGTCACCGTCCTGCTGGTCGGGTCGATGGCCCCGCCGCTGGTGGCGGCACAGTCGCACTCGGCGGTGGCCCGGGGCGTACTCGCCATGGTGGTCGTGTCGGCCGGGGTCGTCCTGTGGCTGCCCGTCCTCGGGCGGGTGCCCGGCATCCCCCGACCGAGGCCCATGATCCGGGCCGTCTACGTGGTGGCCCAGGCGGTGGTGCCCGCCTTCCTGTCGTTCATCTTCATCCTGGCGACCCGTCCGCTCTATCCGACGCTCGCCCGCCCGGGCCGGGCCGTCGGGCTGTCTCCCCTGGCCGACCAGCAGGTCGCCGGGTTCGTCTCCAAGCTGGCCTTCCTCCTCACCCTCCTGACCGTGGCCGGCGCGATCCTGGCCCGGGCGCCGGAGACCGACGAGGATCTCGGCCCCGAGGACCCGATGGTGTGGGCCGACGTCGAACGGCACTTCGAGCGTGCGGACCGCCGGGGTCGTACCGTCCGCATGCCCGCAGTTGAGGCGTCGTCCGGGGAGGCGTCGTCCGGGGAGGTCCCCGGCGGGTCGCCACCGTCGGGCGACGTCGCCGCCGGCCCGCCCGGTGACGAGCCTCACGGCCGCAACGGCGACACGGCGGCGGAGTAGGTGGCCGCCGGCAACGCCGGACGTCGCACGGCGACCGGACGGTACGGGTCCGCCGGGCCGATGCACTCATGCGCACCCACCCCACCCGGGATCCGTACCATGGTCACGTGACCCTGGACGCCCCCGCCGCGCCGATCCTCCGGCGCTTCGTCGCCGGAAGTGTCCGGGCCGGTGTCGAGGACCTCGGGGGACGTCCAGCCATGGTCGTCCGGTCCACCTCCGATGTCCGGAAGGGTGCGCTCTCCCCCGACGACGGCGACACGCTGACCGAGGCCGCGTCGGCCGCCCGGGACCTCCGCATCCCGTTCGTGCTCGTGCTCGCCTCGAGCGGCGCCGACGTGTCCGGCGGCGTGGCCTCGCTCCACGGATGGGGCCGGGCCGCCCGCGCCCTGGCATCGTGCTCGGGCGTCGTGCCCGTGGTCGTCGTCGTGACCGGCCCGGCACTGTCCGGACCGGCGCTGCTGCTGGGTCTGGCCGATGTGGTGGTGATGACCGGCGACGCGTTCGCCTTCGTGTCCGGTCCGGCCATGGTCGAGGACTTCACCGGCATCCGCATCGGCGTCCACCAGCTGGGCGGCTCCGCCATCCATGCCCGGACCAGCGGCCTGTGCGCCATCGAGGCGTCGTCGGCCGAGCAGGCGATCGAGCACGTGGCCCACCTGCTGGGTCTCCTGCCAGCCCACACCGACGAGCTGCCCCCGCGGGACGACCACCGGCCCGGACCGGCGGAAGGCGGCCTGCGGGCGGTAATCCCAGACCGGGCAACCAGCTCGTACGACGTGCGCCGGGTGGCGGCCGGGCTCGCAGACGGCGGTGACATCTCCGAGCTCTGGCCCCGGTGGGCGCCCCAACTGGTCACCGCCCTCGGGCGGGTCGACGGACGGTCGGTCGGGTTCGTCGCCAACCAGTCCCAGGCACTGGCCGGGACGCTCGACATCGCCGCGTCGCAGAAGGGTGCCCGGTTCGTCCGGTTCTGTGACGCGTTCAACATCCCGCTGGTCACGCTCGTGGACACACCGGGCTTCCTTCCGGGCAAGGACCTCGAGTGGCGGGGCATGATCCGGCACGGGGCCGAGCTCGCCTTCGCCTATGCCGAGGCGACCGTCCCCCGGATCTGCGTGATCCTGCGAAAGGCGTTCGGCGGTGCGTACATCGTCATGGACTCGAAGGGACTGGGCAACGACGTGTGCCTCGCCTGGCCCGCCGCCGAGATCGCCGTCATGGGAGCCGAGGGCGCGGCCCAGATCCTCTTCCGGCGGTCGACCCCGGACGAGCGGTCCCGTCTGCAGGCCGAGTACGCCGAAACGTTCCTCACGCCCTACCAGGCGGCCGAGCGGGGCTTCGTGGACGCGGTGATCGATCCGGACGACACCCGGGAGATCGTCTCCGACGCGCTCGCTCTCCTGGCCACGACTCGGGAGCACCTGCCCGCCAGGAAGCACACCGTCGGACCGCTGTGAACAGGTTTCGATCCGGCGAGCCCGTTCCGTCGACCGAACCCGCTCCACCGCCGTTCGGACTCAGCGGACGGACCCGGCCATGACCGTGTCGGAAGGATTCGAGGCCCCGAAGGCAGAAGCGGGCTCGACCACGTCACCAAGCAGATCGTCCCCGGATCTGATCACCGGATGGTCGACCGTCGGGAAGGCGAGAGCGAGCACCGCCGTCAGTCCGGCGGCCATCGGGAGCCACCATGCCCAGGGTCCGACGTCGAAGTAGGCGTAGACCGACACACCGAGGGAGAGGAGACCGGCGGAACAGAGACGCCAGGCGTCCGATCGAGCTGCCAGTACCAGGAGGAGGATCAGGGATGGGGTCAGGTAGTAGGGGGTCATCACCGCTTCGAAGAAGCATCGGGACGCCAGCACCGCGGCAGCCAGCCACAGCACTCGGATCGCCGGCTGGGGGCGGCGCCACACGTACACGGCGACCAGGAGGGCGAGCAGCACGTCGATCATCCGCCCCGGTCCTCCAGAGACAACTGAGACCGCGTGGTGGGTCACCCGATAGGACGAAAAGCCTCCTCGTCCGAAGGACGGTGCGGCACCGCTTCCACCAGGGGATCCCGCGACTAGTGAGGTCACCCTCGGCGCCAGGGCCACCCAGGGCGTCGGATGGTTGATGTTCGGAGGCGTCGGCTGTTGAACGAGCGCCCGATAGGTGCCGGTCGGGTTTCCGACGAAGGCAACTCCGACGGCGAACACCGAAAGGGCGCCACACCGGACAGCGAACAGCAATCTCCCGCCCCGTGGTGATGCCACCAGGAACAGCGGTATGACCAGGGCGATCAACGGCTGGATGACGACCGCACAGCCGAAGAGCCAGCCGGCACGCACCCATCGGCCCCGAAACGCCGCCCGCATTGCACACAGAGCAAGAGTCATGACCAAGGCGTCTTCCGCATGCCCCCAAAGGGCGGCGGTTGGCCATGCCAGGACGGCGATCAGCATGCACGATATGGCCCGGCGCTTCCTCGACACCCCGGAATCCTGGGCCAGCGCATCGGCGGCGAACAGAACGGTCGACGCAAGCACGAGTTCGACGGGCAGGACGAGCAGTACCGCTGTCGGATGAGCCAGGAACATCCCGTTGCTGGACTCCGTCAGATGCAGTGATCCGCTCAGCATGGCAACGGGGGACAAGAGGACGGCCATCCCGGGGAACGTCACCACGCCGTTTCCCGGGGTATAGATGCCCCCGAGATCGCCCCATCCGACGAAGTGCGCAGCCCGAAGCATCCCCCAGACATCCCCCTGGGTGAACCATCGTGACTGGTGGTGTACGACGGGGATCCACAGGAATTCGAACGCCATTGCCACGACGAACATCGCCACAGCGAGGGCAAGTGGCACCCCCCGCCTTCGCACCACATTCCCGAATCTGCAGGTTACAGATCCCCGAACGAGCGGCGGTGGCCTTTCGCGGACCACCATTTCGGTCCAATCTGGCGCGGCGCCACTACGTTCAGAATCGAGTTGGGACACGCTCTTGTCATCGTAACGGCGCAAGTCGAACTTGAGAATCGTCACGAGAGGATCACGATGCCTACCAGTGCCGCCCGACGGCAATGGTGGTCCAGGCGAAACAAGGAGTGCCCCCCTCATCGAGGGGGGCACTCCTTGCAATCACATGCACCCGTTCAACTCACGGGTGAGGTGGGCCTGCTACACTGCCCACGTTGGTGAAGTTCGAAGCCCAATCACCGACCGCACCGTACTTGGTGGTCGAGTTGCCCACCCACGTCGGAACGCTGGCGGAGTCACAGCCGTTTGCGTTCTTCACCTCGGAGTAGTACGTCCCCGCGTTGGTCGGAGCGGTCGTGGCCGCGCCGTTCGACGCAGCCGTCACGTACGGACCGGCGGCCGGGGAGGGCGGCGTGACCCAGCCAGGTTGTCCACCACGTACCAGCAGGTCTTGGTGCTCTTCGACGTACGACGCCAGGACGATCCCGTTTCCGTCGGGGCTGACGTAGAACGACACCGGACCCTGGTTGCTGATCGTGGTCCCACCCACGTTCCAGTTGATGCTGGGCTCGGCCGTGTTCATCAGCGTCGTGTTGACGCCGGTGTAGGTCTGACCGAGCTGCGTCGCCTGGGTCTTCGTCGCGGTGAGCGAGGTGTTCAGGTTGGACTGGGCAGCCCGGTCGTTGGCACCGCCGGTGACACCCAAGAAGGTGGGGATGGCGATGGCGAGCAGGATGGCCAGGATCAGCAGCACGACCATGAGCTCGATGAGGGTGAATCCCGCATCCTCCCCAGATCGGCTGCCGCGTCGCGCCTGTCATTCAGGCGACTGATAACGGATGACACCATGTGCTTTCTCCTCTTGTCGGTATGTGCTGCATCTATGTCGATCGCCATAGGTGGCAACCTGTAGTCCCATCGTCAGAACGAATCGTCAACTTGAGCGACGTGATCCAACTTCTTTTGCCGAGTGTCTTTCCCTTCTGACCAGGGATAACGCGTGACCAGAGGCACGAGGATCGAGGATCGAGGATCGAGGATCGAGGATCGAGGATCGAGGATCGAGGAACGTTGCCCAGCAACCGGCACTTGCGCAACGTGACGCAGGCATCGCATCGGCCGAGCACATTCCGACAGCCAGGCGCGCGGCTTCACCATCTCCGACCCGACGCTCGTCCTCTCGAACCTGCGTGTCCGACGTGCTGCACGCCTACCTGCCACCAGTCCAGGCGTCGTCAGTTGGGAAATCCGTCAGTCGAGTACTGCACAGTGCCGGGAGCGCCACTCGATTTCGGCGTATACGCGTTGCAGTCAGCCTTGGACGTGTCACCTTTGACCTCCACGAAGTTGGTCCCCACCGCGGTCGGCAATCCGATCGAACCCGCCGTGGCCGGCGAGGTAGCGGTGGTCGTCACCACGGTCGCACCCGCATAGGGGGAGGTCGAGGTCGATGCGGACGAGAGGGGACCCGCGTTGTCCACGACGTAGAAGCAGTTGCCCGGGACGGAGAACGCCGCCAGCACGAGCCCGTAGCCGTCGGCGGAGACGGCAACCGAGATCGTCGTCAGTGAGTTCGAGCTCCCGAGGGATGCCGACGATCCGAGCGATCCGGCCCGGAATTTCAGGTCGAGCTGCGCGGCGTCGAGAAGGCTTGCGAATGCCGACGCACTCTGCGTCCCATCGACCAGGTAGGTCTGCCCGCCATTCTGGAACTGCGTCTTCGCGTCGGTGAACGCCGTGACGAGGTTCGACTGCGCCGAACGGTTGTCCGCGGCCGCCGTCGTACCGAGAAACGTGGGCACCGCGATGGCCAGGAGGATGGCGAGTACCAGCAGGACGAGCATCAGTTCGATCAAGCTGAATCCCTCATCGGCACACGCGGACTTCTCGAAGGCCTCCGCCGGCCTCAAATTCTTCATGCAGACCATTCGACTATTGGGTGGAATTACCTGAGTCACTGCCAGGCATTCCGCGAATGGGGCCACCGCACGGTGTCATTCGGGTGTTCGAGGGCCGTGCGAGCGGACGATCCCTGGAATCCCAGTTGGCCGTTCAAAAGGGGTTCGAACGGAGTCCGGGCCGGAGTTGGTGAGTCGACGTCCGGAGATGTCCGACGCTCGGGGCAGCGCGGTCGGACCCTCCACACGGTCAGGGATGCACGAGCTTGATGTAGTCGAACATCGGCAGGTACAAGGCGATGACCATCATGCCGACGCCGGCACCCATGACCACAGTGAGCAACGGCTCGAGGAGGGCGGTCAGGTTGTCCACCGTGACCTCGACCTCCTGATCGTAGAAGAATGCGACCTTCTTCAGCATCCCGTCGAGCTCACCGGTCTGCTCGCCGACCTCGATCATCTGGACCAGCAGTGCGGGCATGACGTCCTCGTGCTCGCGGAGCGTTTCCGCCAGCGGGCGCCCTTCTCGGACGCCGTTCTTCGACAGACGGAGCACGTCCCCGATGGTCACGTTGCCCGAGGTCTCCGCGCTGATGTCCAGCGCCTCGAGGATGGGCACACCCGACCCGATGAGCGAGCCGAGCGTGTTGGTGACCCGTGCCAGTGCCACCTTGTGGAACAGCTTGCCGAAGATCGGAGGCTTCAGCATCCACCGGTCCCAGATGCGCCGACCATCATCGGTGGCGATCCACTTCTTGACCCCCACGATGGTCCCCACGATGACGGCGATGACGACGAGCACCCAGGCGCTGGTCACGATGTTCGACACGTCGATGAGGATCTGTGTCGGCAGCGGCAGTTTGCCCCCCAGGCTCTTGAACAGGCCCTGGAACACGGGGACGATGAAGATGATCATGGCCGAGAAGATCACCACCATCACGGACAGGACGACGGCCGGGTAGGTCATGGCCGACTTGATCGTCTTGTTCAGTTGGGCCTGCTTCTCGATGGTGTTGGCCAGGTCCGTCAGCACGTCGTCCAGGTTCCCGCCCACCTCGCCGGCCTGGATGAGGGTGCAGTAGAGCTTCGAGAACGCCTTCGGATGCTTGGCGCACGAAGCCGACAGCGAGGAGCCGTGCTCGAGGTCGAGCCGCACCTCGTTGATGATCCGCGCCAGTTCCGGATTGTCCACCTGGGCCCCGAGGATGCCGAGGGAGCGGACGACCGACAGCCCGGAGTCGACCATCGTCGCCAGCTGGCGGGTCATCACCGCGACCTCGCGGAGCTTGATCCGGTCCGACAGACCCGGGATCTTGATTTCGGTCTTCAGGTTCACCGCGGACTTCGGTGTCACCGAAATAGGCATGTAACCCATCTCGCGGAGACGGCGGACCACCAGCGCCATGCTGTCCCCGTCGAGTTCCCCCTCGACGAGATCGCCGGACTTGTCCCGGACCTTGTAGTCGAATGTCAGTGCCACGGTTCCCCGCTTCGTTGGTCAGTGGTGCGGATGCCGGCCATCAGTGGTGGAGATGGTTCCGGAGGTCCTCCTCGTTGGAGGACCGGTCGTAGGCGGCGGACTCGGAGATGACGCCTTCCTTGACCAGGTTGGCCAGGCCCTGGTCCATGGTCTGCATGCCGAAGCTCCCGCCGACCTGCATCAGGGAGTAGATCTGGTGGGTCTTCGACTGGCGGATGAGATTGCGCACCGCCGACGTGCACACCAGCACCTCGGCGCACGGGACCCGTCCCGCGCCGTCCGAGGTCGGGACCAGCTGCTGGGTCACCACGCCCTCGAGCGTGGAGGCGAGCATCACCCGGATCTGCTCCTGCTGCTGGGTCGGGAACACGTCGATGATCCGGTCGATCGTCTGCGGCGCGTCCTGGGTGTGCAGTGTGCCGAAGACGAGGTGACCCGTCTCGGCGGCGGTGAGTGCCATGGAGATGGTCTCCAGGTCGCGGAGCTCGCCGACCAGGATGACGTCGGGGTCCTGGCGGAGCACGCGGCGGAGCGCCTCGGCGAACGAGTTGGTGTCCTCGCCGATCTCGCGCTGGGTGATGATCGACTTCTTGTGGTCGTGGAGGAACTCGATCGGATCCTCCACCGTGACGATGTGCATTGGCTTCGTCCGGTTGATGATGTCGATCAGCGACGCCAGGGTGGTGGACTTTCCCGAGCCGGTGGGGCCCGTCACGAGGACGAGGCCGCGCCGGAGGTCCGTGAATTCCCGGATGGAATCCGGCAGCCCGAGGCTGGAGAACACCGGCATCTCGTGCGGGATGGGCCGCAGGGCGACGGTCACCGTGCCCCGCTGGAGGGCGACGTTGACGCGGAACCGGCCCACGCCCGGGATGGTGTGGGAGGTGTCGAGCTCGTGCTCGGCCTCGAAGCGCTCCCGCTGCGAGGCGGGAAGGATCCCGAAGACCATGTCGCGGATGGCCTCGTTGGTCAGCGGCGGACAGCCCTCGATGGGGCGCATGGCGCCGTGGAGTCGGATCGTCCCGGGCATCGCCGCCGTCAGGTGGAGGTCCGAGGCCCCCACGGCGACGGCGTAGCGCAGCAGGTCGTCGACGTGGAGCGGCATCGAGTCGTCACCGGTGGGCACCGGTATCCCGGATGCCAGGAGGTTCTCGACCTCGTCGGCTCGCGACAGGGGCGCGGCGGCAGGGGCCGCCTCGTCCCCTGCCTCGTCGTGGGCACCGCCCGCGGCCGTCGCCGCGCCGGCAGCGGCGCCGTCGAGGAGGCGTGCGACGAGGACCGGGTCGGCAAGTACGGGGTGGACACGGTGCCCGATGCGCCCGGCGAGGACATCGAGGTCCTGCGGGGTAGGTGGCTCCGCGAACGCGGCGGAGAGCGCGTTGCCGTCGAACTGCAGCCCGACGGCCCCGAACTCGCGACCCAGCGCACCGGACAGCGTCCCCATCGCATCGGACTGGGGTACGAACGCCGAGATGTCGACGGCGGGGATCTCCGACAGTTGCGCGAGGGTGCCGACCACGACACTGGGCAGGGCCAGGTCGCGGGTGATCAGGAGCGCTCCCAGTGGCTGGTTCGTGCTCAGGGCCTCGTTGACCAGCGGCCTCATCTGGGCATCGGTGGCGTAGCCCGCCTCGACGAGCGCCTTGGCCAGCCGCGTCGTCCACTCCGTGCGACTCGTCGAGGTGACGGAGGTCATGCGACCACCCGCAGGACTTCCTCGAGCGTCGTCTCACCTTCGACGGCCTTGCGCAACCCGGCCTGGCGGAGGGCGACCATTCCCTGGCTCACGGCGAGACGGTGGATCTCCTCCACCGATCCTCCTTCGATGATCATGCGCTCGACCTCCTCGGTCATGGCCATCAGTTCGGCGAGGGCGATGCGGCCCCGGTAGCCCGTCTGTGCGCAAGCGGAGCAGCCTTCGGAGCGATAGACGGTGCTCAGCGTCCCCAGGGCGTCCACCTCGGCGAGCGTCCACCCGGCGGCGGTGATGTCGGCCTCGGTCGGCTCGTAGGGCTGCTTGCAGTGCATGCAGAGGCGCCGGGCGAGCCGCTGTGCCACCACGCCCGAGATGGCGGAGGTGACCAGGAACGGCTCGATGCCCATCTCGATGAGGCGCATCGGCGTCGCCGATGCGCTGTTGGTGTGGAGCGTGGCGAGGACCATGTGCCCGGTCAGGGCCGCCTCGATGGCGATCGAGGCGGTCTCCTTGTCGCGGATCTCCCCGACGAGGACGATGTCCGGGTCGGAACGCAGGATGGCGCGGAGTGCGCCGGCGAACGTGAGGCCGGCCTTGACGTTCAACTGGACCTGGTTGACCCCCTTGAGCGGTACCTCGACCGGGTCCTCGACGGTGATGATGTTCTTCTCGGGGGAGTTCAGCGCGGTCAGCGTGGTGTAGAGCGTCGTCGACTTGCCCGATCCGGTCGGGCCGCTGACCAGGATCGTCCCGTAGGGCTTGGTGTACAGCCCCTCGTAGAGCGTGAGCATCTGCGGGTCGAAGCCGAGTTCGGCGAACCCGAGCACGACGCTCGACTTGTCGAGCACCCGCATGACGATCTTCTCGCCGTTGATGGTGGGGAGGGTCGCCATGCGGAGATCGATACCCTTGGCGCCCACGTTGAGCGAGATGCGGCCGTCCTGGGGGACCCGGTGCTCGGCGATGTTCATGTCCGCCATCACCTTCAGCCGGGTCGTGACGGCCGCGGCGATCGTCTTCGGCCCCGTGGAGACGTCGTGGAGGACGCCGTCGATCCGGTAGCGGATCCGCAGGTCGGTGGCGGTCGGCTCGATGTGGATGTCCGAGGCGCGCTCGTTCAGCGCCTGGAGGATCAGGAGGTTCACGTACCGGACGATCGGGGCGGTCTCGGTGACGGCCTGGATGTCGTCGACTCCGCTGTCCTTGGAGCCGCCGTCCATGCCGAGCGAGGCCTCCATGGCCATGTCGGAGGCGTCGCCGCTGCTGAACGCCCGTCCGATGTAGGCGCCGATCTGGGCCCGGGTGGCCACGACAACGATGAAGTTGGACCCGAGGATCGTGCGCAGGTCGTCCATGGCGAACACGTCGGTGGGGTTCGACGCCGCCACAACCGGGACGCCGTTCTCCAGGGCGATCACGATGACGTTGTGGTGCCGGGCGGTGCTCTCGGGGATGACGTTGGACACGCTGAGGTCGACACCGACGATGTCGAGGTCGACGAACTGGAGCCCCATCTCCTCGGCCATGCCCCACATGAGGTCCGCCTCGGTCACCAGGTTCTGGTTGGTCAGGATCCTGGCGATGCTCTGCCCGGTGAGGTGGTACTCCTCGACCGCCAGGCTCATCGCCTCGATCGGGACGCGCCCACCGTCGACCAGGGCCTTGGCGAGCGGAGGGAACCCGGCGGTGCCGGCGGCCGTGTCATCCGCGACCGGGCTCTCCGGATGGAGGTCGTGGAAGGTGGCGACGGCCTCCGCCACCAGGTCGGCGGCGTCCACCGACGACGCCGCGTCCTCGGCGACCGGATCGACGACCGCGGGCACTCCGCCGACCTCGACGGAGCGCGCCAGGGCGGCGAGTTCGTCGACCGCCTCGACCGGGTGGGGCTGCTGCACGTCCTGACCGGACAGGTCGAACGCAGTGGACGGCGGGACCGGGGGCGTGAGGTCCAGGGCGGGCAGCGGCGGAGGGGGGCCGGCCTGGGCCACGTCGGCGAACACCTGGCCGAAGGCGTCCAGCGAGGCGGTGATGTCGACCCCGTCGGCGCCCGACATCCCCGGTGGGACCGGGTGCACCGTTCCCCCGTCGAACACCATGGCGATGTACTGGTCGATCTGCTCCGGCGAGGCGACGACCGTGATGAAGTCCCGCCCCAGGAGCGCACGGATCGAGTCCATGGCGTAGAGGTCGTCCGGGTCGGCCGTGGCGATCACCGGCGTCCCGAACTTCCGCTTCACGGCGAGGACGTGGTGGTGCCGCGACAGGTCGGCAGGAAGCAGGGCGCCCGCGGCCGGATCGACACCGTAGGCGTCGAGATCCACGAACTCGAGATCGCGTTCGCTCGCCAGGTACCTGGTGGCCTCCACATCGCTCATGCGGCCTTCATCGGCAGACTTCGTGCGGAGATTGAATGGGATTCCGCACCCGGCCCAGGGCGGCGGACCAGGTGCCGCCCGCGCCACGTCTCCCACCCGGTCCGGCCATCGGGTCGCGCCGTCGCCGACGGGCGGTCGGTACCCGACGGGAGCGGGCCGCCGGCACCCCCCGGGCAAGAGCCATGGGGACGCTGGCGTCGACCACTAGTGTGACGCGCTCCGCAGCGGAATTCGGACGAGGACCCATATGCGTTTCCCGGTGACACCGCACCACATGTACGCCCTGGTCACAGGGGTTCCCTACGCCGCCTGCATGATGCCCGCACCGCACGGCGCCCGCGCCGTCAGGCCGCACTGCGTTCCGGCCGGGGTGTGGCGCACGTGAGCGGCGGGACCGGGGTGCCGATCGGGCTCGTCGTGGCCCTTGCCGGTGTGGTCGGACTCTTCGTCGGGTCGTTCCTGAACGTCGTCGTCTACCGGGTGCCCATGGGTCTGTCCGTGGCGGCACCGCGCTCGTTCTGCCCCACGTGCGATCGCCAGCTCCGGTGGTGGGAGAACATCCCGGTCGCCTCCTGGCTCGCCCTCCGGGGGAGGTGCCACCGGTGCCACGAGCCCATCTCGGCCCGGTACCCGCTGGTGGAGGCGGTGACCGCCCTGGCCTTCGCCGCCGTCGCGTGGGCGTGGCACGGATCGTCCTTCTCCGCCGGCTACTGCATCCTCGCCGCTACGGCGATCGCAGTCGCCCTGATCGAGTACGGGGGCGCCCGGTCGCCGCTGTCGGTGGCGGCCACCGGTGCCGGGCTGGGCGAGGTCGCGCTGGTCGCCCCCGCGCTCTGGCTCGGCCACTGGGCCGTACCCTGCCTGTCGGTCGCCGGGCTCGCCGTCGCCGCGGCCACCTACGCCGTCCTCCGGCTGCGGGACCCGGAGTGCCGTGATCCGCTGGGGCACGGGCGCTCCCTGCTTCTTGTGGCCGGCGCGTGGCTCGGCGGGATCGGGGGGGTCGCGTGGCTCGGCGGGGTCGGGGGGGTCGGGGGCCGTGGCGCCTACCCCGTCGTGTGGGGCACGGTCGCCGCCATCCTCGCAGCGTTGGCCTGCCTGGTCATCCTGTGGGCCGGCACGCGTGCCGATCGAGGGGAACGCCGTGACGAGCGCGCCGGATCACGTCCGTGGCAGCGGATCGCGGTCGTGCCGCTCGTCACCGGGATCCTCGCCGCGCTCGCGGTGTCCCTGACGGTCGCCGGGTGACCCTCCTACGATGGTCCCGTGGGACACGCTGAGTCGGACCACCCGTCCGTGTGCTCCGGATGCAGGCGGGCCGCACCGTGACCGGAAACGGCGACGGGATCCGGACGGTCATCGTGGACGACCACGAGCTCCTGCGGAACGGGACCCGGGGGATCCTCGAGGGTGCGGCGGGCTTCACGGTCGTGGGCGAGGCCGCCGACGCGGAGGCCGCGTGCCTGGTGGTGGACGACACCGCTCCCGACCTGGTGATCGCCGACATCCGCCTACCGACCGCCAACGGCATCGACCTCGCCACCCGGCTCGTCGACGACCACCCGGGTCTCGTCGTGGTCATCCTCAGCGCCTACGACGACGAGCACTACGTGCGCGCCGCCATGGCCGCCGGCGTCAGTGCCTACCTGCTCAAGACGCTGCCGAGCCACGAACTCGTGCGTGCCCTGCGCGTCGCATGCTCCGGAGTCGGCCCCCTGGCCGGTGGGCCCCTCGGCCGGGGCGAGAAGGACCCGGCCCGGGGGCAGCCGGAGCCGGACGAGCGCCTGACCGCCAGAGAGGCCGAGGTCGTGCGACTTGTCGCCCGCGGGATGTCGAACAAGGCGATCGCCCAGCGTCTCGGCATCAGCGCGCGGACCGTCGAGGGCCACCTCAACCACGTCTTCGACAAGCTCGGCGTCGCGTCGCGGACCGAGCTCGTCCACGTCGCGCTGGCCGACCGCTTCGTGACACGCGACGGATCGCCTCCTCCCCTATGAACCTCCACACCCCATGAGCCTCCACGCCCCCGACGCGGGCGCCGACCCGGGCGCCGAGCCTGCGGGGAGCCACGGCATCTCGTCGGCCAGGTCGCCGTGGACCGAGTCCGGGTTCTGGGTCCTCCAGCTCGTCGTCCTCGCGCTCGCCCTCATCCGACTGGCGGTGACCGTGGGGTTCGGTCTGGAATCGCACAACCTGGTCCTGGAGGTGTCGACGGTCGCCGTCTTCGTGGTACCCGTCGCCCTCGCCGCACTGGACTACGGGCTGCCGGGGGGCATGGTGACCGTCGCCTGGACCGCGGTTCTGTGCATCCCGCGGCTGGCCGAGGCGTCGGATCGGGGGGACACGGCGGCACTGTGGGCGGAGCTGGTCCAGGTGGTCGTGCTCGGCGCCGTGGCCGTGCTGGTCGGACGGCGGGTGACGGCCGAGTCGGCCTCCCGATACCAGGCGGACCTGGCGCGCTCGGCGCGGCTCGAGGCCGAGCTCCTGTACCAGGAGATGTTCGAGTCCAACCTGTCCCCCATCCTCATCGTCGATGCCGACGGCTTCGTGATCGGCTCGAACAGCTCCGCCGACCGGGCCTTCCGCCCGCGGTCGGATGGCGGACCCGACCCGGCCGCCGGGGCCGTCGGGAGCGAAGCGGGAGCCGGAGGTCGCACGGCGGGAACCACGGTGGGGGCCACCGCCCCGCGCCGCCTGGTGGACGTCATCGGCCCCGATGCAGCCGCGCTCGTGCTCACCCGGCTGATCGCGGTCGGGGACCCGGGCACCGAGCCGGCGCGTGGATCACCATCGAGCGGGAGCCGGACGGACGGCGGGGGCAGGGACCCCCGAGGACCGCGTCCCTCCGGTGCCTGTCGAGATCGACGGACAGATGACGCTCCTCAGACCGACCGTCACCCGTGTCGGACGGCACGGGAGGGACCGCCGGATGCAGGTGATCTTCGAGGACGTGACCGCCGAGACGAGGCGGCACGACCTCATGGAGGCCTTCGCCGGGCAGGTCGTGCTGGGCCAGGAGGAGGAGCGGAGGCACCTCGCCCAGGAGCTGCACGACGGTCCGCTCCAGACGCTGATCCACCTGTGTCGTCAGATCGACTCCCTCGAACCCGGCCGCGACGGGCAGGGGGCCGGCAGCTCGCCGTTCACCTCGATGCGCACCACGGTGGAGGATACGGTCGCCGAGCTCCGCTCGATCGCCCGCGGCCTGCGGCCGTCGGTGCTCGACGACCTCGGCCTGGTGGCCTCGATCAACCAGCAACTGGCCGAGGCGGCCACACGCCAGGGCTTCGACAGCCGGTTCGACGTCATCGGCTCCGAACGCCGCCTGCCGCCGGCGACCGAACTGGCGCTCTTCCGGATCGCCCAGGAGGCCGTCACCAACATCGAGCACCATGCAGGTGCGGAACGGGTGACGGTGACGCTCGAATTCGGCGATGCCGGCCTACGCCTGAGGGTCGAGGACGACGGCGCCGGTTTCGACCCGGACCGCCACCGCCACGAGGGCGGCGGGCAGTCCCTCGGCCTCCCCGGCATGACCGAACGGGCCCGCCTCATCGGCGCTCGGCTCCGCGTGGACTCCCTGGTCGGCCAGGGCACGATGGTCGAGACCTGGCTGCCGTGGGACGTGACGGACTGGTGAGGCGACAGCTGGTGGCCACCCCTGTTGCGGGCCCACTACATCGGGGCGCGTACGTGTCCCGGGGCTGCAACTGTCACCCAACCGACATGTAATTGTGCTGGGCATCCAGCGGGAGCGTGGGATACTGCCTTCGTGGAAGAAATCGTCATCGAGTCCTGCCACAGCACCTGGATCATCGACCGCGCCAACTCCCGCTTCCGGCGCATCGTGAAGTCCGCCCACGGCACGGGCGCGCCCGCGTCCACCGAGTGGCAGCCCTGCTACGGGGTGGAGATCGACCCGCTGTCGGAGTCCTTCGTGGTGCTGTTGAACCGCGAGGGGACGCGGCTCCTACGGAGCTGGCGCCACGTGGAGCACTGCTCCCAGTGCGGCGGCGAGGCCACGTCGGAGCTGTCGCTCCGCGACCTCCGTTCCGCCGTCCGCAACTGAGGCGCCGGGTACGTCATCGGTGACGGGCGGCCGGGTGCCGCCATCGATCGCCGTCGTTCACCGCCGACCGATGGGCGGCGTCGCGCCTACCCATGGTCGGATGGCGCACGCGGTCAGACGGCCAGCTCCCGCTTCCACTGGCCGGAGCTCCCCCCGGTCTTCTCCCACAGCATCAGCTGCCCGATGCTCATGGTCCGGTCCGCGGACTTGCACATGTCGTACACGGTGAGCGCGGCGATGGCGCACGCCGTCATGGCCTCCATCTCGACCCCGGTCCGGTCGATCGCCTCGACCTTCGCCTCGACCTCGACATAGTCGTCGCCGATGGTGAAATCGACCTGAACCGAGCCGACCAGCAGCGGGTGGCACATGGGCACGAGGTCGGCTGTCCGCTTGGCCGCCTGGATGCCCGCCACCCGGGCTGCGGCCAGGACGTCCCCCTTGGTGATCGCGTTGTTGGCCACCTGTGCCGTCGTCTCGGGCTTCATGGCCACCCGGCACCGGGCCAGGGCCTTGCGCAGCGTCGCCTCCTTGGGCGACACGTCGGCCATCCGGGTCCCGACGAACGGGTCCAGGTGATGCAAGCTCCGATCCGTCACAGTCCGCTCCCGTCGTCCACGACAGCCAGTCTACGGGAGCGCATCGTCGACGGCCGGTTCTGGCACTCCCGCGGCTAGACTGCCAATCGAACGCCGCCTCGAACCGGAAGGAACACCGAGCGTGCCTACCTACGAATACCGTTGCGACCAGTGTGCGAGGAACTTCGACGTCGTGCAGTCGTTCCAGGACGACCCCCTGACCGAGTGCCCGACCTGCGGGAATCCGGTCCGCAAGGTCTTCGGCAGCGTCGGGATCGTGTTTAAGGGGAGCGGGTTCTACAAGACGGACAGCCGGTCCGGGAGCGGGTCGGCGTCCCGCACCGGCGACGCGACCACCCCCGCGGCAGCGGCGGCAGACGCCACCCCGGCCACCTCCGGTGCCGCCAAGGAGTCGTCAACGGCCGACAAGGCGACGGACAAACCCGCAGCTCCGGCGGGTTCCCCGAAGGTGCCGACCGGTTCGTCGTCGACCTCGGGAGGGTCGAGCTCCGGGAGCTCCACCGCCGCACCTGCCTGACCAGGATCCGTCGGGGCCCACGTGACGGCGACGGCGACGGGTCCTCTGGCGGCGACCACTCTCCGAAGTCCGTTGTCCTCGCAGAGTGGTCCTGTACCATTGGTGTGATGGACATCGCTGACCTGGACCGCCTGCTGATCGCTCTCGGCGAGTTCGACGGCTCGGACCTCCACATCAAGGCGGGCGCCCCGCCCCGCATGCGGATCGCCGGCGCCCTGCGCACCCTCGAGGGCGAGCCCGCGTTCACCGCTGAGGAGACGCACGCCATCGCCGAGGCGATGATGACCGAGTCCGTGCGCCACACGTTCGAAGAGCGCCACGAGGCCGACTTCGCCTACAGCATCCCGGGGACGGGCCGGTTCCGGGTCAACGCGTACTACCAGCGGTCCTCAGCGGCGCTCGCCATCCGGCGGGTGCGGGCGACACCCGCCACGGCCGGTGAGCTCGGGCTCCCGACGGTCGTGACGGAGCTGGCCGAGCAGATGCGCGGCCTGGTGCTCGTCACCGGTCCGACCGGCTCGGGCAAGACCACGACGCTGGCGGCGATGATCGACCACATCAACCACCTCCGGACCTGTCACATCGTGACCATCGAGGATCCGGTCGAGGTACTCCACCGCGACGACCTCGCCGCCATCGACCAGCGCGAGGTGGGATTCGACACGGACTCGTTCAACTCGGCCATGCGCGTCGTCCTCCGCCAGGACCCCGACGTCATCCTGGTCGGCGAGATGCGCGACCAGGAGACGGTCGCCGCCGCGCTCGGCGCCGCCGAAACCGGCCACCTGGTCTTCTCCACGCTCCACACCATCAACGCCACCGAGACGATCAATCGGATCGTCGACTTCTTCCCGCCCCATCAGCAGTCCCAGATCCGTCTCAGCCTGGCCGGATCGCTCCAGGGCATCGTGTGCCAGAGGCTGATCCCCACCGTCGAGGGCGACGGCCGGGTGCCGGTGCTCGAGGTCCTCGTCATCAACGGTCGGATCCAGCAGGCCATCGTCGACCCGCTGCTCACGGGGGACATCGAGGGCATCATCGCCGACGGCGCCTACTACGGCATGGTGACGTTCGACCAGTCGCTGGCCACCCTCATCGCATCCGGTCGGATCTCGCTCGCCGAGGCGATGGCGACCGCCAGCAACCCCCACGACCTCAAGGTGATGCTCGAGCGCCAGGGGATCCTGCAGACCGGCTCGTTCGCCGTCCAGCCGGGCTGACCGCCGCAACCACTGCACCTCAAGGTGCATCGACTCCGTTCCGATAGATGCTGTACGGCCCACAGGGCCATGAGAAGCGTCGACGTACTACGAAGGACCGGAGACGACCAATGAGTCCATCGAAGTTGAGTTCACCGGCACGCGTGGAGACCGCCCACCCGCACGGTGCTGCCGGTTCCCGCACCGCACGCCCGTGCTCCCCGGGTGACGCCTCGACCAAGGGAGACGGCACATGGCACGCCTGATCGTCGGACTCGACATCGGGACGAGCGCCGTCCGGGCCGCCGAGCTCGACGTCTCCAAGCACACCCCGGTGCTCATGACGTACGGCCAGGTGGGGCTCCCGCCGGGCTCACTCGAGGACGGTGAGATCCGCGACCCGTCGTCGGTCGCCAAGGCGATCGAGAAGCTCTGGAAGAACGGGCAGTTCAGCGGCTCGTCGGTCATCGTGGGCATCGCCGGACTGCGGGCGATCACCCGAGAGATCGACCTTCCCTATGTGCCTGACGACGAGGTGGAGAGCGCCGTCCGCTTCCAGTCCGAAGAAGTGGTCCCCTTCCCCCCGGACCAGACGATCCTCTCGTCCCAGGTTCTGGCCGACTACACCAACGACGAGGGCGCCAAGATGCGGCGCGTGCTCATCGCCGCGGCACACGTCGACCTGGTGAACGGCGTGATCGGGGCCGTCGAGCAGGCGGGCCTCACCGTCGACGGCGTCGACCTCATCTCCTCGGCACTGGTGCGCTCGATCGGCGGCCACGAGGCCTCGGACCGGCCGGAGGCGATCGTCTCGATCGGTGCCGGCCTCACGGTGGTCGTCGTCCATCAGTCGGGCCGGCCCCAATTCGTCCGCACCATCGGGTCGGGCGGGAACGCCACCACCGCGGCGATCGCCGCGTCGTTGGACATGCCCATCATCGACGCCGAGGCCCTCAAGTACCGCTTCGGTGCGGACTCGACCCAGATCAAGGCAGGCGAGCAGGTCGCCCAGGCCAGCATGCGCGAACTGGTAGACGAGATCAGGAACTCGATCCAGTACTTCGCGTCCCTGCCGGATCGACTCCCGGTCTCGCAGATCCTGGTGACGGGCGGCGGATCCGAGCTTCCCGGCCTCGTCGCCATGCTGGAATCCCAGGTGCACATCACCGTGCGGACGGGCTCCCCGCTCGAGCGGGTCAACGTGTCCAAGCTCGGCCTCACGCCCGAGCAGGCCGCCGCCGTCGCACCGGTCCTGGCCTCGCCCATCGGGCTGGCCCTCCCCGAGCCCGACAAGGCCGTCAAGAAGTTCAACCTGCTCCCTCCCGAGGTGGCCGAAAAGGCCCGGATGCGGCACATCCAGGAGCGCACGGTCATGGGCTCGGTCGCCGTGCTGATCCTCCTGGTCCTGTTCGGGGGATGGAAGTTCCTCCAGGTGCACAACGAGCAGAGCAAGGTCAGCGACCTCCAGGCCAGCATCACCTCGCTGAACGCACAGGTGCCGAAGTACGACCTCGTGGTGGCCGCCAACGATGCCTACACCAAGGGCCTGGCCCGCCGGGCCAGCGTCCTGAATTCGGCGGTCGACTGGCCGTTGGCGCTCAGCAGCCTGATCGCCATCACCCCCACCAATGCATCCGTGCAGACCTTCAACGGGGCCCAGCTGGCCCCCACGGGCAGCTCGGCGGCATCAGCGGCATCGGCGGGGGCGACGGGTGCAGCGACCGGCACCAAGTCCGCGGCCATCGGCACGATCGACCTCAACGTGACCGGGCCGGGACCGAGCCTGTCGATCTCGGCCGCATGGATCAACGCCGTGTCGGCGTCCCAGTACTTCGCCAACCCCCTGCAGGGGGCGACGACCGTCAACCCCGACTCGTCCATCTCGTTCCCGTTCACCGTCTCGGTGACGCCGAACGCGAGCCTCAGCAAGAACGCGGGTCTGAAGTGAACGAAATCCGGAAGTACCGCACACCACTCCTCACCGCCGGCGGTGCCCTCGTGGTGGCCATCGTCCTGTGGGTCGCTCTGATCGCCCCCCAGAACTCGAAGCTGTCCAGCCTCCAGGCCAAGACGGTGCAGCTCCAGACCCAGGAGACGGGCCTGCAGACCCGGCTCGCCGCGCTGCAGTCGGAAGGGCAGAAGCTCTCGTCCAACTGCGCCGACCTGCAGAAGATCAGCACGCAGATCCCCTCGGTGCAGAGCCCGAACGACATCAACGCCGCGGAGTCGAGCTTCGAGGTCCAGTTCAACGAGCTGGCGGCGTCCTCCGGCGTCGCCCTCGCGCAGTTCAGTGGCTTCGCACCCGCCGCCTCCACGGGCTCGGCCGCAGCGGCGACCCCGTCCAGCGCAGCAGGGGCTTCGGCCACACCGGCCGGCGTCACCTCGGTCCCCACCACCTTGACCGTGCAGGGGAACTACGGGCAGATGACCGCGTTCGTCAACGGGCTGGACACCTTCCCGCGGCTCTTCGTGATCCAGAAGTTCATCCTGGCATTCGGCTCCGCGTCCACATCGTCCGCGTCCTCGTCGGCTTCGTCAGCGTCGTCGGCATCGGCGTCGAGCGCTTCGGGCAGCTCGTCGACGCCCGGGGTGCCGCTGTGGGTGGGAGGCAAGGCGACGTCGCCCTCCGCCGCTCCGTACAACCTCCAGATCGCCGGGTCGATCTACTACACCTCGACCCCCAACGCCCTGACCGCGTGCTCCAAGGCGACGGCGGCCCAAGCGGCGGCCAAGTAGCCGACCGGGCGCTCAGCTGCCGCTGATCTGCATGTCTCCGATCGCCAGGGTCTGGCCGGCGGCGATCCCCGGGAGCCACTCCACATCGGCCCCGACCGCGTCGAGCGAGAGCAGCATCCGCTGCAGGGTGGAGGCCACGGTGATCTCGCGGACGGGCTCGGCCATCCTGCCATCGCGGATCATCAGTCCCTCGGCCCCGACCGAGAAGTCACCGCTGATCGGGTTCACACCCGAGTGCAGCCCGGTCAGGGACTGGACGAAGAGCCCCTCCCCCACCGCGGCGAGCACACCGTCCTCGTCGTAGCCCTCGGGCCCCGGCGCCAGGGTGAGGGCACGGCACCCCGGGCCGGGCGTCCCTGCGTACCCACCGCGAACGGCCGATCCGGTCGATGCGACCCCGGCCCGCGAGCCGGAGACGGTGTCGTAGAGGAACCCGCGCAGGACGCCGCCCTCGATCAGGGCATTGCGCCGGCACGCCAGGCCCTCGGCGTCGTAGGCCGCCGCCCCGTAGGCACGGGGGTCGGTCGGGTCGTCGACCAGGGTCAGTCCCGGGTGCCCGACCTGTTCGCCCACCCGGCCGGCGAAGAACGAGCGCCCCTTCGCCACCGCCTCGCCGGACAGCGCCGACGACACGATCGACAGCAGCGCGGTCGCCATCCGGCGGTCGAACACCACCGTCGAGCGCCCGGACGGGCCCTTGACGGCACCGAGCAGTCGGACGGCCCGGCTGACGGCGTCGGCCGTGGCCCTGTCCGGGTCGAGCCCGTCGAACCCGCGCCCGACGCTGAACCCGCCGCCGGTCTGGCTGGCATCACCGTCGCCGGCGATGACGCTCACGGACAGGTAGCCCGACGTCTTGCGGCTGGAGGACCGGATCCCCGTGGTCGACACCAGTGCCGCCTCGGCGGCCACGTCCCCGTAGTCGGCCGAGTCGACCTGGCGGATCCGGGGGTCGGCGGCCCGGGTCCGAGCCTCGAGGTCGAGGGCGAGGGCGATCTTGTCCGCGGTCGGAACCCCGGCGAGCCGGTCGTCCCACAGGTCGACCGCCCTGGCGGGCACCCCGTCGGGGACGGCGAGCCGGACGTGCTCGTCCGCGGTGGCGAAGGCGGCGTTGTCCCGGGCTTCGTCGAGTGTCTCCGCCAGCACGGACTCGTCCAGCGAGCCGGCCCAGGCAAATCCGAGGCGGTGATCGGTGATCACCCGGATGCCGATGCCGGCCGACGTGGCCGACGTGAGGGATTCGACCTCGCCCTCGTAGGCCCGGACCTCCGTCTCGGTGCCGCGAGCCACGTAGACCTCGACCTCCTCGCCCGACCGGGCCCAGCCCGCCACCCGCTCGGCCAGCGACAGCAGCTCGTCGGTCCCGCCTCCCGTGCCGCCTCCGCTCGTCGTCTCCTCCGTGGCGGTGCTCACTCCGCCGTCCCCCCGATGGTCACACCGGTGAGGCGCATCGTGGCCTGGCCGCACCCGACCGGGACGCTCTGCCCGTCCTTGCCGCAGGTGCCCGGCGTCATCGAGAAGTCGGTCGCCACGGCGTCGATGCGCTTCAGGATCTCGGGGCCGTTTCCGATCAGGTTGGCGTCGCGCAGCGGCTCGGTGATCACCCCGTCCTCGATCAGGTAGGCCATCGTCGTGCCGAACACGAAGTCCCCGGTGGCGGTGTTCACCTGGCCTCCCCCGAGCTTGGCCACGTAGACGCCCCGGGGGGTCTGGGCCACGATCTCCTCGGCGTCGGCGTCACCCGGCAGCAGGAAGGTGTTGGTCATCCGGACCATCGGCAGGTCCCGGTAGGACTGGCGGCGGCCGTTGCCGGACGACACCCTCCCCTCCTTGCGGGCCCGGAGGTAGTCCCACAGGTAGTCGGTCAGCACCCCGTCCTCGATCAGCACGTTGCGCTGGGCCGGACGGCCCTCGTCGTCCACGCCGAACGTGCCCCACTCCGACCCGACGGTGCCGTCGTCCACCAGGGTCACCAGCGGGCTGGCCACCTGCTGGCCCATCTTGCCGGCGTACACGGAGGCGTCCTTGACGATGTGGTCGGCCTCGAGCCCGTGGCCGCACGCCTCGTGGAACAGGATGCCACCGCTGCCCCCCGCCAGCACCACCGGGAGTTCGCCGGAGGGCGCCGGTCGGGCCGACAGCTTGGCCAGCGCCTGGGACGCCGCCGTACGGGCCAGCTCCTCCACCGAGATCTCGTCGAACAGCTCGAAGCCGAGCGTGCGGGCGGCCGTCTCGTACCCCGTCTGCATGCCGGTGTCGCCCAGGGCGACGCACGACACCGAGAACCGGGTCCGGGCCTGCTCGTCACCGGCCAGGAGCCCGTCGGAGTTGGCGATCAGCACGCGCCGGCGCGACGTGCCGAACCCGGCCTGGACCTGGGAGATCCCCGCACCCGAGGCCCGAGCTGCCTCGTCGGCCCGCTCGAGCAGCTCCAGCGCGTCCGCCTTCGAACCGGAGGTCGGCGCCGGCCGCTCACCCCGGGACGCGGTGGCCGGGCCGGTCTGTGGTCCGACGGCCACCTTGCGAGTGCCCCCACCACCGCCGCGGGCCACCGCCGAGGCCGCCTCGGCCGCCCGCAGCAGGCCGTCCAGACTCAGATCGGCCGTATGGGCGAAGCCGGTCGTCTCGCCGGACACCACCCGGATGCCCGCACCGCGCTCGCGCCCGGACGCCAACTCCTCCACCCGCTTGTCGTCGAGCACGGCGGAGGAGTTCGACCTGTCCTCGGCGAACACCTCGGCGAAGTCGCCGCCGTTGCGCAGCGCCTCCGACAGCACCCGCTCCAGCACGGGGGTTTCGATCACGACGGCCTCCTCGTTCGACTGCCCGGCGCCCGGTGGCCGACGTCGGTATCCGTCGCGTATCGTACCGGGGTGGCTCCCCGTACCGGACTGTCCGCCCGCATCGAGCTCGAGGTGACCGAGGCGGACACGGCCGAGGCCTTCGGGTCGGGATCGGTCCCCGTGCTCGCCACGCCCCGGTTGATCGCCCTGTGCGAGGAGGCCAGCTGCCTCGCTGTCGACGATCACCTCCCCGGGAACGGGACGTCGGTGGCCAAGCGCCTCCAGTTCGACCACCTGGTCCCCGTCGGGATCGGGACCACCGTCTGGGCCGAGGCGACGCTCGACCGCATCGAGGGGCGGCGCCTGGTGTTCACCGTATCGGTGTCCGAGGGCGGCGGCCTGGTGGCCGCCGGCAAACTGGTCCGGGTCATCGTGGACCGCGACGCCTTCCTCGCCAACGTCCGCTGAGCCCACCCAGCCAAGCCGTGCAGCCGGGCCCGCGCTGGTAGCCTGACGCCAAAGGCACCGCGCAGACATGATCCTCGAACACATCGACAGTCCCGCCGACCTCCGAGCGCTGACCCCCGACGAGCTGGACGTACTGTCGCGGGAGATCCGGGAGTTCATCGTCGACGCCGTGACCCACACCGGTGGCCATCTCGGGTCCAACCTGGGCGTGGTCGAGTTGACCCTGGCGCTGCACCGGACCTTCGACTCGCCCCGCGACCTGCTGCTGTGGGACACCGGCCACCAGGCCTACGTGCACAAGCTCGTCACCGGCCGCCGCGACCAGTTCTCGCACCTCCGCCAGGAGGACGGACTCTCGGGGTACCCCAGCCGCACCGAGTCGGAGCACGACTGGATCGAGAACAGCCACGCCTCCACCGTCCTCAGCTACGCCCACGGCATGGCGACCGCCATGGAGCTGCAGGGCAGCGAGCGACGGGTGGTGGCGGTGGTGGGCGACGGCGCCCTCACCGGTGGCATGGCCTACGAGGCCCTCAACAACCTGGGCCACTCGGGCAAGCGGGTGGTCATCGTCCTCAACGACAACGGCCGCTCGTACGCCCCGACGGTGTCCCAGCTCTCACTCAGCCTCACCCACCTGCGGCTCAGCCCGGCCTACGTGCAGGCCCGCCAACGACTGCGCACCCTGCTGCGCGAGCTGCCGGGCGTCGGCGAGCTCGCCTACTCCGGCATCCACGGGCTCACCAGCGCCCTGCGCGAGGTGGTCACGCCCCACACCTTCTTCGAGGCGCTCGGCATCCGGTACGTCGGCCCGATCGACGGCCACGACATCGGCGGCCTGGAGCAGGCACTGGCCAACGCCGCCGAGTGGCCGGGTCCGATCGTCGTGCACGTCCTGACCCAGAAGGGCCGGGGTTACGCGCCGGCCGAGGAGGACGACGTCCAGCGGCTCCACGACGTCAAGGTCAAGGCGGTGGCCCCCGACGCCCCGGCGCTCGACGGTCCCGACGCCCCGCCGGCGGCCGCCCCCCAGCCGTTGCAGAATGCCTCGCTCTCGGTCGGCGGCGCCGACATCGCCCCCGACCTGCCGGTCACGACCTACACCCACGCCTTCACCCGGGCGCTGCTCATCCACGCCGAGGCCGACCCCCGCATCGTCGCCATCACCGCCGCCATGCCCGGTCCCACCGGCCTGCTCCCCTTCGAGGCCCGGTTCGCCGACCGGTTCGTCGACGTGGGGATCGCCGAGCAGCACGCGCTGACGGCGGCGGCCGGGATGGCCATGACCGGACTGCGCCCGGTGGTGGCCGTGTACTCCACCTTCTTCTCCCGCGCCTTCGACCAGGCCAACCTCGACATCGGCCTCCACAAGGTCCCGGTGGTCCTGGTGCTCGACCGGGCCGGCATCACCGGTGACGACGGCCCGAGCCACCACGGGGTCCTCGACATGGCCCTGTGCCTGTCGATCCCGGGGATGACCGTGTTCGCCCCGTCCTCGGCTCCCGAGGTCGAGGCCATGCTCGCCACCGCCCTCACCCTCGACGGCCCGTCCGTCATCCGGTTCCCGAAGACGCCGGCACCGGCCGTCGCCCCGGGCTCCGAAGGTTCGGGGCTCGAGGCCCGACGGGTCCGCGAGGGCGACGGCTCGGTCTGCATCCTGGCCGTAGGGAAGATGCTCGGCGCCGCCGAGGCCGCCGCCCGCCGCCTGTCCGACGAGGGGATCGACGTGACCGTATGGGACCCCCGCGTGGTGTCCCACCCCGACCCGGCGATGCTGGCCGACGCCGGGCGCCACGCCGTCGTCGTCACCGTCGAGGACGGTGTCCGCCAGGGCGGGGCGGGCATGTTCCTGGCCGACGCCCTCCGGGGTTCGCTGCCGCTGGGGGCCTGCCCCCCGGTCATCATCCGGGGCGTGCCCCGCAGCTTCCTGGCCCAGGGCCGGCCGGACCGGATCCTGGCACGTCTCGGACTGGACGAGGACGGCGTGGTCCGCACCGTGCGCGACAGCCTGGCCGAGTTGCAGCACCCCTCCGAGCTGCGCAGCCCGGTCCGACGTGCGCTGCCCCTCGCGGGCGACCTCGCGGGCGACACGCCCGACTGAGCCGGCTCCCGGGCGCACCGCTGGGCGTCCCCCGGGAGCCGTTGAGGTGGGGGCCGGGGGCCGCCCCGGTCCGTCCCGGCGCCCGACGGTCGTCCACCCGTCGCCCGAACAGAAACCTGTTCTACTATCTGAGCGATGACTACCTTCAACCTCGCAGACATGTTCGAGGCCGCCGTCGACGCGTACGGGGACCGGGAGTACCTGGTGGCCGGCGACGAGCGCCGCACCTATGCCCAGATGGAGGCCCGGGCCAACCGCCTCGCCCACTTCCTGGCCGCCCACGGCGTCGGCCCCGGCGACCACGTCGGCATCTACGCCCTCAACAGCGTCGAGTGGGTGGAGACCGCCTGGGCCGTCTTCAAGCTCCGGGCGGTCTGGATCAACATCAACTACCGATACGTGAAGGAGGAGCTCCGCTACCTCTTCACCAACGCTGATCTGGTGGCCCTCGTCCACCAGGCCGAGTTCGCGCCCCAGGTGGCCGACCTGCTCCCCGAGCTCCCCGACCTGAAGCTGGTCATCGGCATCGACGACGGATCCGGCGTGCCGCTGGGCGAGGGCACGGTCCCCTATGAGGAGGCGCTCGCGGAGGGCTCGCCGGAGCGCGACTTCGGCCCCCGCTCCGGCGACGACCACTACGTGCTGTACACCGGCGGCACCACCGGGATGCCCAAGGGCGTGGTCTGGCGGCACGAGGACGTGTTCTACGCGCTCGGAGGCGGCGTCGACCCGACCACCAACACCCGGGTGCAGGAGCCCGCGGAGATGGTGGAGAAGGGCCGTGGCGGCCAGCTGACGCTGCTCCCCATCGCCCCCCTCATGCACGGTGCCACCCAGTGGTGCATCATGGGCCAGAGCTTCGTGGGCAACCGGACGGTCCTGGTGGCGAAGTTCGACCCGCACGGGGTGTGGCGTCTGATCGAGTCCGAGAAGGCGAATTCGCTGATGATCACCGGTGACGCCATGGGCAAACCGCTGATCGAGGCGCTCGACGAGCCCGGCGCCTCCTACGACCTGTCGTCGCTGCTGGCCGTGACGTCGTCGGCCGCCCTGTTCAGCGCCCCGGTGAAGGACGAGTTCTTCCGCCATCTCCCGAACATCGTGATCGTCGACGCCATCGGCTCCTCCGAGTCGGGCAACAACGGCATGGCGACCATGACCAAGGGCGGCACGGCCATGAAGAGCGGGCCCACGGTGCGCGTCCTGGGCGACACCGTCGTCTTCGACGAGGACCTGAAGCCGGTCGTACCGGGCTCGGGGACCATCGGGAAGATCGCCCGGTCCGGGGACATCCCGGTCGGCTACTACAACGACCCGGTCAAGACCGCCGAGGTCTTCATCCACGTGGACGGTGTCCGCTTCGTGATGCCGGGCGACTTCGCCACGATCGAGGAGGACGGGACCATCACCCTGCTCGGCCGTGGCTCGGTCTCGATCAACTCGGGTGGCGAGAAGATCTTCCCCGAGGAGGTCGAGTCCGCCGTGCGGTCCCACCCCGACGTGCTCGACGCCATCGTGGTCGGCGCCCCCGACGAGCGGTGGGGGCAGCGGGTCGCCGCCATCATCCAGCCCCGGGGCGAGCGGATCCCCACGCTCGACGACATCCAGGCCCACTGCCGCGACCACATCGCCGGCTACAAGGTCCCCCGCCAGCTCCACGTCGTGGACGCCATCGAGCGCTCGCCCAGCGGCAAGCCCGACTACCGGTGGGCGGCCGGGATCGCGGCCGAGGCGCCCGAGGAGTCCGACAGCGGGGGCGACCGCACCGCGTCTGGCTCGTGAGGCCGCGCCATGCCGGTTGACCTCGCCGCACTGGCCGCACCCGGTAGCTGCGCGGTGCTCACCATGGAGATCCAGCGCGGCGTCGTCGGTGACCTCAGCTCGTTCCCGCAACTGGCGGACGCCGCCGCCCGGGTGGGCGTGGTGCCCAACACGGCCCGCCTCCTCCACGCCGCCCGACGGCTCGGTGTCCCGGTGGTCCACTGCACGGCAGAGTTCCGGGCCGACCGCAAGGGCTCGACGGTGAACTGCCAACTGATCGCCGCCATGGTCCGCAACCCGGACCACCTCCTCGCCGGCACCCCGCCCGCCGAGCTGATCCACGAACTCGGCCCCGAGCCCTCCGACCTGGTGTGCGCCCGGCTCCACGGGGTGTCCCCGTTCTCGGGCACCTCCCTCGACATCTGGCTGCGCAGCCTCGGTGTCGAGACGGTGGTCGCCACCGGGGTGTCGGTCAACCTGGGCGTGCTGGGCCTGGCCGTCGAGGCGTGCAATCTCGGCTACCAGGTCGTCGTCCCCCGGGACGCGGTCGCCGGTCTCCCCGACGAGTACGCCGACGCCGTGCTGGACAACACGTTCCCGCTCATCGCCACGCTGACGACGACCGACGCACTGCTCGAAGCCTGGGAGCCGGTGCCGGCGCCGGGCGCAGCCTCCTGAGGGTTCTCCCCCGTCGCCGGGTCCGGAGTACTGCCCCGGGCCGTCCAGCCGCCCGGACGCCAGCTAGAACTTGCGGGTGCCGTCCAGCTGGATGAGGGCGTTGGTCGGCAGGCCCGGCACCTCGATGTCCGGCACGGGATACGCGAACTCCGGGTACTTGGGCTGGGCGGTGGCCCGGTAGCGCGTGGTCGAGTGCACCGGGTCCTTGTCGAACTGGGGGATGACCTTGGTGCCGAAGACCTCGAGCATCTCGAGGACCTCCTCGTGCTCCACCGAGTCGGACGGGATGCCGAAGACCAGCTGGTCGGCACCGACCTCCTGGTAGCGGGCGAGTTGCTCGGCGACCTCGTCGGGCTCGCCGCAGAGCAGCCATCCGCCCTCGATGAGGCGGTCCAGGTTCTCCTCGTCACCCACGCCCGTGATGGTTTCGGGCCAGGTGGGAGCGTACTCCGGCTTGGGCATGGTGTCGTGGTAGAGGCACACCATCGAGTAGAGGTAGCCACGGCACTGGCGCAGGGCGATCTCACGGGCCCGCTTGCGGTCGGAGGTGCAGATCACGGCGTTGGTGATCATCACGTTGTCGTTCTTGAACTGCCCGATCGGATCGGTGCAGTTGGCGACACCCTCCTTGTAGGAGTCGATGCGCCCCTTGAGCGAGAACACCGGTTCGAAGTTGAAGGCGATGGCGCCGATGCCCATCTCGCCGGCCGTGGTGAACGTCCCCGGGTTGCCGCACGCCACCCAGATGGGCGGGTGACCCTTGCCGTAGGGCTTGGGAAGGATGTTGTGCGGGGTGGGCACCGTGAAGTGCTCGCCCTCGAACATGTAGTCGCGCTGCTCCCACATCCGCGGGACCTCCCGGACCACCTCGTTCCACTCGGGCTTGGTCGAGTCCTTGTCGCGGATGTTGAAGGTGGCCATCTCGTGGCTGCCCGCCCCGCGGCCGGTCCCCCACTCGAAGCGGTTGTTGGTGAGGTGGTCCATCATCGCGGCGCGCTCGGCGTAGCGGACCGGGTGCTCCTTGCGGGGGACAGGCTGTTGATGGCGGTGCCGATGTGGATCCGCTCGGTGTTGGCGGCCACGTAGCCCATGACCGGCTCGGGCGCGGACATGTGCGAGTACTCGGTGAGTCCGTGGTGCTCGCCGAACCAGGCGTACTTCCAGTTGTACAGATCGGCCTTGGTGGCGATCTCGATCTCGCGCTCGAGCATGAGGTGCTCGGCATCGGTGTCACGGGACGCCGGCCCCGGGAGATAGCCGTTGATGAAGACTCCGAACTCCATTGCTGGGGCTCCTCTCTCACTTCGCGAACGTGTCCCGCACGGTAACAGGAGGCCCTTGGAATTGCAACGTGTTCCAGATTTGTGCCTGAGACCGTCACCGGCAACGATGGCGCCGTACGCCGGCGCACGGATGACCGTCGGACGACCACCCAGGGGGGAACCGTTGGACACGATCGAGCAATTGATCCGCGACCGCGAAGGCGACATGCGGGTGGGACTGGCCTTCGCCGACCGCACCTGGACCCATTCCGAGGTCGTGCAGGCCCAGGCCGACCGGGCCGCGCTGCTCCTGTCGCTCCGCCGGCCGGGGCCGTTCCACGTGGCCCTACTGATGGACAACGTGCCGGAGTTCGTGTTCTGGATGGGCGGCGCCGCACTGGCCGGGGCGGTCGTCGTGGGCGGCAATCCCACCCACCGGGGCGACGAGCTGGCCCGCGACCTGTCCCACACCGAGTGCCAGCTCCTGGTCACCAACCCCGCCTACCGGGAACTGGTCGAAGGACACGACCTCGGGCCGGCACTGCCCCCCGACCGGGTCCTGGTGGTCGACGACGCCTCGGGCGACACCGACCCGGCCACCCCGTACGGCGGGCTGCTGGCCTCGGTGGCCGGCAGCCCCCTCCCCGACCGGGAGGCGGTCGGCGTGACCGAGGAGAGTCTCGGGTACCTCCTGTTCACCTCGGGGACGTCCGGGGCCCCCAAGGCCTGCCTGTGCAGCCAGGGGCGCCTGGCGCGCATCGGGTCGATCGTGGCGCAGATGTTCCAGATCACCGGGGACGACACCTGCTACCTGGCCATGCCCCTCTTCCATTCGAACGCCCTGATGGCGGGCTGGGGCCCTGCGCTGGCGGCCGGGGCCACCGCCGCCCTGCGCGAGCGGTTCAGCGCCTCGCAGTTCCTCGTGGACGTCCGCCGCTACGGGGTCACCTACTTCAACTACGTCGGCAAGCCGCTCTCCTACATCCTGGCCACACCCGAGCACCCCGACGACGCCGAGAACACCCTGCGGCGCTGCTTCGGCAACGAGGCGGCCGAGGCCGACGTGGCCCGGTTCGCCGAGCGGTTCGACTGCACCGTGCAGGACGCCTACGGCTCGACCGAGGGGGGTGCCGCCGTCCAGCGCACGCCGGACACCCCGCGGGGCGCTCTCGGCCGGGCGCTCCCCGGCACCAAGGTGGTCGACCCCGACACCGGGAAGGAGTGCCCCCGGGCCGAGTTCGACGCGCAGGGGCGGCTCCTCAACGCCGAGGTGGCCATCGGCGAACTGGTCAGCGAGACCGGCGGAACGGGGTTCGAGGGCTACTGGCGCAACGCCGAGGCGGAGCAGTCACGCCTCAAGAACGGCTGGTACTGGACCGGCGACCTCGCCTACCGGGACAACGACGACTTCTTCTACTTCGGCGGCCGCGACTACGACTGGCTGCGGGTCGACGGCGAGAACTTCGCCTCCGCCCCGGTCGAGGGCATCCTCCAGCGGCACCCGGACGTGGTGCTCGCCTCGGTGTACGCGGTGCCCGACACCGTGGTCGGCGACCAGGTGATGGCCACGCTCCTGCTCCACCAGGACCGCTCCTTCGACGCGGCGGGCTTCGCCGACTTCCTGGCCGGCGAGGAGGACCTCGGCACCAAGTGGGCGCCCCGGTACGTGCGGGTGACCGACTCGCTGCCGCAGACGGCCACGACGAAGGTGCTGAAGCGGGTCCTGCGCAACGAGGGATGGCACTGCGAGGAGCCCGTGTGGTGGCGTCCCGAGAAGGACGGCCCCTACCGGCCGCTCGAACCGGCCGACATCGCGGAGCTCGACCGGGTGATCGCCGAGCGCTGACCCCGGGTGGATGGCGGTACGGCGCCTCCTGGCCACGGGCCCCGGGGGGCGGCGGGGACGGGCAGGTGTCGGCTCAACCCGGGGCGGGCCCGAGGTGCGGCTGGATGTCCTTCCTGGCGACCGAGAGGTAGGCGACCAGGACGGTGACGGCGATCGTCAGGAGGATCGCCGTCCGCCCCTCGCCGAAGCCGATGCCGCTGACGGCGGGTGCCTTGCACAGGTAGTCGGCGAATGACGCGCCGAGCGGCCGGGTCAGGACGTACGCCCACCAGAAGGCCGCCACCTCGCCCATGCCGAACCGGATCCGGGCCACCCAGGGCATCAGGATCAGGGCGGTGAAGACGATGCCCGAGGACAGGTAGCCGAGACCGAGGGCGTTCGCCGTGAAATCGCCCACCGCTGTCCCCAGGGCGAACGTGGCGAACACCGTGGCCCAGTAGAAGAGCTCGCGGCGCCGCGTGGTGATGCTGTGGATCGACAGCGTGCCCTCCGTGCGGAACCAGACCGCCAGCACCCCGGCCAGGACGACGCCCCAGATCAGCGACGTGCCGGCATAGGGGATGCCGATGGTCTTGTGCATCACGTCGGCCACCCCGCAACCGAAAATGGCGATGGCGTAGGCCAGGAACCAGTATGCGGCGGCCGTGTAGCGCCGGGTCCGGAACTGCCAGGCCAGGCCGACCACGAACAGTCCGAGCTCGACCGTCCCACCGACCACCTTGCTCCCCAGCGACAGGTAGTCCGAGACCGCCTCGCCCCCGGCGGTGGTGAGGATCTTGACCACCCAGAACACGGCTGTGACCTCGGGTACCTTGGCAGCCAAGGGCTCGCGGAAGGTACGGCGCAGTGTCGTGGTCATGCGGGCGGTCCTTGTCGACTCGGGTCCGGTCGGATCAGGTCCCGGCGGCCGGATGGGGGTCACGGGACGGGGACACGCTACCGGCCACCGCGGGGCGTCCGACGTCGCCGGGCCGACAGCCCGGGCCCGTGCCGGCGGCGGGCAGGCGGGCAGGCGGGCAGGCGGGTGACGCTCAGACGTTGGTCAGCGTGGTCATCAGCCGGTTGTAGGTGCTGTCGAGGGCGTGGGGGGCGACGCTGAATTCCGGTCCCGTCGAGATCGACGTGTAGGCCTGCGCGTCGGGAGCCGCGACGAGGCTCTGCAGGAGCGCGTCGAGCCGGCGCGCCGCCGCCACCGCCGCGTCCGCCTCGCCCTGGGCGTTGGACGGGTACGTGATCCCGGCGAGCGCCGTCTGGTAGTCCTGGATGGCCGTGGCGAAGATGCCGTCGGCCATCTGCAGGCACTGGAGCTCACTCGCCGTCGTGGCGCTCGCCTGACACGACTTCGTGGACGCCACGAACGTGGAGGTCGGGGTCCGCAAGGGCGTCATACGCTGTCTGGGTCTCGGTAGCGGCGATCGACGCGTCGATCGAGTTGGAGATGGACGCGGTGAACGTCACGCTCGTGCTGAGCACGGTCACGTAGGCGACGAAGCCGACCGCTCCGAGGACGATGAGCACGATCGTCAGCGTCCGCGCCGCCTTGGTCAGCAGGAGCGGCCAGATCCGGCCCGGGCCGGCGTCGAATCCGTTCGGGACCGCGGCCGGAGGCGGTGGCGGCGGCAGCAGAGGTGGCGGTGCGGGGGCGGGCGCACCGTTCGGCCCGTTCGGTCCGGGCGGGAACGGCGTGGGGCCCGGGTGCCCCGCTCCGGCGACCTCCGGCGAGGGGAACGGAGCCCCGGGAGCCGTCGGCGTCCCGGCAGCCGGCGCGAACGCCGTGCCCGGCACCACCGGGGACGCGGGCGGCGGGGGCGGTGGCGGCGGCTGGACGGTCGCCGTCGACGCTCCTGGGGCCGCGTCCCATCCCGGCGTCGGTACCGGTCCCCATGTGCCCATGGGCGGGGGCGGGGGCGAGTAGGGAGTGCCCGACACCGCCGCGTCGACCGGGCTGCCATCGGGGCCGGTGTCGCCCAGGACCCCGCCCGGGTACACGGACGTGACCATCGAGAAGAAGCCGGCCAACCGGGTCTGGTAGCGGATGACCGCGGCGGAGGCACCGAAGATGCTGTCCGGCATCCGTCCCTTCACCAGGGTGATGATCCAGAAGAAGAACGAGAGCATCTGCCAGCCGAAACCCAGTGTCATCGCCACGACGTACGCCGGGACGACGAGGACGACCCGGAAGAACACGGCGGCGCGGTTCAGGCGACCGGTCGTCACGGTGACGTCGACGGGGTAGGTCGGGTCCGGGTCGAGGCTGAAGGGCGGGTACTCGTCGGTCATCAGGTACAGGTAGGCCTCGACCCGCGCGTACCACCGGAGGTAGCCGGTGAGGAACTTGGCGAACGACGCCGGCAGCCGGCCGGTGAACAGCGCCGCGAACCATCCGAGGAACATCACGGCGGCGGCGCCGTACCCGACGACGCCGACGACGATCAACTGCGGGATGGCCAGGATGATCCGGAACGCCACCGTGGCCCGCCGCTGGGGCCGGGCGGTCCCGAACCGGATCTCGACCGGTGTCGAGACCTCCGCCATCTGGCCCTCCTGCACCATGGACATCGCGTACCGCCCTTCCACCTCCGCGCACGCACGTGCGCACCAGGCGGCACAGTACCAACGGCACCGCCCCGACCCGGGGACCGGCCGTCCCGGGAGGGGGCGTCAGGTGCTCAGCGGTCGACCCCGAGGATGAGCCCGCTGGTCGGGACCCCGGTGCCCGAGGTGACCAGGACGTGCTCGACGTCGTCCACCTGGTTGTACGAGTCGCCCCGGACCTGGCGCACGCCCTCGGCGATGCCGTTCATCCCGTGGAGGTAGGCCTCGCCGAGCTGACCCCCGTGGGTGTTCACCGGGAGCCCCCCGCCGATCTCGATGTTGCCGTCCCTCACGAAGTCCTTGGCCTCGCCCTTGGCGCAGAACCCGAGCTCCTCGAGCTGGTAGAGCACGTACGGGGTGAAGTGGTCGTAGATCACGGCGGTCTGGATGTCGGCCGGCGACAGTCCCGATGTCGCCCACAGCTGCCGCGCCACCGCCGTCATCTCGCCGAGCTCGGTCAGGTTGTCGTAGTAGTACGACGTCATCATCTCCTGGCCGGGGCCGGCCCCCTGGGCGGCCGCACGGATCACCGCGGGCGTGCTCGGCAGGTCACGCGCCCGCTCGAGCGAGGTGACGACGAGCGCCTGGCCCCCGTCGGTCTCCTGGCAGCAGTCGAGCAGGTGGAGCGGCTCGACGATCCACCGGGAGCTCTGGTGGTCCTCCAGGGTGATGGGCTGCTCGTAGAACCACGCCTTGGGGTTGGTGGCGGCGTGCCGCCTGTCGGCCACCGCCACCCGGCCGAGGTCCTCGGAGGTGGCACCGGTCACGTGCAGGTAGCGCTGGGCGGCCATCGCCACCCACTGGGCCGGTGTGAGCAGTCCCTGGGGCGCGTACCAGGCGAAGTGCGCGGTCTCCGCGTTCGCCACCGGGGCACGCCCCTGGACGCCGGCACCGAACCGGTTGCCCGATCGCTCGTTGAAGGCGCGGTAGCAGACGACCACGTCGGCCACCCCTGCCTCGATGGCCATCGCCGCCTGCTGGATCGTCCCGCAGCCGGCGCCGCCGCCGTAGTGGATGCGGCTGAAGAACGAGAGCTCGCCCATGCCCAGGCTGCGGGCGATGTCGATCTCGGGGTTGGTGTCGGCGCTGAAGGTGACCAGGCCGTCCACCTCGGACGGCTCGATCCCGGCGTCGCGCAGGGCGAGGTCGACCGCCTCGACGGCCAGGCGCAGCTCGCTGCGGCCCGACTCCTTGGAGAACTCGGTGGCACCGATGCCGGCGATCGCCGTGGTGCCCACGAATGCGTGCTCGGTCCCGCTCATCGGGCACCTCCCGCGGGGAGGAGCAGCCGGACCGTGCCGGTCACGTGGTCGCCGAGTCCGTTTGCGCCCCGGAGGGTCACCTCGACGGCACCCTTCCCGTCGGCGTCGGCGTCCTTGGCCGTGACCGAACCGGTGAGCGTCATGGTGTCGTCGGGGTAGTTGGGCGCACCGAGCCGGATGTTGACGTCGGTGAGGATCGCACCCGGACCGGCCCAGTCGGTCACGTAGCGGCCGACCAGTCCGTTGGTGGAGAGGATGTTCATGAAGATGTCCTTCGAGCCGCGCTCGACGGCGAGCACGGGGTCGTGGTGGACGTCCTGGTAGTCACGGGACGCCAGGGCGGTCGAGATGATGAGCGTCCGGGTCAGGGGGACCTCCAGTGCGGGCAGCTCCTCCCCCACGGACACTTCGTCGAAGGTGCGGGTGACGGGCCGGAAGGTCCGGGCGATGATGGCGTCGCTCATGCCGGCACCGCCTCGGCCCCCGCGTCGCGGAGGTCGGCGGCCACCTGGCGTCCCAGGCGGGCCAGCTGGGCGCTCGGCGAGCCGAGCAGCAGCTCGATCTGCTTGCCCCACAGGAAGTAGCGGTGGATCGGGTAGGAGACGTCGGCTCCCATGCCTCCGTGGAGGTGCTGGGTGGCGAACACCACCCGCTGGCCGGACTCGGAGGCGAACCAGGCGGCCACGTTGACCGACCGGGCCGCGTCGAGCCCGTTGTCGAGGCGCCATGCCGCCTGCCACGTGGTCACCCGGATGGCCTCGGTGTCGATGGCGGCGTCGGCCGCCCGCATCTTCGTGGCCTGGAAGGTGGCCAGCGGCACACCGAACTGCTCGCGGGTGTTCAGGTAGTCGGCCGTCTGGCGGACGGCCGACTCGGTGATCCCGACCTGCAGGGCGCAGAGCCCGGTCCACGCCCGCTCGAGCATCCAGGCCAGCACCTCGTCGCCCCGGGATGGGTCGCCACCGGCCAGCACGTCGTCGGGTCCGACGGCGACCGAGTCGAGGTGGAGGTGGGGGTGGACCTCGCGGTTGGTGGTGAGCGCCCGCTCGACGGTCACGCCGGAGGCGTGCGGGTCGAGGGCCACCACGATGGTGCCACCGGGCGTGGCCACCGGCACCAGCACCCGGTCGGCCACGTGGGCGTAGGGGACGGCGTGGGCCGTGCCGGTGACGGTCAGGGAGCCGTCAGCGGCGACGTCGGCGCCCACGGAGGGTCGTCCGGGACCCCCGACGGCGATGTCGTCGGCCACGTCGGCCAGCGCGGCCGACAGGATCGTCGCACCGGCCGTGACGCCCGGCAGCAGTGCGGCCCGCAGCGCGTCGGACCCGAACTCGGCGACGGGCAGTGCGCCCAACACCAGGGTGGCCCACAGCGGCACCGGTGCGACCACCGAGCCCTGGGCCTCGAGCAGCAGGCACAGCTCCACCATCCCGTAGCCGGCACCGCCGTCGGCGGTCGGGACGGCGAGGCCCAGCAGATCGGCCTTGGCCAGCTCGGCCCACAGGGCCCGGTCGACCCGGTCCTCGGTGGCCTCGACCTCCTGGACCCGGTCGGGGTCGACCAGGCCGGACAGGATGCCCTCGGCCGCCTCGCGGACCGCGGTCTGCTCGTCGTTGAAGGTGAAGTCCATCAGTTCGTCCTCGTCTCGTCTGCGGTGGTGGCGGCGGCGGTGGTGGCGGCGGCGGTGGTGGCGGCCGGGTGGAACACGGGGAGGGACAGGTCGTCGTCGAAGTCCTCGAAACCGGCCTCGACGGGCATCCCGATGGCGGCGGTCTCGGGGGTGATGCCCGACACGTTGGCGATCAGGCGGGTCCCCTCCTCCAGCTCGACCAGGGCGACCACCAACGGGTAGTCGAATGCCGGGACCTGCGGGTAGTGGTTGACCACGAAGCTGAAGATCGTCCCCCTGCCGGACGCCTCGAGCGGCTCCCAGTCGAAGCTGCGGCAGCGCGCGCACGACGGACGGGGCGGGTGCCGCAGGGTGCCGCAGGCCGAGCACTTCTGGATGAGCAGCCGGTGCTGCTTCGCCCCCTCGAAGAAGAACGAGTTGTCCTGGGTGAGTGCGGGCCGCGGACGCAGCGGGCGGGGTGCCGGCTCCCCGGCGTCGTCCGAGGTCGCGACCTCGGCCGGCGGCCTGGCCGCGGTGCCGGTCCCCGGCTTGAACTTGAGGATCCGGAACAGCATGGTGGCGACCAGTTCGCCGTCCTGGTCCCGGTACTCGGTCCGGTTGGTGACGAAGTGGCCGACGCCGAGCCCGGTCTGCTTCTCCCCCGAGATCGAGTCGATCACCGACGTCATCTCGAGGTGGTCTCCGGGGACGAGCGGGCGCTCGTAGTGCTGGTCGCAGTTGGTGGCCACGACCGAGGTGAACCCGGCCCCGTTGAGGAGGGCAGTGACCTGGTCGTTGGGCGTGTCGGTAGCCTCGAGGCCCGCGTGGCGGGCGGCGTCGGCGTCGAGGCTGGCCCGCAGCCCCCGCATGATCCAGGCCTGCAGCATGGTGGGCGGGGCGACGACCCCGGGGAAGCCGGCGGCCCGGGCGGCGGCGTCGTCGACGTAGACCGGGTTGAAGTCGCCCATGGCCTCCACCCAGTGCTCGATCATGGGCTCGTTGACCGGATGGGAACCGCGCGTGGCCGGTCCCGAGGCCTGGCCGACGAAGGCCTGCAGCAGGACGTCGAGGGTGGGGTCGTCGGTCATCGGGCACCCCGCTTCATGCCGAGGCCGGCAGTGGCCAGGATCTCGCGCTGGATCTCGTTGACGCCGCCGCCGAACGTGTTGATCTGGGCCTGGCGTCCGGCGCGCTCGAGGTCGCCGTGGAGCACCGCCCCCGGCGAGCCCGGACTGAGGTAGCCGGCGGACCCCACGATCCCGAGGAGCTTGTGGTAGATCTCGACCGTCGACTCGGTGCCGAACACCTTGACCGACGACGAGTCGGCCGCACCCAGCGTGTCGGTGGCCACCGCCGCCGTCATCCGCCACGTCAGCAGCTTCTGGGCCTCGAGCAGCGCGTAGGTGTGGGCCAGGTCGGCCTGGATCCAGCCCACATCGGCCAGCCCGTGCCCGGCCACCCACGCCGCCGTCTCGTCCCACAGTCGGAAGGCGAGGGCGCTGACCGCGGCCAGGCCCACCCGCTCGTGGTTGAGCTGCCCGGTGATGAGCCGCCACCCCCCGTGCAGGTCGCCGACCAGTGCGTCTTTCGGCACCCGGACGTCGTCGTAGTAGGAGGCCGTGGTGGCGACCCCGCCCACGGTCACGATCGGCGTGCACGAGAAGCCCGGCGACGCGGTGGGCACCAGCAGGATGGAGATGCCCTTGTGCTTGGGGGCCTCGGGGTCCGTCCGGCAGGCGAGCCAGATGTAGTCGGCCTGGTCGGCGCCACTCGTATAGATCTTGTTGCCGTTGACGACCCACTCGTCGCCGTCGAGCACCGCCCGGGTGCGCAGCGATGCCAGGTCGGTGCCGGACTCGGGCTCGGTGTAGCCGATGGCGCAGTTGACCTCACCGGCGAGGATGCCCGATAGGAAGAACTTCTTCTGCTGCTCGGTCCCGTGGTTGATGAGCATCGGGCCGACGGTGGAGAGCGTCACGAATGGGAACGGCGCCCGTGCCCGCTGGACCTCGGTGAAGAAGATGAACTGGTCGGTGGCGGGACGGCCCTGGCCGCCGTACTCGACGGGCCAGCCGATGCCGAGCCAGCCGTCGGTGCCCATCCGGCGGACGACCTTCCGGAACGTCTCCCCCCCTCGGGCTCGAAGTCGAGGGCGTGGCGCACCTCGGGGGTGAGCAGCTCGGCGAAGTAGGCCCGGAGCTCCGCTCGCAGGGCCAGCTGTCCCGGCGTCTCTTCGAGGTGCATGGCGTGGGTTCCCTCCACTCGGTGCCCGGTGCGGTCACCGTCTACGAACGGTGCGTGCCCGGGTCGTGGGTCGACGTCTGGTCGGCGCCGCCGCCCGTACGGTCCCGTCGGTGCACGGGTGCGGGAAGGTCGGCCACGGTCGCGTCCCCGCCCCGTGCCTCCCCCAGCAACCGGCTCGTCCGGGCCGTCGTTCGGCGTGCCACCGGGTTCCGTACCGCTGGAGGCCCGGGTGCAGCTGTCCTATGCTAACTGATACACGTTCTAGAAACGTCACTGCCGCCCGGGCAGGCCGCCCGGCGCCTCGCGACCGGCGTCGGCACGGGCGGACGGACGTTGCACCCAGGGGGTAACCACATGGATCTGGCCGACATCGACCTCTGCGACCCGGGGAGCTTCGTCGCCGGCGTCCCCTACGACTGGTTCGCCCAGCTTCGCCGCGAGGCCCCGGTCTTCTGGCACGCGGACCCCGAGGGCGAGGCCGACGGGTTCTGGGCGGTGACCCGATTCGACGACTGCGTCGGGGTCAACCGCGACTACGAGCACTTCTCCTCGTCCCGCAAGACCTCGCTGTTCCGCGACTTCGACGAGGAGCTCCTGGAACAGCAGCGGATGATGATGGTCAACATGGATCCGCCGCTGCACACCCGCTACCGGCGCCTGGTCAACAAGGGGTTCACGCCCCGGATGATCCGCGACCTCGAGGCGAAGGTGGTGGCCTCGACCGACGCCATCCTCGACGCCGTGTGCGAGCAGGGCACCGCCGACTTCGTCGAGCAGGTCTCGGCCGAGCTGCCCCTCCAGGTGATCGCCGACCTCGTGGGCGTCCCGCAGGAGGACCGCCACCTCGTCTTCGACTGGTCCAACCGGATGGTCGGCGCCGACGACCCCGAGTACCAGGTGTCCGCCGAGGCGGCGGGCCAAGCGGCCATGGAGCTGTTCGCCTACGCCGACCAGCTGTGCGAGCAGAAGCGGCTCGATCCCCACGCCGATCTGCTGAGCGTGTTGACCGGGGCCGAGATGGACGGTGACAGCCTGAGCCAGCTCGAGCTGGACCTGTTCTTCATGCTGCTGGCCGTGGCGGGCAACGAGACGACCCGGAACCTCATCTCGGGCGCCATGGTGGCGTTCTTCGACCACCCCGACCAGTGGGCGCGCCTGCAGGCCGACCGGTCGCTGCTCCCCTCGGCCGTCGAGGAGATGCTGCGCTTCGTGTCGCCGGTGATGCACTTCCGCCGCCAGGCCAGCGCCGACGTGGTGATGGGCGGCCAGAAGATCACCGCCGGCGACAAGGTCGTGTTCTGGCACATCTCGGCCAACCGGGACGAGACGGTCTTCGCCGACCCCGACCGGTTCGACATCGGGCGCACGCCCAACAACCACATGGCGTTCGGCGGCGGCGGCCCCCACTTCTGCCTGGGCGCCAACCTGGCCCGCATGGAGATCCGGGTGATGTTCGACCGGCTGCTCGACCGCATGCCGGACATCCGCCTCGACGGCGACGTCCAGCGGCTGCGCTCCAACTTCATCAACGGGGTCAAGCACATTCCGGTGGCGTTCGCCCCGTCGGCCCCGGTGGGCTGACCGTCCGCCTCCCCCGTCCGCCTTCCCCGTCCGCCTTCAACCGGGTGCCATGCCCGGCGGCGCGACGGCGCCCCTCCGCCCACCACTCCCGAAAGCCGAGGCCCATGCGCTTCCACCAAGCAGTCCAGTTCCTCCCCCTCGAGGACGTGCGGGCGCTGACGCTCGCCGCCGACCGTCTGGGCTACGACGGCGTCTACCTGTCCGACCACCTCTTCAACCCACGCGATCTCGAGTCCAAGTACACGTACTCGACCGCACCGGACGGTGCTCCCTTTTGGGAGAAGGAGACGGAGTGGCCCGACCCGATGTGCCTGATCTCGTCACTTGCCGCCGTCACCACCGACGTGACCTTCACCACCGGCATCTACATCGCACCGGTCCGCGACCTCATCACCGTGGCCAAGTCGGTGGGCACCGCCGCCGTGCTGTCGGACAACCGGGTGCGACTCGGTGTCGGCGTGGGCTGGTGCAAGGAGGAGTACGTCCAGACCGGCCAGGACTTCCACAACCGGGGCAAGCGCCTCGACGACATGATCCCCGCGCTGCGGGCGCTGTGGCAGGGCGGCTGGGTCGAGTACCACGGGACCCACTACGACGTGCCCGAGTGCCAGATGAACCCGGCGCCCACCGAGCAGGTCCCGATCCTGGGCGGCGGCGACTCGGAGCCCGCCCTGCGGCGGGCCACCACCCTGTGCGACGGATGGATCAACACCGGGGCCGCCTTCCCCGACGAGGCGTTCGCCCAGGTGGCCATGGTCCGCGAGGCGCTGCACAAGGCCGGCCGGTCCGGTGACGACTTCTCCGTGTACCTGGCGGTGAAGGCCTTCCCCGACCTCGACCTGTACAAGCGGCTGGAGGACGCCGGGGTCACCGACCTGCTGTGCGCCCCGTGGATGCTGGCCGAGGCCGAGGACGGCGACACGCCCGAGACCTTCCGGGCCAAGCGCCTCGAGCAGTGCGAGCGGTACGCCGAGGAGTTCATCGCGCCGCTGCGATGAGGCAGGCCGGGCGGGCCGCTGCGCCAGTTCCTGCACGGTTGTCAAAGAATCAGGATTGCTAGGGTTTCCGCATCACGTCCCCGGGGAGGAACCAATGAAGGATCTCAAGATCGGACTGCAGTTGGGCTACTGGGGCTCCGGTCCGCCCCCCAACGCCGTGGAGCTGGTGGCCGAGGCCGAACGCCTGGGCTACGACTCGATCTGGACGGCCGAGGCCTACGGGTCCGACGCCCTCACCCCGCTGGCCTGGTGGGGCTCGCAGACCGAGCGGGTCCGGCTCGGCACCGCGCTGTGCCAGCTGTCGGCCCGCACCCCGACGGCCATGGGCATGGCCGCCCTCACCCTGGACCACCTGTCCGGCGGGCGCTTCGTTCTCGGGCTCGGCGTGTCCGGACCCCAGGTCGTCGAGGGCTGGTACGGGCAGAGCTTCGAGAAGCCGCTGGCCCGCACCCGCGAGTACATCGACATCGTGCGCCAGGTGATCGCCCGCGAGGGCGTCGTCTCCAGCGAGGGCCCGCACTACCCCCTCCCCTACCCGGGCGGCACCGGCCTCGGCAAGCCGCTGAAGCCCATCACCCACCCGCTGCGCAACGAGATCCCGATCATCATGGGCGCCGAGGGCCCGAAGAACATCGCGCTGGCGGCCGAGATCGCCGAGGGCTGGTTCCCGATCTTCTTCTCCCCCGGAGCGGTCGACGCCTACCAGCCCTACCTCGAGGAGGGATTCGCCCGACCGGGGGCCCGGCACACCGCCGAGGACTTCGAGGTCATCGCCTTCGCGGCCACGATCCTGCACGACGACATCGAGCAGGCGGCCGACTTCATGCGGCCCTCGCTCGCCCTCTACATCGGCGGCATGGGGGCGAAGTCGATGAACTTCCACTTCGACGTGTTCTCCCGCATGGGCTACGAGGCCGAAGCCACCAAGATCCAGGAGCTCTACCTCGAGGGACGCAAGGACGAGGCGGCCGCCGCCGTCCCGACCAAGCTGATCGAGGACACCGCGCTCATCGGCCCGAAGGAGAAGATCCGAGATGACATCGAGCGGTGGCGCGAGTCGATGGCCACGTCGCTCCTGGTGTCGGGCGACGTGAACACGCTCCGGACCATCGCCGAGCTGGCGCTGTAGGCGGCCCGCGCCGGAGTCCCGGGGGAACCGGGTCCAGGCGGGAGCGGGGCCCGGTTCCCCGGTTCGAGGCCCTCGGGGCGATGTCCGGGGCATGCCCCGGCAGGCCTGGCTAGCGTGATGTGCGTGACGGGATGGACGCGGTACTGGACGCGGGTGGGCGAATGCTGCACATGAGGGTGAGGGTGCTGCGCCGCGCGGTCCTGGCTGTCGCGGCAGGACTCCTCGTACCCATGGCGGTGACCGGCGCCTCCGCCGCCACGACCGCCGGTGGACCGGCCGGGGCGGCAGCTGGCGCACCGCAGTCACCGGTCGTCCCCGCAGCATCGGTCGGGCACGCCTCCGGGTCGAGCGGGTGGTGGGTGCCGACGCTGGGCGCGCTGGCGTGGCAGTGGGAGCTCTCCAACCCGCTGAACCTCGCCGACGCCAAGCAGATGGGGACCCGCGACAAGCTCCCCGGCGGCCGCCTGGCCCCTGCGCCCGTGATCTACGACATCGACGGGATCATCAATCCCGCCTCGACGGTCGCGGCACTGCACGCCATGGGCAAGCACGTCGTCTGCTACGTGGAGGTCGGTGCCGCCGGCAACTACTACTCCGCTGCCGACGAGGGGATCCCGGTCACCTACTTCGACCAGTTCACGGCGGCCGGAGTCCTGGGTGCAGCCGTCGGGGGCTGGCCCGAGCGCTACCTCGACATCCGGTCACCGGCGACGGTGTCGATCGTCGAGTCGATGATCGCCCGTCAGTGCGCGGCCAAGGGCTTCGACGCCGTGGAGACCGACATCGACGAGTCCTACAACAGCGCCAACGGGCTCGGGCTGACCAAGGCCGACGAGGAGCGGTTCATGACCACGCTGGCGGACTACATGCACGGACTCGGTCTCGGCTGGTGGATCAAGAACCCGGACGACACCGGCGACAGCTACGCCACGGACATGGCCCCGCTGGCCGACGCCGTCCTGACCGAGCAGTGCAACCAGTACTCGACGTGCACGTCGCTCAGCGCCTACCTCGGGCACAAGGCCGTGTTCAACGCCGAATACCACCGGCGTCCGGCCCGGTTCTGCCCGAACGACCTCGCGCTCGGGATCAACGGCGCAGAGTTCAACCTGAACCTCACGGGGGTGCGCAAGCCGTGCGCATGAGGCGCCCGTGCGGCTCGGTGCAGGAGCGGACGCGGCACGCCGGTCAGATCGCCGTGACCCGGCGCCGGCTCAGCGACCGGTAGAGCTCCAGCGTGCTCGGGTGGACGGACTCGAGCGGCTCGATCTCGTCCGCCACGACCCGCACCAGTTCGGCCATCACCGACTCGACCCCACCGGGGTTCCCGGCGGCGTCAGCCGATCGCAGAAGCATCCGGTAGAGGCGCTCGTCGTACGGGCTCACGACCAGCCCTCGGCGGGCGGCCCACTCCGCGCCCCTCGGATCCCCGGACCGCAGGCACGCACCGGCGAGCCGTCCGCTCAGGTCGACGACGGCCGACTCGATGGCGGGTGCTGTCCCGTCGAGCACGGACCAGTCGGTCGAGCGGAGGCCATCGAACGGCCGGCCGCGGACGAGACCGAGGGCCTCGCCCCAGGCACGGGGGTCGTCCTGCCCTGCCAGGGCGACGAACCGGTCCCAGTCGGTGCCCACCGATGGACCGAGGGCCAGTCGGCCGTGCGACCGGGGGAGGTGGTCGCTGCCGTCCTGTGCCTTCCCGAGGGACCGACGGGCGACGGATGCCGTGGAGTGGAGGCTCGAGGGTGCCATCACACGCTCCGGCCACAGCGCCGTGGCCCAGACGTCGTTGGACGCGCCGTCGGGGTGCAGTGCCAGGTAGACGACCAGCTCCCTGGCCCAGGCCCGGGTGAACTCCCGGGCCGCACCGCGGATCTCCACCGGGCCGAGCACGGCGATCTCGACCTCGACCTCGGGCAGGACCGGTCCGCTCGCCGGTGCTTCGCCGTCGTGCCCCTGTGGTCGCGGGGCGTGCTCGCCCTTCCGGACGGATGCAGGGGGTCGGGTTCCCCGATCGGTCGTGACCCCGATGGCCGCCGATGCACCGATGCCGCGGTCGACGTAGGGCACCACCGCGTGGAGCGGGCCCGACGGCTCGGCATGGATCGTGGCAGCCGCGGGTGCCGGTGCGGGTACGTCGTCACGCCCTTTCCCGGCGCCGGCCGGACGCCCGAACGCGTCGGCGTCGGCGTCGTCGTCGGCGTCGGCGTCGCCCGTCCCGGCGCGACCGGCCACCTCCAGGAGCCGGACGACACCCCCCACCTCTTCGGTGGACACCCGCTGGGGCTCCAGGAGCTCGTCCAGGACTTCGAGCACGGTCGCCGCCCCACCGGACCGGGCATTGATGCGCCGGGTCGATCCGATACCGACTGCTCCGTCGGAGACGGCCAGGACGGCGATGCCGCCGACGCTCTCGCCGCTGACCGCCAGGAGTGCCTCGACGTCCGCGCTGGCGACGCCGGGTCCGCAGATGACGACGACGGGATCCCACGGCGCCCCGCGGTCGCGGCAGCGCGCATCGGCCACCGAGGCGAACCCCAGGTCCTCGAGCTGGACCGCCTCACGCAGCCGTCGCCAGGAGAGGTCGGCGACGAGCGGGCCGGTCGCACTCGTCACGGCCACCCGGGCGAGCCGTTCGAGGTCGACCCCGAACCCCACCAGGACGAGGTCGAACCGGGACGACCACCGGGAGGTGGCCAGTTCCAGGGCGAGCGCCCGGACGATGCCCTCGGCGTCCCGCGGGTCACCGTCCACCACCAGGGAGCCGAGTCCCTCGAGGTTGACCAGCACGACACGATCCTCGGACCGCCCGATGGTCACGAGCGTCGGGAGGGGGAAGGGTCGTGCCCGACCCGACCGTGTCCCGTGAGACCCGGGCGGTCCGAGTGAACTTCGGCCGATGACGACCGACGACGTCCCGGGCACCCGTCGGAAGCCCGGAGGAAGCTCTGTCGTGGTGTCGCCCCCGTCGATCACCAGCTCCACGTCGGACGCGGACACCTTGACGCCGAGGACGACGCCCGTCGGGACAGGGCCCCCGCCATTGCCGACATACCGGAGCACGGCATCCTCGACCGAGTCCAGTACCTCCGCCCCGTCACCCACCCGGAGGCGCTGCTCGAACTGCCGGAGCACGGGATCCGGCAACCGGATCCGCATTCCCGGCCCGCGGTGGCGCTGCTGGACGCGTCGGAGGCGGTCGACGAGCTCGGACACGCCGACGCCGACGATTCCGGCGCCCACCGGGATGACCGGGACACCCGGGGACCGCGGACCGGTCGGGAACTCCTGCACACCTGGGCCCGCGGCCGGGTGCGGGCCCACCACTCCCGTGGCACCTGTCGGCACGGGTGGCTCCGCGGCGATCGATCGGACCCGGCGACCGGCGTCGGGTGCTCCGGGTGCTCCGGGTGGGACCGGCGGCCCGGGTGGCCCGGGCGACACAGGCGGCGGGACGACGGACACGGCATCGTCATGGGCCGCGGCGGTCCCGCCACGGGGGTTCGCCATCGGCGCGTCGTGGACATCGGGCGGCAGGAGCAGCTCCCAACCCGGCCGGATCCAATGGTCGCCCGTCAGCCGCTCGCCATCCGACTGCAGTCGGTCGTAGTTCAACTCGGCGATCTCCCTCCAGCGCCGGGCCGACCCCAGACGGCTGTCCGCCACAGACCAGAGGGTCTCGCGGCCGGACACGACGTGGACGTCTGCGATTACGGCCCCGGGTGCGAGCGCGGCGCCGGAGGCGCCGGGGGTCACCGAGCTGCCGGGATCGGCGCAGTCCGCCACGTGGGTGTCCGGGATCTGCGGAGCGCCACCGGCCGCGATGGCCTCCGGGTCCGCCGGGGCGGGCGAGGCTCCCATCCAGGGACGCTCCCCGGGGCTCCCCGACACCACGGGCCGCGAAGGGCGCTCGATGGACCCCGGCCCGGCCGACACGGCGACGTGACCGCCCGCCGCCCGCGAGCCGACCGGGTGCAGGTCGTGGGACGACCGGGCCATGCCCCCGAGTGCGAACGCCGTGCCCACGAGGCCGGCCACCACCCACTGCACGGTCCGACTACCGGGCAGGTGTGCCGGCGACCGTCCGGACAGCCAGTACCGGGTCTCCAACACGATGCACGTCGCCGTCCACGACCACGCGACCCAGGCGACGACCAGCGCGACCTGACCGAGCCAGGACGCCATCGTCCGGACGTCCCCGCCTCCGCCGACCGCCGCACGGATCGGTGCCATCGGATCCACGTGTGCGAACGGCAGTCCCCCCAGCGCCACCAGCCAGATCGGCACGCCGACGCAGACGAAGACGAGCGAGGTCACCGCCGCCACCCGTGCCACCACGGCCGGGAGGGCACCCCTCCTCCGTCCGCTCCCGCGGCTCACGACACCCCAGTCGTCACGCCATGGAGGTCCACGGCAGCGGCCACCGCGGAGACGGACATGTACCGGATGCCGATGACCCCGAGAACGGTCGTCGGGACCTGGTACTGGATCCTCACCGTGACGACACCGCCCGAGACGCTCGCCGTCCCCGGATGCCCGGCGGCGGCGGCAAACCCCTCGGCGGCCGCCACGGCGGCGGCCGGGTCCAGCTGGACCGACCCGGCCCGCAGCGCGTCGACGCTGATCGCCCCCGCACCGGACCGCGCCGCCTGCTCCGCCTCCACTTCTGCCGCCTGGTGTGCGGTGAGCGCTGCGCCCCCGTCGACGACGAGACCCAGGAGCGCCATCAGCCCGAGCAGGAGGAGGAGAACGAACGCGACAAGTGCACCGCTGTCGTCCCAGCGGCGACGCAGGTGTCGGGACCGGACCGGCGTCGGGCGTCCCGGGCCGGCCGACGTCGGCCCCCGGTGAGGTTCCCTGGACGGGGTCACGCGATCATCCGGCCGAGCGGTAGGGATCGAGTGGCGCGGTGGCCGATGCCGATACGGTCGTCGACCCCGGCAGTCCCGGGAATCCGACGTCCGCCAGGAGGACGAGGCACGAGACATGCGCCGTCACGTAGCCGCCGGGGACGAAGTGACTGGTGTCCACGGAGATCGTGGCGTGGGCGCACGTGTGCGACCTCCCGATGAGATTGATCGCCGAGTTGATCGACCCGACCCATTGCGCGGTCCCCACGGTGGGCAGGACCGCGGCCGCCTCCGCCCCGGCCCGTGCCGCCTCGACGACCTGCTGCCGCGCCTCGGTCACCCGTCCGAAGACCAGCGACGCCAGCACGACCACGAGCAGCACCGGCGTGAGCACGACGAGCTCGACCGTCAGGCTCCCCCGGTCGCTCCGGTCGCTCCGGTCGCTCCGGTCGCTCCGGGAGAGACGATCTCATTCGGACGACCGGAACTGCTGGATGGGCCCGACGGCGCTCGCGCTGACACCGAACGAGAGACCGGGTAGGACGGAGAGCGCAGTGCCCGACACCTGCAGCAACTCGGCGTCACCGGGCAGCACGGCCGTCGTGACCGACGGTGACGTGACGTCCGAGCCCGGGCCGGCGACCACCTGGCGGGCACGGGCGACGCCGACGGTCGGACCTCCGCCGATCGACCGGGCGCTCCGGTCGCCCTCCGATGCCGCCAGTTGGACGACCTGGGACGCGTGCATCCACAGGGCGAACTGGACCCCTGTCAGCAGGAGGACCATCACCACGGGCACGACGATGACGGCCTCGATGACGGACGAGCCCCGGTCCGATCTCAGCTGCCGGACACGGCGGGACGGGTGCGCGGTCAATTGAGGTTGATCGAGTTGGCCTTGGCCGTGACCTTGGCCACGATGATCGCCCCGACGGCGATGGCGAGGGCGGCGAAGATCGCCGTGAGGATGACCTTCTCGACGACGGTTCCGGCGTCGTTCCAGCCGTCGACCGCGTCGAAGCGGGCCCGGAGGTAGGTCCAGAGAACGGCGACATGGGTGGACATGGTGTGCTCCTTTGTAGGTGGGTTCTGTGCTCGAGAGGAGGGCGGAGGCAGTGGGAGTCCGGTGCGGTCGGACAGCTGGGCCGGCGGGCAGACGGGGCGGGCGGGGCATGCGGACGGACGGGTCGGTCAGAAGCCCCCCAGGATCCGATGGACGGCGGGATAGCCGATGAAGACGAGGAACCCCAGCAGGAGGAGGGCGCCGGGAAGGAAGAGGCGCTCGGTCATGGCGTTCGCCGCCGACTCCGCCTCGGCCTGCTCGTGCCTCCGCAGCGATGCCCCCCGTGCCGCGAGCGCCTGTCGGATCCGGGTGCCCTCCGTGCCGGCGAGCTGGACCGTCGTCGCCAGTTCCTCCAGCTCCGGCACGCCCAGCTCGGTCCCGAGCGCCGCCAGGGCGTCCCAGGGGGGTCTGCCGCCGTCCCGCGCCGTCCGGAGCGCCTTCGCCATGCGGCGCGCCGCCCAGTCGGGCGTGACCTGCGACGCCGCGTGGAGTGCCCCGTCGATCCCGACGCCGCCGGCGAGGCCGAGGACGACCAGGTCGACGAATGAACCCAGCACGACACGGACATGACGCCGGCGCTCCTGAGCCTTCGAGAAGACGGCGGCAGTGGCCAGGGCCACCCCGACCGGGGGGCCGGCGCATGCTGCGATGACCGCCGGGACGATCGGGAGGGACGCCCCCAGCACCGACAGGACGAACCACAGGGCGACCGGTCCGAGCGCGCCGGCCCCGGCGATGACGATCACCCGTGAGGCGAACAGCTCGGGCTCGACGTCACACACGGCCAGCGCCCCAAGCAGCGAGCGCGCACGCGGGTGCCCGGCCCACCTCCCGTCCGCCAACTGGCGACCGGCGTCGGCGGCCAGCCGTTGGACGCCGGTTCGACCGGTCGACGCCGGCCGCCGGGGATCCGCCGGTCGTTGCCAGGTCGCCCAGACGGACTCGAGCGACGGGCCAGACGACCGGAGGGCGAATCCGACGCCCAGGAGACCGCACCCGGCGAGGGTGGCGAGGACGATGACGGCGGTCACTGTTCCACCACGTCCGTGCCGAGCAGGCGGATGGTCCGGGGAGGCCTCGCCAGCGTCACCAGGAGCGTCAGCCCGGCGGCGTAGAGACCGCCGACGGCGGCGAGCACCACCTGGCCGGTGGGCGAGCCGTACGGCGCCAGGTACGAACGGGCGAACAGCGCGAGGGCGGCGGCGAAGAGCACCGAGAACACGACGACGGTGCGGACGCCGCTGCGGACCGATGCCCGGCTGGTCTCCACCCGGAGGCGGAGCGCCACCTCCTCACGCGTCGACTCGGCGAGTGCACCGAGGAGCTCACCCAGGCGCTGGGCCCGTTCCGTGAACGCCAGCAGGAGCGAGCACACCACCCGGTCGGCGCACGGGTCACCGACGTCGTCTGCGAACTGCAGCAACGCGGTCCGAGGCTCCACGCCCGCCTGGATCTGCGCCCCGAGTCGCCGGGTGGCGACCCGGATCGGCGCCGGGCTCAGTTCGGCGGTGGCGACGATCGCCTGTCCGAGCCCGGCCGATGCTGCGAGCGTCCCCTGGAGCAGCTCGGTCCAGGTGGCGATCCCCTCGAGCGTGGCGATCGACCCAGCGGCAGACATCTGGCGCAGCAGTCGTGGGAGGCCGTAGGCGGCGACCGCTGCGATCGGACCGGAGACGGGCCATCCGGTCACCAGGACGGACAGCACGCCGGCGCCCACGGGCACCGCCAGGGACCGCGGATCGAGTCCGGCTGCGGACGCAGGACGTCGTCCCGGTGCCGATGGCACCGATGCCGGGTCAGTATGCGAGGCTCCGGTCTCCCGCCTCCACCCGACGAGTGTCACGACCACTCCGACCAGACCCAGGCCGAGGCACAGGCCGACGACGTAGACCGGGGGCGCGACCTGTCCGAGCCGGCTCACCGGGCACCCGCTGCCTGGCCGGCGTGGCCGAGCTCGAGCCCGAACCGGCGGAGCTCCTCCACCGTCTCGGCACGGAGTGGGGATGCCGGCACCGCCCGGCGGTCCGGTCCCGGGCGGTAGACCTCGTTCGAGACCACCTGGACCCCTTCCGCATCGATCACCTCACGCACCGACGACACGAACCGGGTGCGGGACCCACGGGGTGGGAACCAGTCCGGCGGCTGCGCCGGGTCGTCGACAGTCCCCCGTCGTGGACGGGAGTCCCCGCCCGTCAGACGCCCGTCCCCGACGTCATCGGGCCTGTGGCTGTCCGCACCGCCGTCGTGCATGGCGGAGTCGAGGTGCACGACGAAGTGGAGCGCGCCGGAGATCAACAGGTTGGTCGCCTCGAGCGGGAGCCGCTCGGGTGCCTGCACGGCATACGACGCGATCCGGCGGAAGACCCCGGCGGACGACTCGGCGTGGAGGGTGCACATCGAGCCCGACCGGCCCTGGCTCATGGCGTTCAGCATCGGGAGCACCTCGTCCCCGAGGACCTCACCGACGATCACCCGGTCGGCGTTCATCCGGAGCGACCTCCGCACCAGATCGGCGACGGGGATCCGCCCCTCGCCCTCGGTGTTCGCGGGGCGGGCCTCGAGGGCCACGATGTCCGGATGGCGCACCGAACCGGTGTCGAGCCCGAGCTCGAAGGACTGCTCGATGGTCACGATCCGCTCCCGCTGGTCGATCTCCGCAGCCAGTGCCCGCAGGAGCGTGGTCTTGCCGGAGTTCATCGCCCCGGAGACGACGATGTTCTTCCTGGCCCGGACTGCCGCGGCAAGTAGGGACCGAAGGCCCGGATCCATGGCCCCCATCGCACAGAGGTCGTCGAGCGAGAGGTCGGCGAACCGGTGGCGCCGGATGGAGATGGCCGGTCGGGCCGAGACCGCCATCAGTGCGGAGAGCCGTGCGCCGCCCGGAAGCTGGAGGTCGAGCTCGGGTCGAGCCGAGTCGAATCTGCGCTCCGACAGCCCGAACCGTCCCGCTGCCGACCGCACGAGGTCCACCAGCTCCTCGTCGGAGTCGGCCACTGCCGGCAGCAGTCGCTTCGTCCCGTCGGAGTACGTCACCCAGACGCGGTCGCAGCCGTTCACGTCGATGTTCTCGATCTCGGGGTCGTCCACGAGCGCCTGGAGGCGCCCGAGGCCGAAGAGGGCGTCGAGGACCGTCTGCGCCAGGACCTGCTCGTCGGCAGGGGTCAGGTCCGTCGGACCGCCTCCCTCCCCCGGTCCGACGAGCGCGTCCAGGTGGAGGAAGGCGCGCTGTCGTGCGAATTCCTTCCGGTCGTCACCCGTGAGCGTGGCCGCGTCGGGCCCGGCCAGGTCCTCCGCCACCCGCCGACGGATGGTCGACGCGAGGGTGGTCGTCACGCGTCGACCCGCCGGTCGTCGTCCGCGCCACCCGGTGGGCCGAACCGCCGGGTGGCGGCGTTCCCCCGTCGGAGGTGGTCCCGCAACGGACGGCGCCCACCGCGGGAGGGCCCTCCGGAGCGACCGTCGGTCGGCTCGTCGGTCGGCTCGTCGGCCGAGACGGCCGGACGCCCGGGGACGGTCGCGTCGACAGCCGAACCATGGACCACCCGGCCGGGAGCACCGGCCCCGCAACGGACATCGGAGAGGCTGGCGGGTGCAGGTGCGGGTGCGGTGAGATCGTCGGGACGGTCCCACCCGTTGTCGATCCGGGCGTCGAGGGACGACGCCATGCGGACGACCGCCGACCACAGCGGCGAACGCTCGAGCCGGCGTCCCGAGCCGGGGCCCCCGCTGGCGACATCGGCTGCCGCCAGGTCGAACGGGAGGTCGGCGACGGGCCGGACGCCGGTGAAGTCCTCGAGGTCCTGGCCCGAGTAGCTGCCGCCGACGACGACGACCCCAAGCCGTTCCTCGCAGACTGCGGCCAGGCGATCGTGGCGGTCGCGCACGTGGACCGCCGACGACGCATCCCCGCTCACGACGAGGAGCGACACGTCCGAGATCGCCAGCCAGGACTCGGACACGACGTCACCCGCTCCCAGTCTCCCGAGGTCGACGATCGTCAGCCCGGACGCGCCCTCCGGCGTGGCACCCCGCCCCGATCGGACCGCCGCCCCCTCGTCGGTCCCCACCGACCGACGTTCGTCACCCCGTGCGGCGACCAGGACCGGGAGCCCGCCCGGGAGGGTCTGGAGGTGGGGACCGAGGGACGGAATCCCTCCGGACCGGCGGGTCGACGATGCGAGCGACGCCCAGCCGACACGGGCGGACAGTCCGAACCTGGCGGCCAGGTCGCCACCCGCCGGGTCCGCCTCGATCAGCACCACGGGTCGTGCACCCGGCCATGCCGCGCCCAGGAGGCATGCCAGCGTCGTCACCCCCGGGGCACCTTTGAGCGAGAAGAGGGAGACCAGCGTCACGGGACCGCACCCGTCTGCGTCGCCGGCGCCGCGGACGCGGTTCCCCGCGGCAGGAGCACGAGTCCCACCTGCCCTGCGGCGGATGCCGCCGCCACCTGCGGCGCCAGCGCGGACGGCACCTCCAGGGAGACGAGAACGGTGGCGCCTCCACTCGAGGAGGTGCCAGGTGCGGTCACGGCGAACACCGACGCCTGCGGGACGAGGATCCCGGTGTCGGTCCCGACCACTCCGCCGCTGGTGACCTCCGATGCCCCGGGCGTGGGTCCAATGGCACCGGTCGGGGCCGACGAGACACCCGATGGCGCCGCGACGGACGTACCCGGGGCCGCGGTCTGGACTACCAGCACCTGGTCACCCGGGGACAGGCCCGACGCCGGGTACGACCCGTCTTTGAGCGCGAGCCCCACGACCGCGTCCCCGCTGGCGATCGCCGGCGCTCCCGTCAGCTCACCGACGGTCAGGAGCGAGCCTGCGGGCATCGCCGCCACTGCCCGCTTGCCCGAGACCACCGACACCTGGCTGAGTGGGATGTAGTCGACCCCTGGCGAGACCGCCACCTGTGCCTCCCCGAGATCGGCGGAGGTGATGAGCTGACCCTGGCGGACGGCGCGCACCAGGACGACCGCTGGCGTCTTTCGATCCGCCGCCGAGTAGATCGAAGCGAATCCGGCGATGCTCGCCCCGACCAGGGCGACCGAGGCGACGAGCACGAGCGTCCGATGGTCCCGCCTTCCACCCGGCGGGCGGACCGGTGCGTCGCGACCTGGCGACGGGACGCGCCGACGCACCAGGGTGTCTGTCGGGGGGCTCATGCCCCGAGGCCGATCGCCGGCGACTGACGGCGGACGGAGAGGGAAGGGACGGTGTTCACGCTTTCGACCTGGACCACGCGCAGCAGGGCCGCACCGGAAGTGAGCAGGTCCGGCAGCGCACCGCCTCCCGCCACTCCCACCGAGGTCCAGGTGACCGCCCACTCCACGGTCGCCGTCACGACGAAGGTCCCGTGGTCGGGGTTGCCGTCGAGGGTCGGCTGGCCGGCCGAGGTCTGGAGGTACTCATGGGCGCACTCCGTCGTCTGCCACGCTGCCGGCAACCAGGGGGCGTACGCGGTCCCCGGACCCTGGCAGACCACCTCGCCCCCGTCACCCGACGTCCATCGGACGGCGACCGGGCGGGCCACCGCGGTCGCCGACACGGGGCCCGACGTCGCGGTGACCGACTCGTCGTGCCAGATGGCCGGGTCGATCCAGAGCCAGGTGGCCAGGCCCACGACCGAGGTGCCCGACGGGTCGAGGTGCACGGTGGGCTGCGGCAGGTTGATCGAGTTCTCCGCCTGGAGTGCCAGCGTGCGCGGATCCACCTCTGGCGTGCCGGCAGGGGCGGAACCGGTGACCCAGACGGTCTGCGTCACCTGGACTGCAGTGGCGGCATCGACGCAGGTCACCGAGTACCAGGCGCCCGGCTGGGGACCACCGGGTGGGAACCCGCCCTGGTTGTTCAGCGCGAGGTAGGTGTAGGTGCAGGACCACGGACTACCGGCGCCTCCGCCACCGGTCGGGGTGGCCCCCGGTGATCCGCTCACACCACCTGAGCCACCGGACCCCCCGCCCGAACCCGCTCCCACCGTGACCGTCCCGCCACCGGCGCCCGCTCCGGTCGAGTCCGCGCCAGCGGACGCCGGGAAGGTACCGGCACCGATCCCCGTCCCGAGCACGGCTACGACTACGACTACGACTACGACCAGCTTCGCCGTCGCGACGAGGACCCATCGGCAGGAGTGGTGCCGCGCCTGAGTCGTCGGCGACGCTACGGGTCGGGTGCCGAGTCGCGCGTCGGGGTGCGAACCGGGTGCACCTACGTCCGCTCCCGGTTGGGTCCTGTCAGCCATCGATCGCCCTCCGTCCTGATCGGGGTACATGGGAGAGGGACCATAGGGACGGGAAGCTCCGGCGTGCACCGATGTTTGCACTAGGGGTGCAATGACTTCGGGCCGGAACGTAGGGGCTGACGCCGGATCGACCCGGCGTTCGACGTGAGCGCGACAGGTGGTGGGACATGGGTCGAGCGTGCGCCAGACACCTTGCCGAGGGCCTGGCAGGACACCTTGCCGGACGCTCCTCTGCATTCGCCCACCAGATCCGATGACCAGGCCCGGAGGCGTAAAACCGTTGCGGTGACACGGGAATCAGCCGGAACAGGTGCCATCTGCCCGGACCACCAGCGCGCCGGATGGAAGCCGTCCCGACGTCGCCGGCGGAAGCGCCACGACGCGAAGGCTCGGACCTCGTGCCGCGGGGAGCGGCGGCTGCGGGGCACCGTCGGCCCCCGTTCCGGCCGCTACAGAAGGTGGCAACCTACCCACCCAGCGGCACCGAGACCAATCCGGCAATTCGGAGTGCCGGAGCACTGTCGGACGTACTACGCGCCGGGCGGCTTCTCCCCGAACACTTCGGTGTCGGCCTCCTCCGGCGTACTGCCGGCCACGATCTTGGCGCTCATCTTGACCGCCTTGACCGCGCTGGTCGCGCCGGTCTGCAGGATCACGGCGATGATCAGGAGGAGCACCGCGAGATACCGGAACGTGTGCGAGCCGATCATGATGAGGGCGATCCGGCCCAGGGCATAGGGCGGCGAGCAGATGACCACCCCGATGGCCCCGCCCACGGCGGCGGCGCTCAGCTTGTCCCGACGGGACTGCTCCGTGCGCAGGCCGAGCAGGCGGGACGGGATGGCCACGTAGGCGAACATCAGGACCGCGGCCATGATGCCGAGGCTGAAGGCGAACCAGAACTGGCCCCACCGGTCGACGACGATGGCGGAGAAGCCGACCAGCGCACCGATTCCGAACCCCCAGGTGAGGATGGTCCTCCGGTGCATCCTCGCCATGGCGAACGCCGGGCGGATCTCGGGTGTGCCCTTGCGCCCGATGGCGAAGGCGAACACCGCGTTCAGATAGAAGCTGGCCGCCGTGATGGAGGCGATGACCGCGATGACCGCGATGGCGACGAACGGGTTCTTGAAGATGTGAAATCCCTTGCCGTGCAGCACGTGGGCCTTGATGTCGACCATGACCACCCAGATCCACATGGCCGGCAGGATCTGCACGAGGGTCAGGCGCCAGTTGATGAACAGCGTCTTCAGGCCCTGGAACAGCATGGCGAATCCACCGACCAGCAGCGCCAGTGGCGCCAGCCAGCGGCTCCGCCGGCTGAGTGCGAGCACCGCGGACTCCACCATGTCGTCGTCACCGGTGCGGACGGCCTCCACGAGGCGGACGAACAGGACCCCGACCTGCGCGCGGCGGGAGGTCGGCACGCCCGCCGCGGTCGGGGGAACCCCCTCGGGCTCAGCGGCCACAGGTCCCCCCCAGGAGGTCTGTGCCGGGTACGCGACGGCACTCGACGATCCGGGTGGTGCCCATCGACTCAGGCTACCCAACCAGGCATCGGGCCCGGCAGCCCGGCTCCGTGGGTCGCCCCGGGCCGGACATGGTCCGCGCCCGCGCCGACCGGGACCCCACCCAGGGCTGGCACACTGTCCCCTATGGCAGCCCAGTACATCTACACCATGCGCGACCTACGTCGCTTCTACCCGCCGGACCGCGAGGTGCTGAAGGGGATCAACCTCTCCTTCTACCCCGGGGCCAAGATCGGCGTGATCGGCGGCAACGGCTCGGGCAAGTCGTCGCTGCTCCGGATCATGGCCGGTCAGGACGACGAGTTCACCGGCGAGGCCCGCCTCACACCGGGCTTCACCGTCGGCTTCCTGTCCCAGGAGCCCGAGCTCGATCCGACCAAGGACGTGCTCGGCAACGTCTCGGACGGGGTGGGCGAGGCGAAGGGACTGGTCGACCGGTACAACGCCGTGTGCGCGGCCATGGGCGAGCCCGATGCGGACTTCGACAAGCTGCTGGCCGAGCAGGCCGCTCTGCAGGACAAGATCGACGCGGCCGGCGCGTGGGACCTCGAGCGCACCTTCGACATCGCCATGGACGCCCTGCGCTGCCCCCCGGGAGACGCCGACGTGTCCACCCTGTCCGGGGGCGAGCGCCGCCGCGTGGCCCTCTGCCGTCTGCTGCTGTCCAAGCCCGACCTCCTGCTCCTCGACGAACCGACCAACCACCTCGATGCCGAGTCGGTGGCCTGGCTCGAACGCACACTGCAGGAGTACACCGGCACGGTGGTGGCCGTCACCCACGACCGCTACTTCCTCGACAATGTGGCCGGATGGATCCTGGAGCTCGACCGTGGTGCCGGCATCCCGTGGGAGGGGAACTACTCCTCGTGGCTCGAGCAGAAGCAGGAACGCCTCGCCGCCGAGCAGCGGGCCGACACCTCGCGCCAGGACGCCCTGCAGCGCGAGCTCGAGTGGATCCGCATGTCCCCGCGGGCCCGCCAGTCCAAGGGCAAGGCCCGCATCAACGCCTACAACGACCTGGTGGCCCAGGCCGAGGCGGCCGAGCGCAGGGCCGACAAGCTCGAGATCGCCATCCCGGCCGGCCCCCGTCTCGGCGACCGGGTGATCGACGCCGAGCACCTGGTGAAGGGCTACGGCGACCGGCTCCTGATCGACGACCTCTCGTTCCTCCTTCCCCCGGGCGGGATCGTCGGGGTGATCGGCCCGAACGGCGCCGGCAAGACCACGCTGTTCCGGATGATGGTCGGTGAGGAGCAGCCCGACAGTGGCACGCTCGCGGTCGGACCCACCGTCGAGCTCGCCTACGTCGACCAGTCCCGCGACCAGCTCGACGCCGGGGCGACCGTCTACGAGGAGATCACCGGCGGCGTCGACCACATGGTGGTGGGCGGACGGGAGATCCACGGCCGGGCCTACGTGGCGAGTTTCGGGTTCACCGGCAGCGATCAGCAGAAGAAGGTCGGGCAGCTCTCGGGCGGCGAGCGCAACCGGGTTCAGCTGGCCAAGGTGCTGAAGGCCGGCGGCAATGTGCTCCTGCTCGACGAGCCCACCAACGACCTCGACGTGGACACCTTCGCGCGCGCTGGAGGAGGCGCTCCTCACGTTCCCGGGGTGCGCGGTGGTGATCAGCCACGACCGGTGGTTCCTCGACCGGATCTCCACCCACGTCCTCGCCTTCGAGGGCGATTCGGAAGTCCGGTGGTTCGAGGGCAACTTCAGCGACTACGAGGCCGACCGCCACAAGCGACTCGGCGTCGACGCCGACCAGCCCCACCGCCTGCGGTACAAGCCGCTCGTGCGGGACTGAGGACGGGTCGGGACGTGGACGCGGACGCGGACGGGGACGGGGACGGGGTCATGGACGTGGATGTGCCGCGCTCACCAGGCCGGCGAACCTTTGCCAGCGACAACTGGTCGGGGGCCCACCCCGAGGTCCTCGCCGCCATTGTCCAGGCCAACGACGGCAGCCACACCCCCGCGTACGGCGCCGACCCGTGGACCGCCGAGGCCCACCGGCTCCTCGCCGAGCACTTCGGCCAGGGCACCCGGACCTACTTCGCGTTCAACGGCACCGGCACCAACGTCGTCGGGCTGCAGTCCCTCCTCCGCCCGTTCGAAGCGGTGATCTGCGCCGAGGGCGCCCACATCGACGTGGACGAGTGCGGAGCTCCCGAGCGGTTCCTCGGGAGCAAGCTCCTCACGGTGGCCACGCCGGACGGAAAGCTGACGCCCGAGCTCGCCGCCGGTGTGGTCACCGCCGTCGGGGACGAGCACCACGTCCAGGCGCGGGTGGTCTCCATCACCCAGAGCACCGAGGTCGGCACCGTCTACTCGGTGGACGAGATCGCAGCGCTGGCCGACTGGGCCCACGCCCACGACTTGCTGTTGCACCTCGACGGCGCACGCCTCGCCAACGCCGCCGCCGCCCTCGGCGTCGACTTCGGCGACTTCGGCCAGTCGGCCGGCGTGGACGTCATCTCCTTCGGCGGTACGAAGAACGGGGCGCTCGGTGCCGAGGCCGTCATCACGTTCCGGGACGAGGCGCTGACCCGACTGACGTTCATCCGGAAGCAGTCGATGCAGCTGTCGTCGAAGATGCGCTTCGTCGCCGCCCAGTTCGTCGCCCTGCTGACCGACGACCTGTGGTTGCGGAGCGCCCTGCACGCCAATGCCATGGCGCTCCGCCTCGGTGTGGGCGCCTCCGCGGTACCCGGCGTCGAACTCGTCCATCCGGTGCAGGCCAACGGGGTCTTCGTCCGACTCCCACCCGGGGTGACCACCGCGCTGCAGGCCGACTACCCCTTCTACGTGTGGGACGAGACCACGGGAGTCGTGCGCTGGATGGCGTCCTTCGACACCACGGAAGCGGACGTCGATGCGTTCGTGGGCCGACTGGCCGAACTGATGGACGAGCCGGAGTGACGCGATCGGCCCTTCCGCCTGCGGGCGCCCGTCGATCGCTGCTGCGTCAGGCGCCCGTGCTCAGGCGCCCGTGCTCAGGCGCCCGTGCTCAGGTGACCGTGCTCAGGTGACCGGTCGACCAGGCCCCGGCGGACCGGCAAAGGCCTGGGCGATCGCCATCCAGTCCTCGGCCAGTGGTCCCGTCACGACCAGGTCGGTGTCGGCTAGGTTGCGGCGCTGGGTGACGGCCAGGCAGAAGTCGAGTGCCGACCCGGTGACCGAGGCGACTTCGCGGACGTCGCCGTCACCGTCACCGTCGCCGTCACCGTCGCCGATCACCCACCGCCACTCGTCGCCGTCGGGTCCGGTGAGGACCACGTCGATCCGGCCGGAGGGCACCTCTCGACCACGGACGATGTAGGAGAAAGGACGGGCACGGACGCCGAGGTGGGCGATGTGTCGCAACCGGTTCGTGGGCAGCCGCACGGAACCCAGCGCGTCGCAGACGTCCTGGCCATGGGCCCACGTCTCCATGAGACGGGCCGAGATGAACGAACGTACGCCCATCGGTGGCCCGTACCAGGGAACCCGGGTGGAAGGATCCGCGGCGGCGAACGCCTCGACCATGGCCCGATGGGCGCTCCCCCACCACGCGAGCAGATCCCGGCCGCCCATCGCCCGGCCCCGGGACAGGTGGACCTCCATGGGGTCGCCCGTGGCCGCCAGGACCTCGTCGACCGACCGGGCGAAGGCGTCCGCGTCGACCATTGCCATCCGGCCGGCGTCGTCGAAGTAGGCCAGGTGGCTGATCTGGTCGCGGACCGCCCACCCTTCGGCCGGAGTCGGCAGGTCCCACTCGGGGGCGTTGTCGGCCAGGTCGCGCACGACGGTGCGGAGGTCGTCGTACTCTGCGTCGAGGTCGATCAGGAGGTCGTCGAGCGCGGTCATGGCGCGAGGCTACGACACCCGCATGGGACGGGGCGGTCTACCGGTCCGGTTCCAGCCAGTCCCGCGAGGTGGAGACGACCTCCACGTCGGGGTGGGACCACACGAACCGCTCGACCGAGTCGAGGACGTTCTCGACCTGACCCTCGGTTCCGGACACGGCGGCGAACCCGAGCTCGCTCCGCTGCCACTGGTCCTGGAATCCGACCTCGGCTGCCGCCACCCCGAACCGCGACCGGCACGCCTCCACCAGATGTTTGACGGTGCTCCGCTTCGCCTTCAGGGACCGGCTGTCCGGGATCCGGAGGTCGACGGTCAGGGCGCAGGCGTGGAGCATGCTCCCAGGATGGCCGAACAGCGCAGTCCGGTCGAACGGCAACGGTGACCGTAGCTGACGTTGTGACTGGCGCCGTCTGGGGGAGGGCGGCGCGGTCTCCGGCGCGGGTGTCAAGGCTGGCGCCGTCTCGGGGAGGGCGGCCTAGGCCTGGGCGCGACAGATCCCGCCACGCTCGGGTGGGGCGTGACGGGATCTGTCGAAACCCGGGACGGCTCGTGCGTTCCGACCTGCGAGGGGGCTCAGGGGGGAGTCGGAACGGGCACGGTCCCGGGGAACGGACCGGTGCGTGGGTCAGGTGGTGACGAACGATCCGGAGCCGGATGTGAATCCTGTGGTGGCGTTGGTCGAGCTGGAACTGGAACCCGACGACGGCGCCTGGCCCATGGGACCGTCTCCGTCGGCATCCCCGGCACCGCCGGGACCGCCGGGACCGCCTGGCATGCCGATACCGACCGATGTGGCCGTCACGGTCGAGCCGCTCTCGGTTCCGAAGACCGCAACCTTGTTGCCGACCTTGACATCGGCGATCGACGCCGAAGTGACCCCGACGTCGCGGTAGGTGGTGGTCGAACTCACGTCGACGGTGACCGTGGCACCGCTCCTCGTGGTCAGGGTGAACGTGTTCGGGCCCACCGAGGCCACGGTACCTACGGCGACCGGCGGGGTGCCGCCGAAGCCGTCATGGCCGCCCATGCCACCGGGGCCGCCCATGCCATCGGGACCGCCGATGGCCACCTTGGTGGCCGTCACCGTGTTGGCGCTGTCGGTGCCGAAGACGGCCACGTGGGCACCCACCTTGACGTCGGCCAGCGAGGGCGAGGTCACCGCCGGGTCGAAGTAGGTGGTGGTCGAGCTCACGTCGACGGTCACCGTGGTGCCGTCACGGCCGGTCAGGGTGAACGTGTTCGTGCCCACCGAGGCCACGGTGCCGAATGCGGCCGGCGGGGTGCCGCCGAAGCCGTCATGGCCGCCCATGCCACCGGGGCCGCCCATGCCACCGGGACCGCCGATGGCCACCTTGGTGGCCGTCACCGTGTTGGCGCTGTCGGTGCCGAAGACGGCCACGTGGGCACCCACCTTGACGTCGGCCAGCGAGGGCGAGGTCACCGCCGGGTCGAAGTAGGTGGTCGTCGAGCTCACGTCGACGGTCACCGTGGTGCCGTCACGGCCGGTCAGGGTGAAGGTGTCCGTGCCCACCGAGGCCACGGTGCCGAACGCGGCCGGCGGGGTGCCGCCGAAGCCGTCATGGCCGGACGGTGCGCCCGGTGTCGACGTCGACGAGGTCGAACCGGTACCGGAGGCGTTGGCGACCGCCCCGCCGCCGACGGCGAGGCCGATGGCTACCGCAGCGGCCGTGGTGATGCGGAGCCCGCGCCGACGGCGCTGACGCAGACTCCGGAAGTGGTCGGGGTCCGACGGAGCGGCCGACCCGTTGGTCCTGTCATCGTCCACTGTGCTCATGGGTGCTCCTCTGTGTCGTCGATGCTGCGGGATGTCGTGCGAGATGTCCTGTGTGACGGGACCCAGCATCGATCCCCCACCTGTGCGCCACCTGGGAACAGGGGCAGCGGATCCTTGGAATCGACGGGCATCCGCCGGCGACGGGTTCAGCCATCCGGTGGGTCGGGCTCCTCGCCGAACGGGGCCATCGGAAGGAATTCCCAGGTCGGGGACCCGTCGGCCGCCGTGCCGGAGCGTTCCAGCGTCCATCCTTCGTAGGTCTTCAGGTAGTGATGGTGATGACAGAGGAGCGCCAGGTTCGAAAGTTCGGTCGGCCCGCCGAGGGCGAACGGCACGACGTGGTCGATCTCCAGACCGAAGGGGACGCCACATCCCGGAACCACGCAGCACCGGTCGCGATGGGCCAGGGCTGTCCGCAACCGCCGGTTGACGGTGCGGCCGAGATGCGAGATGGCACGGATGTCGCCGGCCCGGTGGTACACGAGCCGGAGGAAGGAGTCACTGGCGAGGTCCCGGGCCATCGCCACCGGGATGGGGCCCTGGTTGTCGATCTCGCACATCTCGCCAGGGACGACTTGACCCCGCAACAGGGCATCGAGGTCCACCCGGACCATCAGCGAGCAGGTCGGCGGGCGGTCGATCACGTCGTGGCGCGGCTCCCCGTGATCCGATGCGAGGTCCGCGCCCGCTCCAGGGTCGGGCCCCGACCCACGGCCAAGGCGGCCGTATGTCGAGGTCGACCGTCCGAGCGCCTCGGGACCCGGATCGTCCCCGGAGGCGACGTGCCCGTCCGGTGGGCCCGGATCGTCGTCGCTCGCGTCGGAACGGGCGCTCCCCGAGGGCGTCCGCCCCGTCAGCAGCAGGAAGAGCGCGTCCGCCCGGAGTGCCCGGTCCGACTCGGAGCTCGCCCGGCCTCCTGATCCACCTCGCTCCGGACCTACTGCCCGATCCGCCTTCCTCATTCGGGCCACGGTGTGCTGCAGCTGCTCGAGGATCTTCGCTCCCCGGTCGGCCGTGTCGCGCCCCTGGAAGCAGAAGGCGCCCTCGGAATCGGTCCATGAGCTGAAGTGCCGGGACGCATGGATCCGCCGCACCGCCGCCACCGGGTCCTGCTGCTCGGCCGCCGACCGGGCACGCTGGCATCGCTCCTTGACCTTCTGCAGCGGCTCGTCGGCAGCGCCGGCGAGGAGGCTGCCCTCGCTCCCCGGGTCGAGCACCGCAGCTCCCGAGAGCTCGGCGACCTTCGGGCCCGACAGCGCCCCGCCGCGCAGTGCCTCCTCGGTCGCGGGGAGCTCCGGCAGTCGATGCCCCACCTCGAGCGTGTTCCGGGCATGGCCGGTGGGGACGCCCTCCAGCTCCGCGAGCATCACGGCGGGCGAGCGATGTCCGCCGTCACGCCATACCCCGGACTCGTCGATCCGGGGAGCGAGAAGCGTCTTGCCCGCCATCGACAAGCGTTCGACCGAGGCGAACATCCGGTAGAGCTCGGCCGCGTCCGGGCCGGACAGCCGGGCCGGATCCAGCATGGAGAGCACGTCCGACAGCAGTCCGGTCGCCTGGTTCACCTGAGCACCGATGCCCGGACCCGCGTCGCCCGAGGTCGTCCGGAGGCGGGGCCCGGCCACGTTCCCCACGGGCACGGCATCGGCGAGAGCTGACCATCCCGACGCAGCGCCGCCCCCGGTCTCCCCCGTCCTCCCCACCGTCGTCGATGTCATGCCCTCAGCTTCGCCGGAGGGTGTGACGCCCGTCGCTCCGGAAGGACGACGGGAGGGCGGACCTCCGTCGGAGCCGACCGGCCGACGGACCGGTCGACCCGGCGCGCTACCGATCGGCCCGGCAGGGCTACGCTCGATCACTGCCGCATCGGTTCCGGCGTGGCGAACGAGGTGATGACCACGGACATCCCCGATGACGAACAGGGTCTCTTCACCCACCGTGTGCCGCTCGGCCAGCACCTGATCGATTCGGGGCTGGCCACGGCCGCCGAGGTGGACGCTGCACTCGAGGAGCAACGGCATACCGGGAAGCGCCTCGGCGAGACCCTGATCGCCCGTGGGGTAGTGCACGAAGTCGACGTCGCCGTCGAGCTGGCGTCGATGTTCGGAATCCCGTACCGCGACCTCACCCTCGACCCACCGGACCCTGCCGCACTGGTGCACGTCCCGAAGGCCTTCTGTTGGTCCCGCACCGTGCTCCCGGTCGCCGTCGAGGACGGCACCGTCACCGTCGCCGTCGCCGACCCGCGGGACATGCAGACCATCGACGACCTGAGGATGCTCGCACCCATCCCTGTGCGCCTGGTCGTAGTCGGCCCCGACCAGCTCCGGCGGGCGATCGAGCGGAGCTTCGACGACCTCACGTTCGTGCCGACAGATGACGGGCCGCCACCGACATCCGCCGACAGGCCCCACTCCGTCGACGTCCGTCCGGTCCTGGGTCCGCCTGGCGAGGCGGTGCTTCGCTCAGACGGCGACGGCGACGACGCCGAAGGCCCGGTGGCGTCCTTCGTCAACCAGCTGCTCCGCCGCGCCGTCGACGAACGGGCCTCGGACATCCACTTCGAGCCCACCGAGGGTGACCTGCGGGTGCGTTTCCGGGTCGACGGCATCCTCCACGACGCCACCAGTGCGCCGGCGTCGCTCGCCCTGGACGTGCTCAGCAGGGTCAAGATCATGGCCGGGATGGACATCGCGGACCGGCGGCGCCCCCAGGACGGCCGCATCTCGATCATCGCCCGCGGCCAGCCCGTCGACGTCCGGGCGGCCAGCCTCCCGACGATCGACGGGGAGGCGCTCGTGCTCCGTCTGCTCCACAAGGACAAGAGCCTGCTCGACACGGCCAAGCTCGGGTTCGAACCGCACGCCCTGGCCCGGTTCCGCCGGTCGTTCGAGAAGGCATGGGGCATGGTCCTCGTCACGGGGCCCACCGGGTCCGGTAAGACCACCACCCTCTACGCCACGGTCAACGCCCTCAACAGCCCCGGCCGCAACATCATCACCGTCGAGGACCCCATCGAATACCGGATCGCCGGGATCAAGCAGTCACAGGTGAACAAGCGGGCCGGCTACACCTTCGCCACGGGCCTCCGGGCCGCACTGCGTACGGACCCCGACGTCATCCTGATCGGGGAGGTCCGGGACCTGGAGACGGCGCGCATCTGCGCCGAGTCGGCGCTCACCGGCCACCTGGTCCTCTCCACGCTCCACGCCAACGACGCAGCCTCCAGCACCACGCGGCTGATCGAAATGGGGCTCGAGCCATATCTGGTGACCTCGGCGCTCGAGTGCGTGGTCGCCCAGCGCCTGCTCCGGCGCCTCTGCCCGTCCTGCGCCGTCGCCGAGCCGGCCAGCCCGAACGAGCGCCTCGAGCTGTCGACCATGTCCCTCCTCGAGTCGCCCGACCAGGAGCTCGTGGTGCGCCGGCCCGTGGGCTGTGCCCGGTGCAGCCACCGTGGCTACCTCGGACGGTTCGCTGTGCAGGAGGTCCTGGTGATGGACGACGCACTGAAGGCACTCGTCTTGGAGCGTGCCCCGGCCCGGGCGATCGTGACGGCGGCGATCGCAGGCGGGATGCAGACCCTTCTGCAGGACGCGTTCGCCAAGGTCCGGCTCGGTGAGACGTCTCTCGAGGAGTGCCGGCGCGTGCTCAGCTGACGGCAGTCACTCACCTGCTCAGGTGAGGGTCGCCCCGCGGGAGGGACGGCGAGCTCGTGGGTCCATCCGGGGCCGAACAGCCAACCGACCGGTTCGACGGGTGGCTCAAGCTGCCCGTCGAACCGGTCGATGGTGACTCCAGAAGTCACGCACGGGTGACGGCGCTGATGCTCGGACGCGGAGTCGAGCGGCTCCGCTGCCCCCGCAGTCGAAGAGAGGCCGTGGCCCGAGGAGTCGCCGTGCCCATGATGCCTGCAGTGGTTGACCGATCGAGTCCGAGTCCGGTCTCGTCCGACGGCGGGCACGATACCGGGCCGTTTACCGGGCCGACTCCGGGGCCGACTCCGGGGCCGTTCCGCGCCGACGGGCACCGGTACCCGCACCGGCGCCCGCATCCATGGCCACATTCCCCACGGGCGGAGCCCGGACCATGAAGTCACGGCACCGGGTCTGGCTAGTCGAATTCCCTGGTGATCGTGATCATCGGGGTGACCTGCACCGTCTTCGGAGCTCGTTCCGTCGCACAGAACGAAGTGCAGAAGGCCCGACAGGCGGCGGTCACCACGTCGACCCAGATCGCCTCGAACCTCACGTTGGCCATCCAACGCGAGCAGGACCTTGCCGTGAACGTCGGCGCATTCGTCATCGCCAACCCGTCGGCCACCGAGCAGCAGTTCCAGCAGTGGACGGACTACGCCAGGGTGTTCGAGCGGTACCCCGAGGTCCTGGGGGTCGCCGAGGTGGTCATGGTGCCGCAGGCACAACTGGCCGCGTACGCGGCCGAGGTGAACGCCGATCCTGCTGGACTCCTCCCACCCGGAGCGACCTTCACGGTGACCCCCCCGGGCACGCGCCCCTACTACTGCTTCCCCAAGCGGTCCCAGGACCGCACCGGTGGACTCGTCACCCTGGTCGACACCGACATCTGCGACAGCGCGATCGGCCCCGGGTTCCTGAGCACGATGGCCTCCGGGCAGGGCGCCTACCTCCCCTACGGAAGCGGCACGAGCACGGCGATGGTCGTGGGCACCCCGATCTACCGTCCGGGTGTGGTCACCAACACCCCCCTGGAACGGGCGAACGCGCTGGTCGGCTGGACCGGCACCGAGATCAGCCCGGACACCATCCTCCAGGGTGCGCTCCGGGGCCACAACGACACGGCCGTGGTGTTCCACTACGAGTACGGAGGCGAGACCGCGGCCTTCTCGGCGGGTACGGCCCCCGCCGGCGCGGACCGCACGACGATCGGCCTCCACAACGGGTGGAGCGTCCAGGTACTCTCGAAGCCGGTCGGCAGCGGCCTCATCGTGACCTCGACCGTGCTCTGGCTCCTCATCGCCGGGCTCCTGCTCAGCCTGCTGCTGGGCGCACTGATCTACGTCCTGGGCACCAGTCGATCCCGCGCCCTGGACCTCGTCGACGAGCGGACCGACGAGCTCCGCCACCAGGCGCTCCACGATGCCCTGACCGGACTCCCCAACCGGGCCCTGATCCTCGACCGCATCGGACAGATGCTCGCCCGGAGCCGACGGGAGCACCTCCCCGTCGCCGTCCTCTTCCTCGACCTCGACAACTTCAAGGACATCAACGACACCCTGGGCCACCGCGCCGGGGACGACCTGCTCGTCGCCGTCGGAGTCCGACTGTCCGAGCGCGCTGCGCGAGGGCGACACCGTCGGTCGGCTGGGCGGTGACGAGTTCGTCCTGCTGACCGAGGGCGCTCCGCTGGCCGACGGGGCAGGGCCCGTCGCCGACCGGATCCTCGCCGTCATGGTCGCCCCGTTCGTGATCGACGGGAGCGACAGACCCCTCAGCGTGACCGCCAGCATCGGCGATGCCGAAGGTGACCGGCCGACGCCCGAAGCGCTGCTGCAGGACGCCGACATCGCTCTGTATCGGGCCAAGGCCGCCGGCAAGCAACGCGCCGTGCGGTTCTCACCGTCGATGCAGTCGGCCGTCGACGACCACCGGCACCTCGAGGTGGACCTGCAGGGCGCGCTCGAAGCCGGGCAGTTCTTCCTCGAGTACCAGCCGATCGTCGACCTCGCGACCGGTGCCGTCACCGGTGTCGAGGCCCTGCTCCGGTGGGACCATCCCGAACGGGGTGTGGTGAAGCCCGACGACTTCGTAGCCGAGCTCGAGTCGAACGGCCCCGTCCTCGAGGTCGGCGCCTGGGTGCTTCACGAGGCCTGCCGGCAGGGGCGCGGTGGCACCGCCGAGGTCATCACCTCACCGTCTCCGTCAATGTCTCCGCCAAACAGCTCGAGCGGGACCGGATCCTCGGCGACGTCCAGGATGCCCTCACCGTGAGCGGGTTCGACCCGGGCTCGCTGATCCTCGAGCTCACGGAGACCGTCGTGATGCACGATGTCGAGGACACCGTCAGGCGGCTCTCCGAGTTGAAGGCACAGGGCGTGCGCATCGCCATCGACGACTTCGGTACCGGGTACTCGTCGCTCGCCTACCTCCGAAAGCTCCCCATCGACATCATGAAGATCGACCGGTCGTTCGTCTCTGGGATGACGGACACCGAGGAGTCCGAGGCCCTCGTCCACACGCTGACCCAATTGGGCAAGATCCTCGGCCTCCACACCGTCGCCGAGGGCATCGAGACCGACGACCAGTGGAGGCGGCTGCAGGCGGAGGGAGCGGACACCGGACAGGGCAATCTGTTTGCACGTCCATTGATGCCCGACGACCTGGACCGGCTCCTGGAGACCTCGACCACCTGGCGGCACCCACCGGTCCCCGCCGCACACTGACCCCCGTCGCCCGTCCTCCACCCGCCGTCCGCCGTCGCCCGTCCTCCGCCCCCGTCCGCCGTCGAGCCGGCTCACCGCCCGCCGCAGCACCTCCCCGCCCACGTCACCGCCGACCACTAGCGTGAGGCGAGCATGCACACGGGAGCCCGGCGATGAGGACGGTGATCGGGGAGATCCTCCCGCTGGCCGTCGTGGTCACCGTGTCACCGATCAATATCGTGGCGGCGATCCTGCTCCTCTTCGGCGAGCGCCCCGTGCTCCACGCGTCGAGCTACCTGGCCGGGTTCATGGTCGGGGTGGCGTCCGTCCTGGGCGTGCTGACCGCGGTCGCCGGGGCCGCCGACCTGTCCACCGACTCGCAGCGGTCACGGGGCGCCTCCGGCCTGCTCCTCGCGCTCGGGATCCTCCTGGTGGTCGTGGCCGTTCGGAAGTTCCGGACACGACCGGCACCGGGCGAGACGACGCCACTGCCGTCGTGGATGGACGGGCTCGCTGCGTTCGGTCCGGGCCGGTCGCTCGTCGTCGGACTCACCGTCGGCGCGGCCAACCCCAAGAACATCGCCGTCGGACTGGCTTCCGCCGTGACGATCGCCTCGGCGGGGCTCGCCGCCGGGCAGGTGGTCGGCGTGGTGGCGGTCTACACGGTGTTGGCCTCGCTCGGTGTGGCGACGCCGGTCGTCGCCATGGTACTCCTGGGTGACCGGGCCGACGAGGTGCTCCGCGGCTGGCAGACGTGGCTCAACCGGAACAACGCGGCGATGATGGCCGTCCTCTATCTCGTCTTCGGCGTCATCCTGGTGGGCAAGGGGATCGGCGGGATCTAGTCCGCTACCCGCCGAGCCCGGTGCGGACCGTGGCGGCGACGTCGGCCCAGCCGAACCCGACGGCCTCGGCCAGGATCCGCCGTGACGTCGGGTCCACGAGCACCAGGAACGGGTAGCCGGTCACCCGGTAGTCGGCCCACACCCGGTCGTCCATGACCACGTCCCCGTCGAACCCGGCGGCCCGGGCGGCGACCTCGTCGGCATCCACGATGTCGGGCGCACGCGTCACGGCGACCGGCACCACCCCGCCGTTGCCGATGTCGACGCCACCGGCCAGTCCCTGCCAGAACGACTCGCACCCGTCGCAGCGGACGGCGAGGAAGACCAACAGCAGCGGACGGTCGGCCTCGGCCAGGACGATCGACACCGGCGACCCGTCGGGTCGACGACCGTGGAGGTCGGCGGCGGGCCAGTCCGGGGCCTCGCCGGGGGCGCCGGTCGGGATCGACCGCAGGCCGGCCACGAACGCGGGGTCGGCCAGCGGGTTCGGCGGGTCGTCGGTACCGCTCATGTCAGCGTGCGATCCGGCCGGCGACTGCGCCCGGGATGGACGGTCCGGCGGTCAGGACGGGTCGGTCGCGCCGGGTTCGAGAACCTCGACCGCATTGCCGTTCCCGCACCATCGGCACGTGACGTCCTCGACCGACGCGTCGAGGACCTCGACGTCCTCGACGGTGAGCTCCCCACCGACGGAGTAGTGATGGAACGCCCGGGTCCGCCGCGTGGTCACGACGTCGAACCGGGTGAGGTTGCCGCACGCCGCGCAGCGGTAGCGGACGACCTCGGCGGAGTCGGGCGTGGCGGAGTCGGGCGTGGCGGTCGGGTCGGCGGTCACGGCGACCACGGTAGTCGCGCGGGGCGACCGCCCGGCTGCCGACGCCGAACACCTGTTCGCTAGAGTGTCCCCATGGCACTCGCCGTCCAGCGTTCCTTCGACGAGCTCGGGACCCCGCTCAGCCAGGTCACCTTCGTGGTCCTCGACGTCGAGACCACCGGCGGCTCGCCGGCCACGTCCTCGCTCACCGAGGTGGCGGCGGCCCGGTACCGCGGCGGCGAGCTCCTCGGGACCTACCAGAGCTTCGTGCGACCCGACGAGCGGATCCCGCCGTTCATCACCGCGCTGACCGGGATCAGCGACGCCATGGTGGTCGACGCGCCCCGCATCGGCGAGATGCTCCCCTCGTTCCAGGAGTTCCTGGGTGGCGGCGTCGTGGTGGGCCACAACGTCCGGTTCGACCTCTCGTTCCTGAACCACGCCCTCGAGTCGACCGGGCGGGACCGCCTGGCCAACGCCACCGTCGACACCCTCGCCCTGGCCCGCCGGCTCGTCCGGGACATGGTCCCCAACTGCAGGCTCGGCACCCTCGCAGCAACGCTGCACCTCCCCCACCAGCCGTCCCACCGGGCGCTGGCTGACGTCCTCGCCACCGGCGACCTCCTGCACGCGCTGCTGGAGCGGGCCGGGTCCTTCGGCATCGTGGGCCTCCAGGAGTTGCTCGAACTCCCCCGCATCGTGGGCCACCCACAGGCGGCAAAGCTCCGCCTGACCAACCGGCTCCCCCACCGCCCGGGCGTCTACTGGTTCACCGACGCCGCCGGGAACGTCCTCTACGTGGGCAAGGCCACCGACCTGCACAGCCGGGTCCGCTCCTACTTCTCGGGCGACACCCGGAACAAGATCGGACGCCTCCTGCGCCTGATGGACGGCGTGCACCACCGGGTCTGTCCCGGTCCCCTGACGGCGGCCGTGCTCGAGGGCAGGCTGATCCGGGCGTGGGCGCCGCCGTACAACGCCCAGGGCAAGGTCCGACGGAGCGTCCCGGGCACGACGGCCCGCCACCTCGTGCCCGCGCCGGGTGACGCCGGCACCGGGGCCCTCGCCGTGCCCGCCGGGGCCGTGGCGGAGGTGCCCCGCCCGCGCCGCCGGGGCCGCCGTCCCACGTGGGGCCCGGAGGACCTCGACGGGGACCCGACCGCGCTGCTCGCCCCCTACGCCGAGCGGGTCGCCGTGCTCGCCCGTTCCCAGCGCTACGAGGATGCGGCCAGGGTCCGCGACGAGGCCGAACGCCTCCGCCACCTCCTGGGGCGTCACCGCAGGGTCGAGTCGTTGCGGCTGGCGGGCCGGGTCGTCCTCCACGTCGACGGGGAGGGCACCGTCGAGCTCGACGGCGGGCTCCTGGTGGAGACCGGCTCGCTGTTCCACAGCGACGGCGCCCCGGGCACCGGTGGCGGCCTGGACCCTGCGTTCTCCGTCCCCGCCGACGGACACGACAACGAGCGGATGATCGTCGCCCAGTGGCTGAAGTGCAACGCCGACAAGGTCCGGGTGCTCGACGCCACCGACGGGGAGGGGCTGGCCATGCGGTCCGACCGGATCCCGAGGCTTGCCGAGCTGTGCGGTTCGCTGGCCTCGCTCCCCGTGCCCGCGCCCGACCCGATGCCGGAGGTGGTCGCCGGCTGAGCCAGGAAACCACGTGAGCCGGATCCACCCGACCGGCGGGATCCTCCTGCGGCTCCCCTGCCGCTCGTGAACCGGTCCGGCCGACCCCGAGATCCGGCCCGTGGACGGGCGAACCGCGCCAATTGTTGGGACCATCGGCCCTGTGGACCGTTCGTCCGTGTGCCGATGTACCCCCCGTACAGCGTGGGACCCGGCCGGGTGATGCGAGGAGGCCCCCCATGGTGACGACACCGATGCAGCCCCGGGTCAACCAAGGGACGGTCGGTCGGTGCCACGGCATCGCCCGCCCACCGCCGGACCTGTCCGTCCTCCCCGCCGCGCCTGTCCCGGGGTGGGCCGTCGGCCGGGTCCTGCGGGCCGAGACCATGGTCGCGGTCCCACTGGAGCCCGGCGAGTGGGTCGACACCGGGTGGGTCGAACGCATGCGCGGCCCGTACACCAGCCGGGCCCGTCACCTCCTGGAGCGGGCCCTCGCCCCGCCCGCCGCCGGCCAACCGCTGGCCGCCCGACACGACCGCGACTCCGTCCCCATCTGGGTCCGCGAGGCGGCGGCCCGCCATCGTGGACTGCTGGACGCCCTCGGCCTGGACCTGCCCCTGGCACTCGACGACCACGCCGACCACGCCGGACCCGCCGGAACCGGAGGGTCGATCCTCGTCCAGCACCTCGTCCCCGCCATCGCCCTCGGCTGGTACCTGGTGACCACCGTGCACGCCACCGAGCACGCGGTGGTCCTCCTGGAAGGCACCTATGCCGAGCACGAGTCCGACGAGGCCCCCTTCCCGGTGCGGTGGTCCTGGTGCCGCGGGGCCGTTGGGGACGTCGCCCCGTGATCCCGCGTCCCCGGCGACGTCGTCAGCCGGGCTTGCGGCGCAGCTTGAACCGGGACCCGGTCGGATCCTCGGCGGCGGCCATGCGGCCGTAGGGCGTGTCCATCGCCTCGGACACCACCGACCCGCCGAGCTCACCGACACGGGCCAACGCCGCATCGGTGTCGTCGACCTCCCAGTACACGGACCATTGGGACGTCTCGCCCTCGGCCAGGAACGACGACGCGTCCATGACCCCGGCCAGCTGCTCGTCGGCGCCGGGTCCTCGCATCGTCGAGTACCGGAACTCGTCGGTGTCGCCGACCACATCGGTCTGCCACCGGAACACCGACTCGTAGAAGGCGACCGACCGGGCGTGGTCACGGGTGAACAGTTCGAACCAGCTCGGCGCACCGGGCTCGTCCAGGACGACGAACCCCGGGAACGTCCCCGCCTGCCAGGCGCCCACGGGGGCACCGGTCGGGTCGGCCAGCACCGCCATCGTCCCGAGGTCGGCGATCGGCATCGGCGCCACGACCACCGACCCTCCGGCGGCCGTGGCCGCCCCGACGGTGCGGGCCATGTCGTCGGTGTCGAGGTAGACGCTCCAGGTGTCCGACCCCGGTGCGTCGTTCGGGCCGGGCATGCCCCCGGCCACCGGGATCCCCCCACGGGTGAACATGAAGTAGCCACCGAACTCCGCGCTCGGTTCCTGGGCCTCCCACCCGAAGAGACCGGTGTAGAAGGCGCGGCTGGCATCCGCGTCCGAGGTGAACAGGTCCACCCAGCAGGGTGAGCCGAGGGGTGCATGGTCACGCGTGGTCATGGGATGTCCTCCTGGTCGATGTGGTCGTACGGAGAGGTGGACGGGACAGGGGCACCGGACTCATCGGTCCGTGGTCCGGAGGTCATCCGTCGAGGTGGAGCGGGAGGTCGAACATCGGGAAGAGGCGCTCGGGATCCACCAGGTCCAGGAAGAAGGCCATCCCGGCGATCCTCCCCTCGGCGATCTCCAGCACCTGGATCGCCCACGGCGAGTAGCCGCCGGCGGGGTCCGGTCGGTACTGGCCGAACGCCGCGCACCCGTTGGCCGAGGTGGGGAGCAGGCGCGAACCCCGACAGGCGCTCGGCCCCGGCTGCACCATCCACCGACCGATGTCCTGCGCCCCCTGGAGCCACATGGCGAACGGGGGCATCGACTGCACGGCGTCCTCGTGCAGCAGGGTCACCAGCAGGCCGACGTCGTAGCGCTCGAAGGCGTCCACGTACGCATCGAGCAGGGCGGCCTCGGGATCCTCGAGCACCGCGTGGCGCGGTTCGGACGGCAGGCCCCCGAGCGTGGCACGGGCCCGTTGGAGTGCGCTGTTCACCGCCGGCACGGTCGACTCCAGGAGCGACGCCACCTCGGACGCCTGCCAGCCCAGCACCTCGCAGAGGATGAGGGCGGCGCGCTGGCGGGGCGGAAGGTGCTGGAGGGCGGTCACGAAGGCCAGTCGGATCGACTCCCGGTAGAGGGCGACGTCGGCCGGGTCGGTCCCCTCGGGCGCCACGCTGGCGTCGGAGACGGGCGTCACCCACAGCGCCTCGGGCAGCAGTGGCCCCAGGTGGGACTCGTCGGGCGGCGACGACGGGCCCATCTCCATCGGCCGGGCCCGGCGCTGCACCTGGCGGTGCATGTCGATGCAGACGTTGGTGGCGATCCGGTAGAGCCACGTCCGCAGGCTGGACCGCCCCTCGAACCGGTCGGCGTTGCGCCACGCCCGCAGCATGGCCTCCTGGACGGCGTCCTCGGCCTCGAAGCCCGAGCCGAGCATGCGATAGCAGTAGCCGGTCAGCTCCCGGCGGTACGGCTCGAGGTCGGATTCGACCAGCAGATCCCCACGGACGGCCACGGACCCCGATCCTACCGACACGCCCCCGCCCCGGCCCCGGCCCCCTGCCCCCCCTGCCTCCCGGGCCGCCCCCTCGCTCCTCCCCCCCCTCGCTCTTCCCCCGGGGCACCTGGCCATCGGCCGGCAGTGGCCGCCCCGCCCGGCCCCGGGCGGACGGCGGGTGCCATGATCGACCGATGAGTCCGGGACGCCCCGCCCGTCCCCACCATCGGACGACCGCGGACCCGGCACCCCACCGCGTCCCTACGAGAGGAGCCCCCCGATGACCCACTACCTCCTGGCCGTGCACGGCGCGGATGGCGCCACCCCGCCGGAGCCCGAGGTGATGCAGCAGATGTTCGACGACGTCGACGCCTTCAACTCGCGGGTCCGGGACGCGGGTGGGTGGGTGTTCGCCGGGGGACTGGAGCCGCCGGACGCCACCGTCGTCGTCCGGTCGGCGGACGGTCTGACCGGGACGACCGGGACGACCCACGGACCCTACGCCCCGGCCCCGGTCTTCCTCAGCGGGATGTGGATCGTCGAGGCCCCCGACCGGGAGACAGCACTCGACTGGGCCGCGCAGGGTTCGGCGGCGTGCCGCCAGCCGGTCGAGGTCCGCGCCTTCGAGGACGGGGGCTGACCTCGACACGTGGGCGCACCGGCACAGCCTGGCCGCCCCGCCGACCCCGGGGCTCAGAGCAGGGAGGCGAACTCCCGCGCGAACGTGTGGGCGTCGCCGGGCCAGCGGGCCGACACGTACGTGCCGTCCCGGACCACGAACGCCGGTCGGGCGTCGGTGCCGGTGTCCCGTGCCCGACCGCTCGTCCGGAGCGCCACGTCGGGCGAGTCCGGCGGCACGTCGAGGAAGTCCTCGGGGCGGGCCAGGGCGCGGGCCACCTCCTGCTCGACCGACATCCACCCCGCCGGCTGTCCCGGGGCCTCGGTGTAGGTCCGGTAGTACTCCGGGTCCCAGAACCGGGTGACCCGGGCCACGTGCCAGGCGCGCCGCTCCAGTGACCAGGTGAGCGCGGTGGTCGTCCGTCCGTACAGGACCGAGCGACCGGTGACGGGGTCGATGCTGCGGGCGACCAGGAGCACCCCGTGGCAGATGGCGGCCACCGGCGCACCGACACCGAACGCACCCGCGACCACGTCCTGGAGTACCGGGCTCTCGAGGTAGGCGCGCATCCCCCGCGCCCGGTGGCCGCCGGGCAGGAGGAGGCCGTCGAACCCCTGGGGCTCGATCTCGTCCCACCGCAGCGGCGACCGGAAGGCCGGGTCCTCCACCAGTTCGGCGTGGGCGGCCCGACCACGGGCATCGGCGCGGAGCAGCCGCCCGACCCCGACCAGGCGGTCGAGGCCGGGCACCCACCCCCACGGGTCGAGCCCGCGGCCGGTCACCATGAGGTCGTCGCAACGGGCCGGTTCGCCGTCGGGCGTGGCGAACCGGACGGTGTGTCCCGCACCGGTCAGGACCTTCCAGCTGACGGCCACCTCGGTGGGGTCGGCGTCGAGTCCCGGAACGGGGATGAGCACGACGGCCATGGTCCGGCCCTCCTCGGTGGCGGCCACCCGTCGGGCCCTGGCGGGCCCTACGGATCGGTCAGTCGGACGACCCCTCGTCCGCGGCCGCCTCCCCGGTGACGCGGACGAAGT